>NZ_JAAOEO010000003.1 GCF_011393025.1 Neobacillus terrae | reverse complement strand
TTATCGTCGTTGAAAACAGTGTTGCCAAGAGTGAATAAAATGACTCTTTCTTTTTACACAATTATATGGACTCAATCATTCTTTGGGGAGAATCGTGCATTCTTTACGAAAACTCGTGCATTCCTTGCGAAAACCTGTACTCAAAAGGATACAGAAGAGAGTATTCAGTTATAAACTAGCCCCTTTTTTATGAAAAAAGTTATTTTTAGAGTAAAAACAGGTGTCTATTTTACTATTTCTAGAATAAAAGGGCTTATTTAAACTGAAAACTTTAAAAAATTAGTAAATAAATTGGTTGTATACCCCGAGAGTATATGGCCGTCCTAATCTATTTTCTCTCTGAACTTCCTTTTTTAAAAAACTTTTTAAAAAGGGTTGCATCATTTTAAGTTTATATGATATTATAAAAAACGTCGCTGAGAGAGTTAAAAACTTGGCAGACAAACCTAATATTAGTAATAGATTAGGTAATCTCTTAATAAGAGCCATTAGCTCAGTTGGTAGAGCATCTGACTTTTAATCAGAGGGTCGAAGGTTCGAGTCCTTCATGGCTCACCATGTTTTTTTGCATGGCCCCTTGGTCAAGCGGTTAAGACACCGCCCTTTCACGGCGGTAACACGGGTTCGAATCCCGTAGGGGTCATATCTATTTTAAACTTGCAAAAAACATTAATAATGGTCCCGTGGTGTAGCAACCAGCAAAGCTACAGTGGAACAGCAGCGAGTTGTCTCGACGCATCCGCTTCTATGAATACTCTGGAAGAGGAATAGACAGTGTTATAGGATATAAGAGCATGGAAATAACTTATTTTATAAAATGGTCCCGTGGTGTAGCGGTTAACATGCCTGCCTGTCACGCAGGAGATCGCCGGTTCGATCCCGGTCGGGACCGCCATACATAATTGGCTCGGTAGCTCAGTCGGTAGAGCAAAGGACTGAAAATCCTTGTGTCGGCGGTTCGATTCCGTCCCGAGCCATTACGAAAAAAACTGTCTCAGTAAAATGAGACAGTTTTTTGTTTATTTGGCCCAGGAAGTCACAAGATTTTCAAATATTACCCAATATAATAGATTTGAAAACAGGTCTTTTTATTTATTTTTTCAATTTGTAATCATTTTGCAAAAAATAATCCATATATCTTCCAAATATAAGGTAATTTGTCTAATTTAGGGTTATACTGACTAAATCCTTCTCAACCCTTGGTATTGAAAGGGTTTTCTCTTTTAAACGTCATCTTTTAACTTCTATTTTCCTTCCATCAAATGTATAAAAATGTAAGTTAATATACATTTTTGTTACATTCACCGAACATATAATTTATTCAGGAATTTTTATGGTAAAGTTTTTAATAGATAAAAAGAACTAGAATAGAGATTTTGTTTCTTTGTATTAGGGAGGATATATATGAAAGGTCTTAGTAAAATGTTGCCCAAATTAAAAAAAGCAGCTTCTTTTATCAAAAAAACTGCAGTAATGATCCTTGCTGCCGCCGCTCTAACTTTTAGTGTGGATTATGCAGTACTTGCTGAAAATAATACAACACAGTCAAATACATATTTAAATGATTCTTATATCGGATCTATTACCCACAAAGATATTATTAAGAAAATAAAAGCGGGTAATAAGGCAGAATCAGTTCAAAAAACTAATTACATAGAAGAACATGCAGCAAAAAAACATGAAAAACAGGAGCCTCAGGTTGACGCGGTTGCCATTGCAGTAGATGGCCAGCCTGTTGTATACGTAGCAAGCAGTGAAACTGCTGAAGATGTGGTTAAAAAGCTAAAGCTTACATATGTATCAGAGGAACAGTTAGATGAGCTAGAAGCTCGCAAGTCAGTTTCTAATCCCGTTTTGCCAGAGTTGAAAGAAAATGAGTCTCGTATATTAGACGTTCACTTTACCAAAAATATATCTGTAAAAGAGGATAAAACTGTTGCTAGCAAAATCTTAAACGCAGAAGATGCCGTTACTTACCTTGAACGTGGTACTTTAGAGGATAGAAAGTATACAGTTCAAGAAGGTGATGTTCTGGGAGACATTGCTAATCGTAATAATCTTAAGCTAAGTGACTTACTCGTTTTAAATCCTGGCATTCAGGAAGATTCCGTACTTAAAATCGGTCAGGAATTAAATATTACAGTAACAGTTCCGTTTGTAGAGGTAGCTGTCGAAAAAGAAGTAAGCGAGAAACAAACGATTGCCTATCAAACAGAGGTAAAAGAAGATAATTCACTTCCTAAAGGGGAAACGAAGGTACAGCAGGAAGGGCAGACTGGGAGCAAGCTGGTAACATATACGATTTCACAGCAAAATGGCCGTACTCTGAAAAAGGTAACTCAACAGGATTTCATTCAGGCTCAGCCAGCCAATAAGATTATCATTAAAGGCACAAAGGTAATTCCCTCCCGTGGACAAGGACATTTTACCTGGCCTGCAGTTGGCGGTTATATTTCCAGTAAATTGGGTTATCGTGACGGCAAGATGCATAAAGGGATTGATATTGCACGCCCAAGCGACCGTACCATTAAAGCGGCAGACAATGGCGTCGTTGTGTCAGCTGGCTGGGATAATGGCGGATATGGCAATAAAGTCGTAATTGATCATCAAAATGGTTTACGTACAGTCTATGGACATATGGCATCACTCTGTGTTCATGCTGGGCAGCAAATTGAGCAAGGAACAGCAATTGGAGTAATGGGAGCAACCGGTGACGCTACTGGAATCCATCTTCACTTTGAAGTTTATAAAAATGGAGCTCTTCAAAATCCGTTAAATTACATTGTAAAATAAAATAACTAGATTAAAAGTCTCCGGTTTACCTGGAGGCTTTTTCAATTGATATGAAGTATAAAGTTTTACCTTTTAAATTGTCTAGCTCCAGCGAGTTTTCATCCTTGATAAGCATCCCGGGCTTATCTTGCATCAAGTATGACCGTTAGGTGATACATGGTGCAGCAAGTGTCCATCCCTCTTCTCCCTACGATAAGTCAACATCGAACCTAAGTGCTCCTGCGCCACCGCTTTTTCAAGGAAGCTTATTTTCAGCTCGTCGCAAAGCTGCATGTCGTCTATTCACAGAAGCCGTTGCAGGAAGTTTACTCAGGTGGTTGCTTCGCTGCACATGTGCTCTATCACACTGACAACTTTTGTTAAAAGGTGAATTCATTCGTATAAAATGGTAAAGTAGACTAGAGGACATATGACTTTTTACTTTCATATGAAATGAAATAGATTTATTTTAGGTAAAGGAGACAGGGGCCATGGAGAAAAAGATTCTTGTCGTTGACGATGAAAAACCAATTGCAGATATTTTGCAGTTCAACTTAAAAAAAGAAGGCTACGATGTTTATTGCGCATATGATGGAAATTCTGCTATCAGCATGGTGGAGGAAGTGCAGCCGGACTTAATCCTGCTGGATATTATGCTTCCGCAAAGAGATGGCATGGAGGTTTGCCGGGAGGTCCGGAAAAAATACGAAATGCCAATCATTATGCTGACAGCTAAGGATTCAGAAATTGATAAAGTTCTTGGACTAGAGCTTGGAGCAGATGACTATGTAACAAAGCCATTTAGCACCAGGGAACTAATCGCACGTGTAAAAGCCAATCTGCGCCGCCATCAGGCTGCATCTCAAGCTGGTATTGAAGAAGAATCAAATGAGATTGAAATTGGTTCACTTACTATCCATCCGGATGCTTATGTAGTTTCAAAACGTGGTGAAACAATAGAACTTACCCATCGTGAGTTTGAATTATTACATTATCTTGCCAAACATATTGGACAGGTTATGACAAGAGAACATTTATTGCAAACTGTCTGGGGATATGATTACTACGGAGACGTAAGGACAGTTGATGTTACCGTAAGAAGATTGCGTGAAAAAATAGAAGACAGCCCTAGTCATCCGGCATGGATTGTAACCCGAAGAGGAGTCGGGTACTATTTGCGCAATCCAGAACAGGAGTAATGGGCTGGAATGAGAAAAGTAGGTTTTTTCAAATCCATCCATCTTAAATTCGTTATTATATACGTTTTGCTCATTCTGATTGCCATGCAGATTATTGGGGTTTATTTTGTGCGCCAGCTGGAAGAGACCCTTCGTACAAATTTCCAGACATCCATAAAAGAACGAGTTAACCTGCTCGCCTATAATGTCGTACAGGCAATGGATAAGGACCGTACTAAGGAAGATCCGCCTCTTGAAGATGATGTAAAAAAGATGCTGAGAGACTTTGCAGCAGGGGATATTACAGAGGTTAGGGTCATAGACGCACAATCTCTAAAAGTACTGGGTACCTCAGAAGCCAATAATCAGGGAATCGTTGGACAAAGAACAACGGAACTTAGGGTAAAGCGTTCAATTGTCATGGAAGAAGAGCAAAGCAGCATTATGATTGACCGGCAGACTGGAAACCGGATTTGGGTGTTGTCCTCCCCAATAAAATCCGGTCACAAAGTCATCGGTGCCATTTATCTTGTTGCAAAAATTGAAAGTGTTTTTGAACAGATGAAAACGATCAACAGTATATTTATCAACGGCACGGCTATTGCATTAGTAATAACGGCAGTTCTTGGTATTTTGCTTGCCCAGACGATCACTAAGCCAATTTCCGATATGAAAAAGCAAGCCCTGGCAATGGCTAAAGGGAACTTTTCAAGGAAAGTAAAAGTTTATGGCAATGATGAAATAGGAACGCTGGCCATGACCTTTAATAACTTGACTAAAAAATTGCAGGAAGCCCAGGCAACGACAGAAGGCGAGAGAAGGAAGCTTTCCTCCGTCCTTTCGTACATGACTGATGGGGTTATTGCAACTGATAGAAAAGGCCGTGTTATTTTGATAAATGACCCAGCAGCCGAAATGCTGGGTGTTTCACGTGAAACAGTACTATCACAGCCAATCGTGTCCTTGCTTGATGTCGAGGAGGATTACACCTTTGAGGATTTATTGGAAGTGAACGATTCCTTAATTCTGAACTATAGTACAAAAAATAAACCTTACGTTCTAAGGGCCAATTTATCAGTCATACAAAAAGAAACAGGCTTTGTAAATGGATTGATTACTGTTCTGCATGATATTACCGACCAGGAAAAAATTGATGCCGAGAGAAGAGAATTCGTAGCGAATGTGTCTCATGAGTTAAGAACACCTTTGACAACCATGAGAAGCTATTTGGAGGCTTTAGCTGAGGGAGCATGGAAGGATGAAGAAATTGCGCCTAACTTCCTCGAGGTTACACAAAATGAGACAGAGCGGATGATTCGTCTTGTTAATGATCTGCTCCAGCTTTCCAAAATGGACAGCAGAGATTATCGACTAACAAAGGAATGGGTCGATTTTGTCGATTTCTTTGATAGGATTATTGACAGGTTTGAATTAACCAAAGATGAAAGTATTTCTTTTAAGAGAAATTTGCCAGATGCACGAATGTTTGTAGAAATTGATGAGGATAAACTCACTCAAGTTCTTTATAATATCATTTCGAATGCATTGAAGTACTCTCCGGAAGGAGGCCAGTTAACCTTCACTGTTGAGGAAAGGGAAGACCATATTCTTGTGAGTGTTAAAGACCAGGGTATGGGGATTCCAAAAGAGAATATTGGAAAAATATTTGAACGTTTTTACAGGGTTGATAAGGCCCGGACAAGAAAACTGGGCGGAACAGGACTTGGTCTTGCGATCGCCAAAGAGATGGTTGAGGCCCATGGGGGAAGAATCTGGGCAAACAGTAAGGAAGGAAAAGGAACTGAGATTGCTTTTACCCTTCCATATGAACGGTCTGATGAGGATGAATGGGAATGAGATATGAAAATATAAAATCTGCCATTTTGATTTTTTTGGTATTGTTCAGCATCATTTTAACATGGAATCTGTGGACATATCAGCCCGATTTTAAAACGATAGATAATAAAAATTACGTTGAACAGGTTTCTATTAGTGAACAAAAAGAGTTAAAGAAAATTGTCAAGCCGGACAGGATATATTTCCATGTAAATGGAAAGCATTTTGGTACCGAAAACAGTCTGGAAATTGACAGGCTTGTGAGGGAAATTGGCCGGTGGGTGGTTTCTGATGTAAAGAACAACTCAGATAAGGCTGGAAGTATAAAGGATTTACCTGAAAAGGGCCGGGCAGTTGAAATCGTTTTTCCTGCAAAGGTCCCGGTTGAAATTTACCGGAATATCCTCAATATTGACCAGAAGAAAATTCCACCTTTAAACTTTGATAGAATAGTGGTTAATATGGACAGTTCCAACAAGGAATACGGAAGTGTATACTTTGTTTCTTCTGAAACTCAGCAGGTATATTCCAGCCAGATCCCTATTTCCTTTTTAAATGATTTTAATAAAAACTTCTTTAAAAATGCGACGAATTATCCGGCATATTTTGCGTTTAAACCTACTGACAGGCGGACCATCTACCTGCCAGAGAAAGAAACCAATATGCTGATTTACAAATATCTTCCCGCTAAGCTTGATTCAGAATTATTCAAGGAAGCCTTGTTCCGCGATCCAAGCTTTGTACGAAAAAGTGTGATCGATGGAGGGGAAGAGTATACAAATGACTCTAGTAAAATGAATATCGATGATTCAACTAACATACTCACATATGTTAATCCAACTGAAAATAATACGTATGTTGGAAATTCCTATGATCTTTTGAATAAAAGTATTGACTTTGTTAATGGCCATGGGGGATGGACTGATTCCTACAGGTACGTTTCAATGGATGAGCTTAATCAAAAGGTGACATTCAGGCTATATAGTACTGAAGGGTATCCAGTTTTTAATGAAAGAGGAATGTCTGAAATTACGGAAGTATGGGGAAGAAATGAAATAAACAAATATATCAGGCCGAGCATAGCTCTTGATTTTGCCATTCAGTCTGAAATGGTTAATGTTTCTCGTCCTTCCGGCCATCAGGTATTGGAATATCTGCAGATAAAAAAGAACTTTAAAATCAGTCATTTAGAGGATATAGTCCTTGGATATCAGATGCAAAAGGATCTGAAATCAGAACAACTAATTACACTAGAGCCAACCTGGTTTTATCAATATAATGGCTCTTGGGGAGAAGTCACTTCTGAGGACTTGGGAGGTTTGAAGAGTGGATTGGAGTAAGATTAAGACCATCTTTATTTTAACCTTCCTCATTTTGGATGTTTATCTGTTATACCAATTCTTATCGATTACTGATACAAATAAATACGAATTTATTACAGAAGCCTCTCCTGAAGATAAATTAAAAGCAGATGAAATAAAGTATGTGGACATGCCAAAGGTGCCTCTAAAGGACCAATATATAAGTGCGAAGACGAAAAACTTTAAGCAGACAGATACAGAAAAACTTGAGGGACAGGCGGTTACACTGCTTGAAGAAAACAAGGAAATTTATTCAAAATTAAGGGATCCTTTTCAATTACCTGACAAGATACAGCCGTCTGACGTCGATGCTTTTTTAAAGGAAAATATACTTTATCCGGATCACTATCAATATGGAAAACTAGATAGGGATAAAAAGGAAATCATATACTATCAGGTATTTGAAGGCAGACCTTTTTTTGAAAATGATAGTGCTATGGTAAAATTAACTTTTAATGATAAAAATCAGATTATCTCATATGAGCAAACGTATCTGGAAAGCATTGAGAAAATGAAGCACAAAGAAGAAATCCAGCAGGCCCTAGAGGCGATGGAGACACTTCATAAGCAAGGGCTTCTTAAGCCCAAAAGCAAGGTTACAAAGGTAGAATTGGGTTACTCCACTCTTATACCACTGGCGGCATCACAAGTAATGGCACCAACCTGGCATTTTGTTGTGGATGACAAAAAGAGTTTATATGTCAACGGATTTGAAGGGCAAGTTATAGATTTAACAGCCAAGAAAAAAATGTAGTGGAGTGAATGAATATGTCTTTGCATTTTAGTGTTCTTGCGAGCGGGAGTACAGGAAATGCGATTTATATAGAGTCGGATCAGCATTCTTTTTTAGTAGATGCAGGGTTAAGCGGAAAGCAAATGGAAGGTCTTTTTCAAAAGATAGACCGTGATATGAGCAAGCTTTCCGGCATCTTTGTTACTCATGAGCACAGTGATCATATAAAGGGTTTAGGTGTTGTTGCAAGAAAGTACAAGCTTCCGGTTTTCGCCAATGAAAAAACTTGGCAGGCAATGGACGGATTAATTGGTGAAGTGCCTGTTGAGCAAAAATTTGTTTTCAATATGGAAACAGTTAAAAGCTTTGGATCAACAGACATTGAGTCATTTGGGGTTTCACATGATGCCGCGGAGCCAATGTTTTATGTCTTCCATAATGGTGACAAAAAGCTTGTGCTTATTACTGATACAGGATATGTAAGTGACCGGATGAAGGGGATCATTTCCAATGCCGACACATATGTCTTTGAAAGCAACCATGATGTCCAAATGCTAAGAATGGGCCGTTATCCATGGAATATTAAGAGAAGGATTCTAAGCGATGTTGGCCATGTATCCAACGAGGATGCTGCCATTGCCATGAGTGATGTAGCAGGGGATCATACGAAAAAAATCTACCTGGCCCACTTAAGTCTGGATAATAATATGAAAGAACTGGCACGAATGTCCGTAGCACAGACGCTCGAAAGCCAAGGAATAAAGATTGGTGAACAGTTTGACATTTATGATACGGACGCAAAAACACCAACAATTTTAACTGCTGTATAAAAATATTAAAGGAATGTGAGCAAACTGCTCGCATTCCTTTTTTTTTGACATTGTTTTATAAAAGGCTCTGTTGGACTTGCCTGTTGATTGCCCGCAGGACATTGAACTAGCAACCTCGTAATAAGCCCCGCATGAAGGAAAATGGAATAGTTTCTAGTCGAAATCGCTTTCGATAAATCAGCATCTCTTAAAAGATCTTTATTTAAAAATATATTGCCATGAGGTCTTCATCGTAGTATCGGTTATTTATTTTTAAAGCTTTAATATCTTTGCCGTAGGTTGTAAAGCCTAATGACAGGTAAAGCTTTTTAGCGGCTTCATTGGTGGAAGTAACAGATAAATATATCTGTTCAATCCCTTCAAGCTCCTTAGCCTTCTTGATTGCTTCCTCCATCAATTTTTTTCCTGTTCCGGATCGTCGGTATTCAGGATCAACATACATCGCTGCAATATTTGCTCTGTGTTTCAGTTTGTTTCTTCGTTCTGTTGCCAGTGTAACAGTCCCGATTAATTGATCCTCCATTAAGGCGCCAAAGGTGAAAATAAAGTCTTCATTTAATCTGCTTGAGAACCGTTCCAGGGTGTATGCTGATTCTTCTTCAAAACTTGAACTAAATGCTTCCGGATGGTCCTTTAATGCTTGCAAACGGATATCTCTATATAATCCTGCATTTTCCGGGCCTAAAATGATTATTTTCACCGATTCTTCCCCCTTTTTCATTTAATTTATCATATCAGTCAGTCTTTAATTTTGTAAATATACGAAGGTTCATGAAAAGTAAGACTAAATTATGAACAAACGTTTAAAAAAGTCATAAAGATAGCCATTTTTTTAGAAAATTGGATACGAAAGAGTATAATGATGGGTATAGAGCAAGAATAAAACTTAGCTATTCTTTTAAAAGAGAGGGATGGTATAGAATGGGTTATTATGACCAGGATGATCAAAGTCGTTACAAGGAGCCTAAACCACAAAGGAGAGGCGGAATTTTTCTCCCAAGTCTTTCAGGAGCAATTATTGGTGCTTTACTCGTAGTTCTTGCAACGCCTGCATTATCCGATTATGGTGTCCTTCCATATAAAATTCAGTCATCAGAGCAGCAGGTCGCAGATCAATCAGCTATTCCAGATACGAGTAAGCCTGTAACTCAAAAGGTTTCATTGGATGTTGAAAATGACACTACAAAGGCTGTTAATAAAGCAGGCGGTGCAGTTGTGGGTGTTACCAATATCCAATCAACCAGCGGAGGAGGCAATGGCTTCTGGTCCGATGGACAGCAGGATCAACAGGGACAGCAGGATCAGCAGGGACAGGAACAAGCTGCAGGTACTGGATCTGGGGTTATTTATAAAAAAGCTGGAAATAAAGCATATGTAGTAACAAATCATCATGTTGTTGAAGATGCAACAAGGCTCGAAGTAACTTTTACGGATGGATCAAAGGTTCCAGCAAAGCTGCTTGGCAGCGACGTATTAACAGATTTAGCCGTTCTGGAGATTGATGCCGCCAAGATAAAAAAAGTTGCTGAGTTTGGTAATTCAGATAAATTAAAGCCAGGTGAACCTGTTATCGCAATCGGAAATCCACTAGGTACAACATTTTCAGGTTCTGTAACAAAAGGAATTGTATCTGGTTTGCAGAGAACGATTCCAGTTGATATAAACCAGGATGGAGTAGTAGATTGGCAGTCAGAGGTTATCCAGACTGATGCTGCTATTAATCCTGGTAACAGTGGCGGCGCTCTAGTAAATGCAGCTGGACAGGTTATTGGAATTAACTCAATGAAAATTGCACAGAATGCGGTTGAAGGAATTGGACTTTCCATTCCAATCAATTCTGCTATACCAATTATTAATGACTTAGAAAAGTATGGTAATGTAAAACGTCCATATATGGGACTTGATTTAAAATCAGTAAATGAAATTCCAGCTTATTATCAGCAGGAAGCACTCAAGCTGCCAAAGGACGTTGATTATGGTATTGCCATTCGCCAGGTAGTTCCAGGCTCACCGGCAGACAAAGCTGGACTAAAGGAAATGGACGTTATTGTTGAGCTTGATGGAAAAAAGGTAAAAGATGTTCTTGAACTTCGCAAGCATTTGTATACTGATAAAAAAGTCGGCGATAAAATGAAATTGAAATTTTATCGAGAAGGTAAATTACAGGAAGCTACACTTAAATTATCAGGTGAAAGTCTGTAAAAGAAATGAGGGGGCATGAATGCCTCCTTTTTTTGTCATTTAGGAAATTATAGATTTTCACCATGAGCGTAACTCCGAACTAGGTTATTGTAATCCAGCTCCAGCGCCCAGCCAGTTTTCCTCGAGAATAAGCTTCTCTGAATATCTTGTGAGGATCATGACTGATAGGTGATGATTCGAACAGCTTGGGGTCATAAGCCAAATCACTTCAGAAATCAGGACAAGGAACGCTTCGGAAGCATCCGCATCGCACGAAGGAAAAGCTTTAGCTTTTCCGAGGATGACTACGTGATTCGTCTTATGCCTGTTGGAGGCCCACAGGACGTGGGTCAGAAAGGCGTTGGCACAGGACGTGGCGTATTTAGCCTTTCATCATCTGAACAGGGCGCTTGCGCCTTTTATTTGTTCTTTTGTTGATAACTTTTTTCGCAAGATGATATTATCGTTTCCAGGTTATATTGTGGATAAGCAGAAAAGCATGTCTTGTAGAAGAATAGTGTACAATAAGAAAAAGAAAAAGAGATTTAGGAGATGAATAAAAGTTGATTTATTGCTGTAAAGAACATATAGAGCAAGCCCTTGATACGATCGTGGATGAGTATGAAACCTTTCCGTTGATGACGAAAATTGATGTGGATAATTTATCAACAGCCTGTGAATATTGTCGAAATATGGCTGTATATATTGTAGCAAACAAATGATCCCATACAAGATGTGGATAAAAAATGTGGATATGTGGATAAACCCTGTGGATATCTTGTTTGTAAACTGTTTGTAATCTTTTTGTAAAGGGCTGTGGATTGTGAATATATCTATTGTTACGGTTGGGAAGTTAAAAGAAAAATATTTAAAACAAGGAATAGACGAATATCTAAAGAGAATGACTGCCTATGCAAAGGTAGAAGTGATGGAAGTTGCCGATGAAAAAGCTCCTGAGGAATTAAGTGAAACGGAAATGGAGCAGGTCAAACAAAAGGAAGGGGAAAGAATACTCGCTAAAATTGGCGATGATGTACATGTCATTGCCTTAGCTATAAATGGTAAGATGCGCTCTTCCGAAGAGCTGGCGAATACACTCGATAAACTTGCAACCTATGGAAAAAGTAAAATAGCATTTGTAATAGGCGGTTCTCTAGGGCTCAGCGACAAGGTCCTGAATCGTGCAAATGAAGAGCTTTCTTTTTCAAAAATGACCTTCCCGCACCAGCTCATGAGGCTGATATTGGTCGAGCAGATATACAGGGCATTTCGGATTAACCGGGGAGAACCGTATCACAAATAGTGGTAAAGCAGAAAGTTGAGGTGGTACTAGATAGTGCGTGGCTAGAAAAATAAAAAAGCAAGATAATTCTGGTGGGAAAATATAGTTTATAGTGAATTTGACTTTATTTAGAATTAAACAAAATGAAAAGGAGAAATAATTAAGTTCCCGCTCCACCTGTTTCAACTTTATACACACAAGCAACTAAGTACTATTACAAGAAACTTAAGTAACAAAAAAGAAGCAAGAGTAGTATAATCTGTACCCTGTAGAGTAGACACTTTAAAAAAGATAGGGTTCGCAGAAAGGGGGATGAAATAGAGGGGTTAACGTTAGCGCAGACCAAAAATTTATCCTCATCCATTCCGTCATTGAAAAATACGGGGTGAAGGACATGTTCGTCACCTTTGTGCAGCTGCCGGCGTCTCACTTTCCAATACTATAACTTCTACTCCAAAAAGGCCATCGAAAGGCAGCGGATTTCATCGGTTTGCCGAGAAGAAAATCCGCAAGGAAGAATGGTCACCTGATGCCGTCTGCAGCCGAGCCAAACACCAACACCTGTTTGAAAGTTTCCAAGTCTGTACTAAGACCCTTTACAACTATATTGACAGAGGTTCATTGCAGTCAAAAACATTGACCTGCCCATAAAAGTCCGCCTGAATACTAAAAAACTGAAGACCCGTAAAACAAAAGAGTCCTAGGCCGCAGTATTGAGGAGCGCCCCATCGAAATCGCTGACCGACAGGAATTCGCGTAGATGTTATCGAAAGGAAAATACAATTTACAAATACAAATACTATATTTGATAAAATAGATTTTAAAGATAATCCTAAATTGCAATATTAAATGCAACACCTACCCCCTGCCTGTTTGCGTTCATATTAATGATAATTTTCAATTAATTCCTCTAACCCATTAGCTCAAAAAGAAAAAAGCCGGCTATATTTTAGCCGAATTTTAAACTATAGCCCCCTTTAGTTACATATCACATTTATCTTGCTGGCTATGTTGATTTTGACATAAAATTAAGGGAACACCGCTAGGTTGGTTATTCCCTTTCGATTCCTTTACGGTATACATACAGTTTAATAATTGTTTCTTTAATAACTTTTTTAGCAGTATTCCCAGAATAACTCCAGGAATTACGCCTCGCATAGGAATCCAAACTGTTCCCAGCATTATTCCAAATAATTTTACTTTCGCCGAATAATCCCAAAGTAACAAAATATGCTGAAAGAACAAATGATATGAAAAAATATGGTTCCTTATCTCCACTGCATCTTTATAAGCATCCCATATATAAAAAAAGTATACACAAGGATAAAACATAATCCATTGATATTCGGTTTAGTCAATCGCTTTTTCAATTTCACCGTTAAAACTATGTATGATTACTTCATTAAAATGAGATTTAACATTAATAACAAATAATATAAATATTTATCCCTTTGAAGTATTTTACATTCAGTTATTGAGCAAACCTCGGAAAAGCGATGCACCAAAATAATCGTTCTTTTGCATCCACATTGTTTTAATCCTTCGCTAAGTTTTCGTGGTCGGTGGCAGTAGGAGGTTGTTCCATCCATCCATTTTCTATTAAAAGATTAATACCATCTTCTGCAATTAATGCAATTTCCATATTCATTCGTGCGTAATCAGCCGACAAGTCTCTTCTTTGACACATTGATAAAGCCTCCCCATAATAACCAAGTGCGGCAGATAGTAGTGTTGCTATATGGAAAAGCATAAGCTTATCAGAAAAGGGAGGTACGGTTGAATCGGTTACTTCTGATTCAAATATCCTTGGTTCATGGAGATTCTCCTCTTCTAACATTAAACCTAGTATATGAAAGTGTCTTTTACAAAGTTTTCGAGCACGTTCGAAATACTCTCGTACTTCTTTAGATTGGCATACTTGGCTGAATCCTAACTCTAAAACCATTTTCACCATAGTTTTTTGCATATTCAGATGTGCACCACTGATTTCGATTGCATTTATCGGTCTTCGCTTTCCGAACCAACCAGTCAAATAGTTTTGTTTCCTAATAAAATCAATCTTTTGTTTATTATTTAATGTAGGAGGTTTACTAAGAATTCCCTTAGATAAGGCGACGGTAGTTACCCTATCATATAATTCCAATGTTTGAGAAGTACATTCAATTAAATATTTTCTGACATCCTCACGTATACTGACACTTGTAGCACCTGCATATCTCGTCATACCGTGTATCGCCATAATTTGCAAATAAACAACCTTAAATGTATCCGTAAATAAAGTAGGGGCATTTACGGTTACATCTTCATCTGTGAACCCTATTGGAATAGGATAATTTTCTTCAGTTAAAAACTGTTTCACTTTTTCTATATGGGTTTCTGATAATTGTAAGGCAAATTGAAGTAAAGCACGAGTATCTTCATCTTTGGCATCATTTAATAAATAGCGAAGAACACAACGTGACATAGTATCATTAATATATTGCGACCAGATGATACCATATTCTGAAGCATTAATTTTTTCTTGGTTATTGATCTGTTCCATTTTTTTATCCCTCCTAACTTTTCATAAGTATGTTAACCAATAACAAAAATTTTATTTGTTAAAAACTTCTGAGAAGATAAAATTTATTACTTCTATATACGAATTAACAACCAAGGAAAATGTATTGATATGTTTTAAAGGGTATAATAACTTTAGTGTTATTGTTTAATAACACTAAAGTTCAATGTGGAGGGATGTTTTTGAATACTTCATTAAGAGTCATAATGACAGCCCTAATTAGAGTGTTGGTTAGAATATATTTCTTAATTGAAAAGATAAGCGTTAAGTTATCTTCATCACTGAGTATGCCAACTTTAACATAGGGGACAGGTATTCCTGATATATTTCTTACCACATTGTTAAAAAAAATGAGCACTTTGATCTGACCCAATAAAGTTAGACAAATATTTTTATGCAACTTTTAAGACCTGAGTTCGGTACTCCACCGGACTCAGGTCTTTTAATTTTGCCTTCATTCGTTTGTGATTGTAATAGTAAATATAGTCTGCTAATTCCCTTTCAAAATGTTCAATACTGTCAAATTCCTGTAGATAAAGGAGTTCTGACTTTAATAAGCCAAAGAAATTTTCCATAACTGCGTTATCCAAACAGTTACCCTTTCGGGACATCCTCTGTTTAATCTGGTGTTGTTCTAATGTTTTTTGATACTGTTTCATTTGATAATGCCAACCTTGATTTGAATGTAGAATTACTTGTTCTCCTAGCTGAATACGTTCAATCGCTTGATCTAACATATCGACCACCAATTTGTAAACAGGACGTTTCATGACGGTATACGCTATAATTTCGCCATTACACAAATCAAGTACTGGAGAAAGGTAACGTTTCTCACCGAACAGGTGGAATTCTGTGACGTCGGTTACCCATTTTTGATTCATTTTCTCGGCAGAGAAATCGCGATTTAAACCGTTCGGAGCGATTTTGCCTACATTTCCTTTAGATGAACGGTACTTCTTCAGGCGTACCATGCATTTTAAACCGATTTCATTCATTAACCGATTGATAGTTTTGGGCTCCAGTTTACATAATATAAATATAGCTTAGAGTAAGCAAAGGACCATGATCCTAATAGAAATAATCCCTGTAGGGGTAGGATAGGACAGCAAAAGTTCCTGGGTAAATAGGTGTTCTGTTTGTGTCCTTTCCGTTCTCCCCCCTGTTTATAAAACGGATTTACATAAATATGGGGATGCCTTTACATAATATAGAAGGATATGAATTCCTTTGTAATAGGGAGGTGATTAGATGTTCTTCAAAAAACGAAAGATTAGAAATAATAAAGACAAACAGGCCGTGACTGATAATTCACAAGATATTGGCCAGCTGTTTGCTAAGGTTAAAAAATCCAGTGATTTTAAACAATTTCCACTTACGGATGAATCGGGACATTTAATCATTTCTTACTACAATACACTGGTCGATCAACAACAACTCCAACTGAAAATTTTAATGATTTTCCGAGAGACCCCTTTTGAACTAGACAGGCTAGAGAAAATTGATGACATAAAGAAAATTATCGCAATAGAAGATATTGTAATAACGGATAATCGGAACGAAGCTGAATCAAAGTTACTTAAAGGGTATGCGATACTTCAAATGAAGGAAAATGATCAAAGGGTTGCATTAATTCTCTTATCTAATGATAAAGCTGGATTGCGTGAACAAAATAACGTTGAAAATGAGTTTAGTGTGGTGGGGCCACAAATTGGATTTCTTGAGAATATTGATGTAAATATACATTTATTAAGACAACAAATAAATACAACTGATCTAATTACGAAGGAAGTAAACATTGGTTCTACTTCAAATACTCGAGTTATTATTGCTCATATTGATGGGATTACGAGTGAGCAGCATGTTAATACCATGACCCAACGGCTTCAAGATATTGATTTTGATGTCATTTTTGATACTTCTCAGCTGCATCAATTTATAGAAGATGATTCCCTTACACCGTTTCCTTTGCTTCTTCCAACTGAACGTGTGGATAGGGTGGTTCAAGCTCTTATTAACGGACAAGTAGCTGTTTTAAGTAGTGGGTCGCCATATGTCATTACAGGTCCTTCTACGATAATTGATTTTTTTATTTCACCTGAAGATTACTTTCTCCCATGGATTCTTGGATCTTTTTTTCGTTTAATACGGGTATTCAGTGTCCTTTTCTCCATTTTTGGAACATCTATTTATATAGCCGTTATCACTTACCATTACGAGATGATTCCAAACGATTTATTCGGTTCACTTAGTAATTCTCGTTATAGTGTCCCGTTTCCACCGGTATTAGAGGTGATTTTTCTGGAATTCACGATTGAACTATTACGTGAAGCGGGAGTCCGGTTACCTACAAAGGTAGGACAAACATTGGGAATAGTGGGCGGTATTGTTATCGGCCAAGCGTCAGTTGAGGCGTCCCTTACAAGTAATGTCTTACTCATTATAGTCGCCTTATCTGCCTTAGCTTCCTTTACTACCCCAATTTATAAAATGTCGAACACTATACGTTTTTTACGTTTTCCATTAATTTTCTTCGCATCTATTTGGGGGGGACTAGGCATCGTTATAGGGATTGCCTTTTTAATCATTCACCTTACACGGTTAGAATCTTTAGGAACACCCTATACCGTTCCATTTTATCCTTTTAGGCCTGAGGATTTAACGGACAGCATTATCCGTTCCTCTTATAGTAAAACATCCAAAAGGCCAAATTACTTACGTCCTAAATCAATTTGGAGATACCACCCACATAATCACAAAAAAAAGAAAAGTGATTTTGATGAATAAACAGGAAAGGATAATAAAGGTGAATTAAATGAAATTATGTTTTCTGTCAATTTTTAGCTTGCCTTTCTTTTTATCAGGGTGTGGTATACATGAGAGGATCATTGATGATGTTCAGATAATTGAAGCTCTAGGATATGATCGGGAAGAAGGCAAAGTCAAAGGAATTGCTATTTATCCTACTTTCGCCGAACAGGGAAATGTCAAATTGAAGATTTATAAAACGGTGTCTGATTCATATGAAGACATACTCCCGAGAATGAATGCAAAATCAGCCTATCCTATTGAGACAGGAAAATTAGATTTTGTATTGTTCGGCAAGGAATATGCCACACAAGGGATCGAAGATGTTATCACTAATTTTGCCCGAAATCCAAATACGGGGAGTCGAATGCAGTTGGGCATTGCTGAAAACACAGCCGAAGATATACTTCAATCCAGTAAACATGTGAATCTTTCATTCCATTTAAGTGAAAAAATCAATCAAAACATTGAAAGTGGTAATTTGCCAAAAATGAATCTGCACATGTTTTTGAACAATTCTTATCAAGAAGGGAGGGATCAAATTTTACCTTACCTTATCCTAGAGGAAGGTCAAATTAAAATTGACGGGTTAGCCTTATTAAAGAACGGGAAGTACATAAATCATATTAATTTAAGAAAGTCCTTTATTCTAAAAACATTAATTGATGGGTCTCATAATGGGCAATATAAAACCAAAATCACACAAAATAAAAAGGAAGGTTTTATTCTCTTGAAAAACCTGAATGCAAAAACTACATATACGGTTGAGAAAAGCGAAGGCATTCCGAGGATATTCATCGATTTAACCATCCATGCAGAGATTGAAAAAGCATCATCCTGGTTTGATTTGAAAAAAGACAAAGATATTGTAAAATTGAAACGAATTTTAAATGAACACTTTAAGGAAGAGGTCCAAAGTTTAATTTCACTGGCACAAGGATACAATGTAGATCCCATTGGGTTGGGAGAAAAGGTTAGAGCCACCTCAAGAAATTGGGACTATCAACGGTTTATGGACATATACCCAGAACTAAAAACCACTGTACACACTAATGTTTACATCCTAAATACAGGTATTGAAGAGTAAGTCTACATGATAAGAGGAGGAACCACGTGAAATCATTACTAGACGAACGACATTTAGTATCTTCCTTTTACGTTTTCTTTCTAATCTTCACGAATATTATTGGCATAGGAATCATGAGTTTTCAACGAGATATAACGAAGGACGCAGGTTATGATGCATGGATTTCCATCATTTTATCAAGTATAAGCATTCATATACTAGTTTGGATGATCTATCGAATTCTTGGAATTGCTAATAATGATGTCATACATGTTCACAAATTTTACTTTGGAAAATGGATTGGCGGACTGTTCAACATTTTTGTGATTTTCTACTTTCTTATATTAGCTTTAATTGTTTTCCGTGTTTATATTGAAGTTGTTCAAGTTTGGCTGTTTCCCTTAATGAAGACATGGCAAATAAGCCTCATTCTTCTAGTCCTCATTTATTACGTTGTATCAGGTGGATTCCGCGTGATTACTGGAATGTGTTTCTGGGGAACTATCATACCTTTTATTATCCTGTTTCCCCTTAATTTTTTTTCATTGGAATTTGCCAATTTTCACAATTTATTACCCGTCTTTAACCACTCTGTGAAGGAAATCGTATCATCCTCTAAAGCTATGTTGTTTCAGTATGTTGGCTTTGAGACCTTATTCATGTTCTACCCATTCATAAAAAATCCAGACAGATCACAAAAATGGGCCCATATTGGACTTTTGTTCTCAAGCTTACTTTATCTAATAATAGCGCTCATCACATTTGTCTTCTTTAGTGAAGGACACTTAAACCAGACAATATGGCCAACATTAACTCAAATGAAAATTGCGAAATTCCCTCTAATAGAAAGAGTCGAATTTATTGTTGTTTCGATGTGGTTACTTCTCATATTACCCAATATCAGTGTGAAAATATGGGCAGGTTGTCGTGCTATTAAGAAAGTAATAAATGTGAAACAACGTATAAGTCTGTTCATTGTACTGGTCCTATTCTTTATTATAGCTAATGTGCTCAAAGAGAGGAGTCAAATAGAGCGATTGAATGAAATGTATTCAAACATTGCTTTTTACTTTGTGTATCTATATATCCCTTTTCTCTTTTTGCACATTCATATTAAGCATAAAATAACTAAGTAGGATAGATAGCTTCTAGAAACTTATAATACAATCTGGGCAGATCGTTTTGTAAGGATTCAACAGAAAAGGTCAGCAGTTACATTTGGGAAGGGGAATCATTCCAAATCACAGAAATTACAATGGATGATCCTAAACTAAGTGAGGTTTTAATTCACCTTATTGCGTCGGGGATTTGTCACACTGATGTTCTCCAAGCTTACCATTTTATATTTCACCATTGGTTCTTGTAAATTTATGTATCATAACGCATTTTGTTGGTTTGAAGTTAATTAGGGGGTTTGTAGGAATGGGAGTAAGTAGGGTATGTGCAATTATACTTGGAATAAGCCTAAGAATCTTAGTTTTAATATTAATTACAGATTCAAATAAGAAAAGAAAATTGAAGAGAACCATTTGATTGATTAATGATGTTCTGGTATGTCAACACTAATCTAGACAATTTTTTTAAGGTGTTTTTGCTTGTAATCTATCGGACTTACATAACCAAGTGTCCCATGGATTCTGATGTGATTAAACCAGTGAACGTAGTCATGGAATTCCCTTGTTAATTCTTTTAACTATCAAAATGTTGGCCTTTAACAAATTCTGTTTTAATGATTTTGAACGTCGCTTCAGCTACGGCATTATCATATGGGCAGCCCTTCATACTTAGGGATCGTTGAATATTAAATGTCTTTAAAGCATCATCAATCAACTTGTTTTTAAACTCATTTCCACGATCCGTATGAAAAAGCTGGATCTTATTAAGATCGACCTTATAGAGGCTAACGCACGGTAGACGAGTAATGCATCTTTGTTTGACCTGTGCTGAAGCCCACGATTTCTCGATTAAAGAGATCGATAAATACACATACGTAATTCCATTTTTGATTGACTCTTACGTACGTTAAATCGCTTACGATTGCGGTCATTTCTTTTTCCTAGTTGAACTCACGGTTCAGTTCATTATTCTGTTCTGATTCATTACTGGATTTCGCATGAGGCTTAAATTGGGCTACCGTGTAAGAAGAAACCAGGGCCTGCTGCATAATCCACCCGATTCTTCGTCTAGAATGGTCCCATAATTTTGACGGCTTGCATGAAAAATGTCGACCACATCGGTGGTAATGTTATCCTCTGCTTTTCTTTCTTTCTTTCTTTTGCTTCATAATAATAGGTGCTTCTAAGGATTTGTAGGATTTTGCACATTGCTATCGAGTATTTGTGTTGGTTATTCTTGATTAAATTTACTTTCCTCCTAGTATCAGTGCGGCTTGCTTTAAAATGTCATTTTCCATTTCAAGTTGCTTATTTCTTTTTCGGAGTTCGATTAGTTCTTTGTGCAATTATCGAATCACCGATTTATCGGGAAACGGCATTGTTTTTTATACTCTCTGCAAACAGGTTTTTAAACAAAACCTTCTAGTACAATTTTACCAATCGTCCTATTGCTCTCCAAAAATTTGTGGGCTTGACGGAGATTTTCTGCTGAGATCGGTCCAAGGACTTCGGCCAGTGTTGTCTTTAATTTTTGATGGTCCACAGCATCAGCAATACGATTAAGCAATAGATGCTGCTCAATCATATCATCTGTTTCGTAAACAGGGCGAGTAAACATAAACTCCCACACGTAGGTGACGCTTTTTTGCTTAAGCAATTTGAGGTCCAGCGGAGAGGTTGGATCATCAATTGCGCACACAACACCTTGCGGAGAAATAGCTTCGCTAATACCGGCCCAGTGTTTTTCCAAAGCATTCAGGCAAAAAATGTACGGAACGTTTGTAAATCCAATTGCTTGAAGTTGTGGAAGGAGCGGGTCATGGTGATTAATGGTATAGTCCGCGCCCATTGATTTAACCCAGCTAACAGTTTCCGATCGGGAAGCAGTCCCGATTACAGTAAGCCCCGCTTGTTTTGCAAGCTGAGTGGCAATGGAACCTACACCACCGGCTGCACCAATGATCAGCAGAGCCTTTCCTTTGTTAGGGCCCGGATCTTGGGAAATAGACATTCGGGTAAATAACGCTTCCCAAGCGGTAATGGAGGTTAAGGGAAGAGCTGCGGCTTCCACAAAACTTAAGGAAACAGGTTTGCGCCCAACGATTCGTTCATCGACCAGATGGTATTCACTGTTTCCGCCTTGTCGTGCAATACTGCCAGCATAAAAAACTTCATCTCCCGGACGAAACAATGAACAGTCCGGTCCTGTCTCTTCGACGACTCCTGCTACATCCCAACCTAGAATTTTAGGAACTTCCTCAACTCTTTCCTTAGGAGCTCGTACCTTTGTATCAACAGGGTTGACCGATATGGCCGCAACTTTGACCAAAATGTCACGACCCGTTGCTTTTGGTTTTTCTACAACTACGTCTACCAGGCTTTGGGGATTGTCAATTGGAAGGTAACGAGTTAACCCTACCGCCTTCATTGTATTCATGATGAACCACATCCTTTCCTTATTAGTATACCCTTTATTAGTAATGGCTTAAAATAATTACTATTAGCCTATAAGTTTCTAAGCATCAGTGAAATTTAGTGTTAATATAGATGTGAATGAGGTGTTAATAGTATGGAAGATATAATCTTAGATTCACTGCTGGACGTCATTGGTGAATTATTTTCGGATGAAATTTCAATTGCTGTTTCTAATACAAAAGAATATATCTACTATCGGCCAAGTAAACGAATTGATTTGAAAATTAGCGCCGGAGATCCTATAAAGGAAGGAACGATTGCCCATAAAGCAATGGTGACGAAGCAAAAGGTCTCAGAGTTTATTAACAGAGATATCTTTGGTATTCCTTATCTTGGAATGGCCGTACCATTTTTATATAATGAAAATCTTAAGGGTTGCTTGGTGGCAATTTATCCAGCTTTAACCGATGGAAAATCAGTCGTTACCTTAAAAACAACGGACGGCTGGATTCCGATTCCTTTTTCAAAGGTCGTTTATTTAGAAGCTAAAGATAAAAAAACGTTTATTAATTCAGAAGAGTTATCAGGAACCCATAAATACTCTCTGCAGGAATTCGAATACTTGCTTCCGAAGGATTCATTTATTAGATGCCACCGTTCATTTATTGTAAATATTAATCATATTAAAGCGATTTATCCTGATACCCATTCGACCTTTATACTTGCGATGGATAATGATGAAAGGGTACCAGTCAGCCAATCATATGCCAGTTATTTTCGGAAGCTTCTAGGATTCTAGGATTGTTCTGCTTTAGGACCTAAATTAGCTGTCTTATCTGAATTTTGGGTATTGTAAACAATAATCCTTATCTTGATGATGTTTATGGGTAAAATGATTATAACTATTCATTAAGTGAGGGATTGATTATGGAAAATAAGTTAGATCGAATCAGGGAACCTCATCTAAAGGAACGGGTGGTTACCTCTGAAAAGGCAGGTTCCTGGATTCAAAGTGGAATGACTTTAGGGTTAAGCGGGTTTACACGCGCAGGCGATGTGAAAGCGGTACCATTAGCGCTTGTTAACCGCGTTAAACATGATAAATCCTTTAAAGTAAATGTCTATACCGGAGCTTCCTTAGGCTCGGATGTGGATAAGTTATTTGCTGAAGCAGGAATTTTAGGAAAAAGATTGCCTTTCCAAGCAGATGCGACCATGCGAAAAGGAATCAATAATGGAGAATTTTTATACGTGGATCAGCACTTGTCCCATACAGCAGAGCTTCTTCGTGCTGACGTTATGGATATAGATGTTGCTATTCTGGAAGCGATTTCAATAACTGAGGACGGAATGATTATTCCAACTACATCAATTGGAAATTCCTTAGCATTTGCCCAAAATGCCAAATCGATTATTATTGAAATTAATATGGCTCAATCTGCACATCTTGAGGGGCTGCATGATTTATATGAACCTGGGAAACAAGGGTCAAGGCTTCCAATCCCTCTTGTTAAACCGGATGATCGAATTGGAACTATCGGCATTCCGATTGATGTTGAAAAAGTGAAGGGAATTGTGTTTACGGACCAGCTTGATTCGCCATCGACGATTGTTCCTCCAGATGACGAAACGGTTATCATGGCACAACATTTAATAGAATTCCTTCGAAAAGAAGTAAACTTAGGCCGGTTAACGGAAAATTTAGCGCCATTACAATCGGGGATTGGTTCAGTAGCGAATGCAGTGCTGCATGGAATGTTAGATTCAGAGTTTCACGATTTAGAAGTTTATTCCGAGGTGTTACAAGATGCGGTCTTTGATCTTATAGACGCTGGGAAAGTACGTTTTGCTTCCTGTTGCTCCATCACGCTTTCTGAAGAGAAAATGCATCAGGTATTTTCCAACTTTGAAAAATACCGCAACAAGTTAATGATGCGTCCGCAAGAGATTTCCAATCATCCTGAAATCATCCGCCGCCTTGGGTTAATCTCGATTAATACTGCTTTAGAATTAGATATATACGGAAATGTTAACTCGACTCATGTTTTAGGCACAAAAATGATGAACGGTATTGGTGGTTCTGGTGATTTTGCAAGAAATGCACGCCTTGCTATCTTTGTTACTAAATCCATTGCGAAAGGCGGTAACATTTCAAGCATCGTTCCTTTCGTCTCCCATGTAGACCATACCGAACACGATGTAGATGTTATTGTCACCGAACAGGGTTACGCTGACTTAAGAGGATTGGCTCCAAGGGAAAGAGTAGAACTGATTATTGACAATTGCGCACACCCGATGTACCGCAACCAGCTGCGTGCCTATTACCAAGAAGCACAAACAAGGGGCGGGCAAACTCCTCATGTTTTAGAAAAAGCTTTCTCTTGGCATACGAATTTTGCTAAAAACGGAACAATGCTTGAAGCGGCAGTAGAAATCGTATAGTTGTTTTCATGCGTAACAATTTTTATGATATATCTTTAAAGATTTACGTCAAGTTTTGGTGGTTTTTAATTAATAACAAAAATAAAGAAGAGCCTTTGTACTCTTCTTTTTTATTGTTTTCAGCCTTATATGATTTTCTGAGACGATTCCAGAGGAAAAAAATGATTAAACCGCCGCTTTATAGATACGGCGAATCTTACAATAAGTAATTGAGTTCAAAATATTTCTCTAACAATTAATGCCTCCTTTTCAACAACTTCTAACCTTGTTTTATTTTCATCTTTAATACTCTGTACACTCATATATCCTAATACTTGAACACCATTCTTTCCAGCTCTCGCTTGCTGTTTCATACCCATTTTTACGTTATCTACTATGTCTCTCTTTCAAACACCAATTGTTGCAAGAATGCCCATCATCATCCTTCCTTGAGCAGTTATGGTGTCAAAATGCTCAGAACAGCTTTTGAAGTGAACATGTATAGGGAGATTATAAAAAAACAGTTCAACTGTAAGAAGAAAAGAGTAAAGAATTTCAATTTTACGAGTTTATTAGAGAATATCATGAAAGAGATAACCGTCATAACCTTAATGCAAGTATAAGTGGTGAAGAGGATATTATAGCTATATTGGACGGTCAGCAACGTTTGACTTCAATGTATATTGGTTTAAAGGGTAGTTATGCATACAAACTTCCAAGAATGCGTAGAGAAAACCCTTTAGCATACCCTAAACAACATCTTTATGTTGATTTATAAGCACCTTCAGAAGAATTTGATACCGTATATGATTTTAGGTTCTTAACAGAAGAAGTAGCTGCTGATGATAATACAAATAACTTGCTTACTGGTATAAGGTTTCCGATATTCTAGATATTAAGGATCAATATGAATTTAATCAGTATCTAATAGAAAATGGGCTAAGTTCGATTGAAAAAGAACAATGCAGATAATTGAGCAAAATTGGGATAATGTAAAAAAAGCAATTCGGTACTTGGGATTCCCACGGTGACTGACCGGATTTACCAGCAGGGAGTCGTCCAAAAGCTCTCGTCTATATTAGAGAAGCAGTTCAGCCCCTATAGCTTTGGGTTTCGCAGAAATAAGAATGCCCATCAGGTAATTGAGTAGGCAAAAGAGTATATCCAGGAAGGATATAACTTTGTCGTAGATATTGACCTTGAGAAATTCTTTGACCGGGTTCAACACGACAAGCTAATGTCCCTTGTGGCAAAGTCCATCGATGACAAACCCACACTCAAGTTGATACGCAGATTCCTCCAATCAGGAATTATGAGAAAGGACTGGTCATGCCAAATAGAGAAGGCCTCTACTGAGCAACATTATCCTTAACGAATTGGACAAAGAGCTCGAGAAAAGAGGCTTAAAGTTTGTATGGTATGGACGATGCCAATATCTATGTAAAAAGTCTAAAGGCAGGGGAAAGAGTCAAAGAAGGCATTACTGCCTTCCTCGAAAAGAAACTCAAGTTAAAAGTGAACGAGGAGAAAAGCGCTGTGGGAAAGCCGAATCCACGTATATTCCTTGGAGTAGGTTTCTATAGAAACCGTAATAAAGCATGAGTGTACGTGCCAAAGAAAACCAAGAAAAGATTGGAAGCCAAACTAAAGTAACTGACAAACCGAAACTGGGGAGGAGTAAGTTTGGAGTATCGCATTCGAAAAGTAAATGAACTCGTGCAAGGCTGGGGAAATTACTTTCAAATCGGGGACATAAAGAAATACGCTCAAAGAACGGATTCGCACATTAGAAGAAGATTGAGAGCGTGCCGATGGAAAGAATGGAAGAAAGTGAAGACAAAATACCGAAACCTGATGAAGTTAGGTATCTCAAAAGAAGAGGCATGGAAAAACGCCAATTCCCGAAAGGGATACTGGCGCCTTATTAGAAACCCTGTAATCAATACTGTGTTAATAATCAATATTGGCAAGACTTAGGTTTGAAAAGTCTATCAAATGTGATTTCATAAACTTTCGAACCGCCGTATACCGAACGGTACGTAAGTTGGTATGAGGTGTCGGGGGTTAACCATCCCCCCTCCTACTCGATTTTAAGTTTTTTTCTTAAGAATTAGCTTAATTTATATACTCGCAACCGAACCGCCATCTACCCGAAGGTTTACACCATTAATAAAGGAAGCCTGTTCAGAAGCAAGATAAACAACAGCCGACGCTGCTTCATCAACTGTTCCAGGCCGTTTTACTTCGACATGTGGACGATTTTCCTTTAAAAATTGTTGAGTAGCTTCTTCATAGGTTATATTCAGCTGCTTCGCATTATCTTTTAATAGATTTTCCAACATTGGTGTCATGATAAATGCCGGAGACACAGTATTCACTAGAATTCCCTGTGCGGCATACGCCTTTGATAAGCTCTTTGAAAAATTGATAATTGCTGCCTTTGAAGCATTATAATGAGGCATAAACGAATCAGGCTGAATCCCTGATTCGGATGAAATATTAATGATGCGTCCAAATCCGGCTTTTTTCATAAAAGGGATAACTTCTTTGGTTACGCGGACAGTCCCAAATACATTCACATCAAATATATGCTGCCAGGCCTCTATATCCAATGTTTCAAAATCATCAAATCCACTGGCTATTCCTGCATTATTTACGAGTATATCGATCGATTTGAAGCGGTCGATTGCAGAGGAGACCAGATGTTCCACATCAGATTGTTTCGTTAAATCCGCCTGAACGGCAAGAACATTGCCTCCCAGCTTTTCAATTTCCGCTGCTGCTTCTTTTAATGCTTCTTCACCACGGCCACAAATTACAACATTGGTGCCTTCCTTGGCAAACGCGACGGCAATTGCTTTTCCAATACCTTTACTGCCGCCTGTCACAAGTGCCGTTTTATCTTTTAATCCCAGGTTCACTTTAGATCCAATCCTCCTTCTATGGTCGTCTATTGTTGATTAATATATTAACAATAACTTCTAGTCATAAACTATGGCAGATTTTCTGCTCTAATACTCAATAAAGGAGGGAAACCACTAAGATGGCTTCCCTTTAAAATGTTCTGTCTTGTTTAGTATAAGGTATATTCTTATACTTGCTGAGCAAGGACAATTATCATCACGATGGCCATTTTTTGTTGAACAATTCAAGGAAGTAGAGATGGAATGAGATAAGTGAACTCCTTATACAATAGGAAGCCAGCCAGGGATGCCAGTATAGTACTCCCACATTTTATCAGAAATAGCCAGTTCTTTTTGATCCTTTTTAGATAATGTTGTACGGATTTTGTCTTCTTCACCGGCTTGTACTTTTTGTACCCACTGAGGTTCCATTATCAATTCCCTCCCTAAAGCAATTAAAGGTACACCTGTTTCAAATGCTTTCATCACTTCATCGGGTGTCCGCAGCATCCCAACACCCATAACAGGAACACGATCCCCGACAGGTTCATGGATCATAACAACTCGGGATGTCTGATCGTTATCATCACGGATTGATCCGTTCCAAAAGCCGCCGACAGAAATATGGAGATAATCCAGGTCCTGGTCCGCTAACTTGTCCACTAATTGCAACGTTTCTTCCATGGTGATGCCAGGATTCTCTCTTTCTTCAGGCGATAACCGATAGCCGATGATAAAAGGTTTTGTTGCATGGTCTGAAACCGCTTTTTTAACAGCGTCAACTACAGCAAGCGGGAAGGACATACGTTTTTCCAGCGTTCCACCCCACTTGTCAGTTCTGCGATTTGAGTGTGGAGAAAAGAATTGCTGAATCAAATACGTATTGGCACCATGGATTTCAACTCCATCATACCCAGCTTCGATTGCTCTTCTGGTTGCTTCACCAAATGCTTTAATAATTTCATCGATTTCGTCTGCTGTCATTTCCCGAGGTACCACGGCATCGTCCCGTTCCGCTGCTACCGCACTCGGAGCAATTGGTTGACGATCGAGCAATTCTTCAGGCGGGCACATTCTGCCCCCGTGAAAAATTTGTAAAATCGCCTTTGAACCTTTTTCCTGTATAGCTGTAGCCACACGTCTTAAACTAGGGATTAGGGAATCGGAATCTGCACCAAATTCACCCGGGAATCCTTTTCCATTCCTGGTGACGTATGTGCATGCGGTGATTACAGCTCCTACACCATCGGCCCGTTCTTGATAATACGCAACTTCTTCATCTGATACTTCACCATTTTCATGTGCCGCCGTATTGGTCATGGGTGCCATTGTAATACGGTTCTTTATTTCAACTCCAGAACGGAAGGTAAATGGTTTAAAAGCAGCTTCATATTTTGGATTCATCTTTTTTCTCCTTTTGTTACATCAAGTTTATTAAAAGGTTTTCCTATTTAGCAAATAGATAACATAGACTACAAAAATTTCTTTAACAGGCATTTTTTTATATTCTATACAAAAAAATTTATAGAGATACATTAAAAGCTTGCCATAAGGATCGGCCAGTTTTGACCTATTTTAGCTGAGTAATTTCTGCCAATATTTCATAGGAATGGAGGCGGGCCTTATGATCGAAAACCTGGGCGATTGCCATGATTTCATCGGCTTGACTTTCATCCAGAAACTTTTCCAGCTTTTCTTTTACGATTTGAGGACTGCCGACAATCGAAGTTCCTAATTGATTCTCAAGGGCAGCTATTTCATAGTCACTCGCTATATCTTTAATATTATCCACTGGCGGCTGCAATGGGACTTCCTTCCCGCGCATTAAATTCAGGAACTGCTGCTGCAAAGTTGTAGCGAGCCGCTCAGCTTCTTGATCTGTGTCGGCCGCAATGATGTTTAGCCCTACCATTGCATGCGGCTTGTCCAGTACTTTAGAAGGCTTAAACGAACGGCGGTACAGCTGGATAGCCGGCAGTGTGTTATGCGGCGAGAAATGGCTCGCAAATGCAAACGGCAGTCCAAGCTCTCCTGCCAGCTGGGCACTGTATCCGCTTGAACCTAACAGCCAAATAGGTATGTTTAATCCCTCACCCGGGATTGCTTTAACATGGCTATATCCTTGTGCCAGGGAAGGGTCAAAGTAATTCCGGAGCTCAGCCAGCTGCTCAGGGAAATCTTCTCCTGAACTTCTCAAGTCACGTCTTAATGCACGTGCGGTAAGCTGATCAGTGCCTGGTGCACGGCCCAAGCCAAGATCAATACGTCCTGGATATAATGATTCCAGAGTACCAAATTGCTCAGCAATAACAAGAGGTGCATGATTCGGCAGCATAATGCCGCCTGAACCTACCCGGATTTTTGATGTACCTGCTGCAACATGGGAAATGACTACCGATGTTGCAGAGCTGGCGATAAATGGCATATTATGATGCTCAGCGAGCCAATATCGGTTATACCCCAGCTTTTCAGCGAGCCGGGCCAGCTCCAAAGTATTGCGAAAAGAATCAGCCGGCGTACTTCCATCTCCAATTGGAGAGAGATCCAGCACCGAGAATGGAATATCCGTAATTTGTTTTGGCATATGCTCATCTTCTTTCCTTAAAAATTTCGTTTCAAACCTATAAAAGAATTTACAGGTTGTTCTCTTTTACTGCTTCAATCTAAATCACATTAATCTAACTGATTTAATATCTGCAGAAAATACATCCTTTATTAGACTAGACACTGTTTAATTTACTGCCGCCTGAGCCAAAATTTCATAAGAGCGCAGCCGTGCCTTATGATCAAAAATCTCTGTATGAGCCATAATTTCATCAGCTTTAGTCTTTTCTATTAACTCATGGAGCTGCTGCTTTACACCTGCAGGGTCCCCGATAATGGAAGTGAAAAGCTGTTCTTCAACCGCCCTGCGTTCATTATCGTTCCATAGCGCGTCCATATTATCAACAGGAGGCAAAATGGGCGAAGGCTGTCCGCGGGTTAACAAAAGAAATTTTTGATACATCGAAGTGGCAAGCCTTTGTGCCTCCTGTTTCTCATCAGCAGCCACCACTTGAACGGCTAACAGTACATAAGGATCCTCCAAAAATTGAGACGGACGAAAATAATCGCGGTACAGTTTTATGGCCTCCATCATGTTACCTGGAGCAAAGTGTCCCGCGAAAGAGAATGGTAACCCAAGTATTCCAGCCAATTGTGCACTATAAAACCCTGAACCTAACAGCCAAATTGGCACATTTGTTTTTTCGCCGGGAATGGCGTGAACGCTAAATGAACCATTCTTAGTGGCTGTTCCTGTACCATAAAGATATGCGATAAGCTCCTGAAGCCGGGCATCAAATTCAGGTTCACCAGCAACCCGCTGCCTCAATACATTTGCTGTATATTGGTCGGTGCCAGGTGCCCGCCCCAATCCAAGGTCGATCCGGCCAGGGAAGAAGGTTTCTAATGTTCCAAATTGCTCAGCCACGGAAAGAGGAGAATAATGGGAAAGAAGCATTGCGCCTGATCCAATACGCATTTTTTCCGTGACAGAGGCTACTCGTCCAATTACGATAGGGGATGCTGAACTCGCCATTCCTCCCCAATTATGATGTTCAGCAAGCCAAAAACGTTTATATCCCCACTGCTCTGTTTTCTTTGCTAGATCAAGCGTGTTTTGAAGGGATAGTTCGGCTGATCCTCCCTCGACAATTGGGGAGGGATCTAGTACTGAAAGTTCTATTTTCTTTGTCATAATTCTTCCTCCTTTTTTAATTTTTTAAAGCTGGCCTGAACCTTTATGGGTTGGAAAGTAGGGTAAAACAAATTCTCCAAGTTCCTGGATTACTTCCTCTGGAGGGCGCTTGGAAAAATACAGAACAAACGCCAAATGGTTGACACCAATCGCTTGAAATTGATGAAGTAGATCAACTAAACGGTTTCTTCCCACGGAATAGCCTAAGGGTATGGGGACAGGCATTTCATCGGGATTTTCCAATAAATTGATGAACAAGCTTTGAGAGAAGGGTTTAAAATCTCCTGGAGCATGAACTTCAGTTAAAGCACGATAATCCTGGATAAGCTGCGCCTGTTGAATAATGCTTCTTGGGTATTGAAGCCACCCATCCCCATTCCTGGCTATCCAATTGATAGACTGATTGCTAAATCCAGTCACCATGGTCGGAATCGAAGATACGGGCTTTGGGATTAACCTCATATCTGTACCATCGATCAGCCCGGCGTGGCTGTGGATTGTCGGCTGATCCTCTTTTAACAGCCGGTCGAGAATTTCGAAATTTTCTTTAAATAACGGACCGCTTTCTTGCTTAGATATCCCTAAAGCTGTAAAGTCTTTTTCCCTGTCCCCTGAAGCCACTCCCATAATCAATCGACCTGGAAACAATTGATCGATTGATGCAGCTTCCTTGGCTACCCTGACGGGGTGGCGCAAAGGGAGAACTACACTTCCTGTCACTAACGCAATTTGCTTCGTATAGGCAGCAAGATACGTCAAATAAATCCATAAATCGTACTTTTGGCCGTTATCATCAATATTCAAATTCTGCATCGTAATATCACGGAGCCATAATGAAGCAAAGCCATATTCCTCAATTTTACGGGCAAGCTCCAACTGATTCTCCATAATCGGATTTTTAGACATCCTGGCAGTCGGGAGGATAAATCCGAGTGTCATTTTGTCTTTCTGGTACATGCTGTTATAGGCACGATGATTTTGAAAACTCACTCTTGGTCCTCCTTAAAAGGTTATATTTTTAGGCCTATATACTTTTCAAACTGTTTAATGGTTTCCTCATTGCGTCGATAATAAGTCCATTGTCCAATTCGTTTCATTTCCACCAGCCCGCTCTGCAATAGGAGAGACAAATACTGGGAGGTAGTGGACTGTGATAGTCCTACTTTGCTGCGAATATCACTAACACAAACCCCGCCATCAAAGTCTTTTTCTTTGATGACATGGGCCTGCGGGGAAAAATTATTATCAGGTTCTTTCAACATTTGCAGAATATTTACTCGTATTTGATTTGATAGAGCCTTGAAAATTTCAACTGCCTGTTCGTCATTTATCATATTTGATTCCAGATTCAACGGTGCCCGCCCCTTTCTGATCTTATTAAAATCTATTTTGCTTGGAATGCGTATAAACTAATCGAACAAAAGGATATTGATAATTTGCGATATCTCTATATTATTTCCCTTTATACCCAAAATCAAATTTTATGCTTTAGACAGGGCTAGGAAACGGCTTTAAAGGAACTACACAAATTAGCTTAGAGAACAGGTGGCGGAGAGATGAGGATTATTTTGCCCATCTTTTAAATGGTTTGGGTTGGTATACTGCTTTGAAAAATCAAGACTTTAAAAGGATAAGTGAAGAAACTTCTGATGAAGATGATGTTATAGGTGACGATACAATGTCTATGGATTCTGTTGCTTCGTTTTGGGATCCTTCTAAACAATGTTTTGAAGCAGTCTTTATTGAGTCAAAGAGACGAGCTATTAAACCCTCTCAGGATGATATTGTAAAATGGATTAACAAGTGTTGAAGTGCACAGGAATTTTTAGAGGAAAGTGATGAGATTCAACATAAATTATATGATGAAACAGGGCAGGAAGACATGCAATGGATTGTGATGCCTGGAAAGATATTAGAACAGAAAGGCTAATTGACATATTATCACTGCAATAAAACTGTGGGTCCTCCTCGTCGTATTCAAATAGGTGACCATACTAGGGCACTTTGGATGCAACATATCTTGGATCAACTGAGGTTAATAAGAAGTCAGCTCGGAGGAGTAGTTGAAAAATATAGAATATATTATTGTTAACTACTTTATAAAGGTGAGGTTAGTGAGTTAGTAGATAATCTGAAATACTGAAAATTACAACAACATTTATGCAACACTAGTGAGTTATGATAGATAATTTTTTTGTTTACCGTTTGTATAGGTACGGTGAACCGTATCATAAGTAAATGAGGTTTTTATTCTATACAAAGAAATAAATGACACCTAGACTGCACTATGTCTAGGTGTCATTTATTTTGTCATGAGATGTATCCGAGGTATAAAGAAACGGTGTTAGGAAATTTTGTCCTTGAAAAGAGCTTCACTCAAGATAGGTTCATTGTTTTGGTCACTTGATTCGAATTTATAAAAATCTTGTTTATCCAAGAATACGGTGGCTAAGGTACCTCCAACCAGACCCCAGAATGGCGCTCCGATATGGAGAATAGAGATCCCAGAGATTGTGATTATAAAGGAAAAGAGGGCGCCTGATTTGAATGGACCAGAGAAACTCATTTTCAAAGAGTCAACCAGTACACTAATCATGGCGACGCCACCTAGTAATTGAATTAATGAGGCAGGAATGACATGTGGAATTTGCGAAGCTATTGGAGAGAATAGAGCTAATAGACAGGATAATACTCCTAATACAATAGCAGCGACATACCTATGTTCAAGTTTGCCTGATTCTTTGTTAACAAGTAAGCCCGTCATGGGACCTGCAATACAGGCTGGGTGGCCCCCAAAAAAAGCATTTATAATGGTACCGATTCCGCTCCAATTGGTCATGGCATTGATCGGTGGACGATAGCCATGGGTTTCTAACATAGCAATCCCTTGGGCATTTTGAATAGCAATAACCGTTAAGAGTAATGGAATGACAAGTTCCCCTACAACGGAAAAACTAAATGATGGGATGATAAAATGGGGAATGCCCATTGTTATATGGAGAGGCTGTACAGAAACGTTTGGCAAAAATTTAAGACAAAGAATTGCTGCAATGATCGCCCCTAATATAGGCGGAAACTTTTTTGAAAATCGTAAGAAAAAAGAAAGAGCAAGAAAGACAAGTAACGGGATTCCGTTGAGTAAAGGATTTTTTACAACCGAGCCGATCATTTCAGTTCCGAAAGGGAGTAAGACGCCTGACACCATCCCCATCATAACTGGCATAGGCAAAACCTTCATCAATTTTGTAACAAGGCCAGATAATCCTAAAAGAAAAATAAGGATCCCGGTTATAATATAGGCACCAACCACTTGGTTGAAAGAATAATGGGTTAAGCTTGAGCCCACAAGAATGGCTCCAGGTATTGAAAAGGCATAGCCTATGGGTTGCCCATAATATAAGGAGACGATGAGCGTTAGGAGTCCCCCCATTCCATAAATGGCGAAAATCCATGAGCTGGTTATGCTGCCAGACAAATGACCTTTTGCAGCAGCTTGTAAAACAATTAATAATGGTCCTGCTGAACCAAAAAGCCAGGCCACAAATCCATTCGATATATTCCCAACCGATAAAAGCTTTGGAAATTGTATGGTATTTTTTTTGAACAACAAAGTCACACTCCTTCAACTAATGAATTACACTACATCTTAGTGTATACTCAATTTATCAATACTTAAAATATCTGTTTTATCTTTTTACTATATCTTTTGGGTATGATGGAGGTTTCATCTTGGATATTCGACAGTTAAAATACTTTGTCACTATAGCAGAAGAAGGTAAGATCACGACCGCTGCAAAGAAATTAAATATTGCTCAACCCCCTTTGAGCAGACAACTCAAACAAATGGAAGAAGAGCTAGGCGTCATTTTATTTGATCGAGATAACAAAAGTCTTAATTTAACCTTGGAGGGGGAAAGATTACTTCTTCGAGCAAAAGAACTTTTAAATAAACTTGATGAAACAATGGTTGAAGTTCAAGAATTGAGGAAAGACGCCAGTGGGATTTTATCTGTTGGATCCAATCTTTATTGTGCATCTTTAATTCTTTCTAAGGTGGTAGATATTCGTGAGAAAAATCCTGGTCTTACTTTCAAAGTATGGGAAGGCGAAACGATTCATCTCATAAAAATGTTATCTAAACGTCAGATTGAGATTGCGATAACAAATAGTCCAATAACAGAAAAAAGTATCTCTCAAATGACATTGGAAAGTGACCCATATGTGCTTGTTTTGCCTGAAAAATGGACGTGGAGTGGATCAGAACAATGCAGGTTAGAGGAAATCATCGATTTGCCATTGATTCTTCTGCGACCAAACTATGGTTTAGGTGCGTATGGACAAATTGTCAATGAATTTCAACGGTTAGATTTAGAACCAAATATACTGTGCGAATGTCAGGATTTAATTATGTTACTTGGTCTCGTTTCATCGGGGTTTGGTGCAACGATCTTACCGCTCTCGTTATTATCCCTCCATTCATTGAGAGGATTGAGAGTCATTCAGTTAAAGGATCAGACCTTAATATCTGAACCCAAAGTTATTTGGAGGAAGAATAGTTACTTATCAAAAGCAGCAAAAGAATTTTTAAAACTTTTTTAGACACCAAAATTATTTACTCAAAAGTAAAAGACTTCAACGTTGAAAAATGGCAAATAAAATGAAACAGGTATTAGTTTAGACTGTGGTAAAGTAGATCTTTAAATGAAAAATAAAATATATTCATGGTTTTATAACCTCATTTAGATTCGTTACGGAGAACCGTACCATAAGTAAATGAAGGTTTTTGGTCATTAAATTCAAACAAAGAAACAAAGGGGGAAAGTCCTTTGTTTTTTTGTTTTCAAGCCTTTAATTATTACTTTCCTCTCTAGTGGAATTTTATTGAATATCAAAAGAGAAGCCGTGGTATTGAAAAGAATTGTTTCACCCTGATTAAAAACTTATCCCTAAAATTCATTTAAGGTAAAGAGGATAACAGCTGCAAATAATGAAGCAAAATCTGAAGGCGAAGCGATGGACCTTAACCATGGATTGCCGTTTGCGCCTTCACCAATAAACGTATGGAGCGGTTCTTATCAAGATTGCGGAAGTGCGGACTTAGTTGTCATCATTGCGGGGTTAACACAAAAGCTGGTGAAACTTGATTGGAATTAGTTGGAAAAAATATGAAAATATTTAAACAAATTGTAAAAAGCATTATGGAAAGTGGATTTAATGGAATATTCTTAGTGGCAACAAATCCAGTAGATATCTTAACGTATGTAACGTGGAAAGAATCAGGACTGCCAAAAGAACGTGTAATAGGGTTTAGGGACGGTATTAGACTCTGCACGGCTAAGGTTTGCACTAGGGAAGTATTTCAATGTTGATACAAGAAATGTTCATGCAGCTATTATTGGTGAACATGGAGATACAGAACTCCCTGTTTGGAGCCATGCAATGATTGGAATGAACATCTCGATACTGTTTTGGAAAGCAAGGGAGATTTTAAAAAAGAATGTTTAGAAGAAATGTTCGTAAACGTCCGTGATGCTGCCTATCAGATCATTGAGCGAAAAGGGGCAACGTACTATGGAATAGGAATGTCCCTTGTTCGGATTACAAAAGCAATCCTTAATAATGAAAACAGCATCCTAACAGTATCTGCCTATCTAAATGGAGAATATGGACAAAAGGATGTGTATATTGGAGGACCAGCTGTAATTAACCGTGTCGGCATCCGGGAAGTAATCGAAATTGAGTTGAATGAAAAGGAAAAAGAACAATTTAACCATTCCGTATCAGTGCTAAAAGAAACAATGAACCCGGTAATTTAAAAATTTGTACTGGCGGCTTCACTCAATTTAATATAAATGCTAATTTGAAAATGAGGTTAGAAATAACCTCATTTTCAGATTGGCCGGGATAACCGTACCATAATTAAATGTGTCTTTTTAACATTGACTAGGTAACAATTATAAGGTAAATACTACGTATTATGGTAACATAACAGTATATAAGGAAAGAGGAAGTGAACGTAATTGATAAATATAACGATTCCACAACCAAGTGTTACAATTACAAAACAGAATAATCCTGAGCTCAGTGATATTTATGGGTTTACTGATTTTCATCTTATCCCTAGGGATAAGGGAGGGATTTTTATGTTTTATAACAATAACAAGGAGCTCTTGTTTGTCGGTAAAGCTAGGAAGTTAAGACAAAGAATCAAAAAACACTTTGAGGATAATGTGTCTCCAATGAAAATGCACAGAGATGAGGTTGCTAAAATTTCTGTTTGTATAATTGAAGATCCTGTACATAGAGAAATTTATGAAACGTATATTATTAATGAACTAAAAGCAAAGTACAATATAGATAAAGTGTTTTTTAAGTAAACATAATCAATTAAAAGCAATAAGTGCAGTCAGTCCAGACTTCACTTATTGCTTTTTTCTTTTTAGAGTATTCGACTTAAGGTTTATAGCTTTTTAAAACCCGTAATAACTTTGAAGTAAATAGGAAGTCCATTTACAATGTGGATGATTTTGAATATTTTCTATTAATCCTTTCACAATAGCAGGACTTAAAGTCGGTTCAAGCAGCTGCTGCTTTAGAAGTTGTAAGGATTCTTTTTCAATTGACTCTTCCATTTCTTCTATCTTTTTTTGAATGTTTTCGAGAATCTTCTCCTTAGAGTCTTCTTCAGTCATCGGCTGCTTTATTACTTGAATCAGTTCCTCTGAAATAAACGGCAGTTTTGTGTGGCGCGCTAATAGATTTGTTTTTTCCACAAGTGATTCTGACAAGAGATTGAGATTTAACGGAACATTATAGAATAGAAACAAATGGGAATATGTATTTATAAAGCCTTTAATACAGTACATCAAATCATATTTAGTCTGTTTGATCTCTTCCCCATAAAAGCGTTCAATCATCGATAAGATAATTTTCTCTGTCTGCCGGTCGTAGTAATGCATTTTTTTTATTAGTTCTTCATTAAAAGTTTGCGTTTGCTCTTTCATAAGAATTTTCGCAAAATCAGAATGCTGGTGAAAGGAATGAAAGGCTGCATAATAAAATTCATATAAAAGATTTTCATTGTTTGTTTTTCTGACTATGTAGTCAATATCGGAAGTGAATTGCATCATGTGATGATCAATCAATGCTAAAATCAATTCGTCCTTGGACTTGAAAGATAAGTAAAAAGCACCTTTGGATATACCGCAGTATTCTGTTATTTGTTGAACGGTTGTAGCTTCGAACCCTTGTTTGGCGAAAAGTTCTAAAGCTTTTTCCATAATTAATTGTTTTTTTATCATTCTATTTTTTCGCTCCTAAGGTAATTTGTTGACAATTGACCATTTGGTCACTATTATAAGTAAATGAGCTTGATAAGTCAATTTAGGGTAGGTGTAGTAGTGAAAGGTTTAGTCAATTTTGTCCTAAGGAATAAACTAGCCGTATGGCTGCTGACCATTATCATTACAGTGTCTGGTATTTATTCTGGTACACGTATGAACATGGAGACAATTCCAAATATATCTATACCATACTTAATGGTCATGGATGTATATCCTGGTGCCACTCCTGAAAAAGTAATGAAAGATGTGTCCATGCCGATTGAGAAAGCGGTAGAAGGACTTGAAGATGTAAAAGCTGTTTACTCAAATTCATATTCTAACATGTCCAGTCTGCAAGTTGAATATGAGTACGGTATTGATATGGCTGAGGCAAAGAGAGCCTTAGAATCGGCGTTAGATTCAGTAAAGTTACCCGAAGGAACACAAGAGCCGAAGGTGACAGCGATTAACATGAATATGATGCCGGTTGTGGCTCTCAGTGTAAGTAGTGCAAAGGAAGATATTGTTGGATTAACCTCAACAGTTGAGGACACCCTTCTTCCAAAAATCGAAAAAATTGACGGTGTGGCGTCTGCCAAGACTACTGGCCAGCATATTGAAGAAGTAGACCTTACGTATAACAAAGCAAAGTTAACTGAGTTTGGATTAACCGAAGATAAAGTGAAGCAAATGATTCAGGCAAGTAATATGGCTGTTTCATTAGGACTTTATCAGTTTAAACAAGGTGAACAAGCTGCCGCTGTTGACGGCAAGTTCATGACAGCAGAGGAATTAAAGAATATGTTAATTCCTGTTACTCCATCAATAGCCCATCCATCCCCATTTGTAAAGCTAAGTGATATTGCGGCGATTGATGTAGTGGGTAAAGTTAAATCGTTATCACGCACAAATGGTAAAGAGGCTATTGCTATTCAAATTGTTAAAGAGCAGCAAGCCAACACAGTTGATGTGGTCAATAATGTAAAAAAGGTAATCAAGGAACAAAAGACAAAAATAGATGGACTGACCATTGATGTAACACTTGACCAGGGTAAACCAATTGAAGAATCCGTTAGAACTATGGTGGAAAAAGCTTTATTCGGTGGCTTGATTGCAGTGTTAATCATTTTGCTATTTCTTCGTGATTTTAAATCTACGATTATTTCGATTGTGTCTATTCCAGTTTCCATTTTCATGGCCTTACTGATATTAAACTGGATGGATATTACGCTTAATATTATGACCCTTGGTGCTATTACGGTGGCAATTGGCCGTGTTATCGATGACTCGATAGTCGTCGTAGAGAACATTTACCGTCGTCTTCATTTAAGGGAAGAAAAGCTAAATGGACGTGCCCTTGTTCGCGAAGCGACGATTGAAATGTTCAAACCAATCCTTTCATCGACGTTAGTAACGGTGGCAGTATTTGCACCACTTATTTTCGTTGGCGGCATGGTCGGGGAGCTGTTTACCCCGTTCGCCTTAACAATGACCTTTGCGCTCGGCGCTTCATTACTGGTGGCAATAACGGTTGTTCCGGCTCTTTCTCACTTCTTATTTAAGAAAAAGTTATATGGTGAAAAAACAGAAAAAAGTCATAAAGAGGCAGGAAAGCTAGCTAACTGGTACAAAGGGGTTCTGAATAAGGCATTAAATCATAAAGTAATCACATCCATCATTGCTATCGTTTTATTAGCAGGAAGTTTGGCGTTAACACCATTAATTGGTTTTAGCTTTATGGGCAGCGAAGAAGATAAAGTGATGTATTTAACGTATACGCCAAAAGCAGGCGAGCTGCCTAAAGAAACAATGGCAAACGTTAAAGAGGTCGAGGAGAAGATGCTCAAACGGGATGATATTGACATCGTTCAAATGTCACTCACCGAAAAGGGCGATGAGATGGCTGCGATGATGGGTGGCGGAGGTGGAGGTGCCTTAATGTACCTCATCTTTGACCCTGACATGGAAGATTTCCCTAAAGTTCGTGATAGAATTGAAGACTATGTTAAAAATCTTGGCCAGTCAGGAGAGTGGAAGTCGCAGAACTTCTCTCCAACTTCGATGAATTCAAACGAAGTCAGCTATACCTTCTACAGTGATAACCTAGATAAACTAAATAAGTCGGTTAAGATGGTAGAAAACGTGTTGAATAAGAGAAAAGATTTAAAAGACGTTACTTCTAGTGCTGAAGATGCTTATGTAGAGTATACCTTTAATGTGGCACAGAACGACTTAATCAAGTATGGGTTAACGACAGGCCAGATTGTCATGATGTTAAACCCTAATAAAACACAGGACGTTCTAACCACAATTCAAAAGGATGGAGACACATTAGATGTCATTGTGCAGCAGGAACAATCTAAAAGACCGGAATCAATTAAGGATATTCTGGCTAGACCCGTTCCAACCGCGCTTGGTACAACAAAGCCTCTTTCTGAACTTGTAACCGTGAAGAAAGGTACAACACTAAATACGCTGGCCCGTAGTAAAGGTGAATACTACGCCAGTGTTTCAGGAACGATCCTTGGTAAGGATGTTTCAAAAGTAACTTCAAAAGTCGATAAAGAAGTTAATAAGTTGGATTTACCGAAAGGAGTTACTGTAGGAACGGCCGGTGTACAGGCGGATATGACAGAAACCTTTACACAACTTGGGATGGCAATGCTTGCGGCCATTGCAATCGTGTACTTCATCCTTGTTGTAACCTTCCGTGAAGGTGTTGCACCATTTGCAATTCTATTCTCGCTGCCATTTGCGGTAATTGGTTCATTTGTTGGTTTATTAATAGCAAATGAAACAATTTCTGTATCTGTCATGATGGGTCTATTAATGTTAATCGGAATAGTTGTAACGAATGCCATTGTATTGGTAGACCGTATTATCCATATGGAACGTGATGGTATGGCTATGCGTGAGGCGGTACTGGAAGCTGGTGCAACGCGTTTACGCCCCATACTGATGACAGCAATCGCAACAATCGGTGCGTTAATCCCATTAGCACTTGGCTCAGGCGGTGGGGGATTAATCTCGAAAGGTCTTGGTATTACTGTCATCGGTGGTTTAACAAGCTCTACGTTATTAACGTTAATTGTTGTACCGATAGTTTTTGAAGTATTATCTAAGCTATTCAAGAAAAATCGCAGAGAAGAAGAAGAAAATTAATTCATTGGCCCTGCAAGTTGATTCGTCAGCTTGTAGGGCTTTTTTTGGCTAATCAGATTTTATACCCATAACTTCTGAACGTACAACGGACAGAAAAAGGAAGGCTTCGGCAGCAACATCATCTCACGAAGGAAAAGCACCTGCTTTTCCGAGGAAGTCCTAGTCAGGCGAAAGGCACAGGACAAGGAAAGCTGCGTCAGCTTTGCCTCGCACGAAGAAAAAGCATAGCTTTTTCGAGGATGTGCCGTTTTGAGCGTGATAAGCAAAACTAAGGCATCCGCAAAGGACTTCGCGAATGCTAAGTTTTTTTAATTTATGAAAGTACCGCATTATTAATTAAAGAAAAAGGAATAGGGGGGTGGGTTAATTGAATAATGAGAAGCAGGCAATAAGGACAGTATGCTAACGTGGTAGGGTGAATAATACCGAAAACAAACAAAGGGGGATTAGGCCCCCTTTGTTTTTCTGATTAAAGTTTCACATTAGCTGTTACCTTTTTTCTTAAACGTGGTAAAAAAGGTTTTCTCGGTGGCCGAATAGAAATTAATCCTCTTTGTTTTCTTAAATGATAGTCTAATATACCCTCGCCCAAACAAACGAAAGAAAACATGGATAAGGTAATAAATAAAGAGCTAAATAAAGGTATCCATGGAAATGCATCAAAGTCGATTAAAACATCGAATAAAAACATTGGCCAAACAAGTGCTGTATTATCGATTGAATATGAAGGATGTTCTCCTTGGGCCAAAGACTGAGATATAAAAATTCCGAAGATCCCTAATTGTCCGAGTAAAAATAACATACTGCCTAAATGCTGAACAAAATAGGCGACCCACTGAGGATAGCAGCCCGGCCAATAATATCTTTTCCACAGTCCATATGGCTTAGAGCCTGATATAATTCCTGCCTCGTAATAGGTTGTTTTTTGAATAAGGCTGACACCTTTGTAAACAACGTCACCAACTTTTCCAAGTTCAAATATTATTAAAAAACTAACCATCCAAATTGCCCGATGAGGGGAAAATATAAAAAAGGGAATGGTAGAAACGATAATGATGTAAAAAAATACAGGTATTCTTGAAAATAAATAATTCCATGCCTGTAATAACAGCCTGAAAAAGGTCAAATGTGCTGCCGCAATTCCAAGAGGAACGGCTAATAAGAAGGTAGAAAGAGAAATGGCGAAAACGGTTGTTAATGTCCCGCGGGTTCCCATGATTAAGGCACTGTATATATCTCTTCCATGTTTGTCTGAACCTAGCAGAAAGTCTTTATTTGGTGTATAGGGAGGGAGAATAAAATCAAGATTGCTCTCTGGCCCTACAACATAACTATGGGGAGTAACGTTCTTATCAACATGTGGCAAATAAGGGCCAAAAACAAAAAAGATGGCGAGCATACTGCACCCTATTATACCAATCCATAAAGAAGGTATCTTTTGCATTAAAAATCCCCTCCTCTTTTTGGATCCAGGACATAATTTAGAATTTGGTTTATCCATTGTGCAAGAAGCAATAGAACCATTAATAATAGGCTAAAGCCTATAACGGCAGGTGCATCAATCGGCAAAGGTTCGCCTGCCATGATTGAATATCTAATGTGTATAGCAGTGATTAAACGCCATCCAATGCCGTGATATAAGGTTAAAAATTCCACAACAAACATACCGGAAAATAACATTAATATAATAGGCATAAAATGCTGAAGTAATTTGGGATAGCAGTTTCCAAGAATATGTTTCCAAAGTACTACTCGTTCAGGAACACCTTTTGCTTTTGCTGTTTTAATATAATCCATTTCCTCTTCCTCTTCTAATGCCTGGAAGGTGTATCTTGCGATAACAAATGCAGGATACATGGATAAAAAAATGATTGGAAAAAAGAAACTATACCAAACATCATTACCGTACATATGTATTTTTGGAAAGCCATGGTTCATTGCCATAGATAAAAAAGTCTGACATAGAAAAATCAGAAAAAAGTCTGGTACTGCCTGGCCCATCCAAGTAGTACCTCTTCCAAAAAATTGTCCTAACTTATAGGCTTGAAACCGGTAGTCAAAAACACCTTTACATATCCCGAAAAATATACTGAGAACCATTGCAGGAAGCAAAACGATAATACTTCTCTTAAAGTAAAATAACAGCTCAGATTCCACAGGCTGTTCAAAATTAGTGGTCCCAAGGCTTTTTTTCGTTTTAACCTCCTCAAAATAATCATCAATATTTTTTTTATAGTTTTCCCAGGTGAAATGATAGGACATAATATCCTTCACACCAACCCGGTGTGATACTGTATCCCGTGGCAGTAAAACGATTAATATAACAATTGTTGCCATACAAACCCAAAGTAACAGACTGCTTAATAAACGTAAAAAAAGATTCAATTCATTTTCCTCCCCTATGAAAGCAAGGCGGAGTTCCTTATATTAATAATATTACAAATTATTCAATTATTTCAATATATTTTCAAATATATATGGATGTATACTAGGATATGATCTTACACATTATTAGGTCGATTGTGTAAAATAGTAATTTGTTGATTAAAAAATCAAATGTAGTTCCATTCATTTTGGCAATGTAAACCTTTGAGGGGAAGAACAATATGAATAAAACAATAGTAGAAAACTAAATTTAAAAAAATATAAAAAAGCTGCTGTTTTAAATTTACCGGAAGGCAAAGATTACTTTGCTAATCTAAAAGATTATGATACTAATCTAAACTTAATCAGTTCATACGATTTAATCTTTGTCTTTGTTTTAGATATGGATTCTTTAAAGAAAATCATATTTAATGTTATCAATAATAATCTTCTAAATAAGAACGGCTATATCTATGCCGCTTATCCTAAGAAAGGAAACAAAGAATATTCATCCTATATTCACCGTGATGATTTATTAAAGGGTTAGAGGCTGAAGAAACCGGTTATGTTGGGACAAGCAATATCAAGTTTGTCCGTATGGTCGGGTTAAATGAAACATTTACTATTGTTGGTTTAAAAGAGGATTCTCAAAATAGAAATAAGACTGTTAACAAGGCAAGTCAATGTGTGGATGAGTATATTGAGCTAATTCCTGAGGTAGAAAAGGACTTGCAGGATACACCTGAATTACTTAATTTCTATCAATCACTTACTCAGGGGTATCGTAAAGATTGGGCTCGTTATATCTATAGTGCGAAACAAGACTCGACAAAGGCAAATAGGCGCGAGAAAATGAAAATGATACTTGGAGCGGGATATAAAAGCCGAGATTTATATAACAAAGACAAATAATTTAATTTCTATAGAGGCCTATTTTACCTTCTATATTATAGGCCTCTAATTAATTATATAAGAAAACCTTCAGGTTATCTTTTTCGTCAAGAGTGGCAAGCAGAACGTTTTTTACCTCAGTATGATATAAACTTTCTAACCTGGATATAACCCAGCTTTCGTCTTTCTTAATTTGTTTTAATTCCTTAGAGTTAATTTTACCTTCCTTAATAACAATACACGGCAAATTGAAGGGTTCTGTCTCCATATTGAAGGATGCAGGTGTTAGTGGCTGGTATTTTGGATTTAAAAAAAATGAAATTTTACCATCCGCTTCCCAAATTGCCAGGGATACTTTCTTTACATCATCAACTTTTTCTTCCCGCAGTTCTTCTAAAAGAACATCAATTGATATTCTTGCTTTTTTTAATCCTTTATAAATAATTTCTCCATCCTTCACAATGGTGATCGGCGCAGGGTTAATTAGTTTTCTAAACCATGGCCATTTAAGGATCATAAAAGTGCCCCCAAGATACAACACCACCAATACAATGGTTGATATAACGGAACCTTTAAGTCCAATATGTTGATCTGATAATGGATGGGCAATAATATTTCCTATTACCAGGGCAATAACAAAATCGAGAAGTCTTAATTGGGAGATAGCCCGCTGCCCCAAAATTTTTGCAACTAATATTAAAAATAGAAAAGCTACTAAAGCCCGAAGAACCCACTCAAATGCGGTAAGCGTATCCTGGCTTTGAAAAAAATCCATATAGGACACATCCTTTAACCCAATAAGCTATCAATTAGTTTAACACCAATGTTATTTTTATAACCCTCAATCGCCGGAAAGCAGTCCTTTGAGCTAATAAAAAAACGAGACATATTGTGCCTCGTTTAAAAAGTTATGTTTAATAATTACGGAAGGATATTGCCTGCCGCACGATAAATACTATACCACTCTTCTCTTGTAAGGCGTACTTCACTTGCTTTTACGCAGTCCTTAAGCCTGTCAATATTCATTGTGCCAATCACGGGCTGCATTTGAGCAGGGTGGCGTAAAAGCCAGGCAATGGCGATAGTAGTGTTGCTGACGTCATATTTTGCTGCAATTTCATCGATCTGTTTATTCAATTCAGGAAACTTCTCATTACCAAGGAATACACCTTCAAAGAATCCATATTGGAAAGGGGACCATGGCTGAATAGTGATATCGTTTAGCCTGCAAAAATCAAGGATACTGCCATCCCGGTTTATGGCTGAATCATTTTCCATATTTACATTGATTCCATTAGAAATCATATTGGCATTAGTAATACTTAATTGCAGCTGGTTTGCAACCATAGGCTGCTTTACAAATTTCTTTAGCAGCTGAATTTGCATTGGATTTTGATTAGAAACTCCAAAATGACGTACTTTACCTGAAGTTTCAAGGATATCAAAGGCTTCAGCAACTTCTTCGGGTTCCACAAGAGTATCCGGACGGTGCAAAAGCAAAACATCAAGATAATCAGTTTTCAAACGCTGAAGAATTCCATCTACAGACTCTAAGATATGTTCTTTTGAAAAGTCAAACATTCCCTTGCGAATGCCACATTTTGATTGGAGAATAATTTTCTCGCGAATGTCTGCGTTCATATGGATGGCATCTGCGAAAATCCCCTCACATTCTCCTCCACCATAAATATCCGCATGGTCGAAGAAGTTAGCACCTTCTTCTAAAGCTGTTTGGACGAAGCGCTCAGCCTGTGGTTTGTCCAGCGAGTTAATTCGCATACAGCCAACAGCTACTACTGGAACCTCTAAAGAACTACTTCCCAGTTTCATTTTTCTCATGGACCATTTCCTCCAATGTTTAGAATGGGTTGACTTAGTGGAATGGTAAAAAGATTTATTGATTCTTTCACATCCAGCTAAATACCTGAATCATTGAAACACTTAGATATCGTACCTATTTTGACACACTAGTATGATAACTATCAATATTTATGCTAGGAGGTAAATCTTACAGTGAGAACATGATGAAAAAACGTTAATATCTACCCAGTTATATCCTCAAGGAGCCACTTATAAGTTGTGATAAAAATAGGTCATAGAGTTCGGAAAAATCTTTACTATTATTTTAGATAAATAAAAACATATATTTAGGAGTGAGAAAGTGTTTTCCTTTTTAAAACAAAAAGCTGTAAATCTTTCTCCAGGATATTTTGCACTCGTGATGGCAACGGGGGCATTATCAATAGGAACCTTTCAGCTTGGGATGGAATCATTTCCAAAGATATTATTGTATATTAATTTAATTGCCTATCTTTCATTATGGATACTTACTCTTATTCGTCTTTTTGGCTATTTTCCCAGGGTATTAGAGGATCTAACAAGCCATACAAAGGGACCAGGTTTTTTTACGTTAGTAGCAGGGACCTGTGTGCTTGGCAGCCAACTAATTATTGTTGATAGGAACTATTCTGCAGCGATTTATTTATTGGTCCTCGCTGTGCTTTTATGGCAAATTGTTATGTATACTTTTTTTGCGGCCGTTACTGTAAGAAAGGATAAGCCGGCCATTGCAGAAGGAATTAATGGGACATGGCTGATTGCGGTGGTGGCAACACAGTCCATTTCGGTACTTGGCACGCTCATATCATCCCATGTGGAAGCAGGACGGGGAGTAATCCTGTTTGTTACTTTATGTATGTACTTTCTTGGATGTATGTTATATATCAACATGATTACTCTTATCTTTTATCGTTTTATTTTTTTAAAACTTGAATACTCTGAGCTTACGCCACCTTATTGGATTAATATGGGGGCAGTGGCCATTACCACACTGGCTGGTTCAACACTCATCTTAAATTCGCGGCTTTGGCCCTTACTTGTAGAAGTTACGCCATTTTTAAAAGGGTTTACTTTATTCTTCTGGATAATGGGTACATGGTGGATCCCATTATTATTTATACTTATGATTTGGCGTTATCTTTATCATCGTTATCCGCTTTCTTACGATTCGCAGCTTTGGGGAATGGTTTTCCCACTTTCGATGTACACAGCCGGCACCTTTCAGCTATCGAAAGCCTTAAAGGTTTCTTTTTTAATAGTAATTCCCCATATTATGGTTTATATCGCGATGGCAGCATGGATATGGGTATTCCTTGGATTGATCAAACATTTATTTGATAGTTTAAGAAAGTATTCAAAATCAATGGCTAAAGAGAAGTCATAAAAAGGAGACCCTTAAAAGGTCTCCTTTGTTGCTATGCTTTTACCTCACTTAATAAGGCAATCTAGATATAAAAGAAGCTTGCAGAGTTACTTTTTCTGCAAGCAGTATACTTATTATTATCTAATTAACAGAATGTGTCTTTAGAAGAGGGAACTTTCAATCCAAATAATGGGCGTATAAATAAAGCTGCGAATGTTCCAAGCATCGCCATAATGGCCCAAACCCATCCGTGAAGACTAAAGGAAGAGATTCCGCTGAAATAGGCTCCTATGTTACAGCCGAATGCAAGTCGGGATCCATATCCCATCAATAATCCTCCAAGAATGGCCGCTCCAGCTACACCTAGCTTAATTTTTTTAGGTTTAAAAGTGCCCTGGAAGGAAGCTGAAATAAAGGCTCCCAAGATGATTCCAAAGTTCATGACACTTGTAGAATCAGCTAAGACTGTATTTTTAAGAGCCTGTCCATTAGGTCCAGCAAAATAACCCCAGCTGGAAACATCGACACCTGCTGCATTAAGGAACTTTCCACCCCATAGAGCAAAGGCTGAAGTTATTCCCCATGGATTTCCGCGAACAGTAAGAACTAAAGCATTGAGTACTGCCAATACAATCGCAGCAGTAAATAATGGCCATGAACCACGTAAAACCTTTTTCCATCCTGTTGTTGTCGGAAGTGGTTTCATCATTGGCGGATTTTTCTTTTTAGCAATTTTAACAGTAACCCAGTAAATGGCGATAAACACTACCATTTGAAGGAGCCAGGCACCAAAATATCCAAGACCTGTTGTTTCAGCTAAAGAAATAGCTGGGAGAGTCGGAGTGTTATTCCAAAACGGAAGGTGATAAGCTCCAAGGGTTGAACCTGCAATAAAGGCGATAAGAGTTAAAATCATGGAAGATGAACCTCCGCCCAAGCTATACAAGGTTCCTGAGGCGCATCCATTACCAAGCTGCATGCCTATTCCAAAAAGAAAGGCACCGAATATTACGCTGACACCAACAGGGGAAACGTAGCCTTTTGGAGCAATTCCGGTAAAGCTAAAGCCGGTACTTAATATAATTGCAAATAATGTAGTTGAGACAGCAAACATAAGCATATGTGCCTGAAGCCCTTGAACATTCCCAACGGAAACAAGTCTGCGGAAAGCTGATGTAAAACCAAAGCGGGCATAAAGCAATGTTGCTCCCAAAAGTAAACCTATAAGGAATAGGCTGCCTTGTGTCCAATTGGATGAATGGACAATAGCAAATAATAGAATAAGAGATATAATAATCCCGACAACAACCAATCCCTTTTGCATTGGGCTTAAGTTAGATACAATAGTGGTCGATTGGGATTTGTGATGTAATGGTTTAGTAGTGCTAACTACTGTTTGTGCCAATTTATTTACCCCCATAACCGATAGATTTAGTATGAATTTATGACTTAACAATAGTAATACAATTTTAATTGAAAGTAAAGGAGTAAGATCCTTCCAAATCTTAGGTTGCAAAAACGGGGTAAAAAGTTCGAATGCTTTTTCCATCAGGGCTTTTAATTAGTTCAAGCGTGTAAGTGACACCGTTAATTAATGAGTTAACAGGTGCATTAGGCATAGCTCGAACAGTTCCCATTGCTAAAAGTCCCTCAGGGCTCAGGCCAACAAAGAATGCACATTTTTTCTTGAAGATTTTAATAAAACGTCTTTTGGCAAAATCGTAAGCCTTTAAATGGAAGCTAATTGTCACTACTATTGGTGCGACAGGATTTTGTTCCTGTTGATTGGCACAGCTTATATCAAGTTGGTCTTTATGATGTATAACATTACTAACTTCAAGCCAGTATTTATACCAAAAATGATGACCTACCAGCTTTCTTCCTTTTTGTTCCCCAATAAAGACATGCTCGAAGCCGGATAAATCCTTGCCGCTTTCCCAATCAAATTGCCGAAACCATAGTTCGTATAGATATGTATACCACTCGGAGGGGGTTAATTCAATTTGGTTATTCTCCTCAATAAACTTTTTAGCAATTACCATTGGAGGGGAGCTTATAGCCATTGATAAAAAGTCTTCAATTTCATTAGCTTCACTCTCTGTATTCTTTTCTTTACTTGTTTGATTCAGTGAAAAGTTATCCAGGAGCTTTTCGAACAAAAGATAGCTGCTTCTTTTTTTATCCGGTATATGTATATCCCTTAAAATAAAATGTTGAGAATTACCGCTTTCCATATCTACAACAACGAATCCTTGTGAAATATCACCTTTTTCATTAGGTAAGATTGGCCGAATACCATTGCCTCTCATATCTGCGTCCCAAATAGCCTGGTAGATATTCATATCAGATTCTCCTAAACCATGCGCTGAACGTAATAAAAATCAAGCCGATTTACTTTATGTAATTGCTAAAAACAATTAGTCTAACGGTAATCCTTTTTATTGTGGCTGATATGAACCCTTTCATTCAGGCGAGTAATAATGTTATAGATTGTCCTGTATTTAATTTGGAGTTAAATTGAATGGTGATAATCTATAGCAAGCCTAAACAGTATTATAAGCTCCTAATTCGGGTAGTATATCTTCGAGTATTATGTTTAAGGGACTAATCGGCGTTATTCATATAAATGAACTGCAGTCATGCCTGGGATCAATATAAATTGGAAGTAGGAAGGGAGTTTTGTTAGTAATGAAGTATGTACAATCACAAATGCAAAAGCTTGTTAAGGATAATAAAGAATTACAAAAGAGACTAAAAGAGATAATGAAAGAACATGATCTGGAGAAAAGCTTTGCTCTAAAAGCGCTGTATCATGCAGAGGTGGCTGCAGGCGGAAAATTTCAGTCAGCCTATCAAGGACTTGACTTGCCTAAAGGGTAAGTCATTTTTTTTAGTTATTTTTTGTGTTAGCTAACTTATAGTTCACGCACCTTTCAATGAACTTTAGCATCCCTAATTATGGATGAGGCAGAATCATTAGATTTCGGTGTATTTGCAACTAAATTCCATCAGAAGGTATAATTACGAGGAGTTATTGGAGTAGATATTGCCCAGTGCTATTAGGTTTTAATATAAACATTTAGGTTTTTTCGTTATGATCGGTGTCTTCGAGAAGGGATGACAAGATGAAAAGAGAAGTTACTTTAAAGGTAAAAGGTAAGTTTGTAAATAAATATAAAAATGGTTATCCGCTTATTATGAAGGAAGCAATTATAAACATAAATGATGCTTCTGAAGAGGGGAACATTGTCCGGCTTGTGGATGAAATGAATCATTTTATAGCAAAGGGATACTATGGTAAACAAAATAAAGGTTATGGATGGGTTCTCAGCAGAAAAGAAAAGGAACAAATCGACCAAAGTTTTTTTACTAATAAAATTAAAGATGCGATTAAGATTAGGGAGCCGTTTTTTCAAAGCGAGGATACCAATGCGTTCCGAATTGTGAATGGCGAAGGTGATGGTTTGGGTGGGTTAACCATTGAATATTTTGATGGCTACTATTTAATCAACTGGTACAGCAAAGGTATTTACGAGTTCCGAGACTATATTGTAAATGCGTTAAAAGAGTTAACTGAATTTAAAGCGATATATCAAAAGAAGAGATTCGATGTCAGTGGAAAGTATATCGAAGATGATGATTTTGTAACAGGAGAAAGAGGAGCTTTCCCGATTATTGTAAAAGAAAATGGTGTGAATTTTGCTGTTTATTTAAATGAAAGTGCCATGGTCGGTGTATTTTTAGATCAAAGGGATGTAAGAAAAAGAATCCGGGATGCTTATGCAAACGGAAAGAATGTTCTAAATACCTTTTCGTATACTGGTGCTTTTTCGGTGTTTGCTGCCTTGGGGGGCGCTGCAAAAACAACAAGCGTGGACTTAGCAAACCGAAGTCTAAGCAAAACCATAGAGCAGTTTAGCTTGAATGGGATCGATTATGAATCACAGGATATAAAAGTCCAGGATGTCTTCCATTACTTTAAATATGCCGTAAAACATCAGCTGAAATTTGATATGGTCATACTTGATCCGCCAAGCTTTGCCAGGTCTAAAAAGATGGTATTTAGCGCGGAAAAGGACTATAAGAATCTTTTAATGGAAGCCATTGCTATTACTGAAGATCAAGGGATTATAGTAGCTTCCACCAATTCAAGTGCTTTTAACATGAGTAAATTTAAAAGCTTTATTGACCAGGCATTTAAGGAAACTAATAAAAGTTATAAGATAATAGAAGAATTTTCTCTGCCGAAAGATTTTAAAACCATTAAAGAATTTCCGGAAGGCAGCTATCTGAAGGTTGTTTTTATAAAGAAAATGCAATAAGGGAAAAGTTACCCACAATTGAATAGAGTTCCTCCCTTGGAAATAAAGAAAAAAAGAAAGTCTTACTAGGGTGCAAGTGATAAATCTAAGAGTGTAACAGGACAAGCTTTTGCAATCGATGGCGGTTACACAACACAATAATCTTAAACTCGATCTATAATTTATGGTAAATCGCCACATTTAAAAACCCCGGCATAGTTTTATGCCGGGGTTTTTGTTTACTAAGTAATAAATTTAGCTTCCTGCACGCAAATTTGGATTAGTTACATAAGCAGCAAGTGTTTCTGCGCTTTCCTGCAGTCTTTCTTCAGTTAATGTCATCATTCCTTGTAAAAGGAATGAGGGCAGGAAATGCATACCGCATAGGTTTGCTGTTGCTTGGAATGGCCGGGTTAACTCACTCATGGAATAATGGTTGTAACCGCCTGCCTGGTAAGCCTCAGCTGGACCACCAGAAGAAATAGCAAGCATAAACTCTTTTCCTTGCAGTCTGGTTCCTTTTGATCCGTAAGCAAAACCGTATGTTAAAACTACATCCTGCCACTGCTTTAATAAAGCAGGGGAGCTGTACCAATAGAAGGGGAATTGCAGAACAATACGATCATTTTCCAATAATAGCTGCTGCTCTTTTTCTGCATCGATTTCAAATGTTGGGTAATGTGCATATAGATTATGGACTGTTACATCTTCTTCTTGTTGAAGACGGTTCAGCCACGTTTTATTTACTTTTGAGCGCTCCAGGTTTGGATGAGCAACGATGACTAAGGTTTTCATAAAAAATCACCTTTCTGGTTGATTTGAGTTATAATTTGTTTGTACATACAATTAAATATGATTTTAAATAAAACATTTGTTTCAAATATGCATTTTTGAGAAAGAAATAGCTCTCTTTTGTATTTTTAAAATTAAGCTTCCATCAAGGAAGGCTGAAGAACGTAATCAACATATCCTTTAGCATTTTCTGCAAGTTCTGTATCTGAGATATGCATAACACCATTCAGCACGAATAATGGCATAAATTGAGTACCAATAAGATTGCTAGTTTGCTGTAAAGGAGTGGTTAAGGTCTCCATGGTAAAATGATTGTACCCAGTTGACTGGTAAGAATCTTGTGGGCCAAAGGTAGAAATCGCAAGGCCTAGTTCCTTCCCGTGAAGCTTGTCACCGCCTTCTCCATATGCCCATCCGTAGGAAAGAACTTCATCCTGCCATTGTTTCAGCAAAGGCGGTGTGCTGTACCAGTAGAATGGGAATTGAAGAATAATACGGTCATGTGATGCTAACAGGCTTTGTTCGTGTTCTACGTTAATTTTTCCATCTGGATATGCTTGATAAAGAGTATGAAGTGTAATCTCTTCATGCTTTTGCAATTCCTCCATCCAGGCACGATTAATTCGCGATTGATCAAGATTAGGGTGAGTGATGATGACGAGTGTTTTCATAGTTAAGTCTCCTTTTGAATTTCTTTAATAGTTTTCGATTCGTTTTCTGTTCCATACATCTAATTTCTGGCCAAAGTTATTAGTTATCCAATTTTTACTTTTCTTCAAAGATAATTTCTGGTTCTGTTTGATTTTCATACATGCTAAAAAACGTATTTGCAATATTTTCAGGGGAGAAATAGGTACCTGCATTAACAAATCCTTGAATTGTTAATGTGCCAACATAAATACCTTGCGGATTCAACTCCTGATGCAAGCTGTATGCTAGACTGCGTAATCCTGCTTTTCCAATAGATAATGAAGAAAAATTAGCATATGGATAAAGTGCCAGCCCGCCGCCTGTTAAAAGGATAGTTCCATTTTCCATATGAGGGACAACTTTTTTAACACTTGTTAGTGCTCCAGCAACGTTAATGTTAAAATCATTAATTAAAGCATCTGCACTTAATTCTGTTGGTTTGCCTGGCTTTCCTGAAAACGCATTGTATAAGAGAACATCAACTTTTCCATAAGTTTCAAAAACAGCATCCATTGCTGCCTTTAAGGACACTGCTGAGGATACATCTCCAACAAATCCTTTTGCCTCAATTCCATCACTCTGCAGTTCTTCTTCATATTGCTGCAATGCTGTTAAACGACGGGCAATGAGAGCTACTTTAAAACCTTCCTTGCCAAATTTCCTGGCAGTGCTCAGGCTAATGCCTGATCCTGCACCCACAATAAGCATTACTTTTTCTGACATGAATAGTTCCTCCTGCTTTCAACGTTTGTATATACAAATGAAAAAACAAAAAAAATCAAATTAATTTTAAAGATTATTGCCCTCCCAATATTATTGTTTGTACAAGCAACTATAAAGGGGAAATCCTTTTAATGAATACATTTTTAATATTCATTAAAGGATAACGTACTACTGTTTTTCAAGTTTAGAGCCTGCCTCATTGACTAATTTATTTAGTGCTTTTCCTTCTTCTTCACCTAAAACATCCGAGTAAGCCCGATATAGAATTTTCCAGCCATCCTTTATATCTTTAAGGATAGCTTCTCCATTTTCAGTTGGAAAATTTAAAGACCTCTTACCCTCTGTTTTACGCTCAATCAAACCTTTTTCGACGAGCTTATCAACAAATCGAGTAATAGTAGAAGGCTTCAAATGCAGAGCGTCTGCTAACTCTGACTGTGAGATGCCTGGCTTATCAATAACCAGCATCATTAAAAATGCATGAGTAGGAGATAAACCTGTTTTTTTAAAGGAATCTTCAGCCATTTTTGTAATGGCACGAGAAAGTTTATTGACTGTGAAATACAGGCAATTGTCAAAAAAGTCATCTATCATAATTAAAACCCCTTACGTTTTGCTTGTACATACAAATTACATCAATCCATACTTTTTGTCAAACAGGCATTAACATTAACTTACAAAACAATCTTATCTAAAAAGGCATAAAAAGGCACGAATCGGTTTTGAAGAAAAAAGTAATTCTAATTATTAATTGATTTTTCTAAAATATCGCTATAATATGATTGTATGTACAAACAACAAACAAAATGAAAGGATGAATTAACTATAAAGATAAAATAAACAGAACTATCATAAAAGGAGGAAGCAAAAATCACGGAACATGAAGCCGAATCATAGAGTTGAAAAATGAGCAGGGTAGGTTAAAAGAAGGATGGTGATTAAAATAAGTTCTATTCCGTTTAACAAATTAATGTATTTGTATATGGGAACTTCAAATCTCGAATCTGATTTTTATTACTATAAATCTGTGCTTGGGGGCAAATTGCATTGGGCATTCGACCGATTTGGTGCAAAGGTCGCAGCATTTGAAATAGGAGAAGGACCACTAATATTAATCGCAGATCACCTTACTCCACCGACATGCATGCCAATTTATGAAGTTAAGGATCTAGATGCAACAGTAAAGGAATTAAGAAATAGAGGCTGGAAGGAAGAAAGTGGACCAATTGGTATACCGAATGGACCTTGTTACACATTTAAGGACATAACTGGTAATTCCTTTGGTATATTCGAAAACAGAAGGCCTACCGTTGCAGAGGATTCTTACAGGGATAAAGATAATGAATATCGGATTATTAATTAACCGCGAATTTTCATAAAAAAGTTTTTTTATAATAAATTGTATGTACAAGCAATTGAAAAGGAGAAGGACATAGTGTCTCAATTTAGAAAAATTGCCCTCATTACCGGTGGAAACAAAGGTATTGGGTTTGAATTAAGCAAGCAATTAGCAGAGAAAAACTTTCAAGTATTATTGGGCAGCAGAGACCGAGATAAAGGACAAAAAACTGTTTCATCCTTGCAGAAACAGGGATATGAGGTTAGCTTTGTTGAGCTTGATGTCGACAATACCGAAAGCATTCAGAAAGCGGTGGAGTGCGTTCAACAAACATACGGCCGCCTGGATGTGTTAATTAATAATGCTGGTGTCTATTTGGATGAGGGCATAAAGCTAATAGAAGAAGACCCTGCTATTTTAGAAAAAACAATGAGAACGAACCTCTTGGGACCTTATCATCTCATACGATCTTTTCTTCCACTAATGAAGAAAAATAATTACGGAAGGATTGTCAATATTTCTTCGGGCTATGGGCAAATGGATGAAATGGATTACACAGGAGCAGGATCCTATAAATTATCAAAGCTTGCCCTAAATGGTCTTACTCGAATAATAGCTTCTGAGGTTTCTGGAAATATCAAGGTCAACGCTGTCTGCCCAGGATGGGTACGTACGGATATGGGTGGACCTAATGCTCCAAGAAGTGCTGAAGAGTCATCCCGTTCCATATTATGGCTTGCGGAATTGGAGGAAGATGGTCCAAGCGGCGGGTTTTTTCGAAATGGACAGCGAATCAGTTGGTAACACAACATTTCACGAAAAAAGGACGAAATGGAAAGGAGAAGTAGGCTGTGGAGAATATGGAAGGAAAAGTATGTTTAGTTACTGGAGCCAGTCAAGGTATAGGAAAAGCAACGGCCATTGCTTTAGCAAGGATGGGGGCGACTGTAGTCATGGTCTCTTTAGATCAAGTACGCGGAGAAGCCGCATTAAAAGAAATTAAATCAATATCTGGAAACGAGAACATTGATTTAATGCTTGCAGATTTATCATCCCAACAATCAATTCGTCAATTAGCGGATAGTTTTAAACAAAAATACTCTCGTTTACATGTTCTTGTAAATAACGCAGGGGTCATGAAGTGGAAGCAGGAATTCACTACAGATAGAATTGAAAGCACATTTGCTATTAATCATCTTGCTTCTTTTTTGCTGACCAATTTACTTCTTGATCTGCTGAAGGCAAGTACTCCGGCACGAATCGTAAACGTTAGTTCAAGTGCCCAGGGTATGGGGAAAATTGAATTTGATGATTTAGATGGCCGGAAGAAATACAGCGGCATAAAAGCCTATAATCAGTCAAAACTGGCCAATGTATTGTTTACTTATGAACTGGATCGAATCCTGCAAGGTACGGGGGTGACCGTAAACTGTTTACATCCCGGTGTGGTCAGGACGAATTTTGGAAATACTGGATCATTATTTTTTAAAATTTCAGGGGCTTTAATGAAACCTTTCATGCTGCCACCTGACAAAGGAGCGGAAACCTCTATATTTTTAGCTTCATCGCCACAAATGGATGGTATAAGTGGAAAATATTTTGTTAAGAAAAAAGCGGCAAATTCTTCTCCTATTTCGTACGACGAGATAACCGCAAAGAAGCTTTGGGAAGTAAGTACAAAAATGACCAAACTGGCTTAAAAGAAATGATTTTAGAAACAGCTTAAAAAACGATTGAATCTAAGGAGGAGAAATATGAGATACAAATTACTTGGAAACAGCGGTTTAAGAGTTTCAGAACTTGCTTTAGGAACCATGACTTTTGGGGAAGACTGGGGTCCTTATGGTGCATCTAAAGAAGAAAGCAGAAAAGTATTTGAAGCTTATGTTGAAGCTGGAGGAAATTTCATTGATACAGCAAATATTTACTTGAACGGAACAAGCGAGAAATTTGTAGGTGAATTTATCGCATCCCGTCGGGAAGAAATGGTCCTTGCTACAAAATACTCTTTAAATTTCCTAAATCCTAAGGACCCTAATGCGGGTGGAGCCCATCGGAAGAATCTTGTCCAATCCGTGGAAGCGAGCTTAAAACGGCTGAATACAGATTATATAGATGTTCTATGGCTCCATTTTTGGGATATCTTGACTCCTGTTGAGGAAGTAATGAGGGCAATGGATGACCTAGTACGTTCGGGTAAGGTTTTATATGTTGGGATATCAGATGCACCTGCATGGGTTGTGTCAGAAGCAAATGCCATTGCAAAGCTTCGTGGCTGGTCGCCGTTTATTGGTTTGCAGATACAGTACAGCTTGATTGAACGGACGGTTGAAAGAGAATTGCTTCCAATGGCTAAGCAATCTGATATTGGAGTTACGGTTTGGTCACCTTTAGGACAGGGACTCCTTTCTGGAAAATACACGAAAAATAGCAATGATCAAAAACGATTGCATATTCCAAACCCTATGCACAACCAATTCCTTAATGAAAGAAACCTTCAAATTGCAAGAGAAGTCGACAAGATTGCAGAGGAGATGGGTCGAAGCTCTGCACAGGTTGCCCTAAACTGGGTTAGACAACAGCAGGACCGCGGTGTGATTATTCCAATTATTGGGGCTAGAACAGAGACTCAATTAAAAGATAATCTGGGCTGCCTGGAATTTGAACTTAGTCAGGACCATATTCAAAGGCTAAACGACATTAGTAAGGTTCCGTTAGGATTTCCACATGATTTCTTGGCTGCCGGACAACAACAAATGTATGCAAATATTGATAATCACAGAAAATAATAGCTAAGGGGAAAAATATGAAGAATAAAATTTGTTTAATTACTGGGGGAAATTCAGGAATTGGGAAAGCGACCGCTCTTGAATTAGCAAAAATGGGTGCAACTGTTGTGATCCTGTGCCGCAGCAACGAGAAAGGACAGGAGGCCCGGCAAGATATTATTGCACAAAGCGGAAACCACAATGTACATTTACTGATTGCAGACCTGTCCTCCCAACGGATAGTTCGTCAGGCTGCAGATCAGTTTAAGGAAAAGTTTGATAAACTGGATGTTTTAATCAATAACGCAGCAGTATTTCTTCCTAAAAGATCGGAGACAGAAGACGGCATTGAAACCACTTTTGCGACAAACTATTTATCTCACTTTTTATTAACCCATCTTTTGCTTGATTCATTAGAAGCGAGTGGAGACGGCCGAATCATTAATGTGGCATCCAAACATAATGGAATTAAAATGAATTTTGATGATTTAATGACAGAAAATAATTATACGTTTTTTAAAGCTGTTGGTCCTACTAAGCTGGCCCTGGTCCTTTTTACAAAAGAATTGGCCAAAAAGCTAGAAGGCAGACCAATTACTGTAAACAGTCTCCATCCTGGCATTATTAAGACGAACATTATGCATCAATTGCCGTGGATTTTAAGGAGCATTTTTAAATTAACGTCTGCAAGTACGGAAAAAGGAGCAAAAACTCCGGTTTATCTTGCTTCATCTCCTGAAGTAAAAGGGTTAGCGGTAAGTTCTTCTCTAATTGTAAACCAGCAAAAACAATGGCAGAAGCTGATGATGAGAGCTCTGCAAAAAAATTATGGGGTATAAGCGCCTGTTAAGGCCAGACGTATTACAATAACTAAATTCTTAGGTGTACAAACAATTATAAAAGGAGAAAGATATGAGATACAAATTACTCGGAAAAAGTGGTTTAAGAGTGTCTGAATTAGCTTTGGGAACGATGACATTTGGAGAAGATTGGGGATTTGGTGCTTCTAAGGAAGAAAGTCAAAAGATTTTCAATGCCTTTACGGAAGCAGGCGGGAACTTTATTGATACGGCGGTTAACTACACAAATGGTACAAGTGAAGCCTATTTAGGAGAATTTATTCAATCGAAACGAGAACAGTATGTTGTGGCAACGAAATATTCTTTAAACACTCGCCGGCATGATCCAAACGGCGGTGGGAATCATAGAAAAAACCTGGTTCAATCGGTTGAAGCAAGCTTGAAAAGACTTCGAACGGATTATATTGACCTTTTATGGCTCCATGCATGGGACTTTCTTACGCCTGTTGAAGAAGTAATGCGTGCCTTAGATGATTTGGTCCGTGCGGGAAAAGCATTATATGTAGGAATTTCAGATACACCAGCTTGGATTGTATCTCAAGCAAATACGCTGGCTTCATTAAGAGGATGGACTCCATTTATTGGGCTTCAGGTTGAATACAACTTGATGCAGCGGGCGCCAGAACGGGATCTTTTGCCAATGGCAAATGCCTTTGATATCGGTGTAACTGCCTGGGCGCCGATGGCAGGTGGAGCTTTAACCGGTAAATACAAAAATAATAACTCAGATCCGAAAAGACTTTCACCTAATAGTGCAAGGCTAAAAGATAAAAATATTTTAATAGCGGAAGCAGTTGTAGAAATTGCAAACGAAATTGGGCATAGTCCTGCCCAGGTGGCAATCAACTGGGTCCGTCAGCAAAGTGGCGTTATGATTCCCATTGTTGGCGCGCGTAAAGAATCTCAGATGAAGGATAATTTGGAAAGTGTTCAGTTTAATTTGGAACAAGAACATCTTGAACAATTAAATGAAGTAAGCAAAATCGAATTGGGTTTTCCACATGAGTTCCTAGCATCTGAGCCTGTGCTAAAAGCACTGCATGGGGAAACACTTTCATTAATTGATAACCATAGAAGATAAGTATAAAAGGTCACGAGGATATGGAAAACTCTCGTGGCTTTATTTTTTTAATAGAATGCCATGTAAAGGTATTCAAAGGATGATCCGAATGGAGATTTAATCCCTAATTCCCTTATCATACGCAGCACTAGCTTATTAAATTTTAATGAATGATTAAAATGGATTACATAATAATAAAGAGACCAGTCTGACAAGTCCATCCAAAAGAATTCAAATTATATAAATTAATTATGTCTATGATATCCTTATATATGGAAATTACCAAGTCCGATAGTATCCAAAAGTAGTTTTTATCTTAAAAGTACATGATAAATCTGACAGGTTAAAAAGGGAGTGAGCTAATGATCCGATTTGAAAAAGTATCCAAACAATATCAAGAAGGTACTACCGCGATTAAGTCCCTAAACATGGTTATCAAGGAGGGGGAATTTTTTGTCATTATTGGGCCCAGCGGCTGTGGGAAAACGACGTTACTTAAAATGATCAACCGTTTAATCGAATTGTCTGACGGTACAATTTTTGTCTATGACAAAAAAATTAGTGAGTACGACATACACGAGTTGCGCTGGAACATGGGATATGTCCTCCAGCAAATTGCTCTTTTTCCCCATATGACCATAGAAGAAAATATTGCGATCGTTCCTGAGTTGCGAAAGTGGGATGATCAGAAGATTCGGCTCCGAATCGATGAATTGATGGAAATGGTGGGTTTACCACCAGCAAAATATCGAGGCCGGAAACCAAAAGAACTATCTGGCGGCCAACAGCAGAGAATCGGCGTGATACGTGCACTTGCCGCCGACCCAGATATTCTGTTAATGGACGAACCATTTAGTGCACTTGATCCCATTAGCAGGGAAAAATTACAGGATGACATTATTGATCTGCAGCGAAGAATTAACAAAACGATTGTTTTTGTTACACATGATATGCAGGAGGCCATCAAGCTTGGTGATCGAATATGTATCATGAACGATGGAGAAATCGTTCAAGTGGGAACACCAAAAGAAATCATCGAGAGCCCTATCAATGATTTTGTACGAGATTTTGTGGGAATGCATGCAGTGTCTGCAAAGGAGGATGTTCAACTTGAAAACATTATCGATCAAATCCGGACCAGCCATACAACGTCTTCACCTTCCTTTACTATTCCTGCATCTTCCTTTTTAAGGGAGGCGCTTATGATGCTAACAGAGCATGAGCAATTGTCAGTGGAAAAAGAAGGTCAAATCATCGGTACAATAACAAGAAAAACAGCTTTAAAGTATATGGCAGATTCCTTGCAAGAAAGAGGTCCTAATAATGGATAATTTTGCAAATGTTTTTAAGGGAAGACAATCACAATTGTTGAGTGCTTTGCTAGAGCATATTCAAATATCACTCATTGCCCTCTTTTTTTCTATACTCATCGCCATTCCACTTGGAATTTATTTGACAAAAAAACAAAAGATTGCAGAAGGAATCATTGGAATTACTGCAATCCTTCAAACGATTCCTTCACTAGCCCTTTTAGGTCTATTAATCCCGTTGTTTGGCATTGGAAAAGTTCCCGCCATCATCGCCCTTGTGATTTATGCGCTGCTGCCGATTCTTAGAAATACATATACTGGAATAAAAGGAGTAGATACCTCACTCATTGAGGCTGCAAGAGCGATGGGGATGAACAAAAGACAAAGGCTTTTAAAAGTAGAGCTTCCCCTTGCTACCCCTGTAATCATGGCTGGAATACGAACGGCAATGGTTTTAATAGTAGGAACAGCGACATTGGCAGCACTAATTGGGGCAGGAGGGTTAGGAGATATAATTCTTCTTGGAATTGACCGAAATAATTCATCCCTCATTATTCTTGGCGCCATTCCGGCAGCCATTCTTGCCATTCTTTTTGATTTTTTCCTTCGACAATTTGAACGAATATCATTCAAAAAATCATTGACTACTTTTGTAGTACTTGCAGCGGCAACGATACTGATCATGGCCATTCCGTCCATCACAAGCCCAGAGCAGAAAAAAATCGTGATTGGGGGAAAACTCGGCTCTGAGCCAGAAATCTTGATTAATATGTATAAACTGTTGATCGAAAAAGATACGAACTTTCAGGTTGAACTTAAGCCTGGACTTGGAAAAACTTCGTTTGTTTTTAATGCATTAAAGTCAGGCAGTATTGATGTGTACCCTGAATTTACTGGAACAGCCATTTCCGAATTTTTAAAAGAAACCGCAGTTAGCACGGACAGGGGAGAGGTATACGACCAAGCGCGAACTGGTATGCTCAAAAAGTATGATATGGAAATGCTGAAACCGATGATTTACAACAATACGTACGCACTGGCCGTACCAAAACAACTAGCTGAAAAGGAACATTTAAAAACGATTTCCGATTTGAAAAAAATTCAGGAAAATACGAAGGCGGGTTTTACCTTGGAGTTTGCCGATCGTGAGGATGGTTATCGTGGGATTCAAAAACTTTATGATATAAAATTCGCTAATGTAAAAACGATGGAACCGAAACTTCGCTATAATGCAATTAAAACCGGGGATATCAACTTAGTCGATGCTTATTCAACAGACAGTGAGTTAAGGCAATATAACCTCTTTGTTTTAGAGGATGACAAGCATCTATTTCCTCCCTATCAAGGGGCACCATTATTAAGAAAGGAAACCGTTCAAAAAAATCCAGAGGTCAAATCAGCTTTAAATAAGCTTTCTGGAAAAATAACGGACGATCAAATGAGAGAGATGAATTATGAAGTAAATGTAAACGGAAAGAGTGCTGAAGAAGTTGCTAAGCAATTTTTACAAAAAGAAGGATTGATTAAATAAAAAGAGTTTCTGATCCCTAAATTAACAAAATGAGCTAGTGCAGAAAAATGAATATTAAAAAAGACCCTGAGTTATTTACGATGTATACAACACTCTCTGAAGAATCTGTAGATGTAATAAATGCCCATATTAGTGAATTAATCGGACGAATAATACCGATTATTGAAGAGGGAATAACAAATCAAGAATTTAATATGACAGATGCCGCAGCGACTGCAAATGGGATTTTTATGGCAACGGCTCGATTCCATCATCCAGCTCATGCAATAGAATGGTCATCGCCCTCCATTAATCAGGAATTTGATATTGTCTGGAACTTAATTCTTTCAGGAATCTTGGATAAATAACATTAAAGCCGTTCTTCCTAACAAGAAGACCGGCTTTTGATCCTTATAACTAAAGCAGCCTCATAGGAGATGAAAAAATGAAAGCATTGTTATTGCATGATAAAGGTCAATGGAAAGAAATGAAGGTTGAAGATATACAAACACCCAGCCCTGAAAATGGGGAGATATTAGTTGAGGTTCATGCTGTGGGTCTAAATCCTGTAGATTATAAAACGGCAACTGGTGGAAATCCAAATTGGTCCTATCCGCATATTATCGGCTTAGACGTTGCTGGAACTGTTGCAGAAACAGGTGAAGGCGTTACGCAATGGAAAAAGGGAGACAGAGTGGTGTATCACGGAGATCTTACTAAAAAAGGCGGTTTTGCTGAATATACCTTGACTACTGCACATACAGTTTCACGTATTCCGGAAAATGTTTCGTTTGACGATGCGGCTGCTATTCCTACAGCAGGGTATACCGCTTACCAGTCCTTATTCTGTAAGCTGCCGTTTGAACAAATTGAAACAATATTAATTCACGGCGGAGCTGGTGGTGTTGGAGGATTTGGCGTTCAATTAGCGAAACTTGCGGGTAAAACTGTCATCTCTACAGCATCTCGCCATAATCATGAGTATGTAAAATCTCTTGGTGCAGATTATGTGATTGATTACCATGAGGAGGACGTTACATCAAGAGTTATGGATATTACTAATGGGCGCGGTGTAAATGCAGTGGTTGATGCGGTGAGCAGAGAAAGTGCAACAGAATCTTTAGACATGTTAGCTTTTATGGGTCACATTGTTTTTATTTCGGGTGCACCTGATTTTACAAAAGTAAAGCCTTTTACAAAATCAGTATCTTACCATGAAATTGCTCTTGGGGCAGCACACCAGTCTGGAGATGTAAAAGCACAAAAGGATCTCGCATTAATAGGAGATCAAATGCTAACACTTATGTCTGAGGGCAAACTCTCTTCCATGCTAAAAGAGACCATTACACTAAATGAAGTTCCAGAAGCATTAACTCGCCTCTCTGAGCGCCATGTAAAAGGTAAAATTGTGGCCAAGATAAAATAAAGTCTGGCACAAGTACTTAGAACTTATTTTTAAGAGAGTTTTTTTAATACTTTAATGGGCAATTTATTTTTTTGTTCAGTGGACTTTTCTATATAAGTTTAAGTAAGAAAGACCAGTAAGCCTGGTCTTTCTTCTTAAACATAAGTAATCCGTTTCTTATTAATGCCTCTTTTTCAAAGCATACTTCCACATAGCCAAGTCGTGGCTAACTTCCGCATACCCTATTCAAATGAAAATGTCATTTTGTATTAAGCTTTTCCCCCAAAATAGGAGCCCTAAAATAATGTGCCAGGAAAATTCTAATTGACTTTAAGGGAGACTTTAATTATTATATGTTTAAACATTTAAACATATAAACATTAATTATCATATAATTGGAGGATATAGTATGAAAAAGACAGCATTAATAACAGGAGCTACAAGCGGTTTAGGATATGAGTTTGTAAAGCTATTCGCTAATGATGGTTACAACCTTGTTTTGGTTGCGAGAAACGAAAACAAATTAGAGGAAATCAAGCAGACTTTCACAAATTTAGAGGTAACCGTCATTGCTAAAGATTTAAGCGTGCCAAGAGCAGCTAATGAGGTATTTCGAGAGATTGAAGAAAAGGGTCTGGATATAGATGTTTTAGTTAATAATGCGGGGTTCGGATTATTGGGTAAGTTCGATGAACTAGACATCTATAAACAATTAGAGATGATTCAACTTAATATTACCTCATTAACAGAATTAACCTATTATATTCTTCCGAAGATGAAGGAAAGGAACAGCGGGAAAATACTAAATGTAGCAAGTACTGCGGCATTCCAGCCAGGCCCTTTAATGGCAGTATACTATGCTACAAAGGCTTTTGTCCTTTCCCTTTCAGAAGCACTTGTTGAAGAGCTGAATGACAGCAAGGTCACTGTTACAACCCTATGCCCGGGTGCAACAAAAACTAATTTTGGTTCTGTTGCCAATGTTGAGGGGACGAAAATGTTCAGCAAGGCGATGGAATCGGATAAAGTAGCTAAAAAAGGTTATGAGGCTATGATGAGCGGAAAACGTGTGATTGTAACAGGAGGATTAAATAAGGCAGGTGCTCTTGGAGCAAAGTTTTTACCAAGAAATTTGTCCGCTAAACTTGCTAAGTATGTTGCAGGGGAAAAATAATATTTTGAACAAAAGGGGATAAATGAATTATGGAACAAAAAGCAATTGATGTATTCAGAGCGTGTATTCCGTTATTTAACGCTTTAAGTGACCCTGCTAGGCAGGACATTATTCTTTTATTGGCAGAACAAGAGCCATTAAGCGTAAATGAAATTGCTGAGCAATCTAACCTGTCCCGTCCGGCAATCTCTCATCATTTAAAAATAATGCGGGAAATCCAACTCCTACAAATCGAACAAAAAGGGACACAGCGGTATTATTCGCTTTCTTTAAACCAAAGTGTAGAGCAATTGAAGCAGCTGATAGATATCGTGGAGAGTGAGTGTATTTTTTAATTCACTCTCTTTTTTTAAATTTTTCCTATGAGACCTGGACCTTCTACTTAGTGACTTACCTTTTGGTAAAGTCTTTTTTATTAATTGGATTTGGTATCTTTCTATTAGGTTCGATAGTATACTTCAAAACTAATTTTTAACATTTTTTAATTTGTAAGAAAAAGTAAAGGAAGTAGCAACCCTCCAAATTCCAACAATGCTCTATCGGTGAAAAAAGAAAAAAACCCTTGTTTACATAATTGTATACACGTTTACAAAATGTAAACTTAATGTATACAATTATGTTTACGTGTAGACAAATGCGTAAACATGCTGTGGATACGATATGTATACGGATGTGTATTCGAAGTTTACAAAGTTGTATACCACAGCAACTTTTAGTTTACAAGGTGTTTACAGGTTTACATTTTCATTTCTTTTCACATAAGTTTATTGAAGTAACTAGTAATCTCCTATAACATTAAAGAAGAACACATATACATAACCGCCAATAAACATAAATCTATTAATTGAAAAGGAAGGATGTATTTTTATGTCAAATACTAGAATTGCTGCAGTAGATGTCGGAAACGACTCAATTAAAGCTTTATTTGGAGAATTAGAGTACGAATTAAACATTCCTAACATTGTTGCGAGAGATACAGAAGACCGACCGGTTATTGGAATAGAAGAATTAGATAGTAAGAATCCGCTGGATGGAATTCATATCAAGGTTCACTCCCCTGCCTTGAAAGAGAATAATGCGATTTATCGTGTGGGTAATTTGGCAACCAAAAGCAGCAATGCTACAGAATTAGATCCAGGCAGTGCGAAATCAGAAGAGGATCAGACATTGGTTATGCTTTTTGCGACATTGGCATTAGACGCAGTCAAAGAGGAAACCGCTGAAATTTTTCCGCGTGCAAAAAATGTCATTGATGCAAACTATACTCTTGGAACAGGTCTTCCGCTTCGAGAAGTAAAAGAAGGCAAGGATGCAGGATATCGCTCTAAATTAGTTGGTTCTGTACATCAGGTAGAATTCCTTGTAACTCCAAAATATCAGGGATTAAAAGTAAATATTAAATTCAATGAAGTAAAGATATATCCTGAAGGATTTGCTGCGTATATAAATCTTGTGATGGATAATCAACTGAAGATTATAAATAAGGATTTAATTGATAAAAGAATTTTAATCCAGGATATTGGCGGATTATCAACTGATATAGCAGTTATTAAAAACAGAAATGTGGATGATGATAAGGCACAAGGATTTAATCTCGGAGTTTCTGAATCGTTAGAGGCTATTAGAGAAGAAATCAGAACAAAACATGGGGTTGAATTAGACAGCCGCCGTGATGTGGTTGAAATTATAACACGTAAGAATGACCGCAATCATATTATGGTTAAAGGCAGCAGGACAAGCGTTCATGATATTACAGATCGTATTTTGCTTGAACTTGCTAAAAAAGAATATCGTTTATTACGCAATGTTTGGCAGAAAAATTCTCAAACCGAAATCTGCTACTTTGTTGGCGGCGGGGCGAATGTTCTAAAGGAATATCTTAAAACATTAAACAATAATTTAGATGGCTATAATATCGAATTCTTTGAAGATGAAAAAGAGAGTATTTGGATGATGGCTAACGCTTATTATAAGCTTATCACTGACTTTGTCAGGAAAACAGAAAAGCCAAAGGCAGTCAAAGAACCAGTAAAGAATTAATATAAGGTGATTATATGAAAAAGTCTGCCTCAATTGAGAGGGGCCAAGCCATTTCATTTCGGGTTCCTTCTGATACGCCTGATCATTTATTAAAGCATTTGCAAAAGCTAAAGGAAATAGAAAGAAGGAACTTTTCCAGTAAAATTGCTGAGTTTGTGATGCAGGGAGTTGGCCATTCTTCTAAAAGGGAACGGGAAACCATTACGATTCCCTTGCCCCATAAATTAAGCAAGTCACAGCGGGATTGGTTAAAGCATGAGCATTCTGAAGCCTTGCTTGGGAGTATTATTTATCAGCTATTAACGGACCCGGTTCGGGCTACTTCATTACTAGCCTCATTAAATAGCAGCTCTTTGGATATAGACGAGGCCTTGTACCTGCAAGAAGAAATACCAAACGAAGAGATTCCTGTTATCCAGTCAAACAATACAGGTCAGGTTATTTCGGTAGAAGAAACTACCCCATCGCATGATTTAAATGACTTTGACGATGATTTGGATTCATTTGATTGGGAAAAAGCAAAACAAAACGAACCAGAAATGGTGGAAGAAGAAAATGAAGAGGAGGAAAATGACCTGGACAGTCTTTTAGGGGATTTTCTTTCTAAAATGAATAAATAAAAAGAAGCCAGGGTTATCACTGGCTTCTTATTTTATTATGCTTCGGGATCTATGGATTTAACGATTCTTTCACAAATTTCATGAGTGATATAAGAATCATCAATTGATGGATTAGGGGTCTTGTTATTTTGTACACAATCAATAAAATGGTCAGTGATTTGGTAGAAGCCGCGTTTATAAAGTGTCGGCTCCCAGTCACCAAATTTAGTAAAACTTATTTCTTTATTATGATAATGAGTGGTTTCAACCAGACTATTAACAACATATTTGTCATGTCCAGCCATGTATTCAATGATTTCCTCGGTAACACCGCCGTTTCTGTTCATTACTCCTATAGCGATACAGCCATCACCAATAAGCTGGATAACCAGATTATCAAGCATTTCACCTTTCCTAAGGTACTCTACTTTTAAATCCTTGACCTCTGTATCCATCAGGAATCGAAGAGTATCGACTACATGAATGAAGTCCTCTACAACAAATCTTCTTACATAGTCAGGAGCTGCGAATCGGTTTTTTTGCATGATAATCAGGCTGGCTTTACCATGTTCCTTCAGTTCTTTCACTCTTGGTATAAATCTTCTGTTGAAGCCTACCATTGCTATTACACCTTTGTCTTTTGCAAGCTGAACAATTCTTTCAGTTTCCTGGAAACTCACTGATACCGGTTTGTCTATGTAAACGTTTATGCCATTTTCAATTAACTTTTCAGCCATTTTAAAATGCGCCTCTGTTGCAGAACTCACAAAAGCTGCATCAATGTCCTTTGTTAACAGTTCATCAACCGTCTGGACCTTTTCCTGAATTCTATATTTCTCGGCCAATCTGTTCAGAGTATCCTCATTTCTTGTACAAAGCACAAGCTCTATACCTTCTTTTTCAGATAGTACAGGTAAATAGGCCTTTTTAGCGATATCGCCCAATCCTATGATTCCGATTTTCAAATCAATCACCCCATGCAATCATTGGTATACGTACTGTAAATTATACAATCAGGATATTTAATATCAACTTTAAAGGCCTTCCTTTATGGATGGGAATGAGAGATGAAGCGAAGAGGTTTCAGCCAATTATTTCTAACTGCAGGTGCAGGCCATGACTTTGCCATCAGCCCAATTTTTAAAGTCTAATCGGAACAAAGCTCTTTTAAGCTATGATCCAGATAAAAAGGAAGTCAGTTTGGAAAGAACTGTTTAAAAACAGGCTTAAAAGAAACAAGTACTATACAATACTCGTCTCTATCAAGAATTCATATTTTTTATGGACCATTCATCACGTTCGGGCAGAGCAAAGTATATTGAAAGCTTTTTTAAAGCCTAAATAACGAGAAGTTTTACTAAAGGGTATCCTATTCGGAAGGATACTCTTTTTGTTGATTCTTGTTCTAGAACAAGTCAGTTCAGACTTATAACCTACAGAGATTTCATATGAATTATGTAAAAATACCTAAAAATTTTACAGATAATTAAGATAATTGTTGAAATAAGTATATTTACATTGTATATTTATGGTAGAAAATAAAATAATATCCAAGGGCAACCTATCTGAAAGGATAAGGGCGCAAAGCTATAGGGGCTACAGTAATTATTTACTATGCCAGCCAGTTGCAAATAATGAAAGGGCCCTTTTGTATATTCAAAGGGCTTTTTTTGTTGTAAAAATAAGTCTATTTTTGAGAGGAGAAAGAGCATGAAAAAGTTTTTATCTATCCTATTTTCTGCAAGCCTGATTTTAGCTGTAGCTACACCAGTATTTGCGGCAGATGACAACAATGATATTGCAAAAGTCCTTCAATTAATAGAAAAGACTAACAGGGATATTGACCAGAAAATTGAAAAAGCGATGGAAAGGGCAGATGATCTCCAGGAGAATTATCTTACTGATATCCGCAAGATTGAAGAAGGAGATACGCTCGTCAAATTAAATTCCGAAAGAGATAAGACATTAGCAGATTTGGAAGCTGCCAGGAATGACCCGACCAAAGCAGAAAAACTAAACGAAAAGCTAACACAAATTTCAGCAAAAATCTGTGGAGAACAAGCTAGAGTTAATAGTAAAATTGCTGAAATTCAGCAAGATATTGATGCTGCAACAGAACAGCTTACCTTAACAGATGGCAAGAATGCAGATATGCTTCAAGAAAAAATAGATAAATTAAATAGTAGACTGGATGAAAGGTCCCAAAAATCCCTGGATAAAACAAATAGATTCACACATGAACTTGAAAAAGTTATTCAAGAGACTTACAATGACACACTTAAAATGTCTAGTGAAACGATTAAAAAGGCAGCAGAAAAAGGAGTTATTGCTGAGCAGGAATGGAAACTTGTGCGTTTTGCGGACAAGTGGGTATGGATTGATCCTATTCGAGTTGTAAAATTCTAAATATTTTAAGATTATGATTGAGTAACCAGCTCAAATTTTATATGATTAAAAAAGATAGTGAGTCTTTTATTTAATAAGACTCGCTATTTTTTAAGTAGAATTAGAGGTGGTTCAGTGGCTTTTACTATAGGAAAAAAAGGGTTTAATCTGGAACAGGTTACCTTCGACCATTATGATATTAGCCTTCTCGCTCGGGGCGATGGATCAGAAATTATGATTCAGTCTATAACAAAAGATAACTTGTTTTATATGTATCCAGCCGACAATCCAAATGTAATGGAATTTGTCTATATACTTCAGGGTGAAGTGATTTGCGAATTGGATGGCGAAAAAGTTTGTCTTGGGCCACATGACTATTTCACCTCCACTAATATAAAAGAACCCATTCATTTTACAGTATTAGAAGATGTAGTTTATCTATGGGTAATTACGGAGCCTACTTTTTATCAGTTAAGTGACAGTATAACTAGATTGAAAGAGATAGTTGATAAAGTAGAAGAAAAAGACCGATATACTTTTAAGCATAGCGAAAGAGTCTCCGAGTATGCAGTAAAAATTGCAAAAAAGCTAATGCTGTCAAAAGAAAAACTGGAAAATTTATATATTGCTTCCCTTCTTCATGATATCGGAAAAATAAATACGCCAGAAGAGATTCTAACCAAGCCTGGTAAATTAACAGATGACGAATTTGCGGTAATAAAACTTCATCCATCGGATGGGGCAGAAATGGTTAAAGGTCTTTATTATGAGGGCGTTGCAGGCATAATAGAGCAGCACCATGAGAGATTAAATGGAAGTGGCTATCCGCATGGGTTAAAAGGGGACGAAATCCTTCTGGAAGCCCGTATAATAGCTGTAAGTGATACGTTTGATGCAATGACAGAGGATCGGGCTTACCGTAAGGCCTTTAATATGCAGTTTGCAGTGGACGAGTTAACAAGGCTTGTGAATACTCACTATGATAAAGAGGTTGTCGAAGCTTTTGTTGAGGTGTTAAAAGAAGAAGGGCGCATTTAGCAGAATGGAGCAGGTTAGAAAACCTGCTCTTATTTTTTTTCTAGCATATTAATAAAGTTCTCAACACTTCGTTTATGTTTCATTATGGGAGAAAATACGTAAGAAAGTGTGCGGGTAAAGGATTTGTCCTTTAACGGAATAACAGAAAGATCCCCATTTTTCACTTCCCTCTCGATAACACTATGGGACAGCAAGGACAGTCCCATCCCCTGTATGACACTTTCTTTAATTCCCTGGTTGCTGCTTATTGTAATTAAGGATTTTACGGTTAAACCATTAGAACGGATAACATGATTTAAATATTCTCTAGTTCCTGAGCCCTGTTCCCTGGAAACCCAAGCTTGATTCTGAAGGTCCGCTATGCTTAATGTTCCCTTAGATACAAGCGGATGGTCATTTGATGAGATGATAAATAACTGATCCTCCATAAATGGATGTACGGACACTTCCGTATCGTTTGTCTGGCCTTCTATTAATCCTATATCTACATGCAAGGACCGCACGCTTTCAACAATTTCATGAGTATTCCCAATAATGACCTGAAGTTCAAGGGCGGGGAAATCCTTCTGCAATTTTGCGAGTAAAGAAGGCAAAATATATTCGCCAATGGTAAAGCTTGCCCCTATAATCAATTCTCCCTGTACCGAGTTATGGTGCTCGAGAATGTCTTCCTTAGCCTGTTCGTAAATGGCGATTATTTGCTTTGCACGCTTATATAAAATCTCACCGGTTGGTGTTATTTGCACCAGCTTAGGAGAACGGACAAATAACTCTGTTTGAAATTCTTTTTCTAAATTCTTAATGTGTAAGCTTACACTTGGCTGAGAAATATGAAGCATCTCTGATGTCTTTGTAAAGTTTCCCACTTCGCAAAGGGTTACAAATGTTTTTAAAGAATCATATTGCATCTAAATTCACCCAATCATTAGGATTATTAATAGAAATTATTGTTGATATATATATTACTAATAATATTCCTTTTTATATGCTCTGTTAAGCTTGATTGTTGATTTTCGATCACGTCGCTCGCTTTCCGCGGGTAATCCGCGAGCCTCCTGGGCCGCTAACGACCTACGGGGTCTCGCCTGACTTGCTATTCCCCCTGGAGTCTCGCACCTTCCGCTCCGATCAACATAGTGAAAAATCTACATTATGATTTAACACAGCCTTTCTATAAAGAAATACCCACTTAGCATTAGCGCAGTGGGTTTGTTGATTAGCTTTGCTTTGGATAACGCCAGGCATAACCAAATTCCAGGGTAGTGATTCCATTAACATCTATAAAGCTTACTAGTCCGTATTCTTTTGTTAAGAACTGGTTTCCTTTGATTGCCTGACCAATCAGTTCTTTATTTGTTTGATGATCCTTAATAATTAGGGTGTCCTCATGAACGGAAACATCGTATGAATCTCTTCCATCACTGTATATCCCGGTCCAATTTTCCCATTCTAAATGATTGGGAATGTAATCCTGAATAAATTCCGGACATGCATTGCTGTTAACCATAACACATTTGATGGTTTGTCCTTCGGCTGGAACCGGAAAACCAACTGTATAAATGATATTGCCTTCATCATTTTTGGCAAAACAAGTGTCATTGCTATATGGTGATAATTCGAATTGCTGACCATTATGTTTTATATACATTTTGCTATTAAGCGAGTAGATATCGATTAATCCGTAATAGCTGTGTAAATAGGAACCTTCGAAAGCCTTCCAATCGGGATGATAAACGATTTCAGGCTTCTCACGATTAATACTTGCCTTAGATTCTTCTTTTAGAAGCTCATCCACGATTTCATATCCCGCCTGGAAGATATCTTCTCCATTTGCTAAAGCAATGACCGCGATGCCTTTTTCAGGAACAAGGATAAACTGACTGGAATATTGATTGCTGTACTGACCGTAATGCCAGAAACGTTCCACTCCGTCTTTTGTTTCCCGGAAAAAATTAATCCCACAGCCGGCCTCTGTTAAGGTATACCAATTGTTTTGTTCTTTTCTCATCTCATTTATGGAAGACGGAGAGAGAACTTGTTTATTTTCATAAACCCCGTTCTGGAGATGCATCATGGCAAACTTGCAAAGATCATCAATAGCTGAAAAGGCATAGTAGGAAGGATAGCTTGCTGCGTTATCAAGAAACTGGTGTGAAATAGTCGGGTTGCCAGCGTTGCCCCTGTGATGTGGCAATGCCAGAGGATATGTCATTGCTTTTAAAGGATTGTAGGTTGTTTGGTTCATTTCCAACGGATCAAAAAGGAATTCCTGCATAAGTACATCAAATTTCTTCTTGGTCACTTGCTCTGCTACGAATCCTGCAATATTTGGCCCATGGTTGCCATAGGAATAAGCAGTTCCGGGATGAAAAAGGATTGGCAGGGTTGGGACAATTTCCTTCATGTAACGAAAAAGACCTTCTTCGTCATGATGGAAGCTTAAACCGCCTCCAGTTGGAAGACCAGAGGAATGAGTTAACAGCATACGGATTGTAATGAGCTTTGAGAGTTCTGGGTCAGTGGCTGTAAACCAGTGAACATAGTACTGTACTGGTTTATCCAAGTCTATGAGACCTTTTTCTACTAATCTCATCATAAGGGTCCCCGTAAAAAGTTTACTTACGGATGCGATGCGAAAAAGTGTATTGGAACTAATGGGTGTTCCCCAATCCTCCACGTTCGTTCTTCCAAATCCTTGAGATAATATAACTTTATTCTCTTTAATAACAGCCACGGCGGCACCCGGGATGCCATTATTTTTCATAGAATCATGAATAATTCGATTGATATTTTCCAATAAAACAGACATAACAAAATACTCCTTTTACAAACTTTCTTTTAAACTTCAATTAATTCCATGAAAGACCGAAGAATTCCTGCTTAATATGATTGGCCTTTCCCATATTTTTACCTGTCATAAATAAAAACTAAATACTGGTTAATTGGCATAGATTTTGCAAGAATTATAGAGTGTGAAAAAATAATCACAAAATCAGGGAGGAAAAAATGATGACTAAAAATATTGCAGTTATTGGTTCAGGTGTTATGGGAAGCAACATTGCCCTTTCTTTTGCAGTGGGTGGTTATAATGTAACCGTAAATGATATAAAAGAAGAGTTCTTAACAAAGGCTAAGTCCCGAATTGAGGAAAATCTCTCTTTGCTCGTGGAAGAGGATAGTCTGAGTGAGGAGGGAAAGGAAGCTGCTTTAAAGAAGATTACCTGTACAACGGATTTAAAAGAAGCTGCTGGCGAAGCTGATTTTATTATTGAGGCGATACCTGAAGTGATTGAGCTGAAGTGGGATCTTTTTTCAAGGCTGGCGGAGATCATTAAGCCGGATACTATCGTGGCTTCTAATACATCCACTTTTCCTATTTCCCGGTTAGCAGAAAATTCCTCATTTCCGGAACAAATGGTGATTACTCATTTCTTTAATCCTGCCCATTTGGTTCCTTTGGTTGAAATTGTTGAGCATCCGAAAACCAGATATGAGGTTGCGGATTCTGCTATTGATTTAATTCGAAGCATTGGGAAGTCACCGATTCTTCTTAAAAAGGAAGTAACAGGCTTTATTGCAAACCGTCTGCAAACAGCATTAATGCGTGAGGCATTTTACTTATTAAAAGAAGGCGTAGCGAGTGCGCGGGATATTGATACTGCTATTACCGCAGGTCCTGGATTCCGCTGGGCATTTACAGGGCCAATTGAAATTGCTGACTTTGGCGGCTTAGATACCTGGCAGCGTGTATTTAATAATATTGCTCCCGAACTGGATGAAAGCAAGGAAGCACCTGCACTTATCCAGGAGCTGGAAGAGGCAGGAAAGCTTGGTACTAAAACTGGAGAGGGCATTTATTCCTATTCAGAGGAAACAGTATCTGAAAAACTTAATCAGCAAAGCAGAAACTTTATTAAGCTTGGTAAAATAAAAGCTAATTATGGGAAAAACGATTGAAAAAAGAATTTTTTTAATATAAATCTTTAAACTTGGCACGCATCTTGCATTATGAAAAGGGTGTAAGGGTTTACATTTCCCCTTTGATTAATTAGGAGGTGCTGTAAGTGGATAAAATCATTTCTAAAGAAGAAGTTTCATCTATTTTCAAGGATGGAATGACTATTATGGCTGGGGGATTTATGGGAGTAGGAACTCCGCAGGGTCTTGTATCTGCCATGCTAGAAGCTGAAGTGAAAGATATTACTTTAATTGTAAATGATACCGCTTTCATTGAATCGGGCGTTGGACCGCTAATTTCTAACGGACGTGTGAAAAAGGTCATTGCTTCACATATAGGGACAAATCCGGAAACAGGAAGACAAATGATTGCTGGTGAATTGGATGTAGAATTGGTTCCCCAGGGCACACTGGCTGAACGTGTACGGGCTGGCGGATCAGGTCTAGGCGGCGTGCTGACACCAACAGGAGTAGGCACGGTAGTAGAAGAGGGTAAAGAGAAGATTACTGTGGACGGAAGAGAGTTTTTGTTGGAAAAACCACTACGTGCAGAAGTAGCACTTCTTAAAGCATACAAGGCGGATAAAGCAGGAAACCTGATCTATCATCGCTCCGCAAGAAACTTCAATCCGTTAATGGCCCTAGCTGCAGACTTGGTTATTGTACAGGTAGAGCAAGTAGTTGAAATCGGGGAAATTGACCCTGATGAAGTCATGACGCCGGGAATCTTGGTCGATAAAATTTTTGTTCAGGGAGGTTGCTGTTAATGGTAAGCACTCAATTAAACTCAAAACAAATTATTGCGGCCCGCGTTGCAAAGGAAATGAAGGACGGGGATGTCGTAAACCTGGGTATTGGTCTTCCAACAATGGTACCAAGCTTCCTCCCGCCAAATGTTAATGTTATTCTTCAGTCTGAGAACGGTTATATTGGGCTTGGCCCACTTGATGGTGAAGTGGATCCAGACCTTGTTAATGCAGGTGGACAGCCGGCAAGTATTCTTCCTGGGGGGGCTTTCTTCGACAGCCTCTTCTCCTTCGAGCTTATCCGTGGCGGACATGTAGATGTTACGGTTCTTGGCGGCCTTGAAGTAGATGCAGAAGGAAACCTAGCCAACTGGATGGTTCCGGGAAAAATGATTCCTGGCATGGGCGGTGCAATGGACCTTGTAACTGGTGCTAAGAAGGTAATTGTAGCAATGGAACATACAGCAAAAAATGGTTCATCTAAAATTTTAGAGGAATGCAGACTGCCTTTGACTGGTAAAGGTGTCGTTGACCTTATCGTAACTGAACTGGCTGTATTCAGAGTAACCGATGAAGGGCTTGTTCTTGAAGAGTTGCAGGATGGGATTGACCTAAAAACTGTGGAAGAAAAGACAGAAGCTTCTTTTAAGATCAGCCAGGCTATTTTGGAAAACTAAAAATACTATATTCATAGAAAATGTCTTGAAGACATATCAAACCAACAGGGGGATCATCTATTATGCGTGATGTAGTAATTGTAAGTGCTGTTCGTACAGCAATCGGCAGCTTCATGGGAACTTTAAGCAGCACTCCTGCAACAGAGCTGGGAGCAATTGTTATTAAGGAAGCTGTTACCCGTGCCGGAATTACAGGTGAACAGGTCGACGAGGTCATTATGGGTAATGTACTTCAAGCCGGGCTTGGCCAGGGACCAGCCCGTCAGGCAGCTCTTAAAGCAGGATTGCCAATTGAAACAACATCAATGGCAGTAAATAAGCTTTGCGGATCGGGCTTAAAAGCAGTCCATCTCGGAATGCAGGCAATCCAAACAGGAGATGCAGAGATTGTGGTAGCTGGCGGAATGGAGAATATGAGTCTCGCACCACATCTCTTAAAGGGCGCACGTGATGGTTTGCGTATGGGAGACGGAAAACTAATTGACAGCATGCTTGAGGACGGCCTTTTATGTGCAGTGAATTCCTATCATATGGGTGTAACAGCAGAAAATATTGCCGAACAATACAGCTTAACGCGTGAAGAGCAAGATGAATTTTCTGCCTGGAGCCAGCAAAAGGCAGAATGTGCTATAAATGAAGGCAGATTTGCAGATGAAATTGTGCCAGTCGTGATTCCTCAGCGTAAAGGTAACCCAATTGTTTTTGATACAGATGAGTTCCCTCGTGCAGGTGTAACAGTAGAAAAGCTTGCTAAATTAAAGCCAGCTTTTAAAAAGGATGGAACAGTAACTGCAGGTAATGCTTCTGGTATTAATGATGGAGCCGCCGCACTGGTTCTTATGAGCCGTGAAAAAGCAGAAGAACTTGGAATTAAGCCAATGGCATTTATTCGTGGAAATGGAGCAGCTGGTGTCGATCCAAGAATCATGGGTATTGGCCCTGTTCCTGCTACTAAAAAGGCACTCAAAAAAGCAGGTTTGTCCATGGAGGATATCGACTTGGTTGAAGCAAATGAAGCTTTTGCTGCACAATCTCTTGCGGTTGGCCGCGACTTGGAGATTCCACGTGAAAAACTGAATGTTAATGGCGGTGCGGTTGCACTGGGTCATCCTATTGGAGCAAGCGGCGCTCGTGTACTTGTGACCCTTCTCCATGAAATGAAGCGAAGAGGTTCACAATATGGCCTGGCTACACTTTGTATTGGCGGCGGTCAGGGAGTTGCCACAATTGTGGAGATGGAGAAGTAATAGATAGCCATTATTCCGCAAAAGAGGAAAATTCCTTTTTTGCGGAATATATAAATTCCCAAAAACGGGAATACAAATATTAATTTAAGCTTTATTCTTAAGCTTAAAGATAAACATCTTAGATTTTCAGCTTGGCACGAAAATTGCTAGAAATAAAAGAGGAAAGATTTTTAAAAGGGAGGCAAGAATATTTTGAAAACGCTTACCTTGGGAGGGGTATAGCGTGCTGTCCAATTATCTAGAGGGGGATTTATATGGAATTATTTGTTATTATTTTATCGCTGGGTCTATTAATGTTTGTAGCCTACCGCGGTTTTTCGGTTATTTTGTTCGCACCAATTTGTGCGCTCCTAGCTGTAGTATTAATTGATCCAAGCCATGTATTGCCGTTCTTTTCCGGTGTATTTATGGAAAAGATGGTCGGTTTTATTAAATCATATTTCCCGGTCTTCTTATTAGGTGCAATCTTTGGCAAGGTTGTAGAAATGTCCGGAATTGCTGAATCCATTGCAAAAACAATTGTTCGTTGGCTTGGCGCAAAACGTGCAATGCTAACGATCGTTTTATTGGGAGCTATTTTAACATACAGCGGCGTAAGCTTGTTCGTAGCTGTTTTTGCTATCTATCCATTTGCAGCACAAATGTTTAGGCAAGCTGACATTCCCAAAAGACTTATTCCTGGTACAATCGCTTTAGGTGCTTTCACCTTTACCATGGATGCATTGCCAGGTACACCCCAAATTCAAAACGTTATACCTATCGCTTTCTTCAAAACAGACATTTATGCAGCACCAACGCTGGGTATTATTGGGGCTATTTTCGTATTAGTGGTTGGTCTTTTATATCTTGAAACGAGAAGAAGAAGGGCTGAAAAAGCAGGCGAAGGATATTACGGGTTAAAATCAGAGACAGCTGCAGCAGCTGAAGCATATAAAGCTGACGAAGTCGCTGCTCCGGATTTAACTACTCAAGTCTCTGTCGGCAAACAAATCTTGGCATTTATCCCGCTCATTCTGGTGGGTGTAACAAATAAATTATTTATCACTTATATTCCTAAGTGGTATCCAAATGGATTTGATTTCTCTGCTATTGGATTAAAAGCGTATACCGTTGATGTAACAGCTAATGCTGCAGTTTGGGCAATTGAAATGGCGTTGGTTGTTGGAATTATTACATCATTGGCCTTTGACTGGAAACGTGTAACAACAAATCTTAAAGAGGGTTTAAATCTAAGTATTGCTGGTGCTTTACTAGCAACAATGAATACTGGATCTGAATATGGATTTGGAGGAATTATTTCTTCCCTTCCTGGATTTAGTAAAATCAGTGATGGAATTTCCCACACATTCTCTAACCCGCTTGTAAATGGAGCAGTCACAACCAGCTCATTAGCAGGTATGACAGGATCTGCATCCGGTGGAATGGGTATTGCTTTGGGAGCAATGGCTGATAAATATAATCAGGCAATTGCAGCAGCAAATATTCCGCCAGAAGTTATGCACCGCGTTGTTGCCATGGCATCAGGCGGTATGGATACTCTTCCTCACAACGGAGCAGTTATTACGCTGCTTGCGGTTACTGGATTAACACATAAGCAATCCTACCGTGATATATTCATGGTTACACTTATTAAAACCTTGGCAGTGTTTGTTGTTATCGGTATTTACACATTATTCGGTATAGTTTAATAGAAGAGTTTTTTCAAATAATACATTCACAAAGGAGGAAATAAAAAGTGCAAAAATTACTGGAAGGTAAAGTAGCATTTATTACTGGATCTGCGAGTGGTATAGGGCTTGAAGTGGCAAGGAAATTTGCCCTGGAAGGTGCAAAGGTTGTAATTTCCGATTTAAATAAGGAAAAGAGCGACCAGGTAGCGGAGCTTTTGAAGGAAGAGGGCTTTGAAGCTTTTTCTGCTCCTTGTGATGTTACGGATGAGGAAGCTTTCAAAAACAGCATTGATCAGACGGTTAAAACATTTGGAACTATTGATATTTTAATCAACAACGCTGGCATGCAGTATGTATCTCCAATTGAAGAGTTCCCAACTCAAAAATTTGAGCTGCTGGTAAAAATCATGCTGACAGCACCATTCATCGGGATTAAAAACGTGTTCCCTATTATGAAAAAACAGGGATTTGGAAGAGTTATCAATATGGCCTCAATTAATGGCGTCATCGGCTTTGCGGGTAAAGCTGCCTATAACAGCGCAAAGCATGGTGTAGTTGGTTTAACAAAGGTTGCCGCTCTTGAAGGCGCAGCCAATGGAATTACCGTAAATGCTTTATGCCCAGGATATGTTGACACTCCATTGGTTCGCGGACAATTACAGGACCTTGCTACAACAAGAAAAGTACCTCTTGAAAGTGTATTGGAAGAAGTAATCTATCCGCTAGTTCCTCAAAAAAGGCTTTTATCTGTTGAGGAAATTGCTGATTATGCAGTATTCTTAGCAAGCGATAAAGCAAGGGGCGTTACAGGCCAGGCTGTTATCATGGACGGAGGATATACAGCTCAATAAGAGCTTTACAGAAATCCTATTCTGCTCTGCTGAATAGGATTTTTAAGTTGATTAATAGTAAGGTAAACCTCCTTATGTCGTTTCTGTGAACGTCAGCCCGATTCGCCACATATCCTTGACTTCCTTTGTTATAATAAAGGTTATCAATTGTTTAAGGGTGATAAGATGGTATATCAAGGCTTTGATGAGATCCCCTATAATTGGCATGAGCAAATTATGAATCTTCTAGCAGAACGTATAGTAATCGTTGATCGGGATGGCATTATTCTTTATATAAATGAATCTTATTGTGAGTTTTTAGGCACAACCGTTGAAGAGGCCCTTCACAAGCCTGTCGATGAAGTTATTGAGAACTCACGTATGCATATTGTTGCCAAAACAGGCCAAAAGGAATTGGCTGCCATTCAACCTATTAATGGGAGCGAAATGATTGCTAACCGTTTTCCTCTCTTTGAGAATGGCGAAGTAGTCGGAGCCCTTGGGACAGTTATGTTTCGTAGCCCGGAAGAATGGCGGATGTATAGGAGTAAAATTCAGCATCTTGTTGAAGAGCTGAAGTATTATAAAACAAAAGTTCAGCCTGATTTAAAGAGCAAACATTATTTTAATGATTTAATTGGGAACAGCCCATCTTTCCTTGCAGCAAAAAAATTGGCCCAGCGGATTTCCGGCAGCGATTCATCGGTATTATTAATCGGAGAATCGGGAACAGGAAAAGAGTTATTTGCCCATTCTATCCATAACGATAGCAATCGTTCAAGTTTGCCATTTGTGGCGATCAATTGTGCTTCTATACCGGAGCATTTACTTGAATCTGAACTTTTTGGATATGAGGAAGGCGCCTTTACAGGTGCAAAAAAAGGCGGGAAAAAAGGGCAATTTGAAATAGCCAATAATGGAACACTTTTTTTGGACGAAATTGGAGATATGCCTCTCTCCATGCAAAGCAAACTTTTAAGAGTCCTTCAGGAAAAAGAAATTCAGAGAATTGGCGGACAAAAATCTATTCCAATTAATGTCCGAATTATAGCCGCAACACATCGTGATCTTGAAAAGATGGTAGAGGAAGGAAAGTTCCGGCAGGACTTATATTACAGGCTAAATGTAATAAAAATTGAAATTCCCCCTCTTAGAAAACGGAAAGATGATATTGGCTTAATCTCTATGAGCCTGCTTAAAAAGCTGGAAGGAAAGTTTTATCGAAAGGAAATTGAAATTTCCCAAGAGGTAATGGAGAAGCTAATGCAGCATTCATGGCCCGGAAATATTCGGGAGCTCGAGAATGTGCTCGAGCGTTGTATTAATGTTTTAGATGGGAAAATGATCGAATTAGAGCATCTGCCTCTATATCTAAAAGACCAGGAAGGCAAAGGGCGGGGCTCTAAGAAAATGATTGGTCATAACCCTGTTCTGTCTTCATTTCCAGTTCAGCCTTTAAAAGAAACACTCGCTGCGGTTGAAAAACAAGCGATTGAAAATGCTCTCGCCCTTACAAACGGGAATAAACTAGAGGCGGCAAAACTATTGGCAATAAGCAAAACAAACTTCTATGAAAAATGTAAAACATATAATTTATAGTTACTAAAGGGGCCGCAGGTTTTTACTGCGGCTCTTTTTATAGAAACACTGAAGTATTATAATGATAAAAGAATTCTATTAATTTAAACTTTCAAAACTATATTTTACTCCAGGGGGCCGCAGTATGTTCCGATGCCGTGAAGAGGTTCTTGCCTTTACTAAGCAACTTGTAAATATTGAAAGCATTGTTAACACCGATGGTGAAAAGGTAATCGCCCATTCTCTTTATACCTTAATTTCTTCGTTGCCCTATTTTGCTCAAAATCCAGCACAGGTTGTCATTGAAAAAACAATTGATGATGAACAGGAAAGATATAATGTGCTGGCTTATGTGAAAGGGACAAAAGGAACCAGCAACCGGACTGTCATCCTAATGGGGCATATTGATACAGTCGGCATTGAAGATTTTAATCAGTTAAAAGAGTTAGCCTGTTTTCCTGAACAGCTTATGGATGCATTAAAGAACGAAGATCTTTCTGGTTCTGCTAAGCAGCACTTGGAATCAGGCGATTGGTTGTTTGGCCGGGGTTCTCTTGATATGAAGAGCGGTGTGTCAAGCCATCTATACTTATTAAAATACTATTCCGAGCATCCAGAGGAGCTAGATGGCTGCATTGTTCTTGTCGCAGAGTGCGATGAAGAAGACAGTTCGCATGGAATTCTTTCAGCCTTAAAGGTGTTAAAAAGCTGGAAAGAAGAACATAACTTTGAATATGTCGCAGCCATCAATGCTGATTTTGTCTCCCCCCGTTATGCAGGCGATGAAAACAGGTATATCTATAAGGGTACCGTTGGCAAGCTGCTTCCTTCATTTTTTATCACAGGAGCTGAAACGCATGTAGGCTCCTGTTTTGAAGGGCTTGATCCCAATTTTCTGGCGGCTGAATTGACAAAGCAGATAAACTATAATCCTGAGCTTTGCAATGAGGCTCTCGGTGAAACCACAGTTCCGCCTGTTTCTCTGAAACAGACAGACCTGAAGCCTTCCTATACAGTTCAAACTGCTCTTTCTGCCTATGTTTACTATAACTTTTTTATTCACTCCTGGTCGCCGAAGGATGTACTTGAAAAGCTAAAAGAACAGGCCTATATTGCTTTCGGCAATGCTTTAAGTTCCTTTGAGGAAAGATACAGGCAATATTGTGCGATGAGCGGGGAGACTTATGTAGACTTTCCATGGAAACCAAGAGTTTTTACTTACGAGGAAATGGAAGAGTTGCTGATCAATGAAAATGGAGAAGCATATAAAAATTATATGGACCAATTTAAAGAATCCCTTTTACAGCAAAAGGATTTGGATATCCGTATGTTTGCTGCACGTGTAGTGGAGAAAGCCTGGAAATGGATGAAGGATAAAAATCCGGCTATGATTCTTTTCTATTCCTCTCTCTATTCTCCGAGGATTGAACTTACAGGAAGGACAAGGAATGAAGAAATATTAATTGAAGCCTTGGATGAAGCAGTGGAGGCTGTACAGCCGTCCTATGAGTATCCGATTGTGACCCGAAACTTTTTCCCTTACATTTCTGATATGAGCTTTGTCGCACTGAGTGATGATGAGGAAGGCACTAATGCGGTTTCGAAAAATAATCCAGGCTGGGGAACCAAACACTATATAAACTTCCAGGACATTCGGGATATTAACGTTCCAGTAATAAATATAGGTCCATACGGTTTGGATGCACATAAAAAGTACGAAAGAATGGAAATGACTTACTCCCTTGAAATAGTGCCGAATCTAACCAATCTTGTTATTAAAAAAGTTCTAAATTCCTGATAGATTAAGAGGTTATCCTGCGATAACCTCTTTTTAGTTTATTGGTGCATACCTATAGGGGTAAAAAGGTCGCAATACAGTTAATTTTTGATGCTTTTCTATCAAAAAAGCATTCTATTTAGGTTTTTATTAAAAAATCATCATTTTGTTTTTGTATGTGATGGAAAAGAGGAGTTACAAAGAGTTTTTTCAGCTGGATACCCCTCTAAGAAAATTTAAATGCACGTTCTTAGGAACAGAATGCAAGAATTCGTCGGGTAAATGCCCGGTTTTAGGGAGTGAATGCACGTTTTCGTCAGTTAAATGCACGAATTGAACGAGTGAATGCCCGGCATGATGGTGGAATGCACGCCAGCAGATGGATATGCCCGAGTTCCTTCGGTTATGTCCACTATTAGAAAATAAATCTCATTGCCGGCTTCCACAATTGTTTATATAATAGCCTTAATCTTACAGATAATTAGATTGGGGAAATTTATGAGCAGACTATCTATCACCGCATACTCCTTAGGGATTTTATTCTTTCTAATAAGTTGCTCATTATCCATTTTTTATGGATATAAAGTTGTCACCCACCATTTGCCGCAAGAGCAAATGGCTAATAAAAAATACAAATATCATTTTGTCCTCGTCCCTGAAGAGCTGGACAATGAATATTGGAGGCTTGTTGAAAAAGGTGCCAAGGATGCGGCAAAGAAACATGGCGTTATGCTGGAGTATGTCGGACCCAAACAGGCGAACCTGGATGATCATTTGAAAACGATAGAAATGTCCGCTGCCTCCAAGGTGGACGGCATCCTCACACAAGGATTGAGTGATGCTCAATTTAATCCTTTGATTAATAAGGTAGTAGAAAGCGGAATTCCGGTTATTACCGTTGATACAGATGCACCAAACAGTAAAAGAATGGCCTATATAGGAACGGATAATTATTATTCCGGTTTTTTGGCAGGAAAGGAAATGATAGCGGATACAAAAGGTAAGGCTAATGTAGCGATTATTACCGGGAGCTTTTATAAAAATCACCAACAGCAGAGGGTAAAGGGCTTTAAGGATGCGGTGAGGTCTGAAATAAATATTAAAATTATCGATATAGAAGAATCTGAGATTAGCAGAGTGAGAGCTGCTGAAAAGGCTTACCAGATTATCGCTGAACATCCAGAGGTTAATGCTTTCTTTGGGACAAGCGCCCTTGATGACATTGGTATTGCCCAGGTAATAGAGAAATATAATAAGCAAAAGCAAATGACTATAATAGGGTTTGATACATTGCCGGAAACACTTGATTACATAAAAAAAGGAACTATTAAAGCAACAGTGGTTCAGGAACCCTACAAAATGGGATACGGGGCCGTCGAAATGATGATCAACTTGCTTAAAGGAAAAACGGTGCCTTCGATTGTCCATACGAACACTAGTATTTTAACGGCAGAAGATTTGCCTCTTAGTCCCTTAGGCAGACTGGAGGAGAATAAATAAATGTTATTCCGGATTCGATCAAAGCTCCTTCTTTATTTTATTGTCCTTGTTGTTTTATTAACGTCTGTTGGCCTCTTTTTTTATAACAGCTCTGAGAAGCTTGTTAGTGAGTATGATAACAGCTTTGAACGCTTTCTGTTACTTAATGATATTTCACAAAGAACCAATCTGGTTACAGAAAAGCTCCACGCCTATATTTTAGATAAGGATGAACCTTATTTAGTTCAATATCGAAAGGAGAAGGCAAAGCTTCTTAATGACCAGAAAAGACTAAATAAGGTAATGGAATCAAACGATATTACTCTGGTTAACTATAAAAATATGATAGACAGTTTTTTACAGGAAAGCGATGAAACGGTAAATGCCTTTGAAAAGGATGATATCAATCAATATCCTGACCATTTTAACGAGGTATTAAAAATTGGATCCTTTTTGCATGAGAGTACTCTTGGCCTTTTAAACAATAAACTGACTGATTACCGAAAGTTTTATCATCAAATGGAAGAGCAAAACCGCTATTATAAATATCTCTCCTTTTCATTATTTGCGGCAGCCTTTTTTCTAAGCACCCTGCTGGCCTTATGGATTTCAGGAGGAATTACGAAACCGATCAGCCTTCTATCAAAAGCGGCCAAGGAAATTGCAGGAGGCAATCTGTCAGGAGAAGATATACAAATTGCATCAAAGGATGAATTAAAACCATTAACCGAGACCTTTAATCAAATGAGGACAAATCTACGAAAATTAGTATTGGAAATTAAACAGCAGTCCGAGTTGGAGAAGCTGTTGAAAGAACTGGAGCTAAGGAGCCTGCAAAGCCAGATCAATCCTCATTTCCTGTTCAATACATTGAACACAGTTTCAAAAATGGCCTATCTGGAAGAGGCGGAACAGACATCAAGACTAATTGAAGCGGTTGCCGCGCTTCTTCGCTATAATCTCGGGGACCTTCATGGTGCATCCACTCTAAAAGACGAAGTGAGAATTGTAAAAGAGTACTTTTTCATCCAAAAAACAAGATTTGGAGAACGCATTCAATTTGTTACACAAATTGAAAAGGATTGCCTTGATATTGAAATACCGAGCTTAATACTTCAGCCCCTAATTGAAAATGCTTTTATCCATGGGGTTGAGTCACTGGAGGAAAATGCGGTAATTCGCCTTCACATTCATCGCCATCGAGACAATATCCATATAGAGGTTATTGATAATGGGGCCGGGATGGATGAAGCGACAAAAGAGAAATTGCTATGGCATGGTGAAGGAACACATGCGATTGAAACGGAAAAGGCATCTGGGCAATCCAACGGAATTGGTGTGAAAAATGTTATACGAAGGCTTCAGCTCTTTTTCCAAAAAGATGACATAGTTCAAATTGAATCACAAATAAATATGGGAACTACATTTAGATTGATCATTCCTGACGCTGCAGGAGGGGGAAATGGCCGTGTTGAAAATTTTAATCGTGGATGACGAGGTGCTTGAACGAAAGGCATTGACGAAAATTATAAATAGCAGCACTCCCGATGTGGCTGTAATAGGTGAAGCCCCAAACGGAAGAAAAGCGATAGAAATGGCCCAGGAACACAAGCCTGATATTATTTTTATGGACATTAAGATGCCAGGTATTGATGGAGTCCAGGCGGTGAAAGAAATCAAAAAATTAGAACCGGGTATCCGTTTCATTATGGTTTCAGCCTTTAATACATTTGAATATGCCAAAGAGGTCATGCAGCAGGGAGTAAAGGAGTATATTCTAAAGCCGAGCAGCAAAAAAGATATTCTTGCAAGTCTTGGTCGTGTTGCCGATGAAATTATACAAGAGCGCAAACAAAAGGAAGAGCAGCAAAACTTAAAGAAAAACCTGGACCGCGCTGTATCTATCGCCCAAAAAGAATGGGTTTCATCGTTATTAGTGAACCAGGTACAGGACATTACCTTTGAAGAATGGAGCCAGCTGCTCGGTGTGGAGATTACCTATGGATATATCATGCTTATCTCCCTGGCTTCACAGAATTCCGACCTTTCAAGGGAGGAAAAACAGGAAAGGTATTTATGGCTAAAGGAAGAGCTTAAATCCATATCCAAAAAGCATGAGGCTGTAGTTGGCCCAATGACAGATATGCAGACAGCCGTTCTATTTTTGGGCCAGAAGGCAACAGAAAAGGCAAATTTTAAAACTAATGCTGTTGCGATAATCGAAAATCTCAATAGTTTATATCAAAAAAGATTCCAATCCGAACTAAGGATAGGAATTGGCCTTCCTTACAACCGTGCAAATGAATTAAATAAATCCTATCAGGAATCGGTTAAAGCCCTCCATGAGCTTTTAAAGGTTCCTTTTCGAAAATATTTATTTGGTGATAAGCAGGGGTCAGCAGAGAATGCTGGTGATGCAGGCATTTTGGAGGCCGAGAAAAGACTGCTCGATGCATTGCGAGAGGGAGATGCCAGCCAGGTTCTGTTTGACTTTGATTCCTTTGTTAAAAAACTTACAGGTAAGGAAACAGATAGATCTTTTATTAAAAAGTCCTTTGAGGAAATGTTCATCCTCATTTCCCGAATGCTTCATGAACTAGGTATAAATTATGAACGGACTCCTTCCATTGATGAGGGGGATAATATGATGACAGTTATTGACACAGGAAAATCACATTTAATGTCAGTTGTCCATCATGTCCAGGTTTGGAGAAATAACCAGGCAAAGGGAATGCTCCATAAAGCAAAAGAGTATATTGAAAATCATTATGGCGATTCTCTAACCCTGGAATTTGTTGCAGAATATGTTGGCCTCAGCCCTTATTATTTTAGTAAACTCTTTAAAGATCGTTTTGGCATGACCTTTATCGATTACTTGACTGAAATAAGAATAAAGCAGGCGAAAACGGCTTTGCTGGATCAGGAAAAAAGTTTAAAAGAGATTTGTTATTCAATAGGCTATAAGGACCCTAACTATTTTAGCCGTGTATTTAGAAAACAGACAGGCCTGTCCCCGTCAGAATTTAGGAAGACAGCGGCTGTGACAGCTGAAAATTAACAAAATGGCCCGGTAAATAGAACCGGGCTTTTTCAATTTTTTACGATATATATAGTGTTTTCCGCTTTTTTGAAATAGTAATTGTTACAAAAACATTTCAGCATTGGCAAAATAATCTAGAAAATCACAAATTAGTGCTATAGATTTTAGGACTTATTAAAAATCTCCCATGCTACTATATTTGTAAGGGCTTTCAGCAAGAATGGCTGCGCTGTCAATAGCAGCCTGCCAAATGTCTTTATAAACATATAAAAGGAGAATGATGACATGTTTAAGAAAAAAGGTTTAGTTTTGTCCTTAACGGTAGCATCGAGCATTCTGTTAGCCACTGGCTGCAGCAGTTCAACTGGCGGATCTGGGGGTTCCGGCAAAGACAGCGGTAATCCGGCAGTGGGAGCCACAATCTATAAGTTTGATGATAACTTTATGTCTTATGTTCGCCGTGCAATGGAAGATGCAGCAAAAGGAAATGTAAAGCTTATGCTGAATGACTCCCAAAACGACCAGTCCAAGCAGATTGAACAAGTTGATACGCTGATTGCCAAAGGAGCAAAATCTCTTGCTATTAACCTAGTAGACCCTAAGGCAGCTCAAACGATCATTGATAAAGCAAAACCTAAAAACATTCCTGTTATTTTCTTCAACAAAGAGCCAGATGAAAAAGTTTTAAAAGGCTACGATAAAGCTTACTATGTTGGAACAACTTCCTCAGAGTCAGGTGTTCTTCAGGGTGAAATGATTGCGAAGGCATGGGAAGCAAATAAAGATAAGTGGGACAAGAACCATGACGGCAAGCTGCAGTACGTTCTGCTTAAAGGTGAGCCTGGACATCCTGACGCAGAAGCCCGTACTAAATATGCTGTAGATACAATTAAACAAAAGGGTATTCAAGTAGACGAGCTTGCAATGGATACAGCAATGTGGGATGCAACAAAAGCAACTGAGAAAATGGATGCTTGGCTTGCAAAATATAGCGATAAAATTGAATTCGTCATTGCTAACAACGACGGTATGGCTTTAGGAGCAATTGCTTCACTTGAAAAGGCTGGCTATTTCAGCGGTGACAAGTTTATGCCGGTTGTAGGTGTTGATGCGATTCCGGAAGCTCTTGAAATGATTGAAAAAGGAAAAATGGTTGGATCAATCCTGAACGATGCCAAGAACCAGGGTAAAGCAACTGTTCAGCTTGCTGCAAATGCTGCAAAAGGCAAAGATGTTCTTGCTGGAACTGAGTGGAAGCTTGATGATAAAAAAGCTGTCCGCGTTCCGTATGTTCAAGTTGATAAAACGAACATCCAAGTTGGAAAAGACGCATACAAGTAAAAAAGGCGTAAGCGCCCTGGTTAGATGATGAAAGGCTAAATCCGCCACATCCTGTGGCAACGCCTTCCTGACCCACATCCTGTGGGCCTCCGACAGGCATAAGACGAATCATGCAGTCATCCTCGGAAAAGCTAAAGCTTTTCCTTCGTGCGATGCGGACGCTTCCGTAGCGTTGCATGTCCTGATTTCTGGAGTGAGTTGGCTTATGACTCCGAGCTGTGAGAATCATCACCTATGGTCATGATTCTCACAAGATATTCAAAGCAGCATATTCCTGAGGAAAACCTGGCTGGGCGCTGAAGCTAGATTGCTTAAACTTGTTCGAGGTTCACAAAATATGGTCAATAGAAGCAAAAAAGCGCCCGGAACGTGGGAATTATTTTTCGCCCGGGCGCTCCTCGAACGAAGGAAAAGAATTTCGGTTCTTTTCTTTCGTTCGGGGCTGTAAATCCAGAAACGGTACCGAAATGAATAGCAATTAAATCATGGTACGCACTGATATAGGGTTTCTTATATTTTTTAATAGTATAGCGAGGAGGTTCGCTCATGTCAGAAGCAGGTAATACTTATTTACTTGAGATGCAAAACTTAACTAAAAGATTCCCCGGGGTTGTTGCTCTTAATAATGTTTCGCTTAAAGTAAAGGCCGGCTCGGTCCATGCCTTAATGGGCGAAAATGGTGCAGGAAAATCCACTTTAATGAAATGCCTGTTTGGCATTTACTCTATGGATGAAGGAAAAATCTTCTTTGACGGAAAGGAAGTCCAATTTACCAGTTCAAAGCAAGCGCTTGAAAATGGAGTTTCCATGGTCCACCAGGAGCTGAACCAGGTCCGCCAGCAGAATGTAATGGATAATATCTGGCTTGGCCGATATCCCCATAAAGGGATATTTATTGATGAAAAGAAAATGTATGAAGATACGAAAGCAATTTTTCAAAGCCTTGATATTAATATTGATCCGCGCAGTAAGGTAAGCACCTTATCTGTATCCGAGATGCAAATGGTTGAAATTGCAAAAGCTGTTTCGTATCACTCAAAAATCATTGTTATGGATGAACCGACTTCATCGTTAACAGAGACTGAAGTAAATCATTTATTTAGAATTATTAAAAGGCTTCAAAGCGAAAATGTGGCCATTATCTATATCTCTCACAAAATGGAAGAAATACTGAAAATCTCGGATGAAGTGACCATCATGCGCGATGGCCAGTATATCACCACTAAAGATGCAAAAGAACTGACAACCAATGAAATTATTAAACTGATGGTTGGCCGTGATTTATCTCAGCGCTTCCCTGAAAAAATTAATGAACCTGAAGAGGTAATTTTAAAGGTTAAGGGTTTTACTGCTGAAACCCAGCCATCCTTTTCAAATGTTAGCTTTGAACTGAGAAAAGGCGAAATTTTAGGAATAGCAGGGCTCGTTGGATCCAAACGCACAGAGGTAGTAGAGGCATTATTTGGATTAAGATCATTAAAATCCGGGACGATTGAGCTTAGGGGCAAAGCGGTTAAAAACGATACACCACAGAAGGCTATCAAAAATGGATTTGCCCTTGTGACGGAAGAAAGAAGAACGACAGGAATTTATCCTGAATTGAGCATCAGCTTTAACTCTATCATAGCAAACCTAAAGCAGTACAAAAAAGGTATTTTCTTATCTGACAGCAAGGTGCACGACGATACAAAGTGGGTTATTGACTCTATGAAGGTTAAAACGCCATCACAGAAAACGTCAATAGGAAGCCTGTCCGGAGGAAATCAGCAAAAGGTTATTATCGGCCGCTGGCTATTAACAAGACCTGATATCCTATTGCTTGATGAACCGACAAGGGGTATTGATGTTGGCGCCAAGTTTGAAATTTATCAGCTTATCAATAACCTCGCAGCAGAAGGAAAAGGAATCATTATGATTTCTTCAGAAATGCCTGAGCTATTGGGAGTAACAGATCGCATTTTAGTTATGAGTAATGGAAAAGCAGCTGGAATCGTCAATACAAAAACGACTACACAAGAAGAAATTATGCGATTGGCAGCATTGTATTAGGAGGGGATATTAATGGCTACAAAAAAATCGAATATATCGAAATGGCTTTTTGATAATGTAATTTATGTGTTTTTAGTACTGCTTGTCATTGGAATCGTTGTTGCTTCACCAGACTTTCTATCGATGACAAACCTGATCAATATTTTAAGCCAGTCCTCATCAAGGATTATTATTGCGCTTGGAATGGCCGGCATCCTGATTACTGCTGGTACGGATTTATCCGCAGGACGTATGGTTGGTCTAGCAGCCGTTGTTTCAGCATCGCTTTTACAGGCATCTGATTATGCCTATAAAATGTATCCGCATCTTGCAGAATTACCATTAATTGTACCAATTCTTATAGCAATGGCTGTGACAGGATTGATTGGTGCTGTTAACGGGGTAATTGTTTCAAAACTGCATGTACCGCCCTTTATTGCGACTTTGGGAATGATGATTGGTGTGTACGGGATTACTTCCATTTACTTTGACCGCCCTCCATACGGTGCGCAGCCGATTGGGGGACTAAGCCAAAGCTTTACTACCTTTGCACAGCGCGGAATTCCAGTAGGACAATACGAAATTCCTTACCTTTTGTTATATGCTATTATCGCGTCTATATTAATCTGGGTAATGTGGAATAAAACACAGCTTGGAAAAAACATGTATGCGATTGGCGGTAACCCTGAAGCAGCAAAGGTTTCCGGTGTAAACGTTGCTAGAAACATTATTATTATCTATATGATTGCCGGTCTTCTATATGGTTTCTCTGGTACGCTTGAAGCTGGACGTGTTGGCAGTGCGACCAACAATACAGGTAATATGTACGAGCTTGATGCCATCGCGGCTTGCGTTGTAGGCGGTGTATCACTATCAGGAGGTATTGGAACAGTTCCTGGAGTTATTACAGGGGTTCTTATTTTCCAGGTAATTAACTATGGTCTTGCCTTCCTGGGTGTTAGTCCATATATCCAGTACATCGTTAAAGGATTAATCATTGTTGTAGCTGTTGCCTTTGACATGCGTAAACACGCAAAGAAAAAATAATTTGATATTTTTATATTTAAAAGGCCCCTTTAATGATCCGTGCAAATTTTAGCACACCATTGAAGGGGTTTTGCGCTTTAGCCATTATACCGTGACCCCAAATGGGGCGGAGACAGAAAAAGGAGTAACAAAAAATGCAAAGCATTATTATGAGCTTCCGAATGTCCATTATACAGTTGTGAATATAGCAGGCAGACAGATAGTGTAGCGGCGATAACAGCGGGGGCGCACCCGTACATGAGGAGTATCTCATTCCAGCTAAACAAAATTTGAAATTTGAATTTGATACTTGCCGGTTTTAAAAAAGGTTTTAAATGCACGCTGGGGGCTATAGAATAGTAGTTATTTTAATCGATGATCCTATCATTAAAAGAACGAAAAGGATGAAGGAGTGGAGAATCGATGGAAGTTAATGAGAGACATTTCGGCTATCATGAGGGAGAACAGGTTATTGAATATACATTGGTTAACGATAATGATATGTCGGTATCCTGTTTGAACTATGGCTGTGTCATTACGAAACTATTTGTTCCCGACCGCAATGGAGTTTTTGAAAATGTTGTCCTGGGTTTCGATAAATTCGAAGCCTACCCAAAATGGTCCCCCTATTTTGGAGCCGTTGTCGGAAGGGTAGCAGGAAGGATTGGAAAGGCAGAGTTTGAGCTGGATGGAAAGACATACCATTTAACTGCCAATGACTCCTCGAACCATTTGCATGGCGGTGAAAAAGGGTTCAGCCTTGTAATATGGGAAACTGAGAAAATAGAGGAATCAGGGTCGGTGGGTGTGAAGTTTTTTTACAAAAGCCCTGATGGTGAAGAAGGCTACCCAGGGAACTTAGAAACAACAGTAAAGTATATTTTAACAAACGATAATGAATTAAGTATTACTTATGAAGCCAAAACTGATCAAAAAACACTGGTAAACTTTACGAACCACTCTTACTTTAACTTAAGCGGAAACTTAAAAAGAGACTGTTCCGAACATGTTCTGAAGTTTGATAGCGACCGCTTTTTGGAGCTGGATTCCGATATGCTTCCGACTGGAAAGATGATTGAGTCAAAAGGAACACCTTTTAACTTTCGAAACGGCCAAAAAATAAAGCAAGGTATTTATTCGTCAAATCCTCAGAATGTGATGGTAGGAAACGGTTATGATCATCCGCTTCTTTTTACAAACCCTGGGGAAAACATGATTGAGCTAAGGGATCAAGAAAGCGGCCGTTCATTAATGGTAACAACCGACCAGCCCTGCGTGGTTCTTTACTCGGCGAATCAGCTTGAGGAGGAACCTTATACTCTTTCAGGCAATTTACCAACTAAAAACTATTTGGGTGTCTGCCTGGAGGTTCAGGGCTATCCGGATGCCATTCATCATCCCGAGTTTCCTTCAATCGTATTAAACCCTGAAGAAACATTTAAATCTACTACTAAGTATCGCTTTTTTTCACAGTAAAGTTAATAAATAAATAAAATAGCAATAGAGGGAGATAAGCGGGTAAACGCTATCTTCCTTAATTTTTACATATTGACACAAACAAATAAAATATGATAAATAAATATTGATTAGCACTCTCTTATTATGAGTGCTAATGATATGCTTAACTACTACTAAAAAATAAAACGTTTTACGAAAGGAGAATGCAATTATGGAAACAAAGCAATTTCAGGCAGAATCGAAAAGATTATTGGAAATGATGATTAACTCCATTTATACCAAGCGTGAAGTGTTTTTAAGAGAGCTGATTTCGAATGCAAGTGATGCAATCGACAAAATCTATTACAAGGCCTTAACAGATGATTCTTTAACCTTTGAAAAAGACAGTTACTACATAAAAATTGAAGCTAATAAGGAAAGCCGGACCCTAAAGGTGACAGATACCGGAATCGGTATGACGAAGGAAGAGCTTGAAAACAATCTTGGAACAATTGCTAAGAGCGGCTCCCTGGCATTTAAAAATGAAAATGAGCTAAAAGACGGCCATGATATCATCGGCCAATTTGGCGTAGGATTTTATGCAGCCTTCATGGTGGCAGATAGTGTAACAGTTAAAAGTAAGGCGTTGGGAAGCTCCGAGGCCTTCAAATGGGAATCAACTGGTGCAGAAGGGTACACCATTGAGCCAGCTGAAAAAGAAACAATCGGCACAGAGATTATTTTAAAAATAAAAGAGAATACCGAAGATGAGAACTACGATGAATTTTTGGAAGAGTATAGCTTAAAGTCAATCATTAAGAAGTACTCTGACTTTATCCGTTATCCAATTAAGATGGATGTGACCTCAAGCAAGCTGAAAGAAGGCAGCGAGGACGAGTGGGAAAGTGTCCAGGAAGAACAAACCGTTAACAGCATGGTTCCAATTTGGAGAAAGAATAAAAGTGAATTAACAGAAGAGGATTATACGAATTTTTATAATGAAAAGCATTACGGATTCGACAAACCGCTTAAGCATATTCATATTAGTGTGGACGGTGCGGTCAGGTATAATGCCATTCTATTTATTCCGGAGAAAATCCCATTTGACTATTACTCTCCTGAATATGAAAAGGGCCTTGAACTATATTCTAATGGCGTTTTGATTATGAATAAGTGTGCTGACCTGCTCCCTGACTATTTCAGCTTTGTAAAAGGGATGGTAGATTCTGAGGACCTATCACTTAATATTTCCCGAGAAATGCTGCAGCATGACCGCCAGCTCAAGCTGATTGCGAAAAATATCAGTAAAAAGATTAAAAGCGAACTGCTTAGCCTTCTAAAAGAGGAAAGAGAAAAATACGAAGAGTTTTATAAATCCTTTGGCAGACAGCTGAAGTTCGGTGTCTATAGTGATTTCGGAGCCAATAAGGATTTGCTTCAGGATTTATTAATGTTCTATTCTTCCAAAGAGAAGAAAAATGTTACTCTTGATGAATATGTCTCCAGAATGCCCGAGGATCAGAAGTATATTTACTATGCATCAGGTGAATCGGCAGAAAGAATTGAAAAGCTTCCGCAAACAGAGCTTGTAGCTGAAAAAGGTTATGAAATTCTTTACTTTACTGATGATATAGATGAATTTGCTGTAAGGATGCTGAACACATATAAGGAAAAAGAGTTTAAGTCTGTTTCTAGCGGCGATCTTGGTATTGAATCAGAAGAGGAAAAGAAGGAAAACGAATCAGAGGAAAAGGAAAACAAGGAACTTTTTGAAGCTATGCGAGGTATTCTATCCGGAAAAGTAAAGGAAGTAAAAGCATCAAAACGCTTAAAATCCCATCCTGTTTGCCTATCTACGGTTGGTGAACTAACAATTGAAATGGAAAAAGTTTTAAAAGCAATGCCGAACAGCCAAAATGTCGAAGCGGAAAAGGTCTTGGAGATTAATCCAAATCACGAGGTATTCGAGTCATTAAAGGCTGCTTTTGAGAATGATAAACAGAAGTTTGAACTGTATACCGAGCTTTTATACAACCAGGCGCTTCTGATTGAAGGTTTAACAATCCAGGATCCAGTAGAGTTTACAAATAACATCTGTAAAATCATGGTTTAATGCAATTCTTTGTTAATGCATATTGTTAATTTTCGACTATGTTGATTGGAGCGGAAAGTGAGCGCCGTGAGCGAAAATCAACAGTCAAGTTTGACAGAGTCAAATTTTTAAGGGCTATCCACAAAAGGATGGCCTTTTTTATTCTATTTACATACTTTACATATTTTAAATCTCTTAAATTTGGGTATAAGACTAGAAATTGTTTGCTGCTTAAGTATATAGCCCTAAGGGAGGAAATAGCATGAAATGGGAAGGAAGAAGAGAGAGTTCGAATGTAGAAGATGATAGAGGATCGGGAGGTGGACTCGGCGGAATACCGCTGATTGGAGGAGGAATTGGGAGCGTTATTATTGTACTTCTGGTTGCCCTGCTTGGCGGCAATCCATCTGATGTGCTGAACGGTATGACCAACAATTCTTCAGCTCCGGCTGATCCGGCACCATACCAGGAAACTGCTAAGGAAAAGGAATTATCACAATTTGTATCAGTTGTTCTTGCTGACACCGAGGATGTTTGGTCCGAGGTGTTTAAAGAAGAAGGAATGACTTACAAAAATCCGAAACTTGTATTATATACAGGGAGTGTCCAGTCTGCCTGCGGAAATGCAAGTTCTGCAGTGGGGCCTTTCTATTGTCCTGGTGACCAAAAGCTTTACATTGATTTAAGTTTTTATGATGAGCTTCAGCAAAAATTCCATGCGCCAGGTGACTTTGCGATGGCTTATGTAATTGCCCATGAGGTTGGCCACCATGTTCAGTACCTTCTGGGAACGAGCGACAAAGTAAACGCTATCCGAAATAGAGTTAGCGAGGAAGAATTTAATAAATACTCGGTTCGCCTTGAGCTTCAGGCCGACTATTATGCAGGTGTTTTTGCAAAACGGGACCAGGGACGGGGTGTCCTGGAAAAAGGCGATATTGATGAAGCATTGAACGCGGCAAATGCTGTAGGTGACGATACACTTCAAAAACAGGCACGTGGTTATGTGGTTCCTGAAAGCTTTACACACGGAACATCCGAACAGCGAAAACGCTGGTTTAATAAAGGGTTTGAAAATGGAACAATTGAAGGTGGAGATACCTTCAAAGCTGCAAATCTATAAAAATATAGTTGCAGGTTAATGCTTCATTTCAATAAGGTAAAGATTTAGGTATGAAGGAATTCCTAGAGAAAGGAGCAGTTCATAATGGAAATGAATGAAAGGTCTTTTTTTCTTAAGGATGATGGGGAGATACCAAATAACCAGGAACTGCCTGTTATTATTTATGAAGGAATCTTCAGCGGAAATCCGAATGAAATAGAAGCTTCATTTAAACGTCATGGCTGGGGCGGCAACTGGGAGGGCGGTATATTCGATTACCATCACTATCATAGCAACTCTCATGAGGTCCTGGGTGTAAAGTCTGGCAGCGCGGCCGTTCTTGTCGGCGGGGATGCAGGTGAACGTGTGGAATTGAAAAAGGGAGATGTAATCGTACTCCCTGCAGGCACCGGTCATATGATGGTGGAAAGCAGTGAAGATTTCGAAGTGGTCGGAGGCTATCCGGAAGGAATGACAGCCAATCTGTTAAAGCGTGACCCGGCTATGAGGGCACAGTCTCTTGCTAAAATCCGCAATGTTCCGGTTCCCGACAAGGATCCTGTCTTTGGTGATGAAGGTCTGCTGCTTCGAAAGTGGAAGAATCAATGATAAATGGTGTGGGTCACCGCAAGGGGGCCTTATTAAAAAGCAAAAAAAGATGAAGGGGTCCCCTCATCTTCTTTTATTTCCTTGGTTAATCAGAATTTATATCCATACATTCTGAACTCATAATAAAGGCTCGGCATTCTCAGTTTTCTAAGAATTATATTTCTATCTTTTGAAACTGTGCATTATGCAGGCTGGCAAAAGTGCCACCCAGTGCAAGCAGCTCATCATGGCTGCCCTCTTCAGTGATTCCGTCTTCCGTAACCACCATAATGCGGTCGGCATTGCGGATAGTCGCAAGTCTGTGGGCGATAACTAGAGTCGTTCGGTTTTGGGCCAGCTCCATTAATGCCTCCTGAATAATTTGCTCAGTTTCAGTATCCAAAGCCGAAGTAGCTTCATCCAGGATAAGGATTGGCGGGTTCTTGAGGAACATTCTTGCGATGGCGAGCCTTTGCTTTTGGCCGCCGGAAAGCTTCAGTCCCCGTTCCCCAATTTCCGTTTCATAACCGTCAGGCAGCGATTCAATAAACCCTTCAAGATGAGCAAGCCGTGCGGCCTCTTTAACTTCCTCTTCGGAAGCCCCCAGCTTTCCATAGGCAATATTTTCTCTAATTGTTCCTGTAAAAAGGAACACATCCTGCTGGACAATCCCAATCTGTGATCGCAAGGATTGTCTCGTCATATCCCGTATATCTATTCCATCAATAGTAATTGCCCCGGCATCTATGTCGTAGAAACGAGGAATCAGGGAGCAAATGGTGGTTTTTCCAGCACCTGAGGGACCCACAAAGGCAACTGTTTCCCCTTCTTTTATATTAAGATTAATGTTTTCCAAAGTTTGTATCTTTTGGTCATAGCTAAAAGATACATTCCGAAATTCAATATCCCCGTTCAGGGCTGGAACCTCAATAGCACCCTCTGAATCTATTATATCCGGTTCGGAATCAATCATTTCTGTAAAGCGCTTAAAGCCGGCCATTCCCTTTGGATATAGCTCCATAATCGAACTGATTTTATCCACCGGCTTGAAAAGGACGTTAACATATAAAACGAACCCTACGAGTTCACCATAGGTAAGAACACCTTTATAGCTCAGCCAGGCACCATATACGAGGACGGCGAGAGTAATAAATCTGGTCATCATGTAAATACCTGATAAACTGAATGACATAACCTTATAGCCTCCAAGTTTAGCCAGGCGAAATTTTTGGTTGTTTTTTGTGAAAAGCTTAATTTCATGGTGTTCGTTTGTAAAGGACTGTACGACCCGGACACCGGATACACTATCCTCCACCCGGGCGTTAACGTTGCCAATTTCCATGTACATTTGGTTCCAGGCTTTGTTCATTCGCAAGTTGCAAAAGATAATCAGCCACATCAATGAAGGAAGAATACAAATGGCTACAAGCGCCAGTTGGACATTAACGGTTAACATAATCCAAAAAGCTCCCACAATAGTCATTAAAGCAATAAATAAGTCTTCAGGACCATGGTGGGCGAGCTCACCAATATCCAGCAGATCATTGGTGATGTGGCTCATTACATGTCCTGTCTTTGTATTATCAAAAAAACGGAAGGACTGCTTTTGCACATGCCCGAACAGCTGCTGGCGCATATCTGTTTCGATGTTAATACCAAGCATATGGCCCAAATAATTGACGATATACTGAAGAAATGTACTGGCAATATAGAGGGCAAGGAGACCGACGCTAACAGATACAATAGCAGACCAGTTTTCTGAAGGCAGCAGCCTATCGATGAACCACTGGACAGCAAGCGGAAAAGCAAGCTCCAGCAATGCTACTATAACGGCAGAACTGAAATCGAGAATAAATAGTTTTCTGTGTGGCCTATAGTAAGTAAAAAATCGTTTAATCAAAGAAATAACTCCTTATTGTTATAATAAATAGAACGGCTTTTCAGTAAGAAAAAAGCGTCCAGTATCTTAGTTTTTTACAACTACAGTACTTGCAATGTAATCATGCAAAGCCTGCTTTTTCTCCGTAAAGCCAGCGATTATATAGCCGATTTTCAAAATAGCGGCCGAGTGCTCTTCCGAAGGATATCCGATTTCCATTCATTTCAGTAACTTTTACCCCCACTATCTGTTTTCCAAGTGTGGCCTGCATGCCCGCATAATAAAAAAGGTTGGCAGCAATGTAAATCAGATATAAAATTGCCAGCAAACCAAATGCTGCACCGACAGCCCCCCCGGATTGCTGATTCTGAATAAAATGCGGAAACCCCTGCAAATATAAGAGCACCAATAAAAATTGGAATCCCGAGAATAAGGGAATCTATCACTCTTGCTGCAAAACGAATCTAAAATCCTGCGTATTCCTTTTTTTCGAAGGCCGCCATAATAGATCCGCAAGAGGTGCAGAGCTCCTGCATTGGTTTTGTTTCAGCACCGCACTAATTACAGAATTTATGGGTGTTATCCGGCCGGAGACCACAATTTTCACAAAACTCTCCATTCGTTTGATGTCCGTATTCTCGGCAATACATGTATCTCTCACTAAAAAAAATACTATTATCTTTTTATTTGAAATTGTTTCATATATAGTTGAATCATATCACAAATAATTCTGAAATATGACGAGTTATCTTATATATTACATATTTACCTATTTGTGGAAAACGGGCGGTGGTGTTGTGAAAATTGGTAAGTTTGCTGAAACCAATCGTTTAAGTATCGATACAATTCGGCATTACATGGATTTTGGTCTTATTGTTCCAGAGAAAAAAGGAGGCCAATATGATTTTGATTCCCGCTGTCAGATGAATTTAGATAATATCCTTGAATTAAAAGGAATGGACTTTAGTTTAAATGAGATTAAAAAGATCTTTTTTTATAAAAATTTTGGGCGGTTAACAGATTACGAAGCAGACCATTATTATAAAATGATTTATTTAGATAAATTAAAAAAGCTGGATGAAGAGATAAAGGATTTAGTAAATTCGAGGGAAAAACTAAAACAGAAATTAGATCAATTAAAGACGAAGAAATCTGATTCAAGCTCTGCAATGGGAGTTGATTTAAAGGTCCTTGATTTACTAACTTGTTCGAAATGCAGCAGCCCGCTTACACTTCAGAATGGCAGTATCAGCCGAAACCAGGTTATGGAAGGCAGACTTGAATGTGATTGTGGACATTCTTACACCATTTCATCTGGAATGTTGATGGCAGAAGGTGCCGTGGAGCATACTGCAGGGATGCTGGAGGATAACAATATAACAGAATATATCCTTGAAACAGACCAGGGTTATCTGGAAAACCTACATCTCGGCCTCGAGTGGTCGAAGAGGAAGATGGAAAAATTGGAGCTTGATAATAAGATACTTCTTGAGCTTGGTTCTGGCGTTGGTTTTTTCCTTCGCAATATCCTGCGGGATTTACCGGAAAACTGCCTTTATATTGCAGTGGATCGCAGCTTTCCCCGCCATTTGTATTTAAAAGGCCTGCTGGAAAGGTCAGGATTAAAAAGAAATATCCTGTTTATTTGTTCGGACTTTTTAAATCTCCCCTTAAAAGACGGTATCGCTGATTTGCTTATCGACCATGCAGGAACTAGCAACTACAGCTTCGAGCATACAAGCTTTTTACTTAAGGATATAGACCATTTAATTAAAAAGGATGCTTATTTAATGGCTTCCTATTTAGTTTTTAAAAACTTCAGCCATAAAAGTAAAATTAAAGAAGCATTTCGGGAAAATTTTATGACTGAAAAGGTGAAGGAAAAGGTTAAAGAGCTGGGTTATAAAATGTTTGATGAAAGAAAATCTGGTTTGGTTGATAAAGGCGGAAGGTTTGAGAACTTTTTTGTTGAAGGGGAAGAAATCTTTTCATACGCCATATTTGGAAAAAGGTAGGGTCAGCCCTATCTTTTTCTTTTTTTATATTGAAATTTAATGAAATTAGCTATTGCCGTTGGCTTTAGCCAATTGAATACCATAAGGGTAATAAAGAAGCCGGAGGTTTTTATATGCAGGCAGTAGCAATGAATGCAAGCAATCCTAAGGAACAAATAGAAAAAAGAAATCTATACCTATTTTCAGCAGGAAAAACGATCTCAATTGTTGGTACGTCCATTTATAATTTCGCGCTCAGCCTTTATGTACTCAAAATAACCGGATCTGCTTTAAGCTTTGCCATCACCCTTATGCTGGGGGTCATTCCCATGATTCTGATTAATCCTTTTGCCGGTGTTATTGCGGATAAATTTAATAAAAAAAGACTTGTTCTTTCGATGGATGCATTAAATGGTCTATTGCTGGCCCTGGTATATGGTTTAAGTATGATATATGAGCTTCATCTTTATTTCATTTATGCAGCGACCTTTTGTCTGACTGTTTTCACAACCTTTTATGGAGTAGGGCTTGAGGCGGCGAAACCAAACATGGTTTCCGGGGACAGATTAATGAATATAAATTCGGCCAGCAGAATTATTGATTCCATTGCAACCATTGCAGGACCAATGCTGGGCGGTATAGTCTTCGCTATTTTTGATATAAGGTTATTTATATTATTTAATTCTGTTTCATTTATTCTTTCGGCCATATCAGCCGGGTTTATTGATTTTAGCCTTTACCAGGAGAACATGGACCTTAAGAAGGAAAGGGTAAAAGTTCAATTTTTCGCTGATATAAAGGATGGATTCATTTATTTAAAAAACCAGAAAAACATGATCCAGCTATTTAAAGTCTTGATTTCAATTAACTTTTTTCTTGGCTTTGCTCTTACCGTTCCGCTCCCTTATATGGTGAATACAGTTCTGAGCCTGAGCCCTAAGCAATTTGGAATTATTGAAGCAGCTTTTCCTTTGGGAATGATTGCCGGGGCATTAGCGGTAAAAAGAATCACTGAAACATTAAATTACTCAGTCCTTTTATACCGCCTTTGCATTTTTTTAGCTGGAGCAATGGTCTTAATCGGTATTCCTGTTTTGATTAAGGACTATTATTTAAATCATCAGGTCATTGTCGGGTACTTTTGTCTGGTAATGTTTATCTTTGGGGTGATAATTGCCTTTATAGATATTCCTATTGCCTATTACATGCAAAAAATGATTCCAGATGAGTATAGGGGGAGGGTGCTCAGTATTGGAATCAGCATAGGGAAGACCATGCTTCCTCTGGCTATGCTTACTGCAGGAATGCTTTTAAGCCATATTCCTTCATATGTTATGCCAATAGCCGGTGGGGCCTTGTTTTTCCTTCTTAATATTAGGACTGGGAAGAAGCTTGAGTTTGATCTTAATAAATAAAGAAAAAGGAAGTCGGGATAGTTCCCAGCTTCCTTTTTTGGTAAAAAATTTTTATTTAACTCCAACCGCATCAAAGGCATTATTTACAGTTGTTACTTCAGCAGAAGTAGCACCATAAAGATCCTTAGCTGCCTGAACCAATCCAGCGCGGGCCTGGCTGAAGTTTGTTGAAGACGTAAAATAAGTAGTATTGGCACGGTAGAAGATAGCTCCCAGCTTAGCATTTCCGATTCCTGTAACAGTGACTCCGTAAGCAGTTCCGCCCTGGCTGATCAGGTAGGCAGCTTTATTGATGATTCCGCTGTTGGTATGAACTCCGCCGTTATCAGATGTGCCAGTATAACGGTTTGCATAGTTGTCAGGATCACCATACTTGGTTGGATCGCTCATGGATCGTAGTGCATCATTTGGAGTTCCAGGTGTGTAAATATCTTCACCAATTTCAAAGTCCGGGTTGCGGTTATCATAGAATTCTACTAAAGTTCCGAAAATATCGGAAATAGCTTCATTAAGGGCACCGGATTCATTTGAGTAGGTTAGATTTGAGCTTCTTTCTGTCACGGCATGTGTAAGCTCATGTCCGATAACGTCGAGTCCGCCAGATAATGGAATAAAGGTGACGCCATCCCCATCTCCATATACCATTTGAGATCCGTTCCAGAAGGCATTATTATAGTTTCTTGAATAGTGAACGGTTGACTTTAAGGCCGCACCATTATTGTCAAATGAATTTCTATTAAAGGTTGCCTTATAATAATCATAGGTGACACCTGCGTAATAATGTGCATCGACAGCTGGCTTATCATATGCCGCATTCAAATTATTGTCGGCGTCCTTCCACTGGGTACCGGGAAGGATTGAACGGTTTTTTCCATCATAAGTCAGGATTCCCTGTCCTCGCGTATTATCCTGAAGATAATAGTAACCGCTTGATAGCAGAGTTTTGATAGACTTGGTATCTCCAAGCACACCAATTCCTGTGCCAGTTGTGTTTGTACCGGGTAAAGATGCCGGCGGTTTGCTTACAGCAGTATCAATTGAATTAAACTTATCAATGACTGCGCCATTTTCTGCATTAATAAAATAATTATAATTGCCTGGTGACGGGCTTAGGAAATTAAGGTTTACATGGTAAGCGTAAACGGCTTTATCCCCTGTAGTATAGACAACAAGCTCTGAAGTTGGATTTTGCTCATATTGAGGCTTGAATCCCAAATCGTTTTCCGAAATTTTGATCGCTTCGTTTGCAGACTTATTTTTCAATAGGTTTTTTAAGCCTTTTTTATCAAGGTCAGGAGCAACCGTCCCGCTGACTGCCTGAAGAACACCAGAAGAATCAACACGTGCAGCCTGAGTTGAATTCCAGACAGGAACTCCTTCAAATACCTGCTGCAGGCGGACAATCTTACCGCCAAGCGGATCGGCTTCCTCCGATTTTACTTTGAAAGAATTATAGGCAGATTGGCTTCCAAGCTTGTATTCCTGTTTGTGATTTTCAAGGTATTCCAGGATAACATCCTTTGGAGATTTTGCTGAAGCACTTGTAAGCTTGCCGGCTACAAAATCAGGTGTGCCCGTTACCTTGCTGAATTGCTTGGTTTCATTGGCTTTTGAAGTGCTGGCAAATGCACTTGCACCAGCCATTCCGCTTAAAATTAAACCTGCCGATAGAGTAATAGAAACAGCTTTTTTCTTCAATAAAATTCCTCCTTAATTTTGGGTTTGATTCTTAAAAATATAAAACTTAATTATTTATAACAGTATATTCAGAAAATTTCCAACAAAAAATAAACATTTACCAAAATAAGGTTCTAAAGTTGCGTATTGGGACCGAAAAATAGGTATAAAGGTTCTTGTTGGGAAAATTTCAAAATAGTTCTCGGGACTATTGTGGGGATGGATGATCTGCCGTTTAGGTCTTTATCAATAAGTGAACCCAGAAGTGAATCATAGTAAAAAATTAATAGGCTGCCAGGTGGCAGCCTATTTTGAGATTGATTTTAAATGTTACATTCCAGTATTCGCTTTAACAAGTATTTCATTGAATTTTTCTTCATTGACTTTTTCGCGTGAGAGGAGGGTACCCATAAACGCTCCGATAAAGCCCAGTGGTATGGAAACAATACCTGGATTAGCAAGATTGAATAATGGCTTTCCAACAAGAATCGCCTTTCCGGCTTCCTCAGCCCAGATATTAGGGCCAATCGCTACAAGAATAAGAGAACTGGCAAGACCAACAACCATACCAGTAACAGCCCCGGAGGTGTTAAAGCGCTTCCAGAAAATCGTTAATAGAATAATAGGCAGGTTTGCACTGGCAGCCACGGCAAAGGCCAGAGAAACCAGGAAGGCCACATTCATCTTCTGAGCGAAAAGTGCAAGAAGAATCGAGAGGACAGCAACACCAATAGAGGCCCAGCGAGCAGCTACTATTTGCTGTTTTTCTGTTACATTTCCTCTTTTTAAAATATGGCTGTAAAAATCATGGGCAAAGGCCGATGCTGCTGAAAGTACAAGTCCTGCTACAACCGCAAGGATGGTTGCAAAGGCTACTGCAGAGATAAAAGCAAACAGGAATTCTCCGCCGAGTGCCTTAGCGAGAAGTGGCGCTGCCATATTGCCGGCTGGATTGGCTGCCACAATATTATCAAATCCTACAAAGGAGGCTGCCCCAAAGCCGAGGAAGATCGTCATAATATAAAAGATTCCAATAATCCATGTAGCATAAACGACTGACTTTCTTGCTGTAATGGCATCTTTAACCGTAAAGAAGCGAATCAGGATATGCGGAAGACCTGCTGTACCGAGAACAAGCGCAAGGTTCAGCGAAATGGTATCGAGCGGGTTTGTAAATTTATTGCCTGGATTGAGAAAACCTGCTCCCAGTGGAGTTGCCGATTTCATTTCAGTGAACATTTTTGCAATGCTAAAATCAAACTTCGCAAAAACCATGAAAGAAATAAGGAAGGTTCCTGCCATTAAAAGGACAGCCTTGACAATCTGAACCCAGCTTGTGGCCATCATTCCTCCAAAAACCACATAAACGGTCATTAGCGTTCCAACAATTAGAACGGAATAAATATAATCGATTCCTAACAGTAATTTAATAAGTGCACCTGCGCCTACCAGCTGGGCAATCATATAAAAGGTAGATATTGCAATTGTATTTAATGCCGCAACTCCGCGAACCTTTTTGTCATTAAAGCGGGCTGCAATCATATCAGCCATCGTGTATTTCCCCAGGTTCCGCAAAGGTTCCGCTACCAGATAGAGTACTACCAGATAAGCTACAAGAAAGCCGATGCTGTAAAAGAAACCATCAAACCCGGAGAGGGCGATCATGCCTGCAATTCCGAGGAATGATGCAGCTGACATATAATCACCGGCGATAGCCCAGCCATTTTGCCATCCAGTCAGGCTCCCATCAGCTGCATAAAAATCACTAGTCGTTTTTGTCCGCTTTGAGGCGAAATAAGTGATAACCAGGGTTAGTCCAACAATTAGGAGAAAAAGGGTAAAGGCTAATTTATTCATGGTTAGACCCCTCTTCCTGTTTGTTTAACTTTTTCAACTAATTTATCAAATTTGACGGCCTTGTTCGTATAAAGAATACATAAGGCCCAAGTCATAATAAACTGTGCAAATCCAAACACCCATGCCCAGCTGACAGGCCCAAATGCAGGTTTATTTAATACGGTAGAGTAGGCTGTCAGTACAGGTAATGTGAAGTAAAATACCAGGAAGAATAAAGTAAGCGGAAGGATGAATGCGCGTTTAACTTTTAAGAGTTCTTGAAACGGCTGTGACTTAACAATTTCAGTATAGTCTCTCGGAGATGGTTCAAACATGGAGTTTTTGAGGGATTCCTCTTTTACTGCCATTATAGTTCCTCCTTTAAAATATAAAAATAATTACAAGCATCATTATATATTTATCTGAAAAGTTTGTAAAATTAGAAATTAACCGATTTTTCGACAGATATCCAACCAGGCAAAACGATTTTTTATGGGAAACGGCTTTTGGCTGTTCATTTTAAAAAAAATATTAAGGTGGAGCATAAGTATAATGACAAGTGTAAAGACACCTGATATGATAGTATAGTTACTACATATTAACTGAGAAATGAGAGAAAATAACTAAATATATTTGGCAGGGGGTTCCTTATGAAGACACAAAACGAAATTTCCAACCGCCGATTGCTTGGAATTGCGGGCTTAGGCTGGATGTTTGATGCCCTGGATGTCGGCATGCTTTCATTTATTATTGCAGCGTTAAAGGTTGAATGGAATTTGTCGACAGAACAAATGGGATGGATAGGAAGCGTAAATTCAATTGGCATGGCTGTGGGGGCATTAGTTTTTGGAGTAATGGCCGACAGAATTGGCCGAAAGTCTGTCTTTATTCTTACATTATTATTATTTTCAATAGGAAGCGGAGCGGCTGCTTTCACCTCTTCGCTTGCTATCTTTTTAGTTTTTCGCTTTATTATTGGGGCCGGCCTTGGAGGAGAGCTTCCGGTTGCTTCTACACTTGTATCCGAAAGTGTACCGGCTGAGAAAAGGGGCCGTGTTGTTGTTCTGCTAGAAAGCTTTTGGGCTGGTGGCTGGCTGATTGCAGCCCTCATTTCCTACTTCATCATTCCAAAATTCGGCTGGCAAACAGCTTTGATCATAAGTGCTGTACCTGCTATCTATGCGTTATATCTTCGCATGGGGCTTCCGGACTCACCACGTTTTTCGGCAGTAAAGAATAAAAATAAGGTAACTGTATTAGAAAGTATTTCGAAGCTATGGTCAGGGGAATATGCCCGCCGTACCTTAATGCTCTGGATTCTATGGTTCTGTGTCGTGTTCTCATACTATGGAATGTTTTTATGGCTTCCAAGCGTTATGGTCATGAAGGGCTTCAGCTTAATTAAAGGCTTTCAGTATGTACTGATTATGACATTGGCCCAATTGCCTGGTTATTTTACGGCTGCTTGGTTTATTGAAAAGCTTGGCAGGAAGTTTGTTCTTGTGACTTATTTAATAGGTACGGCTTTGAGCGCTTACTTCTTTGGAACAGCAGAATCAAGTGCAATGTTAATGATCTCTGGTATCTTCTTGTCATTCTTTAATCTTGGAGCATGGGGAGCGCTATATGCATACACTCCGGAACAGTATCCAACCAACATTAGGGGAAGCGGTGCCGGAATGGCGGCTGCCATTGGCCGTGTAGGCGGGATCCTTGGACCTCTTCTTGTAGGCTATATGGTTACACAAAAAGTCGATATTTCATCCATTTTCCTAATCTTTTGTGCTGCTGTTTTGGTAGGAGCTGCAACAGTGGTTTTTCTAGGAAGAGAAACTAAAAAGCAAGAGTTAGCTGAAGCCTAATTGGTTAAGTGAGGAGATGCCGAGGCATCTCCTTATTTTAATTTGGTCATGAACAGCGTCTCGAGGACAAATCTCATCGATACGAACCAAGATTGTTCCATTCTCCATTATTAAATACTCATCGTATTAAAAAAACATTTTGTGCAATCGCTTTCCATCATGATTAGTTTCCTTATATAATTTTTCGGTTCTCGAAAGATAATTTTCCAATATAAGTATAGTAGAAAGTAGCTTTGGTCAAATTATATTAAAATATGTTAGAAAAGTACTAGACGAATAGGTAAATATTATGTACAATACTTTCAGAATATTATATTTATTTTAAACAGTCCGATTAGATAGAATACTAGGATTGTTTTATTCCCAAAAAAATAAAAATAGGGGGAAAAGCCATGAGTAAAAAAAGGTTAACAGGGGTGTTAATGTCATTAGCGCTTGCAGGGGGTGTATTGGCCGGTTGTAATTCTTCAGCTAGCGGCGGAGGTGGCGGCGATACTATCAAAATTGGTGCGAACCTTGAATTGTCAGGCGGAGTTGCTTCATACGGACAGTCTGCATCTGAAGGCTTGCAGCTTGCCGTGGATGAAATCAATAAAAAAGGAATTGATGGCAAGAAGCTGAAGCTTATAAAGGTGGACAATAAATCAGACGCAGCTGAAGCAACAAACGCAGCCATCAAGCTTGTCAGCCAGGATAAGGTTGCAGCAATCGTTGGTGCTGCCACAAGTACAAATACATTGGCACAGGTGCAGGTAGCGGATGATAATAAGGTAGTACTTGTTACTCCAACAGGTACTAACCCCACAATTACTAATAAAGATGGAAAAGTAAATGATTATGTATTCAGAACTTGTTTTATCGACCCATTCCAGGGTACTGTAGCAGCAAACTTTGCTTCAAAAGAGCTTAATGTAAAATCAGCTGCAGTTCTGATCGACAGCTCAAGTGACTATGCAAAGGGCCTTGCCGCTGCGTTTAAAACATCTTTTAAGAAAAATGGCGGAAAAATTGTTTCCCAGGAAGCATACGTTCAAAAGGATACAGACTTCCATGCCACTTTAACAAGAATCAAAGCTTCTAATCCGGAGTTTATCTTCCTTCCTGGCTACTATGAAGAGGTTGGTCTGATCGTGAAGCAGGCAAGAGAGATTGGTCTTGATGTTCCTATCATGGGAGGAGATGGATGGGATTCTCCAAAGCTTGTTGACATTGCAGGTAAAGAAGCTTTGAAAAATACCTATATCACTAACCACTATTCTTCAGGAGATAAGGATAAAAAGGTTCAGGAATTCGTTTCAGCGTTCAAAAAGAAATATGGAAAATCACCGGATGCATTTAGTGCCCTCGGTTATGACTCAGGCTACTTTATCGCAGATGCAATTAAACGTGCGAAGAGCAGTGACCCTGAAAAAATTAAAGACGCACTTGCCAAGACTGATGGCCTGAGCCTTGTTTCCGGTAAGTTAAAGCTTGATAAGAATCATGATCCAATTAAATCAGCGGTTATTCTTGAATATGTAAACGGGGAACAAACCTTTAAAACAAAGGTAAATCCTTAATTTCATAAGAAATGAATAGGGAGAACAGTCGTATCTCCCTATTCATTTTTTAATAAAAAGAAGGCCCTTTCGGAGGAGTGTGAAGAGATGGAATGGATACAGCAGCTCGTTAACGGGATTTCTCTTGGCAGTATATATGCACTAATTGCATTAGGTTACACCATGGTTTATGGAATTGTAAAACTTATAAACTTTGCTCACGGCGATGTATTTATGGTAGGTTCATTCGTCGGCTTTTATTCAATTTCTATTTTTCATCTTGGCTTTTTTCCAGCTTTGCTGATAAGTATGGCAGTTTGTGCCATTTTCGGTGTTTTAATCGAAAGGATTGCTTATAAACCACTAAGGAACGCAACCAGGATTGCGGCTTTAATTACAGCTATTGGTGTTTCCCTGCTGATCGAATATACAACAATTTATGCACGCGGAGCGCAGCCAGAAGCATATCCTGATAAGCTATTACCTTTTAAAAATGTTGAATTTTTTGGTGTAAAAATCAGCAGCCAGTCCTTATTTATTTTAGCTATTTCCATATTGCTGATGATTCTGCTTCAGTTTATTGTTCATAAAACGAAAATTGGCAAAGCAATGCGTGCCGTTTCTCATGATATGGATGCAGCAAGACTCATGGGCATTAACGTTGATAATACCATTTCTGCAACGTTTGCAATTGGATCTGCTCTTGCAGGTGCTGCAGGCGTTATTTTTGGAATGTACTATACAAAAATCGAACCGCTTATGGGAATTATCCCTGGTCTTAAGGCCTTTGTTGCGGCAGTCCTTGGAGGAATAGGAATTATCCCTGGTGCAATGGTCGGCGGACTGGTGCTTGGTGTAATTGAATCGCTGGTAAGTGCGAGCGGATATTCTTTATGGCGTGATGGAGCAGCCTTTGTGGTGCTTATTCTTATTTTGATTTTCCGCCCTTCAGGTATCTTTGGCAAAAATGTCAGGGAAAAGGTTTAAGGGGGAGAGACGATGAAAAAACTTACGCATGGAAAGGGTTTTTGGACAGCTATTGTTGTAGTTGCCATTTTATCTGCGCTCATTCAATTTTTAATTTCTGGCGGTACGCTGAACTCATTTTATGTTAATACGATTTTTTATATTGGGATTAATATTATTCTTGCAACCAGTCTCCATCTGATTATGGGAATCACAGGCCAGTTTTCGATAGGCCACGCTGGCTTCCTGGCGGTAGGTGCCTATGCATCCGCCATTATGACTATGAAGCTTGACCTCCCTTTCCCGGTAGCGATCCTCGCTGGCGGCATTGCGGCTGGAATTGCAGGTCTTATCATCGGAATTCCGAGCCTTCGGCTAAAAGGAGACTATCTGGCAATTGCCACTTTAGGCTTTGGTGAAATTGTTCGGATAACCTTTTTGAACATCGATTATATTGGCGGTGCCAGTGGGATGCAGGTTCGCCATTTAACTACCTGGCCATGGCTTGTCGCTTGTGTCGTTCTTACTGTAGTGGTTATTACAAACTTTACGAATTCGACACACGGCCGTGCATGTATCTCCATTCGTGAAAATGAGATTGCCGCTGACGCAATGGGTATTAATACGACTTATTATAAAGTAGCGGCCTTTGTAATTGGCTCATTTTTTGCAGGCATTGCCGGAGCACTTTATGCCCATAACTTTTACATTATCCAGCCAACCAACTTTGGCTTCTTAAAATCATTTGATATCTTAATCTTTGTCGTGCTTGGCGGCCTGGGAAGTATGTCTGGTGCAGTTATTGCCGCAATATTGCTCACAATTATTTCAACATTCCTTCAGGATTATTCGGAAACCCGGATGATTATTTACAGTCTTGTCCTGATTATTATGATGCTTTACCGCCCTCAGGGACTGATGGGCACAAAGGAACTTACTTCACTCTTTAAATATCGCGGTACTGGAAAAGGAGGAATGCCGAATGACAACAAACAAACTATTGCTTAAGGTAGAAAAGGCAGGAATCCGGTTTGGCGGACTGCAGGCCGTTTCCGACGTGAATTTAGAGTTGAAGCAGGGGGAGCTGGTTGGTTTAATCGGTCCGAACGGTGCAGGTAAAACTACCTTTTTTAATCTGCTGACTGGTGTTTATGTTCCTACTGAAGGAAGCATTGAATTAGACGGAGATAAACTAAATGGGCTTGCTCCATTTAAAATTACGAGGAAAGGTATTAGCCGAACGTTTCAGAACATCCGCCTGTTTGGAGAACTGTCCGTTCTGGATAATGTTAAAGTTGCCTATCATTCTCGGGCAAAGCATTCAATCCTAAGTTCCATATTCCGCCTGCCGCATCATTTCTCAGGTGAAAAAGAAATGGAAGAACAGGCAATTGAGTTTCTAAAGATTTTTAAACTTGAAGGTTTCCTTCATGAAAAAGCAAAGAACCTTCCTTACGGACAGCAGCGCCGCCTCGAGATTGCGAGGGCATTGGCTGCTAATCCGAAGCTGCTTCTTTTGGATGAGCCGGCTGCTGGTATGAATCCTCAGGAAACGCACGAACTTATGAATTTAATTTCTTTTATCCGGGAAAGATTTTCCCTTACTGTTCTCCTGATTGAACATGACATGCTCCTTGTAATGGGTGTATGCGAAAGAATTTATGTTTTAGACCATGGTCAGCTGATTGCTCAAGGCACTCCGCAGGAAATTCGGAATAACCCTAAAGTAATCGAAGCATACCTCGGTGAGGAGGTTTCATGATGCTGCAAATTAATGATATTAACGTTTATTATGGAAATATCCAGGCATTGAAGGGAGTTTCTCTTGAAATAAATGAAGGTGAAATTGTTACTCTGATTGGAGCCAATGGAGCGGGTAAAAGCACTCTGTTAAAAACCATTTCCGGATTGGCGAAACCCAAGAAGGGCGACATTATCTTTGAAGGAGATTCCATTTCCGGCAAGGTAGCGCAGACGATTGTTAAAAAAGGTATATCTCACGTTCCGGAAGGCCGCCGGGTTTTCTCGAATATGTCTGTTGAGGAAAACCTTGAGCTGGGAGCATATTTAAGGAAAGACAAGCAGGGAATCCGCGAAGACTTTTCGAAGGTCTATGATCTTTTTCCAAGGCTTCATGAGCGCAGAAAGCAGCTGTCCGGAACCTTGTCAGGCGGGGAACAGCAAATGCTGGCAATGGGAAGGGCTTTGATGGCCCGCCCTCGCCTTCTTCTGCTTGATGAACCGTCCATGGGTCTTGCACCTTTGCTGGTGAAAACCATCTTTAGGATTATTGAGGAAATCAATAATACCGGAACAACGATCCTCCTGGTTGAACAAAATGCCAATATGGCTCTTTCCATTGCTTCAAGAGCATATGTTATTGAAACGGGAAAAATTGTTCTTTCCGGTACGCCTGATGAGCTCAATCAAAGTGACCAAATTAAAAATGCCTACCTGGGTGGGCACTAAAATTTGCCCAGCGAATGAGATAAACAATAATCCAATACAATATTAAAACAAATACAAGGGCCGGAAGCGATTCCGGCCCTTGTATTTGTTTTATTTTAACTGGGTAGTACTTAGGAATTCCCTCGTTCGTTCTTCTTTAGGGTTTTCAAAGAATTCCTCAGGATGTCCTTTTTCAATAATCATGCCATCGTTCATATAAATAATCCAATCCGCAACCTCTCTGGCAAAGCCCATTTCATGGGTAACGACAACCATTGTCATTCCATCCTCAGCCAGTTCCTTCATTGTTGCCAGTACTTCACCTACAAGCTCGGGGTCAAGAGCGGATGTGGGTTCATCAAACAACATAATATCCGGTTTCATTGCCAAAGCCCTGGCAATGGCCACACGCTGTTTTTGGCCTCCGGACAATTTACTTGGATAAACGTCAGCCTTGTCGCCCAGTCCAACCTTGGACAGAAGTACCTTAGCTTCCTCTATTGCTTCCTGTTTTGAAACCTTTTTGACATGTACAGGTGCTTCAATGATATTTTCCAATACAGTCATATGTGGAAAAAGATTAAAATGCTGAAATACCATTCCAACCTTTTGGCGAATTTCATTAATATCATGCGTACTTCGGGTAATCTCTTCCCCTTCAATGATAATGTTACCATTATCCTTTTTTTCCAAAAAGTTAAGGCAGCGGAGGAGTGTGCTTTTTCCGGATCCGCTGGCTCCAATAAGGCAAACAACATCACTTTCAAAGACTTCCAAATTGATATTTTTTAAAACATGCAAATCACCAAATGATTTATTTAAATTTTCAATTTTTATCATTTCTCTTGTGGTCATTTAAAGTCCTCCTATCGGTCGCTGACTGCTAATCGATTTTCGAAAAGCCTTACAATAATCGTCAGCAATGCCACCAGTACAAGATAATAAACTGCTACGATCAGCAGATAGGTCATTTCGTCAAAGTTATTTGATCCAAGTGTTGTTGCAACATTGAATAATTCGTTCATTGAAATAAAGGCAGCAAGTGATGAGTCTTTAAGGCCAATAATAAATTGGTTGCCAAGAGGCGGAAGTGCACGCCTAAACGCTTGTGGTAAAATAATCCGGCGCATAGCCAGTCCCTTTGACATACCTAGAGAACGGCCTGCTTCCATTTGTCCTTTATCAATTGATTGAATCGTTCCGCGGAAAATCTCTGCAATATAGGCGCCGTTATGAAAAGCCAATGCTAGTGCTGCAGCCCAGAAGTCAGGGATGAGGAAAATTCCGCTAATACCAAAGTATAAAATGAAAATCTGTACAATTAGTGGTGTTCCTCGAACCAGATACACGTAGGCATCTGAAATAAAACTGAGAATTTTACTGCGTGAGATTTTTAATAGTGCGAAAAATAATCCAATGATAATTCCAAACAGGATGGATACAGCAGTAAGCTTTAAAGTTAGCAGCATCGCATCGATGAACAGTCCCTTGTTGCTTACAAGAGTTTCGAAAAAGTGCGAAAAACTAGGCAATGTAACAACTTCCTTTCTATTTAACTATCAGATAGTTTCTTTTGATTTAAAAGCTAATTTATTCTGGTTTAGTGGTAATGTCTTCACCAAAATATTTTTTGGAAATTCTGCTTAATGTGCCATTTTTGCGAAGATGTTCAAGTGCTTCGTTTACCCGTTTCAGCAATTGAGGGTTGTCCTTGGAGATGACAACGGCCTGTTCACTTCGTTCAATTAATTGCTGCCCTTTTATCTTGAAACCTTCTTTTGCCGCGCTTTTACCAGTGACAAAGTCTGTAATAACAGCATCATGTCTTCCAATACTTAAGGCCTTCAAAGCGGTTATATCACTATCGTACATTTTAATATTGCTTGTATATTTTTTTGCGGTATCCGCATATGTTGAACCTTTTGCAACAGCCACTTCTTTCCCCTTTAGATCATCGACAGTCTTGATTTTGCTGTCTGGACGGGTGAAAATCTGCGGTCCTGAATAATAATAAGGAGTTGAGAAAAGGACGTGTTTTGCACGAAGCGGATTGATGGTGTGGCTGGCAACAGCTGCATCAGCACGTCCAGTTTTAATCCCTTCAACTATGCCCTTAAATTTCATTCTCTTTTGAACAGGCTTTAAGCCGAGATCTTTAGCAATTGCATTACCGACCTCTATATCAAATCCGGTCATGGAAAGGTCGTCATTTTTCACGTAACTAAAAGGCTTGAATTCACCTGAAGCCGAAAAAACAAATGTATCTTTATCAATCAGCTCTGTCCCATCGGCAAGTTTATCTTTTTTGGCGCATCCGGACAGTAAGCCAGTAAATAGTAAGCCGAAAACCAAAAGCAATAATCTCATTTTCATGCTTTGATAAATCTCCTCTCTATATTGGTGCATAGTACTTAGTTACCCTGAATGCTAGATAATAATCTTACTAACTGAAATGTGGAAAAATCTTATAGGAAGGAAGTTTTTGAAGAGGAGGCTATGGGATCTAAACTTTTCAGGAGAATAGATTCAGGTATGTGGGTCCTTGGACCTGTATCACTCACAGTGAGCGGGATTCGGACAAGACTCCTTAGGACCTACACAGGCAGTCCGCATAAACCTTGCATTCGGACACGGAACTCCCGGGATTAACGCAAGCAGTCCGAATAGGCCCCATATTCGGACCGGAAGCCCTAGGTATTGATGCAAGCTGTCGAATAGACGCTAATTGAAAAAATACAGAAAAGAGCAATAAAAGGTACGAAAAGAGGATGAAAAAAAGAACCCTTGAAGGTTCCTCAGTTATACATGAAGTTTAATCTCATGACGTGACCCGGGATGTATTTGTTTCTTAACTTTAATCGCATAGTCCTTATAAAGAAGTTCCAATCCAACGATTGCAAGGGAAAAAATATTGGCATAGTTTTTCTGTACTTCCCATTTCAATTCATTTTTACCACAGATGCTGTGCCGGTTTAATTCTTCTATTTCTTTTTTGATTTTCACAAGCTCTACCGAGTGGAGTTCCGGTGAAAGTGATAGAAGTTGGTCAATTTTTTTAATGTACTCCATGGATCTTTGAATCTTAGAATCTATGTCCAGATATCCTTCATGATCAATAAGTCTGTGCTGCAGTTTAAACTTATTTAGTTTGCTGGCTGCAGCATAGGTGGCATTGACAATATCATCCCTGGTCATCTCATTTGTTCATAGCTGAGCATATGCTTCCAGGAGGGCTGTGCAATGGCCGCACGGTGATCTTCAAGTGAATAGCAAAACCTTTTATAGCCATATTTTTCAGGGTATTCAAAGGCAGTGCTTGCGGGATCGAGAAAGGGTGCGAGAGGGGCCACGAAATAAAAAAGACGCGAATCCTTATTGCAGTTTAGGTGAATAGTTTCACAGAAATCAATATTATCTAGAGCACTTTGATAGGTTTGCCCGGGAATTCCCACCATGAAAAAAAGATCAATTTTATTACAATCATGCTTTAATACGAAATTCAATGTATCTATTACCTTATCATTTGTACAGTGGAATTTTCCGTTTAGCTTTCTTAGCTTTTCGTCATGTGTTTCGAGCGTAATCTCGATGCTATACTTTGGAACTGCATCATGTAATTGCCTAAAAAACTCTTCATCTGCATATTGGAATAATTCAAATACGATTTCATTTTTAAGCTTCATATCTTTTAGTAGCGAAAAAAATTCGATTACATACTCTGGCCCGCCTTGACGGATATCATGAAGAATGAAGATGGGCGCACGGCTGAAACGCTGAATAAACTGGATATCCTCAGCAAGCTTTGCGGGTGACCTTAGTGCCAGAGATTTACGGCCGCAATTTTGCAAATAGGCCTCCTTCGACCCGCCGCATATGAGACAGCTTTGTGTGCAGCCGCGTGCGGTCAGCAGTGCAGTGTTAGGATATTGGAGCCAGCCGTTATAGGGGAGAGGGTCAAGAAAATTTTTATATTTGAAGACGGATTTAATTGTATATCTGTATCCGGGAACATCAAGGTCGTCTAAATTGTCCGGAACATACGTAAGCGGATTAAAGCCAGGTTTATTGTCCTTTTTCCACGTAAGGTTCGGAATCTCTTCGTAGTCGGTTTCTCTTGTTTCAAGCTTATTTAACAATAGAAGCATAAGCTTTTCAGTAGAATCTCCTCTCATGACAAAGTCAATAAAGGGATATTCAATTAATTCCTTGTGGAAATAGGTAGCCGACAGGCCTCCAAAAATAACAGGGGTTTCTGGATGGAGTTTTTTTATTATCCTAGCAATTTCAATACTGCCATGTGCATGGGGAAGCCAATGGAGGACAATCCCAAATGCTTTGGTTTTAATCTTTCTTAATTTTTTTTCAACATCGAAATTTTGATCCATCAGCATTCGATTCGCAAGGTTGATAATTTTCACACGAAGACCGTAGCGTTCAAGGTAATCGGCAATGCTTGTTATTCCTATTGGATACATCTCAAAAACAGGAGATGAGGGAACCACATCACTTATAGGACCAGCAAGTAATGAATTTTTTCTAAAATCATAGACGCTTGGAGCATGCAGAAAAACAAAGTCATACATCATTAGGCATTTCTCCTTCAAACAGCATTTTTTAATGCCCTATGTGTTTATATATGTTTGCAATTGAATGTCCGATTTTCAAATAGAGCAGAAATCTTACAAAAGACAAAAATCTCACAAATTCTTACGTCATATATTTCAAGAATAATCCTTATTTCCAAAATTTTAACCGAGGTATAATTAAAAAGATTGACAATGGGATGACAATTTCTTCAGTCTTTCAAAAGATAATTACTTCCAAAGTACTATCAAGGATATTCCATTTGCTGAATAGGAAAGCAAGCGGCAGTTTGTGATAATAAAGGAAACAAACCATATAAGGTTTTTCCCAGCATTGGTCAGTGTAATAACATTCGACTAGTCTGGGTTTTTTCCTTGAAAAATTATTATCCTTCTAATTTGTCTTTCTACTACTTTTGAAGTACATTATAATTAACAGAAAATTTGGAAATATAGGAGAGGGACTATGATTAGTTTTTCTTGGGGAGTGCGTTCGGAACAGCTATCCCGTTTATCCCTGTTGTTTATTTCAATGATTGGCGGGTCGATTTTTATCCAGGAAGGGGTCCTAAAAATAGGAGTTCCGAGGGAAGGGCTTATTTTTGGACTGCTTGTACTGTTTTTGGTTATTGTTGATTTATATCCTATGCCGGTTTCGAAAGGTCATACCGCCATTTCCTTCCCCCTTGTATATGCTATTTATGTAATGGAAGGCATGAATTTTTCCATATTTGCTTTTGGTATGGTTAGCTTTCTTATTAATCTATCGAAAAGAAGGCCTTTAAGAATTGTTTTTTTTAATCCCGCCCAGCTTCTGACAAGTCTATATATTGCTTTTTTGGCGGGAGAGTACTTTAAAGGTCTTTATTTGGATCATATCCAGTCTGGATTGCTGGCCGGTATCTGGCATCTGACTTTTACAATTATCCCCTTCTACCTTATTAACAATCTCATAGTTGATTTCATTCTGATAATTCGCCCCCAGCCATATACCTGGAAGGCGTGGCGGCAGAAAACCATTCAGGAAGGCAATAGCTTTATAGTCTCATACGTTTACTTGATCCTCTTTTATGTCCTTGGAAGTCAGAACCGTGGGGAAATTGATGTTTTTTCCTTCTTCTTCTTTTTCTCACCGCTTGTAGCACTCGCCCTTTTAGGCTCAATCATTGTCAGATTAAAAAAGGAAAAAGCCAAATTAAAAGCCATATTCAGCATTTCTTCCGAACTCAATAAAAAGATCGCAGCAAAGGATTGGCTCGATTTTTTGGCCGAAAATCTTCAGGAGTTCATTGATGTGGATGCGTGGATTTTATGGAAAAAGGCAGGAGATGGCTGGAATCTGCGTTTTGCTTCAGGACTGGTAGAAGAAAGTTTGGGCCAGCTTGACGAGCGCACTCGTTTTTTCAACGAAATCAATGAGTTGTTTCTTTGCCATAACAGGGAAAAGGGAGCTGGTCCTGCAGCTGATTTTTTCAGCAGTCAGGTTAAAACCCTGCTTTATGCGCCGCTTGTACTTGATGAAGAAGTTGTAGGATTGTTTGTATTTGGCCGAACCAGAACAAAAAGCTTCAGCCCAGAAGATGTACAGTCTGCAGCAACTCTTGCCAATCAGTTGGCCGTTCTTATCAAAACAAAGTGGCTTTTTGCGGAACAGGAAAAACGGATGCTTCTTGAAGAACGAAACCGTATAGCCCGCGATATTCATGACGGAGTGGCCCAATCGCTTGCTGCGGCTGTTATGAATTTAGAAACTGCTGAAAGGAAATTTGTAAAAGTGCCAGACGAGTCCCTCAGGCTTATTCTTGAGAGCAGGGAAAAGCTCCGCTATAGTCTGAAGGAGGTAAGGGAATCTATTTACGCCTTGAGGCCTTATCCGACAGAAAGGGTAGGCTTGGTTTCCGCCATTTCCTCAAGGATAAAAACGCTTCAAAGTATACAGCCCTTCCATATTATTTTTGATACCAGGGGTACTGAGTTTCCACTAAGTTCTATGGCTGAAAAAATCATTTTTGATACATTTCAGGAAAGTGTTCAAAATGCTATTAAGCATGCTAATGCAACCCGGATGGAAATCCTTTTAAGCTATCAGAGGGAGCAATTGCTATTAAAAGTGAAAGATAATGGCTCTGGTTTTTCATTGTTTAAAGCTATGATAAAAGCCCAGAAGCAGCCTCACTTTGGGATTCTTCATATGAATGAGGCTGCAGAAAAAATTCATGCTTCTCTTCAGATTGACAGCAAAGAAGGAGCTGGAACCGAAATTACCTTAACGGTACCTAAAATGGGGGTTGAAGGAGGTATTTTAAATGATCAGGCTTATGCTGGTCGATGACCATGCCGTACTGAGAGACGGCCTGAAAAATATTCTCGGCCTGGAGGAGGATATAGAAGTAGTTGGCGAAGCAGTGTCAGGTGATGACGCGATTTCAGCGACAGAGATTTTACTGCCTGATGTTATCTTAATGGATATAAATATTCCTGGAAAAAGCGGTATAGAAGTGACGGGTATAATAAAAAAGGCCTATCCTTCTGTAAAGGTATTAATGTTAACCATGTTTGATCATGATGAATATTTCATGGCTGCAATTAGGGAAGGGGCCGATGGTTATTTGCTGAAGGATGCACCGTCTCAGAATGTTGTCGATGCAATCCGCTCTGTTGCAAAAGGCCATTCGGTTATTCACCCTTCCATGACAAAAAAGTTTCTTAGTTTTGAACTGCTCAGGGAGGAACCTGAGCCTGTTAATAAAAATTCAATTCTGACAGAACGGGAGAAAGAAGTTCTTCTGTGCCTTGTACAAGGGATGAATAATAAAGAAATTGCCAAAAGTCTGTTTATTAGTGATAAAACGGTCAAAATCCACGTTAGCAAGATTTTTAAAAAGCTTGAAGTTAAAAGCCGGTCACAGGTCGTTATCTATGCCGTACAGAATCAGCTTGTTCCGCTTGGATAAGTAGAAAGACGCAAGGGTTGATGGTGGATAGTAAAGCTAGTCGGGATACTTCAGCCATTCATATCGTTTATGAAATTAATGCCATGCCTTTAAGAGGTATGGTTTTTTTCATGTCTTTTTCTATACAACTTTAGTACGACAAAAAGATAGTACCTTTTTCAATAAAATTAGTCCCTTTGCTTAATGGTTGAAAGTTATGAATTTTAAGAAAATGGGTACTGAGTAAGTATATGACTGAAAGGGGATTAGAAGTTGAAAAAATGGCTTTCTGGATTTATTACGTTTATTTTACTAGTTTCATTGTTTGTGCCGGGGGTTTCAAAAACAAAAGCGGAAACAGCAGGAGCTGTTATAGAAGGTTCCTTGCTGAAGCAGCTTGAAAGTGCAACAGGAGCTTTAGAGGTTATTGTTACTTTTGATGGCCAAGGGACACCAACAAAAGATAATCTTAACTTGCTCTCCACTCTCGGAATCACCAAGGGTGTTTCCATGAAGGCATTGCCAATCGCAGGTGTATTAGCAACGAAAGATCAAATTACAAAGCTTGCGGCATCACCAGGAGTAAAGTCTATTTATCTAAACAAGAAACTTACGTATTCAAACTATGACGCTACAAACGAAACTGGAGTAGACAAAGCCCGAACAGATTCTAACATGCAAAAAGCCAACGGCGGCCTTCCTGTTACTGGAAAAGGTGTAGGTGTGCTTATCAATGACAGCGGGGTTGATGGAACTCATAAGGATCTCCAGTATGGCAGCCACCTTGTACAGAACGTTTTGGGAAGCACCAATCTGAACAGCCTTGATTCAACACTTTTACCAGTAACATATACAGAAAATGTACCAGATACAGACAATAACTCAGGGCATGGTACCCATGTGGCAGGTATTGTTGGCGGAACAGGAGCAGCATCCAATGGAAAGTATGAAGGTGTTGCACCAGGAGCTAATTTGATTGGTTACGGATCCGGTGCAGCTCTTCTTGTTCTGGATGGGATCGGCGGCTTCGATTATGCACTTACACACCAAACACAATACAATATCCGTATCATCACAAATTCATGGGGCTCAAGTGGTGATTTTGATCCTAATGATCCGATCAACATTGCCAGTAAGGCTGCATATGACCATGGCATGACAGTTCTCTTTGCGGCCGGTAATGAAGGCCCTGGAGAAAATACTCATAATCCATATGCTAAAGCTCCGTGGGTAATTTCTGTAGCAGCAGGTGAGGTAAATGGAAAGCTGGCGGACTTCTCCTCACGAGGTACAAAAGGCGTCGGCGGAACATTTGAAATGGACGGTAAGACATGGAAATGGGAAGATCGTCCGACGATTACTGCACCAGGTGTGAATATCATTTCAACCCGTGTAGTAGGACCGGTATCTTCTCTTGGCGCAACAGATGATGTGAACATGATTGAAACCGCATATCTGCCGTACTATACGGTCATGAGTGGGACCTCAATGGCAACACCCCATGTAGCAGGCATTGCAGCCTTGCTGCTTGAAGCCAAACCAACTTTGACTCCAGATGAAATCAAACAGGTTCTGCAGGATACTGCTACTAATATGCCTGGCTATGAAACATGGGAGGCAGGAGCAGGCTATGTAAATGCATATGATGCACTTGATGCAGTTATGTTTGGGAAAAAATACGGTCAAACTGTAAATGCTTATCAAAAATTCAACAGCAGCGTAAACTCAACGACTGACCGTACTGCTTTCCAGGTCGATTATAATCCGGTTACACTCGGATCAAATGCTTATACCTTTACGGTTCAGAGCGGTGTTTCACAGCTGTCTGCCAGAATTGACGCCTATGGGCTGCTCGGCCAGACCGGAAATCCGGTGAATTTGATTTTGACTGCTCCGGATGGAACACAATACAGTTCAGGTGTAAGCCTGTTATTCACTTTATATCCCGACCGAACGGTTGTAGTTAACTCACCTGCAGCAGGGCAGTGGAAAGCTGAAGTACAAGGCCTGCATGGAGATGCAGCTAATCCGGTTGGCGTGGGACTTCCAGAAACAGTAAACGGTACATTGGCATTTTCAAAAGTAAGCGGCTTTACCGGTTTAAATGATATTTCAGGAAACGGCGCAGAAGATGCAATCAAGATGGCCGTAAGCGAAAGACTTGTGGATGGTTATGCAGATGGCACCTACAAGCCTGGCCAGACACTTTTGAAAAAGGAATTGGCCCGTTATCTGGTAATGGGAACAGGAATCCGGCAAAGCCAGGCAACAGTTGTCAAAGACGTGACAGGAGCAGATTTTCCATATGCTCAGGCTGTTGTTGGAAAGGGTGCCGCTATCCGAGATCAGTTCCAGACTCAAAACGGAGTTATGCAGCTTGATTCCTCCGGTAATTTTAATCCGCTTGCAGGCGTTACAAAGCTTGATTTGGCATACTCACTGATTCAGGCTATGGGTCTTGAGAAAGATGCCAAGAATTTCACTGGTGATGTAACCGTTCAATATAAAGATGAAAGGATTACGCTAAAAGACAGTGCAAGTATTCCGGATTCATTAAAAGGCTATGTACAGCTGGCTCTGGATTTAAACATTCTTAATGCAGCCTTTAATGTCAAACAGGGGCCTTATGATTTGAAGCCAACAGTAGAAGCATCATTTGAACCCGCTAAGAAAATTACCCGCGGTGATTATGCGGTTGCAGCAACACGATACTTTAATGCCTGGTTCAAATAAAGCTTAGGAATACTATAATAAAAGAGGAAGTGCCACAGACTGGCACTTCCTCTTTGTTTTTTAAAGGGAATTCTCATCAGTTCGTCAAAGACCAACTAGTTTTACGGGCAGTAGAATGGTCTTTCATCTGATCTATAAAGGCAAAAATAGGGTCGTCTGCATGGAGAAATATCTTAGAAAAAAGTTTTCCAATTGGAACGCTTTTTATTTGGCTAATCAGAATATAAATATATTAATTCTGAAGGCATAGCAACTAAGGATCCGTAATAGTGGATTTTTCAAAAAAGGGTACTAAAAAGTCGTTTTCGAGCCGATAATTATAAAAAGGAGCTAGTACTTTCAACACTAAAAAAGGTTCTAAAGCACTATAAAAAAAGCGTTTCCACAACATAGGATAGGGTAAATAGGTTGCTTTATTTTTGAGAACCGTTCATTTATAATTGCTCAACGTACGAGAGGAGATAGAAGAAAGTGGAACATACAGAGATAGAGACAGTGATCCAATCAATTTTGATGCGCTCCGGAAGCGGTGTAGGGGTAAAGATTGATTCCCATTTTCCTGGCGGAAGGCTGGCCGGGGGTAAATATACAATGAGCACTCATACCATAACTTTATATATAGAAGAAATCAAAGAACAATGCATGCAGCTTTTTGGTTCTCTTGATCAATTTAAAGATTATCTGGCCGTTATTTTTGCCCATGAATTAGGCCACTCCCAGGATCGGCATCTTTCTGCGCTAGCCGATTTATATGATGAGACCAGCAATGAATCTGACAAGAGCAAAATTGCCTTTTTAATTGAAAAGAACGCCTGGAAGTATGCACAAAAACTGATTCCGGAAATCAGCAGGGCATTTGTAAAGAAAATCATTTTCCATTCACTTAAACCTTATTATGAGAGTATTGAGCTTCAAACTGCCTAATCCAGTGCAAAGAGCACTGGATTTTTATTTATAAATGTCTAGTCATTGTACCATTTTTCTTATTGATAAATTGCCATGTAAGCGTTAAACTATAGCTACTAGCGTGAAATGCGCTTTTTTTATTAAAAGAAAATGCAAACGGTTGCGCTGATTCGGAAATTCTTGCAATTAGATAGATTCGGAAGGTGAAAATATGAAGAAAATATGGTGGAAAGAAGCTGTGGGATATCAAATTTATCCTCGAAGCTTTCAGGATTCTAACGGCGATGGAATTGGCGACCTTAATGGAATCATTCAAAGGCTTGATTATATAAAGGATTTGGGCATCGATGTCATTTGGATTTGCCCTATGTATAAGTCACCAAACGATGACAATGGATATGACATTTCAGACTACCAGGAAATTATGGATGAATTTGGAACAATGGAAGATTTCGATCAGCTTCTTAAAAGTGTTCATGAACGCGAAATGAAGCTGATTATTGACTTGGTTCCAAATCATACAAGCGACGAACATAAATGGTTTATTGAATCACGTTCTTCCAAGGATAACCCGAAGCGTGATTGGTATATTTGGAGAGATGGTAAGGACGGAGCGGAACCAAATAACTGGGAAAGTATTTTTGGTGGATCTGCTTGGGAATATGATGAAAATACTGGCCAATATTATTGCCATGTATTCTCCAGAAGACAGCCAGACCTTAACTGGGAAAACCCGGAGGTTCGCGAGGCTATTTACAGCATGATGAACTGGTGGCTGGATAAGGGAATCGATGGTTTCCGCATCGATGCTATAAGCCATATTAAAAGACGCCCAGGCCTTCCGGATATGCCAAATCCGAAAGCTGAAAAATATGTAGCTTCGTTTGACATGCATATGAACCAGGAAGGAATCCATGACTTTCTTACTGAAATGCAGGCTAAAACGTATGGGAACTATGATGTCATGACTGTTGGTGAAGCCAATGGTGTTACTGTGGATGAGGCCCATCTGTGGGTTGGCGAGGAAACAGGAAAAATGAACATGGTATTCCAGTTTCAACACTTGGATTTATGGGATGCAGTGAAGAAGAAGGATCTGGATGTAATTGGCCTGAAAAAAACACTGACTAAGTGGCAAAAGGGCAATGAAAAAGATGGCTGGAACGCTCTTTTCATTGAAAACCATGATAAGCCTCGCATCGTTTCCACCTGGGGAAATGATGGAGAGTACTGGAAAGAAAGTGCTACTTCCCTGGGAGCGATGTATTTTTTAATGCAGGGCATGCCCTTTATTTATCAGGGACAGGAAATCGGCATGACCAATGTGCATTTTCCTTCCATTGATGATTACGATGATGTGGCAATCAAAAACATGTACAGGATTAAAAGGGAAGAGGGTGTGTCTCATGAGGATATTATGCAAATCATCTGGACATCCTCACGAGATAACAGCCGGACACCAATGCAGTGGTCTGCAGAAGAAAATGCAGGGTTTACAACCGGTACCCCATGGATAAAGGTAAATCCAAATTTCCCTGGGATTAATGTAGAATCACAGCTGGCTCAGGAAAAATCCATTCTTTCTTTTTACAAAAACATGATCGCCTTAAAAAAGGAAAATAAGGTTTTCACCTACGGCCAATATGATTTATTAATGGAAAAAGATCTGCAGGTATATGCTTATACAAGAACAAGCCCGGATGATAAGGTAATTGTTATTGCAAATCTAACAAAAAATGATGCTGTGTTCAAAGCTGACGGTATCATTCTTTCACATGAGAATCTGCTGTTAAACAATTATTCAGTTGAAGAGCACCACGATCTTGAAAAACTTGAGCTAAAACCTTATGAGGCAAGGGTATATAGATTATAATAAAGAAAAGCGGAAGTGGGTTCAGGAAACTGAACCCCTTTTTCTATGGCTAATCAGAATTTATATCCATAAATCATGAACGCATAAACAAAACTAGGGCATCCGCCAAAAAGACTTGGCGAATGCCAAGGTTTTCTAAGGAGGATGGCAATGGTGGCACAAGGAAAAACCAATGCAATGAGAAAATTAGATGCAAAAAAAGTCCCATATGAATCGATTACATATGACAGCGCGGATGGAAAAATTGATGGCATTTCGGTAGCCGGTAAAATTGGCAGGAAGACAGAAGAGGTTTATAAAACTCTTGTAGCGCAAGGAACAAGCAGAGAAATCTTTGTGTTTGTTATTCCTGTTGAGCAGGAGCTGGACTTAAAAAAGGCGGCAAAGGCTGCAGGGGAGAAAAAGGTTGAGATGATTCCCGTAAAGGATATACAAAAATGGACTGGATATATTCGGGGCGGCTGTTCTCCTATTGGTATGAAAAAGGATTACAGGACCTTTATTGATAGCAGTGCCAATCAACTTGATTCCATTGTGGTTAGCGGTGGTAAAATTGGCGTACAGATTCATTTAGCAATTAAAGAACTGCAGCAGATCACACGGTCGGAAATTACAGATCTAATTAAATAAAAGGCACTGAAAAAACTGGCAACCGGGTGATACTCCTCGGTGGTTGGTACACTGAATGGGAGCGGATTTAGCGAATATCAACAATGGGTTAATATCGATTTCGTAAAGGCTCTTATCTAAAAGAATGTTGCAAATTGAAGAAACAGCAAGCAAAATATGCGAGACTCCAGCGGGAAAAGCGGGTCAGGGGAGACCCCGCAGGAGCGAAGGTGACGAGGAGGCTCCCGAACCGCCAGCGCGGAAAGCGAGTGTCTTAGAGCGAAAATAAACAATCAAGCTTAACAGAGCCAAAAAAATTATAAAATTTTTTTGCACTAGGCATTCACCCATTGCGTCCCACCGGCATAAGATAGTGAAGACAATAAGGCTATGTCATCTTAAAGGAGTGATTTAAGTGGCAGGGAAAATCAGAAACTATTTTGCTGGAGGAAATACATGCAGAGGCTTCTATAGCCTGTATGATTCCAACCTTGCAGGGCTTGAGCGTCTGTTTATTTTAAAGGGCGGCCCTGGAACGGGTAAGTCAACATTTATGAAAAACATTGGGAAAGAGTGGACCGAAAAAGGCTTTGATATTGAGCTTCTTCATTGTTCCTCCGATAATAATTCGATAGACGGCATTATTATCCCCGCATTAGGAGTAGGCATTGTAGATGGAACAGCACCACATGTTATTGAGCCAAGTGCGCCTGGGGCCATTGAGGAATACGTAAATCTCGGCGAAGCTTGGGATACTGCAAGTCTGAGGGATAAAAAGGATACCATCCAAAAACTGACCAGCCAAATCCGGGAATCCTTTAAAGGGGCCTATGCAGGCTTTGGTGAAGCATTGAAAATCCATGATGACTGGGAAAAAATCTATATAGGAAGCATGGACTTTGAAAAAGCCAATCAATTAACCTCTAAGTTAATTACTCAATTTTTTGGAAAGATAAATTTAAATAAAAAATCGATTATAAAGGATCGTTTCCTTGGAGCAGCAACACCAAAGGGTGCTGTTGACTTTGTGCCAAATCTAACCGAGGATATTCCAAAAAGATACTTTATCAAGGGACGTCCTGGATCGGGTAAATCAACCTTGCTGAAAAAACTGGCTTCTGCTGCTGAAGAAAGAGGCGTTGATACAGAAGTTTACCACTGTGGATTTGACCCTCACAGCCTGGATATGGTTATTTTCCGCGAACTGGGAATTGCGATTTTTGATAGCACTGCACCTCATGAATATTTCCCAAGCCGCGATGGTGATGAAATAATTGATATGTACGAAACATTAATTGCACCAGGCACAGATGAAATTTTTGAAGATGAAATTGCCAGGATTGCTTTGGATTATAAAAATAAGATGAATGAGTCTACAGCCTGTCTGGCAAAAGCCAAGGCCCTGCATGATGAACTGGAAGAAATATATATTGCTGCAATGGACTTTTCGGTTGTTGAACAGATACAGCAAAAGGTTAGCAGGGAAATTGGAAAAATGGCACAGGTTAATACCTTTTAATAAAGCTAATCAAGCAATAACTTCACTTAAACTTAAAAATTATATTAAAATAAAGGCATAAGCTTCCTTCCTTATTGGAGAACTTATGCTTTTATTTTGTGAAGAAAGAGGGAAGATCTCTCTATTATTCGGAAAAAAATAAGGACAAAAGCTTATCCCGATTGGAAATGGGTATATGGTAAAAAATATTAAACACAACGAAGAGGAGTGTTGACAGTGAAAAAAGCATGGTTAATTTGGCTGGTGGCCTTCAGCTTAACACTGCCAAGCTTTGCTGAGGCAAAGAGATTCGGCGGCGGCAGCAGTTATGGTGGACACAGCTCAATAACACATTCAACAGGAAGTCTTAGCGGTACAAGAAGCGGCAGTACCTACCGATCAGGATATAAAAAGCCATCCGGAAACGTAACGCAAAATCCGAATACTAGGTCAAAATACAATAACAATAATCAGCAAAAGTCCAGAACCGGCAGCATTTTATCACATGGGGCAGCCTTTGGTGCCGGAGCATTACTAGGAAGCATGCTGCATCCTTTCGGCGGCGGAGGATTTGGCATGGGAGGATATGGGACAGGCTTTTCAATCTTCCCAATACTGCTTGATATTGTAATTATTCTGATCATTGTCCGTATTATTAAAGGTATTTTTTCAAGAAGACGATATTAAGGAGAGTTCAATATGGAGTTATTTTTGAATGAACAGGATGTTGTAGATAGCGTTTGTGTTTATGCAGCTTACAGGGACCGGACTGAACCGCAATATGTTGAGGCGGACTTGCGTTATGACGAAAATCTCGGAATTTCTGCCGCGGCTAGGGCTGAAGGTTCTGTGGAGAGACATCTTAATGAACACGATGTGGTGGATGCTATAGCAGAATATCTGCAGGAGTATCATAATTTTATAGCAGCGAATCTTCTTGTTGAGTTATTATACAACCCGGAGAAGGGAATTCACGCCTCAGTTATGGTACAAACCGGCGTTTATTAAAAAAGCATGTTTAAAAAGGGCAAAATCACCAATTTGGGCGTTTTGAATACCCTAAAAAGAATACAGTTTTAGGGGGAATACATTTGGATTATCGATTCGGACCATTTTTGCCCGATTGGCAATTGAATAATGATATGTTTCAAACCTACGATGTTTATAGTACCGAGCAATTTCTTGGAGATCAAAGGCAGCAGGGTGGCGGAACCCATGGAGGAGGCCAGTTTCCCGGAGGAGGCCAGTTTCCCGGAGGAGGCCAGTTTCCTGGAGGAGGCCAATTTCCCGGTGGAGGTCAGTTCCCTGGAGGAGGTCAGTTCCCCGGTGGTGGACAATTCCCAGGAGGAGGCCAATTTCCAGGTGGGGGCCATCATGCTGGTGGACCGCCATCCACTCCTCCTCCATCCATAATCCCGCAAGAAACGGCCCAGACTTTTGCGGTTGATCCAGGAGGCATCAGGAGATGTCTTTATAGGTTTACTTATATATGGCTGCGTACCGGAAGGGGCTTTTGGTTCTATCCAACCTATGTAGGCCGTACATCTGTTGCTGGTTATCGCTGGCAGAGAAATGGCTGGATATATTATGGAACAGATTTAAACAGAATCCGGTCTTTTAGATGTCATTAATGAAGCGGGTCCGATCCTAATAGGGTCGGACTTTTCTGTATTATATTGGGAGTATATAAGCTGTTTTCTGGAAAACTTAATGGAGAGATAAGGAGGCTTTGTATGAAGGAAAAACAAGAAACGATCAAAGCAAATGAAGAAATTATGGATCAATTGGAGGATGGGGAAACTCATACCTCATTCAAAGGAAGTACAGAGGCAGAACATGCAAATACAGAGATGACAGATAAATTCAGAAGCGATAAGAAGCAGCAAGCCGAAGGGGTATCGCCTGCTTTTGTTTTTAATCCATCTTTTGATTTAAATCCAGAGGAAGAATAAAGCCGGCCTAGGCCGGCTTTATTACTCACTTGTTTTGCTGCTTTGGTCTTTATTGTGTTTATTTCCCTTACTATTATCGCCGCTTATAACTTCTTTCGCAAATTCTGTTTGGTAATGGCCCTTCTGTGGTGCATTTTGATTACCGCTTCCCTTGTTTACTTCCTTAGTCACGCTTATTCCTCCCTTTATTCTTATGAGAAGTATCTTTCCCTGGAGGAGAGGCTTTTATGACTCAAAATTTCCTTAAAGGAAAGCCAGGACAAGCTGTCGAATAGGAACCGCATAGAGGACGTGCTTTAGTGTTAAAGAAAGTAAACTTAAATGAAAAGAATATACTAAGAAACTGGGGAAGAAATGGTCTCTCAGGTGTTTGAGGTTAAAGGGCAATAAAGGTTCGTGTATTCACACTGGATAAATTGGAAAAAATGTATAACGTATAAAAGGGTAAAGATGTTACTTCTAAAATTAATCATGTTAGAATGGCATAGTGAAAAAAACAGAGAAGGTGACTGCATGATTAAATGTATTGCAACAGATATGGATGGAACTCTGCTAAACTCATCGCAAAAAATCAGCGATGAAAATAGGGACGCCATTTTAAAAGCCCAGTCTATGGGAGTAGAAGTAGTTGTAGCAACAGGACGTTCCTATCAGGAAGCAATTTTACCTATCAAAGAAGCAGGATTGAATTGTCCTGTAATAGGTGTAAATGGAGCGGAAGTCCGTTCAGTTGAGGGTGAAATCCTTTCTGTAAACACGATCGAAAACAGGCAGGCAGAAAAAGCAGCTGCTGTTTTAAAAGAGAATAATGTTTATTTTGAGGTATATACAAATAAAGGAACCTATACTAATGATGCGGAAAAATCTGTATCAATTATCGTTGATATCATTGTCAGTACAAACCCCGATGCAAACTATGAAAAGGCGATAGAAGCTGCAAAGCAGAGAGTCGAGAACGGAATGCTTGAAAGAATTAACGATTATGGGAAATTGTTTGCGGACAAAGAAGTAAAAATTTATAAGTTTCTTGCTTTTTCCTTTGATAACGATCGGCTTGAGGCAGCCAGAACCTCTCTAGCAAAATTGGACGGCATTGTGACCAGCTCTTCAGGACACGAGAATCTAGAGATTACAAGCCGGGAAGCACAAAAAGGAATTGCTCTTGAGGCTTTTGTCAATGAGCGTGGAATCCTTTTAGAAGAGACAATGGCAATTGGCGACAACTTTAATGATGTCTCTATGTTTAAAAAAGCAGGACATTCAGTAGCAATGGGAAATGCCCCCGAAATGATTAAAGAACAATGCGATGAAGTAACAGCAACAAACGAAGAAAGCGGAGTCGCGAAAGCTATCATGGCTGTCCTGAAGTAAGTATAAGTGAAAGGGCGAGATTTATGCGGGAATCTATCCACTGTTAATAATGGCTGGCTTATTGGCAGCTGGCAGTACTGTTCACAAAAAATGAGGAAAAACCGAGTGAGGCTAGAAAAAGCAGCGAAAACGAGCCGGCAGGGCGTGGAAGTTATAGCGGAAAACCTGTATGCCTTTTTCTTTTACTAAGACCGCTTAATAACCTAGATGGGCTCAAAGGTACCATAATTTAAAGTCTTTCTTCGCGTATTATTACTCTCAACTATGACAGTCAGTAGTGGACAGAAGATAAAATCCTGCTCGATCGGATTCCAAGCGCCGCTTACCACCATGGAGGCAGGCTTAAAATAGGGAGATGCTACTGTTCCGCAGTCTGGGACAGGACCTAGCATTAAACAATACAGACTGCACGATTCTTTACTTCAAGAAGGTGTAGAGCTTTTTTCTATTGTTTCCCTAACGTGGCAGATTTGTTTTAAGCGGACATTATAAAACCCGGAACAAAATAGTCCGGGTTCCTTTTATGATTCTTTTTCTTTTTTCCCATTTGATCCAATAAGAAAATAAGTTCGGTCCTTTTATTTTCATAAAACGTTATGACCCCAATACATAATTTTCAAAACACCCTTCTGTCTAATTTGGTGATTATTGACTTAAAGTAACGGGTGCTTGGTTACCTTGTACCCTTTGTTTTTTTGCTTTTCGGAAATGGAATAATTCATAAAACGTTGGAATCACAATTAACGTCAAAAGGGTGGACACGATCAGTCCGAAAATTACTACCACAGCAAGTCCTTTGGAGACGAGATTTAAGCTCATAGCCGATTCATGTGCAAACAGAAGCGGCAGCATAGCAAATACAGTTGCAAGTGCTGTCATGAGAATTGGGCGGAGACGAACTCTTCCGGCTTCCATAATCGCTTCGCGAATACTCATGCTTTCCTCATTGTGACGAATTCGGTCGACCAGCACGATTGCATTTGTTACAACAATTCCAACAAGCATGAGCATTCCAATACCAGAAGAAATATTGATGCTTGAATGAGTAATAACCAGCCCTAATAGTGATCCGATAGCAGCAAGCGGCAATGAAATCAAGATGGCAATACTTGCCCGGAACGACTTTAAGGTAACAAGCAAAATCATAAACACGATGCCAATTGAGAACATTGTCAGTTTGGCTAGCTCCCCTAATTGATCAGATGACTGCATCGAAGAACCCGTAAGTTCTGCGCTTGTTCCTTTTGAAAACGTCTTATTTTTGTCCCAAGTTACAAGTTGTGTCTGTATTTTTCCGGCAACGTCCACCATTTTGTCAGGATCAACCTGAGCGGTTACTTGAAGATAATGATGTCCGTCTTTTGAATAGATGGTGCCTTGCTCATTACTCTCTTCAATTTTAGCAATGCTGGATAACGAAAAAGGTCCATTTGCCGTCATAAGCTGCAGATTTTTCAGATCATCCGCAGTTTGAATTTCTTTTAGTGCTCCTAATTTTACAGCAGTGGTCCGTCCTTCTATCTTGATGTTTCCAATGAAAGCAGGCTGAATCATAGCATTTACGGACTGGGAGATTTCCTGCGCATTTGATAATTTCGAATCCACTGTAATGGTAACGGTTGGCTTCGTATTTTGATCGTTGCTTTCTACTTTTTCAACACCATCGATGCTGCTTATTTTTTTCTTAATGATATCGGTTGCCTCTTTAATGTCAGCTTCATTTTTGCCAAGTACATCGACTGAAACAGTCGTTTTATTCGGTCCTAGTAAACCAGCTGTATCAGCTGTCAGCTCCGCTCCCGCGAATTGATCTTTTGTTTTTCGGATTTCTTGAACAAACTTGGCGGAATCGGCTCCTTCCTTAAGGAAAACCATAAATTGAACCTGGTTTGCATCCTGCAGCGAGCCGTACTGAGCAGCTTCATCATTGCTTCCTGCCAGTACAGCATGGGTTTTTACGCCTTTTTCATCTGAAAGGATGGTCTCCATTTTCGAAATACCGTCTTTTATATCGCTAAATGGGGTCCCGTTATGATAACGAAGAACGACTGATATATAGGCGGAATCCTTCTGATCGACAGAACCCTTCGGCATGCTGAAAAATAATCCAATTGATCCGATCACAACGACAACCGCTATAATGATAGGAAGCCATTTATGGTTGAGCGACCATCTTAATAAAGATGGGTAGAAAGAGTTCGTCTTGTGTTCTTTTGTGTTTACTTTTTGCATCATACGGCCGCTGAGCAATGGCACCACGGTTAGAGAAACTAATAGTGAAGAAAGCAAAGAACAGGTAATCGTAATTGCAAACGGTGAAACAATATCTCTTAAATTACCTGAAACAAGCAGCATTGGAAGAAATACTGCCACCGTTGTCAGGGTAGATGAAGTGATGGCTGAGGCCACTTCTTTTACCGCTTGTATTAAAAACGCAGGTGTTAATTCCTGATCTTTTTTCCTTCGGTAAATATTTTCTACTACCACGATACTGTCATCCACAAGTCGTCCGACTGATACTGCAATTCCTCCGAGCGTTAGGATATTTAAGGTTACGCCGAAGAAAGAAAGTAAAATCATTGTAATGCAGAGGGACAGGGGAATACTTATAATGGTGATCAAGGTCATTCGGAAGCTGCGAAGGAATAACCAGATAATTAGTGTGGCAAATAAAGCTCCTGTCAACACTTCTCTTGTCATCGAATTGATGGAATCAAGAATTGTATCCGCTAAATTGAGAATTATTGTTCCTTTTAGTGTATCTTTGTAATCGTGATTGATTTTCTTCAAAGTCTCTTCCACCTGTTTTCCAAGGGTTACTGCATTGGAGGTGGAATCCTTCTGCACAATTAATTCGATAAAATCCTTCCCGTTCAAATGGGTAATGCTTCCGGTATCTTTTTGCATTGTGATATCTGCCACATCTTGAAGTTTGGTATTACTGTTTAACTGAATGTTTTTGATTTCATCAAGTGTTTCTAATTTCCCTGTTACGATAATGCTTGTTGCTTCGTTATTCAGCGTTTGTTCGCCCACAGCAACCGATGCGTTTTTTCCTTGGAGAAGCGTATAAAGTTTCTCAAGCGGGAATTTTGCTGCCATTAATTTGGCGGTATCAACTTTAATCATAACCTGTTGATTTTTCCCGCCGTATGTCATCACATTGCCGACACCTTTCAGGTCTTTGAACATCGGCATAATCTCGTTATCTATGAGGTTTAACTCATTATTCCCAATTTCCTTATTAAAGGTAAGACCTAGTTCTACAATCGGAATTTCAGAAGTGTTAAGGTTGACTACATATGGCTTCATGACTCCACTTGGGAGATTAACCATTGAAATCTTTTCTTCAATTTGCTGTTTTGCTTCTTTCGAATTAATGTCAGATTCAAACGTGACCGTCATCTGGGTAAAATTGTTTCCTGTTTGTGCTACTACATTTTGTTTTCCTTTGACGCCATTCAGTGCCTTTTCAATTGGCTTTGTTACTTGTTCATCCATACTTACAGCATCCATACCGTTACCAACCGCTGAAACGGTGACATACGGCTGATCGGCAGATGGCATCAGCTCCATTGGAATCGTGGTGTAACTAAAAACACCAAAAATCATCGAGGCAATTACAGCAAACACTAATGCAGCTTTATTCCGTAACGCCCAATTAGTAAACCAAGTCATATAGGACCCCCTAATACTAAAGTTGTAAAAACAGGTAAATTATACCTTTTATTTAAGACCATGAACAGTGGATTTTCATAATTTTTACAAAGTAATTACTTTTCACAAACAAATCACCACTCTTTCGAAATGGTGCTCTTTATAAAATCATTGCTCAAGATGATAAAGAAGTGTGGAGGACCTTCATCAAGCTTCATAAAAAAGCTATGCAACAATAATAAGGATGGCAAAACCAATCTTTACTAGAATGGAGTGAATCAGTACCCTAAAAACAACGGTAGGAAGGGTATTAAAATAGATTCTTATTAAGCTGACGGGGACGTGAGTTGAATTAATAGTAGATTTTTGTTGTGGTAAACCTAAGGTTGTGGTAGTAAATAAGGTCATATGAAGTAAAAAAAGGATAGAAGTAACCAGAGGATTTATCTATCCTTTTTTCGCGGTAAATGTTTAGTGTTAATTGATTTTTAACATGAAGAGGAAATATCTTTTACTTTAATAAATGGCGATGCCTTACTCTTTCTTACTGATTCCGTGCATGATAAACTCAATAGTTCGTTCAATTTCAGCCTCATCGTCCCATTCCTTGCCAGAGCCAAACACAGAGTTTATTAGCAAATATCCAATTATAGCAGAGGCAGCTAGCCGGACAGCACTGGCTGATGGCATTTCTATAATTTGCCCTTTGGCTTGGTAATGCTCAACTAATTTGGCAAAGCGGCCGAAGGTTTTTTTTGCGATATGTTCCAAAAACTGTTCTCTCAGCTCTGGCTGAAACGGTATTTCCTGGACCAGTATTTTAAAGATGGCAAAATTATTTTTTAAAAACTTTTTTCGGTTTTCAATCATTGCCCGCAAAAAATCTTCGAATTTTTCAAAGTCGCGGTCCAGAACCTTATTCAAATCTTTAATAATAAAGGGGGCAAGAAGCTTAGCCATAACCGGAGTCACGATGGATATGAGCAGCTCTTTTTTTGTTTTATAATGGCGGAAAATCGTTCCTTCAGCTACTCCTGCTTTCTTGGCAATTTCACTAGTTGATGTAGCAGCAAAGCCTTTTTCTGAAAAGGATTCAATTGCGGCTATAATAATTTTCTTTTGCTTTTCCGTTAATTCCTCTTCCTCATTAAGAACCTGCTGGAGGATTAAATCTTCTTCAGTCATTTTTGCTCCTCTTTAACTCATTATATATTACGGTACTTTTTCAAAGCCGCTACGTTTAATACCATAAATAACACGGACAGGGCCAGTAAGACAAGCAAATCGATATATATATGGCTCCAGCCATATCCTCTGACCATTACCTCCCTCAATGCATTCGCACCGTAGTACAAGGGGGTAAGCGGACCAATCCAGCTCAGCCAATCCGATATCGTGTCGAGATCAAACAGCCCGGAAAAGAAAATTTGCGGCACGATAACGAGCGGAATAAACTGGATCATCTGCATTTCATTATTAGCAAAAGCCGACAGCAAAATTCCAAGTGTCAAAGCTGAGAGGGATAATAAAAGGTTAATCAGCAGGACAAGCAGAAAGGACCCTTTCATCATCATATCGAGAACGTAGATAGAGTACCAAGTGATAATTGCAGCCTGTATCATGGTAAAAACACCAAATCCAAGAACATAACCGGCAACAATTTCCCATCTTCTCAGAGGACTTGAAAGCAGCCTTTCCAGAGTGCCGCTTGTTCTTTCACGTAAAAAGGATACCCCTGCAATAAGAAAGACAAAGAAAAACGCAAAATAACCAAGTAAAACGGGTCCGAAATAATCGAACTGAGTCATGCTGTCAGAACCGTGCAGATAATGGACCTTAAAGTCACCTTGATTCCCTTTTTGCATGAGTGGTTTAAACGCTTTTTGTACAGCAGTCATCACTGCCTTGTTTTTGGAAGGGTCACTGCCTTCTAGGGTTATACCTGGAACCTGTTTATCGAATAAAAGGTAGCCATCAAGCTTTCTGTCCTTTAAATCCTCGTTTGCTAGTTTACTATTTTCATATTTTGTAATTTTTGCATCTTTAAAGTCTAATTGATTTATTATAAGTTCTGGAACTTTTACTAGGCCGATTTTAGGATGATAATCTTTTCCGTTAAAAACCAGATTCAGCATAGTGAGAATAAGGATGGGAGCCACAATCATCATAGCCATTGTTCTTTTATCGCGGAAAAACTGGCGAAGGATCCTGATGGTTAAAGCACGTACACGCATAATCAGGCACCTCCGTATACAAGGAACGCATCTTCAATTGTCCCTGAGTTTGTATTTTCCTTTAATTCTTCCGGTGAGCCAACGGCAATTAATTTTCCGTTACGGACCATTCCCAGACGGTCACACTTTTCAGCTTCGTCCATGACATGGGTAGTGACAATAATTGTCGTTCCTTTCTTCTTTAAATCATAAAAGCCATCCCAAATACTTTTTCTCAAAACTGGGTCAATTCCTACGGTAGGTTCATCCAGAATAAGAAGCTCCGGTTCATGGAGAAGTGCAGCTGCGAGTGAAAGTCGCCTTTTCATCCCCCCGGAGTAGTTGGAAACAAGCTTGTTCAGGTCATCTGAAAGCTGTACCATCTCCATAACCATTTCCATTCTCTTTTTACGATTGGGTCCTTTCAAACCATATAGGGCTGCAAAAAATTCAAGGTTCTCCTTTGCAGAAAGTTCCCCGTACAAAGCATCTGCCTGGGACATATATCCGACTCGTTCCATCAAGCCAAGTGAAGGCATTTTCCCTCCCAGGACAAAATTTTCGCCCTTTGTAGGGGTATCCAGGCCAACAAGCTCTTTAACCAGAGTAGTCTTCCCCGCACCTGAAGGCCCAAGAAAACCAAAGATTTCACCACTGTGAATCTCAAGACTAATATTTTCTAATACCTGATTCTTTCCGAAAGACTTTGAAACATTTTTAATGGTGATAACCGGATTGTTCAACCTTTTCACCTCTTTTTGATAATAAAGTGAGTAATCACTCACTAATTAAATATATTATATGGTGGGGAATATATGACTGTAAAGTGAGTAATCACTCATTTTTTAAAAATAATATCTTTGTCTGTTGGTGTTTCGCGGAAAAAGTGGTGAAATTCGCGGATAAATTTTTATTTTAGCGGATAACTGTAACAAATCAGCGGAGAAATAGTAAAGCTTGGCGGAAAAGGAGCGGGAGTCGGCGGAAAATAGCAAAAACAGCCTGCTGGAGATCAGACTGTTTTTGCTATAAAATTTCAATATGAAGGGAATTTACCTGGGAGACAAGGAGATCTTCGTATTTTTGCTGGGCCAGGTATTCAATTTCCTGAGCACAGGCCTGCGGGTTTTCTTTTTTAACCTTTTCAGTAAGGTCTTTTTGCACTTTTTTAGCAAGGACCACCCATTTGAAGTTAGTGGAATTGAGAAACGCCTCTTTTTTTAATGAGAAGCAACTTCTTTTTTCCTTTTTCGTATTCCGCTATAATGAGGAAAAGAGATGCAAGGCAAGAGGAGTTTAAAATATGGCTGATTTTTACGGAAGTATCATAATTGAAAAACCGCTGGAGGAAGTTTTTGAGTATGCCAGCAGCATGGAGCACGCACCTAAATATATGCCTGCCGTGAACAGGATGGAAAGGCTGACCTGGGATGAGATTGGTGTTGGTTCGAAATTCAGGGAAACAAGATGGATCCGGGGAAAAGAAGTAGAGGCTGAGGTAGAAATAATTAAATTTGAGCCCAATCAATCCTTCAGTACAAAAACTAACAGTAACGGGCTTGTGACTATTTATGAATATAACTTTGATGAAATTGTGGAAGGAACACAGGTGCAGTTCAAGGCGTATGTCCAAACTAAAGGATTTATGATGAAGCTGACAAAAGGCCTGCTCGTTAAGATGCTCAGGGCAGAAGAAGACGGTCATCTTCGTAATTTAAAAGAGCTGCTTGAGGATCATCAATAAAGAAGAGTGCCCGGGACGGAGGAGGTTACCCATAAGGGTATTACGATCGAGTTTTCTTCAGAAAACATGATTGAGCGAGACATTTTGGGTATTTTAGCCTTTTTTAAAAAAAGAACCGTGCTTTTGAGCTTCAAAAAGTTAAATAAAAGGTGATCTAGCTTCTTTTATAAAGGAAATACCCTCTGCTGGCAGCACAAATGCAGGAGTTCAGACAAGGAATGCACGAATTTGGATTTGGAATGCACGAAATTGGACTGAAAATGCACGCTTTTAAGCTGCGAATGCACGACTTTTTGAAGGAATGCACAAGCCGATATGTACATGCACAAATAGCAAAACTTCCGCCTTCTACAGAAAGGGAAATGCCCAGCTTCTTTTAAAATAAAAAAATGGCTCTAGTCGCCTGCTATTATGCAGTCCCGGAGCCATTTTTTTTATTTGAATTTATACGTCCAGAAACGTTCGTTGTTGATCCAAGCCATAATTCTTGGATTTGTTTTTGTATCTTCCTCAGTAATGTCCGCAAACATTTGCTCCGTTTGCGAGCGGTGAGCTTTAATTACCGATATTTTGATATCTGCAACTGGGGCAATGTTGTTAATAATGTCTGCCTCTCCAAGCTCCTCAACACAATTATTTGAAAAAGCAACGCAGTGCAGCTTAGGACGGCTTTCAGCAGGCATTTTCTCAACTGCACGAATGACTGCAGCCCCTGTCGCCTCATGATCAGGATGTACAGAATAACCAGGATAAAAGGTAATAATAAGTGAAGGATTAAGCTCCTGGATCATGAAAGAAATCATATCCGTCATCTTGTCATCATCTTCAAATTCCACTGTTTTGTCACGTAATCCCATCATTCTTAAATCCTGGATTCCAAGGAGATCTGCTGCAGCCTGGAGTTCTTTTTTACGGATTTTTGGGAGATTTTCTCTATTTGTGAACGGGGGATTTCCCATATTGCGGCCCATCTCACCCAATGTCAGGCACGCGTATGTAACGGGAGTCCCATTTTTTATATGGGTAGCGATTGTGCCTGACACTCCAAATGCTTCATCATCGGGATGCGGGAACACAACCAGGACATGGCGTTCTTTTTCCATTGCTTTGTCTCCTTTCAAGGTATTGCCCATCATCATTCAAAAGGCGTATTACTTATTTCAAGGGCAACAGCCAGTTTCCCTTTGAAATCGTGGCCGGCCATAAGCAGGCGGTTTTGTTCATCAATTTCAAAATGGGTAATTCCTTCAGCATACACCCAGCCAAGCTCTATTTTTAATCCAACGCGATATGGCCCGTCTCCGGTGATTTTCCCTAATTCATATCGGACAAGTGCATTGCGTATATATGCACCGGATGAAAAGAAAGTTTCATCATTATGTGATGCATAAGCTCCATTAGTTGTTTCAAGATGGATATATACATCCTGATTTGCCCTTTGATTAATGGCTTCCTGGACTTTTTGCACGACAACTGGTTCCATCACTGACGCCTCCTTTCTGCGTTTCATTATCATCTTTTTCTGAATGTAAATATCATACTAAACCCTTGCCTAAAAAGCTAAAGCTCTGCTTAAGAGAAAAGCGGGAGGCGATTTCAAATGATGAAAGGCTTAGATTGATACATCCCTTGGAAACGGCTTTCTGACCCGCATCCTCGAAAAAGCTAAGCGAGACAAAAGCCGACGAAACTTTCTTGTCCTTTGAGCCTCCGCTCGGATTGAGATAAAGAAATCGCCCCTGGACACTGAAGCTAGACAGAGACAGCCGAAGCGCAAAGTGTTTCGATGTTGTGAGGAGTGGGATGGCCACTAGACGCAGGAGCTAGGCAAAGAAAAGCAAATGCCCGCTTTTTAATCGATAAATAAATCTCATACTCTTTTCTTATGCGTTCAGAATTTATGGATATAAATTCTGATTAGCTAAAAAAAGAAGAACCGAAGGATAATTCGTCCGGTTCCATCTTTAAGTAATATGTTCTTTATAAATAAAAATTATTTACCAGCACCAAATGTACGGTAAGCACCGTGCATGGTAGGTCCGACATATTCATTTAACCTGAAACCATGGCCGATTGCCGCTGTAATAAATTCTTTGGCAATATTTACGGCTTCATAGACATTTTTACCTTTGGCAAGCTCTGCAGTAATCGCTGAAGAGAAGGTACAGCCTGCTCCGTGTGTATAGGTTGTCTCAATTTTTTCAGACTGGTAAAGCTTGAATTCCTGTCCATCATATAAAAGGTCAACCGCTTTATCGTGGTTTAGCTTGCTGCCGCCTTTAATCATGACAAACTTTGCACCCAGCTCATGAATTCTTACTGCGGCTTCCTTCATATCATCTATTGTTTTAATTGGACCATTCTTTGCAAGCTGTCCGGCTTCAAATAGATTCGGAGTGACAACAGTGGCTCTTGGCAAAAGCAGTTCACGCATGGATTCAGCTGTTTCGGGATTTAATACTTCATCTTCCCCTTTACAAATCATAACAGGGTCAATGACAATATTCTTCAATTGGTTCTCGTCAATTTTTCTTGCAGCCAGCTCAATGATTTCTACGGTTCCAAGCATCCCGGTTTTCATTGCATCTATGCCTACGGAAAGAATCGTTTCCAGCTGCGCTTCTAACGTACTAACTTCAATAGGGAAAACATTATGGTGCCAATGATTTTTGGGGTCCATTGTTACGATTGTTGTTAATGCGGTCATTCCATAAACACCAAGCTCTTGGAAAGTTTTTAAATCAGCCTGGATGCCTGCTCCGCCGCTTGAATCAGATCCCGCAATCGTCAAAACCTTCTTCATTGTCATAATTCTTCTCCTCCTCAAATTCTCGATACCTCCCATTATAAAACATTTGATAAATAATAACAGTTTCGAAACCTTTTACTTTGTATAAAAATAGCCCGTTATTCCAACTAGGCTGAAAGTTTTTTAGTGAATTTGACAATTTAATGAACTAAAGCGGCTGAGAGGATAAAGGTGATAAAAATTACAGCGAAAATGGCATGCGCAAAGTACCATTAAACCATGTAGAAAAACAGTTAAAACATTAAAAATGGAAGCGTTTACAATATGGTTTTGCGTGTTTCCCTTATACCGAGCGTTTTTAAGGAAAAAATGTCACAAAATCTACAATAAATGACATCTCCCATTAAAACGCCCTTGCTGCTTGATAATCTACCTTTTAAAACCTCTCTGGAGGACTTTTGCTGTGAGATTTCTAACAGCTTGGATTATTTCGTGTTACTAAAATAAAGATAGAGGAATAAAGTCCTATCTTTAAAATTCCATTGAAAAGGAGGGAAAGAAAATGGAACGTAAGGGCTGTCCAGATGAATATCCCATCACTCTCATTCTAAATGGTTATGAAATTGCTGTTTTCCAGCTGACAAAATCCGACCTTGAAGATTGGACATACGGTTATCTTTTCTCGGAGGGTTTAATTGAAAGCGCTAACGATATAGAGGATATACAAATTAGCGAAGAAAGGGGAACTATCCAGGTTTCTTTGCTTTCTGATTTTGATGAAGAAAAAATGTTTTCAAAAAAGAAGCACTATACCTCGGGCTGCGGCAGGGGTGTTACCTTCTTTTCCATGACCGACGTAAAACAGTTTAACAGGATAAATTCAAATCGGCAGATCAATTTAAGCTATCTTCTAAAAAAGAGAAGTGAGTTTGCTCGAAATTCCCCAATGTATGTGGAAACCGGCGGAATCCATGGCGCCTGTATTATTCATGAAGATGGAAGCATTATGGTCCGGGAAGATATTGGCCGGCACAACGCCGTTGATAAAATTATCGGCTATGCACTCAGAAATAAGATGAATCCCGAAAGGCTGGTTTTATTAACCACCGGCAGGATTTCATATGAAATGATTTCAAAAGCAGCGAAATTTGGCTTTGCTATTATTGGATCCCGTACTGCCGCTACTCAGCAGGCCATCCAGCTTGCAAAGTTTTTAAACATTGAAGTAGTTGGCTATTTAAGGGGAAAAATGGCGTCGATTTATACTTCAGCCGGCAGAGTTGAAAATGACTTAAGAGAACCTGTCGTCCTGGTAGTAAATTGAAAGGGGGAATTCTAAACAAAGAACACTACTAAGCTTTTAAACATTGAAAAGTGTCCAGCTTAAGCATCTGCCTTTGGGGCCTTAAACAAAAATACGGCCTGGCGCAGCGTCTTATGACTGCCAGTTTATTGAAAGGGAAGGAGATTGGAAAATGGTTGAATTGAACCTGAGCCGCCGGCAATTTTTAAAACTGTCAGGCGCTACAGCGGCAACCCTTGCGATTGTTGAGCTTGGCTTTGACGATAAAAGAGCCTATGCAAAAACAAAAGAATTCAAGATTGCCAAAACCACTGTAACACCAACCATTTGCTGCTATTGCGGGGTTGGCTGCGGTATCCTCGTCCATACGAAAAAGAATGAGGTTGTCTATACGGAGGGGGATCCAGACAACCCAATTAACGAAGGAAAGCTTTGCAGCAAGGGAACTACATTAAGACAATTATATACCTCTGAAAAACGCCTGACTAAGCCATTGTACCGTGCACCAGGAAGCAGTAAGTGGGAAGAAAAAGATTGGGGCTGGATGCTCGACACCATCGCGAAACGTACCAAAGATACACGCGATGCTTCCTTTGTTGAAGTGGAGAATGGTATTACTGTTAATAAAACCGAGAAGATCGCAAGTCTCGGCGGTGCAGCACTTGATAATGAAGAAACCTATTTGCTCGCGAAATTGATGAGAGGGCTTGGTATAACCTATCTTGAGCATCAGGCACGAATATGACACAGTTCAACGGTTGCCGGTCTGGCACCTACATTCGGTCGTGGAGCAATGACCAATCATTGGAATGATCTGCAGCATACTGATTGTGCTTTGATTATTGGCGCAAATCCTGCGGAGAACCATCCAATTAGCTTTAGATGGTTAACAAAAGCAAAGGAAAATGGCGGAAAAATTGTTTCTGTTGACCCGCGTTTTACAAGAACATCAGCACAGGCTGACGTTTATGCCGCACTCCGTTCCGGTACGGATATCCCGTTCATCGGAGGAATGATCAATTATGCCATTCAAAATAATCTCATTCACAAAGAGTATGTTGTTAAATATACAAATGCTTCCTTTATCGTGAAGGAAGGCTATGACTTTAAAGATGGACTCTTCTCTGGATACGACCAAACAAAAAGAGCCTATGATAAAACCAAATGGGTAATTGAGACAACTGAAGACGGTAAACCAGTAAAAGATGAGACACTGGAAAATCCTCGCAGTGTGTTCCAATTAATGAAAAAGCATTATTCCCGTTATGATGTGGACACGGTTACAGCTGTTACAGGTACTCCGAAAGACGACTACTTAAAGGTTTGTGAAACCTTCTGTTCTACAGGAAAAGTAGGCAAGTCAGGTACCATTATGTATGCAATGGGAACAACCCAGCATACAGTTGGATCTCAAAACGTTCGTATTTACGCTATCCTGCAGCTGCTTTTAGGAAATATCGGACTTCCTGGCGGCGGAATCAACGCAATGCGCGGTGAATCCAACGTACAAGGCTCTACAGACTTTGGCTTATTATTTGATAACCTGACAGGCTATCTAGCTGCACCAAAAGCTACACTTCCTGAACATGTTACACTTAAAGGTTATCTTGAAAAAGAGACACCAAAAACAGGTTACTGGAGCAACAAACCAAAATTCGTAGTCAGCCTTCTGAAGTCATGGTATGGAAATAATGCCACTGCTGATAATGAATTTGGCTATCAGTTCCTGCCAAAAGGAAACAAGAACTATTCACATATCAACCTGTTTAATGCTATGTACAAGGGTGAGCTTGAAGGAGCCTTCATGTTTGGAACCAACCCTGTTGTTGGAGGCCCGAATGCGGGCAAGGAAAAAGAAGCGCTAGGCAATCTGAAATGGATGGTTGCAATCGATCTTTGGGAAACCGAAACTTCAGCTTTCTGGCAAACAGGAGCTGGCAGCGACCCTTCCAAGATAAATACCGAAGTATTCCTGCTTCCGGCATCAGCTTCTTTTGAAAAAGAAGGCAGTATTTCCAATAGCTCACGCTGGATGCAATACCGCTGGAAAGCTATTGATTCCAAGGGTGAGGCAAGACCTGACCTAGATATCATTCATGAATTAGCATTAAAGCTTAAAAAATTATATGCAAACAGCCCTAAATCAGCAGATAAACCGTTCCTGTTTCTTGATTGGAATTATGGAACAGGCGAAGTTCCTGATATTGATCTTGTCGCTAAGGAAATAAACGGCTATGACCTGAAAACAGGAAAATTACTGAAAACCTTTGGGGATTTAAAAGATGATGGAAGTACATCTAGCGGCAACTGGATTTATTCCGGTTTCTACCCTGAAGAAGGAAAGAACCTGTCAAAACGCCGTGATAATGTAGATACCGGAAATGCAAACTATCTGAACTGGTCCTTTGCATGGCCAGCCAACCGAAGAATCCTTTATAATCGTGCCTCCGCAGATCCAAGCGGTCAGCCATGGAGTAAGGAAAAAGCGGTTATCTGGTGGGATGCCGCCCAGAAGAAGTGGATTGGCAATGATGTTCCGGACTTTAAGGCTGTAACTGCACCAACAGAACCAGGTGGAACAGGAGCCTTTATGATGAATAAAGATGGAGTCGCACTATTATTCGCGCCGACTTTAAATGATGGTCCGTTCCCAGAGCATTACGAACCATTCGAGAGCCCGGTTCCCAATGTTTTCTCCAGTCAACAGCTTAATCCTGCTACTGTTATTATCGAGGGCGATTTTAATAAAAAAGGCGGAAAGGCCAAGTACCCAATTGTTGGTACAACTTACCGTGTAAGTGAGCATTGGCAATCCGGCTCCATGACAAGGAACCAAGAATGGCTTTCTGAGCTCGCCGGACACATGTTTGTTGAAATGAGTGAGGAATTCGCTAAAGAAAGAGGCATTAAAAATAAGGATAAAATCGTTGTCAGCTCAGCCCGTGGTGAAATTAAAGCCTATGCAATGGTGACGAAGCGCTTTAAGCCTTATAACGTAAATGGCAAAAAGGTTCATCAAATTGGTATGCCATGGCACTTTGGCTTTAAAGGATTTGCTACAGGAGATACGGCGAACCGCCTGACTCCGCATATAGGGGATGCCAACACAATGATTCCGGAATTTAAAGCATTCCTCTGTGATGTAAGGAGGGCTGACTGATGGCAGAGTTCGTTAAATATATCGATGTAACTAAATGTGATGGATGCCGCGCTTGTATGGTTGCTTGCAAGAACTGGAACGACCTTCCGGCTGAGCATACGGACTTCCTTGGCAGCGTTCAGTCGCATACAAAGACAACAGCTGATACATGGAATGTGCTTCAATACATTGAGCATGAAAACAGCAAAGGAGGTCTGGAGTATCTCTTCCGCCATTCTTCCTGTTTCCATTGTACTGACGCGGCCTGCCAAAAGGTTTGCCCTGAAAGTGCAATCAGCTATACAGATTTTGGCTCGGTTGTAATCGATCAGGATAAATGCGTCGGCTGCGGCTACTGTGTCCAGAACTGCCCGTTTGAGGTTATTTCTCTTAAAGAGTATAAAGACAAAAACGGCGAAACTTACCGGAAATCACATAAATGTACGATGTGTACAGATCGTCTTGAAGAAGGCCTGCAGCCTGCATGCGTGACAACATGTCACACCGGTGCAATGGAATTCGGCAAAAAGGATGAAATGATTCGTAAGGCTGAAAAGCGTGTCAGTGAAATTAGAGGCCGTTTCCCAAATACTATGGTTTATAATCCTCCAGGCGTGGGAGGCACACACACTGTTTATGTTCTAGCAGAAAGACCATCAGTTTACGGTCTTCCTGAAAATCCTAAGGTGCCGACTTCCGCAGTAGTATGGAAGGACTATGCACAGCCAATTGGAAAAATGATGCTTGGAGCAACAACTATGGCGGTTGTTGCGGGGTTTGTTTCCAATAAGCTTTTCAACAAAGGCGGACATGGGCATGGAGAAGAGGGAGGAGAAGATTATGAGTAGGAAAAAGCCAACAAAATATGTAAAACGTTTTTCAACTGCCTTTGTCATAGCTCATGCCGTTAATGCGTTCTCTTTCTTTGCACTGTATGTAACTGCTCTGCCAATGTACACCGAGTTTTTTGACTGGCTTTACCCTGTGTTGGGAGGGCCGGCAAACGCCCGCTTTCTTCACAGGATTTTTGCCGTAACGTTTGTAACGCCTACAATTATTTATCTGCTGTTTGACCGTAAAGGTTTCTTCTTTTGGATGAAGCAGCTCATTACTTGGAAGAAACGGGATATGGACTTCTTTACTGAATTTGTGAAGGAGTTTTTCGGGGCAAAAGCTAAGCCGCCAAAGCAGGGATTCTTTAATGCAGGAGAAAAAATTAACTCCATGATCCAAATCGTCACAGCGGTTTTAATCATTGGATCAGGTGTAACCATGTGGTTCCCTGAATACTTCCCACGTGAGCTTGTTCAGTTTGGCTATCTTCTTCACAATATTGGCTTCGGGCTGGCAATAGCGGTTGTTGTGGGCCATATCTATCTAAGTATTCTTCATCCCGGTTCAAGCCCTGCGTTCCGCGGCGTTATCAAGGGTGATGTTGACGTGGAATTCGTCAAAGCTCATTACCGCGATTGGTACGATGAATTGGTTCAGCAAGGTGTAATTGTTCCTGACGACAAAAAGAAACCAAAGGGAGCATAGAAAAGCATAAGCGCCCGGTAAGCCGAAGCTTCTGCCTGAGAAACATCATGCAAGTTTTACTACTTGATTCGCATCGTGCAGCTTTGCGTCGAGCTGAACAGCAACTTCGTAGAATAAGCTATGGCGCAAGAGCATAAGTCGATGTTGACTTATCGTAAGGAGGAGTGGGATGGACACTAGCTGCACCAGGTATCACCTATGGTCATACTTGATGCAAGATACTCTAGGGGGCTAATCCTTGATGAAAACTCGCCGGGCGCTGAAGCTAGACAATTATCAAAGCCTAAACTATTTATTTTATAAGTTGAATGAGCTGGAATTTATAGCTTTCCAATTGTTAATCCAATAACCGGAAGGGCTGTCTCTCGGGAGGCAGCTTTTCCTTTAAATGATTAAAATTCTATAATTTGCTCATTATCATTTTTTTATTAAGGCTCTTTTATAAAAGATTGCAGCAAATTGCAGAAACTGTGAGCAAAAATAGCGAGACTCCTCGGAAAGCGAGTCTATTTTTGTTTTTATAAATAACAAAGTTTTATGAAAAGCGCCTTGTTATTAAATACGAAAGAAGGTTTACTTTATGAAAATGTCAGTAGTTTCTAAGGAGTATCAGGAGTTAAACAAAGAAATTTTTGCACTTCAGGAAGGATGGAAATCGATGCTTGCGCCCGAGGCGGTTCAGGTTAAAATAGAATCAAACACCATTGTGTTGGGTATTCCTATGGTTTCCTTTATGTCTTTTGATTTAAATATTCCACTATATTTACAGTGGATAGAAGAATTACAAACTCTGTTGGTGAAAAACCAGGAAAATCTTGCAGGGAAGATGGGGTCCGTTAACGAAGTAATGAATGAGGAAATCACTTTAAGGTGGTTTGAGGAAGCAATTTCTGTTAATCAGCCGTACTTTGCAAGCTTTGCTTCAGAAAATGGGATCGACGAATGGATTCCGCAGTTCCTTGCTGAAACTGCCCTCAGGCCTTACCTTCAGCTTGCAGCTGAGAAAGCACAGCCTTATATTACTGCTAAAAAAGCAGGTTCGGGATGCCCTGTTTGCGGAGAACCGGCTAGATTCGCACAGCTCGAAGAGGAAGGCAAAAAGGTTGTTCATTGTCCGCGCTGTCTTGCACACTGGAACGAAAAGCGTCTAACCTGTTCCCATTGCGGAAACGAAAACCATGAGACAATAAACTTTATCACCATTGAAGGGGATGCAACGGGACAAATTCAAGTATGTGATGAGTGCCATGGCTATACAAAGGTGATTGATTCAAGGCAATTTATTGCAAAACAATCCCCTGCACTTCTAGATTTGAATACCCTTCATCTTGATTTTGTCGCCCAGGAAAATGAGTATTCTCCTGTCGGCGAAAAAAAACTTGCCAATTAAAGAAGGTGGCCTATGCAAGCAGGAGCAATTATTTTATCAGGCGGAAAGTCCAGCCGAATGGGGACAAATAAGGCCCTTTTGAAATTTGATGAAAAAACGAATATCCAAAGGATATATGAGGAATTGAAGAAGTTTACGGAGGATATTATCCTTGTAACCAATGATTCTGAAAGCTATGGTTTTTTAAAAATAAAAATGACTGCCGATCATTTTCCGGGCCAGGGCCCTCTTGCGGGTATCCACGCGGGCCTGCTGGCTTCCCCTTTTGAGGTAAATATTGTGGCAGCCTGTGATATGCCCTTTATTTCTTCAGAGGTTGCAAAAACCATGGCGGAAAGGCTGGGGGATTATGATGCTGCTATTCCCGTCATTAATGGAAAACAGCAGCCTCTGTTTGCGGCTTTTCGGAAAGGGATCATCCCCGATATCCAACAGTGCCTTGAAAATGATGAGCTTAGAATGAAGCATCTTTTTAATAGATTAAATGTCTGCTATCTGACCGAAAAGGACCTTCTTCTTGATGAGGATAGTCTTGAGCGTGTTTTCTTTAATATGAACCATCCAGAGGAATATGAAGAAGCCAAAAAGAAATTGAAAGAATAAAAGGACCTAATAGAACTATACCAACGAGTTCCGGCAAAGAGAGGGATTACGGCCATGCAATTTTTTAAAGTCAAAACGGTCGAGGAGACCATTGCGCTAATTGATGAAAAAGTAGAAAAGGCGGGCATTATGGAGATCCGTTCTCTTGAGGATGCTCTTCATTATGTTCTGGCGGAACCAGTAACAGCAGAAGAAAATGTGCCGGGATTTGACCGTTCCACCGTTGATGGTTATGCCGTAAAGGCTGCAGATACGTATGGTTCTTCTGAATCAATGCCTGGCTTTTTAACGATGACCGGTGAAGTCAGAATGGGCGAAAATGCTGAAGCACCTGTAGGCCATGGTGAAGCCATTTATGTTCCAACGGGTGGAATGATGCCTCCAGGCAGTGATAGCGTCATAATGATTGAGCATGTTGAGGAGATTGCAGGGCTATTAAATACCTACAGGCAGATAGCGCCAGGGGAAAACGTAATCCGCGCAGGTGAAGACATTAGGGAAGGTGAAATCCTTCTGGAAGAAGGCATAAGACTTCGCCCTCAGGAAATGGGCGCGCTGGCAGCAGTCGGAATATCGGATGTAAAGGTATATAGAAAACTCAAATTAGGTTACTTATCCTCTGGAGATGAAATCGTTCCATATCAGACTGAAAAACTTGAAATCGGACAAATTCGGGATATTAACTATTTAACCATTTCAGGGCTCGCTCGTGAATGGAATATGGATGTTATTTATGGTGGAATTGTCAGCGATCATTTCGAGGTTTTTTCAAAAAAAGCTAGAGAGCTATACGACCAGGTGGACTGCTTAATTCTTTCCGGCGGAAGTTCGGTAGGAGCAAAGGATTTTACAACTGAAGTCATTCAGTCGCTCGGAGACCCGGGAGTATTCGTTCATGGGATATCGATTAAGCCTGGAAAACCCACGATCTTGTCCATGGCAAATCGTAAACCTGTTATTGGTTTGCCTGGTCATCCTGCTTCGGCCATGATTATTTTTCGCTTATTCGGGGAGAGGGTTTTAAGAAGGCTTTCTGGGGAGCGGTATGAAAAGAAGCCTGAGCGTATTTTTGCAAAAATCACGAAAAACATCCCGTCTTCACCCGGACGTTCTGATTATATCAGGGTGAGACTTTTTGAGCGGGATGGAGAATGGTGGGCTGAGCCGATTATTGGGAAATCCGGGCTTATTACAACATTAGTAAAAAGCGACGGCATTGTAGAGATCGGTTCTGAAAAAGAAGGTATTTTACAGGGAGAATACGTCCCTGTTATTCCATCAAGATGAGGGGGATACAGCATGGACACTAAAAGATATAGACGCAAAATTTATTTGGAGGACAAGCCCCGTGAGGATGCGAAGAATGAACTGCTCCAGGCCTTCAACTTGCCTCGTAAATCAGAAATAATTACCGTTCCGGAGGCGCTTGGGCGCGTTACGTCTGAACCCATTTTCGCGAAAAGCTCCATGCCACATTACCATGCATCCGCCATGGATGGAATAGCCGTAAGGGCTGAGGATACCTACACTGCACATGAGCAAAACCCTTTGTTTTTACAGGAGGGCGAGCAATTTACTTATGTGGATACCGGAAATGCAATCCCAGGCCGCTTTAACGCTGTCATTATGATTGAGCATGTTAATGTAATGGATGAAAATACGATAGAGATTATCGAGCCTGCGACTCCATGGCAGCATATAAGGCCAATTGGTGAGGATGTTGTCCAGGAGGAAATGCTTTTTCCTCAGGGCCATATTTTGAGGCCAGCTGATCTTGGCGTCCTTCTGGCTTCGCAAATAAAAGCAGTGCCAGTTGTAAAAAAACCAATCGTTTCCATTATCCCTACAGGAAATGAACTGGTACAAGCGGATGAGGATTTATCATTAGGCCGAATTATCGAGTTTAATGGAACAGTTTTCTCTGGATTTATAAAGGAATGGGGCGGTGAGCCCGTCCTGCATCCTATTGTAAAAGATGAGCCTGAAAAAATTAGGGAAGCACTCGTAAATGCGGCGGAGGGTTCCGATATTGTGGTTATTAATGCCGGCTCCTCTGCTGGTTCAAAGGATTATACGGTCCACATTATTGGTGAGATAGGCACAGTATTTACACATGGGGTCGCGGCACGGCCTGGAAAACCAGTTATTTTGGGACAAATCAACGATAAGGTTATTGTTGGTGTGCCCGGATATCCAGTCTCCGCTTACCTTGCACTAGAATGGTTTGTAAGGCCTTTGATTTGTAAATACTTGCAGATACCAGAGCCCAAAAGGCAAAGGATTTCTGTAAAACTCGGACGCCGAATAGTGTCATTAATGGGTGCAGAAGACTTTGTCAGAATGAATATTGGCTATGTTAATGGAGAATTTGTGGCAAATCCGCTGACTAGGGCTGCAGGTGTTACGATGTCCTACGTGCGTGCCGACGGCTTATTGATTGTACCTCCCAATGTGGTTGGTTATGAGCAGGGGGAAATGGCAGAAGTAGAGCTTTTCAGGCCGCTTGAAGAAATTCAAAATGCTATTGTATTCAGTGGCAGCCATGATCTGACGATTGACCTGCTGTCATCCTTTATTAAACAAAAGCGCCATGATATGAAAATTGTTTCTTCTCATGTGGGAAGTATGGCGGGAATTATGGCTATTCGCAAAGGAGAAGCACATGTGGCCGGCATTCATTTGCTTGACCCGGAGACGAAGCAATATAATACTTCATATGTAAATAAATTGTTGGCAGGAATGGACGTCATTCTCTATCCTTTCCTAAAAAGGAAACAGGGCTGGATGATTCCGCAGGGAAATCCTCTGGAAATTGAAGGGGTTGCTGATCTAGTTAACCAGGACGCCCATTTCGTTAATCGTCAAAAAGGGGCAGGCACCAGAATTCTGTTTGATCTCCTCTTAAAAGAGGCAGGGCTTTCACCTGAGCAGGTCTCCGGTTACAGCAGGGAAATGTTTTCCCATCTGGCAGTGGCTGCTGAAGTAAAAGGGGATAATCGGGCAGCTGGACTGGGTATTTATCCTGCAGCCAAAGCAATGGGCTTATCATTTGTTCCCGTTGCCGATGAAGAGTATGATTTAGTCATGACTAAGGAATTTTATTTGAGTGAAAAGGGTAACGAGTTAATGGCTGCCATTCAATCGCCAGAATTCAGGAAGGCTGTAGAAAATATTGGCGGTTATGAAGTTGTTGAGAAGCCTGTGCTGAAAATTCCGCTGCAGGTATAATAAAGGGTGGGATTGTGTATGAACTTTGAAATTTCGAAAGAGCCAATCAATATCCAGTCCGTAATTGATAAGGTCATCCAGCGTGAAGCAGGAGCAATTACAACCTTTATCGGAACGGTAAGAGAATTGACATACGGAAAGAAAACATTATTTTTGGAATATCAGGCCTATGAGGCAATGGCCGTTAAAAAGCTTGAGCAAATTGGCCGTGAAATAGAAGAAAGATGGCCGGGGGCAAAGTCTGCGATTACCCATAGGGTAGGCCGGCTTGATATTACCGATGTTGCAGTGGTGATTGCCGTTTCCACTCCACACCGCGCTGATGCTTATGATGCTAACCGCCATGCAATTGAAAGAATAAAAGAGATTGTCCCTATCTGGAAAAAAGAGCATTGGGAAGACGGAGAAGAATGGATTGGCAACCAGAAGGAAACATTGGCTTACCCGGGCGGAAAGCCGGAGGGGAAGGATCTGAATGAATAAAATTATGTTTTTTGCTCATCTAAGGGATGCAGCAGGAGAATTTATTAATATGGAAGCTGCAGGAAAAACTGTTGCCCAATTAAAGGCTGAGGTAGCGGAAAAGTACAGCCTTCAAAATATAGAAACGGTCATGACAGCAATCAATGAAGAGTTTGCTGGAAACGAAGAGATTATCCAGGATGGCGATGTGATCGCCTTCATTCCTCCCGTCAGTGGGGGATGAAACGGTAAAGGAGGCGGAACAGCTTGATGGATAACCGCTATTCCAGACAGATTCTTTTTCCGGGCATCGGTAAAGAAGGGCAGGAAAAAATCAGATCGAAGCATGTGCTGATTATTGGTGCCGGGGCACTTGGATCTGGAAATGCTGAAGTTCTTGCCAGAGCCGGAACGGGAAAAATAACGATCATCGACAGAGACTATGTTGAAGCCAGCAATCTTCAGCGTCAGCAGCTTTACACGGAAGAGGATGTAGCTGAGAAACTTCCAAAGGCAGCAGCGGCGGAAAAGCGGTTAAAGGCGATTAACTCGGATGTTGAAGTAGCAGCCATCATTGGAGATGCAACCCCTGAATTTCTGGAGGAGCTAATCCAGGGTGTTGATCTGATTGTGGATGCCACCGATAATTTTGAAACAAGAATGGCAATGAATGACGTCTCGCAAAAATATAACGTTCCTTGGATTTACGGGGCTTGTGTGGGCAGTTACGGTATGAGTTTTACGATTATCCCAGGCAAAACGCCATGCCTTAACTGCTTATTGAGATCAATTCCTCTGCAGGGATTAACCTGTGATACCGGTGGAATAATAGGGCCAGCTGTCCAGATGGTGATTGCCCATCAAACTGCTGAGTCTTTGAAAATATTGGCGGAAGACTGGGAGGCTGTCCGGACAGCCTTTGTCAGCTTTGATTTATGGAGAAATGAATACTCAAGTATAAAAATGAGCCGGGCTAAATATGAGGGCTGTCTATCATGTGGGGAAAACCGGACGTATCCTTATCTTGAGGCTGAAAATATGATGAAGACTACTGTATTATGCGGCAGGGATACCGTTCAAATCAGGCCATCAGTTCAAGGAGAGATTCCATTAAAGGAGCTGGCTGGCCAGCTTTCTTCACTCGGTTACGAGGTGAAAGGAAACCCTTATTTGATATCAGTTGATCTGGCAGATAGCGGAGAGCGCATGGTTATTTTTAAAGATGGCCGAGCACTAGTCCATGGCACTAAAGATTTGATCCATGCAAAGTCTGTCTATCAGCGAATCATGGGCTAAGAAAAGCGGAGGCCCTGGAGCAGACAATTTAAAAGGTAGTACTTTATTTGCTTACCGATCAGTAAAAAACCCGTACCTTCATTGGGTACGGGTTTATTGCTTTAAATTTGGATAACTGTCCAGTGTTGAGCTGGATTGCTCTTTTCTATTCCTTGGCTGCAACTAGTACAAGGCGGCCGTTATCTAGCTCTTTTTCGTAAGTATCAGCTTCCTGCTGACTTAAGCCAAGGGCCTCAAATTGGGAACGAAGCTCGTCACCGCGCTTTTTAAACATATTTCCAATAGAATTCATTAATCCCTGATCACCGATGCCCATTTCAGCTGTTTGCAGTTCTTTAGTCAAATCCTCTTCACGTTTTTCGTAGTGGGCAAACAGATGGATATCGTCCTTCTGGTAGCCTGCAGCCTGCAGTGATTGAATCTTCTCAAGTGCGTGTACTCCATTTTCTACTACTTCTACTTTTGGCATAATAAATTCCTCCTTTAGATTGGTAGATAAGTATACGGAAGTTAAAGCGTTAGCTTCCCTTCGGACACTTTTTATATAACCTTTCTAGGGCTGAATAAACATTATGATTTAAAATATATAGCTTATTATTTGATGTAATCTAGTTGAAACGGGGAATAGAAAAATAGAAAGGAGAGGGTGCAATGAAAGAACAAATAGGAAATCAATGGGGTGACCTTCTGGCAGAGGAATTTGAAAAAGAATATTTTAAGCGTTTAATGGACTTTGTTGAAGAGGAATACGAAAATCGTACCGTGTATCCGGGCAGGGATGATATTTTTAATGCCCTAATGTTTACTGATTTTTCAGATGTTAAAGCCGTTATATTGGGCCAGGATCCATATCACGGGCCTAATCAGGCACACGGGTTAAGCTTTTCGGTAAAACCAGAGGTTGATATTCCTCCTTCTTTAAAAAATATCTATAAGGAATTAAGGAATGATACAGGATCACACATCCCTGACCATGGCTATTTGGTCAGCTGGGCAGAACAAGGCGTGATGCTTCTAAATACGGTCCTTACAGTCCGTGCCGGGGAAGCGAATTCTCATCGGGGAAAAGGGTGGGAAACCTTTACTGACAGAGTAATTTCTTTGTTAAATGAGCGGGAAGCGCCTGTAGTATTTATCCTCTGGGGAAAGCCTGCTCAAAGCAAGCTATCCATTATCGATACAAATAAACATTCGGTCATAAAGTCACCTCATCCAAGCCCATTGTCGGCGAGACGCGGCTTTTTTGGTAGCAAACCTTTTTCAAAAACAAATGACTTTTTACAACATCTGGGGCAGGAGCCTATCGATTGGTCGATTCCAAGTCTGTAAGTTCGAGAGAAAATGGGTTCACCATACCATTTGGTTGATGCCTTAGTCTGGATTCATGCTCAAAAGCTATGCCCTTTATTCGGTTGATAATATAACTGACGAAGCCTTCATTTTCCTGTCCGTTGTGCGATCAGAACTTTTGTGAAAAAATTTGATTTAGCCAGGAATTGACATGTTCCACGTGAAACCTGTCGAAAGCAGCAAGCTATCCTAAGAAGAGGATAGCTTTTGTTTTTCTATCATTATCATATTATAATCAGTAAAGAGTAAGTCCTGATGGAGGGAATTCATTTGAATATATCTTTTCAAAAGCTTTTGACAAAAATGGAGGAAGAACTGCGGGAAGCGAGAAAAAGCTCGAACGAAAGTGCTGTACGCGAAAAAATTTACTCTATTAAAATATTGTGCGAGCTGCTGCTCGAGCAGGAAAAGGGAAGCAGCCAGGGCGAGTACTCAGTTCCAGCTCCGCAGCCTATACTACAAATACAGCCCGCATTCTCTCAGCCTGTCCAAATTAATCAGCCGAAAAAATTGGATGAAGGCGATGCCAACGGAGATTCATTATTTGACTTTTAATTAGAAAAAAAGCATGGAAGAAGGGAAAAAAATGAAATTATTTATTATTATTGGAGCGATCAATGCCTTTTTAGCGGTTGCCTTAGGCGCATTTGGTGCACATGGCCTTGCTGATAAGCTGGAGCCGAAGTACCTAGATATCTGGAAAACAGGAGTTACCTATCAAATGTTTCATGCCACTGGCCTTATGATCGTGGCAATCCTTCTCGGAAGAATTCCTTCCAGCGCGTTATTTTCCTGGTCTGGGTGGCTGATGCTTATTGGAATCATCCTTTTTAGCGGAAGCCTGTATGCTTTGAGCCTGACAAAGGTTGGTATTCTTGGTGCTATAACTCCTCTTGGGGGAGTGGCATTCTTAGCAGCATGGATTCTAATGATTGTAGGTGCAGTAAAAAATTTATAAAAACAAAAAAGGAGCAAATTTTGCTCCTTTTTTTGTGTTGGTAAAGGAATTCATCTTGGCGGATATGTTCCTAGAGAAGGTCCGCCGCCAAATGGATATTCGTACTCCACTTCTTCATCGAAAGTGACATAATCCAGATGAACCATTGGAATGAGGTAACGCTGTCCGGTTTGAGGGTCACTTAAAATTAAATGATCACGCCCTGCAGCTTCGATAATTCCTTTGAAAATTTTAGCATTCCATTCCTTGTTGTTTTCAAAGGTAGTATAAACAGTAACAAGCTTTCCTTTGTTAAGCCTCAGTATATTTTCGATGTAGGACTGCTCAATCGGAAGCATTCCGGGAACCTGCTGTCCGGTGGGCATAGGACTTTTAACGTTGGCTACCATCCCATTCATGCCGCCCATTCCAGCCATGCCGCCCATTCCAGCCATGCTGCCTCCTTGAGGCATCATTGGCATACTCCCTGCCGCCTGGCCTTGGCCGCCATACGCAGCCTGTTGTCCGGCCCCAGTGTAGGGCTGATAAGTCTGCCCCTGGGTTTGTGGATTGTAATATGGATTCATTTTTCCCCCTCCTATAAATTCGCTTGAGCTTTTCAAGCAATTGATATTGGTGTTACAAGAAAGGCTTTTTATTTTTCACCTCGCTCTTTCGGTGTTTTCTTATTTGAAGCGATGGAAAAATAACAAAAGCAAGCAATTTTGCATAAGACTCACTGTTTCAATAATATGAAGGGGAGGAGGGAAATATGACAATCAGCATTAATAAGTGGGCTTTTTAAAAAGAAAAAACTCCCGGATATATCCGGGAGTCTGTCTATTATACGTGAAGGAAGTTTGGAATACGTTCCTCTGCAAGAAGATTTCCTACAAAGAAAGCACCGAATTCACCATAACGGGCGCTCACTTCATCAAAACGCATTTCATAAACTAATTTTTTGAACTGAAGAACTTCATCTGCGAAGAGAGTAACTCCCCATTCATAATCATCAAAGCCAACAGAGCCGGTAATGATTTGTTTTACAATGCCTGCATATTTGCGGCCAATCATTCCGTGGCTGCGCATCATAGCGCGACGGTCTTCCATAGGAAGCATGTACCAGTTATCATTGCCCTGGCGGCGTTTGTCCATTGGATAGAAGCAAACATGCTTTGATTTTGGAAGAGTCGGATAAAGACGTGTCAAAATTTGAGGATTCTGGTAAGGGTCCTCACCTGCAGGGAGATAGTTGCTAAGCTCTACTACAGATACATAGGAATGAGCCGGTATAGTAAATTCGGCAAATTTTGTTTTATTAAATTCTGTTTCAATTTCATTTAATTCTTCCATAGTAGGGCGAAGGATCATCATCATGAAATCTGCTTTTTGTCCTACGATAGTATATAAAGCATGGCTGCCTTCTTTTCTGTCCTGTACCGCATTCCACTTTTCAACAAGGCCAAGGTACTCGTGTATAGCGGCCTGGCGCTCATCGCTTGAAAGCATCTTCCAAGTAGTCCAGTCTACAGTTCGGAAATCATGCAGACAGTACCAGCCGTCCAGTGTTTGGGCTGCTTCACTCATCTAAATCACTCCTATTAAATTCTGCCATTTTACATTGATTACTATATCATAGTTTCTCCCACACATATATGAATAAAACGCTTTTCCTGGAAGAATTTCCGTTTAAAATAGTATGAAAGAGGTTATTTTGAAAAAAGATAAAGAGCGTGAAAGATCGAATTTTATACAGAATGTTTAGAATACAAAAATATTCACAGTTGAAAACGCTGTCTTCTTGTATTTTGAAAAAGGTAAAGTATGCTAAAAGTGTAGATAATGAAGGAGGAAAAGCAGTGAGCGATTTATTTGAAGGATTAAAGCATAGGATCACCGGAAACAATTTAAAAATTGTTTTTCCGGAGGGTATTGATGAGCGGATTTTAAAAGCAGCAGGCCGTCTGGCAGCAGAAAGGATCCTGACTCCTATTTTAATTGGTAATATTGAAGAGATTCAGACGAAAGCAGATAATCTTGGTGTTTCTCTTGATGCAGCCGAGATTTATGACCCGGCAAATTTTGCTATGATGGATGAACTGGTTGCTTCTTTTGTGGAGCGCAGAAAAGGAAAAGCAACCGAAGAGGATGCAAGACGCATTTTACTAGATGGCAACTATTTTGGCAATATGCTTGTTTATTTAAACAAAGCAGATGGCCTTGTCAGCGGTGCTGCTCATTCAACTGCTGATACTGTACGCCCTGCCCTGCAGATTATCAAAACAAAAGAGGGAATTAATAAAACTTCCGGCGTGTTTATTATGGTTCGTGAAGAAGAAAAGTATGTGTTTGCAGACTGTGCAATCAACATTGCTCCTGACAGCCAGGACCTTGCTGAAATTGCGATTGAAAGTGCAAAAACTGCCCAAATGTTTGATATTGAGCCAAGAGTGGCCATGCTAAGCTTCTCAACTAAGGGTTCTGCTAAATCACCTGAAACTGCAAAAGTGGCAGAAGCAGTTAGCGAAGCCCAGCGCCTGGATCCATTATTAATCCTTGATGGTGAATTCCAGTTTGACGCAGCATTTGTTCCTTCCGTTGCTGAGAAAAAAGCTCCTAATTCTGTCCTTCAAGGAAATGCCAATGTTTTTGTTTTCCCAAGCCTAGAGGCTGGCAACATTGGCTACAAAATTGCCCAGCGACTTGGTAACTTTGAAGCGGTTGGCCCGATTTTACAAGGTTTGAACCGCCCAGTAAACGACCTTTCACGCGGCTGCAATGAAGAAGATGTATACAAGCTATCATTGATCACTGCTGCGCAGGCTTTACAGCAATAATACGCCGCTATTTCTAAGAAGAGTTTCCTTTATGGAAGCTCTTTTTTCTAATTAAAATTTATATCCATAATTCTGAACTCATTAGCTTTTTCGAGAACCTGCTGTTTTGAGCGTGATAAGAAAAACGAGAGCATCAGCCTAAAGGAGTGGGCAAATAACGAGCTTTTCCAATGCCTCTGAGCTGGAGCCACGGACGGCGGCAGTTAAAATGCAGCTTTGGGATATGCTATAATAGACCAATGATATTGTGAAAAAAGGAGCAAGAAAAATGAATGAGGGGCTGAATTTGTTAGTCCAGCCACAATGGCGGATCATTGACCAGTCTGCTGCAGGGGTTCTTTTTAGCGCGCTGCAGTCCTTTGGGCTGGATGATACCTTATGTGCCTCTGTTGGCTCAGGAAACGCACCTGCCACTGCAAGAACTTGGGTTCACCACAACACAGTTGTTTTGGGGATTCAGGATACAAATCTGCCGTTTCTTCAAGAGGGTATAGATTTTCTGAAGGACCAAGGTTACCAGGCTATAGTCCGGAATTCAGGCGGACTGGCAGTAGTATTGGATGAGGGAGTCCTAAACATTTCGCTGATTTTTCCAGAGTCCGAAAAAGGAATAGATATTAACCGTGGCTATGATGCAATGTGGCTATTAATCCAACAGATGTTTTCTGATTTTAATAAAACAATAGAAGCAAAAGAAATTAGGGGATCCTATTGTCCTGGCAGCTATGATTTAAGTATTGGGGACAAAAAGTTTGCAGGAATTTCCCAAAGGAGACTTCGCAGAGGGGTTGCTGTTCAAATCTATCTCTGTGTAAATGGGGGCGGAAGCGCCAGGGCAGAAATGATCCGGCACTTTTATGATATCTCCAGGAGGAACTTGGAGACAAAGTTTTCCTATCCTGAAATTACTCCGGCAGTAATGGCTTCCCTTTCGGAATTGCTGTCTGTGGAAATAACGGTAAGCGATGTAATGCTTCGCCTTTTACAGCAACTTCAAAAGAATAGTGATTTTTTGTTCAATGGCCAATTAAACCCTTATGAACTTGAGCTTTATCCGGGGTATTACCAGCGAATCGTTGAACGGAATGAAAAAGTGGCCGGGGGATGAGCACCCTAGGACCAGCGCATAATGTTCAGGCAGAAACAGAAAATGAATGAAAAAAGCCATGAATCGAATTCGATTCACGGCTTCTTAATCGAGAATGCTGCTGCTTCGGTTTCCTCTCTAAAAATCTTTTTCTTTAAGTATTATTTCTATAACAAATATACCACTCTTGAATTTTAGAAAATTCAGCTTCAACGCCCAGCGAGTCTTTAGCTTAGGGTATCTTGCATCCACTAAGCCAACGTCGAAACGCTTTTCCACGAACGAGTATCTCTGTTGTGCTCATGTAATATTACTTAGTCGGTGCAGCTGCTGTTCAGCTCGTCGCAAAGCTGCAAGTTGCCGATTAAATCGGCGCGTAAACTATGGAAATCCGCTCGTAAGATCCGTAAAGTAGAAGTAATCGCGATGTCCAACAAGTAGTTGCTTCGCAAAAATTACGTTTACGCTTTTCCCTACTCTGCTACTTTTTCCAGGTTCCCGTTACGGTCCATTTTAAACTTAGTTGCAGGACGTTCTTCTTCTTCAAATAATACTAGTTTTCGCGCGCGATTCATGATTTTCATCAGTGTCTCATAGTCTTCCTGCATTGTAACTGTATTTTGTTCAAGCTCCTGAACCTTGCTGGATAGTTCTTCGGATTGCTTTCTAAGTTCATTGTTTTCACGTTTTAATCTTTCATTCTCAATTTTTAATGCATCGTTTTGATAGCTTGAATAGGTGTAGTTTTGCAGAAAAGTAATAACCGTTTCCATAGTCATTTCTTTTGGCGAAACGCTTGTATAAGAAGGAACCGAAATCGCTTTAGCTACAGGAATTTCTTTAGGGGTAAGCATCTCTTCTGCAGCCTCTAAAGACATTTCCATTGGGAAGACAGCATCCAGTTCTTCTTCTTCTCCTTCATCATGAACCTGTGGAACGTGCTCAATTACTGTTTCTGCCACATTAAGAGGGGGAGTGTAAAGCAATTTCTTTTTGCCGCCTTGTTCTTTTCCTAGAATTCTTTGTCTTTGCTTACGCTGCTTTTTTGCTAGCTGCAGTGCCTTTTCATAACGGTGCCGGACTACGGCATTCCAGCGGAATCCGCATGCTGCAGACGTTCGATTGAGCTTATCTCCTACCTCTTCAAATGCATTAAGCTGGGTGCTTCCTTCACGTACATGTCTTAATACTGTTTCTGCTAAAAGTAAATCATCTTCGTCTGTCCATGCGTCCTGGCGTATTTTCATAAACTTTCATCTCCCTTAATTATATACTGTTTAATATCGTCAGTTTTGTATCTGGCGAATGTAACCTTCTAGTTAAAGGATGGACAGTTTTTGGGAGCTTTATACCAAAATAGCAGAAAAATTTAACATTAAAAGTTTGCTATCTACTAAAGTGCTGTTAAAGTTTTCAGCTTGCATTCAAGATAGGGAAACTGTAAAATACAACACGGATAAAGGATTTTAAAATTTTATAGTGGTTATAATATAGGTATAAAAACTGATTCAAATAGATAATACCAGAAAGGATGGGAAAGGAATGTCGAATGAATTTCGTGTTTGCGATGATTGTCAGGCCGTAAACCTAAAGACATTAATCCCTCGCTTAAAAGAGATGGATCCTGATGCGAAAGTTGAGATTGGCTGCCAATCTTACTGCGGACCAGGCCGGAAAAAAACTTTTGCATTTGTAAATAATCGTCCATTAGCGGCTCTTACAGAAGAGGAATTAATGGAAAAAATCGATAAAAAAATAAACAAATAAAATCGCCTTAGATATTATTCTTTGGTGATTTTTTATTTTTTAGCCCTAGTTTCCCCCTGAATGTCGAAAATGGTCGAAATCCCCTGTGGAAATTTGCAGAAATTAGAGTGATTTGACATTAAAATGGGGATATAATAGAAATAAGCTATTTAGGAAGAGGGAATCCAATGGCATATTCGGCTGAAAAGCTTGAGGAAGAGAAGGTATTTAAAGACCCTGTTCATCGGTACATACATGTAAAGGATCGAGTGATTTGGGATTTAATCGGCACAAAGGAATTTCAGCGCCTTAGAAGAATCAGGCAGCTTGGAACAACGTTTTTGACATTTCATGGAGCGGAACACAGCCGTTTTAATCATTCTCTTGGAGTTTACGAGATTGTACGGCGAATAGTGGATGATGTGTTTGCAGGACGTCCCGAGTGGAAAGAGGAAGAGCGGTTATTAACCCTGTGTGCAGCCCTTCTGCATGATCTGGGACATGGCCCGTTTTCCCATTCATTTGAAAAGGTATTCGACCTAGACCATGAGGACTTTACCCAGGCGATTATCATGGGGGAGACAGAAGTAAACAAGGTCTTAACCAGGATCCATAAAAGTTTCCCTAAAAGGGTTGCTGAGGTTATTGCCAAGACATCGGATAATAAGCTGGTGATTAGTTTGATTTCCAGCCAGATTGATGCAGACAGAATGGATTATTTACAGCGTGATGCCTATTTTACAGGTGTCAGCTATGGACACTTTGATATGGAACGCATTTTGCGGGTCATGCGTCCGCAAAAGGATCAGGTAGTCATCAAAAAAAGCGGAATGCATGCCGTGGAAGATTATATTATGAGCCGGTATCAGATGTATTGGCAGGTTTATTTTCATCCGGTTTCCCGTGGCGCTGAGGTAATACTTTCAAAAATACTGCATCGGGCTAAGTACCTCTATAAGCAAAACTACAGCTTTAAACACCAGCCTCAGCATTTTTATTCCTTCTTTAATGACAAGGTAACACTTGAAGACTATTTAAAATTAGATGAATCCATTATTCTCTACTACTTTCAGATGTGGCAGGAAGAAGAGGATGAGATTTTAAGTGACCTTTGCAGCAGGTTTGTTAACCGTAATTTATTTAAATTTACAGAGTTCGATCCTGCAAAGGAATACAAAAAACTTGCCGAACTAAACACATTGTTCATAAAGGCAGGAATTGACCCGGAATACTATCTTGTCGTTGATTCATCCTCTGATCTGCCATATGACTTTTACAGGCCTGGAGAAGAAGGGGAACGGCTTCCAATCCATCTGCTTATGAAAAATGGCGAATTACGTGAGCTTTCAAGGGAATCGGAAGTGGTTGATGCCATCTCAGGGAAGAGAAGGACGGATCATAAGCTGTATTTTCCTGTTGATTTGCTTAAGGACGATTCTTCTAAAAAAAATATAAAGAAACAGATTTGTTCACTGTTGGATATATAGGGAATTAATTGAAGTAGGAGTTGACCATTTTGTTAAAAGACCATGCAAGGGTAATGCATGCTGTAATGGTTTCGGGTGAAATTATCGGCCGAAAGAAGCTGCAGAAAATGATTTATATAGCCAAGAAAATTTCGTTTCCTTTTCAAGAAAGATTTCAGTTTCACTTTTACGGACCATATTCTGAGGAATTAACACTGCGGATGGAAGAGCTTTGCAATATGGGCTTTGTGGCTGAGGTTCGGGAGAAAAAGGGCGGGTATTTTCAATATCGCTATACACTGACAGACTCGGGGAAAGAGTTTTTAAGTTTAAATACCATTGAAATGCCATTTCTGGAAGACTGCCTGACAGACATGAATTCGCAAAATGCCAGATTTTTAGAACTAGTATCAACGGTTTTATATTTTGATAATCTTTCAAAAGAAGAAGTAATGGATAAAGTATTTACTCTAAAAAGCAGCCAGCGCTATACTGAAGCTGAAATAGAAGAAGCGTATAACTATATAAATTGCTTAAAAGAAAAAGCTAAGCTCCAATAAGGGACTTAGCTTTTGTGTTAACATAAAGGATTAATCTCCATCCCGCTGCTGCCTGCGATAAGCCAACATTGATTCTTGTTTCGGCTTTTCTACTGATCACTTAACCTTTTTCCTGCCACGGCATAATGATTTTTGCTCATTTCTTCAATAAAAACTACTACTTTGTCCTGAGTTGCACCGGTTGTTTCCACAACAGCCTCAGTTACCTTCTCCACCAGGGCTTTCTTTTGTTCTTCAGTACGGCCTTCCAGCATTTTAACAGTTACGTATGGCATGCAATCTCCTCCTTTAAGGTATCTGTCTGTAGTTTTTCATAACAAGGCCAAAAGTGCAAGGACAGAAGCTGCGGAATTTAGGATTTTCATTTTGATTAGAAATTAATTATACTTAATTAAGCTATAATCAATATAATACATAAAGCTGAGACGGATATATGCCGATGCTTCAGCGTAATAATGAAAACGGAGAAGGAAAGGGAGGTTTTGAGTTGGGCAGTTTATTGGATCATCTTCCTTATTCACTTCATGAGATTCCATATGTGGCACTAACCCTGGTTATAGCTTTTACGGTACATGAGTTTTCACATGCCTTTGTTGCCTATAAATTTGGGGATCCTACTGCGAAAAAGCAGGGCAGACTAACATTAAATCCAGCCAGCCATCTTGATCCCTTTGGGACCCTGCTTATCTTTATTGCAGGTTTTGGCTGGGCAAGGCCTGTACCGGTGAACCGATTCTTTTTTAAAAAGCCAAGGCTTGCGGGAATCCTGGTCAGTGCTGCAGGGCCGGCTAGTAATCTTATCATGGTCTGTATCGCGTTTATTATCTGGTATGGCCTTATGCGAGCAGGAGCGGCGAGCAGCTTGCCATCATTTGTAAAGGAATTTCTTGATCTGTTTATTCAGTTAAACGTGGTTTTATTTATTTTTAATTTGCTGCCATTTCCCCCGCTTGATGGGTACAGAATAGTGGAAGACCTTGTGCCAAGCGATTGGCGTGCAAAGATGACACAGCTGGAATCATACGGGGCATTAATTTTTTTAATTCTTGTTGTTACACCGCTGGACCAATATACGATCCAGCCAATCTTCGGCGTTCTGCTGCCTATTTTAATGAATGGGCTTAATGACTTTTTCTATCAGCTGCTTTTATAGAGCTTTCGATAAATTTATGGGTTTTAGGAGGTATTCAAGATATGGAAGAGAATAAGAAAAAGCTTGCATTTAATATTATAAAAAATGATCCTCTTGATAAGCATAAAGGTTTTGGAAAAGGGGCGCTCAGCCTCGATAATGTATCACCAGTTATCCTTGATGTTGAAGCTGGTGAAGCGGCTATTGATGTGGGGGCCATGCATGCCCGAAGTGTTGTTGAAAAAGGAATTAAATTTCTTCCCTCAAAAGACGAGGTTCCAAATGGAAAACCGTATTGGCTTGTGTGGGTTACCATTGACCGAAATGAAGAAGGGCCTTATTATGCCGGAGTTACAGCCTGTGAGATGACTGTGGACAGGGAAATCCGCCGCGGGTATAAATCGCTGCCAGAGCATGTAAACCGCATGGATAAGTCAATTAAGCGCCATATTATCGTTGATCACATGGATGATAAATCAAAGAAAACTCTAGCAGATTTTCTTCGTCAGCATAATGAGATTTTATGGGAAAACTCTTCTGATGAGCTGAAACAAGGTCTAGCTGCTGAATAAGATTTGAAAATTTGTCGATTTTCCAAATAATTTGCGAAATTGGTGTGTTTAGCACTTGCCGATTTTCCATAAAAAAAGTAAACTAGTTTACAGCGTGGACACACGTAAAACTAGGACACAAAAAACCCCGGCAGAAATGCCGGGGTTTTTTGCTTTGAATACAGAAAAAGGGGTAACTCACTTTTATTGAGTCAACCTCTTTTAAACTTCTGCTAGCTTTTTCTTTCTTATCTAGCCCATCAATTTTAATCATTCCATTGGAAAATCCGTTTATACCATGGAGCTTTTGTATCCTTTGCTTTCTTTACCTTTGATTGTGAACGGTCCAGATGGTCAGTGCAGTATTCAGTAGGAGCGGTACCTGTCAAAAAGTATGTCTTGCGTTTAACAGGGCAATCCTTTGATGCGAGTTTTCCATTTGTCGGATCAATATAGACCCCAACTACACCCTCTTTAGGTGCTTTAAATTTCTTAACCGGCTTATCTGCTAAGGCATCCTCCATAAAATGTGCCCAGATTTTTTTTGCATAGGTTTTTTCAGCTGTAAGTTCAATTGGTTTCCCCTTATCGTAGCCCGCCCAAACGGCTGTAACGAGCTGAGGGGAATAACCTATCATCCAGCTGTCAGTTTCAGTTGAGCCCGACTTTCCAGCATACGGTCGTGTAAGAACATTGCTAATGGTACTCCCGGTAACACTTGCATAGCCGTTCAGCTTTTTATCAAAAATCCCTGTCAGCATTTGTGTCATAACAAAGGCGGTGGCAGGATTTAAAATTTGCAGACTTTCATGAGGCCTTTCGTAAATAACATTTCCGTTATAGTCCTCAACTCTTGTTATAAAAGAAGGCTTTACCTTTTTTCCTCCATTTGCAAGCATACTGTATGCATTGGCCATCTCGATTACACGTACGCCTGAGGTTCCAAGTGCAAGAGAGGGCACTTTGGACATTTTAGAACTGATGCCAAATTTCTTTGCGGTGTTGATTAAGGTTTGCTCGCCCAAAAACAGATGCGTTTTAACTGCGTAAATATTATCTGACAGTGCGAGGGCCTGTGCCATTGTAATATCACCATCGGCATACTTATTATTGAAATTATGCGGGGTGTAATTTCCCTGCCCGCTTTCGAAACGGAAAGTGGTAAATGCACTTCTCATCGTTGTAGAGGGAGTAAATCCCTGCTCCAAAGCCGAATAGTACAAAATTGGCTTTATTGTAGAGCCAGGCTGCCGAATGGCCTGTATTGCCCGGTTGAATGGGCTTTTTTCATAATCCCGTCCGCCAATAAGAGCCTTGACATCGCCATTTTTCGGATTCATGGCAATGAGGCTGGCCTGTATTTCTGAATTGCTTGCAATATAAGATTTAAATTGGTTTTCAGCTGCCTGCTGCTCATCCATATTAAGAGTTGTGTAAACCTTTAGTCCGCCAAGAGCAATGGTCCGTTCATCCAGATGGAGTTCTTTTCTTAGTTCATTTTTAACCGCATCCTGAAAATAAGGAGCTGTCCTTACAAGCTGCTGCGGCCTTTTACCGTTTAACATAACTGATTGTGAAGAAGCTGCTTTAATGTCACTTTTTTTAATATAGTGATTTTGCTCCATAGATTTCAGAACAACTATTTGCCGTTCTTTAGCATTTTTAGGTGATAGTAATGGTGAATAGATACCTGGGCCTTTTGGTATACCAGCAAGCATGGAGGCCTCAGAAAGGGATAATTGGGAAGCATTTTTGCCAAAATAATATTTGCTTGCAGCTTCAATTCCATAAACGTTATGCCCGTAATAAATAGTGTTAATATATCCCTCGAGTATTTCTTTTTTAGAATAGCTCATCTCAAGGCGGATCGTATAAAACGCTTCAAGAAGTTTTCTGGACCAGGTTTTATCATGCTCAAGAAAAAGATTTCTGGCGTATTGCTGGGTAATAGTACTCGCACCCTGAACCTTTGAGAAGGCGGCTACGTCTGCAACAGCAGCGCCGGCAATCCTTTTATAATCAAAACCATGGTGATGGAAAAAATTTTTATCCTCAACAGAAATGGTAGCATCTATTAAATAGGGAGAAACATCCTTAAGGGAAACCCAATAACGTTTTTGGCCGTTATTACTCTCGCCGATTAATGTCCCGTCGTCTGCAAAGTAAAGTGTGGACTGAGGTACAGCAAGAGGGGGTGCACCGAGCATTTTTGCGTAGCCCAGAATGCCCATTAAAAGGACGAGCAGTACTGAGAAGCCTATCAAACTGATAATGATGAAAGCACGAAGATACTTAATAGTTTTTCGAAAATTCTGGTCTGTCATAAGTTCCATATTCCGCTCACCTCACTGCATTTCATATTTGGCCAACCCGCTCTCCTGCTCAAAACCTTTTCTTAACAGTATGAAAAAAAAGGGAAGATTTTAAACATCCCTTCTATGAAAAAAGAATCTTTTTGTTTAAAAAAGTGAGATACGATAATAGACTTTCAGGAGAAACGAAATCTCCGAGTTTTCTTTACTTTTTTGCTAGATTCCTCTATACTTTTTCATGTTTGCATTTAAAGAGTTGGGGAAGTATAAAAAAGAAAGCATGCCTTTGCTGGGCGCCTACTTAAGAAGAAAATTAAAGCAAAATTTTAATATAAACCTGAAGGGATGATTAAAATGGGTATTTGGTTTACTGAGAAACAAACAGAGAACTTCGGCATCACAATGAAAGTGAATAAGACATTACATACAGAGCAGACAGAATTTCAAAAGCTTGACATGATTGAGACTGAAGAATGGGGCAACATGCTTCTTTTAGATGACATGGTTATGACATCTGTTAAGGATGAATTTGTATATCATGAAATGGTTGCACATATTCCTTTGTTCACTCATCCAAATCCTGAAAATATCCTTGTTGTTGGCGGCGGGGACGGCGGTGTTATTCGCGAAGTTCTTAAGCACCCAAGCGTTAAAAAAGCCACTCTTGTGGATATTGATGGAAAGGTAATCGAGTATTCTAAGAAATTCCTTCCTGAGATTGCAGGGAAATTGGATGATCCACGTGTAGATGTTCGCGTTGACGATGGCTTCATGCATATTGCAAAAAGCGAAAACGAATACGATGTTATTATGGTTGACTCTACAGAGCCAGTAGGACCAGCTGTTAATCTGTTTACAAAAGGTTTTTATGCTGGAATTTCTAAAGCTCTAAAAGAAGATGGCATTTTCGTTGCCCAGTCTGATAATCCATGGTTTAAGGCTGACCTTATCCGCAACGTTCAAAGAGACGTAAAAGAAATTTTCCCGATTACTCGCCTTTACACTGCTAATATCCCAACATACCCAAGCGGAATGTGGGCATTTACTTTGGGAAGCAAAAAGTACGATCCTCTTGAAGTAAGCGAAGACCGCTTCCATGAAATTGAAACAAAATACTACACAAAAGAATTGCACAAAGCTGCATTTGTTCTGCCTAAGTTTGTTGGCGATCTTTTAAAATAAGAAAAATACTAGAGCCGCCCCGTAAAAGGAGCGGCTCTGACAAATACATATGAGCGAGGGATTTAAAATGCGTTTTGATGAAGCATATTCCGGCAAGGTTTTTATAAAAAGCCATCCAAACTTCGAGGAAAGCCAGGCAGTATTGTATGGTATGCCAATGGACTGGACGGTAAGCTACAGGCCTGGTTCTCGTTTCGGCCCTAACCGTATCCGTGAAGTATCGATCGGGCTAGAAGAATATAGTGTCTATCTTGATCGTGAATTAGAAGATGTTAAATTTTACGATGCAGGAGATATTCCGCTTCCTTTTGGCAATCCGCAGAGAAGCATTGATATGATCGAGGACTTTGTCGGCAAGGTACTGGAAGCAGGGAAATTCCCCTTGGGAATGGGCGGAGAGCATCTAGTATCATGGCCTGTAATGAAAGCTGTCTATAAAAAGCACCCTGATCTAGCTGTTATCCATATGGACGCACATACAGATCTAAGAGAACAGTATGAAGGCGAGCCGCTTTCCCATTCAACCCCTATCCGCAAGGTAGCGGAGCTTATCGGACCAAAGAATGTTTATTCTTTTGGAATCCGCTCAGGCATGAAGGAAGAATTTGAATGGGCTAAGGAAGCAGGCATGCATATTTCAAAATTTGAAGTCCTTGAGCCATTAAAGGAAATCCTTCCGACACTGGCAGGACGCCCTGTCTACGTAACAATCGACATTGATGTTCTGGATCCTGCCCATGCTCCAGGAACAGGAACCGTTGATGCGGGAGGAATCACTTCAAAAGAGTTATTAGCCTCTATCCATGCAATCGCAAAATCGGATGTTAACGTAATCGGCGCAGATCTAGTAGAGGTTGCTCCCGTTTACGATCATTCCGAACAAACAGCCAACACAGCAAGCAAGCTTATCAGAGAAATGATCCTGGGCTGGATTAAATAAGAAAAGCGGAAGTGCACAAGAGCTAGACAAAGAAAAGCAAAATCAGTTCAGAATTTTAGCTGAATAAAAGAACCAAAGGTGCCTGGCCCCAGCCGGGCACTTTTTGAATTATTGAAAGCTAGACGTTATAATAGGGAAATAGCGTTTTTAATATTAATTTTAAAAAGAGGGCTGCCTTATAGCTCATAATTTACATTATAAACGGTTTGATTGAAGTGAAGGCTCACGGACTGCCCGCGGAAAGCAAGCGCCTGAAGCAAACTTAGAAAGTCATTTATATAAAATCAATAAAGTTAATTAGAAAAGGGAGTGCGCCATGTCTGTCCCTTCAGAAATGCCTGTAAAGGTACAGGTTAAAACGATTATACATAGCGGCAATAGCAAAGAAGAATACCAGCTGGAAGGTTCCGGGCGATATTTTATAAAAAATAATGCCTATTTTCTTCAATATGAAGAAATAATGGAAGACCAGAGGGTTAAGACCATCGTCAAGGTTGCCGGGAACGAAGCACTCATTTTAAGAAGCGGGCCATTAAAAATGCGGCTTCCATTTCGTCTCCATACAAAGCAGCAAGGCAGCTATGAGATTGCAGCCGGAACATTAGAAATTGAGACGAGGGCTAATAGAATTGACCACTCATTTAACCAAGACCTTCGCAAGGGAAGTGTAGAACTTCTTTATGACCTATCCGTGCAGGGCTCGAGAGCAGGCACTTATCATTTGGAAATTATTTTTGAGGAGGAAGAGCAGTGAATATCGTTGAGCAGGTCCAGAACAAAATGAAACAAGAAATTAAAGCTGCCGTTTTAAAAGCAAATCTTGCAGCAGAGGAACAAATCCCGGATGTTATCCTTGAAACTCCAAAGGAGAAATCCCATGGTGATTATTCAACCAACATGGCTATGCAGCTTGCCCGTGTTGCTAAAAAGGCACCAAGAGCCATAGCAGAAGAATTGGTGGCCAATATTGACCTCTCAAAGGCTTCCATTGAAAAAATTGATATCGCAGGGCCAGGCTTTATTAATTTTCACATGGATAACAGTTATCTGACAGATTTGATCCCAGCCATTCTTGATGCTGGCGAAAAATATGGAGAAACAAACGTCGGGAACAATCAAAAAATTCAGGTTGAGTTTGTATCAGCCAATCCAACTGGCGACCTTCACCTCGGACATGCCCGCGGGGCGGCAGTAGGCGACTCATTGTCCAATGTATTGGCAAAGGCAGGATACGATGTTTCCCGTGAATATTATATTAATGATGCAGGAAATCAAATCAATAACCTGGCATTATCTGTTGAAGCCCGTTATTTCCAGGCACTTGGCCTTGAAAAGGAAATGCCTCAAGACGGCTACCATGGCGAAGATATAATTGGTATCGGGAAAAAAATTGCTGATGAATTCGGCGATAAATATGTCAACGTTGATGATAAAGAGCGCTTTGACTTTTTCCGTGAATACGGATTGAAAATTGAAATGGCTAAGCTTAAGAAAGACCTTGAGGATTTCCGAGTGCCGTTTGATGTGTGGTTCTCCGAGACTTCTTTATATCACAATGGAAAAATTGAAGAGGCCCTAAAAGCGCTTCGGGATAACGGCCATATATTCGAGGAAGAAGGGGCAACCTGGCTTCGTACTACTCCATTTGGAGATGACAAGGACAGGGTTTTAATTAAGCAGGATGGATCCTTTACCTATTTGACACCTGATATTGCCTACCATAAGGATAAGCTGGAGCGTGGTTTTGAAAAGCTCATTAATATCTGGGGTGCCGACCACCATGGTTATATCCCTAGAATGAAAGCAGCTATCCAGGCCCTTGGCTATGACAAGGATGCTCTTGAGGTAGAAATTATTCAGCTGGTCCATTTATATAAAGATGGCGAGAAAATGAAGATGAGTAAGCGGACCGGTAAGGCCGTCACAATGCGGGATCTTGTGGATGAGGTCGGCCTCGATGCGGTCCGTTACTTCTTCGCTATGAGAAGCTCCGATACCCATATGGATTTTGATTTGGATTTAGCGGTATCTCAATCCAATGAAAATCCGGTTTATTACGCTCAATACGCTCATGCACGGATTTCCAGCATCCTCCGCCAAGGTGAAGAGCAGGGAATCGTGGCAGAGCATAATGCTAACTTCAGCCTGATTCAAGCTGAAAAAGAAATGGATGTATTGAAAATGCTGGGTGAATTTCCTATTGCAGTGGGAGAAGCTGCTTTAAAACGGATGCCGCACCGAATTTCCAACTATATTTTCGAGCTTGCTTCCGTTTTCCACAGCTTTTACAACGCGGAAAAGGTATTGGACAGTGAAAATCCTGAGCGTTCAAAGGCACGCCTTGGCTTAATAAAAGCCGTTCAGATTACTCTAAAAAATGCCCTTTCACTTATTGGTGTATCTGCACCCGAAAAAATGTAAATAGAAAAGCGGAAGCGCACGTTAAGCGCCGTAAGTGACTTGAAGAAAGGCTAAATTCGCCACATCCTGTGGCAATGCCTTTCTGACCTGCTTCCTCGAAAAAGCTAAAGCTTTTTCTTCGTGCGATGCAAAAGCTGCCGAAGTTTTCCTTGTCCTGCAGTCCTCCGCTTCGACTGTGATAAAGGAAAAAGAAATGCGGAAGTGTCTTGCCCAGGGGCGACAAGCATAAGACGAGCCGGCGAGAAGGTTGTTCTTTAACCTTCCGACGGATTGGCTTATGACCTCGAGTCCCTAGACACTAAAGCTGGACAGCACGAAGAGCTGAGCGATTCGATGTTGACTTATCGTAGGGAGGAGTGGGATGGACACTAGGCGCTGGGCGCTGAAGCTAGACAGTTAACAAAGTGGCCTAAATTTATAAATTTTATGGACAAAAAGGATTCCTCCAATCGGAATCCTTTTTTTGATGGGAAAATACTTTGAAAAATATTTTTAAGAATTTACGAGGTTTTGGATTTCAAAAGGAGAATTAAATAGGTGGGAAGTTGTATGAACAGAAAGAGGGATTTTCATGATTTCTATGCATCAGGAAAAGAAAGTTCCAATTCTCCCGGAAGGAGCATTTAACCTATCATTAATGAATGCGATTCAGGCTTATATGATTGTTGTTTGTCCAGAAGGCAGGGTGGTTGGATGGAACTCTTATTGCGAAGGGGAAACGGGTTATACATTAGAACAAATAAAAGGAAAATATTTCTGGGATGTTTTAATAGAGAAGGATAAAAGAGAATTCTTTAGCAAGATATTTACCGAAGAAAATCTTTCACAAATATCAGAGCAGTTTGAAAGCTGCTGGATTCTTAAAGATGGCGGCAAAAAGTATATTAAATGGGCCACTAGTTTTGTGCAGGGCAGTGATGGAAATATCCAATACATTGTCGGTACGGGGATTGATATTACGGATAAAGTTGAATTCCAGGAATCGCTGCAAAGAAGTGAAACCAAGTTCCGGTCTCTTGTGAGCTCCATGGAAGACCTTGTTTTTACTTATAACGCCGACGGCATCTTTTCCGGTGTTTTTGGCAAATGGTGCGAAACCAATAAGGTGCCTGTGAGTAATCTCTATGGAAAAAGGATTAATGACCTTAATTTGACTGAGGAGCAAAAAGGGATTCAGCAGAAGGCATTCAGAAAGGCACTTAATGGAGAAAAAGTGGTTTACCAATGGGAGTTAGCCATAAGGAGCAGTAAGGGTATATCTTGTTTCGAAACGGTTTTGTCCCCGATTATTTTGTCAGATGGATCGATTAATGAAATCGTAGGTGTTACCCGTGATATCACCTTAATGAAGAACAAGGAAACAAGGCTGAATAATCTGCTAAATGAAAATGAGGCCATCTTGAGTTCTACTGCTGATGGAATACTCGTGATTGATAATCAGAATATCATTACGTATGCCAATGACCGGGCAATCCATATGATTTCGGAACTGGATGATACGTTCATTGGCGGGACACTACACCAGGTTATAAACGGCATTTGCGTCAGTGAAGATGATTTTAAGACTCGTGAATTTCCGGATAACACAATAATTGAAAAGACTTGCTTTCTGAAAAATGGAAGAAAAGTTTATTTGGAACTGGTTAAGAATAGTATGAAAGAAGAAGATCGGTCCAACGGTTTTGTTATATCGATGCGAGATGTTACCTTTAAGAAAAAGGCGGAAGAAATTCAAAAACGTTATTACGAAGCCGTTTCAACAGGGATTATTGTTCAAAATGAAAAGGGGAAAATTATTTTTTCAAACCAGAATGCCTGTGAAATCTTAGGTTATCCTCTTGATCACATACAAACAGCACATCTTTATACCAAGGATTGGGATGCGATAGATGAAAACGGTATGCGAGTAAAACCAATGGATTTCCCATACTATATAGCTTTTTCTACAGGACGGCCAGTGAGAAAGGCCAACTTGGGTGTTTATAATCAGAAAAAAGGACAGTATCGCTGGCTTCTTATGGACTCCATTCCATTGTACCGGGATGATGATCCAAATCAGCCCATTGAATGTGTGATTACCACCTTTAGCGATATCACCGAACAGCGGGATTTTAACTTGAGGATGGTCAAAGCGGAAAAGCTGGCTGTCATTGGGCAGCTTGCTGCATCTGTTGCTCATGAAATTCGGAATCCTCTTACAAGCATAAACGGATTCCTAACCTTATTAAGGCCTCGTTTAAATACCAGGGAACATGCTTATCTGGATATTGTTTTTGAAGAGCTGGAAAGAATCAATCTTGTTACCAATGAATTTTTAACTCTCTCAAAACCACAGGATGGAAGAAAAGAGATCCTTTCTTTATTTGATGATATTTTAAAACCGGTTGCAATTACCATGTCGCCGCTTGCTAATTTAAATAATGTAACGATTCTTTGGGGAAATGAGGCAAAGTCTCAGGTACGAGGCGTGAAAAATCAGTTAAAACAGCTTTTTATTAATCTTATTAAAAATTCGATAGAAGCAATGTTGAAAGGGGGAGAAATTCGGATTGGATTTACAGAAACAGCCGGCAGCATAGTGGTGGCCATAGCTGATAATGGAAGCGGCATTCCCCCGGAAAGAATGAAGCATATTGGCGAGCCATTTTACTCGTTAAAAGAAAAAGGTACCGGGCTTGGGATAACCATATGCCAAAAAATAGTCCGAGAGCATGACGGAGATATGACCATTAAAAGCCAGCTGGGTGAAGGAACAACAGTAGAAATAAGCCTGCCAAAATAAAAATAAAGATTAAGATTAAGGGTGTCCCTGAAGAACTCTCATTTAGGTGGGGAAATTGGGGGCAGTATCGAGCTCTTGATAGAATACAAAAAGGTATCGTTAGAAAATAAAGTGCACTGGTTAAGCCGCAAAATCATTAAATAGAATCGATTTCCATATATTTATTGGATTGGCAGACTCTAAAAAATGCCCGGGAAGAATCCCCGGGCAGGGTCAATATTAATTTAGTTTCCACATAGAGTAGTTCAGGCCGAGTGCAAAGGCCACCCAACCCAAATAAGGCACAAACATTAAACCAGCAGCATGATCCTTCCGGTAAAATTGATAGGTGGTTAGCGTAATCATCGTAAATAACAAGGCGATTTCGATAAATGCTGCTCCCCTAAGTCCCCATTTGAAAAATAAAAATGACCAGAGGAAATTCAGCCCTAGCTGGATACTGTACGGAATCAAAGCCTTCTTCGTCTCCGCATCCTTTTTAGATAAAATGCGGTAACTGGCAATTCCCATTAATGTATAGAGGCCAGTCCAAACTGTCGGAAAGACCCAGGATGGAGGAGCGAAGGCCGGTTGTTCAAGGTCCTTATAAATCTCTTTTGCATTTCTGGTAGCGAAAATCCCGGCAAGCGTTCCACCTGCTACAGGTATTAGCACGTTCGCGGCAAGCCTGCACCATTGGATGCTTCCATTTACTTTTAGTAGATTCATGCTGCACCTCTGTCAGAAGCTATTTCACTTCGATTGCTGCACCTCTTATTCTTTTAAAGCCGCGAATACTGCTGACATCTTCGACGAGTTTTAAAAGGGCCTGATCCTTTGCTTTTGCTTCAATCATAATATCCATATCCTGCTTCAGCTCTTTAAGCCTCAGCAGAAGAGGCCGGGCAAACTCCAAATCCACAAAGTCCGCATGTGATCGAAAAGTATTTGCCGCCTTAGGGGAGGAGAGATGGATTTTTGGAACCAATGCACGATCCTCCCATGTTTTGAAGACATCAGGCAAAAGTGACTCCCAATTCCCGCTGCCTTGATTAGCCATATGATGATGGTAATCAAATACGAAAGGAATGCCCTCCTGCTGGCAGGCTGCCAGGGTTTCTTCCATATTGTAGGTTTTGTCATCATTTTCAAGCGTCATGATTCCTTTAATATGCACTGGCAGCTGTTTCAAATTTTCATAAAAACGCTTGATGGATACTTCCTTATCGCCATATGCCCCGCCAATATGAATGTTGATCACGCTTTGCTTCTCTACTCCCATCGCTTCAAGCATTTGATAATGGTACTCCATATCGATCACGGCATTTTTTGTAATTTCATCTTTAACTGAAGTAAATAAAGTGAATTGGTTTGGATGAAAGCTTACGCGGAGTCCGTACCGTTTAACCAGGAAACCGATTTCCTCCCAAAGCGATTTAAAAGGAGAGAGGAAATCCCAGCGAACCTCCGGATGCGTGGCCAGCGGGACAATGGAACTCGACATTCGATATACATCTATCTGATGGGCAATATTGTAGTAAAGCATTCTTCTCGTATTTTCGAGATTTACTTTTGTGACAGAAAGCAATTTGTCCATGCGTTCTTCTTTATCGAGCTGCTTGTACCTTGTAAAGGTAAGCGTTTTGGAAGGGGAAGCATCCCAAAGACTAATAGCAGTTGAAACATAACCAAAACGGATAATCATGCCAGCCCTCCTCTTGTTACACTGATTTTATAAAAAAAGAGAAATGGATCCAGCCAGGCTTTCCTTTAAGGACCTGTAAAAATTCGGACGATTGAGTTCACTCAAAGTCAGGGGGTTCGAGTCAAGAATATCTTGATGGATTACTTCCTTTACCCTTTCAATAAAATTGGAATCATATATCATGCAATTGATTTCTTTATTTAAAAAGATGCTTCTTCTGTCAAAGTTGGCGGTACCGATATCGCAAAAAGTATCATCAATAACAATTGTTTTGGCATGGTAGAATCCCTTTTTGTATTGAAAAATCTTTGCACCCAGTTTTAAAAGCTGGCGAAAATACCGGTAGGATGCTTCTCGGACAAGTATATGGTCGGTCTTCTGCGGAACCAATATAGTTATCGAAACACCTCGCCGTGCCGCATGAATAAGTTCATTAAAAACTTTACGGCTTGGTATAAAATAAGGAGTTCCTATGAGGATTGTTTTTTCTGCTTTTTGAATATTATTGATATAAAGTGTTTCCAGTGTGCCTGTTTCCGTTGGGATAAATTGATGGTGTATCTCGCCCCCTGAGGTTTTTGGGAAGTACTCGAGATTTGATAAAAGGTTAATCCCCGCATATTCCTTCCATTCCTGCAAAAACTCTTCCTGAAGTGCCGGCACTGATTCCCCGCTTATTTTTATATGGTAATCCCTCCATGGGCTAAGCTTTGGGTCCTCATCTATATATTCTTTCCCGACATTAAAGCCTCCCAGGTAACCCGTTTCGCCATCAATCACTGTTATTTTTTTATGATTTCGAACCTGCGAGGAATAAAAAAGGTAAGGGAGAGACGGCTTATTGCAAAAGGAAAATTGCACTCCAGCTTTTCTGAGATCCTTAATCATTTCTTTTTTTACCATAAAGCTTCCCAACCGGTCGAGAAGCAGCCTAACCTCAACCCCCTCACTGGCTTTCTTTTTTAAAATGGAAAAAAACTCCATGCTGATGTTGTCATTTTTCACAATGTAAAATAACACATGAATATGCTTTTTTGCATTTTTCAACTCTCCGAGATAATCCCTGAACAGTTCTTTTCCATGAGGGAAGAGGTCCATCCGCCCTTTAAGAATGGGGTATTCCTTTTGTTTTGCTAAGTTGTTTAAATTTTTTATTCGGCCCAGCCTAAAGTCTGCGATCAGCCAGGCAATTAGTAATAAAATGACTCCTATTATAAGCATGGCTGCCATGTAAACCGCTCCTTGGGTATTGAGTATGGGACTTTCCTGTTAGTTTTTCCTAATTTCTCTCGGGATATGAGCAGACAGCCTAAAGTAGTAATTTTTAAAAAGTTGTATCAAAAAGATTGACTGAATGCTCATTCATTATATAATGGAGTTAAGTGTATGTTCTGAAAATTTTTAACTTAAGGGGAGCTCTATAAGGTTTTTAACTGTCACGGCCGGGGTTTCTGAAACAAACTGGCAAGCAGGTAAGCAAGAAACGGGATGGGCAGACACAATTTTTTTTAGGGAAGGGGCATTTATATGAATGGTCTTTTATGGATTAATTTAATTGCATTTCTTGCTGTAACCGCTTACGCAATTAGCTTGTTTGTGTATGTGGTCAAAACAAGAATCCAGTACATCAAGCTTGGCAGAAAGGCTGAGTTTGATAATGACATCAAAGCAAGGCTGGGGAAGATTTGGGTCAATGTATTTGGCCAAAAGAAGCTTTTAAAGGACAAGAAAAGCGGTGCGATTCACGTCATGTTTTTCTATGGATTTATTCTTGTCCAGTTTGGTGCTATTGATTTTATCTGGAAGGGATTAAAGCCAGGCTCACATCTTCCTCTTGGCCCTTTGTATCCGGCATTTACATTCTTCCAGGAAATTGTCACTCTTGTCATTCTCGTTGCGGTGATATGGGCGTTTTACAGACGTTATGTTGAAAAATTAGTCCGTTTAAAAAGAAATTTCAAGTCCGGATTGGTTCTTATTTTTATCGGCGGCCTGATGTTGTCTGTCCTGCTAGGAAATGGTATGGGTATGATCTGGCATGGAGATAGCGCTTCCTGGTCAGAACCGGTTGCATCAGGTATTGCATCAGGGCTTTCCTTTATAGGAAAAACAGCAGCCACTAGTGTTTTTTATGTAGCATGGTGGCTTCATTTGATTTTCTTATTATCTTTCCTTGTTTATGTCCCTCAATCCAAGCATGCCCACTTGATTGCAGGCCCGGCTAATGTTTATTTCAGCCGCCTCAACAGGCCTGGAAAGCTGAAAAAAGTTGATTTTGAAGACGAGTCTCAGGAATCATTTGGTGTAGGGAAAATTGAGGATTTCAATCAGCTTCAAATGATTGATTTTTATGCATGCGTAGAATGCGGACGCTGTACGAATATGTGCCCGGCTACCGGAACAGGAAAAATGCTATCACCGATGGATATTATCGTTAAGCTTCGTGACCATTTAACTAATTATGGAGCAGCTGTAACCTCTAAACAGCCATGGGTTCCGACTTTTGCTTTTGCGAATACAAAAGGAAATCAGCTTGCTTTGTCAGGTGCCGGAAAAGGTGCTGAAGAGGCTGCAGCGGCAGTTGAATACAGTCCGAGCCTTATCGGAGATGTTATTACGGAAGAAGAGCTTTGGGCATGTACGACTTGCCGAAACTGTGAAGACCAATGTCCAGTAATGAACGAGCATGTTGATAAAATTATCGACCTTCGCCGTTATCTTGTTTTAACAGAAGGAAAGATGGACCCGGATGCCCAGCGTGCCATGACCAATATCGAGCGCCAGGGAAATCCATGGGGCTTAAACAGAAAGGAACGTGAAGACTGGCGCGAGCTGCGCGATGATGTTGCTGTTCCAACTGTAAAGGAAATGAATAAAGCTGGCGAAGAGTTTGAATATCTTTTCTGGGTTGGCTCCATGGGTTCATATGATAACCGCAGCCAAAAAATTGCCCTTTCTTTTGCAAAGCTTCTAAACGAGGCAGGAGTGAAATTCGCTATCCTTGGCAACAAAGAGAAGAACTCTGGAGATACGCCTCGCCGTTTGGGTAATGAATTCCTGTTCCAGGAGCTTGCAACGAAAAATATTGAAGAGTTTGAGAAAAACGAGGTCAAGAAAATCGTTACTATTGATCCGCATGCCTTCAATATTTTCAAAAATGAATATCCAGACTTCGGCTTAACTGCTGAGGTATATCATCATACAGAAATCCTTTATAAGCTGGTTAAGGAAGGAAAGCTTAAGCCGGCATATGCAGTCAATGAAACAATTACGTTCCATGATTCCTGCTATTTAGGACGATACAATGATGTGTATGATCCGCCAAGGGAAATTCTAAAGTCCATACAGGGTGTCAAACTCGTTGAAATGGAAAGAAACCGTGAAACAGGAATGTGCTGTGGCGCAGGAGGCGGCTTAATGTGGATGGAGGAAGAAACTGGCCACCGCATCAATGTTGCCAGAACGGAACAGGCATTGGCAGTTAATCCAACCGTGATCAGTTCCGGATGTCCATACTGTTTGACCATGCTGTCTGATGGTACAAAGGCTAAAGAAGTGGAAGACCAAGTTAGCACCTATGATGTGGCTGAACTGCTGGAGAAAGCTGTATTTGGAGACGTAAAACAGTTGGTTTCTTAATAAAATGTAACAAAAGCTGATTGTTGATTTTACACTATGTTAATTGGAGCATTGGTAGCGGAATCAACATTAAAGTTGAACAGGGTAACAAAAAACAAAACCTGTTTACAAGTAGCAGGGACTGAAGTTTGCGCTAATTCATAAAATTTTAGGGATTTTGTGTAAAGCATTTCGGTTCCTGCTATTTTTATTGTATGATATATTAAAACGCTTACATTTCCATTTAATTCATAAAACAGTGCCGGATTACCGAGCGAGCGTTCAGTCAATGGTGCTTGTCTGATAGAAAAATAGATTATAAGGAGAGGATTGCAATGGGCAGAACAGTTATTTTAAGCGGAGTAAGAACTCCATTTGGAAAGTTTGGAGGTGGGTTAAGCAGTTTTACTGCCTCTGAGCTTGGCGGTTTTGCGGTTAAGGAAGCAATCAATCGTGCAAATATACAGCCGGATGAAGTACAGGAAGTCATTCTTGGATGTGTGCTTCAGGGAGGGCAAGGACAGATTCCGTCCCGTCAGGCAGCACGGCATGCTGGCCTGCCTTGGGAGGTAAAAACAGAAACCATTAACAAGGTTTGTGCTTCCGGATTGCGCAGTGTAACACTGGCAGATCAGATTATTCGGGCAGGGGATGAAGAGGTTATTGTGGCTGGCGGCATGGAATCGATGAGCAATGCTCCGTATATCCTTCCGAAAGCCAGATGGGGCTTGCGAATGGGCTATTCATCTGTAAAGGATTCGATGGTCCATGACGGCTTAAGCTGCAGCTTTACAGGTGTTCATATGGGCACCTATGGGAATTCAACAGCAAAAGAAATGGAGCTTTCCCGTGAAGAGCAGGATAAATGGGCGTTCCGCAGCCATGAACGGGCGATTGCTGCAATTGAGAGCGGAAAATTTGCTGAAGAAATTATTCCTGTTTCAGTTCCACAGCGCAAGGGAGAGCCGGTACTGGTTGAATATGATGAGTCACCGCGTAAGGATACTTCAGCTGAGAAGCTTGCAAAGCTCGCTCCGGTATTTAATTCAGACGGAACCATTACGGCCGGAAACGCTCCAGGGGTAAACGACGGAGCAGGGGCACTAGTTTTGATGAGTGAAGAGCGTGCTGAGCGCGAGGGAAGAAAGGCAGAAGCCGTTATTCTCGCACATGCAGCGGTAGCTGTGGAGGCAAAGGATTTTCCGAGAACTCCAGGATTGGTTGTTAATGAGCTTCTCAAAAAAACAGGCCGGAAACTGGAAGAAATCGATTTGTTTGAAATTAATGAGGCGTTTGCAGCCGTAGCGCTGGCAAGCGGAAAAATTGCCAATATTGACCCTGAAAAGGTAAATGTAAACGGCGGTGCGGTTGCCCTCGGACATCCAATCGGAGCAAGCGGGGCGCGCATTATTATTACCTTGATGCACGAATTAAAGCGGCGTGGCGGCGGAATAGGCATTGCGGCCATCTGCAGCGGCGGAGGACAGGGCGACGCCATTTTGATTGAAGTACCAAAAACATAGATAAATCCAAGGGGCAGTTGCCCGTTATGTAAAGCAGGGACAGAGTATAAACAAAAGCGGAGGGAAAGAAATGAAGGTTGAAAAAGTAATGGTTATAGGCGCCGGGCAAATGGGGTCAGGTATTGCCCAGGTTTGTGCAATGGCAGGCTATCAAGTCCTGCTAAATGATTTAAAACCAGAATATACAGATCGCGGCTTCGGTGTAATCAATAAAAATTTATCACGCCAGGTGGAAAAAGGCCGGATGTCGGAAGATCAAAAGAAAGAGATTTTAAACCGCCTGACTGCTTCAACTGATTTCCAAGATGCAGGTAGAGTGGACCTGGTTATTGAAGCGGCTGTGGAAAACATGGAAGTGAAAACCAAAATCTTTGCCCAGCTGGATGAAATAGCTCCGGCTCATGCCATACTGGCCAGCAATACTTCCTCGCTTCCAATAACTGAAATTGCCGCTGCCACCAAACGCCCGGAAAAGGTAATTGGAATGCACTTTATGAATCCTGTACCAGTAATGAAGCTTGTGGAAATTATTCGCGGGCTGGCTACTTCAGATCAAGTGTATCAAACAATTGAGGATATGACGAGAACCCTTAGCAAGGTGCCAGTTGAAGTAAATGATTTCCCTGGATTTGTTTCAAATCGTGTACTTATGCCAATGATCAATGAAGCAATTTACACGCTTTATGAGGGAGTTGCTTCGAAGGAAGCGATTGATGAGGTAATGAAGCTCGGCATGAACCACCCAATGGGGCCGCTTACACTTGCTGATTTTATTGGGCTTGATACCTGTCTCTATATTATGGAAACCCTGCATGAAGGCTTTGGCGATGATAAATATCGTCCTTGCCCGTTATTAAGGAAATATGTAAAAGCAGGCTGGCTTGGCAAAAAAACAGGCCGTGGCTTTTATGTATATGAGTAAAGGAATCTTGAAGGACTGACTTCAAGGGGGGAAGAGATATGGAGCTGCGGTTTACAGAAGAACAGGAAATGATGAGAAAAATGGTTCGGGACTTTGCCAAGTCTGAAATTACCCCGTTCATAGAAAAAATGGAACAAGGGGAATTTCCCCGAAAAATCATAAAAAAAATGGGTGAACTAGGGCTGATGGGGATTCCCGTGCCTGAAAAGTATGGCGGCTCTGAAATGGACTTTATTTCATATATTATTGCGATACATGAATTGTCCAAGGTAAGTGCCACAGTTGGGGTCATCCTTTCTGTCCATACATCAGTTGGAACCTATCCGATCCTTTACTTTGGTACGGATGAACAAAAAAATAAATACCTTCCGAAATTAGCTTCGGGAGAATATCTGGGGGCATTCTGCCTGACTGAGCAAAGCGCCGGTTCAGATGCTGGAAGCTTAAAAACGAGAGCTGTAAAAAAAGGCAATGAATATGTCCTTAATGGTTCAAAGGTGTTTATCACCAATGGCGGAGAAGCGGATGTCTATATTGTATTTGCATCCACAAATCCTGAGGCTGGAAGCAAGGGCGTTTCCGCCTTTATCGTTGATAAAAACACACCAGGATTTGTTATTGGGAAAGACGAAAAGAAAATGGGCCTTCATGGTTCAAGAACGGTACAGCTTACCTTTGAAGATATGAGGGTTCCGGAAGAAAACCTCCTTGGCAAAGAAGGAGAAGGCTTTAAAATTGCTCTCGCAAATCTAGAGGTCGGAAGAATTGGCATAGCCACCCAAGCGCTGGGTATTGCGGAAGCTGCCCTGGAGGCTGCTGTGGATTATGCAAAAGAACGCCATCAATTTGGAAAGCCAATCGCAGCCCAGCAGGGATTAGGTTTTAAACTTGCCGATATGGCCACTAGTGTCGAAGCAGCAAAACTATTAATCTATCGGGCCGCTGATTTAAGGGCAAACGGCTTGAAATGCGGTTTTGAATCATCGATGGCAAAACTGTTTGCATCAAAAACAGCGGTAGAGGTTTCTACTGAGGCTATTCAGGTTTTTGGCGGATATGGATTTACGGAAGATTATCCGGTAGAACGCTACTTCCGAGACGCTAAAATAACCGAAATTTACGAAGGTACAAGTGAAATTCAAAGAATCGTTATTAGTAAGCATCTGTAAGTTTTAGTGATTATGCAGGATAAGCTAACGGGTAACAAAAGAGGCAGTATTGTGCCCCAAAATAAATTGGAAAAGGCAAATGGGGTAGCTAAAGCGGCACATAGTACCCCTAAATCGCTTTTAGTAGTAAAAGAAGCAGTCAAACCAACCTGATAGGCAAACTATTCTATTTCAAAAAATGTAGGGGGAAACAAACGTGAAATTTACATTATCAGAAGAGCATGAAATGATCCGGAAAATGGTACGCGATTTTGCGAAAAACGAAGTGGCTCCAACAGCAGCTGAAAGAGATGAAGAAGAGCGGTTTGACCGTGAAATCTTCGATAAAATGGCTGAGCTTGGTCTGACAGGTATTCCTTGGCCTGAGGAATACGGCGGCATCGGAAGCGATTATCTTGCATATTGCATTGCTGTAGAAGAGCTTTCAAGAGTTTGTGCTTCTACGGGTGTTACCTTATCTGCCCATACCTCTCTAGCTGGATGGCCGATTTTTAAATTTGGTTCTGAGGAGCAAAAACAAAAATACCTTCGTCCGATGGCAGAAGGTAAAAAAATCGGAGCTTATGGCCTTACTGAGCCAGGCAGCGGATCGGATGCTGGCGGAATGCGGACAACTGCCCGCCTTGACGGGGATCATTATGTATTGAATGGCTCGAAAATTTTCATTACAAACGGCGGAGTAGCCGATATTTATGTTGTTTTTGCTTTAACAGATCCTTCAAGCAAACAAAAGGGTACTACAGCATTTATTGTTGAAGCAGACTTCGCAGGCTTTTCTGTCGGCAAAAAGGAAAAGAAACTGGGCATTCGCTCATCGCCAACAACCGAAATTATTTTTGAAGACTGCCGGGTGCCAAAGGAAAATGTACTTGGTCAAGAAGGTGAAGGCTTCAAAATCGCTATGATGACTCTTGATGGCGGCCGTAATGGCATTGCTGCCCAGGCTGTAGGAATTGCACAGGGTGCGCTTGATGCGGCAGTTGATTATGCAAAGGAACGTGTCCAATTCGGAAAGCCGATTGCGGCTCAGCAGGGCATCGGCTTTAAATTGGCCGATATGGCAACCGCTGTAGAAGCTTCAAGACTGTTAACCTATCAGGCTGCATGGCTTGAAACTGAAGGTCTTTCATATGGAAAGGCGTCTGCGATGGCGAAATTAATGGCCGGGGATACCGCAATGAAGGTAACCACGGAAGCAGTTCAGGTTTTCGGCGGATACGGATATACAAAAGATTATCCAGTGGAACGCTTTATGCGTGATGCGAAAATTACTCAAATCTATGAAGGAACACAGGAAATTCAGCGCCTTGTCATTTCAAGAATGCTGACAAAATAATCAACGATTATGAGCAGACAGCTGCAGGATCTTGCCTCGGATAAAAAGGCTGCAAAAGCGGCGAGTGATGGTGGTGGAGAAAACTATTATGAAAAAAAGGGAAGTCCAGGCTTCCGTAAAGGATGAGCGCTTGGTAATCAAGAGGCGTAACCAAATGATAAAAGGGGCGGTTACTCTTTTTAAACAAAAGGGATTCCACCGGACAACCACGAGAGAAATTGCTAAGGCATCAGGGTTCAGCATCGGCACCCTCTATGAATATATCAGAACCAAGGAAGATGTTTTATATCTTGTCTGTGATAGCATTTATGACCAGGTTCGCGACAGGCTTCAGAAGGACCTGGACCATAACCGGGGAACCATCGAAAGCCTGAAGCTTGGAATTGCTTATTATTTTAAGATTGTCGATGAAATGCAGGATGAGGTCCTTGTCATGTACCAGGAAGCAAAGTCGCTCAGAAAGGACACGCTTCCTTATGTACTGAGAAAGGAAATTGAAATGGTAGCAATGTTTGAAAATCTGCTTTCCCGGTGTGTTCAAAACGGGGAGTTAATTTTATCTGAAAAGCAGGTAAAAATGATTGCCCATAATATTATTGTTCAGGGGCAAATGTGGGGATTCCGCCGCTGGGCACTACAAAAAGTATACTCACTTGAAGAATATATCGAATTGCAAACAGAGCTTCTTTGTAATGGACTTCAAAAGTAGCTCTGGGAGAACAAAGGGGTAAATAAAAATCGCAAGGGGGAGAAAATTTGACTACAGTGGAGATTTATAAACCGAAGAATCATGTTCGGTTTGTTACAGCTTCAAGCTTATTTGACGGTCACGATGCTTCGATTAATATAATGAGAAGAATTCTTCAATCAAGCGGGGCGGAAGTCATTCACCTCGGACACAATCGTTCTGTCGAAGAGGTTGTGAATGCCGCTGTTCAGGAGGATGTCCAGGGGATTGCCATTTCCTCTTACCAGGGCGGGCATGTTGAATATTTTAAATACATGTACGATCTTTTAAAGGAAAAGGGCGCTGAACATATCCGTATTTATGGCGGCGGAGGCGGAGTTATTATTCCAAAGGAGATTAAAGAGCTGCATGACTACGGAATCGCAAAAATCTTTTCTCCTGAAGACGGTCGTACTAAAGGCCTGCAAGGAATGATTAATCTCATGCTTGAGGAATGTGATTATTCACCATCTCCACCTCGGGATGCGGAGCAATGGGAGAAGCTTCAGTCGGGGGATGTAAATACTGTCGCCAGGCTAATAACAATTGCTGAGATTCAGGCTGACCTTGAAAAAGAAATGGCAGCAACAGCTGAAGAGGTAATTGAAAAAGTAAAAACACTTGTTCATTCCGTTCCAGTCGTGGGAATTACCGGTACAGGAGGAGCAGGGAAGAGCTCATTAACAGATGAACTGATCCGCCGCTTTATCAATGAGCTGCCGGAAAAGAAAGTAGCTATTTTATCAGTTGACCCTACAAAACAAAAAACAGGCGGTGCTCTTTTAGGGGACAGAATCCGCATGAATTCAATCTTCAATCCGCGTGTTTATATGCGAAGCCTTGCAACAAGGGGCTCTAAAAATGAATTGTCTCTGGCTATAAAGGATGCAGTTTCTGTTGTTAAGGCAGCTGGCTTTGATCTGGTCATTGTGGAAACAAGTGGAATTGGCCAGGGGGACGCAGAAATTACAGAAATTTGTGATGTTGCCCTTTATGTCATGACAAGTGAGTTTGGTGCACCATCACAGCTTGAAAAAATAGATATGATTGACTTTGCAGATCTGATTGTTATCAATAAATTTGAGCGTAAAGGTTCAGAGGATGCCAAGCGTCAGGTTCAAAAGCAATGCCAGCGCAGCCATATGCTTTTTGAAAAAGAAATGGATCAAATGCCTGTGTATGGAACAATAGCAAGCCAATTTAACGATCCTGGGACAAATGCTCTGTTTGCAGCGTTGATTGAAACTATCAATGAAAAAGCGGGAACAGTATGGACGACATCCTTTAATAAAAAAGCCATTGTTGAAAAACAAAATGTCATCATCCCTAATGACCGTCGCTACTATTTACGTGAGATTTCAGAAACGGTCCGCCGCTACCATCAGAAAGCTGAAGAGCAGGCAAGTATTGCCCGTAGGCTTTTCCAGGTGGAAGGTGCTCTCCAGGCTGTAAAGGAGCGAGATGGCGGAGAAGAAATTCTGTCATCACTTGAAAAAATAAAACAGGAAACTGAAGCTCAATTGACTCCAGAATCCAAAAAGGTACTTGAAAGCTGGGAGAAAACTAAATTGGCTTATTCTCAGGACCAATTTGTAACAAGAATTCGAGATAAGGAAATTATCACAGCCTTAAAATCAAAAAGCCTATCTGGCCTGGATATTCCAAAGATCGCACTTCCTAAATACAAGGATTATGGTGAAATTTTGCGCTGGGTATATCGCGAAAACGTTCCTGGATACTTCCCTTATACAGCAGGAGTGTTCCCGTTCAAGCGAGAAGGTGAGGATCCAAAACGCCAATTTGCAGGTGAAGGAACACCAGAGAGAACAAACCGCCGTTTCCATTATTTATCCAAGGATGATCCGGCTAAACGTCTGAGTACAGCGTTTGACTCCGTAACGCTTTACGGAGAGGATCCGGACTATCGTCCAGATATCTACGGAAAAGTAGGAGAGAGCGGGGTAAGCGTCTGCTCCCTTGAAGATATGAAAAAGCTCTATGATGGCTTTGATTTATGCCATCCATCAACTTCAGTTTCGATGACGATAAACGGTCCGGCTCCAATTATTCTTGCTATGTTTATGAATACAGCAGTTGAGCAGCAGGCTGCCATAGAAGAAAATAAGCTTGGCCGGAAACTGACGGAAGCAGAGTATGCAGAGGTTAGGGACTATACGCTCAAAACCGTACGTGGTACTGTTCAGGCTGATATTCTTAAAGAAGACCAGGGCCAAAACACCTGTATCTTCTCAACAGAGTTTGCTTTAAGAATGATGGGGGATATTCAGCAATACTTTATTGACCATCAGGTTCGAAACTATTACTCCGTTTCTATTTCTGGCTACCATATTGCAGAAGCAGGTGCTAATCCAATTTCGCAGCTGGCCTTTACACTCTCGAACGGCTTTACGTATGTAGAATATTATTTGAGCCGCGGTATGAATATTGATGACTTTGCACCGAATCTATCCTTCTTTTTCTCAAATGGCCTTGATCCTGAATATACCGTTATCGGCCGTGTTGCCCGACGAATCTGGGCAACTGTAATGAGGGACAAATACGGAGCAAATGAAAGAAGCCAAAAGTTAAAGTATCATATTCAAACATCGGGCCGCTCACTGCATGCCCAGGAAATTGATTTTAACGATATCCGGACAACATTGCAGGCATTAATGGCGCTGCATGACAATTGCAATTCTTTGCACACAAATGCCTATGATGAGGCTATTACAACTCCAACAGAAGAATCTGTACGCAGAGCTATGGCCATTCAAATGATTATTACAAAAGAGCATGGCTTAACCAAAAATGAAAATCCTCTCCAGGGGGCATTCATTATTGAAGAACTGACAGACTTAGTTGAAGAGGCTGTTCTTCAGGAATTTGAACGCCTAAACGATAGAGGAGGGGTATTGGGAGCAATGGAAACCCAATATCAGCGTGGAAAAATCCAGGATGAATCCATGTACTATGAAATGAAAAAGCATACCGGAGAGCTGCCGATCATTGGAGTTAACACTTACCTAAATCCTAATCCTCCTTCTGAAGAGGAAATGAATAATATGGAACTTGCCCGTGCTACAAAGGAAGAAAAAGAAATGCAAATTTCAAATTTAAGGGAGTTCCAGAACAAAAATAAAGACAATGCAAAACAGGCGCTTGCCCGTTTAAAAGAAACCGCGGTAAATGGGGGCAATATCTTTGCAGAACTCATGGAAACGGTTAAGGTCGCAAGCCTTGGACAAATTACACAAGCTTTATATGAAGTCGGAGGACAGTACCGCCGGAATATGTAAGAAAGTCGGAAGCAAGACGTAAAAATATTTTAAAGGCCGTGGGTAAAGTCTTCTTTGCCCGCTGCCTTTTATTAATTTTTGCTGAGAAAATACTTAAGAAGTGGATTTTTTCCCTGGATAGTCATAGTATGGACTTATACATAAACTCAGTGTCAGACAGGGTGCAAACGAATGAATATATTTTTTATAATCTTGTTACTATTAATTTTTGCCTGGCCTCTTTATTATCTTTACCAGCTGCAGTTGGGCGCGGTTTCTTTTTTGCTCCTTGCTATTTTCTTTGCTGTGATTACCTATAAAGAGGTTAAAAAATATAAAAATAAAAAATAAACAGCGGGCAATATTTGAAAAAATCTAGTAAAACACCAGATAGAACTAGCATAAACGGCAGGAATTTGTTTATAATGAAGAATATGCCTTTAGGAGAATCCTTCCTAAGTGACCGTAATTTATATATTTAATAGTGGCAAATAGAAAGGAAGTGCCCAAGTTGAGTCTGAAACAACTATACTCAAAAGAGCAGCTGCAGGAACTATCATTTGTGGAGATGGTTTTCCAGCTTTTAAAAGATGGAAAACAGCCAATTCCCTTTAATGAGATGATTGAAGAAATTAAACAAGCTTGTGGACTGACAAATCAGGAAGTCCGATCAAAAATTGCACAAATTTATACTGACTTAAATATAGATGGCCGTTTTCTGGCACTTGGCGATAACCGCTGGGGACTTCGTACGTGGTATCCGGTTGAACAATTTGAGGAAGAAATGGTTCCGGCTTCCAAGCCCAAGAAGAAAAAGGCTAAGAAGGTTGTCGACGAGGATGACATCGAAGATTTTGAAGATCTAGAGGAAGATTTGGAATACGATGACCTCGATGATTTTGCTGACGACGAAGATGATGTTATCGATGATGACGATGAAGAAGATGACGACCTATTTGAGGACATTGATGAAGTCGATGAAGTCGAAGCTGTTGATGAAGACATTGATGCAGACATTATTGAGGATGACGATGAGTATGCACTCGATGATGAGGATGATGAAGACGAAGAAGATGTCCTCGATAAAGAGGAAGATCGGTAATTGTCTTGACTTTTTATTGAACGGCTTGTAGAATCGTTTTTGGGCTCCTTAAAAAAGGACGATTTAATTTTTAGCTAATAAGCGCTCCCTTACATTTAGTAAGCGGAGTGCTTTTTTATTTTGGAACCGGAATGTTTTTGAAGTGTCCAAATTAAATCCGTTGATATGGACAACTGTATCATTTCATCACCCCAATTTCTGATGCTATGCGGCAGAATCCGCAGGAAAATATTTTTTTAAAACATTTACGAGATGTACAAACTGTATTTAAGGGGGAATTCAATTCATGACAAAGTATATTTTTGTGACAGGCGGCGTTGTTTCTTCGCTTGGAAAAGGTATTACTGCTGCTTCACTTGGCCGATTATTGAAGAACAGGGGCCTGACCGTTTTTATCCAAAAGTTTGACCCGTATATTAACGTAGACCCGGGAACGATGAGCCCTTACCAGCACGGTGAAGTTTACGTCACAGGAGACGGAGCTGAGACTGACCTAGACTTGGGACACTATGAGCGTTTTATCGATATTAATTTGACAAAAAACAGTAATGTAACTACTGGTAAAATTTACTCTACTGTTCTTAGAAAAGAGCGCCGTGGCGATTACCTTGGAGGAACCGTACAGGTTATTCCGCATATCACAAATGAGATTAAAGAACGGGTTTTCCGTGCAGGCAGCGAAACAAATGCGGATGTTGTTATCACGGAAATTGGCGGAACAGTTGGGGATATTGAATCATTGCCATTCCTAGAAGCAATTCGCCAAATCAAAAGCGATATTGGCCGTGACAATGTCATGTACATCCACTGTACTTTGATACCATACCTCAAAGTAGCAGGTGAAATGAAAACAAAGCCAACTCAGCACAGTGTAAAAGAACTCCGCAGCCTTGGTATTCAGCCAAATATCATTGTGGTCAGAACAGAAATGCCGATGACGCAAGATATGAAGGATAAAATTGCCCTTTTCTGTGATATTGACACAAAAGCGGTAATTGAAGCAGAGGATGCCGACACTCTTTATGCTGTTCCATTAGCACTTCAGGAACAAAACATGGACCAAATCGTTTGTGACCACCTTAAATTGGTTACAAAAGAAGCGGACATGTCTGACTGGACTGCATTATTGGAGAAGGTTCGCAATCTATCAAACAAAACAAAGATATCACTTGTAGGAAAATATGTAGAACTCCAGGACGCTTATTTATCTGTTGTTGAAGCTCTTCGCCATGCAGGCTATGCCTATGATGCCGATGTTGAAATTAATTGGGTAAATGCCAATGATGTTACAGCCGAAAATGTAAATGAACTTTTAGGCGACTCCGATGGTATTCTTGTACCTGGCGGATTTGGTGACCGTGGTATTGAAGGTAAGATTGAAGCTATCCGTTACGCACGTGAAACTAAAAAGCCGTTCCTAGGCATTTGCCTTGGCATGCAGCTGGCGACTGTCGAATTTGCACGTAATGTGCTTGGATTTAAAGATGCAAACTCTGCAGAAATTAACCCAGAGACTCAGCATCCGATCATTGACCTTCTTCCTGAACAAAAGGATATTGAAGATTTAGGTGGTACGCTTCGCTTAGGCTTATATCCTTGTAAGGTGCAGGAAGGAACGAAAGCATTTGAAGCATATGCCGATGAGGTTGTATATGAGCGCCATCGTCATCGTTATGAATTCAATAACCATTACCGCCAGGCAATGGAAGATGAAGGATTTGTATTCTCCGGGACAAGCCCTGATGGCCGATTAATCGAGATTATTGAGATAAAAGACCACCCTTGGTTTGTTGCTTCCCAATTCCATCCGGAATTTCTTTCTCGTCCAACTCGTCCGCAGCCGCTTTTCCGTGAATTTGTCGGAGCTGCACTTAATAAATAATAAGAAAAGCGCAAGCGCCCCTTCAGCGAAGCGACTACCTGAGTAAACTTCCTGTAACGGCTTCTCTGGATAGACGGCATGCAGCTTTGCGACGAGCTGAACATAAGCTTCTTTGAAAAAGCTGTGGCGCAGGAGCACTTGAGTTAGATTTTGACTTATCTTAGGGAGAAGCGGTATGGACACTAGCTGCATCAAGTATCACCGACGGTCATACTTGATGCAAGATATTCAAAGCAGCTTTTCAAGGTTGAAAACTCGCTGGGTGCTGAAGCTAGACAGTTTTAAAAGTCAAAAGTTAAACTTTGTAATTATCAGGTTAAAAAAGACCGGTACCTCATAAAGAGGCCGGTCTTTCTTTGGCTAACCAGAATTTATCTCCATAAATCTTGGACGCATAAGCAAAACTGGGGAAACGGCCAAAAGGGCACCGTAAATGTAATCTTATTCATACTCCGCCAATATTTCTTCAATAGTAAATTTAAGGCCATAAAAGGCAAATAGAGCAGCCATAGAGGAAGGAAAGCCAAATCGGTTGCCTTCTTCATCAGGCAAAAGTCCTTTCTTTAGGCCTAAATCAATATGGACATCGGCCGTTTCATTTAAATCTGAACTGTCAGGTTCACTTACAGCTGTTGAGACTGCAACAAAGGAGATTCCTTTTTCCTTCAAATCAAGTCCAAGATTTACAGCATCCTCATCATTTGAAAATCTTGAAAAAATTAAAACCCGGTCTTCAGGCTCCAGTATTCCATCTCTGTACCTTTGGAAAAATTCAAGCTTCTCTGAACCTTCAAGAGCCTCATATGTTACTGCCTGCATTTCCTTGCTTCCAAAAATATAAATAACTCCGTCTCCTGCTGGAGCCTGGGCAAGAAGTCTCCCGCCATCTTCAAAGGAGAATTCTTCTTTCTCCTGGATTCTTTTAAATAAACCTGTCAATTGGGTAGAAAACATTTTTAACATGGTGTACCTCCAACTTATTACTAAACTTACAGTTTTCTTATTGTCCAGTTGCGGCGCCCCTCTCTTGTGTCCATCCCAATCCGGCGCCTTCACTTTCTTTGTCTAGCTACAGTGTCTAGGGGCAAGACACTTGCGCATTTCCTATTATATTATTCGACTAAGAAAAAGTCGAAAAGTGGCAGGAGTTTCAGCGTAGGAAATAGAATCTATCTAGTGGATAGAAAAGAAAGTAAAAAAATGGGGAAAATGATACGGGGAGAGGCTGAAGTATGAGCGAAAAAGTTTTGATCGTTGATGACCAGTTTGGAATCAGAATTTTACTGAATGAAGTGTTTCAAAAAGAAGGCTACAAAACCTTTCAGGCTGCAAATGGTCTGCAAGCACTTGATATCGTAAAAAAACACGCACCAGATCTAGTCTTGCTCGATATGAAAATTCCCGGAATGGACGGCATTGAGATTTTAAAAAGGATGAAGGTAATTGATCCTGATATCCGAGTAATCATTATGACGGCCTATGGAGAACTGGACATGATTCAGGAAGCAAAGGATTTAGGTGCCATTACGCATTTTGCAAAGCCGTTTGATATTGATGATATTCGGGCCGCTGTAAGAAATAATTTGGCTGCTAAATCTGATACAAAATAGTTTCTTCGGCAGGAAACTGGGTATTAAAATAAGTGTGTGCGCTTTCATTATGACACTTTATAAAACTCCACCTGATTAATGGCAATTCCTTAGTCTTTTTGATATGATACTAATGAACTTGCAGAGGCCGTCCAACTTTTTGGAAATTTACATAAATATTCAGGTAATAGGAAATCCTTTACTTGGAATCTCTGTTCCTAAAAAGATGTCGACCTATATTAAGGAGGAATAAAAATGCCTTTAGTTTCTATGACCGAAATGCTTCAAAAAGCCAAAGCAGAAGGCTATGCTGTCGGACAATTCAATTTAAATAACCTTGAGTTTACTCAGGCAATCCTACAAGCTGCACAGGCAGAAAACTCTCCAGTAATTCTTGGAGTTTCTGAAGGTGCAGGACGTTACATGGGCGGCTTTAAAACTGTTGTTAAAATGGTTGAAGGTTTAATGGAAGATTATAAAGTAACTGTTCCTGTTGCCATTCACCTTGACCACGGTTCAAGCTTTGAAAAGTGTAAAGAAGCTATTGATGCAGGTTTTACATCTGTTATGATCGATGCTTCCCACCACCCATTTGAAGAAAACATTGAAATTACTTCTAAAGTAGTTGAGTATGCTCATTCAAAAGGTGTATCTGTTGAAGCTGAGCTTGGAACTGTCGGCGGACAGGAAGATGATGTTGTAGCTGACGGCGTTATCTATGCTGATCCAAAAGAATGTGAAGAGCTTGTTAAACGTACTGGCATCGATTGCCTTGCTCCAGCACTTGGTTCTGTACACGGACCTTACAAAGGTGAACCAAATCTTGGATTCAAAGAGATGGAGGAAATCGGAAATATCACTGGTCTTCCTCTAGTATTACACGGTGGTACTGGCATCCCAACAAAGGATATCCAAAAGTCCGTTTCTCTTGGAACTGCTAAAATCAACGTTAATACTGAAAACCAAATTGCTTCCGCTAAAGCCGTTCGCGAAGTTTTAGCAGCTAAACCAAACGAATACGATCCACGTAAATATTTGGGCCCAGCTCGTGATGCAATTAAAGAAACAGTTACCGGTAAAATGCGTGAGTTTGGTTCTGCCGGAAGAGCTTAAGAAACGCCAAAACATGAATATAGATAGTTCATGGGTGTTATGCAATATACTTTTACTTGAAACCGCCCCTTTATTAAGTGGCGGTTTCACTTCTTTATTAAAAGTAAGAAAATTTCGCTAAAAATGCTGCATCCATTCGCCATCCCCTTCATGTTACTGGCTGCCTTAAGAGGCAAGCTTGTTGCGACTAGTAAGAATGGGATTGTGTAATTATCCTTTGACTGACAAAGGAATTGCCGCATTCCTAAAAGACTGGAATTCCAGCTTGAATTCTTAATATTTTTTTAAAATAGGTCCTTGGATTCAAAAATGAAAAGAATAATAAAGTTTTTCTTTAAAAGATACATGAATTTTGTTTTTTCGTGTAAACTACTTAAATAGATACTGTCGAATTTTGGGATTCTGTATTACCAAAATATGGTATGGCCATTTATTTGAGTAGCAGGCGTAGTCCTTCCTTTAGAACGAAGCAAGTAAGCGCTGTCTCGTTTGGAAAGGTTTGGGAATACGATGGCAAATGGCATAGAAGGGAGTCGGAAATGGAAAAGCTTAAAATTGCAGGCGGTTATCCTCTTAAAGGAACTGTTAGAATCAGCGGAGCGAAAAATAGTGCGGTGGCGCTAATACCCGCGACAATATTGGCAGATTCGCCAGTAACGATAGAAGGATTGCCGGATATCTCGGACGTTGAAATTTTGAAGGACTTACTGGAGGAAATTGGAGGTACGGTCCGCTTATCTGAAAATGATATGACGGTAGACCCGTCGGCAATGATTTCTATGCCTCTTCCTAATGGTAAAGTAAAAAAACTTCGTGCTTCTTATTATTTAATGGGTGCTATGCTCGGACGTTTTAAAAAAGCCGTTATCGGTTTGCCAGGCGGATGCCACCTTGGACCAAGACCAATCGATCAGCATATTAAAGGTTTTGAGGCTCTCGGTGCTAGCATTACGAATGAGCAGGGAGCAATTTATCTCCGTGCGGATGAACTTCGCGGAGCAAGAATTTATCTGGATGTTGTAAGTGTTGGAGCAACTATAAATATCATGCTCGCTGCGGTTCGGGCAAAAGGACGGACTATTATTGAAAATGCAGCGAAAGAGCCAGAGATTATTGATGTTGCAACGCTTTTGACAAACATGGGTGCAAAAATAAAAGGTGCCGGCACTGATGTAATCAGAATTGATGGAGTTGAGAGCTTGCACGGCTGCCAGCATACCATCATTCCTGACCGGATTGAAGCTGGAACCTACATGATTTTGGGAGCGGCTGTTGGTCAAGGTGTATTAATTGATAATGTGATTCCTCACCACTTGGAGTCCCTTATTGCAAAAATGCGTGAAATGGGAGTCCAGGTTGAGACCGGGGATGACCAGGTCTTTATTGGTGGAGCACAAAATCTAAAGCCTGTTGATATTAAAACACTTGTATATCCGGGATTTCCTACTGATCTTCAGCAGCCGTTTACCGCTTTGCTGAACAAGGCATCTGGATCGAGCATGGTAACAGACACTATTTATAGTGCCCGTTTTAAACATATTGATGAATTAAGAAGAATGAATGCTAATATAAAAGTTGAGGGACGATCGGCCATTATTAATGGACCTGTACAGCTTCAAGGCGCAAAGGTGAAGGCAAGTGACCTTAGAGCAGGGGCTGCATTAGTGATTGCCGGCCTAATGGCTGAGGGCATTACTGAGGTAACCGGCGTCGAACATATCGACAGGGGCTACAGCAATATTGTAGAAAAATTAAATGGCCTGGGAGCCACCATCTGGCGCGAAGCTCTTACAAAAGAAGAAGTAGAACAAATGAAAAACACATAAGAAAAGCACGCTCCCGACATTAAGAAGAGTGGATTTATGGTTATTGCATAACTGTTTATATAAAAAGAGGAACTGTAACAGAGGAGAAATGGGGGACGAAGGTAATGGAGAGAAGTTTAACGATGGAGCTTGTCCGCGTAACAGAGGCTGCGGCGCTTAAATCTGCCCGCTGGATGGGCCGTGGTAAAAAGGATGAAGCAGACGATGCAGCTACATCAGCTATGCGGGATGTATTTGATACGATCCCAATGAAGGGTACTGTTGTGATCGGTGAAGGTGAAATGGATGAGGCCCCAATGCTTTATATCGGGGAAAAGCTAGGAACAGGGTATGGCCCCCGTCTGGATGTAGCCGTTGATCCTCTGGAAGGAACCAATATCGTTGCATCGGGCGGATGGAACGCGCTGGCTGTTCTGGCTGTTGCGGATAATGGAAACCTTCTGCATGCACCTGATATGTATATGGAAAAGATTGCGGTTGGACCTGAAGCAGTAGGCCAAGTCGATATTAATGCATCTGTATTGGATAATTTAAAAGCGGTAGCCAAAGCAAAAAACAAGGATATTGAAGATGTAGTGGCAACCGTTTTAAATCGTTCCCGCCATGAGCATATCATTGCCCAGCTTCGCGAAGCAGGAGCTAGAATTAAACTGATTAATGACGGTGATGTAGCCGGAGCAATTAATACTGCTTTTGATCAAACTGGCGTAGATATTTTATTTGGATCTGGCGGTGCCCCGGAAGGCGTATTGGCTGCCGTTGCACTGAAATGTCTGGGCGGTGAAATTTTAGGAAAACTTATTCCTCAAAATGATGCCGAAATCGAACGCTGCATTAAAATGGGTCTGGACGTAAACAAAGTGCTCCGGATGGAAGACCTGGTGCGTGGGGATGACGCCATCTTTGCCGCTACAGGTGTAACGGACGGAGAACTGTTAAAAGGTGTGCAATTCAAAGGCTCCTATGGTTCAACCCATTCAATTGTTATGAGAGCGAAATCGGGAACAGTCCGTTTTATTGATGGACAGCATAGCTTGAAAAAGAAACCGAACCTTGTGATTAAATAATTAAAATTAGGCGTGTTAAAGCATATTGTTGATTTTTGACTATGTTGATTGGAGCGGAAAGCGAGCGCCGTGAGCGAAAATTAACAGTCAAGTTTAACAAAGTCTAAAATTAAACAAACCCTTTTTCCCTGGGCCTTGACTGATTTGGGGGAAAGGGCTTGTTTTCCTTTTTAACACTAGTTTCGCATCCTTGTTTTCATCCATTAATAAATATTAGTTGATTATTTTTTAATAAAAAGGGTAAAATAGAAATTGTTTTATACTTCATAATCCTTTTCTTCTTTATACTTCAAAACAATCGTAAATCAGACTTTCCCAATCCTCCAACGTTTACTTTTCTAAAAAGAAGCTTAACTTTCATTCTTGAAGTCAATAACAGTTCATTCCCAAGAGGGGTTATTCTGTCTGTTGTCGGGGAAACGGAACAAAATTTTAAAGAGTGGTGTACAAATGGATATTACAATATCAAGTCTTGAAAATATGAAGCTGAAGGAACTGTACGAGCTTGCTCGTGAGTACAAGGTTTCTTACTACAGCAAATTAACGAAAAAGGAATTAATTTTTGCTATCTTAAAAAGCCGTGCCGAACAACAGGGCTATTTTTTCATGGAAGGCGTGCTGGAAATTATCCAGTCGGAAGGCTTTGGCTTCCTTCGCCCAATTAATTATTCACCAAGCTCGGAGGATATTTATATTTCTGCCTCCCAGATTCGCCGCTTTGACCTAAGGAATGGGGACAAAGTTTCAGGGAAGGTACGCCCTCCTAAGGAAAACGAACGTTATTATGGTCTGCTGCAGGTCGAAGCTGTAAACGGTGACGATCCTGAGTCTGCAAAGGAACGGGTTCATTTCCCTGCGTTAACAGCTTTATATCCAAACAGGCAAATGAAGCTTGAAACAACACCTAAGCATTTATCAACAAGAATTATGGACGTTGTTGCTCCGGTTGGTTTCGGACAGAGGGGTCTTATTGTGGCTCCGCCAAAAGCAGGTAAAACCATGCTGCTTAAGGAAATTGCCAACAGCATTACCACCAACCATCCTGAAGCAGAGCTTATTGTGCTGCTGATCGATGAAAGGCCGGAGGAGGTTACGGATATTGAACGTTCCGTCGCCGGAGATGTTGTCAGCTCGACGTTTGATGAGGTTCCTGAAAACCATATTAAAGTAGCGGAGCTTGTTCTTGACCGTGCGATGCGTCTGGTTGAACATAAACGCGATGTTGTTATATTAATGGACAGTATCACTCGTCTTGCACGTGCTTATAACCTGGTTATTCCTCCGAGCGGAAGGACTCTTTCAGGGGGTATAGATCCTGCAGCCTTTCACCGTCCAAAGCGTTTCTTTGGTGCGGCGAGAAATATTGAAGAAGGCGGCAGTCTGACAATCCTGGCAACAGCTCTTGTAGATACTGGATCCAGGATGGATGATGTTATTTATGAGGAATTTAAAGGGACAGGAAACATGGAACTTCACCTTGACCGCTCTCTTGCTGAACGCAGAATCTTCCCGGCGCTTGATATCCGCCGCTCTGGTACACGTAAAGAGGAGCTGCTTATTCCTAAGGACCATCTGGACAAACTGTGGGCAATCCGTAAGTCAATGTCTGACAGCCCGGATTTTGCTGAGCGCTTCCTAAAAAAATTAAGGCAGACAAAATCAAATGAGGAGTTTTTTGCTATTCTTGGCGAGGAAATGAAGGGCAGCCGTTCTACAGCCCGTCAACAGCAATAGTAAATAAATTCCAGGACTTTTATACTTAGTGGCTTGTTGCAAAAACTAGAATCACTTGCTATAATGATCATAGTGTGTTTTTAGCATATTAATGGTTGTTGAAAAGACAAGCATTAATTTATAACTCTGTTTCAGAATGACTCAGGGCAGAAGGAGATGAAAAGAATGAAAACAGGTATTCATCCAAATTATAAAACAGTAACGGTGACTTGCGCTTGCGGTAACACTTTTGAAACTGGATCCGTTAAAAACGAGATTCGTGTAGAAACTTGTTCCGAGTGTCACCCATTCTATACTGGTCGTCAAAAATTTGCTGAAGCTGGCGGACGTGTTGACCGCTTCAACAAGAAATACGGCCTTAAGTCACAACAAGAACAACAATAATAGCTGGCTCAAAACAGGCAAGAATCTTCATCGCTTGCCTGTTTTTTACTTTTAAAGAGTTTGCAGCATAATCGTCTTGGATAAATATTAAAGATTACATATATTTTTTTTGTCAAAAATAGAACATAAGTGGTGTTAGCAAGGAAGGAGAGGCCTGTTTTATGTATGTGATGAAACAAAGCGGATGGATTGAGGTTATTTGCGGCAGCATGTTTTCAGGTAAATCGGAGGAATTAATCCGCAGGGTTCGACGTGCACAATTTGCCAAACAAAAAATTGCTGTTTTTAAACCGAAAATTGATAATCGCTATAGTGAGGAATCAGTTGTTTCCCATAATGGCTCTTCTTTTATTGCCAGGCCTATTGCCCACTCTACAGAGATTCTGGTTCATATCGATGCTGAAGTGGATTTAATTGCAATTGATGAGGTTCAATTTTTCGATGATGAAATTGTACGTATAGTCCAGCAGCTTGCTGACAGCGGCTACCGCGTCATTTGTGCAGGTCTTGACCAGGATTTCCGGGGAGAGCCTTTTGGAAAAATGCCTGCGCTTATGGCTGTTGCTGAATTGGTAACAAAGCTGCAGGCTGTATGCTCTGTTTGTGGTTCACCTGCAAGCAGAACGCAGCGTCTGATTAACGGAAGCCCAGCTTCCTACCATGACCCTGTAATCCTGGTTGGAGCAGCAGAAGCTTATGAGCCACGCTGCCGCCATCACCATGAAGTACCTAAAACATCAAGCCATGGGCTTAAAGCAGAGGTCCTTAATAAATAATAATATTTATCTAAAACCGCAGCGGAAGAGCTGCGGTTTTTTTACTGGATAAAAAAGCATAAAGTTTTACCTTTTAAATTGTCTAGCTCCAGCGCCCAGACCCTCGGGGTCATAAGCCAAATCACTTCAGAAATCAGGACAAGGAACGCTTCGAAAGCATCCCCATCGCACGAAGGAAAAGCTTTAGCTTTTCCGAGGATGACTACGTGATTCGTCTTATGCCTGTTGGAGGCCCACAGGACAAGGGAAACTTCGGGAGCTTAAGCATCGCACGAAGAAAAAGCATTTGCTTTTTCGAGGATGTGGGTCAGGAAGGCGTTGCCACTGGACGTGGCGATTTTAGCCTTTCATCATCTAACCAGGGCGCTTGCGACTTTTTTTCTTAGAAATGCGGAAATAAAGTGGAAGAATTTTTCTGAGACACCTTTATAAAATAGGGGAACGATAGTATTAGAGGTGGTACAGATGAAAAAATTAATAATCTTAATCTTAATCGCCGTTCTTTATTTAGCTGGCTGTAATAATAATGCTAATGACAAAGCAGGCTATGATTTAAGGAAGGATAAAACTAATCCTCAATTTATGTCCAATCGGAATGACGGCAGGCAGCGAATGGGCGACCAGAATCCCAATTTCCTCAACCTGGAGGGTACAACAGAAAGAAGTGAAGTTAGCCCCAACGGTGGACCTGATGTAGATAAGGCCAGGCAAACAGTCGCCGCAACCAAAGAATTCAAGCCCGGTTCTGTCTGGATAAACGGAGACAGAATGTGGGTAACAGTTTATAAAAAGGGAATTCTCACTGATCAGGAAAGAATAGATGCAGAAGCACGGATTCATCGAAAGCTGACTAGAGCTTTACCCCGATATAATATAGAAGTTAGGGTTCGGGAAGACAGAAGATAACATGCTCCTATTACAGGGCATGTTTTTTTATTTTCTTCTCCTTTAATTGGTTTTGACGCTTCTTATCCCCTATACTATAATTAAAGTGGTATGGACTAAAAACTGAGGTGAGTAACTGTGTTCGATCGTCTTCAAGCAGTTGAAGATCGTTATGAAAGGCTGAATGAGCTTTTGAGCGATCCAGAAATAATAAATGATTCCAAGAAACTTCGTGAATATTCAAAGGAACAATCTAATATACAAGACACTGTAATGGCTTATCGCGAATATAAAGAAGCGAAACAACAATATCAGGAAGCAAAGGCTATGCTAGAGGATAAGCTTGATGCTGAAATGCGCGAAATGGTAAAAGAAGAGGTCAATGAATTAGAAGGACAAATTGAGGAATTGGAAAGCCGTTTGAAAATTCTTCTTATCCCTAAAGACCCTAATGATGATAAAAACGTTATATTTGAAATCAGAGGAGCAGCTGGCGGTGACGAAGCGGCCCTTTTTGCCGGAGATCTTTACCGGATGTACAGCCGTTTTGCTGAAGCTCAAGGCTGGAAAACAGAGGTTATTGACGCTAACCCAACTGGTCTTGGCGGATTTAAAGAGATTATTTTTATGATCAATGGGCAGGGAGCCTATTCAAAGCTTAAATTTGAAAACGGAGCCCATCGTGTTCAGCGTGTGCCTGAAACGGAATCAGGCGGACGAATCCATACTTCGACAGCTACAGTAGCATGCCTGCCGGAAGCAGAGGAAGTAGAAGTTGAAATCCATGATAAAGATATTAGATTTGATGCCTTTGCATCAAGTGGAGCTGGCGGACAAAGTGTTAATACAACCATGTCAGCTGTTCGTTTAACTCATATTCCTACCGGTATCGTCGTTTCCTGTCAGGATGAAAAATCTCAGCATAAAAACAAGGATAAGGCCATGAAGGTATTGCGTGCACGTGTCTATGACAAGTTTTTGCAGGAAGCTCAAGCGGAATATGATCAGGTTCGTAAATCAGCTGTAGGAACAGGGGACCGCTCTGAGCGGATTCGTACTTACAACTTCCCGCAAAATCGTGTGACCGACCACCGCATCGGGTTAACCATCCAAAAGCTTGACCAGATCCTTGAAGGAAAGCTTGATGAAGTTGTTGATGCTCTAATTGTTGCTGACCAATCTCAGCGTCTTGAGGATGCATCGAATGTCTAAGAAAGTGTTTGAAGCCCTCAAATGGGCTTCTTCTTTTTTAAATAGTGCCAATCGCGATGAGAATGCGGGAGAATTGCTGCTGAGGCACTTATCGGGTATGACAAGGTCCCGGCTTTTTGCCGAGCTGCGCACAGAACTTTCAGCTGATATCTATGAAAAGTTTGAGTTGGCAGTAATAGAACATGCAAATGGAATGCCAGTCCAATATATTATTGGTGAGGAAGATTTTTACGGGCGTTCTTTCAAGGTCAGCGAGGCAGTACTCATACCACGGCCTGAAACGGAGGAACTTGTCCAGGAAGCTTTACGGAGGGTTACAGCTAGACTTGGACACGGCACCGGCAAGCGAATGGTGGATGTCGGTACGGGGAGCGGTGCGATTGCCATAACCATGAAGCTGGAATGCACTGAGCTGGACGTCTCTGCCTCAGATATTGCAGATGATTCCTTGAGAGTGGCCAAAAATAATGCGGAACGGCTTGGAGCTGACGTGAAATTTGTCCAGGGAGATTTGCTTATTCCTTTTATTGAGGAAGGCATTTCCTTTGATTTAATCTTATCAAATCCTCCTTATATCCCTGTCAGTGATATGGCGGGCATGTCTGAGGTCGTTACAGAACATGAACCGCACCGTGCATTATTTGCCGGGGAGGACGGGCTTGATTTTTACAGAAGGTTCATGAAAGAACTTCCGCTGGTATTAAAGTCCCCGGCTATAGTCGGTTTTGAAATAGGTGCCGGACAGGGGACTGCGGTTAAAGAACTGCTTGAAAAAACATTCCCATCAGCGAATGTCGACATTCTATATGATATTAATGGCAAAGATCGAATGGTGTTTGCTGAAATAGGATTTTAATTTAAAGCCCCGGGAATATCGGGGCTTTTTCGCATTAGGGGAAATTCCAAACTATAAAAATCAACGAAAAATGGAATAGGGCCCTATATTTTTGACCCACAATTTGACCCCGTGTCCATTTGGGTTTGCAATCAATAGATCTCCATTGGTAGTTAAATCACTTTTTCTAATCCATGTTATCTTATTCGCAACTGGAAGGTATTGCGGCTGATAATCACCTTTTCCCTTTGGAGGAGATGTGATTTTTATTTGATTTAGTCCCGAGAGATCCAAAGCATATAAGGAAGGTTCCGGGCGTTTGGCAGGATCGTTTGACCACTCGCTCTCTTTTACCCGTGAGACAATGACCTGTGAGTCGTTAACCCAGGTAAAACCCAATTCAGCAAACTTGGTTGGAGTGAGAGTCGAGGTTTGATATGCGGGCAGCTCAGTCACCTTCATCTTTTTATTTTTAAAACCAAATACGATCCTTCCTCCTCCAGCAATATATCCTAAAAGGTTCCTATTATCAGCCCATTGTGGTCTGTCTAAATGTAAAATGATTTCATCCAATGGCTGAAATTCTTTTCCATTGGCCGAGATGACGCAAAGCATGTTGCTGTCCATGGACCAGGACGCGGTAGGGGATACTATAAAGGAAATCCACTTATGATCTGGTGAATAAGCAAATGAATCTGCATTAATTGCCAGGATGGTTACTTTTCCTTTTGTTATTTCCTTTGGAATGGTAAAAAACTCTTTCACATTTTTTGATAAACTGGTGATATTCTTATATCCTTCAGCAATGGAGATGGTATATAGAACTGGATTCGTCCAGCCAAGAGGGGTGAGGGAGGCGCTCGATGAGGCGATAAAGCCTTTTCCATCGGGCTGCCATTCATAGTCACTCACACCCAAGGCAATATTATAGAATGTTTTTAAGTCAGAAACATTTAAAACACCATCGCTTTGGAACGCTATGATATTTTCCTTTGGGGACCACTTTGGATTTTGGGCATTATAAAAAACTTTTTGATGCTTATTAGTTTTAAAATCATAAACCCATAACTCATATTGCGGTACAGCATCCAACCCCTTGGTTTCTTTTTGATAAAGGAGCATTTTTCCATCACGAGACCATTGAGGTGGAATAGGGTATTTGGATTTTTTTTTCGATAGTTTTATCTCTTTATTGTCTGCTTTAATCCATAAGTAGCCATCCCTTACAAAAGCAACTTTTATGGAAGGACTCCTTTGTTCAGCATGGCTGGTAATGGGAAAAATCAAAATAAGACTAAAAATGATAATAAACGATTTCCTCATTAAATCACCTCGCTATATTATTTTCTTTTAAAAGAAATTTTATAAATCCAAATTCATTTTTCTTATTTTCATAGTTTAAGAATCTGGCATTTTGTCCACAATGGGTTAGTGAAGGGACGGTGCGAGAGATGAGAAGCAGAACAATGGTTTGGGCATATTTATTAATTTTATCAATTGGAACTATATTGAGTTTATATATACCGAAAAATGAAGCAGTACAAGCAAAGGAAGAAATTGTAATACCTGGTGAAGCGATCAGGCTTAGAATTCTGGCTAATAGTGATATGGAATCTGACCAGGCTTTAAAACACCTGGTGAGAGATAAAGTAAATGAAAATATTACCCTTTGGGTGAAGGACCTTACATCAATAGATGAGGCAAGAACACTGATTCGTTCTAAACTTCCAGAAATCCAGAAGATCGCTGAGAATGTTGTGGAAGAACAGAAATCAGATCAAAAGGTAAAAGTGAATTTTGGAAAGGTTCAATTTCCAACGAAGCTTTACGGTGAGTTTTTATATCCAGCAGGAGAATATGAAGCCATTTTGATAACACTTGGCGAAGGTAAAGGAGCAAACTGGTGGTGCGTACTGTACCCGCCGCTATGCTTCCTTGATTTTTCAAGCGGAACAGCAGTCAGTGCAGGATTTTCAGATAAAAAGTCCGACAATGATAAAGAAGCAAAAGTAAACGAAGATACAAAAGAAGTAAAAGAAGAATCAAATACAGGAACTGAATTAAATGAAGAGCTAAAACACGAAGCCGAGGTAAAGGAAGAAACAGTTAAAACAGAAATCCAACAATCTGTTAACAAAGAAAAAGAGGAATCAAAAACAATAGTAAAGGCCGAGCCGGTAAAAATAGAGCAAAAGGAAGAAGCAGCAACTGAAAAAGCAATAGAACCAAATGCTAATGTGGAAGAGGTAAAACATGACAAATCAGAACAGGAAGAACTGCATGAGGTAAAGAAGGCTTCCGTCTATACAGCCGATGATGAAAAACCGGTCGAAGTGAAATTTTTTGTAGTAGAACTATGGGAGAGAATATTTAATTAAGAGAGTTGGCGGATTGCCAGCTCTCTTTTTCTGTCAATAAAGAGCCAAAGTACCCTTTTTTTATTAAAAATAAATTAAAAGATGAGAAGTGTCTACCATTTATTTTACAGCTGAGGGACAAGTCCATTACAAATCCCTTACAAGGGTTTTTTTTATGAGAAGCGGGATATATAAAGGGTGTAACGTCAAAAATCTTCTAAAGGAGTGGATCTTAAATGGCTAAAAAGGATAATAACAACGATAAGATGTCTCGTGAGGAAAGAGGACGTAAGGGCGGCGAAGCAACGAGCCGCAATCATGATCGTGAATTCTATCAGGAAATCGGCCGGAAAGGCGGAGAATCTACTGCTGAGAAACATGACAAGGATTTCTATCAGGAAATTGGCCGTAAAGGCGGAGAAACGACAGCTGAGACCCATGACAAGGAATTCTATCAGGAGATTGGCCGGAAAGGCGGAGAAGCCACCGCTGAAAACCATGATAAGGATTTCTATCAGGAAATCGGCCGTAAAGGTGGAGAATCCACTGCTGAGAACCACGACAAGGAATTCTATCAGGAAATCGGCCGTAAGGGCGGCGAGGCAACACGTGATAAGCATGGCGATGATTTCTATGAGGAAATCGGTGAAAAAGGCGGAGAAGCCAGAAATAGAAAAAAAGACTAAAATAGTCACTTGAATAATAGAAAGATCTTCCAAAGCCAGAGTAGCGAATCGTTGCTCTGGCTTTTTATATTTCAGAAATGAATGGTTCCTTCTTCCGGTTTTCCTGGTTCTACTTCTATCAAAAGTGCATATCAATGGAAGTAGAAAACTAAAATCGGGGTGAAAAAAATGCAGGCGGTTATTCGTTGTGCGGAGAAAGTGGACTTTAATAGAATAGTAGACTTTTTGGAAACAGCTGGTTTGGGAACGGAAGGGATTTCAACAGAGAAACTGCCCTACTTTCTGTTAATGGAAAATAGCATGGGTGAAATTAAAGGAATGATGGGTCTTGAGTCTTTTGGGGAATCAGGATTGTTACGGTCGTTAGTGATTACACCGGATATGGGCGAGAAGGACCTTATCTTTCTTTTTAAAGAAATGATGCTTCTTGCAAAAAAAAGAAGGGTATTTAACCTGTTCCTTGCCACGAATAAGAAGGGAGCATTGGACTTTTTTCATGTACTAGGATTCCGGGAAACGGAAAGAGAGAACCTTCCAGAAGAATTAGTTCACTCTCCACATATTAAACACATTTTAAATGTGGATAACTCAATATTTTTAAAATTTTCTTTTTAATTGTGGATATATCCACAAAGTTATCCACTGTTCTGAACACTTTATCCACATTTTGTGGATAAAACTTGTATTTACCATCACCATCTTTTATACTTTCAAGCGTACTTATTAAAAAAATGCCCGACTATAAGGGTTGAAAATATAATTTACGTTTGGAAAAAAGGTGGACTTTAGATGAAAACAATTCTTTTGTCAGTGGATAAGTCTGTGGATAATCTAATGGACAATCCACAGGTTGAAAAAGCGGCCTCATTGTTAGCGGAAAATGAAGTGGTTGCCATCCCGACTGAAACGGTTTATGGACTCGGAGGAAACGCTGAAAATGATGATGCTGTGCAAAAAATATTTAGTGCTAAAGGCAGGCCTTCAGACAATCCTCTCATTATTCATATAGCAGATAAATCGCAGTTAAATGGTTTTGTGGAGGAGATTCCTGAAAAAGCATCTATATTAATGGATAAATTTTGGCCAGGTCCGTTAACGATTATTTTTAAAAAGAAGCCAGGCGTTCTGTCTGAAAAGGCAACAGCAGGTCTGGACACAATTGCAGTCAGAATGCCGGATCACCCTGTAGCGCTGGCCATTTTAAAAAAATGCGGCCTTCCAATTGCAGCACCAAGTGCAAACAGCTCTGGCAAACCCAGCCCTACCACAGCTAAACACGTAAAGGATGACCTGGAAGGAAAAATTGCGGGAATAATCGATGGCGGCCCGACTGGTGTGGGAGTGGAATCCACGGTAGTCGATTGCACAGAACAAGTTCCAGTTATTTTGCGCCCAGGCGGGGTTACAAAGGAGCAGCTTGAAAAGGTTATTGGAGAGGTAGTTACAGATCCAGCACTTTTAAATGAAGCGGAGAAGCCGAAAGCGCCGGGCATGAAATACAAGCATTACGCGCCTGACGCCCCGATGTATTTGGTTAAAGGAAGCCAGAAATTTCTTCAGGAACTCGTTGATGAAAAAAGGAAAAAAGGCCTCCGTGTAGGGGTTTTAACTACTGAAGAACGGCAGGAGGACTACCAGGCAGATATCGTCCTTGCCTGTGGAAAAAGAGAATCTCTTCCGACAGTAGCCAGTGCGCTTTACGATACTCTACGTTCATTTAACGATGAACACATGGACATTATTTTCAGTGAAGTTTTTCCTGTTGAAGGGGTCGGCCAGGCAATCATGAACCGCCTCCTCAAGGCAGCCGGAAATAAAATCATATCAGAATAACGGGTGGGCCACACCTCCACAATAGGAGGGTGGTTCTTTCTTTTGGAAAAGATCTTAATCAATCATTTCTTAGGGGTAATCGATCATTTTGGGCAATTAATCAATCATTATGGGGGACATATCAATCATGAGAAGGATCATCATTATAGAAAAACCTTTACGGTGTTGAGCCCTATCAATCATTTCTAAGGAGTAATCGATCATTTCGGACAATTAATCAATCATTTTGGGGGACATATCAATCAAGTTAAGGATACAATCAATCATTTACTGTATTTATCTTTCTGGAACCATGATTTTGGCTATTTAAAAGGCCAGGCAAGGGGCCTGGCCATGGTAATTGAATTTTTTTCCTCGTAAGTTACCTTTTTTATAGAAAACCCCTATTGAGTTGGGGCCAATCAATCATGTCTTGTGGGAAATCAATCATTTTGAACAATTAATCAATCATTTTCGGGGACATATCAATCAAGTTAAGGATACTATCAATCATTTACGGAAAATTATCTTTCTGGAACCATGATTTTGGCTATTGAAAAGCCAGGCGAGGCCTGGCTCTGGTAATTGAATATATTTCCTCGTAAGTTACCTTTTTTATAGAAAAACCTTTACTGAGTTGGGGCCAATCAATCATTTCTCAGGATTAATCGATCATTTCGGACAATTAATCAATCATTTTCGGAGACATATCAATCAAGTTAAGGATTCAATCGATCATTCATCTATCTGGAACCCTGATTTAATCTAATTGAAAAGCCAGGCAGTAGCCTGGCTCTGGTAATTGATATAGAAAAACCTTTACGGGTTTGGGCCTAATCAATCATTTATTAGGAGTAATCGATCATATCGGACAATTAATCAATCATTTTGGGGGACATATCGATCAAGTTAAGGATTTAATCAATCATTTACGGCAAATTATCTTTCTGGAACCGTGATTTTGGCTATTGAAAAGCCAGGCGAGGCCTGGCTCTGGTAATTGAATCTATTTCCTCGTAAGTTACCTTTTTTATAGAAAAACCTTTACTTAGTTGGGGCTAATCAATCATTTCCCAGGCTTAATCGACCATTTGAACGATTAATCAATCATTTTCGGGGACATAGCAATCAAGTTAAGGATTCAATCAATCATTACTGCATTTTTTTCTGGAATTTTGGCTTCTGGATCTGCGGAGAATTTACCTCATTTATAGAAAAACCTTTATTGAGTTGGGCCTAATCAATCATTTTAAACCCTTAATCAATCATCTTCGGACACTTATCGATTAAGCCTGTCATCTCATGCTTTTTCCTAGAAACCTTATTCTAAAACGTTTAAGACGAGCATAAGCTGAAATAGCAAGTCCGAGGGACGGGGTGGTAGTGATGTCAGCAGTGCTTGGGGAATTGCTTACGCTATTGTTAATGGCGTTTGCGCTAGGAATGGATGCTTTTTCAGTAGGCCTCGGAATGGGAATGTACCAATTGAGGCTTAGGCAGATCTTTAAAATAGGCATAATGATTGGAATCTTTCATATTTGGATGCCGCTGGTTGGCATGATTGCCGGCAAGTTTTTATCGGAAACATTCGGGACTCTTGCTACATATTTAGGCGGCCTGCTGCTCATTATACTTGGGTTGCAGATGATTTGGTCCAGCTTGAAAAAAGATGAAGGAAGCGCGATTAAGCCAGAGGGCTTCGGCCTGCTTGTATTTGCGTTGAGTGTTAGTCTTGATAGCCTCTCGGTAGGGCTTTCACTTGGAATTTACGGAGCTAGAATGGTGATGACTATTCTTTGTTTCGGAATTGCTGCCACCGTTTTAACCTGGGCAGGCCTTTTGGCCGGAAGAAAGGTACAGGGATGGCTGGGTGCCTATAGTGAAGCGCTTGGCGGAAGTATATTGCTAGCGTTTGGTATCAAACTCCTTTTTCCATTTTGACCCGTTGTCTTAAAAAATGGTTTTAACACCCGAAGTGGGTGTTTTTTGTTTTAAAAAGGAAAAAATGGTTAAATTTTTATAAGGAGTATTGGAATACACAAAAAATGACTTATAATGTAAGAAAAGGAGGGCGCCAAATGCATCGCATATTGTTCGTGTGCACAGGTAATACATGCAGAAGCCCGATGGCAGAAGCCATCCTGAAGAGTAAAAATTTAAAGGATATAGAAGTGAAATCCGCCGGGGTCTTTGCCTCGAGTGGAAGTGGTCCATCCGCGAATGCAAGGAAGGCCTGGGAGGAAAATGCTATTCAGCATGACCATCAGTCAAAGCCTGTCACCAAAGAGCTTGTCGATTGGGCAACGCTTATTTTCACGATGACAGCCTCTCATAAGAATGCCCTTATTGGGAACTTTCCTAAAGCCGGGCGAAAGACGTTTACACTAAAGGAATTTGCCGGAGAAACCATGAACCATGATGTTAACGACCCATATGGCGGAAATCTTGATATCTACCGAACTACCTATAAAGAGTTAGAGAGTTTTATCGATCGTGTCATTGAAAAAATAAATAGACTATAAATCACCATCAGGGGGAGCAAAATGAAAGCAAAAAGGAAGTACAAGTTTGGGCTGAGGAAAAAGCTTGTTTTTTTTACAACAATACTCGCACTTATCACCTATTCAACCAGTGAAATTTTTATTTACTTCATTTATCCTTTTATATCAAACTATATCCAAGAAGGAATTTTCACTTTAGTAACCTTACTTCTTGGGGTAATTTGGTCCGGAATTCTAGCCTTTTTTGCTGCCCGGTTTATTATAAAGCCGCTTCAGAAGCTTGAGGCAGTCGCTCTAAAAGCAGCTGATGGTGATATCAGCCGGGATGTCGAACTTTCCAAGTCTGATGATGAGATCAGGTCCCTTGGAAATGCCTTTAACCTTATGCTTGAAAGTCTAAGAGAGATGGTTCATAAAATTGATGAGAACTTTATCGAGACCAATAAAAACGTGATACATATTTCGGACAGATCAGCTGCTGCCTCTCAACAGGCGGAAAGCATCTCAAGAACCATTAATGAAATCTCCATGGGAGCGGAGAATTCAGCTGCTTCCATTCAAACAACAGCCGAGTCTGTTGAGGAAGTTATTTTAATAGCGGAAGAGGTTCAGGAAAAAGCAAAAACAGCTGAAAATGTATCAAAGGAAATGGTTAAAGATCTCCAGGTTTCCAAGGAGGTTATTCAATCCCTTGTTTCCGGAATTGAGCTTCTGGCTCAGGACAACCGTGAGTCATTAACAACGGTGAAACATCTGGAGGAAAATGCAGCAAAGGTTGAACAAATCATTCAGCTGGTTGGCGATATTGCTTCCCAGACAAACCTTTTGGCTCTAAATGCATCAATTGAGGCTGCAAGGGCAGGTGACCATGGCAGAGGATTTGCTGTTGTCGCAGAGGAAGTCCGCAAGCTTGCAGATGAAAGCGCCAAAGCAGTTCAAGGAATATCGGAATTGATTAAAAGTATCCAGTCTGAGGTTCAAAATGTAGTAAAACAAATCTCAGGTCAGGTTGATACGGCCAATGCTGAAGCGAAAAAAGGAACTAGGACCAATGAAGTCATAGAAGAAATGACGGTAACGATTAACGATATGGCTGGCATGGTTCAGTCCATTACTGGACTGGTCGACCGCCAAATGGAGAGCATCCGCCATACGGCAACACAATCGCAGGAGGTAGCGGCGATTGCAGAGGAGACATCGGCAGGTGCGCAGGAAGTGGCTTCCGCTACAGTGGAACAGGCTCATGTGATTGAAGGAGTCGAACACCTTGCAGCTGACCTTACGGAACAGGCAGCAAAACTCAAGGAGACCATTACAAGGTTTAAACTATAATATGAAGCTCTCTCTAGGTCAGGAGGGGGCTTTTATTTTTCAAAAAATCAATAGCTTTATAATTTCGACTGAATGTGTCAAAATAAAAATGGAGTTTTAATTGAACGGTATTTTTAAGGAGGCAGGGAGTATGAAAGTAGCGCTGGCTTCAGATCACGGCGGAGTAAATATTAGAAAAGAAATTGCGGGATTATTAGAGGAACTGGGCATTGAATATAAAGATTTTGGCTGTGAATGCAGCACTTCGGTGGATTATCCGGATTATGCCCTTCCGGTAGCAGAAAAGGTTGCAAACGGTGAATTTGACCGGGGTATTTTAATTTGCGGTACAGGCATCGGTATGAGCATTGCGGCGAATAAAGTAAAAGGAATTCGCTGTGCGCTTGTTCATGATACGTTCAGCGCAAGAGCAACACGCCAGCATAACGACAGCAATATTCTTGCGATGGGTGAACGTGTAATTGGACCAGGACTGGCAAGAGAAATTGCAGAAGTTTGGTTGACAGAAGAATTTCAGGCAGGACGCCACTCAAACAGAATTGGAAAGATTTCTGAATACGAAAATCAGAATTTGTAAAGCTTATTTCTTGGCTAAATAGAGAAAAACAAGGTTATCCGCCTAAAAAGGACTTGGCGATTCTAAGTTTTTCTAATCCTACCCGGAAAAAATGGAGGGAATGCAAAGATGGCAGAGACTCTTGAACAATGGGAAAAAGAATTTGCTTCTGTTATAAGCCAATTTAAGGAGCAGGCAGATCTTAAGCCCGGAGCTTTATTAGTGGTTGGCTGCAGTACAAGTGAGGTTATAGGCGAGAAAATAGGCACAGCCGGGACCTTCGATGTAGCGGAAATGATTTTTCGCCAATTGAAAAAGCTTCAGGAGGAAACGGGTGTGGAGCTTGCTTTTCAATGCTGTGAGCATCTAAATCGTGCACTGGTAGTGGAAAGTCGTACAGCTGATACCCGGAATTTGGAGGCTGTTTCTGTAATCCCGGTTCGTAATGCTGGGGGAGCAATGGGAACCTTTGCGTACGAGCATATGGAAAACCCGTCGGTGGTAGAATTTTTGAAAGCTGAGGCGGGAATTGATATTGGCGACACCTTTATCGGGATGCACTTAAAGCATGTGGCCGTTCCGGTGCGTATTAAACAAAAGAGCGTCGGCGGTGCACATGTAACCTTAGCAAAAACAAGGCCAAAATTAATTGGCGGAGAGAGAGCCGTATACGAAAAAACAAATAGTAATCAAGCTTGCCACTAGGACTCCATCAATAGGGTCCTTTCTTTTTTGGGAGAAAGGATAGTTGTCCTTTCTTTTTTAGGCATGAACATGCTAAACTAAAATGGGAATTTTCTAAAGATTGTTTTTTAGCTAATCAGAATTAAAAATTCTGAACGTTTAAGTAAAACTAGGACATTCGCCATAATGCTTGTTCGAATGCCCGGTTTTTCTAATATAAAAGAACTGAGGGGGATAAACCATGAAACATTTGGCACAGCAGGATCCACAGCTTTTTGAGGCAATGCAGCAGGAATTGGGCCGTCAGCGCACAAAAATTGAATTGATTGCATCAGAGAACTTTGTAAGTGAAGCTGTAATGGAAGCACAAGGCTCTGTTCTTACAAATAAATATGCAGAAGGATATCCGGGCAGACGTTACTACGGCGGCTGCGAATATGTTGATATAGCTGAAAATATTGCACGCGATCGCGCTAAGCAAATATTTGGTGCGGAACACGTAAATGTTCAGCCGCACTCAGGTGCTCAGGCAAACATGGCCGTTTATTTTACAATTCTGGAGCACGGCGATACTGTGCTGGGCATGAATTTATCCCATGGCGGACATCTTACACACGGAAGTCCTGTTAACTTCAGTGGTGTTCAATATAATTTCGTTGAATATGGCGTGGATGAAAATACACACAGAATTAATTATGACGACGTTTTGGAAAAAGCCCGTCAGCATAAGCCAAAGCTCATTGTTGCTGGAGCAAGTGCCTATCCTCGTGAAATTGATTTTAAAAAGTTCCGTGAAATCGCTGATGAGGTAGGAGCTTACTTTATGGTTGATATGGCGCATATTGCTGGCCTTGTTGCAGCAGACTTGCACCCAAGCCCAGTTCCTTATGCTGATTTTGTTACAACCACAACTCATAAAACATTACGCGGACCTCGCGGAGGAATGATCCTCTGCAAGGAAGAATGGGCTAAAAAGATCGATAAATCCATCTTCCCTGGCATCCAGGGCGGACCACTTATGCATGTCATTGCAGCAAAAGCAGTAGCTTTTGGTGAAACTCTTCAGGACAGCTTCAAGGAATATTCCAAGCAGATTATCGAAAATGCTAAGCGTCTTGCTGAGGGTCTGCAAAAAGAAGGCTTGAAACTTGTATCAGGCGGAACGGATAACCACCTACTTCTTATTGACCTTCGTTCACTTGGCTTAACAGGTAAGGTTGCGGAAAAAGTTCTTGATGATATCGGCATTACAGTAAATAAAAATACCATTCCTTTTGATCCTGAAAGTCCATTTGTGACTAGCGGAATCCGAATCGGAACTGCAGCGGTTACGACCCGCGGGTTTGGCCTGGAGGATATGGATGAAGTTGCTTCTATCATTTCCCTGGCTCTTAAAAACCATGAAAATGAAGAAACTCTTGCTGAAGCAGGTAAGCGCGTTGAAGCTTTGACAGGTAAATTTACCCTTTATCCAGAACTATAATTACCTTTTAACCGGCCATATCATTGGGCCGGTTTTTTCTTTTTGAATTGCGTGTCGAAGGATTGGTGTTTTTTTAATTTATCATAGTTGCCCAATGAAATATTTTTCTGTAAAATTAGACGAAGTGTGAAAAGGCAAAGTTTGCGACATGATTTGCTTATTTTTGCAGAACTTAAATAGAAAAGCGTAAGCGACCCGTTAAGCGGTGTAAGGGATATGAAGAAAGGCTAAATTCGCCACGTCCTGTGGCAACGCCTTTCTGACCTGCTTCCTGCAGGCCTCCGTTTCGACTGATATAAAGGAAACACGAAGAGCAAAGCGATTCGTTGTTGACTTATCGTAGGGAGAAGTGGGTTGGCCTCTAGATGCACCAAGTATCACCTAACGGTCATACTTGATGCAAGATATTCAAATAGACTTTTCGAAGTTGAAAACTCGCTGGGCGCTGGAGCTAGACATTAATTAAAAGTTCCAAAAGAAAATTTAAAAAGGGGCGATAGCTGTGGCAAAGGTTTACGTATTTGATCATCCACTGATTCAGCATAAACTAACTTACATAAGAGACAAAAGCACAGGAACGAAAGAGTTCCGTGAACTGGTTGATGAAGTAGCAACATTGATGGCTTTTGAAATTACAAGGGATATGCCTCTTGAAGAGATTGAAATTGAAACACCTGTAAGCCTTACTAAATCAAAGGTTCTTTCTGGTAAAAAAATTGGTATTATTCCAATCCTGCGTGCAGGGATCGGAATGGTAGATGGAATACTTAAATTGATTCCGGCAGCAAAAGTGGGCCATATCGGTCTATATCGTGACCCTGAAACCTTAATGCCCGTTGAATATTATGTAAAACTTCCAAGCGATGTGGAAGAAAGAGACTTCATCGTTGTTGATCCAATGCTTGCTACAGGCGGTTCAGCAATAGAAGCCATTAACTCCCTGAAAAAGCGCGGAGGAAAAAACATTAAATTCATGTGCCTGATTGCAGCCCCAGAAGGTGTTGAGGCAGTTAAAAATGCTCACCCTGACGTGGACATTTATATTGCTGCTCTTGATGAAAAGCTGAATGACCATGGATACATTGTACCTGGCCTTGGAGACGCAGGGGACAGATTGTTTGGAACTAAATAATAAGAGAAAAAGCCAGCCGAGTCGGCTGGCTTTTTGTATACTTTCCTTTTTAATGAAAACCCTATAAATGCGGAAAAGAGTGGGAATTTCGCGGAATAGTCCGCAAATTCGGCGGATAAGTATGGGATTTTCGCGGAAAAGAGACCAAAATTGGCGGAAAAGATGAAATTCTAAAAAGGGGTAGGGATCACAATGAAATTTCTTGCTGCCGCTTTAGCGGTTTTCCTCATTTTACCAGGTACAGCAATGGCAATTGGAAGACCGCTTGTGGTTCCTCCTGTTCCCTATGAAAAGGAACAAATTGCTATTGTGCTTTTAAAGGAGCCTAAAACAGAATCCCAGATTAAAGCGCTGCTCTCCTCTTATCCTGGACTCCAGCTTCGTCATATTTTCTCTGAGGCGCTTTATGGTTTTTCTGTTAAAGGGGATGCTGAGACTATTGGCAAACTCTCCTTCAAAGAGGACATTATGAAGATTTCACCTGCCTATTCCTATCAGGCTGATATGGAGGAAAACATAAAGATGATAGGGGGAGAAGCGGTACGCGGTTATTTTGATAAGCTTGACAGGCGTCTTACGGGGAAAGGAATTACAGTTGGAGTAATCGATACAGGCCTTGATTATACACATCCGGACCTCAGGAATAACTACTCAGGAGGCCATGATTTGGTAGACGGTGATGCCGACCCAATGGAAACAAAGGTTCAGCAGGGTCTCCCGACTATTCACGGAACCCATGTTGCGGGGATTATTGCTGCCAATGGAAAAATAAAGGGCGTGGCTCCGGAAGCAAAGATTATTGCCTACAGGGCGCTGGGCCCGGGTGGATCTGGAACAACAGAACAAATTCTTTCTGCAATTGAACAGGCTATTAAGGATAAGGTGGATGTCCTAAATCTATCATTAGGAAACGAGATAAATGGTCCGGACCTTCCCATCAGTCTTGCTCTTAACAAAGCTGTCGATAAGGGAATTGTCGCAGTAGCAGCCTCTGGAAATTCAGGGCCCAATGTGTGGTCGGTTGGTTCACCTGGCACAGCTTCAAAAGCCATTTCAGTAGGGGCTTCAACACCTATAATGAATATTCCTTTCTTATTAATAGAAGGAACTAGTGAAAAAATCCGTTTGGAACCTATGGCGGGTTCAGGTCAGTGGGATACCAGCAGATCAATGGAGCTGACTGTAGCCGGAATGGGGAAAAAAGTAGAGCTATCAGATGCAAAAAATAAATTTGTCCTGATAAAAAGGGGCTCTACTACCTTTACGAAAAAGGCCAAAAATGCACAGAATGCAGGCGCCAAAGGTGTAGTAATTTATAATAATACGAATGGAAGTTTTATCGGGAATTTAGAAGAAGCGCTTCATATTCCCGTTGTCTCTGTCAGTAAAAAGACGGGAGAATTTTTAAAAAAACAGATAGAATTAGGAAATAATTCGATACGGATAAGTATGGAAGAGGAACAGGACAGGCTTGCAGCATTTAGCTCGCGGGGTCCTGTTACGGGTACTTGGGAAATTAAGCCGGACGTTGTTGCCCCCGGAGTAGCCATTAACAGTACGATTCCCGGGGGCTACATGGCACTTCAAGGCACAAGCATGGCAGCCCCTCATGTTGCCGGGGCTTGCGCACTAATCCGTCAGGCGCATCCTGATTGGTCACCGCTCGAAGTAAAAGCAGCCCTGATGAACACAGCCAAGCCTATCTCCAAAGGAATCCAAAAGCCCTACCGAACTTATGAACAGGGGGCTGGAAGAGTGCAAATCCTGGAGGCTGTTCAGGCTGCCTCACTCGTGCTGCCAGCATCGCTCCACTTTGGAAAGTTTGGGACATCAGGCCTGAGTGACCAGAGCGAAGCGGTTTTAACCATTGAAAATAAAAGCTTAAAGACCAGAACATATTCTTTTCGGATGCCTGAAGCGGAGGAAGGATTAGATTGGCAGCTTCCTCTATCATTCACGCTTAATCCTGGCGAAAGCCGGAGAGTGAAAGTAGGGCTCAGGGTAGATGAAATATTATCGCGGAAAAAGATTTATGACGGCCGGCTTGAATTGGAAGATGGAACAAACGTAATAGGAATTCCCTATTTGTATGTGGTTGAGGAGCCTGGGTATCCAAGGGTTATGGGGTTTGATTTGACGCAGGGAGATAAACCGGGAACCTTCAGGTATGAGGTTTATTTACCTGGCGGGGCGGATGAATTTGGCATCGCACTTTTTAATCCGGAAGACTATCGCTTTGTTGGATTCCTAGATATAAGCCGGAATTTGAAGAGGGGGATGATTCAAAAGGAGATTGCTGCTGAGATGATTCCTGAAGAGGGAAGATATCTTGCAAAGGTCTTTGCAAAAAAGGCAAATCAGGAAGATTATATTGAAACGGAATTAATCTTTCCGGAAAAAGAAGAAATTGGCAGGAATTGAAATAATTCCTGTCTCTTTTTTCGCTAATTTATTAACTATAGGAATACCTTGTTTGGTATAATGAGTTTGTGAAGAAATTCACTCCAAATGCATTGACATTGACTAGGGGCTATTGTATGCTTACAAAGGGCATAAAATGGTAGGGTTTTCACCATTTTCATTCTAATATTCGACACGTGAATATGTTGGAAAACTCTCAATTATTTTCTAGTTGCCTTTTTCACATTCTCTAAATGAGAGGATGCGATGTTATGCGTCGAAATGACCGCCATCCGTTACAAGCAATGGCTCTCATGTCAGCTATTGTCTCTCAATTAGTCGGATCCATTCTGATAGGAATTTTCCTAGGAAGATGGCTGGATCGGCATTGGGACACAGAGCCGCTTTTCTTAATTATCGGATTGTTGCTGGGTTTAGCCGCTGGCACATATTCAATGCTCCTTTCAATCCGCCATTTCTATTCAGGAGAATAAACCACCATGCCAGATTTTAGACAAATGTACAAAAAGCAACAGAGAATGGTGTTTTTTTTGTTGTCTGCATATGTTTTAGGCTGGGGCTTTACTTCTTATAAATCTATTTTTTTGGGTTTAATCCTCGGAACTTGCTTCAGTTTTCTAAATCTCTGGTTATTAGTAAGAAAAACAGAAAGCTTTGATAAAGCTGTTTCAGAGGGGAAAAAAGTCCGCTCGTTAGGATCGCTTTCAAGAATGGCGACAGCGGGAATTGCCGTAATAATCGCATTAAGATATCCGGGGGATTTTAATATTCCTGCTCTAGTTTTGGGACTAATGACATCATATATTGTCATTATGATAGATTATTTTCTTCAATCTTTACATAAATAACACAGGAAGCGAGGTGAGATTTTATGCATCACGAAGCACCCATAGTGAAATTTATGGGCCTTTACTTCAATTTGGCAAACATCCTAATGATCACGATTGCCAGTGCAATTGTCTTTCTTATAGCAGTTCTTGCTACACGAAAGCTGGCGTTAAAGCCAACTGGCATGCAAAACTTCTTTGAATGGGTCTTAGACTTTGTTCGCGGAATCATCAATTCTACGATGGATTGGAAGGAAGGCGGGAGATTCCATATTCTTGGAATTACGCTTTTAATGTATATTTTTGTATCAAATATGCTTGGCCTGCCATTTTCAATCGTTTATGATGAAAAGCTTTGGTGGAAATCACCAACGGCTGATCCAATTATCACATTGACGCTTGCTGTTATGGTTGTGGGTCTTTCCCATTACTACGGCATTAAGCTGCAGGGTGGCAAAGGATATGCAAAAGGGTTTTTCAGCCCGATGGGATTCTTATTCCCGCTTAAAGTAATCGAGGAGTTTGCTAATACGCTTACTCTTGGCCTGCGGCTATACGGTAACATTTATGCAGGTGAATTGCTTCTTACTCTACTTGCAGGAGGCCTGGCGCACACAAGTATTATTGGCATGATAGCAGCAGTGCCATTAACAATGGTCTGGCAGGGATTCTCAATCTTTGTTGGCTCAATCCAGGCATACATTTTCACAATGTTAACGATGGTTTATATGTCACATAAAGTGAGCCATGACCATTAATATATACCTGTTCATTTTATGAGCAAAACAAAAAAAATTATTTATACATTTCCAGGGAGGAACAAAAAAATGAATCTTATAGCAGCAGCAATTGCAATTGGTTTAGCAGCAGTAGGCGCAGGTATTGGTAACGGTCTTATCGTTGGCCGTACAGTAGAAGGTATTGCACGTCAGCCTGAAGCACGTGGTTTACTTCAAACTACAATGTTCATCGGGGTTGCGTTAGTTGAAGCACTTCCGATCATCGGCGTAGTTATCGCGTTCATGGTTCTTAATCGATAATTTTATCGAAGAATACTAATGGCGGAGAGGAGAAATCAAACCTTCGCCATTCATTTATGTCTTAAGTAAATGATGTTGTGTGGGACAAACCATAAACTTAGTTTTCGTAAGTGAACGACTCTTGAAAGGAGTGAATCGAGCGTGTTAACAGACAGCTTAGTATTGGGTGCTGCAGAACATGCGCAGTTAAATACTGGGGATATCTTTTTCCAGCTTATTGTGTTCATTATTTTGCTTGCACTTCTGAAAAAATTCGCGTGGGGCCCATTAATGGGTATCATGAAACAGCGTGAAGAACTAATCTCCAGTGAAATTACGGCTGCTGAAAATAGCCGTTTAGAAGCTACAAAGCTTTTAGAAGAACAAAGAAATCTTTTAAAAGAAGCGCGCACTGATGCACAGCATCTAATGGAAAACGCCAGAAAGCAAGGCGATGTACAGCGTGATGAAATCATTTCAGCAGCGCGTACCGAAGCTGAACGTATTAAAGAAGCTGCAAAGCTTGAAATCGAACAGCAAAAGGAACAGGCAGTAGCCGCCATTCGCGAACAAGTGGCTTCCTTGTCAGTATTGATTGCATCTAAAGTGATTGAAAAAGAACTTAGTGCAGAAGACCAGGATAAGCTTATTAACGAATATATTCAAGAGGCAGGAGAAGAGCGATGAGCAACTCCATGGTAGCGAAGCGCTATGCGTTGGCTCTTTTCCAAATTGCGAAAGAACAGCAGCTTCTTGATAGTATGGAAGAAGAACTTCGTGTAGTTAAAGAAGTTTTAAACAGCAGCTCTGAACTAAATGCAGTTTTAAAATCCCCAAAACTTTCAAATGAAGAGAAAAAAGGGATTTTAAAAGGCGCATTCGCATCAACAAGCCCATATGTTCAAAACACTTTAATGATTTTGATTGACCGCCACCGCGAAGATCAAATCACTGAAGTGGTTGATGGATTTATTGAGCTTGCCAATGATGAAAGAGGAATTGCGGAAGCCAAGGTATACAGCGTACGTCCGTTAACGGATGAAGAACGCGCTGCTATATCTCAGACTTTTGCTGAGAAAATCGGCAAACAATGGCTCCGAATTGAGAATATAGTAGATACAAATCTTTTGGGCGGAATTAAACTCCGCATTGGCAACAGAATTTATGACGGCAGCCTGCGCGGCAAGCTGGATCGTCTTGAACGTAAATTGTTAAGCTAAGATTCGAAGATAGGGGTGAAACTCATGAGCATCAAAGCTGAAGAAATTAGTGCGCTGATAAAACAGCAAATCGTAAACTATCAGTCGGAAATTCAAGTGAGTGATGTAGGTACTGTTATCCAGATCGGTGACGGTATCGCTCGTGCTCATGGCCTCGACAATGTCATGGCTGGAGAACTTGTTGAATTTTCAAACGGCGTTATGGGTATGGCACAAAACCTTGAAGAAAACAACGTCGGTATCATCATTCTTGGACCATATACAGAGATTCGCGAAGGTGACGAAGTTCGCCGTACAGGACGCATCATGGAAGTTCCTGTTGGTGAAGAACTAATCGGACGCGTAGTTAACCCATTAGGGCAGCCAATCGATGGCGCAGGTCCAATCAATACTACTAAAACTCGTCCTATTGAAGCTGTAGCTCCAGGTGTAATGGATCGTAAATCCGTTCACGAGCCACTTCAAACAGGTATCAAAGCGATTGACGCTCTTGTTCCAATCGGACGCGGACAGCGTGAGTTAATCATCGGTGACCGTCAGACTGGTAAAACATCTGTAGCAATCGATACAATCCTTAACCAAAAAGGCCAAGACATGGTATGTATCTATGTTGCAATCGGCCAAAAAGAGTCTACTGTACGTAATGCGGTAGAAACTCTTCGTAAGTACGGTGCATTGGATTACACTATTGTTGTATCTGCATCTGCTTCCCAGCCTGCTCCATTATTATTCCTTGCTCCTTATGCAGGTGTAACAATGGGTGAAGAATTCATGTACAATGGCAAGCATGTTCTTGTAGTATATGATGACCTTTCAAAGCAAGCTTCAGCATATCGTGAACTTTCCTTGCTGCTTCGCCGTCCTCCAGGCCGTGAAGCTTATCCAGGGGATGTATTCTACCTGCACAGCCGTTTATTAGAGCGTGCTGCAAAATTGAGCGACGCTAAAGGCGCTGGTTCAATCACAGCATTGCCATTTATTGAAACACAAGCTGGGGACGTTTCTGCGTATATCCCAACAAACGTTATTTCCATCACTGATGGCCAAATCTTCTTGCAGTCTGACCTTTTCTTCTCCGGTGTACGTCCGGCGATCAACGCTGGTCTTTCTGTATCACGTGTAGGTGGATCTGCGCAAATTAAAGCGATGAAAAAGGTATCAGGTACACTGCGTCTTGACCTTGCATCTTTCCGTGAACTAGAAGCATTTGCTCAGTTTGGATCTGACCTTGATAAAGCAACTCAAGCTAAACTTGCTCGTGGAGCGCGTACAGTTGAAGTACTTAAACAGGACCTTCACAAGCCGCTTTCTGTTCAGAAGCAAGTAGCAATCCTTTATGCATTAACACGCGGATTCCTTGATGATATTCCAGTTCAGGATATCCAGCGTTTTGAATCTGAATTCCATTCCTGGTTAGACCACAACCGCAAAGAATTGTTAGACCATATCGCAACTACGAAGGAACTTCCTTCCGATGATGATATGTCTACTGCAATCAACGACTTCAAAAAGACGTTTGCAGTTTCCGAATAGAAAAGCGGAAGCGCCTTGCTAAGACCCGACAAGCGCTGGAGTGCCTGTAGGTGAAGTCCTGACTTCATCGGAAGGACCGAAGCGACCTCGAGGGTCTAGGCGCTGTAGCTAGACATTGATATGACTAGTCTGATGACAAACTTTGAAAAGGGTGGTGAGAACCTGTGGCATCATTACGCGATATAAAATCCAAGATCACATCGACAAAAAAGACGAGCCAGATTACGAAAGCGATGGAGATGGTTTCTGCAGCTAAATGGAATCGTGGAGTAATGAATGCGAAAGCATTTGTTCCTTACATGGAAAAAATCCAGGAAGTTACAGCAGCAATCGCAATGGGCAGCAAAGGGATTGCCCATCCTATGCTTCAATCCCGTCAAGTCAAAAAAACCGGCTATTTAGTGATCACGTCTGACCGCGGACTAGCTGGGGCTTACAATAGTAACGTCCTTCGCCGTGTCTTCCAGACAATACAAGAACGCCATAAATCGAATGATGAATTTGCGATTATCGCAATCGGAAGAGTTGGCCGTGACTTTTTTTCCAAGCGCGGAATGAACGTTGTACAAGAAATTATCGGCGTTTCGGATCAGCCTTCTTTCAATGACATCAAGGAAATAGCCAGCAACACTGTTGGTATGTTTGCTGATGGAACATTCGATGAATTGTATATGTACTATACACACTATAGCAGCGCTATCACACAAGATGTAACGGAGAAGAAGCTTCTTCCTTTCTCGGATATTTCAACAACTAAGAAACTTACTTCTTATGAGTTTGAACCGTCTGCAGAAGAAATCTTGGAAGTTCTCCTTCCTCAATATGCAGAAAGCCTTATTTATGGAGCTTTGCTTGACAGTAAGGCAAGTGAACACGCTGCACGTATGACCGCAATGAAGAATGCAACGGATAACGCTAAGGAATTAATCAATTCCTACAGCTTAATTTATAACCGTGCTCGTCAGGCGGCAATTACACAGGAAATTACCGAAATTGTAGGCGGAGCAGCCGCCTTAGAATAGTATTTTTTTGAAAGGACAGGGTAATGAATCCATTTCCCTGCTCCTTCATGCTTCAAAAGAGTACGTTAGGAGGGAAAATGATGAACAAAGGACGCGTTCTTCAGGTTATGGGTCCGGTTGTTGACGTGAAATTCGAAAGCGGACAGCTTCCTGAGATCTATAACGCTTTAACAATCAGCACGCAAGCGGGTAGTGAGTCAGGAGTCGACATCAATTTAACTCTTGAAGTAGCCCTTCATTTAGGTGATGATACAGTTCGTACCATTGCGATGGCTTCAACTGACGGTTTAACACGTGGCTTGGAAGTGCTTGACACTGGTGCCCCAATTTCTGTACCGGTTGGTGACGTAACTCTAGGCCGTGTATTCAATGTATTGGGTCAAACAATTGACCTTGATGCACCTATCGAGGCTGGTGCTCGCCGTGATTCTATTCACCGTGAAGCTCCATCATTCGAACAGCTTTCTACTGAGGTAGAAATTCTTGAAACTGGAATTAAAGTAGTAGACCTTCTTGCTCCATATATTAAAGGTGGTAAAATTGGTCTATTCGGTGGTGCCGGTGTAGGTAAAACCGTTTTAATCCAGGAATTGATCAATAACATCGCTCAAGAGCACAGCGGTATCTCCGTATTCGCAGGTGTAGGTGAGCGTACTCGTGAAGGTAACGACCTTTATCATGAAATGACTGATTCAGGCGTTATCCGTCAAACAGCAATGGTATTCGGACAAATGAACGAGCCTCCAGGTGCGCGTATGCGTGTTGCTCTGACAGGTTTGACAATGGCTGAATATTTCCGTGATGAGCAAGGACAGGACGTTCTTTTCTTCATGGATAACATCTTCCGTTTCACACAAGCAGGTTCTGAGGTTTCCGCCCTTTTAGGCCGTATGCCTTCTGCTGTTGGTTACCAGCCAACACTTGCTACTGAAATGGGTAAATTACAGGAGCGTATCACATCTACTAACGTAGGTTCTGTTACTTCCATCCAGGCGATTTATGTACCAGCCGATGACTATACGGATCCGGCTCCTGCTACAACATTCGCTCACTTGGATGCAACGACTAATCTTGAGCGTAAGCTTTCTGAAATGGGTATCTACCCTGCGGTGGATCCACTTGCTTCGACTTCTCGTGCATTGTCACCTGAAATTGTTGGCGAAGAGCACTATTCAGTAGCCCGCCAGGTACAGCAAACTTTACAGCGTTACAGAGAATTACAGGATATCATTGCGATCCTCGGTATGGACGAACTTTCTGATGATGATAAGTTAGTTGTACACCGTGCTCGCCGTGTTCAGTTCTTCCTTTCTCAAAACTTCCACGTTGCTGAACAGTTCACTGGCCAGCCTGGATCATATGTACCTGTTAAGGAAACTGTTAAAGGATTTAAAGAAATTCTTGAAGGTAAGTATGATCACCTTCCAGAAGATGCTTTCCGTCTTGTTGGACGTATTGAAGATGTGGTTGAAGCCGGCAAACGCATGGGTGTAGAGGCTTAAAACCTGCCAGGAGGGTAAAAAATGAAGACGATGAAAGTCAGTGTTGTTACTCCCGATGGCTCGGTGTATGAATCAGATGTAGAAATGGTCATTGCCAAAGCTCAAAGTGGTGAGCTTGGTATTTTGCCAGGACACATTGCTATGGTTGCACCTCTGCAGATCAGTGCTGTCCGCCTGAAAAAGGGTGGAAAAGATGAAGATTTAATCGCAGTCAGCGGTGGTCTTTTAGAAGTCCGTCCAGAGCAGGTAACAATTTTAGCTCAGGCAGCCGAGCTGTCTACTGAAATTGATATTGACCGTGCAATCCGTGCTAAAGAGCGTGCGGAGCAGCGTCTGCATGCACAGCGCCAGGACGAGGTCGACTTCAGACGTGCCGAAATGGCTTTGCAGCGTGCCATCAACCGTCTTTCTGTTACAGGAAGAGGATAATAAAAATAATAATATGAGCGAAGGTCCTTAAAGGACCTTCGCTTTTTTTTATGGGAGAAAGAGAAAAGTCCTCGAGATTCTGTTCCAAGGACAAATCTTTGTATGAGAGGAATAGAAATGTCCCCGAGAAGGTGTTTCAAGGACAAATCTTTGTATAAGAGGAAGAGAAGTGTCCTCGAGAAGGTGTTTCAAGGATAAATCTCTGTATGAAGGTAAGAGGAATGTCCTCGTGAGGCTGCTTCAAGAAACGAGGCGGGATAAAACTAGTTGGTACAGCGATCTAACAGGTTGTAGCCTGATTTTATATAAATATTTAAGGAAGTTTAAACTTGAAAAATATCATTATTACATAGCCTGTCAGAAGCTTGACTTTTTAGCTAATCAGGTTTTATATCTATAAATTCTGAACGCATAAACAGCAAAACTAGGGCATACGCCAAAAGGACTTGGCGTATGCTAGTTTTACTAATATATAGACGAATATTCGCGGTGGCCTGTCCTCTTATTTTTTCCAATAGAAGGAAAATGGAATATTCATCATCCTCTTTCACTAAGATAGTAAGGCGAGCCCTGTGCAATTGAAAAATAGATTGGAAAGTTCATAGCCAAATGAAAAAATTTTAACAATGTTGACAAACCTCACTGACAAGGTCAATTGTTTGTAATTAAATGGGAGTAAGGAAGTATGCATTCCGAATTACTCATACCTTATTCGAAAGGGATTACCTACCGGTTGTTCACTGATTTAAAACAGGTGTTAAACCTAGGAAAACAGCGCTAAAAAAGCTTTCGAATGTGTCAGAGGGCTTGTCGACACACCCATAATACAATGGTATAATGAATTCGGTTACATGTTTCATTAATATGAAAATTTACAACATTGGAGGAGGGATAGACATGGAACTTCTTAATGTATATCAGAATAGTTATCTGATAGTTTTTGTGTTTCTGTGTCTTGGGGTATTGCTGCCGGTGGTGGCATTATTTTTGGGTAAGCTTTTACGTCCGCACAAACCAAGTGACGAGAAGTATACCACATATGAAAGCGGTATTGATCCTTTTCACGATTCCCGTGTACAGTTCAATGTCCGTTATTATATTTTTGCCTTGATGTTCGTTATTTTTGATGTAGAAACAGTGTTTTTATATCCATGGGCTGTGGCCTATAATAAACTGGGCATTTTTGCGTTAATAGAGATGTTGATTTTCGTATTAATGCTAGTCCTAGGACTTGCATACGCATGGAAAAAGAAGGTGCTAAAATGGACTTAAAATTGGATGGTATCTCTCCTCAGGAAATGGAAGAACTTCAAAGAAGTGTATTTGTAACAACGCTGGAGCAAATTAAGGCATGGGCAAGGAGTAATTCCATTTACCCGCTGACATTTGGTCTGGCTTGTTGTGCGATTGAAATGATGGGTGTAGGATCATCCCACTACGACTTGGACCGCTTTGGTTCATTTTTCAGGACCTCTCCCCGCCAGTCTGACTGCATGATCGTTTCCGGTACTGTAACAAAAAAAATGGCTCCTATTCTGCGTCGTTTATATGACCAAATGCCAGAACCAAAATGGGTAATTGCCATGGGTTCATGTGCAACCGCAGGAGGTCCTTATGTAAAATCATACTCGGTGGTAAAAGGGGTCGACCAAATCGTACCAGTCGATGTATATATTCCGGGCTGCCCTCCAAACCCAGCTGCTTTAATATACGGAATTAACAAGTTAAGGGAAAAGATTCGTTATGAAGCGAAGACTGGGAAGAAGGTGATCTAACCTATGAGCGAAAAGGATCTGGACCAATTAAAGAAGGAAGCGGCTGAAAAGGCAAAAGCTGCAGCCCTCGCAAAAAGACAGGCGAAACTCACAGGTGAATCCGCGCCGCAGCAAGATTCAAAACCGGCAGATAAACCTGAAGTAAAAGCACCAGCAAACGATGATGACGACCTTGCTAAAAGGAAGGCCGCCGCAGCAGCGAAAGCGAAAGCAGCTGCACTAGCCAAAAGGGCAAGGGAGCAAGGCGAAGCCGCTCCACCAGTGGAGGCACCAGCAGCCGATGCCGGCGATGATGATCTTGCTAAAAAGAAAGCCGCCGCCGCAGCGAAGGCAAAAGCCGCTGCACTTGCAAAAAAAGCAAGAGAACAGGGCGAAGAGGCTCCACCGGTTGAAGCAGGCGGAGATGATGATCTTGCTAAAAGGAAAGCCGCAGCAGCAGCAAAGGCGAAAGCAGCGGCACTTGCAAAAATGAAGGCACAGGAAGCTGGCGGTTCAGCAGCAGCAGATGGTGATGATGCAAAAGCAAAAGCAGTGGCAGCCGCAAAAGCAAAGGCTGCAGCAGCAGCGAAGGCAAAAGCCGCCGCTCTAGCCAAGCAAGGCGGAAGTGATGCTCCAGCAGGCGGAGATGATGAAAAGGCTAAAGCTATTGCAGCAGCCAAAGCAAAAGCAGCCGCGGCAGCAAAAGCTAAGGCCGCAGCAGCAGGCAAGGCAGGCGCAGAGGAAGCACCGGCAGCACCGGCAGCACCGGCAGCTCCTTCACCAAATCAGCCATATCTTGATAAGTATGTAAAAGTAATCGAAGAGAACCTAGGTCCGGACGTTTTAGAAGATTACTATATTAATAAACTTTCAAAGGATGTTCCTACCCTTGTTGTAAAACGTGATACATATTTTAAACTAGCTCAGTTTTTGAAATATAATGAGCGCCTAGGGTTTGATTATCTATCTGAACTTCACGGAACCGACTTTGAAACCCATATGGAAGTATATGTACATTTATTCTCATATAAAAATCGTCAGTCTGTTGCCCTAAAAGTAAAGATTGACCGTGAGAAGCCATCAATCGACTCACTGCAGCCGGTCTGGGCGGGGGCAAACTGGCCAGAATGTGAAGCATATGATTTGCTGGGTATCCAGTTTACCGGGCATCCAAATCTGCACAGAATCCTGCTTGGCGAAGATTGGGTTGGCCATCCACTGCGTAAAGATTATGAGCAGTATGATGTGGAGGTGTAACCAATGTTACGGACAGAAGAAATGCTATTAAATGTTGGACCGCAGCACCCTAGTACACACGGGGTTTTCCGGCTTGTAATAAAAATTGACGGTGAAATTATCAAAGAAGCAAAGCCAGTCATTGGGTATTTGCACCGGGGAACTGAAAAGCTGGCGGAAAATCTGCAATATACACAAATCATTCCTTATACAGACAGACTTGATTACCTTTCGGCTATGACAAACAATTACGTGCTCTGCCATGCAGTTGAAACGATGATGGGAACTCAAATTCCAGAGCGTGCTGAATATCTGCGGGTACTTGCTATGGAATTGGGGCGAGTCGCAAGCCATCTTGTCTGGTGGGGAACCTTTTTGCTGGATATTGGTGCAGTCAGCCCATTCCTGTATGCATTCCGTGAACGTGAAATGATTATCAATATGCTGAATGAATTATCTGGTGCGCGCCTGACCTTTAACTATATGAGAGTAGGCGGAGTTAAATGGGATGCTCCGGAAGGCTGGATTGAGAAAGTAAGAGACTTTGTCCCTTATATGCGCGAACAGCTTGAAGGATATCATTACCTTGTTTCAGGAAATGAAATCTTTATAAATCGTGTTAAAGGGGTCGGAAGGTATACAAAGGAAGATGCCTTGAATTACTCCCTTAGCGGTGTTAACCTACGATCAACAGGAGTGAAATGGGATCTTCGAAAAGATGAACCATATTCAATCTATAACCGATTCAACTTTGATGTTCCTGTTCATGATGGCGGGGACGCATGGGCACGTTACCAATTACGTCTTGCTGAAATTGAAGAGTCACTGAAAATAATTGAGCAGGCTGTTGAACAATTCCCTGCCGAAGGTGAAATTCTGGCTAAGGTTCCAAAAATCATCAAGGCGCCAAAAGGTGAAGCATTTGTAAGGATAGAGTCCCCACGAGGTGAAATCGGCTGCTATATAGCAAGTGACGGCAAAAAAGAGCCTTACCGACTGAAATTCAGGAGGCCTTCTTTCTACAATCTTCAAATTCTCCCTAAACTTTTAAAGGGTGAAAATATTGCAAACCTTATTGCTATTTTAGGGGCAATTGACATTGTCCTTGGGGAGGTTGACGGCTAATGATTGAAGATTTACTCCAATCAAACCCCGGATGGGCCAACTTCGGAATCTTTTTCCTTCTCGGAGCCGTCCTGCTGCTGGTTGTATTGGGATTTGTTACTTACGGAATTCTTGCTGAACGGAAAGTTATGGGTTACATGCAGCTCCGCCACGGACCTAACCAGGTCGGAGGCCGCTGGGGACTTTTACAAACGGTTGCTGACGTTCTGAAGCTTTTATTAAAAGAAGATATCATTCCAAAGCTTGCCGACAGGCCGCTGTTTATTCTTGCTCCAGTGATTGCGTTTGCACCATCTTTTATGGTACTGGCAACCATTCCGTTTACTGACAAATTTCAATTTGCCGACATCGGCATCGGCCTTCTGTATTATATTGCTGTATCTGGTCTGACAACGATAGGAGTTGTTGCCGGGGGATGGGCATCAAACAATAAATATGCCCTGCTCGGCGGTATGCGTGCAGCAGCACAGATGATTTCATATGAAATCCCGTTAGTAATGTCTGTTTTAGGTATTATCCTATTATCAGGCAGTTTAAACCTAAATGATATTGTCGAGGCTCAAAAGCATGGCTGGTATATCCTTCTTCAGCCGGTTGCATTTATCATCTTCATGATTGCATCTGTTGCAGAATTAAACCGTACGCCATTCGACCTTCCTGAGGCTGAAAATGAACTGGTTGCCGGCTATCACGTTGAGTATTCAGGCTTCCGCTGGGCATTTTTTATGCTCGCTGAATATGTATACTTGTTCGCGATGTCTGCACTTATCACGGTCATATTCCTTGGAGGGTGGCTGCCGCCGCTTTCGATTTTAGGATTTATTCCTGGTGCAGTCTGGTTTTCGTTGAAATTTACATTAGTTCTATTTATTTATATTTGGTTCCGGGTAGCTTTCCCGCGTTTCCGGGCTGATAAACTCATGGAGTTTGGATGGAAAGTGCTATTGCCGATTGCTTTAGCAAACATCTTCCTAACTGCTTTGATTAAAACATTATTTTTCTCATAAAAGGCATTGCCTGAAAAAACTCATCTTTTACAAAGGGGTGAAAATACATGCTGGGATTGGCAAAAGGCTTGAAATATACCCTTAAACAATTAACAAGGGAAAAAGTCACCTACGATTATCCGAATAAACCTCTACCGCTGCCTGACAGATTCCGTGGAATTCAAAAGTTCTATCCGGAAAAGTGCATCGTCTGCAATCAGTGCATGAATATTTGTCCAACGGAGTGTATTGATTTGGTCGGTAAAAAACATCCCGATCCAACCAAAAAGGGCAAAATTATCGATACGTATGATATCAATTTTGAAATTTGTATTCTTTGCGACCTATGTACAGAGGTTTGCCCAACTGAGGCCATCATCATGACCAATAATTTTGAGCTGGCAGAATACAGCAGAGACCGGTTATTCAAAAACCTTGAATGGCTGGATGAAAATGACGAAAACGTACGGAGTGTGAATAAGCCATGACGTTTTCAGGTGAATTTATTGCATTTATGCTACTAGCTTTAGCTGCAGTCATTGGCGGCGTGCTTTTACTGAATCTTACGAATGTGGTTCATATGATTATTGCATTGGTATTTACCTTTGTAAGCATCGCTGGCATCTACATTCTGCTCTCAGCAGAATTCATTGCTGGTGCACAGATTCTGATTTACTCAGGTGCGATTACCATTATCATGCTTTTCGGCATCATGCTGACAAAGCATAACGATACAAGCGAAGGTAAACCCAGTCTCTGGAGGAGGCTGTTCCTGCTGTTGGGTGTTCTGGGATTTGCTTTTGCCGTGTACATCGGAATCTATAATCTTGATCTTGCACCGCAGACAAACCATCTGCATGAAAACAACACTTTGCAAATCGGTAAGGCCTTGTATTCCAAGCATATCATCCCTTTTGAGCTAACATCTGTGTTATTGCTTGTTGCCCTTGTCGGTTCTATTATTCTTGCAAAAAAAGACGAGAAGGGGGGCGAATAAGGAATGAGTTCAATTCCTGCCTCAGCTTTTCTGGCGCTTGCCCTAATTCTTTTTTGCATCGGTTTATACGGAGCTCTGTCAAAAAGAAATACGGTTATTGTTCTGATATCTATAGAGCTAATGCTTAATGCAGTGAATATTAATCTGGTAACCTTCAGCAAATACGGAATCAAGCCTTCAATTACTGGCCAAATCTTTGCGCTTTTCGCCATTACCGTGGCCGCAGCGGAAGCAGCAGTAGGGCTTGCAATCCTAATTGCCCTTTACCGCAACCGTAAAACAGTAAATATTGATGAAATGGATACAATGAAACATTAACTTGAAAATCTGCAATTCTTATAAAATTGGCGGCTAAGCTGCCGAAAGTTTTACACCTGTTGCCACGCGGAAAATATTCGCCTGGCTAAGAATACCCGGCGGCTGCCGAGCCTAAAGCGGCGGCAGAACCGCAGAGGCACTTACTACGCTCAAAACGGCACACCCTGTGCCCTTCGCCTGACTAGGACGTTATGTCCGTCGAGCGTTCAGTGTTTATCATGAGATAAACTTTGATGAGCGAAAAAAAGGGGATAGTGATAATGATGGAAACTGCATGGATCATACCGCTTTTCCCGCTATTATCGTTTTTGATCCTTCTTCTATTTGGCAGACGGCTGAAAGAGGCCAGCGCATTCGTAGGTATCCTGCTTACACTTGCATCTCTGGTCTATTCAATCCTTGTTTTATTCGAGCGTTTCACAGCGCCGACATACAAGAGCGAAGCTGCATGGCTTAATATAGGAGATCTTCATTTAACGGCGGGCTTTGAAGTAAATCAATTAAATGCTTTGATGCTGGTTATCGTATCGCTTGTCAGCTGTCTGGTACATACATACTCTAAAGGTTATATGCACGGCGATGAGCGTATTCCAGTATTTTATGCATATCTTGGGCTGTTTACATTTGCCATGCAAGGGCTGGTTTTATCACCCAACCTGCTGCAAACGTACATCTTCTGGGAATTAGTCGGTGTGGGTTCCTTCCTGCTGATCGGATTCTATTTTTACAAGGAAGAAGCAAAGGCTGCAGCCAAAAAAGCATTTATTATGACAAGGATCGGAGACGTGGGTCTCCTGATCGGTATGATTCTATTATTCTGGCAAACAAACAGCTTTGAATATGATGAAATTTTTAAAGCGGTAAGAGAAGGAGCCATATCGCAAGGCTGGATTACACTTACAGCACTTCTTATATTTGTAGGAGCAGTCGGTAAATCCGGTCAGTTCCCACTTCATACATGGCTTCCTGATGCGATGGAAGGTCCGACACCAGTATCTGCATTGATCCACGCAGCCACAATGGTAGCGGCAGGTGTATATCTGGTAGCGGCGCTCTTCCCTCTGTTTGCAGCCAGCAAAACTGCCCTGCTGACGATTGCCATCATTGGAGCATTCACAGCTATTTTTGCAGCCAGCATTGGCCTTGTACAAACAGATATTAAGAGAGTACTTGCCTACTCAACCGTCAGCCAGCTCGGATACATGATGCTTGCACTAGGCTCTGCAGGTTATGTTGCAGGCGTGTTCCACTTGATGACACACGCATTCTTCAAAGCTTTGCTGTTCCTGGCAGCAGGAAGTGTGATCCATGCTGTTCATACACAAAACATTGAAGAGATGGGCGGACTATGGAAAAAGCTTCGTCTGACAGGCCCATTATTCCTGATTGGAACCCTGGCCATCAGCGGTGTTCCGCTGCTTTCCGGATTCTTCAGTAAGGATGAAATACTAGCAGCAGCCTGGGAGGGCGGACATCCTATATTGTTCCTGCTCGCGGTGATTGCAGCATTCTTTACTGCATTTTATATGTTCAGATTGTTCTTCATGGTCTTTACAGGTGAAGCACGCAGTGAAATGAAACATGTTCATGAATCTCCTGGCGTGATGACACTCCCGATGATCGTTCTTGGCGTTCTTGCCGTTATTTCTGGTTATGTAAATACACCTTGGTTCGGAACCTTCCTTGGGGATTGGCTCACAAAAGGCAATGATTCACTTGGACACAGCCATGTCGAAGGACCAGGCTGGATTATGATTGTAGCAACATTAGTATCTCTTGCAGGTATCTTCCTTGCCTGGCTCATTTACGGAAAGAAATCCTTGTCACGCGATTGGCTTTCCGGTAGAGGAGGAGCCTTGCATACCATTCTTTACAATAAATACTATATTGATGAGTTTTACCAGCTGACCATTGTTAGCCTGACAAAAGGCATGAGCTACTTCCTGCGTTTTATCGATTTATTCCTTGTTGAAGGTATTGTCAAAGGTGTAGCAGGCTTTGTACAAGGTCTCGGCAAAACGGGATCAAAGGTGCAGAACGGGCAGGTACAAACCTACGGTGCCATGGCATTCGTCGGACTTGCAGTTCTTGTGGTTATCTTTGCGCTGACTGGGGGTTACTTAAAATGAGTTTATCTTCTGTGCTGTCAATTCTGGTATTCTCCCCTTTACTCGGCGTTACAGTTCTGGCTTTTATGAAAAACACGCAGGAGAAAGCCATCAAAATTGTTGGACTTCTTGCAACACTCCCTGCACTTCTTCTAGCATTGGCTTGCTATTTTCATTATCAGGCCGGCAAGGACCTGGGAGACTTTTCAGTAAAAGCAAACTGGATCAACTTCGTTGGCGACAAAAAGTATTTCCATGTTGCTTATGAGCTTGGTTTAAATGGGCTTTCACTGATTATGGTTGTATTAACAGCAATCATTGCCACCTTGGCAGCAGTTGCTTCCATGCATATTAAAAAAGAGTGGAAAGGTTATTTCATGCTTTTCCTCCTGTTAGAAACAGGGATGCTTGGGGTCTTTACATCCTTAAATTTGATCCTGTTCTTTATTTTCTTTGAAGTAACGCTTGTTCCAATGTTCTTCCTAATCGGAAAATGGGGTTATTTTGAAAAAGAAAAGGCCGCCTTTAGCTTTTTAATCTATAACGGATTGGGCTCAGCCATTCTGCTGATTGTAATCATGGTCCTTTTTGCAAAAACAGGAACATCAAATATACATGATCTGCAGCAGATTGTTAACGCTGCAAAAAGTCCGCTTTCCGGCTCGGTAAAAATGGGGCTACTGATTGCTCTTTTAATAGCATTCGGTGTAAAGCTTCCAATATTTCCGTTGCATAGCTGGATGCTTCGAGTGCACGTTCAGGCACCGCCATCTATTGTTATGATTCACTCAGGTATTCTCTTGAAAATCGGTGCATTCGGTTTAATCCGTTTCGCTATGGGAATCTTTCCTGAACAATTTAAAGATGTAGCAGGCGTGCTCGCTTTTCTCGGAGTAATAAACCTACTATACGGGGCATTTCTTGCCTTTATCCAAAAGGACTTCAAAATGGTTCTTGCCTATTCGTCCATTTCCCATATGGGGATTGTTCTTATCGGAATTGGTGCATTAAATGCAACAGGTATTCAAGGAGCCATCTTCCAAGTCGTATCACACGGATTAATTTCCGCTTTGCTTTTCTTCCTGGTAGGGGTATTTTACGAGCGTACAGATACCTCGCTTATTGAAAACCTTGGCGGCCTTGCAAAGGGCATGCCGCTGGCCGCAGGGTTCCTGCTTGCCGGTGCAATGGCATCACTTGGCCTGCCAGGTATGTCCGGCTTTGTCAGTGAATTTATGGCATTCCTTGGCCTGTTCAAAGATATGCCAGTTCTTGCTGCAGTCGGAACGATCGGAATTATCATGACTGCCGCCTACCTGCTGCGTGCCGTACTAGGCATGACATTCGGCCAGGCACACCGGGAGTTTGCCGGGACCATGGATTTAAAAGGAGCAGAGTTTGTTCCTGTTCTTACACTAATGTTTTTAATCGTATTGATCGGCGTTTACCCAAGTGTTCTGAGTTCACCACTTAAGACAGCGCTAGAAACGATCATGCTTGGGTTGGGAGGGTGATGAAGGATGAGTCTTGAGACATTGCAATCATTTCAGTGGGGAATCATGGCACCAGAGTTCATCATCTTGGCTGTTGCAGCACTTCTTTCGTTATTGGATTTATTCATGCCCGACAAAATGGATCGGAAAGTATTCGGATATGTTGGTATAGCAGCGATTGTAGCAGCTATAGCAGCACTTGCGGGAATGATAGACCATCCTGTTGCTTCCATTTTGGATGATACATTCCGCCTCGATGCTTTTTCAAAAGTATTTAAATTTATCCTGCTTGGCGGTTCGGCACTTGTCCTCCTTTTGGCGGTCAGCTATGAACCAAAAGAAGGAATGGAAGAATCACGGGGAGAGTTTTACTACCTGTTTTTAACTGCTTTACTTGGCGCTATGATGATGGCCTCAAGCGGTGATTTAATTACCTTGTTTGTAGGACTTGAACTGTTGTCCATTTCTTCCTATATTCTTGCGGGAATCAAGAAACGCAATATTAAATCTAATGAATCTGCGATGAAATATGTCATAAACGGCGGAATTTCAACAGCTATCACATTGTTCGGAATGAGCTATGTATATGGCTTAACTGGCACGACTAATCTAAAGGGGATTGCCGGGCAGCTTGCTTCTCTGGGAAATCCACAATATGCGTACCTGCTTGGACTGGCATTCCTTATGATTTTCATCGGTCTCGCCTTTAAGCTTGCGGCAGCCCCGTTCCATATGTGGGCACCGGATGTTTACCAGGGAGCACCAACACCTGTCACAGCATTCCTTAGTGTGGTCTCAAAGTCAGCAGGCTTTATCCTAATAACGCGTGTACTGCTGTCCATTTTCGGAGTAACTCCGTCAAACGGACCAGGCTCGATACCAATTCTTCTGCATATGCAGGATTATATCTCCTTCATAGCAGGAGCAACGATGATTATTGGAAACGTCATTGCCTTAAGGCAAACGAATATCAAGCGGCTTTTTGCATATTCAAGCATAGCGCACGCAGGTTATATCCTCGTCGCGTTTGCTTCACTAAGCTTTGTCATGTTTGATGCCATCTGGTTTTACCTGCTTGCCTATCTTTTCATGAACCTTGGTGCCTTCGCGGTCATTCAGTTGGTTTCTGAAAAAGAAGGCTCCGAAGAGATCAGCCAGTTTGCCGGACTATATAAACGTTCACCATGGCTGGCAGCTGCAATGGGAATTTTAATTCTGTCCCTTGCTGGTTTTCCGGGTACGGCCGGCTTTATTGGAAAGGTGAATATCTTTATAGGAGCCTTTACAGGAGACAATCCTCATTACGTTTTGGCGTCCATTATGATTGCGACAACAGTAGTATCTTATTTCTACTATTTCGGGATACTGACTCAAATTTTCTTCCGACCTGCAGCAAAGGAAACCAAATTCAATATTCCAACGGGAATTTTGATTGTATTAACCATTTGCGTGGCAGCAACCGTTATTTTGGGTATTTTGCCAAATACAGCGCTGGACTTTATGCATAACCACACCAACCAGTTTACTGATTTCTTACAGTAGGCCTTAAGCTTCGGGGGAGGCAGAAAGTCTCACGGTAAATAAAGGGACAATTTCCAAGAGAAGAGAGCAAATTTGCTTTCTTCTCTTTATTTTTGAGTAAAAATAAATAATTCCAATTTTTAGGTGAAAACATTCGAGAAAAAGGGCTCAATATGGTAAGATGGAACTTGGTAAAAAAGGAGGTGCAAGCTTGGTCGATTTAGGACAGCAGGCATTATTAAGCATTATTTCACATTTAATTTTTATTGCTTTGTCCTGGTGGGCTCTTCAGGCAATTCATCTCGATAAATTACTTCGCGCCAATCATGTATTCCAGGCAAGAGTGCTGTATATATTATTGGCAATTATGATTGGATCATCGGTCAGCAACTTCTTCCTGGATTATCTGCAGTGGTCGAAACAGCTGCCGTACATTTTCCAATTGGTAAATATTTAGGTACTTTTGCGGGTTTCCAATTCCCATCTTTTTCTGTAAAATTTAAAGTTGTTATAAAAAATAGAGATTCGATATTGGAGCTTTGCAAAGCTTGTATTCTTACACTGAAGACATAGGGCATTTATGCTCAGCCTTTAACAAGATTCCTTGTTTGACAATAAGTGTCGAAGGTTGGCATACATAGGTAAAGTGTCAAAAAGTGACGATAATTCCCAAGTATGCTCCTTCCCCTAATGGCAACAATGTTACTAAGGGGGAGGAATTATAGATGAATAGGAAAATAAAAGTTTTTTTTATAATGTTTGCCATCATTGGTTTTATTATTTTACAAGTTGGGAATAGAACGACTGTAGCCAATGAGGGGCTTGACTTACTTAAATTGGCTTCCGTTTTGCAAAGCGAAAATATTTTACTCGACGAATGGTCTTTGAATGCAAGGGAACATTTGGTAAACCTGAAAACCCAAAAGGAGATACAGGCCTACACAGACGATTTTCGACAAAAGTTTCCGGATTGGAAGTGGTCCACCCCATCTTCATCCCGGCAAAAATGGGAGATCACCGCTGTTTCCCCAAGTCATCAAAATCGTAAAGAATCTCTTCAACTTATGGCAACCCTCACAAAACAAAAGGCAGATGCGTATATTATATATCGTACGACTGGAACTGCCTGGAATTCGTCAACTGAGTCTTTTTTCACAGGTGGAAAATTTGAAGATAGACTAAGCGACATATTTCGTGAAAAACCTGCAATTTTTTCTTGTATAAAGGGCGTTTACGGTGATAAGATGGTTAAGGCTTTACCTAATAAAGTAAAAAATGTCCTTTCAGCTTTTAACGCAAAAGAAGTAGAAGCGTTAAAGGAAGACTCATTTATGTCAGTAACTGGATTTTCGCCAATGTTTGCCAACTCCATTGATGGTAAAAATGGAAGTTTTAATTTACAAGTCGCTGTGCGGTCTGAAGGATTGGGCGCTAAGAATACGATTGTAATTGGCACACCAATCATAACGGTTGAATATTAATATAGAGAAATTGGACGCGGAGGGGAATACTCTTGGAAAAGATCATCGTCCGCGGCGGTCAAAGGTTAAATGGAACAGTTAAAGTTGAAGGTGCAAAAAACTCTGTTCTGCCTGTACTCGCTGCAACATTATTAGCAAGTGATGGAAAAAGTGTAATACATGATGTACCGACTCTCTCCGATGTATATACGATCAATGAAGTATTAAGGAACCTAAACGCAGAAGTGGTTTTTGAAAATAATACAGTAATTGTTGATGCATCCAGAGAGTTAAATGAAGAAGCGCCATTCGAATACGTTCGAAAAATGCGTGCTTCGGTACTTGTTATGGGATCATTATTGGCACGCAATGGGCGAGCTCGTGTTGCTTTGCCTGGCGGCTGTGCAATTGGATCCCGCCCGATTGATCAGCACCTTAAAGGCTTTGAAGCAATGGGTGCAAAAGTGAAGGTCGGCAATGGATTTATTGAAGCAGAGGTTGAGGGCCGCTTGAAGGGCGCCAAGATCTACCTAGACTTCCCAAGCGTAGGAGCTACTGAAAATATAATGATGGCTGCTGCCCTTGCTGAGGGTACAACAGTCATTGAAAACGTTGCAAAAGAACCTGAAATTGTTGATCTAGCCAACCTTTTGAATAAAATGGGAGGAAAGGTAAAAGGAGCCGGAACAGGCACACTTCGCATTGAAGGCGTAAAAGTATTATTCGGTACAGAACACGCAATTATTCCTGATCGTATTGAAGCTGGAACCTTCATGGTTGCAGCTGCGCTTACTCGCGGAAATGTGCTTGTGAAAGGTGCTGTGCCAGAACATCTTTCTTCTTTAATCGCAAAAATGCAGGAAATGGGTGTTATCATTCAGGAAGAAGCTGATGGTATCCGAGTAATTGGACCAGAAAAAATGAAGGCTGTTGATATTAAAACAATGCCTCATCCAGGCTTCCCAACTGATATGCAATCCCAAATGATGGCTTTACTGCTTCGTGCAGAAGGCACCAGCATGATTACAGAAACAGTTTTTGAAAATCGCTTTATGCATGTGGAAGAATTCCGCCGCATGAATGCTGATATTAAAATTGAGGGCCGTTCTGTTATATTAAATGGTATGAGCAACCTTCAAGGAGCAGAAGTAGCTGCAACGGATTTACGTGCAGCAGCTGCGTTGATTTTGACAGGTTTAGTTGCAGAAGGATATACACGTGTAACAGAGCTTAAGCATCTGGATCGTGGATATGTTGATTTCCATAAAAAACTTCATGCACTTGGTGCAGATGTTGAGCGCGTTAACGACGAGCAGGAAATCACTGTTGAAAACGAAAGCTTTATTGCTGACATGAACGCTTAGAATCAAATAGATGAAGAAGACCGAAGAACCTAGCTGTCAGATGTCTGACACTTTGGAGCTTCGGTTTTTTCTTTATTGGAGGAGATTTTCTGTAGTCATAAATGCTTGTCCCGTGCCATATGTTTAAAAAGAAGCGGTGCTGCCGCCGTTTTACTTTTCATATGGGGGTATTCAACTTGAAAAAATTCAAACCACTATTTGTCCTAGCAGCTCTTATTTTTGCGATTACCCTGATCGTTCCGGCGATTATGGTTGCACCTTTTATGGAAGGCAAGGCAAACGGCAAACTGGGAGAAGAGCTGAACAGGAATAAGGAAAAGAAGGAGGTCGTTCCTTCTGAGGATTCCGCCGCAGAGGTGGCTGTCTATCGCACAGCAAAAAAGAGGATTGAGACACTCCCATTAGATCAGTATCTCGAGGGCGTTGTTGCGGCAGAAATGCCGGCAGACTTTGAGATTGAAGCTTTAAAAGCACAGGCCCTGACTGCGAGAACCTATATTGTAAAGCAAATGCTGAGTAAAGATAGTCTCGGTCTCCCAAAAGGAGCACAAGTGACGGATACTGAAATACATCAGGTATATAAAAGTGATGATGAATTAAAGCGAGCCTGGGGAATGGACTACAGCTGGAAAAAGAAGAAAGTCCATGAGGCGGTTCAGGCAACAAGCGGTGAAATTTTGACTTATCAAAACCAGGCAATTACAGCGACCTTTTTCTCAACCAGCAATGGTTATACCGAAAACTCAGAGGATTACTGGTCCAATTCCTTCCCCTATTTACGCAGCGTTGCTAGTCCCTGGGATAAAAAATCTCCAAAATATAAAAGCAGTAAGGTTATTGCTTTAGGTGACTTTCAAAAACTGCTCGGTGTTAGGCTTAAGAGCGGTAATACAATTGGAAAGATCGTTGAACGGACTGCGGGTAAACGTGTAGGGAAGGTAGACTTTAATGGAAAAGTCCTTACCGGCAAGGAAATCCGAGAAAAACTGGCTCTGCGTTCCTCTGACTTTACATGGGAGAAAAAAGGAGACAACATAATAATTACTACGCGGGGCTATGGGCATGGAGTTGGGATGAGTCAATACGGTGCCAACGGAATGGCAGCAGAAGGCAAAACCTGTGAGGATATCGTGAAGCATTACTACCAGGGTGTCGAAATCTCCTCTGCAAAAAGTATGCTCGCCTTGATTACCGCGAAAAAATAAAATGCCAGGCCCAAGGGGTCTGGCATTTCTAATGGGAGCTTATAGCGAAATAATCGATATGTCTGCCAAAATGATTGATTAAAGGATCAAAATGAGTGATTAATCTTGAAAAGTGATTGATAAATTGTGTTTTCCTAAAAAAGAGGTAACTTTCTTTTAATCGGGGAAAAGATGGAATTACCAGAGCCAGGCGTCCGCCTGGCTTTTCAGCTGGCTAAGAATGTCCACGATATGGTATTTTCCTAAGAATGATTGAAAGAATTAGCAACTTAATCGATATGTCTGCCAAAATGATTGATTAAAGGATCAAAACGAGTGATTAATCTTGAAAAGTGATTGATAAATTGGGTTTTCCTAAAAAAGCTTTTAATCGGGGAAAAGGAGAAATTACCAGATCCAGGCGTCCGCCTGGCTTTTCAGCTGACCAAGATCGTCCACGAAATGGTATTTCCCTCAGAATGATTGATAGAATTCGCAACTTAATCGATATGTCTGCCAAAATGAGTGATTAATGTTTCAAAATGAGTGATTAATGTTTCAAAATGAGTGATTAATCTTGAAAACTGATTGATAAATTGTGTTTTCCTAAAAAAAGAGGTAATTTGCTTTTAATCGGGGAAAAGGCGAAATTACCTGAGTCAGGCGTCCGCCTGGCTTTTCAGCTGACCAAGATCGTCCACGAAATGGTATTTCCCTCAGAATGATTGATAGAATTTTCAACTTAATCGATATGTCCCCCAAAATGATGAATTAGGTGCTCGAAATGATCGATATTACTCTCAAGATGATTGATAAAACCTTAAAACAATCAAATTTGACACAAAATTTACATAGGTCTTGGAAGAGAACGGCAGGTTTTATTAATAGAAAGTAGAAAAAAGATATATAAATAAGGGGTGATGCACATTTGGAGATGAATAAATTTGAAAGGCCACTAAGAAATCGGAAGTTGAATGTCTTAATAAATAGACTGGACATCCATTTCCCGGCCTACCAAGCCATATGGGAGGAGTTCCAAAGAAGAGAGGCTGGTTACAGAGGAGAGAAGTCAGTTAATTATTACTTGAAAGGTTTATCTTCTGGTAATCACTTTATTTTCCATGGACTGAGACTTGGAATTAACGATGTGTTTTTTCAAATAGACAAGCTGATTGTAACTTCGAGATGTATTTTTGCAATTGAAGTAAAGAATCGGGCCGGAGAGCTACATTTTGACAAGAGTTTCAATCAACTAATTGTAAAAAATAATGACAAGGTAGAACGGCGAAAAAATCCAGTTTTGCAGGTTCAGTGGCAAAGCGAGCAACTGAAGTACTGGCTTGAGAAACATCATTTTCCAAACGTACCTATTGAGTTTCTTTTTGTGAATGCTAATGATAAAGCTATCTTAAGTGCAGATCCTGGGTATGAAATTGTTTTCCGACGGTCCTGTAACAGTGATTGTATGCTACAGAAAGTTAACCAATTCTCAAGGATTTATAAGGAAGAAAGTTTATCTCCAAAAGATATCCGCAAGCTCTCCCGACAGTTGCTTAACCGGCATACCCCTCTTGATCAAAACCTTCTGGAAGAATTCCATATCCCCTTCAATAAAATTAAAACTGGCGCTATGTGCCCAAACTGTGGAACAATCCCCATGAGTTATAAACATAAAATTTGGACGTGTGCAAATTGTGGCTTCAAATCCAGCAATGCATATCTCACCATATTGGAAGACTACTTTTTACTCATAAAAAAATCTATTAATAATGCTGAATTTAAAAAATTCGCCAATTTACTTTCTTATCAAGTTGCGTATAGGTTTTTAGCTTCAGCAGATTTGGCTTCTGAAGGTAAGTGCCGAGGCCGAACCTACCATCCTAAATAAAAGCTGATGCCCAATTAGGCAATGACTCTAGCTTTAAAGTGTTCCACAGCTGAATGACTGGACATGTGCTAGATCATCGAGAGAGGGGATTGGCGGGCTCTGCGAATGCCATTTTTAAACCCCATAATAAATATTTTCTCTCCCCATGCATATAAATTAAACTTTTGTCGAAAAATAATCAGAAAAAATTTTTTTGCCGAATGTATATAATTCTAGCGATCTGTTCAGACTGATTGCTGAGGTGATGAAAATGAGAGAGGAAGAAAAAAGATCTTCTCAAGGCTCTAGTTACAAACGCTTTTTCAAAAAGCGGTGGGTATTCCCAGCAATCTATATTGCAAGTGCAGCAATTATCCTGACGGTGGTCCTATGGTACCAAAACAGTAGCAGTGCGACAGACAAATACGGTTACAAAGCAAACGATATTGCCGGCAAAAACAATAATCATCCGGCAGTAGAAGTTAGCCGGGCACTCGAAAATTTCGTAATGCCAGTAAGTAAATCTGTAGCCCCTGTTATCGAGAAAAAGTTCTACGACTTTAAAGGCAAAGAAGCAGATCAGGAAGCAGCATTAGTCTATTACGACAATAAGTATGTTCCTAACTCTGGTATCGATGTAAAGTCGAAAGATGGTAAATCATTTGACGTTGTTGCGGCTCTAAGCGGTACTGTTACAAAAGTAGAGGAAGATACACTACTTGGCAATGTGATTGAGTTGGAGCATGACAAAGGTATTGTAACTCAATATCAATCTGTTAAAGACATGAAGGTTAAGGTTGGCGACCAGGTTGAACAGGGACAAGTCCTTGCAAGTGCCGGTCAAAGCTTGTTTAATGAAAAAGCAGGCGTACATGTTCATTTTGAAATCCGCAAAGACGGTGTTGCTGTAAACCCAGAAACTTATCTGGACAAGCCACTGAGTGCATTAGAGGCTGATAATGGTACACCAGCTGCATCAGATGATGGAGTACAAGGCCATGACAGCAAACTTGATGACCAAAGCAGCACTCCTGATGAAAAAGGTACAACTGAAGACCAAACAAAAGATTCCAAGGATCAAAACACTGATTCTAAATCTAAAGATGCTACTGACACAAAGCCTAAAGATTCCAGTGATAGCAAGTCAAAGGATTCAACAGACACTAAGTCAAAGGAAAAATCCAGCGACAGTAAGTCTGATAAAAAATCTGATGACAGCAAAACTCCTTCAGAGGAATCTTCCAAAGACAGCTCTAACTCATAATAAAATTTCGGACAGCAGGAGAAATCCTGCTGTCTTTTGTTTGGATTTTCCTTTTATTGGTCCCTCAAATTTCATTATGCTAAAATAGAAGAAAAAGGGGGAAGATTGATGAAAAAATGGAGTCTAATAATTATGGCGGCCATGTTTTTTTTGATAACTGCCGGATGTACGAAGGAACCCTTGCCACAGGATCGGTTTGCTAGCTATATCGATTCGTGGAATAAAAAGGACTTTGATAAGATGTATGGATTTTTATCAAAGGATGCGAAAAAATCTATTAACAAAAAGGATTTTGTCGGCCGTTATCAAAAGATATATGAAGACCTACAGATTAAGGATTTAAAGGTTCAATACAAAAAGCCGAAGAAGGATGATCAGCCTAAGGGCGAAAATGTGAGTTATTCCTATACGGCAAAAATGAACAGTGTGGCGGGGCCAATTGATTTTACCCAGAAAGCCCAGCTAAAAAAAGAGGACAAGAACTGGTATGTTGATTGGGATACTACACAGATTTTCCCTCAGCTAAAAGAAGGAAATAAAATCGGTCTTTCTTCAACTCCTCCTAAGCGCGGCTCGATTGCTGACCGTAATGGGAAAATGCTTGCGGTTAATGGAGAAGCCTATGAGGTGGGAATTGTTCCTGAGAAAATGGGAGATCAGAAGGAACAGATCATCGCACAATTATCCAAGCTCGTGGACATGACTCCAGACCAGATCAATAAGGCAATCACCGCAACCTGGGTTAAACCTGAATACTTTGTACCCCTCAAAAAGGTGGCAAAGGATGACCAGGCACGAATTCAGGAGCTAATCAAGCTTGAGCCAGTCCAGACAAAGAAAGTCGAAGCGAGGGTCTACCCCTATAAGGATGCTGCCGCACAGCTAATTGGCTATGTCGGGGGAGTTACAGCTGAGGATATTGAGAAGTTAAAGGATAAAGGCTACGAAGCCGGCGATGTGATTGGCAAGAGAGGTCTTGAGCAGGTTTATGAAGACCAGCTTAGAGGCCAGAGTGGTGTTAAAATTACGATTAAGAAAAAAGATGGCAGCCAGGAAGTACTGGCTGAAAAACCAGTTCAAGACGGAAAAGAAGTACAGCTGACAATTGATGCAGATCTTCAGTTGAATATTTTTGGCAAAATGGCTGGTAAAGCAGGTGCAGCCTCAGCTATGAATCCAATCACAGGTGAAGTGCTTGCGCTTGTAAGCTCACCTTCCTTTGACCCGAATCCACTTGCTCTAGGAGCTTCACAGGCTCAGTGGAAGGCGCTCGAGGACAATCCACAAAAACCGTTGATTACACGCTTTAAGCAGGGATATGCGCCAGGTTCCACCTTAAAGCCTGTAACGGCAGGCATTGCGCTTACCAATAATGCGATTAATCCAACAGAGGGTGTCAATATTTCCGGCAAGCAGTGGCAGAAGGATAAATCATGGGGCGGCTATTTCGTTACACGCGTACATGAGGCAAACCCAGTTAATCTCGAAACAGCACTTATTCAGTCTGACAATATTTATTTTGCACAGACAGCGTTAAATCTTGGAAAAGATAAGTTCATTGATGGCTTGAAAAAGTTCAGTTTTGAAACGGAGTCAGATTTTCCATTCCCGCTCGAGACTCCTAAAACAGGGGAAATGACAAGCGAAATTTCTTTGGCCGATTCCGGCTACGGACAAGGCCAGATCCAAACAAATATGGTTCATTTAATGGATTCTTATACTCCTTTCGTGAATAACGGAAATATGATTAAACCGGTCATTCTTATGTCCGACCAGAAAAAGCAGGTGTTGAAGGAGCAGGTTATTTCACCACAGGCAGTTGGTACCATCGCTCCAATCTTGAGAAAGATAGTTGGAGATCCCGCAGGAACAGCTCACCGTGCTGACATTCCAGGATACCCACTCTCAGGCAAGACTGGAACTGCGGAGTTAAAGAAAAAGCAGGGTGAAAAAGGAACAGAAAATGGTTTCTTCGTAGCCTACAATACAGATCATCCTAGCCTGCTGGTGGCGATGCTGGTTGAAGGCGTTCAGTACAGTGGAGGCTCACAGGTGCCCGTTAAATTGGTTAGATCCGTTTATGAGGAAGCAAGAAACAAATAATACAAAGATAATCCCTGGTCTAAATTGGCCGGGGATTTTTCTTCTAAAGAATATTTAACAGACAAGGGACAAATACTTTAATTGTTTTTAAAAGAAAAGGAGGCTTTAAAATTGGACGCAAAAAGAGCACAGCAAATTTGTGATTCATCAGATACGACAAATGTGATGTACAACGGATCAAGCATTTATATCGAACATGTTGATCAGGATAAAGGGATGGCCACCATTCATCCTCTTGATAATCCTACTCAAAAACAAAGTGTTTCTGTCGATAGCCTGAAAGAGCAATGACCAAAGCACCACTTCTAAGTGGTGTTTTTTCTTTTGTCGTTTTTCCGCAGTGTTTGACAAATTTCTCGGGAAATAAATTGAAAATCGACAAAAAATTTCATCAATATTGAGACCCTCCATTTTCTTCAGCATCAGCAAATACGTCCAATTTTCAAAAAACTTCTCATATACCTTGTCCTGATTGCGTTTTTCGTGCATATATCCTTAAACAGGCTAATACAATGTTACAAACCTATCAACGAGAGTGTTTGAGGTGAAGAGTCGTTTGAATGCAACGGGTATTTAGCCGGGGACATGATTAATCCTTGTATATTGAGAAAGCATTGCTTTCTGCCGCATGAGGGATTATGCGGAAGCAGAATTTCGTCGGAGTGATAAGCGGGTCTCATTTCACACTTCTCACATCCAATTTGGGGAGGGCGAGTGGTGTGCACGATTACATCAGAGAGAGAACTATCAAGATTGGAAAGTATATCGTGGAGACGAGAAAAACGGTTCGCGTCATAGCGAAGGAGTTTGGCGTATCCAAAAGTACAGTCCATAAAGATTTAACTGAAAGGCTTCCAGAGATCAATCCAGACCTTGCCAATGAAGTAAAAGAAATTTTAGATTACCATAAATCCATACGCCATCTGCGCGGCGGAGAGGCTACAAAAATGAAATACCAGAAAGAAGAAAGAGAAGGTGAACCTGTTAAGTAATAAAAATTTAGTTAAGAAGAAGCGGCTTAGTTAAAGGATATACTAATCCTGCTGAATCAGCAGACCATAGGGCTAAGCCGCCAAATAAAATACTCCTCAAAAATCCCCTTGCTTTACTCATCATTAATCCTCCTTTTTTACTACAATAAATACCAAAAAAAAGCATATTTTTTCTCAAAAGGTATTGAATTTGAAATCATTGTGATAAAATAGAAAATTAGGGAAAGTAAAAGGAATCGTTCCAAGGAGGAAAGAATAAAGAATGTTTGCTAGAGATATTGGGATTGATTTGGGAACGGCTAACGTGCTGATTCATGTTAAAGGCCGTGGAATCGTATTGAATGAACCTTCTGTTGTAGCAATTGATAAAAATACTAACAAAGTCTTAGCGGTTGGTGAAGAAGCTCGCCGTATGGTAGGCCGGACACCTGGAAATATTGTGGCCATCCGCCCATTAAAAGATGGAGTTATTGCAGACTTTGATGTGACGGAAGCAATGCTGAAGCATTTTATTAATAAATTGAATGTTAAAGGATTTCTTTCTAAGCCACGCATTTTGATTTGCTGCCCAACGAATATTACAAGCGTTGAGCAAAAAGCGATAAGGGAAGCTGCAGAAAAAAGCGGCGGCAAAAAGGTTTATCTTGAAGAAGAACCTAAAGTAGCCGCAATCGGTGCGGGAATGGATATCTTCCAGCCTTATGGTAATATGGTTGTGGATATCGGCGGAGGAACAACAGATGTTGCGGTTTTATCTATGGGTGATATCGTTACCTCTTCCTCGATTAAAATGGCTGGAGATAAGTTTGATAATGAAATTCTTAACTATATCAAACGTGAGTACAAGCTATTGATAGGTGAGCGTACAGCTGAAAATATTAAAATCAATATCGGTACTGTTTTTCAAGGATCCCGTTCGGAGGAAATGGAAATTCGCGGCCGTGATATGGTAAGCGGACTTCCGCGTACTATTAGTGTTAACTCTGAAGAAGTTGAACAGGCTTTGAGAGAGTCAGTAGCAGTTATTGTACAGGCTGCAAAGAGTGTTCTTGAACGCACTCCGCCTGAATTGTCAGCCGATATTATTGACCGCGGTGTTATCCTGACTGGAGGCGGCGCATTGCTGCACGGGATTGATACATTATTGGCAGAAGAACTAAAGGTTCCAGTCCTTGTAGCAGAAAATCCAATGGATTGTGTTGCAATTGGAACAGGCATCATGCTCGATAATATTGATCGAATTGCCAAAAGAAAATTAAGCTAATGATGAGACCTGGCGGAATCCGTCAGGTTTTTTATTTTTCGCTCATTGTAAACCTTAATTAGTACATGGAAATATACAATATGTGCAGGAACACCAAATAAGGCTATTAAAGAGGTTGTAATGAATACCCTCGCTGCTAGTAGAACAGAAAATTAATTCAGCTAGGAAACCGGCTGCAGAATACGTCACTACATTATTAAAATAAGACCACTTCTTTATATTTAAGAAGTTGCATACTTTTTCAATGAGAAAAGAAAAACCAGTACTGAAAACTAGAAGTAGTGGAAATGCCAAAGGGATACAATCCAAAATACTGGACCCAATATTATGAAACTAATTAAAACCGTAGATATTACAGCACCATAAATCTTATTTATAAGCATGTTATCCCTCTATTTAAGTTAATTCACAAGTTTTCGACAGGTTTTTTCTGGAAATTCCTTTTTTCTGCAAAAAACTAATGTTTATTTAGGAATTATTTTTTATAATAGAGAGTAAGTGGTATGAACGGAAATATATTCCGCCCATTTATTAGTGGATAATGAGGTGTAAAAGGATGTTTAAAGGATTCTATACCGTTGCTTCCGGTATGCTGGCGCAGCAGCGCAGGACAGAAATGCTTTCAAATAACATGGCAAATGCCAATACTCCCGGATATAAAGCCGATCAATCTTCAATGAGAGCATTCCCGGAAATGCTATTGGAACGTTTTGGGCAAAAAGAGGTTCCAGTTAGTAATGGTTTTTCAGTACCGGAAAATCAAACAGTTGGACCTCTGAATACCGGTGTCTATATGCAGGAGGCTATGCCCAATTTTGTTCAGGGAGACGTTCAGCAGACCGGCAGTAAGACAGATGTGGCATTAATTGATGTACTTATGCCGACAGACGCTCAAAAAAAAGGCTCAGTCTTTTTTACCGTTCAAAATCCAAACGGTGATATCCGCTATACACGGAACGGAAACTTTACTCTTGACTCACAGGGTTATTTAACAAATGGCAATGGATATTACGTACTTGATGAAAAGGGCCGTACCATCCAGCTTTCCAGCGATCAATTTACTATTGATGAAAATGGAAAAATTACTGGAGCAAACGGGGAAAGAGCTCTCCTTGGAGCTGGTTATTCAGATAATCCCCTTCGTATGATTAAAGAAGGTGAGGGCCTTTACAGGACCCAAGACGGAACGCCGCTTGCCAATGCCTATGGCCAGCAGGGTGTACGTTTTAAGACCCAGCAGGGATTCCTGGAGAGATCGAATGTCGATGCAAGCAGGACAATGACAGATATGCTGACAGCTTACCGCTCGTTTGAAGCTAATCAAAAGATTCTTCAGGCTTATGATAAAAGTATGGAAAAAGCAGCGAATGAAATCGGCAGAGTTAACTAATAAAATTTTACAGAGAGGGGGATTTTTATGAATCAGACAATGATTACGTCTACAAATACGCTGAATCAATTACAAAAACAGATGGACATAATAAGTAACAACCTTTCTAATCTTGACACAACCGGTTTTAAAAGCAGGCAGGCGAATTTTACAGACCTGCTATACAGTGAGTTTAACAACCAGCCGGATACCAAGGCTGAAGCAAACCGCCTGACTCCAAATGGGATCAGACAGGGGACCGGTGCAAGACTTGGCCAGGTTCAAATCAATATGTCTATAGGTTCGTTAAAATCAACAGGACGCTCTCTTGACGTTGCTCTTCAAAAGGAAGGGCAGTATTTCAAGGTTCTTGTCCAGAATGGAACAGATAGCTCGGTACAATATACCCGTGATGGAGCGCTTTCTGTTTCACCAGTGGCCGAGAATGAAGTTATGCTTGTGAATGCAGCAGGAAATCCGGTGCTAGATGAAAACAACAAACCAATTATCATCCATGGCGATGCTTCAGAGTATAAATTTGATGAAAATGGTAGGCTTTCCGCAAAAATGACTGACGGTACTACTCAATCATTTAATTTGGGTATGATTCAAATTAATAAACCGCAATTTTTTGAACAAAAGGGGTCTAATTTAATTGGTTTAAACCCAAATGCCGGGCAGGTTCTAGGTGTCTTTACTGAATTAAATGGAGCACTTCGCCAGCGGGCTTCTGTTGGACAGGGGATGCTGGAGCAATCGAATGTCGATATGTCTAAGGAAATGACTGACCTGTTAAATGTCCAGCGTTCCTACCAGTTTCAGGCCAGGTCGATAACTATGGCTGATCAAATGATGGGGCTCGTGAATGGAATCCGCTAAAGGGAGAATAAAGGAAATGCCGATGGACCAAAATCAGCCTATGACTAGAGAACAAGTTAAGAAGGAAAAAGCTGAACAAAGGGAAAAGGATGCAATTATTAAAGTTAAGCGCAGGAAGCGTAAATTCCCCATTTGGCTTAGAGTTCTTATTGTGCTTTTCTTGATAGTAGTTTGTTTTTTGGGCGGATTGGTTGTTGGCTATGGTGTAGTCGGACATGGGAAGCCAATGGATGCACTAAAGGAATCAACCTATACACATATTCGCGATATAGTTATCAAAGAAAAATAAAAAGGAAGGGAGAATTCCCTTCCTTTTTATATACGAATAATAGTAAAATGAGTTAAACACCTATTCCTAGTAGGAGGTACTAAAATGTTGGATATAACACAAATTAAGGAAATCATTCCACACCGCTATCCATTTTTGCTAGTAGATAAAATATTGGAGATTGAAGAAGGAAAAAGAGCTGTTGGGATCAAAAATGTTTCGGCAAATGAAGAGTTCTTTAATGGCCATTTTCCTGATTACCCTGTTATGCCTGGCGTGTTAATTGTTGAAGCACTTGCGCAGGTTGGTGCAGTAGCTATGCTGATAAAGGAAGAAAACAAAGGACGCCTCGCATTTTTCGCTGGTATTGATAACTGCCGTTTTAAAAAGCAGGTTAGACCAGGTGACCAATTGCGACTGGAAGTCGAAATGACACGCCTGCGCGGTCCAATCGGTAAAGGTAAAGGAACAGCAACGGTTGATGGAGAAATTGTCTGTGAAACAGAAATCACATTTGCACTCGGTGATAAAAAAGAATAAGGATGAAAAGCCGGCTGAAATTAGCCGGCTTTTTTTCTCTAATTCCAATCAAGTACCAAAATCCACCATTACTCTAAAAACGCAACTTTTTTCCTTTGTTGGGCAATCTAAAATCAGACCAAAAATGAAAGGGGATTTACCGATGAAGAAAAAAATAGCAATGTTAATTGGAGGAGCCTTTTTATCTGCGTTAATGCTAGCTGGATGTACCAATAATGATAGAAATGACAACAACCCGCCGCCTCCAACCACAAATACTCCGGATGTTAGGAATAACGACGTGAAGAAGAATGATATTCGTGATAATAATTTAAGGGATAATACACCTAATCAAAATTTAAACAATAAGGACAATTACTATCCAGAGAAAGAAGACAAAAACACCCCAAATGATGGCGACATCACAAAAGACAACAATACCAAGCCGGAAGAACCAATCGAAGACAGCAGGGACAGGAAAGACAAAGACAATAAAGATGAGTAAACAAAAAGGACAGGATGCCCTGTCCTTTTCCTACTTTATTCGCGGCTTGCTTTTCATTTTATCCTTAAATTCAGTTAAAAGGGTATTTCCGGTAAATCCTTTTTGGAGGAGACTGTCAAGAAGAAGCTCGGAATAATCTCTTCTCGTTCTCCTTAATTGGCCTTCAAATAAGACACTCAATTTTTCAGAGAACTTTTTTAGTGTGGTAATTCTTGTTTGAAAGTAAGCCGGTTCATTTTCTGGCTTTGTGATTACAGCCTGCATAATGATTTCTGAATCACTGTCTTCCAATTTTTTAAGGTAGTCATAAACTGACAGATCAGAATAAGCCTCAAGCAGCCATGTGGAATGCTCGTCCTCTTTATTAATTATCAAGCCATGCTCCAAAGGAATATTGATTAAATCATCATTATCTACTATTTCTAATGAGATTAATTTAAAGGTTTTCATATTTCCCCTCCATTCGCTTTTGCTGGCCACACATTCTCCCCTAAATTATACCATAACAACATTCGAATGCGAATTTAGGTTTTGTCGAAAAATCTTTTCCCAACCTGCCATTTTTAAGAAGAAAGATGATTCTTTGATTTAAAATTCGATTTTCGCCTATGCAAAATCGAATTTTAAGGAAAAAAAGCAATTTAAAATCAAATTTTGCCGTTTTTACAAAGCAGCAGTCAGAGAGCTATGATGGAAACATCAAAGAGAGAGGAGATGAGGAAAAGTGATCAACCAGGTTACCTTGGTAGGAAGATTGACAAAGGATCCCGAGCTCCGAATGACAACTGAAGGGACCCCTGTCGCCCATGTAGTTCTGGCAGTCAATCGGCATTACAGGAACCATCATGGTGAAATTGAAGCTGACTTTGTCCAATGTACCCTTTGGAAAAAAACGGCCGAAAATACGGCACAATATTGCCGGAAGGGGTCTGTAATCGGAATTACGGGCCGTATTCAGACCCGTAACTATGAAAATCAGGAAGGTAAAAAAGTCTATGTCACAGAAGTGGTCGCCGAGACTGTTCGCTTCCTGAGCGGCAAGCCGCAGGAAGCTCGGAGTGATCCTGCAACGAAGGAGGAAATCCCAATTGGATAGTAATAAAGATATCATCCAAAGCCTGGAGGCCCTACTTGAAAGTCTTATCCGAATGGTGGCCAAAAGCAATCAACATGTGGATAGCCTAAATAATCGTGTGGAACAAATGGAATTAGTAATAATGGAGCTAAAGAAAAAAGAATGCTGTTTGGCAAATTCCCAGGACACTCCCCCCAGTGTAAAATCGGGAAAACTTGTTTCAGGCAGCCGCTTTATGGTCAGTGTATAATTACTCAAAACAAATTTCTCCCAAAATCCACCTATAGAGAATCAATGAAACCCTCTTATATCCTCATTGTTGATTCCGGCTTCCCCCGCCGGACTTTTCTTTATGATGTTTATAAGAGGGAAAAATGGTAATACTAATATAAAACCCCCCTGTAATATAAGAAGCCGCTGATAATCGATCAGCGGCTTCGCTTGTTTTTGCAGTAAAGTAATTTTTTTAAATGAAACCATTTTTAATGTTATATGTGCAAAGATATTAACATATTTTATTTTTTCTAAAAAGGTTTTTCTGATATAATGTCGAATATTAAAAAAATATGTAAAAGATTGTCTATAGGGGATGGTTAGAGGAATGTCAAAAATGAAGAATTTCACTCCAGATTCCGTCATCTTTATCGGCGAAAGGCCGAACGAGAGGGAAATTAAATTAACCGGAAAACCTGTATTTTATGATGCTCTTTGTGTTTCCAAACAGCCAGAAGCTCCGCAAAATTGCTCTCCATATCAATATATCCCACTTATCCAGGAAAAATCATTTTGTTTACACGAAAATCAACTCGAATTTATACTTCACCATAGTTCTCTCCAGCTAAACGATGAAAAGAAAAATCTCACTGCCAATGATGCCATGAAACTCTTCTCAAGCTTTATGATCAAAAAGCAGAACCGACTCTTATTTATATCAGAAAATCCAAATATCAAAATTAGAAATACGAAAAAGGACCACTTTCTTCAGCAAGCAAGTTCAAAGGAATTGGAGGAATAATAGAAGGTAATAAAGGAATCCCGAGAAGGATTCCTTTAATATTTTCCATTTTATTGTTGCGATCCGTCTTTCAAATTCAAATCCAAAGTATTTACTTCCTGCCCGTCTACAATAAGTTTTCCTTCTGAAATGATAAACTTTTTACCAAAGTAAAAGGAACCATTTTGGTAATCATATACGGTCGAGAGTTCATATTCACCATCGGGAAGCCGAACTCTATAGGTCCCACCTTGAATCCAACCATTATAGCTATTATGATTTTCATCTAATGAACTTATTCCTACGTTTCCATCCATTACAACTTGCTCGCCATTATAAACAGTGCCCGATAGAGTGATAGGTGGAACAGTTATATTGAGAAGATCAGTCAGTTCGCCATTTACATAAATATGGCCAGAAATAATACTGAAGACTATTTTTGGGCTGTATGTTGTTCCATCATTTAGATAAACATCAGATACCTTATAATCCCCATCTGGCAACCGTGATTGGAAATTGCCTTCTTCATTGGCCGAAGAATAAAAATATAAAGGGTTATCGATATTGGTGCTTTCAATATTGATTTGGCCCATTATCGGGTTCCCTGAATCAGTAAGTGTACCTTTTAAAGAAATAGGAGGAGCTGAAATTTCCAGAATATCTTTTGGTTGTCCATTAATAAATAAGTGGCCCGAATTTATACTAAACTCTATTCCGGGACTGAATGAGGCTCCATCATTAAGGTACACATCAGATACCTTATAATCGCCATCCTTTAGACGACATTGGAATTTTCCGTCCTCGTTTACCCAAACTGAGGTATATAAGTTAGGATCATTGACCTGACTAATAGTTAAGTTCCCTCCGATTGGCTGGCCGGAATCAGTCAGTTTTCCAGCCAATGTAATAGGTGGAGGGGAAACTTCCAAAGTATCTTTCGATTCACCATTAACATACAATTGACCTGATTTTATACTAAATTCTATTCCTGGATTAAAAGACGTGCCATCATTTAGATTGACCTCATATATCTTATAATCCCCGTCCTTAAGGCGGGCTGTAAAACTACCTTCTTCAGTTGTTCCAAACCACAAAAACTGGGGATTATCTGGATTGTTAATCTCCATTATAGAGACGCCACCACTAATCGGGTTTCCTGAATCCGTAATTTTTCCTTTTAGGGTAACAGGAGGAACTGAAATATTTAGCATATCTTCAGGCTGTCCATTAATATACAGCTGTCCCGAACTTATAGTAAAATCTATTATTTGGCTTAAATAACTGCCGTCCTGCAAATAAACATTTGATACCTCATAATCTCCATCTGGAAGCCGCGACTGGAATTTTCCTTCCTCATTTGCCCAGGCCATTACTTGCAGAGGATTGTCTGCATTATTGGTTTCCATGATGTTAACCTGACCCATAAGAGGGGTTCCTGCCTCGCTAAGTGTACCTTTTAATGTGATAGGTGGAACGGCTATTTCCAGCATATCTTTTGGCTGCCCGTTTAAGTATAGTTCTCCTGAAACGATACTAAATTCTGTTCTTGGACTGAATTCAGTGTTGTCATTAGGAGTAACAGTAGACACCATATAATCCCCATCTGGGAGGCGGAATTTGAAGCTGCCGTTTTCATCCGTTGAGGCCCAAGCTGTTAAAGGATTATCCGCATTATTGACCTCCGTGATGTAGATTCCGCCCATCACCGGTTTTCCTGATTCCATCAATGTACCCTTTAATGTAATCGGTGGAACTGAAACGACAAGCAGCTCTTCTTGCTTTCCATTTACATATGCTTTTCCATCTTTAATAGAGAAAACTTGATTAATATTGGCAGTCGTCCCATCCTCCAGTTGAACATTATCTAATCGGTATTCCCCGTCTGCCAGACGCATAGAGAAAGTTCCATCAGAATTAAAGTTTCTTGAACTGCAAAAACTTTGTTCATCTGAACAAACAGTAAAGTAGCCGCTTGTTAAAACCTTGTCGCCTTCCTTTACGGTACCATGCAGACTTACAGGTGGTACCTGAAGCTCCAGCATAGATTTTTCCTGGCCATCAACTAAAAGCTGGCCGTTGAGAATCTGAAATTTGGCAGAAAGCCAAATATCTGTTCCTTCATCAGATAAGTAACCGTTTCGAGCTTCATAGGAGCCATCCTTCAAACGTAATGAATAGATTCCACTCTCATCGGTTGCAGCATAATACGACTGGCCGTCATCACTTATAATGTCTAATCCACCTTGAACTGCTTTCCCTGAGTCCAGCAGCTTTCCTGTTAAAGTGACTGGTGGCAAATCAATTTTTAAATTGGATGATATTTCTCCATTCTGAAGCAGCTGCCCTTTACGGATTTCAAATGGGATATCTACCGGTGTACCCCGATTTTGTTCCCCAATATAAGTCACTCTGTAAATTCCATCTTCTAAACGATATTGATAGTGGCCTTTTGAGTCAACCTGCATACCAAATCCATATGTTTCGCCATCTATGGATATGTACGCATTGGTTATAGGATTCTTTCCTTCCATAAGCGTACCAGTTAAGTTAATATCGGGGACTGTCATATTAAGTGAAGATGTCTTTTTTCCATCAACATAAATGATTCCCTTTACTACTTCAAAAGTTAGCTTTTTCCAGGATGAATAGGTTTCGGAATAAATACTAATGGAATATTTTCCATCACTTAATGCTCTTAAGGAAAATGCTCCTTGGTTATTAGTTATGACATCCTGAATAAATTCCATATCGTATTCATTTTCAGAAAGATACTTCTCTAAAACGATATCAGCGTCCGACAGTGGTTTTATTGAATCGCTTACTTTGCCTGTATACGCTTTAATTGGAATGGTAATAGATAAACGTGTTTGAGGTTTACCTTCTATTAACAATTTACCATTCTCAATTGAAAAGCTCTGCTCATACCTGTAAGTGCCTCCGTCAACTTGTATTCCATATAGATAGTATTCACCATCAGGAAGTGCTGCAGAGAAGCTTCCATCACCTTTGGAGGAAACAGTATAAATTTCTTCCTCACCAGATTTTATAATTGATAAATCTGCTTTTAAGCCTTTGCTGCCTTCTCTTAAAATTCCATTAAAACTGCTGGTTTGATCGGAAATCTTCTTGTTCCTTTTCTTTTCTGTAATAACAATCTCGCTTTCTTTTGAACCTTTTACTTTTCCTTCTTTTACACTAAATTCTTCGCTGGTACTATACCATTCTTTATTTTGCCCTCTAAAGCCTTTAACAGTATAAATACCATCTGATAGATTGGATTGAAAGGAACCAGAAGCATCTGTCTGAATCAAATTAAATTTTCCCTTTTCCTGTACCAGAAGTTGAGTGTTCTTTAAGACAGTCGCTTTATCTTTAATTGTTCCCTTTACAAATGATGTTCTTGTTTCCTGTTTATCTTTTACTTGCTTCTCAGCTTGTCTTTTTATTGGGAGATCAATCTCTCCGTCTTTTGATCCTATAATTTTGCCTTCTTTAACTACAAAGCTTTTATCTGTGCTATACCAGGGATTGCTTTTACCTTTAATCCCTTTAATTGTATAGGTGCCGTCAGTTAAGTCTGAGTTAAAAGATCCAGCGGCATCTGTCATAAGCTGAACCCAATTTTGTTTCCCCTTTTCATGAACCAATACCAAAGTGTTTTTTAAGAGCTTTTCTCCCTCTTTAATCTTCCCCTGAACTTTTGCGGTACCTTTGTCATTAACCGGAGAGGCGTATACACTACTAATTGTGCCGCTCATGATAATAATTAATAACAGAAACATATAAAACCCCTTTTTAACCATTCATGTTCCCCCAACCTAATAAAGTTAAAAAACAATAATTTTTGTTAAAACTATTATTTTTCCAATCTAAGAATTCGTTTATTACGAAGCTTTAACCTTGTATATCTTTACAAAATTTATTTTTTGTTTCGACAATTTTTACCTTGATTTTGTAGCTATTACGTCAACATGAAAAAATATTAAAGTAGCACTAAAAAAAGGGAAGGCAGCCAAATATGGCTTCTTCCCATAATTCACAATCTTATCTTGTTAGAAAATAATTAAATAAACCAGTATAAATTCCATTTACCGCGTTTGTTTGGAACGTTGATGAAGAAATTACTTTTTCCTCAGTAGGATTTGAAAGAAACCCTAATTCTATTAAGGCAGCTGGTCTTTTATTTTCCCGAAGAACGTGATAATCGCCGAACTTAACACCTTTATCAGGAAGGGCCGTGGTTTTAGACCTAATGCCCTTTTGAAGGGATGTGGCCAAAGCCTGGTCCTTTGAAGAACTATAATAAAATGTCATGAGTCCTGTACTAGTAGAGTTAAGTGAATTATAGTGAACACTGATAAAGGCATTTGCCAGGTTAGTATTACTAATACTAGCGCGATATGCAAGGGTTTGGTATACATCAGAACTTCTTGTTAAGACAACCTTCGCTCCTGCTTTTTGCAAAATGGGAGTAAGCTGAAGGACCGTTTTTAGAGTAAGGTTTTTTTCATAATAAAGACGGCCAACTGCACCGACATCGTACCCTCCGTGTCCGGCATCAAGAACAATAATTTTCCCTTTAAGAACTGTTGCAGGATCCCTAAGCAGCGTTCCAAGAATCCACCCTGTAACACCATTCGACTTCTTCACCTGAAACCAGCCATTACTTTCACCGATTTTGCTGTAAGTAGTTCCAACTGTTTCATTGGAAAGGATAGCATAACCAGTTCCGGGTCCTTTTCTCATGCTCGTTGATTGTTTTAAAACGACCTGAGGATAAACAACAGAACTTGTTGTGGCAACTGGACTTTTTGAAACATAAGAAGATGATACCCAGCCATAAAGCTTTTTAGAAGGCACGTACACTTTCAGCCAGGTGGAATCAGATCCTTGGACTGTCAAAGCTGTGTTTCGTGGAAGTACGGCCAAACTAGCACTTGTTAAACTAGCGGATTGCCTCAAAGTTAAGCTTGTGGCATTTACATAACCTGTCCAAGTAGACAGGGTTAAATACTGCGAGGATACCCAGCCTTTTAAAGTTCCATAGGCAATTTGGGACCATCCGGTTTTTTGGGCGACAACTGTAACAATCTTTCCTTGTGAAACTGAGCCTACAGTGGAATATCCAGTACCAGCTCCAGAACGAACATTAAGATTTGAGGCAGTCACTTTTGCCTGATACGAATAGGCAGCTTCTGCCGGCTTTCCCTCATATGCCATAAAAAGAGAAAATAGGACAAGAAAACACAAGAAACTCTTAAACAATGATGCTAACTTCACTCATTTCCCACCTTTTGTCTATTTTTGTCTGTTTTTAAGTACAATACCACTATAAACCATAAATGGTATGAAAAAGAGGGGAAAAAGTCCTGAAAAATTGCTGATATAAATACCAAAATAAGGTAAACGACTAGCTGGATATATTAGTACTGTGATTTTATAGGTTAAAATTCCCATGTAATTTTAAAGGCTTATTTGGTAAAATTTTGATATTAAACTAAAAGGTGGGCTACTCTTGAAGGTGCTTTTAAAATCTCTCTTAATCCTTTTTTTAGTGTTATCTTCTTCCGTCCCTTTCTTTCAAAACAATCAAGTCCATGCTTCAACAACACCTATCAGTCTAGGCTTTACTCCAAATGACACAGCTATTGATCCTGTCAGGCCGGTTGTTTATATGACAAGTTTAGGCAGCAAAACAATTTATGCTGTTAATTTTTCTACAGGAGAAATAAGTTCTCTAAATTTGCCTTATCCAGCAGAAAGACTGGATATCAAGAATAATAGACTTTATGTTACTCAGCAAAAAATACAACATGACCATTACAACTTTGGTTCACATATTGGAGGGATTGCAGAGGTAGACACTGATAGTTTCACCTTGAATAAAATCATGGATATTGATGAAGATCCCTATGATATAGCTGTTGGTGATAATGGCTACATATATATTTCTCCTGGATCAGGACAATGGGGACAATTGAGAGTATATTCCATTGATGAAAATAAAGAGATAATACAATTGGTAAAAAATATCCATATGATTCAAATGTTCGAATCCACAAATATCCTTTTTGATGGAGCAACCTCAAAAATTTATGGGAATGTTAATTACGGTGGTTCTTTAGGTTATGAAGCATATGAAATCAATAACGGTACAATTAAGAATCACTATCAATATCCCACAGTCTGGAATAAAACCATAAAAGGAACAGGTAAATTGTCTCCTGAAGGTTTGACTTATTACAATAATAGCGGGCTTGTATTTGGCCTTGCCAATTATCAGTCAGGGGATATGGAACTCAGTTTTTCTTTAGGAAAGACCTATAATGATTTTGAATTTAACTCAGATGGTTCTTTAACCTTTGGTGCAAGTACCACGGGTGGAATAGATGTATATCAATACGGGACACCTAATTTCTTATATTCCTTAAGAAAGGATTTAAATGTTCAAAGGCTTCACTTTCAAAATGGCAGCTTAATAACCATTGATAAGGATAGCAGCGGGAAATATTTTATTGAACCAATCAAAACAGATTTCCAGCCATCAGCTAACTTACCTTTACCGGGGAAGACAATCCCATTAGGAACTCTTGAAAATTTGGGATTTAGACCGAATGATACAGTATTGGATCCGGTAAAACCTGTTATCTATATTACCAAGTTTGGAAGTAAGAACCTCTATTCGGTAAATTTTTCGACCGGAGAGGTTAAGACAATAACTTTGCCAAGTCCAGCAGAGCGAATCGATTTCTATAATAATAAACTTTATGTTACTCAGCATAATAGCTCCCATCTCAGATATTCCTATGCATCATCTTTTACCGGAGCAATTGCAGAGATAGACACCGAAACTTTTAAAGTAACCAGATTAATAGATATTAATACGGATCCATTTGATATCGCTATTGATAAGAAGGGATATATTTATATTGTCTCTGGATCAAAATATGGGCCCCTTAAAGTGTACTCGGTTGCAACAGGGGAAGAAATACCAAATCCTAATACAATGGAAATTAATATCCATGATAATTCCTACATCTATAATAATGGTGAAACCTCCAGTATTTATGCCCTTACTACTAATCTAAGTCCTAGGGACGTAGAGGAATATCAGTTTGAAGACGGTATTTTAAGGCAGCACAGCGATTCTCCTTACCACGGTGATTTTTCTCTTGAACCATATGCTAAATTTACGCCAGATGGTTCCAGCTTGTTCAATAACAGCGGTGTTGTTTTTGATTTATCTATGCATTATAAATTTAGCTTAAAGGAAGAGGCTGGCTATAAAGATTATGCTTTTAGTCTCCCAGATCAGCTGACATTTGCTGCACGGAAAGACAAAGGGATTGATGTATACCAATACAATTCAGATAAATATTTATATACGATAGATAAGGATTTAACCTGGCTAAAGATTTATTATCAGGCTGGCAAATTAATTGGGTTGGCTACTGATAATAACGGAAGATATTCTTGTAGCGTATTAAGCACTGCGCCAAACGGCTGGCAAATTATAGACGGGTTAAAATACTTTTTTAATAATGATGGAAAAAGCCTGACAGGCTGGCAAATTATAGAGGGAAAGAAGTATTACTTCAATTCTGCAGGGGCAATGCAAACGGGTTGGCAAACTATATCTGGATTTAAGTATTACTTTAATAGTAGTGGAGAAATGCAGACAGGCTGGCAGCTTATAGCGGGCAGGAAGCACTATTTCAATTCAAACGGTGCGATGTTAACTGGCTGGCAAACTATCTCAGGGGTCAAATATTATTTTAATAATATGGGTCAAATGCTGGTGAGCTGGCAATCAATAAGTGGGAAGAAGTATTACTTCAATTCAACTGGTGCAATGCTGGTGAGCTGGCAAATTATAAGTAGTGGTAAAAAATATTACTTTAATTCAAACGGAGAAATGATGACAGGCTGGCAAAGCATAGGTGGTAAAAAATATTATTTTAATGCAAATGGAGAAATGCAGACGGGCTGGCAGAGTATCAGCGGCAGGAAGTATTACTTTAATGCGTCCGGTATGATGGTGACGGGCTGGCAGAGTATCAGCGGTAAGAAGTATTACTTTAATGCGTCCGGTATGATGGTGACGAGCTGGCAGAATATCAGCGGCAAGAAGTATTACTTTAATGCGTCCGGTATGATGGTGACGGGCTGGCAGAGTATCAGCGGCAAGAAGTATTACTTTAATGCGTCCGGATGGATGCTAACAGGCTGGCAAACGATTAGCGGCAAAAGGTACTTCTTTAACATTCAAGGAATCATGCTGACTGGAAGACAAAAAATAAGTGGTAGATGGTACTATTTTGATTCAAGGGGAATTTTAAAGAAATAAATAATACTTAGTCTTTAATAATAAATCCACACCTTCCCAAGAGGGACAGTGTGGATTTTATTATGCTTTAGATAAATTGGAGGTAAATGAATGTCACCTAATGCATTAGAATTATCAGGAACATTAACTTTTAATGATTTTAAAAGATACAATTTTCATGCAAAGAAAAAACCGGAGACCTACTATTTTTTTAGTGTAATCATTGTTTTATTCTTTATTTTTAAAATGTTTAATCCCGAGCTTGGGATTGGCTATTCATTATTCGTTTCTATAATAATCGGGATTGTAGTCGAGATAATTAGATGGTTTCTATTGTACCTTCGTGTACGTAAGGAGTTTACCAGTGATCAAGTGATTAAAAATGAAGTGAAATATTGGATTAATGGCAACGGAATAAATCAAGAAAGAAAAGCTTCTAATATTCAAATTGAATGGAATGATATCATTTCTATATATGAATATAAAGATTTATTTCGGTTGCAAATATCAAGTAATAAGGCGATAGTTCTGCCTAAAAGTTTTTTTCACTCTAAGGGAGATATTAATAGGTTTAAAAAAATTATTCGCCAAAATATAAATTCAAAAAAACTACAAATGAAATAATAACCTAAATAACTGAGGTTCATCATTGGGGAATTTAGGTGGAAACTAATATTCATATTTGTTCTTTCCTCTGTTATTTTTATCATTGGAAAGATGGTATGGGATTCCACTGATGATTTGTGTGGAAGTGAGCTCTTTCAGAAGGCTAATTCGCCTGGAGGAAATAAAACAGCATAGTCTACTATAAGGATAAAAATGTTAATGATAAAGTAAAGAGATATTTTAACCAAAATTGTAGGCTGCCCAATATCGGACAGCCTATATTTATTTTAAATAAACCAAATCACGCAATTCATCTGTAGAAAGTTCAGTTATCCAGTTTTCACTCTGGATGATCTGATCATTAAGCGATTGTTTTTTCTCAAGCATAGCATCAATTTTTTCCTCAAGCGTTCCGGTACAGATCAGCTTGTGTACATGCACGAATCGCTGCTGGCCAATCCGGTAGGCACGGTCGGTAGCCTGGTTTTCAACTGCAGGGTTCCACCACCGGTCGTAGTGGATAACATGGTTGGCCGCTGTCAGGTTTAGACCAGTGCCGCCGGCCTTAAGCGAAAGTAGCAGGACAGGGAACTTGCGGGCCTGAAAAGCTTCAATCAATTCGTCACGCTTATGCTTTGGCATACTTCCATTCAGGAAAGGCACCTCAATCTTAAACTTCTTCTTTAACTGTGTTTTAATCATTTCACCCATACCGATATACTGAGTAAAAATTAGGCAGCTTTCATCCTGCTCAAGAACGGCATCAACCAAATCATCCAGCTTTTCCATCTTTGCCGAGCGTTCAAGCAGGTTTTGAGCTGGCTTTTCTTTTAGGTAGAGGGCCGGGTGATCGCAAAGCTGTTTCAGCCTACTTAACATTTGCAAAATAAGCCCCTTGCGCTCAAAGCCGGATAATTTTTCTATCTCAGCAAAGGTATCGCGGACAAGCTGTTCATAAAGGGAAGCCTGCTCAGCAGTAAGCGGGCAGTACTCTTTCTGTTCCTGCTTATCCGGCAGATTGAGGGCAACCTCTTCATCCTTCTTCGTCCGGCGAAGTAGGAAGGGCCGGATTAAAGACTGAAGCTCCTGAACCTTTTCCTTCTTTTCATCCTTCTCAATCGGAATAACAAAACGCTTCTGGAATTGGCCTAAGCTGCCTAGATATCCATGATTCGCAAAATCAAAGATGGACCAGAGTTCAGTAAGCCGGTTTTCCATCGGGGTTCCGGTCAGAGCAATATGATGTCGTCCTTTCAAATCACGTACAGCACGGGATTGCTTTGTACCTGCATTTTTAATATTCTGCGCCTCATCTATGGCAATAGAACTCCATTTAACCGACTGGAATTCATCTGAATCCAAATGGCTAAGCCCATACGAGGTGAGAACAACGTCTGCTGTCCTAACCCTTTCAATGAAATCTTCTTCCTTCAGACGGTTTGAGCCATAATGCAAATATACATCTAGATCAGGGGCAAATCGTTCTAATTCTTTTTGCCAGTTGCCGAGAACGGAGGTAGGGCAGATGATAAGCGCTCCCTTTACTTCCTCTTTCGAAGGGCTGGGCGCTGATTTCCTGCTGACGAAATCCTGTGTGTCTGCAGCTTCCACTTCGTGACCTGCTGCCATTTCCTCTACAATGGCTGTGCCACCCTTATCGGGTTGTTTTTCATTTTCCTTAACCGACAATAAATAAGAAATTAGCTGTACGGTTTTTCCAAGTCCCATATCATCAGCAAGCAGCGCACCAAATCCATACTGACGCAAAAACAACAGCCAGCTCATCCCAAAGTGCTGGTACGGGCGGAGTTCGCCATGAAAACTAGAGGGCACAGGCTGAAGCGGAATTTCACTTGTTTCCGACAGCTGCCTGATCATTTGCTTCCACTGGCGGTTCATCTCGATTTGAATCTTGGCAAAGGCTTTTGGATTTTCAAGCTCATCCTCTGATCCAGTGCCTTCTGAAAGCTCCTGCTCCAGAAGATCGCGTACCTGGAGGCCTTCTTTTTCAGCTTTTTTCATCACTTCCTGAATTTGGCGGATAAACTGCGGATCAAGCTTCACCCAGCGGCCGCGAATATACACAAGACGCCGCTTTTCCTCAACAAGGGAATGAAACTCATCTTCTGACAAATCCACACCATTCATCGAAAAGCGCCAGTTAAAATCAAGCATGGCCTGAAGTCCTACAAACGAAGGTCGGTGGCTTGCAGTGCCTCTAAGGGAGGCCTTCACCTTCAGGTTGGCAGTCTTCATTACTTGCCACCAGCCGGGAAGGAGTATTTCAACATCAAGAGCCACAAGTGTTTCACTTGCTTCGGTTAAAAAGATCCACGCTTCTTCCTCTGTGAGCGATTCCTTAAGCCGGCCATAGGTACCAAGCCAAGGGATCAGACGAACCCATCGTTCTTTCTCCCGCTCCACGTCATCGGCAAATTCCTTCCAGGCAGCTGGCCGCTTTTTATCATCAGAGACGTATACCTGGTCCGGCTTTTTCTTGCTGCGCAAAAATACCTCAAGCAGCCAGAATCCCTCGCCATCTTCTGGTTCATTCAGCCGAAGACCAATAGTAAAGGGGAGAGGACTCTCTTTAATTCCAACCCATTCAAGCCAGCTATTCTCATCAAAAAATTGTGAAAGCTCTGCTGCAGGAATTTTTTGTTCCTTCAAAAGACGCAGCTTTGGCCCAAATGCATTCTTCATTTCAGGATTGCGCGTTAAATAGGAATCCAGCGCATCATTATACAGCGATGAAATAAAGCTGGCCACCGTACGGTCCGCCTCATCTTCAGAATCACCGTCCGATAGAGTCTGTTTCCAAAAGGATCCATCAAATTCATCCTTAACCCGCTCGGGGAGCTGCCAGCGAAATTCTCCATCCTCCATCGCGGCAAAATCGGGGAGCCAGTCTTTTTCAACGATTCCTTCATAAAGAGCGTGACTAGCAGCAAGGCATACTTCAGCGTCTTCACTCCAGTCCCAGGTAACAAACCGGTTGAACGATTCACGGGAAAACAGCGAAACAAGCTGCCAGCCATTAACAATAACGCCTTCAACCCCATTGACCTTCCCGAACTCAAGCATCGTTCCATAATAACTTTCCTCGTGCCGGCTGAACAAAAGATTCTTCCATTGGCTGGGCTCAATCATATGCCCGTCCTCATCCTTGGCCCATAATAAATAAAGATTATCCTCAAGCGACATAATATCCAGTTTGAAAAATTTTGTACTAAGCATCAATCAGCTTGCTCCTTTGGCATTCTTCCTGAAAAGCGCGCAGCCGTTTCGTCCGCTCCAAAAGACTGTCAAAAAAGAATTGCCAGTCATCCAGGCGCTTTTGTTTTTTATACATCGTCCTGAGCTTCTTCAACCGACGAACCGCACGCCGGTAGCTTTGGCGGTTTTTTAAATCAATCTGCTGCTGGGCATTTTGATGAAGGAGGCTCATCAGCACCTCCGGCATTTCTTTTTCTATCACCTTCAGCCTCTCGGAAGGAAGCTGATCCAAATCATATCCAAGGAAGGCCTGAAGCTCGCCCCATTTTTCATATTGCCCCTGTTCAAACAGTTGGCGCTCGTACTCCCGATAACTAAAAGGCATCATTTGCAGCATCGCACGCTCATATAAATCCTGTCGGTCAGTAGCCTCGCAGAATGGCGAAATGGCCTTTAAGGACATTTTAGTAAAACTCATTGTTCCATAATAATTAAGTTCGTCCATATATCTCTTTATCTTTTGAATAAACAACTCCACAACCGGCTCAGCCCGGTCCCAGGCTTTTTGGCTTGTAAACCAATTAATCCAGTATAAAAGATATGGAACAGCTTCTGTCCCCTTAATAGCTTCAATCAAGCCAAGTGCCTTTTCATCCCGCTGGAGCACAAAATTAATATGGACTCCTGCAATCATTAATGGCAGAGGATTTTGCCAATCAAGCACATTTTCAAAGCTCACCCGGATTTTTTCAAGCTCATCCTCACGCCAAGACTTCTTTTTAAAAAGATGCGTCCAAAGAAGGCGGTATAAGTAAATCCTCTCATAAACAAGGTCATCATTTGGTGCCAGCAGAGAAAATGCTTCATCCTTCAGCTTCTCAATAAACTCATCAAAAGCAAATGGCATCGCCTGCACTCCAAGTCTGTGAACAAGAGACTCCGCTTCATCCAAGAGCTGGGAAAACATATTTTCATAAGTCTCACGGAGTGAAGTACCTGCAGGTCCCATTTCCCCGCACAGTTCGGCCAGACGTCGGAACGAATACACAGAAGCCACCAGCTCATACAAAAGCTTCCATTCCTGCTCAATCGGAGCACCTGCACGAATACGCCGCATATAAATCTTGAAAAGCTCTGCTACTATATAAAGATTAGAAGAATTTTTCGACAGCACAATCTCCTTGAAACTCTCCTCAAAGGACTCTATCCATCTGGTATAATCAGGCTTCAAAATTCCGTTCGCCTTAATAAGGTCCTTCGCCTTCTGGATCCCCAGCGTTGTCAGCACATTCTTCTCCTTAACCGGCCTCCGCCATGTATCCATCCACGCAGCCACACTCGCCTCACGTGAATACACACTGAAAAACACCGAGAGCTGATGGCGGCACAAATCGTCACCAGGACAGGAACAGCTGCTCATATCCAAGAAAGTAAGATCAAGCACCACTTTAGCCGGCATTACATCCTGAACCGTCGCCTTAACTTCATCCTCATCAATCCAATCAATCTTCACCAGGCCCTGGCGGTACAGCATCAATCCTTTCTGAACCAGCCGTGCATCCTCCTCAGCCTCAGGCCGCAGCTTCTCCATCACCCATTCCGACATCGCCCGGACATAACCACTAGCAGGCATCGACATCTCCGTCAAAACCTCCTTTTATAAAAATGAACTCAAAAACAGGCTGAAACCAGCCAATCTATCAGAAACCAATATCACTCACAATAAATGTTTATCCTCATTACGCAGCATTCCACGCTCATATTCAGCTTCTTAAAACAAAGCCCAGCGCCGCCACGCTTAAAAAACCATATTCTAATATTATACCCAATTTCCAGCCATAATAGGAGTCCTACTGCATTTTTAACACAAACAAAGCCGGCTTGGTTTTGCAAACGGGGATTTTCCTTTTGTTGTTAATTATCAATATATACCTAAAAATCAAGTAAACTGTCGGTATTTTATTATTAGCAAAGTAGAAATAGCGACAACTACTTAATGAACTTTGAGATATGATATGTTAGGACTAGTTTATCGTTTACCTGCATGGGAATACTATAATTATTGAAACCTTAAAGGGGTGTTAACATGGCATGGATTGTTAGAAACGCTGCACTGATGTGTCTTGTTGTAATATCTGCTACTATTTGGGATCTTATTGTATTCCCCGGAAATTCCAAAGCTTTGTTCATGACATGGGGCTTTGCATATATAATTTGGTCATTAGAATGTGTTTTATATTTCTGCACGGGCGTAATAAGAGAGAATTACAGGTTAGATATATAAAGAATAATTTTGAGGCGCATCTCTTCGAGGAGGCGCTTTTTTGATGGGGAAAATACGCCTCAAGTCTTAGTGTCTGTTACTATCTAGGTCTGTAGAAAATCCAAACCAACTGCAGTAAAATGGAAGTTAGAGGAATATCTTTAAATTGGGATGAAACGAAATTTTTAAATTCCTCGTATGTAATAAGGAAATTTTTTCAGGAGTCGATGTTCAATGAACCCGTTTTTATCGTTCCTAGTAAGAACGTTTATTACACTGCCAACAGCCTTTATTGTGTGGCTTATTAGCTTTTTTGCTTTTGATAAAACCTTCCTGCTGTCTTCAGGAATAGCGTTGGCAAGTGGTGCTATGATTTGGCTTCTCGTTTCAGCCGTAATGAAACGCCGATTCCTAAAAAAGCACGGTCTGACAAGAAGAGAATATAGGTATATAAAAAAGAACCTTGATGAAGCTAAACAAAAAATCAGCCGGCTGAACAAGACACTGTTTTCAATCAAGCAAATTACGTCATTAAAAGACAGGATCGACATTTTAAGGATGGTCCGAAAAATATATAGCATGACCAAGAGGGAACCGAAGCGTTTTTATGAAGCCCAAACCTTTTATTTTTCACATCTTGACACGGTGCTTGAACTAACAGAGAAATTTAACTTCCTATCTGGGCAGCCGACAAAAAACAGAGAGCTTGGCCAATCACTTAATGACACCCGACATCTTCTGGAGGAAATGAAGACAGTCATCGAGAATGACTTATATCAGGTGATCTCGGCTGATATTGAACATTTAAATTATGAAATGGATGTTGCCAAGCTTTCGATAAAACCTGATGAAACCAGGAGGTTAAAATAATGAACGAACCAAAAAACTTGATGGACGATATGTTAGCCGATCCTTTTGGTAATATAGATATTTTTAAAGAAGCAACGAAGCCCCAAGCTTCAAAGCCAACAAGATTAATTGACGTTATTCCTGAAGAAAACAAAGCCAAGGCCTACCAGCTTGCGGAGCAAATTGACCCAAAAAATCACCAGGCGATTATTACCTACGGAACCCAGGCCCAAGGTAAGCTCCTTTCCTTTTCCCACACCATGCTGGAACACGTTCAAAAACAGGATGTGGGGGAAATAGGGGAAATCATCAGCGACCTGATGAAAAGGCTGAATGAAATGAACCCTGATGAGCTTAGATCAGAAAAGCCGTCTTTTCTGGCAAGAATGTTTGGGAAAATATCGGACTCTATTCAGGAGGTTCTATCAAAGTACCAGAAAACAGGTGCTCAGATCGAACGGATCAGTGTAAAGCTAGATCGCAGCAAAAATGCCCTATTGTCCGATATCTCAATGCTGGAAAACCTTTATGAACACAACAAGGAATATTTCCATGCATTAAATATTTATATAGCGGCAGGGGAACTGAAGCTTGAGGAACTCTATGAAAAAACCATTCCTCAATTAAAAAAGGAAGCAGAAACCTCACAGGACCAGATGAAATTCCAGGAAGTTAATGATATGGTGCAGTTTGCTGATCGTCTCGACAAGCGATTGTATGACCTGAAGCTTAGCAGGGAAATTACAATTCAGAGCGCACCGCAAATACGCCTGATTCAAAACACAAATCAGGTACTCGTGGAAAAAATCCAGTCTTCGATTATGACAGCGATACCTCTATGGAAAAACCAGGTCGCCATTGCATTGACACTTATTCGCCAGCGCCATGCCATGAAAGCACAAAAGCAGGTATCGAAAACAACAAATGATCTCCTGCTGAAAAATGCTGAAATGCTGAAAACAAATACCATTGAAACGGCTCGTGAAAATGAGCGAGGACTTGTCGATATTGAAACATTGAAGAAAACACAGGAAAGCCTGATTTCCACTCTGGAGGAAACTTTAAGAATCCAGGAGGAAGGCCGCTCTAAAAGACGCCAGGCAGAAAACGATCTTGCTGTGATGGAGGAAGAGCTCCGTCAAAAGCTGCTTCATATTAAAGGGAACTAAAAGCTTGCACTTTTCTATAGGTTTATAAAAAAGTAAAACTCGCCCCAAAATGGCGAGTTTTCTTCATTATGACTTTTTATCAATTAGAATTAGACATAGCCTAAAGTTTTTTAAGAAATTCACTTCAAAAAAAACCTGTTCCATTTTTGTTAGACGTTTGTTTACATATTATTTTTGGTCACTTCCTATATTTTTAGGTTGAAGGGGTTGGTTTTCTAAAATGTTTTCTACCTCTTGATAACCCTCTGGAAATGCAAAGTTGTATCTAGCTGGAAGCGCGAAAACATATTCATTATTTTGTCCCAGCATTGTTGGACCGACAGGAGCTGCGCCAATATGAAATTCCCCCTTACTAAGTGAGGACCATTGATTGAGAGTAAAAATCATAATCGGGATATCTTGTCTCGGTTTTTCCTCCGTCCAATCAGGGTGTCTAATTGAAAGAATTTTACCATGTTCAATTAATTTGTTTTGTTGGTCCGAAGAAATACCATCCCAAGAATCCGTTAAAACTTTGTAACCCTCCCAACTTTTTGGTAACGTAAAGGAAAATCCATATTCTGTATTTTCATAAAGAATATTTTTTGTTAATTTATTATCAGTTTTGGTTTGATTATTCGCATCTTTATCATTTTTTCCTTTGTTTTTGTCTATTGTAGTAACTTTGTTATTTTGGTGCCCCTGTTTATTTGACCCGGTACTTGAAGGCTTATCCCCAATGAAAGGAATAGTAAGAACTGCGAATAACACGAAGGCAGCAAGACTTGCTAGACCAATAGAAATCCTTTTCATTAATCTGCCACTCCTCTTTTTCTTCTTATCAAATGAACTTGCAAGTTGTAATAGGTTTTCATGGATGGTATTCTGTGTTTCTTTAGAAAACTTTTTATCATAATCAGGTTCCGGTAATGATCGAATTTTTCTCTCTAAATCATGAAATTTATTTTTCATAGAGAAAATCCTCCTATACTTTTTTGTAGTGCCTTTAACGCACGATGATAGGTAATACGAACTTTATTTTCATTCCAATTTAGTATTGATGCTGTTTCAGATACAGAGAGTTCTTTAATCCCTCTAAGGATGACCACATCTCGATAATTTGCTTTTAAGGATTGGATTGAGTCATAAAGCAACCTGTTATTTTCATTTAGTTGGAGAATTTTCTCCGGCGTTTCCTTATCCGTTTCTTCATTCCAGAACTTAATCATTTGTTTCATCCTTAAACGCTTACTTTTTCTTATTTCATCTATCCCCACATTACGTGCAATCGAAAAAAGCCAGGTTTTAGGACTTGATTTTTCCTGAAAAGTATCAAAGCCCTTAATTGCTCGGATAAAAACTTCCTGTACCAGATCTTCCACATCACTTGAACCGATATAATAAACTAAAAAATGGTATATATCTTTGTTATACAAGTAGAACCACTCCGAAATTTTATTGCTAATCATCAGCTGGCCAACTCCATTTCCCCTCCGGTTTTTTATGCTCATACAATTAGTCGTATGAGTGCCACATACATTTCACATAGTACAAGGATTATTTAATATTTATTCTGTATATTAGGTTAATAAGATTACTTACGCCCTGTTAGTGCAATAAAATACGGAGCTTGATGTTACAAGCTCCGGAATGAGAAACATAGAATAATCATTTGAAGTAATTAATTATAGAGAAGTTGTATGGATGCTATTATCTTTTCAAAATAATTTTGATCATGTGGCACGAAGCAGTCTTTGCTGACAACTCTATCAACTGCAAACCTATTACCGCTGACAGTTTTAAATCCTTCAATTCGGATCCATTCCGCTTCCCCCATCCAAAAATCACAGAAATCCTCAAATTTAACTCTTACGATCCCGGCTACTTCCTCTTCCTGTAAAACAAAATCGTCCCAATCTATTTCCGCTTCATAGAGAAACACATTAGCAAACTCTTTATCAATCAAGTCACCCTGAATCATACTGTAACCAATAATACCGAGCGGGATGAGCTTTTCAAAGGGAACGTCTATACCAAGTTCCTCTTTAATCTCTCTGACTCCATCCTCGGCTGTTTCATCCGCCAAGAGGTGCCCTGCAGCGGTAATGTCCAGGAGGTTTGGATAATCCTTTTTTGTCTTACTCCTAAGCTGTAAATAGATATATTCTGCTCCTGGGCTGACAATCCAGCAATGGAAGGTTTCATGCCAGTAACCCAGCCTATGAACCTCATCCCTGCTGGCTACTCCAATTTCTTTGCGAACATCATTAAAAATTTTTAGCATTTCCATAATATGTACCTCGACATATAAATTTATTGTAAGGCAGATTCCATTTTATCCATTATAATAGAGAAAATGATCAAAGGGGAAAAAGCATGACAAGAATAGGAAAATGGGTTGTAGCCTGCCTGCTGTTTTTGCTCACCATTAACGGAATTGGAATCGCTGCAGTATATCTGTTGAACAGGTAGGAGACGGGAGACCGAAATTAGGGGGACTAACACTTTTGATTATAAAAGATTTAACACAGCCGTTATCAAAAAAGCTTTTGATTGCCATGTTGGCTATAACTGTCGGATCTGAAATAGTTCTTTTTTTAAGCCGATACAGCTTTTTGTTTAGTGCACTTTACGAGGCCATTATGGTAAGTTCGTTTTTTATTGGCTGGAAGCTTGCACCTAGACTGCATGGCGGAAAACTTCAACGTCTAACAAAAAAACAGCATATTCTTCAATTTTCAAAGGTATATGTAGTTTTTTATATCGGCAGTATGTTAATTAATATTTTTACTTCTACCGTATTTCAGGATTTTAACAATAACTATAGCCACTATGTGGACACCAGCAAGGAAATAGCAACCTTTACTTATGGTGGGGATGCAAACTTATCCAGCGAAGGAGACGTGTCGCCTGTATTTCAGTGGTTTGATACGGCCGGGTATGATTTTTATTCAAATGTTCTAGCAGGGCTTGAAGAGGTTTACCGTCTCTCGTATATGATTATCTTTCTATTAATACTTAAAAAGGTATTTCGACGAAAGTGGAAAACTGGACCAAGAGATATATTTCTAATGTTAGCTCTATTCATTAGTTCCTTCTTTTTTGGAGCAGGACATTCTCTTGATACGGAACAGAGCTGGCCAGTCACAATCGGCTCTGTGATCACGTTTACGGATATGGGACTTCTGCTTGGTTTGCTGCTTCTCTGGACGAAAAATCTTTGGCTGCTTGTAGTTGTTCATGCTTTGTATGACATAATTACAACTGTTTCATGGTATTATTTCGATTCGGCGGATTTTGTATTTGCGGCAGTTCTGTTTGGAGTTTATATTGTATTAAAAATACTGGAAAGAATTAAAACAAATAAAAAGATGGAAAACGAAACACAGGAAGTTTCCAACTTTTAAATCGGCAATAAAGGAGTAAAAAAATGTTGAAGATAGGTATTGTTGGTCTTGGAAATATTGCGCAAAAGGCTTATTTGCCTGTATACAGCCAAACTAAGAATGTGGAATTTCATCTCTATACACCCAATCAGGAAAAACTCTTAGAAGTCGGAGGTCAATACCGTTTTTTACACCTTCATACAAGTCTTGACTCCCTCATAAATGCAGGGATTAACGGAGTATTCGTACATTCATCGACAGTAACGCATGAAGAAATTATTGATAAGCTCTTGAAAAATAATATCCATGTATTTGTCGACAAGCCGATCACAAATGATTACATGAGTACTAAAAGACTGGTGGAATTAGCCGAGGAGCGCAATTTGATTTTAATGGCAGGCTTTAATAGAAGGTATACCCCCGCCTACAATCAATTAAAGGAAATCTCAGATTCCAATATGATCATCGTCCAGAAGAACCGCATCTCCAATCCAAAAGAAATAAGGAACGTTGTTTTTGATGATTTTATCCATGTGGTCGATACGATGAGATATTTGTTTCCTTATCCTATAGAAGATTTAAAGGTAAGCATCACAAAGAATAATAATCTGCTATCCCATATAGTGGTTCAGTTTACTTCTGATAAAGGCACAGCAATCGGTATTATGAACAGGGAGAGTGGTACAAACTTAGAAATGGCAGAGGTTATGAGCCCACTGGAAAAGAGAAGCGCTTATAATCTTTCTAAAGTTGTAATCTCAAAGGGGTTTGAGGAAACAGAAATCCGTTTTGGAGATTGGGAGACAACCTTGTCTAAACGTGGATTTGAACAAATGGTAGCTGACTTTATAGCATCAATAAGAAATCATACATCGCCAAAGATATCGGCAACAGAGGCACTGGAATCCCACAGAATATGTGAGTTGATTCTGAATAAAGTAGAAGATGATTAGGTTTTTTACCTGCAGATTAATAACCTGCAGGTTTTTTTATTAAACAGCGGCAATTCCGTATTTAGAAACCCACACCTTCAATGCCTAAAAACATAAAATAATATATGGTTTTGAATTAAATGGACACGGGTAACTTAAAGACTACTATCTTCAAATAAAATCAAGTTAGTTAGTCACAAAATATTTACAAACTATTGTTAGGAATATATTTACAATTGGTCTATAACTAACTAGAATAGACTAGATAGGATATCAAGAAAGGAGACGTGGAAGTGAACACGAAATCATCAGGAGATAAGGCAGGACAGCCTGACTACTCAGAAATTATTAAAAAAGCCTATGAAAAAGGCGTTAACGAGCAGGACATCACTCTTCAAGAAATGATTGAAAATATAAAATATGAATTAAAAAGTATAATGATAATCTAATAGATAAAAGGATAGAAGGCAATTTCCTTCTATCCTTTTAATTTGTATTAAATCCCCGAAAGTTTCCCTATTATGATAATTTTATATTAGCTTATAAAATTATAAATTTATCCAATAAAATGTAAAAATAAATCAAAAGCTGCCGATAAGAACAATATACTCTATTTCTATAAATTTTCTTGGAATAGAAATTAAAGTCAACGGAGGGAAAGTGTGAAAAAGTTTATTGTTTCATCTATGTTGGTTACAGCCACTCTGTTTCCTGTCCTAACTGATGCCGATTTGGCACCGAAAAATATTACCGTTCAGGCGGCAGCTCAAACTGCTACGGTCAATGCCTACGGTGTAAACATCCGAAAAGGGGCTGGCACAAACTATCCCATAGTAAACAAACTATCAAAAGGGCAAAGGATAGAAATTTCAGGAAGTACAAAAAACAGCAGGGGAGAAACATGGTATAGCATCCGCTTTTCCGGTAAAAGCGGCTGGATTATATCAAACTATGTCTCCAGATCTTTTGTTAGTACTGCAGTTACCACTCCTCCAAAACCGGCAGCGCAGGCTCTAACCCAAAGCGGTGTAATCAACGCTTCATCATTAAATATCCGTAAGGGCCCTAGCACAACCTACTCAGTCACTACAACAGTATCGAAAGGGCAAAAAGTTGAAATTGCATCAAGCAGCAAAAATAGTAAGGGTGAAATCTGGTTTAATGTTAAATTCTCTGGCAAATCAGGCTGGGCATTATCAAAATATGTAACAAAAACTGTAGCGCCAGCAAAACCGACAGTTCCAGCAAAACCGGCAGTTCCAGCAAAACCGGCAGTTCCAGCAAAACCGGCAGTTCCAGCAAAACCGGCAGTTCCAGCAAAACCAGCAGTTCCAGCAAAACCAGCAGTTCCAGCGGTACCGGCAAAACCAGCTACCCCTACTCCAGTGCAAAATGGAGTTATTAATGCTACATCCTTATATGTCAGAAAGGGTCCTGGCACAACGTATTCAGTTCTCACAACGGTTTCAAAGGCTCAAAAGGTTGAAGTCGTATCAACTAACAAAAACAGCAAGGGCGAGACCTGGTTTAATATAAAATTTTCCGGTAAAAGCGGCTGGGTACTATCTAAATATGTAACAATAACACCCGCGCCAACTGCAGTCAAACCAACACCAGCTCCTGTTGCAGCAAAAAGCATAACATCGCCACAGATAGTTAGCTCTGGAAAAGATACATATTTGAATTGGACAAAGCTTACCAATTTTAGTTTTAAATATACTACTTCTGCTAATCAGCTGACTCTAAAGCAGGGATTTACCGCTGTTCAGCTCCCAGCTGTAAAGGTAAAGGGAATAAAAGAAATCAAAACGGTTCAAGCAAGCTCCACTGAAAAATCTGTGGTCATAACATTTGAACCTGGTTATACCTTTACACTGCGTAACTACAGCAACAAGGTTTCATTGAAGGTCATTCCAACAGGGCTTTTAGGAAAAAAGATTATTATTGACGCCGGACATGGCGGCAAGGATACTGGGGCAATCGGTCCAACTGGATACCGGGAAAAGGATGCCACTCTGGCCATATCGCTTGCACTTCAAAAAGAGCTGCAAAAAGCAGGAGCTATTGTGACATTAACAAGAAGCACAGATATTTTCCTTGAGTTATCCGAGAGGACAGCCATCTCTAATAAATCTGATTATGATGCCTTTGTGTGTATCCATGCTGACTCTTTTACAACGGAATCAAAGGGGACAACAACCTACTATAATTCAACACTGAATTTTAATGGACCAAAGAGTATTACCCTTGCAAGTAATGTTCAAAAGAACCTTATTGGAACTGTTAAAACCTACGACAGGGGAATTAAAGAACAAGATTATTACGTAAATAGAATGAATGAACTTCCTAGTATTCTGGTAGAGACTGCCTTTATTTCAAATCCAACTGAAGAAGCTTTACTAAAAAGTCCTTCATTCCGGCAGAATACAGCTGTTGGTATACGTAAAGGTCTGGAAAGCTACTTTATAAAGCTTTAATACCATTTAGTCACTTAGCATCATCCCACAGGGATGGTGCTTTTATCTTGTAGAAAAATGAAAGAAATAGTAGATAACTTTACGTTACTTTTACCTATCATTAACTTTATTCGACAGTATTAGTAATACGCTTATCGTAAAATTAGGATGACTTTCAAGAAGGGGGAGAATAATACTAGTTTTTAGTGTTAAAGGAGTGGTTCTAAAGATTCAAAAATTGAAATCTCGGAAAATTACCTTTATTACTAATAATTTAGAAATATATAATGATAGAGGTGATTTCACCGAAATGCTCTATTAATCATTGAGTATGGGAGAATACATATCTCTGAAAAAAGATTTGGGGCAAAAAGCAAGAATCCAATTTGAAAGGATGAGTGTTAAACCGAATGAAAAAAAAGAATTTCGGTAAGTTTAGCAAAATCACTGCAACAGCACTGCTGTTTAGTACGATTGCCTCACCTCTTGTCCCATACAACGCTAAGAAAGCATCCGCTGCAGGTGAAAACACTGCAACGCTTCGAATCCTGGAGACGACAGATCTTCACGATAACGTAATGGCTTATGATTATTATCAGGATACTGATAAAGGCATAAACTATGGTTTATCGAAAACAGCCACACTTATTCAGCAAGCAAGATCTGAAAAAGCAAATTCCATGCTCTTTGATGCCGGGGATTTACTTCAAGGCAATCCAATGGCTGATTATGTAGCAAAAGTAAAACCAATTACGGAAAACGATACTCATCCAATGTTTAAAGCTATGAAACTATTAAACTATGATGCTGGTATAGTTGGAAACCATGAATTCAACTATGGGTTAGGTTTTCTTAATACCGCATTAAAAAATGCCCCTTATCCTATAGTGAACGCAAATATTTATGTTGATGATCACGATAGCGACCCAACAAACGATAAAAACTATTTTACTCCTTATCAAATTTTAGATAAACAAATTACAGATGATAGTGGAAATACTTCAACCGTTAAGGTAGGAGTTATCGGTTTTGCACCACCACAAATCCTTCAATGGGATAAAGATAATCTTCAAGGCAAAGTTATAGTAAAAGATATAGTCCAAACGGCAAATAAATATGTACAAAAGATGAAAGAGGACGGGGCTCAGGTTATTGTAGCTATCGCCCACTCCGGTTGTGACGTTACAAATGACGGGCAGCAGGATGCAGAAAATGCAGTCTTCTCATTAAGTAAGGTAGATGGCATTGATGCCCTTCTTTTTGGACACGCGCATTATAATTTCCCAGGTGGAAAAGAGTTTCACCAAGGCAGTAATTTAAACAATCCTGACCTTCCAGGATTGAATAACACCCAAGGAACAATCAACGGCACACCGGCAGTAGAAGCTGGTTATTGGGGAAACAACCTTGGCGTTATGGATCTTGCTCTTGTTAAAAACGCTGATGGCAAATGGACAGTTGATAAAACAAACTCTAAGTCCGTAGACCGTCCTGTTACTACAACAACACCTACAGACTCTGCAATCGTTGATGCTGTAAAAACAGAGCATGAAGGAACACTTGCTTATGTTCGTGGGAAAATTGGAGAAACAACAGCTCCAATGAACTCTTATTTTTCCCGTGTAATGGATGACCCAACAATCCAAATCGTCAATAATGCACAAACGGACTACGTAAAGAATTGGATTTCAACTAATCGTCCTGATCTAAAAGATATACCTGTCATATCTGCAGGTGCGCCTTTCAAAGCTGGCCGCCAGGGAGCAGGTGATTATACAAATATCGCAAAAGGTGATCTTTCAATAAAGAGTGCCAATGACCTTTATTTGTACAATAATACACTTAAAGCAGTTGAACTAACAGGTGCACAGGTAAAAGAATGGCTTGAAATGTCTGCTTCACAGTTCAATCAAATTGATCCTAATAATTCTAATGCACAAGAATTAATAGATTATGGATTCCAGCCATATAACTTTGACGTTATTGATGGAGTAAAATATCAAATTGATGTTACCCAGCCAGCAAGATATAACTATTTAACTGGTGATGTGAAAAATGCTGATGCTCACCGCATCATTAAATTTACAGACGTGAATGGAAATCCTATTGACCCTAATCAAAAATTCATTGTTGCAACGAATAACTACCGTGCTTCTGGTGGTGGGAACTTCCCAGGAACAAAAGGTGGAAATGCCGAGGTTGTTGTTGATTCCCCATATGAAAACCGTCAGATTTTGATGGATTATATTAAATCTCAAAAAGTAGTTAATCCATCTGCGGATAACAACTGGAAAATCGCACCGATTAACGGAGCAGCAAAAACCTTAACATTCAAATCAACGCCTGCAGCAAAAGATGTTCTGTCTTCAACTCCAAATGTAAAAGATGCTGGAATATTATCAGATGGTATTTTTGAGCAATACACTTTAGACCAAAATGTATATGTTCAATTATTAGGTATTAACGACTTTCATGGACAGTTGGACTATTCAACAAAGGTTGGCGGAAGACTAATTGGCGGTATTGAATATTTAGCTTCTTATTTAAAACAAAGAGAAGCAACAAATCCAACTAATACCTTAATGGTAGAAGCAGGAGACCTGATTGGTGCAAGTCGTCCGGTATCTGCATTGCTTCAAGATGAGCCTACTGTCCGCTTTATCAATGAACTGGGCTTCGATGTAGGTACACTTGGAAATCATGAGTTTGATGAAGGCGTTACAGAGCTTAAACGGATGATTTATGGGGGAAGCAATCCGAAAACGGATGAATATAATAAAAAGTATGGAGATTACAAGGGGACAGATTTCCCTGTCGTTGCTGCTAACGTTGTAGAAGACAGCACCGGAAAACTGTTACTACCTCCATATGCTATTAAAGAGGTAAACGGAGTTAAAATTGGCTTTATTGGTGTTGTAACAACAGAAACACCAAGTATTGTAACTCCGAGTGGTGTGGCAGGAGTAAGTTTCACAGATGAAAAAGAAGCAATTAACAAATATGCAGATGAACTGGATAGCAAGGGAGTTAAAGCTATTGTAGTTCTTGCACATGACCCTGGAACTTCTGCAACCGATGGCAGTAACCCAACAGGTAAAGTAGTGGATATGGCACGGAATATTAATGACAAAGTTGACGTTATCTACGGTGCTCATGACCATAAATACCTTAACTCAACAGTTAATGGAAAACTGCTAGTTCAATCTTATTCTTATGGAACAGCATTTTCTGATGTTGATTTAACAATTGACCCAATCACACAGGATATTGTGTCCAAAAAGGCAGAAGTAGCTAGTACTTTCCAGGACAGCATTACGGCTGATGCAAAAATTAAAGCAGAGCTTGATGGCTATAAGGCAGATATTGCTCCAATTACAGAACAGGTAGTTGGCCAGGTAGCAGCTCCAATCACTCGTACAACAAATGCTGCTGGTGAATCTCCAATGGGTAACCTGATTGCCGATGGAATGCGCGATGCAACTGGAACTGACTTTGCATTCATGAATGTTGGCGGAGTCCGTGATGAAATTAAAGCTGCAGGCGACATCAAATGGGGAGACCTGTTTGCCATCCAGCCATTTGGAAACGATATCGTAACGATGAAAATTACAGGTGATCAAGTAAGAACACTACTTAACCAACAATGGTCGCCAACGTCTTATGCTAAGATTATGCAAATTTCCGGCTTGAAGTATACCTGGTCTGATAATTTGCCAATCGGTCAAAAGGTATTGGATATTTATCTTCCAAACGGGCAGAAAATTGATCCGAATGCAGTTTACTCTGTAACAGTCAATAACTTTATGGCTGACGGTGGTGATGGATTCACCATCCTGAAAAGTGGTACAAACCGGGTAACTCAGATGACCGATCTGGATGCATTAATAAGCTATATCAAAAAACAAATTGCTCCAATTTCTGCACAAATTGAAGGAAGAATCACACTTGATAATGTAGCACCTGATGCTCCAAAGGTTGATGAAGTGACTGATCAGTCTACATCTGTAAAAGGCACTACTGAAGCAGGTGCAACAGTAAAAATTAAAGTTGATAGTACAGTTATTGCAACTGGAACAGCATCAGAGAATGGTACCTTTGAAATTAGCATTGATAAACCAAAAGCAGGAACTGTCCTAGCAGTTACAGCTACAGACAAAGGTAACAATGAAAGTGCGGCAACAACTGTAACTGTAAAAGACGTTACTCCTCCGCAAGTACCAGATGTTGATCCAATCACTCATAAGGATATGGTGATCACAGGTAAAGCAGAAGCTGGTTCTCATGTTGTTATTACAGACGGTAAGAAATTAAACATGAATGTAGTAACAGATGAAAAGGGTATTTTTACCGCTAAACTTAGTGAATTCATTAAGCAAAACACATATGTAACTCTCTATTCTTATGATGATGCTGGTAATAAAAGTGAGAAAGTAACAGTGATTGTTGGGAAGATATACGGACCGACGAACAAATGATGAATATTAAAAAAAGCCTCATTCTCCAATGCGGAGAGTGAGTCTTTTTATGTTCTATTTACGAGCAACTGTTTTTTTTATATATGGCGAAGCAATTACTGCGAAAGAACTTCTGGAAGTAGTAATAACAACCTTAGTACCTTTTTGAACTCTGCTAAAAAGCTCCCGGACATCTTTATTATGCATCCGGATACAGCCACCGGAGACATATTTGCCAATTGAACGCTCATTATTCGTTCCATGTATACCATACGGATATGAACCATGCTCATTGGCGCTTAAACCCATCCATCTGTCCCCAAGAGGATTCCTCGGATCTCCGCCTTTGATTTTTAGTTTGTAGTAAGGGCGGTTTACAATCTTTTCCCTAATAAAAAAGGAACCCTCAGGTGTTAATTTAGAAGTTTTGCCTGTTCCAACGGGATAAGTTTTGATCAACTTCCCATTTTCAAAGAACGCAACCTGGTTAACCTTTTTATTAATTAATAATAATTGGCTTTTCTGGACAGCAGCCTCACTATTGTGTGGCTGAACCAATAAACCGAAAAGCATGGGCAGCGTTATTAAAAGTATTCTAATCTTCATTTTTAATCCCCCTTTGTCCTAATTATCTATAAGACGCACAAAAATGGAAAATGTTTCATGTTAACTATTCTCAATTTTTTGACTTGTTTCTACACATTCCTGGCTTTTTCATCTAAGTAGGAGAAAAATACAAGATTTGAGAAGATTAATTTGTCTCTTAAAATCGAGTTTTGTTGTTCTTTATCAAGAGCATTTTCTTTATTTTTGTTCTATTTAATAATAGAATTGTTCTATAAAATGAACAGATGGATTACAAAAATGCCATTAATTTATATGAAGGAAATCCGTACTCCATTATCACTTTTCTGAATTAAGCTATTCCGATGCTCGGAAGGACACTTATACATAAAGATGGGAGAACAGCCTCGAAGAAGACTTTTTAGTAATAATTAATAATTTTTAAAATTTTATTATTTTTTAGGCAAGCCTATTAAACTTTTAAAAAAATAGACGAAATAAATAGTACAAGAACAAATTACATAATTTAACTCAAGAAAATTACCTAATGTTTGGTGGTTGGTATATGGTTTTTGACGGGATTATTTTCTCAATAATCATAGGCTTTTTTAGAAAAGGAAGTTTACGCTCTTTTGCTACGTTAAAGTTTAAGTGGGGATGGATGTTCCCGTTGCTTCTGGCAATCGAACTTCTGGTATTCCTATTTCAAAATGATAGTAAATTACTGGGACAGACTAGCGGAGCGATTTATATGCTTGTTTATGTTGTTGGACTAATATTTCTAATGGCCAATCGGAAAAAAGAGGGTTTTACGGTCATTTTCATAGGAGTTTTTCTAAATTTCCTAGTAATGATAGTAAATGGGGGAAGGATGCCAGTTTCTGGTGAAGCCGCAACAGTCCTTAGCCCGGAATACATTCAGTACCTCAAAAACGGGCATTACGCTAAACACCAGCTTATGACAGAATCAGCACATCTAAAATTTTTAGGAGACATTATACCATTATCAAAACCTTATCCGCGAACTCAGATAATCAGCATTGGTGATGTTGTGATGAACATAGGAGTTTTTTTATTCATCCAAAATATAATGGTTGGCAGGCGGAATGAAAATAATAACACGAGAAAATCCCTTTCCCTTAAAGGAGGTGAAGCAAAATGAAAAACGAGCAAAAAAATGGTATCAAATTAACTTCTATCCTTTACAATGCTATCATTATCGGTTCTATAATTATTGCTTTAACTTCTGGTTACAAATTAATATAATCAATCTTAAGGAGAAGTTAAAGAACTTCTCCTTAAATTCTTATAGTGAGTGATAAAAATGGAATTTATAAAGACCTCCTCCAAAAGGTATTTGCTTGGAGTATCAATTTTAGGGATAACTGCTTTCATATTTTTTAATAAGCTTGCTCATCATACGCTATTTGAGTGGGTTATTATTTTCTCTCTTACTGGTTCAATCCTCTTACTGAATTATTATCTGATTCCAATACCTCCAAAAGGAAATTCCCTTTCAATGGATTCCTCTATTATTCTGGCAAGCCTATTTTTATACAAGCTGGGATTAACGTTGGATGTGTTATTTATTTATGCTGCAATCTACTTATTTACTCAGCGGAATATCGTATGGTGGAAGCATGTTTTTAATTTTGCCCTCTATACCTTATTAACTGTGGGTGCCTATTACTTGTTTATATTACTGGGTGGGGAACTGGGTACCATAAATGTAAAAAGTCTTTTTCCTTATACCATTTCATTTATCTTTTATTTTTTTACGAACGTTCTTTTAATAGGTACATACTTCCTTTTATCTGGGGTTGATAGCCCAAAATATGTGTTGTGGGGCATGATTAAGGAGAGTGCTACCTCCTATAGCAGTACCCTTTTATTATCTTTAGTTCTAGGTATCTTAATTGGAAGTCATGCATTATTTGGGCTTTTTCTATTTAATGTTATATCTTTTCTTTTATCTCTGGCATTTAATCAGCATTTCAAGTTATTTAAAGAAATATCGGAAAAAGCCAACAAAGATTTTTTAACTGACCTGAATAATCATGGATACTTTAAGGAACTTCTTACAGAAGAGATGAACCTTGCCAAAGAGAACGATCTTCCACTGACTGTAGCAATGCTCGATATTGATGATTTTAAAAAATTCAATGACCTTTTCGGCCATATTGATGGAGATCAGCTGCTAAAGGAATTCGGCGCTCTCCTCAAAGCGGAAACACAAGCAAAAGGCTATATCGTAGCACGATATGGCGGTGAAGAGTTTTCTATTGTCTTACCAAATACAGACCGACAAGACGCCTTTGCTTTTATGAATGAACTGCGCAAAAAAGCAAATGACACCTACTTTAAAGGAGTAGAAGGTCTTCCGTACGGCTGCCTGTCCTTTTCAGCGGGGGTTGCTGAATGCAAAAAAGAAACCTATAGCATTTCAGAGCTTTTGAATCATGCTGATCAGGCTATGTATGCAGCTAAGGACCAGGGAAAAAACCTTGTTCATATTTATAATGAATACTCTGAATACACTGTGCAAAAGTCTCTATCTATAGAAAAAGATCTTGAAGAGCTGGAGTTGCAACTTAAAATTTTCCTTTCAAAAGATGTGTATACATATCGTCATAGTAAAAGAGTCTACCAATATGCAGTTGACTTTTCTAAGAAACTGACATTAAGCGAGCACGAACGAAAAACATTAATTCTTGGAGCAATCATCCATGACATTGGGAAACTGGAAATTCCGAGGGATATTATCAATAAAAAGGGCAAGCTGGACCCTCATGAATGGGAAATGATGAAAAAGCACGTAACTTGGGGAAAAGAAATTATTTCAACCAATAAGAAGCTTGAAGATTTAATCCCATTAGTAGAGCTCCATCATGAGCGTTATGACGGAAATGGGTATCCTTATGGTCTGAAAGGTAAAACAATTCCTAAGCTGTCAAGGATTCTATGCGTTATTGATTCGTTCGACGCGATGACAACAGAGCGGCCTTATCAAAAAACGAAGACCTTCAGCGAAGCAATTGCAGAGCTGCGGAATTGCTCCGGAAAACAATTTGATCCACAGTTTGTCGAACCATTTATTGAAATGATAAAACAGAGTAATCATGTTGAAGAGGTTGATAAGGAATTGGTATTGATATAGTAGTTGAGGCACCTTCCATCCCGGGGGGTGCATTTTTTATTAACAATAGAAAAAGATGCTCTAATTATTAGAACATCTTTCTTTGTATTAATAAAATCTTTTAAAACTATCCAAATGGCTTTTGTAATAGGAGTTATTTAAGTTAGTGATCGCTACCCCATTATCGCTGGCATGAATAAATTGATTTCCGCCAAGGTAGATCCCCATGTGGGAGATGCCTTTTTTATATGTATTTTCAAAAAACACAAGATCGCCCGGTTTAGGATTATTTACGTAGTACGAACGGTTGAAATAGCCGTCAGCTGACGTACGAGTGATCGATTTACCTGCTTTATTGAATACATAGTAGATAAAACCGCTGCAATCAAATCCGCCAATTGAACTGCCGCCCCAAACATAAGGTATCCCTAATACTTGTTTGGCAGTCATTACAACGGATGCTGATAAATCAGTTGTTGAAGCAGGCGTCGGTGTCGGTGCCTGTCCTGCTGGTACGGTGCCTGCTGTTCCGCCTTCTGGAGTTGCAAGGCCTGCCGGTGTCTTTGCTACATTTAATTTTTGACCTATGTATATACGATCCGTGCTTAGGTTGTTTGCTTTTTTAATTTCGTCAACAGTCATCCCAACGAGAGTACTTATCTTGCTGAGAGTATCCCCAGCTTTAACTATGTATTGAGCGGCAGTATTACCGGTTGAAGGCGGAGCCGGTGTTTTTGAAGCATTAGCAGGGACCGATGGAACTTTTGTTGTTGGGGCCGGAGCCTTCGCTGTTGATGCCGCAGGAGCCTTAGCCGGAGCCTTCGTTGCTGGTACCGGTCCCTTTATAGTAATAGCAGTTTTAGTAATAATTTTAAAAGACTGCCCAATAGCAATCTTATCTGATTTTAAGTTATTCCAAAGTTTTAACTCCCCTAATGTAACACCATATTTATTGGCGATTTTTGTTAGACAATCGCCTTTTACTGCATAATAGGTAACAGAAGCTGGCTGTGATGCTACAGTTAAAGTTTTAAAGTTTGCAGCAGTATTATTGGATGTGGTTGTAGAGGGTATATTGAGTATTTGGGTGACATAAATCAGGTCTGATGAAAGGTGATTTAACTTTTTTAATTCCAGGACAGTAGTGTTATATTTTTTTGCAATCATTCCAAGGTAATCGCCTTTTTGAACAGAATACGTATTTGCCGAGGCACTTCCGGCATAAACGGCAGAAAGGATTGCTGCGGTCGCGAAAGTCGTCATGACTTTTTTCTTCATTTTTCCCCATCACTCCGTTTTCTCTTTCATTATCTGAAAATATTCTATCATACTGAAAGGGAAATTTATACACAAAATAGAAAAATTGGTCATATAATGGGTTTTTGGTAAATTTATTGCCATTTTCAGACGATAAAAAGTATGTAAAAAAGCGAAAATAGACCTATAAATTATGAGAGAATAATAGTTGGAAATATGTTAATCTATGGGATATAAAACAGCATTTTGAACAGGATGGAAGGGAGTACAGCATTGAAGTTTTCGGGAATTCACCATATCGCAATTATTTGTTCAAACTATGAACGTTCAAAGGACTTTTATACCAGAATATTGGGTCTAACGCCCATCAGAGAGGTATTCAGGGAGGAACGCAAATCCTATAAGCTTGATCTCGCTTTAAATGGCAAATACATAATTGAATTGTTTTCTTTTGATTCTCCTCCGGAAAGAGTCAGTTATCCTGAAGCGGCAGGTCTCCGTCATTTGGCTTTTGAAACAGAAGAAATCGAAGAGAATATTAAATTTTTAATCTCAAATGGAATTGAGCCAGAGCCTATTAGAATTGATCCATACACCCAAAACAAATGCACTTTTTTCGCTGACCCAGATGGTTTGCCAATCGAGCTCTATGAAAAATAAACAATTTTAGTTGAATAAGGGGTAAACAGCAGCATGATGAAGAAACTTTTAGTTGTTTTAATGTCCATTAGTATAATTCTATCGCTATATCAGTATCCACCAAAAGCTAAAGCGGCTACAACTCCAACTGCTTATCAGCAATTTTCACAAAATCTCTCAAGAGATCTTAACAGTTATATTAAAAAATCAGGTGGTGATATTCGTCTCCAATACAGTGATTTATCAAATGGGGATGAATACAAACTTACAACACAGCTGGAATGGTAAGAGCGGCAAGCACCATTAAGCTTCCTCTGGTACTGCAGGTAATGGAGCTAGCAAGTCAGGGCAAACTCAATCTTAATGAAAAATTAACCTACAAGCGCTACCATTATAATGGCGGCAGCGGTATCATTCAAAAAGCAAAGGTTGGAACTCAATATACCATCCGTGATTTGGTTCGAATAACGGTTACTTATAGCGATAATATCGGTTTTGTCATGCTGCGCGAAAGAGTTGGCAAGCAAAACTTCATTAACTACATGAGAAAGCTTGGCGGGAAGTATACCTATACAAACGGAGTCAACACCACGTCCGCGAGCGATATGGTTGCCTACTGGGACTACCTATATAATTTTTCACAAAGAAGCCCGCTGGGTAAAGAGCTTATCAACTATTTAAAACATACAATCTATAACACTACTATTCTAACGGGCACACGAGGAGTAGAAGTTGCTCATAAGGTAGGCATGATTCCTGAGTCCGGGATTTCTCATGATGTTGGAATTGTATATGACAAAAACCATACATACTTGCAGTCATGACGAACAAGTTAAGCTATGCAAAATCCCAAAAGGTGATTGCCGACCTGGCAGCTATCGTATACAAATACCATAAGCAAAAAAGTACCGCCCAGTACATAGCAGCTAAATCAGACCAGGATCTGATCCAGCTTGTGGGCGGTAAAACAGTAAAGGTCGGAAGAATCGTCAAAGGTGAGAACTTTAAAATCAGTACGGATAAAGGCGTCTGGTATGAAATGGATTTTGGCGGTAATAAAGCACTTGTTTCAAAAAGAGGAATCGACTCGTACAATCGGCCAGTTGGCGGTTCATTTTTTAAGGGGAGGGTATCTGAACGGGGACAAATTATTGTTCATCCAATTACCCCGGTCTATTCTGACGCCTCTTCAAAAAGACCAATCGCAAGCATAACCGTCAGTAAAACTCTAGTTTTTGATTCAATAGCAGGCAACTATTATAAAGTATCTTTCGGTGACCGTTTTGCTTATATAGAGAAATCAAAAGCGGACCTGCAGTTCACTCCGTCAATCAAGTATTTCCAAATAAATAAGGAAAATACACCTGTGATTAGCAAGTCAACCGGCCTGCAAATAGCAGTAATTGCTAAAGGAGCAACTTTTATAAGATTAAAAGAATCTGCAAGCTATCAGGAGATTCAGCACGGTAATTCAACTGCATACGTTCCTAAAGCGAATGTTTTACCAGTATATGATGCAAATGTCACCAATCCAGCTGGATACACAATTGCCGCTAACCTTATAAATCTTTCAGAGGACACAAAGGTTTACTTGCAAATGGATGCTGCGGCCGGTGCTATTGCTACTCTCTTAAAAGGGCAAAAAATTAACTATATTCAAAGAAACGGAAATTGGTACTCGATCAATCTAGCAGGACGAACCGTTTATCTCCTGCAAGCAGAGAAAGTTCAATAAATTAAGCAGTTCCGAGAGGAAGAGAAGCAGTGAAACAGTTATTTTCATTTATAATTGCCGTATTTTGCACCTTGTCTATTGTTTCTAATGTTTCCGCAAAAGGACTAAAAGTGGTTCCACTTGTCCCCAAAAATAGCACCTCTGAGCTGTTTGATAAAGACAAGAACATTAAAAGCAACCAATTGATAATTAAATTTAAAAAGGATATTTCTGTAGAGAAAAAAAATGAAATTTTAAATCAGATAAAAGGAGACGAGGTCTCTACTCAGAAAACGGGAGATTTTTCACTCGTAAAGGTTTCCAAAGGTAAGGATTTGAAAAGATTAGCAGACCGACTGCTTGGTTATAAGGAAGTCCAGTATGTTGAGCCTAATGTGAATATGGAAAATACTTTTACACCTACCGATTCAGGCTTTAAAAATCAATGGTATTTAAATAAAATCGGTATGCCTGCTGCCTGGGACCAGACGAGAGGAAGCGCAGGTATAATAGTGGCGGTTGTTGACCGTGGGGTTCAGGTCAATCACCCCGATCTCGCAGGCAAAATTGTAAGCCCAATCGATATCCTAACAGGAAAGACCACTTTTTCACCATCAGAGCATGGAACACACGTTGCAGGGATAATTGCAGCTTCTATCAATAATACTGGTGTGGCCGGAATTGCCCCAAATGTGAAAATCATGCCTGTAAATGTTTTTCAGGGAGAATATGCCAATGTTTATGATATAGTAAATGGCATTTACTATGCTGTTAACCACCATGCAAATATAATTAATTTAAGTCTTGGCAGCCCAGACTACAGCTATGCTCTCGACAATGCAGTGCAATATGCTGCCAGCAAAGGCGTGCTCGTCATTGCTGCAGCCGGCAATGAAAGCACCAGCAGGGATACTTATCCGGCTTCGTTCAAAACCGTAACAGGAGTAAGTGCTACTGATTCAAATGATAAAATTACTTCTTTCTCCAATTTTGGAAATTATATTGACCTTTCTGCTCCTGGGGAATCAATCTATTCAACCATTTCTGGAAGCTCTTATCAGTGGATGAGTGGGACATCGATGGCAGCACCTGTTGTTTCGGGAGCAGCGGCACTTATTTTATCAAAAAACCCATCGCTTTCACCTGCACAAGTTATCGATACGTTAAAGCGATCGGCATTAGACTTGGGTACGAAGGGGTGGGATCAGTATTATGGAGCAGGCCGAATAGATGTGTTAAAAGCCCTGCAAATGACCATGGGACCAGTTTCAAATGTTTCGCTGTCTTCGGCCAAATTGATGATGAACGGTACAAATAAAACTGTCTTATCCTTTACCTCTGGATCCGGTACAAATGTTTCCCTCTATATTCAGGATTCTAAAGGGAAAATAGTAAAATCGCTGCTGAATAAAAAATCAAACGGTGTAAATATGACCGCTTCATGGGAAGGAAAAAAAGACAACGGAGCTTATGCCCCAGCCGGAACATATAAATTTGTGGTAAGAGCTACCAATGGAATACAGACAATTTATCAATCGGTTCCTGTTCTGGTCACAGACCAAATAACTCCTTCCATTACAGCAGCTGCTTTCATTAGTTTCTCGCCGGCAGCAAGCTCAAAAGCTGAAATTGTTATAAATGCAAATAAGGATCAATACGTAACAGCTAATATTTATGACAAAAATAATAAGCTTGTACGCAAAATCCTTTCCACCCATTACTTATACGGGGGAAAAGGAGCCCTTTTTTGGGACGGAAAAAATAGCAATGGTGTGCGTATGGGAGATGGTAATTATCGGCTGGCTATATCGTCAGTGGATTCATATAAACGAAAGTCACCCGGAAAAAACCTTCCTATAAAACTTGATACGGCTAAGCCTAAAGCAAACCTTAAATTATTATCATCGATATTCAAGTCTTCAGGAGCGAGCTGGAACAGCTTGGTAGCAGCAGCAAATGAAGATACTTATGTAAGTGCCTATGTAATTGATGGAAAAGGGAACAAATTGAAAAGCCTGGGTGCTAATTTGTATCATAAACCAGTCGCCTTCTCGTTTAACTGGGACGGAACCAATAATGATAAACAGCCTGTTCCTGAAGGAAACTACCAATATTTATTGGAAATAAAGGATCTGGCAGGTAATAAAACCTTGATAAAAAGTCCTTGGGTGAAACTTATGGATTGGAGGAAGCCGATAATTGGAGCACCGGCAACCATTGAATACAGAAACGTTGGTTCTGCTTCTTATACCTACAGCCTTTCAAAGCCTGCAAAGGTTACAATTGAAGTTTATCAAAATGGGCAAATGGTAAAAACGATTCAACAGGCGCTGGAAAAAGGGAAGGGCATAAATACGTTCAACCTTGACTTATCCTCGAACCTCTTGTCGGATGGTGTATATCAATATCAAATCATGGCAGCTGACAAATACAGTCAAATTGGATTTTTTAAAGGAAATCTTACAGTAGCTTTAGGAAGAACAGTTATAGGGATTGCCAAAACTGTTCAGCTGCATAAATTCGAGAATGGAATCTGTGAAGTTCATTACAGCCTTTCAGAACCTGCCAATATTACAATAGAAGTCTTTGACAGCAGCAACCGAAAAATCAGAACACTTTTAACTAATGCTCCAAGAGCGGCTGGCAAGAACAGTTTTTCATGGGACGGTTATGATGATAAAGGAAATTCGTTATTTACAGATGGATCCTCCTATTACTATAAAATAAAAGCAATAAACACTGTTGGTAATGAAACATCAGTCGAAGGGAAAATTTCTATGGATCAGCCTGAATGGCTTTTAGACCAAAGCGTCAATTTTACAACAGACGGCTCTGGGTTTAATCAGGAAATGGTTCTGACAACAGAAGCCACCCAACCGTTAAAAGTAGGCCTAGAAATCCTAAACGGTCCAAACGGAGAGTTGCTCGACAGCCAAACCTACAATCTCGCTACGGGAGCAGGGGAAATCCGCTATCAAAAACCCGTAAAATATAATCTGTTTTACAACGTAATCTTTGAAGACCAGCTTGGGAATCAATACTTCTATGAGTTTGATGAGAATAATCCTTAAAACAAAAAATCTGGGCAAAAAGCCCAGATTTTTTTGTTTTTTTAGGAAGAAGCATATATCAGAAAGTTTCTTCTTAAAGAATTGCACTTTCATCTTTTAAAGTAACAAATAGCATTTTGCACAATTTTATATTAATACTAGTTCTCCCTAAACCCCTACGAGCCGGCTAGGCCTTTAAAAAATGCCTGGAATTCTCACACCAGGCTTTTATCGTGTTCATTTTACAGAAGTAACTGTAGATTTGCTAATATTACTTGCAGGATCCTTTGCATAGATATACAGCTTGGTGCCTTTACTCTGCTTGCTTACTTTTATAGAGTAGCTGCCATATTGATTAGCTTTTGTCCAGCCAATAGTCTTATTGCCCAAATTAATATAGACAATAGAATAAGCTTCGGATTTGCCTGTTACGTATATTGACTTATAGGTAACTTTGTTGACAGAAGGTGCACTTGGAGGTGTTTTGTCTTTTATAACCACTCGGACTGCAGCCCCGCTATTACCAGCCCCATCAATCGCGTTCACATATATAGCACTTCCTGCTTTTTGGGCGGCTTTTAAATTAACGACAAAGTTACGATATTTATCTGCGTTACCTGTGCCCAATATAGTATTTCCTGATTTAACCTCAACTTTTGATCCTGGTTCTGCCTTTCCGGAAACCCTTTTTTCATAATCCTTTACTTCATTCACAAACGGTGCTGCAGGCGGAGTTTTATCTTTAACAACAGTCAAAGCCGAAGGACTTACGTTTCCTTCTTTATCACTGGCTGAAACATAAAGATTTGTTCCGGCTGTTAAAGGAGACTTTAAGCCTACTGCAAAATTACCTAAAGAATCCGTTACGGCATTACCGACAACTGTACTGCCAGCCTTGAGTGCAACATAAGAGGCAGGTTCGGCTTTGCCGGTCACTTTCCTGTCATAGTCTTTTACTTCATTAACGGTTGGAATCGCCGGCGGCGTCTTATCAAGAATGGTTACAAGTATTTCTGAACTTTTTATACCTGCTGAATTAACGGAATATACCTTTAATATGTTTCCCGCTTTTTGTTTTGGGATTGGGATTGAAAAATTACCATCCGCATTGGATTCGGCATTTCCCAGTTCAATACTGCCGGCTTTTACAAAAACCTTAATTCGAGATTCTGTTTTTCCAGTTATAGCAGTATCTTTATCACTTACCAAATTAACAGTCGGTGTATTTCCCTTTGAAAGGAAGGTATAAGTGACGTCAGGACCTTTATCAGAAGGAATGGCCAACTCAGAAGAAGACTGCATGGCCACTGCACCACCGCCAGTCAAGTACCCGGGGTTAGTCCCGGAAATGCGTGGCTGGATGCTGTCAAACTGGCTATCACCTTTAAAGCCATAGAGTCCCTGTGCCTCTTTTAAAAGTAAAGCAGCACGAAAATCAGTCATAAATTTTCCGAATGTCAAATCCTGACGTACATGTTTTTTTACTACATCTTCGATGGCCAGGTAATTATTGTTTCGATCTTTTAGTATCTCTTTAAAAATGTTATTACCCTGATTGGACTGGAGCTTCACATACTGTCCGAACAAGTATGAAAGTGAATAGTTACCGAGTAAGTCAGGACTATTTTGCCAGTTTAATAGGGAGAGTCCGGCAGGTATGCTTGCTGCATTATTATAATAATCAATCCTATTTGTTAAAGTACTTCCAGTATAAATTTGCTCGGCAGCCATGGATAAGCCCTCATTAAGCCAGGTATCCATTGGATTCTGAGTGCCTTCCACAAAAACATTTTGATTGAAGTTGACCATATGCTGGAATTCGTGAGCAAGGGTACTATAAGTAGATGATACGTCTTTGGAAGTGCCCATTCCCATTGCAGGATATGTATCCAGGTAAAAAATTTCGGACAAATTCGAATGGTTGATATTATATAAATCTCCCCCGTAAAAATATCCGGCAACATAACCTCCCGAACCATTAAAACCATCATGAATGTCGTAACAAAGTATATTTATTTTTCCATCATGGTTCACATCAGATTCGGTGGCAAAGTTATTAGTTACAGATGGATAGATTTTCTGGTCAAATTCAATACCTAGTCTTTGAGCATCCGTAGAGGTTATTGAGTTATTATAGACCCACACATTTGCCTTTGTACCGCTATAGGTAAGTGTCCCATTAATCTGGTAATCCAAATTGGTCGTAAGATCTTTTACCCAAAAGCTTTTTTGATTGCCAATCAGATCGGATTTTGTTGTATATAGAGAAGCAATTTTTTTATCAGCATTTACCTTTACATTAAACGGAATGTTTACATCCAGCCTATAGGAGCTTTGATTAAGATTCTTATTATAGGCAAATTGATCGTTATTTAGCTTAAATAAAGTACCAGTAGATTCAGAGACACTCCCTTGCAGTGATTCATTGCTGATAAGGGTAAAGCTACCTGAAGTTGTGGCAGCAGGAACAGTAGAAGGAACAGAGTCTAAATAAAAGGGATTCTCGATTTTAAAAAGGGTAACATCAGAATAATAATCACTATAATCGTCGGAAATGCCAGCCCTTATATAAATATATTTGCTATTTTGATAGTCTTCTTTAGGAAGAATGGCTATTAATCCAACACTTTTGTAACTGGATGTATTAAAGTTAAAAGGAGCTATATATTCGAGTGCACCATTATTCTCTCTAAAAAATTCCATTGTAAGGTTGTTATCTTTGGCATAATAGTATTGGGATGAATAGTTTAGCTTAATATTCATACTTTTTGAATCATTACTGTCATTAACTGTGCTATTATAACCAATTTTTTGCCATCCTCCATATTGATCATAAAGCGTTGGCAGCATTTGCCCTGTTTGAACCATCGGATAATCCTGAGGGTTTTGATAAGACATTTCTTTGTTGGACAAGATTTTTGGTTCTTGGTTTAAATTCATCTGGGAAAACAGGGTTTTGGCAGACGTGCTGGTTTCTCCGTATGTAGCTGCTGGTAAAGCCAGAGAAAATAATAATATAAATGCTATTAAGCTCTTAAAGACTTTCATTTCATTACCCACCCTTGGTTGTCTATTCTATATTTTTCCACAAAATTATACCATGAAAATTTAACAAAATTGTCGAAAATTAGAAGGGAATTTTCAAACAAAATTCGACAAAAAGGAAGGGGTAATGTTTTAACATACAACAAAAGACCAAGAAATTTGAGTAAACAAAAAACTCGCCTTATGACGAGTTTTCCGATTTTTATCCCTAACTCTACAGGTTTACGGAATACTGGTATTTCGCTCCGCCAGGGTCAGATACTGTCACAACAGCTTTGCTCTGGTTCTGCCAAATTCCGAGAGCAAAGTTAATAGTCATCCCCCAGGAAGAGGGGTAGACCCCCAGGGTAGTGCTAATACCTGCGCTCTGGAGCTCCTGGGCCGTATAAGAAGAGTAAAGCGAATTATTTTGATAGATATCTACTTTCATTATGGATACTGTTTCCTCAGGTTCAAGACTACTCAGAGTAAGAGAAAAGCTTTTATAAAGATTATTAAAGATAATCGCACCGGATCGATACAAGTAAAGGTTCGGTCGGTTGGAAACCATAATCGTTTTAGTGGCGGACACCCCGTCCACGGTGGCTGTAATCGTCACCGTCCCTTCGGTGAAGGTAGTCAGAACGCCGTTAGCGTTAATGATAGCAACACTTTCATCGGAACTCTGCCAGGTCGTATTCTGGTCGGTCGCATCAACCGGGTTAATGACCGTTTTTAACGGAACATTTTGCCCGGTTTTAATTGTGCTTGGAGCGGAAATCGTCACACTAGATACATGAATCCTTTGCACCGTAATCACGCGTTCCACGCTGGTAAAGTTTCCAGCTGTATCCGTGACCGAATAAGTCACCCGGTAAGTTCCTTCTGAGTTCGGATCGGCACTTCCGTCCACAGTTATTTTGGAAGTGAGATCTCCATCGTTATTATCAGTGGCACTTATCCCGCTTAAAGGATCAAAGGAATTATAAAGGCCGATGGTTTTGCTGTCGGCACCGGAAATGACAGGGGGAGTCTGGTCGACAACTGTCACGGTCCGAAAGGCGGAACTCGTGTTTCCGGCCTGGTCGGAAACATAGTAGGTCAAAGAATAGCTGCCAGCCAAGTTTACATTGACGGAGCTAGTTACTTCTATCTTGGAGGTGACATCCCCGTCATTGTTGTCCCAAGCACTGATTCCATCTACCGGGTAAAAGGGATTCCCCTCTGTAACCTGAATGTCCTGAACGCCAGAAAGAACTGGAGCCACGTTATCAAGGACCGTTACGTTTCGGTTAGCACTGGCTGTATTCCCGAAACGGTCGGTAACGGAGTAGGTAAGGTGATAGACGTCTGCCTTGTTCATATTGACAGACCCTTTCACAACAATTTTGGACGTAAGGTTCCCGTCATTGTTATCGGTCGCAGTAATTCCGTTCAATGGATTAAAAACATCCCCCATATGTATGGCGGTATCCTTGATTCCTGCTAGGACTGGCTTCACATTATCTAACACCGTAATCACCCGGGTTGATACTGCCGCGTTTCCGGAAGAATCACTCACGGAATAGGTGAGGGTATATTTCCCTGCAGCCTTTGGGTTCACACTTCCGGTTACTTTTAGATTTTTGGTAATGAATCCGTCAATATTGTCATGGGCGGAAACACCAGTTAACGCATTAAATGAAGTGCCAAGCAATATGGTTTTATTCGATGTTCCCAAAATGACCGGCTTCACCGTATCCTTCTTGACGGTAATAACACGAATGACGGTAGTTTTGTTCCGGGACTTGTCACTTACCGTATAAATCAGTTTGTAGGTCCCCGCTTTTTTGTTATTCACACTGCCGGTCACAACGATTTTTTTGGTCAGGTTTCCATCCTTGTTGTCATCCCCAGTGACACCAGACAGGGCATTAAAAACCATCCCCAGATAAATGGTTTTGTTCACCGCTCCATTGATTTTCGGTTTCACCCGGTCGGATGCAGCTTCTGCATTGTGCGGCAGTGAGCCATATAAGAGTAATAGACCAATAGATAAGAAGAAATATCTCATCCTTTTTTTCACTTTTTCTCCCCCTTTGATGGATATAACTAAATTATACCATTTTTTCTAATAAATAGTTTCTCCTGCATTAAAAAATTATAGATCAAACAGTGTGTGGAAGAGAGGGAGAATTTGGTTCAAAGAGCTTTTGGTGAATCTCAAGAAGCGAGTGCTTGCGAGTATTGTCAGTTAATAGATTTCTAATGTCCTGCTGAAGAAAGAGTGATTACCCTTTAGATAATGAAAGATTACACTAACCCCATCGGAAATTTGAGACTAGTAAAGTGTAAAAGTATTGCAAGGCAGCCTTCAAGCTTGGTATTGTGCTCTCCCTCTTATTAGAACTTGTAGAGGAAGGGGCATCTAAATACAAATAAAGCCATCAAATTAAATTGAAATTCTTTTTAAAAAATAGAGACGGAATAAAAACGGCTGGCTTATAGAAGAATCCCTATGTAGATTTTGAACAAATTAATAACACTGCCAATGAGAAGGGATAGTTCTAATAATGAGAAGCAAAACTGCTACAGCAGCTACCCCTTGTTTTCATTGAACTAGGGTCTAAGTTGAATAAAAATTCGTTTAAATAACATATTTTAAAGAGTGTTTTCCTTTTTATCACAATCACAAAAGAGTCTTGAAGGATTATATTGACGAAAACTGCCTTTAAAAAAGGATCGTTGTTGTCACACTGGCAAATGCATCTGGGAATTATTTAGAAAAGTAAAAGGCTATGAAAAAGGACCCCCATTAATTAATGGGGGTGCACTTGTTTCTATTGATCCTCACCCAAATTTTCTAAAGCTGCCAGGCGCTCCATTAATGTGTTTTTATAATCGGAAAGATACTTTTCTATTAACGGATAGACTGGGTATTGTCCGGGATATTGAAGATTTCCTTTTACTTTAATGGCTGCCGAGTCTTTTTCCAGTTGGTCCAGCTGAAGTAGCTGCTGTTTGGCAAGGTCAATATTCTTCTGTTGGATACTTGTATCAATTAGCAATGAAAGCTGGTATCGTTCAATTTCCAGTCTGTTGTTTTCGATTGTGATAGTAACTGGAATTATATATTTTTTCAAAGCGATGTTCTGAACGGAAGTGCCATACATCTTTTTAATGGCCGCTTCGACTTTGGTTTTTGATAAAACTAACTGGTTATACTGATTGACTGCAGTGCTATTTATTGTTCCTGCGTTGAGGATGTTATGCAGACTGCTATTTAAAGCAAGTATTTGATCTCCTTGTTTCACAATATCGATAAAGTTATGCGCATTCGTTAGTTGAGCCTGAACAACCTTAAGTTGATTAAGCATACCTGCCTGGTAACGTGTTGGCATTTTACCAACAAGAGGACTAAGTGATTGGTAATTTCGATTAACCTGATTATATAAATCCATAAATTTTTGATTAGCAGCAAGGGAAGAAGAATCTTTAATATTATCATTATAGTAAACCTTCAGCTGATTAGCAGATTGAACAAGCGTATTAAGTTTCTTGGAAAGGTCCTGAACAGATTTGGCCATTCGTGCCTCCAAAAGTTTGATACTTTCCTGGGCAGCATAAAGTCCGACTGCCTGGTTTTCCCGCCAAACTCCATTAAACTCTGTTAGAGGCAAACTGGTTTCAATTACATATCGCCCTATTTCCGGTGTGAAAGCTGGCTTCTTTTTAGTATAGATAAACCAGTCGGTAAACCCTCCACCCGATGGATTTTTTCCTGGATTCACTAAACTATAACCCGTCATTTTATTTATAGTCTTGGCATATACAAGATCGCGTTTATAGCGGGCACTATCCTGAAGGAAGTTCCAATATAGAATATGTCCGCTGCTATGATAGGAAATCGCCATTTCTGGATTAATTTCATTTACAAATTTCACAATTGCCTTTGTTTCTGCCGCAGTTTCCGGTGCGTAGCCCTTAAAGTTTTTTAAGCTAGGACCTTTAGGTGAATTCTTAATGTTTTTCCATAAAGCGTTGTATTGACGGTTTAAGTCTATCCCCTTGCCGTTGGCTTTCCAGCTATTAAAATTCTTGCTGCCTCCGTTCATTTTAATGAGGGATGCCTGAACATTTTTTGGAAAAGCATTTAATCCCTGTTGCTGCAAAATGACACCGTCGGGATTTACCATTGGAACGAACCAAATAGTAGACAAATCGAGAATAGATCTTGCGCTATATCCGCTTATTTTTGTATTTGACCGGTAGGCTGAGGCATAATTTTCAATCATGTACATATTAAGCGTGGTTGTCATCCATTCACGAGCATGGTGGGAACCGTTAATAAATAAATTCGTATTTCCATTTCCTAGCCCAACCGCGTAAATGGAGCGTCCATATTCAGATTTTCCGATAACTTTTACTCTAATAAAATCAGGATAAGCTTTCTGTAGATTTTGGATATCTGAAACCATCTGAACGTATGAGTAAACTTTATTTGGGTTAACAATCGGTCCCGCTGCTTTCGTTTTAAAAGGAAGCAGGGAAGTCAAAAGAATGCAGACGATAAAAATAATAAAACTTTTTAATTTCAACGATGTTCTCCTCCTAGTAAATTCACAATCTTTTTAAATTATAACTATATTTATCCAATTAAACTATAATTTTGAAAAAATAATACCAATCTATTCGGTATCTTTACGAAGAAGTAGATTGATATTGCTTGAAGGTAAGGCTTCGGGAGAACGATAATTTTAAAAAGATAAGCAATAGGGGGGTTCTAAAACTCTTCATGTATTTATAGAATCAAAAAAAGACTGGCTCGAAATTATTGTCATATAATAATTTCGAGCCAGTCCCATTATTTTAGTGTACTATTCGATTAACATACATTCCATAAACCCAGCCGGTATTAGTAGAATTCGGCAAATAAACATTGTACCAACCATTATTCATAACTGGAATACCGTTGCTTAAAACCGGTTTGAGATATGTTCCGTTAGGAACGCTAGTTATTAATCCAGCTGAATCAAATGGATTGTTTTTAATTGGCAACGTCATACCACTATTCAAGTTCGCTTGAAGTAAATTAGCAATATCTAAAAATTGGCCATAAAGCCACCCGGTACGACCGTCAACGCTTACTCGGTACCAATGATATGCATAGTTGCCGCTGCTGCTAGGGTCATACTTTACATCTGTATTAAAGCCTAATACGGTTACAGTTTTGTATTGGCCCAGAGTGCTTATTACAGTAGATGGAGAAACATATGGCAATGATCTGAAAGTTAAGGAAGAAGCATTAACAGTAGCTGAAATGCCACTTGGGAAATTGATAACAGTGTCTGTTGGATAAGCTTGTCCAGCAGGAATGTCCCTTCCATAACTTGGCGGTACGCTTCCGGTAATAGGTAATTCTTTTACATGGGAATAATAGGAATAGTCATACGGCTTGATACTTGCCATTAAATTAGCAATTCCGTTTTTCCAATTTTGGTCAGTTGCATATCTAACATTCATTCCTGTTAAGGTTGGACCGTAAGTAGAACTATAATAACTGCCATTTTCGTTTAGATAATCCACTCTAACCTGATAAGCTACATTATTAATACTGTCAGGTCCTGTTGGGAAGTAATAACCGCATGTAAAAGGGCACATATCATATGCTCCATAACCATATAGGTTATGCTTGTAGGTCCTTAAATCGGATCCTCCCCAGCCGGTTTCCCAAATAGCATGTGCTACAAGATACTGAGCATTAACGCCGTATTTGTTTTGAGCATCAATAAAACTTTGGGCATAGTTCTTAAGAGGGCTATTAGGGCTTTTAAGATTAAAGAAATTAACGATATCAGTTGCTGTGATATTGGAAGGTTTCATTAAATCTTCTAACAAATAAAGGTTGCCATTCCCGATTGTTATTTGTTGATTAATAGAATAAGTTGAGCCATTATTTCCAGTTTCTTTAATCGTTAAACTATGTTGGCCATCAGCAAACTGAAGTGTATTAAGAGTAAATTGATACTCAGAGTTTGCATTTTGATATTGTGGAAAAGCACTTAGAACGTCTGGCCGTGAGCTTCCGTATGCCGCTTCACCCATTAGTTTTCCATCAACATATACTTCTACCTTGGATACGCCACTTCCATCCAAAAGCCACCCACGTATAAGAGCATCATCTTTAATGACGGTGTCACTTTTGGGATCATCAATAGATCCTTTTGCAGGCGAATTTTGAACATTAATTAATTTGCTATCGAAAGTTTTGGTAGTCGCGTTAGTGCTTGTCTCTCGAACAGTGATGGAATGTTGTCCATTGTTTAGGTTTCTAGTATTGAGGGTATATTGATACCCAGAGTTAGCATTTTGATATTCAGGATAACCGGATTGGACATCAAGCCGAGAAATACCGTACTCTGCCTGCCCAACAATCGTACCATCCACCAAAACCTCTATCTTGGATACACCATTTGGATCTAAGACCCAGCCCCGGACCAGGCTATCTCCATTTACGGTAGATCCGTTCGCAGGTTCATCAAAAGATCCTCTAACCAATAAACTTGGATTTTGTACATTTACCGTTTTGCTGTCGAGAGTTTTGGAAGTTCCATTATTGCTTGTTTCCCTAACAGAAACGGAATGTTGTCCATTATTTAGGTTACTGGTATTAAGGGTATATTGATACCCGGAGTTGGCGTTTTGATATGGAGGAAAGATCTTTTGAACGTCAGGCCGAGAAATACCATACTGAGCCTGTCCAATGATTTTTCCATCTACTAAGACATCTATCTTGGAAACGCCATTTGGATCTAAAAACCAGCCTCGAACTAGGCTGTCCCCTTTTACGGTAGAACCATTAAGAGGTGATTCAAGAGTTCCTCTTACAGGTAAACTTTGATTTTGAACATTTACCGTTTTACTTGAGAGATTTAAAACTGTCCCGTTTTTACTAGTTTCTCGAACGGATAGAGAATGCAGTCCATTGGTTAGATTACTAGTAGCGAGGGTATATTGATAGCCAGCGTTCGAATTATTATATGCAGGAAAAATCTTTTGAACGTCCGGCCTTGAAATACCATACTGAGCCTGTCCGATGATCTTACCATCTACCAAAACCTCAATCTTTGATACACCGTTTGGATCCAAAAGCCAGCCTCGAACCAGGCTATCTCCATTTACAGTTGAACCATTGAGAGGTGAATCAAGAGTTCCTCTTATAGGTAAACTTAGATTTTGTACATTTACCGTTCTGCTTGGTAGATTAACAATGGCTCCATTTTTACTAGTCTCGCGAACAGTTAGAGTATGTTGTCCGTTGGATAGGTTTGTAGTATTAAGAGTATATTGATAGCCAGAATTCGCATTTTGATATTGAGGATACACTCTTTGGACATCAAGTCGTGAAATACCATATTGTGCTGGCCCCATAATTTTTCCATCTACCAAAACCTCTATCTTTGATACGCCATTCGAATCTAAAAACCACCCGCGTACCAGGGTGTTCCCTTTTACGATAGAACCGTTGATTGGTGAATCAAAAGTTCCTCTTGTGGTTAAACTTTGACTTGTAGATAAACTTTGATTTTGAACACTCACATTTTTCCCCGTAAGATTGGAAACAGTACCCTTTTTGCTTGTCTCACGTACAGAAATAATGTGCTGTCCATTGGATATATTTGTAGTCTTAAGGGTAAATTGATAACCAGAATTTGCGTTTTGATATTCAGGAAAGGCCTTCTGAGCATCGAGACGCGTGCTGCCATATTGTGCTTGTCCTATTATTTTCCCATCTACTAAAACCTCTATCTTTGAAACGTCGCTTCCATCTAAATACCAACCACTTACCTTAATGTCTCCTTTAATCGTAGACCCTGCGGCTGGGGCATCCATGTATCCTTTAGAAGGAAGACTTCCAACGTCTGCAAAAACACTACTATTATTAAAGATAGTTAGAAAGATAAGAAAGGATGCAAACACTAGAAGTTTAGTAAAAATACTTTTAATCTTGTTCAACTCCTCTATTAATTTATTTTAATAACAAAGATAATTTTAACAAACGAACAATTTGATAACAATTGGAAATCGACATAAATTTCAAAATCGACTATTTTTCCCATAAAAATAGAAAATTCTCCCTTTATCTGGATTTTTAGAAAAATAAAGAGTTTTTGTGTTTGTTTTTTTCAACGAGATTCTAATAAATAAAAAAAGCCGTTTCCAAGTTTAAAGTCGGAAAGGCTCTAAATTAAATGAATATACAATTATTTTTTTATAAAGTAGTTAAGCAAAAAATCACCCCATACTTTATTTCCTTTTTCATTGGGGCCACTTTGATCAGCTAGCAGGTAGCTTTTAATTTCTTCAGAATTTGGGTCCGGCCATACAGGCCAATGGTCCAAATAGGTAATATTGTCTTGCTTAGCATATTCTTTTAGCGCGTCCACCTGTTTGGGATAAAACTTTGCCTGATAGAGAGGATGTGGCGGCTGTATTATAAAAGCTACACTTGGATTTTTCTGTTTAAATGCTTCCATGAAGGTTGAAAGATTCTCAAGAGAATTTTCCATTACTACCTCACCGTTATCATTAAGTGTAAATGGCTCAAATAAAACAAGGTCGGCACTCTCATTTACTAATTCCAGGTATTTCTTTTGATTAATAAATTGCATTGAATTTAAGTCGTATGTTCGGACAGTAACCTTCATATTTTTTTTGCCATATGTCTCTTCCAGTTGCTTTGCAACCATAGAAGACCAGCTTCCCTTACTGGTATTAATGGCATTAGAACCAACAATGAGCACTTTATAAAGCTTTTTATCTATTAAGCTTTTTTTAAAGCTTTCCTGGGCCTGATGTGGCCAGTTGGCAGCCATGCTTAGATAGGTATTAATCGAGGAATCTTGTTTTTTATTAATCTCTTTAGATTTTAGTTTTGGAGCAGAAGTATCATTATCAAATGCTTGTTCTTCTGGTGAATTTGGTTTATTTGCAGAAACCAACGTACTTTCCTTCCAATGAATCTGCCCCAAAATAAGAATGACCATACAACAAATGCCTAAAACAATAGTAAAGAAAACTTTCATATTGTATTTTTCCTCCAAATCAGTTTTGATACCCTATATCAGAAAATATAAACCTTGTAATTTTTGGAAACATTAAAAAACTCTTCTATTTTTTGACAGAATGTTGTTAAATAGTTAAAGAAGTCGAACAATATTACAGATTAATTAAAATTATGACAAGAAAAACAAAAAATGACAATATATTATGTTATAATAATTCTTGTTTTTCTTATTTTTTACATAACGGGAGGAAGTCATGGAAGAAACAATCAGCCTTAAGGAACTCTTTCAAACCCTGAAAAAGAGGCTAAATTTAATAATAGTGGTAACCTTGATAGCGGTACTTGTAAGTGGAATCGTTAGCTACTTTTTCTTAACCCCGATTTATCAGGCCTCAACACAGATACTGGTGAACCAATCAAAGGATGAACAAAGTCTTTATAACACGAATCAGGTACAAACCAACCTACAACTTATTAACACTTATAATGTGATTATTAAAAGTCCCGCCATTCTGGATAAGGTTATAAAAGAGCTTGGACTCAATATGACTTCAGGTGAACTTAACAGTAAAATGACAATTCAAAGTGAAAATAACTCACAGGTAATTAATTTATCTGTAGAAGATCCTAATGCTAAAAGAGCAGCTAAATTGGCTAACAAGACAGCAGAGGTTTTTGAAAAAGAAATTAAGAAAATTATGAAAGTAGAGAATGTTAGTGTACTAGCAAAAGCTACGGTAACAGACGGACAATCTCCTATCAAGCCAAAACCACTATTAAATATTGTTATTGCCTTAGTTGTCGGTTTAATGGCAGGTGTAGGTTTAGCGTTCTTAATGGAATACCTTGATAACACAATTAAAACAGAGCAGGATATCGAAAAGGCCCTTGGATTAGCAGTAATCGGAACAATTGCCACTATCGATGATTCCAAAATGGAAGATTTAAAAAACAAAAAAACTGAACGGAGATCAAGAGTAAGAGGTGAAAGCATTGGCTCATAATAAAAATGCAAAAAAGAAGCTTGGTAACCAAAGACGTAAACTTATTACCATAATGGATCCCAAGTCACCTATTTCAGAACAATACAGAACAATTCGTACTAATATCCAGTTTTCTTCCGTGGATACTGAAATTAAGACCTTAATGGTCACATCTTCAGGTCCTGGGGAAGGAAAGTCAACCACCGTCTCTAATTTAGCCGTGGTTTTTGCCCAAATGGGAAAAAGAGTCTTGCTGGTGGATGCGGATTTAAGAAAGCCTACAGCGCAATATACTTTTAATCTGACAAATAATTTTGGTTTTACAAGTGTCCTTACTAAACAAATTTCATTAGTGCAGGCTGTTTCTGAAACTGACCAGGAAAACCTTTATGTGCTTCCAAGTGGACCTATCCCTCCAAATCCAGCGGAGCTTCTTGGCTCAAAAGCCATGGATCTCTTTTTAGAATATGCTTTTGAGGGCTTTGATTTAGTATTATTTGATACGCCTCCTGTATTGGCTGTTACCGATGCTCAGATTCTTGCTAATCGTTGTGATGGAACGATTCTGGTTGTGTCAAGCGGAAAAACAGAGATAGACCAGGCACAAAAGTCCAAGGAATTATTGTTAGCTGCAAATGGAAAGCTAATGGGCGTTGTTCTTAACAACAAGCCAATGAAGGAATCAAATTATTACTATTATTATGGGGCTAAATAATAATTTAGTAGAATAGCATATTTCGACAAAAACCGCTATTTACCCTTTTGTTTTAAGATGGTAATATGTTTGAAAAACGGCATAAAAATGGAAGGAGGGTTTGCGATGATTGATATACATAGTCATATTTTGCCTGGTATTGATGATGGATCGAAGAATATGGGAGAAAGCCTAATGATGGCCAGAGAAGCCGTAAAAGAAGGAATTTCTACAATTATTGCAACTCCTCATCATAAAAATGGTAAATACGAAAATTATAAATCCGACATTATTAATAAAGTTAACGAATTAAATAAAGTGTTAGAAAATGAAAATGTAGATTTAGAAGTTTTGCCAGGCCAGGAAACCCGCATATATGGAGAGATTGTAGAGGGAATTAAAAACGATGAGATTCTTTCCCTTAGTGGTTCTCAATATCTATTTGTAGAGTTTCCATCCAGCCATGTTCCAAAATATACCGAACAGCTCTTCTTTGATATTCAAATGAAAGGCTATATACCAGTTATTGTCCATCCAGAACGAAATCAGGAAATAATCGAAAGGCCTGATCGCCTCTTTCACTTAGTTGAAAAGGGAGCTTTGACACAGGTAACAGCTTCTAGTCTTAGTGGGCACTTTGGCAAAAATATTAAAAACTTCTCATTTCAATTAATAGATTCAAATTTAACTCACTTTATCGCTTCGGATGCTCATAATGTTCATAACCGAACCTTTAAAATGGAGGAAGCATTCAATCTAGTAGCTAAGAAATATGGTATCGATATGGTCTACTTTTTCAGAGAGAATGCAGAATTATTAGTTGATAATAAATCGATCTTTAAAGAGATACCTGAAAAAATAAAAAAGAAAAAATTATTCGGTATTTTTTAGTTACCCTACCATCACCGCTTTTAAACCTTTATTTAGCTAATTTAGAAAAATATTTGGTAATGTCTCCAATCCCGTTATCGACGGAGGCACTCGACCTTGCAGTGGGAAATAAGCAATATTCCTTAGACGTTAGTCGTCAATAGCAAGGTGTGAGGGCGGGTTTGATGCCCACTCAACTTGTAAAAAACAAATATAAATATCTAATGAAAGCGCATTACCTGTTGTGCATTTCCATTAGGTATTTATTTTTTGTCCGAGGATTTATAAAGAAATACAAAAATTAAATAAGGAACTTCAAGGAGGAAAAAGTAAGGTGACTTACAAATCGCGGCTTGCCATTTTAGTTGTACTAGACTCCATTTTGGTTGTTTCGTCTCTATACATAAGTTATGGACCTTTGCATCAAATGATTAGATTGACACATGGTTTATTTTTAAGTGCACTCATATTACTTATAAGTCACCATGTTTTTGCCAGTGTTTATAGGCTATATAACAAAGCCTGGGAGTATGCCAGTATCGGAGAATTATTAGCTATTGTAAAAGCTGTTACTTTGTCGGTTGCAATTACTGCTATTTTTCAGTTCGTTTTCTATGAAAAAGTATATTTTAGAGCTCTTGTAAGCACCTGGATGCTTTATATGTTATTAGTAGGTGGTTCAAGGTTTATTTGGAGAATGTTTCGAGACACCTATTTTGAACCTAAGCTGACAAAAAAACGGGCTCTCATAATTGGTGCGGGGTCTGCGGGCACCATGGTTGTAAGGCAGCTCCAAAAAAGCGTAGATGCAGAACTTCAACCAGTAGCTTTTATTGATGATGATCCCAAAAAATATAAATTACAGTATTTGAACATACCTGTATACGGTAATAAAAATGCTATACAAGACGCGGTAACAAAATTAAAAATAGATAATATAATCATTGCGATTCCTTCCTTAAATAAAGAAGAACTAAACCAGATCTTTGAAGAATGTGCAAAAACAAAGGTTAAAACACAAATTATACCTAAACTTGAGGATTTAATGACTGGGAAAATTTCAGTTAACCAATTTAGAAAAGTGCAGGTGGAAGATTTACTTGGAAGAGAGCCGGTAGAACTAGATATAACTAGTATTTCGGAATATGTAACCGGTAAAACAGTCTTGGTTACAGGAGCAGGAGGTTCCATTGGATCAGAAATATGCCGTCAAATTTGTAAATTTAACCCTTCAAAAATTGTACTCGTTGGGCATGGAGAAAACAGCATTTATCAGATTGACATGGAACTCCGAAAAAAATATCAGCAGGATATTGAAATAGTACCTGTTATCGGTGATATACAAGATAGAGACAGGATGTTTGAAGTGATGGAGCAGCATTTTCCTTTTGTAGTCTATCACGCTGCAGCCCATAAACATGTTCCATTAATGGAGTACAACCCTAGGGAAGCAGTAAAGAATAATATTTTTGGTACAAAAAATGTAGCTGATGCAGCTGATACTTTTGGTGTTAACACATTTGTCTTAATTTCATCAGATAAGGCTGTTAACCCTCCAAATGTAATGGGTGCCACAAAACGATTTGCCGAGATGATTATTCAGCATTTGGCAGAGCACAGCAGAACTAAATTTGTAGCTGTTCGATTTGGGAATGTACTGGGAAGTCGTGGAAGTGTTATTCCATTATTCAAAAGGCAAATACAAGCAGGGGGTCCTGTTACTGTTACTCACCCAGATATGACAAGATATTTTATGACAATCCCTGAGGCATCACGCTTGGTAATTCAAGCCGGGTCCCTTGCACGCGGAGGAGAAATATTTGTCTTAGATATGGGAGAGCCTGTTAAGATTGTTGAACTTGCTAGAAATCTAATTAAACTCTCAGGTTACTCCATAGAAGAAGTAGGGATTAAATATTCAGGAATTCGTCCTGGGGAAAAGATGTATGAAGAATTGTTAAATGAAAATGAAATTCACCACGATCAAATATTTCCAAAGATACATATTGGGAAAGCCACATTAATAAATCAAAAATATTTACTTAGCTTTATGCAAGAATTCGAATCATTTGATGAAGCTGAGATAAAAAATAGACTTTTAGATATGGCCAACAATAGGATTAAAGTAACTACGGCTGTTTAAGCTATTTAGCTAATAAAAATAAAAGATAAATAACAATTCAATTTGATTGTATCTTGTCAAAGAGGTGAGATTATTAACATGTTATATAAGATGCTAATAAAAAGATTAATAGATTTCATTTTTTCACTCATGGGAATGTTAATTCTTTTACCCGTCTTTTTAATATTGATATTGCTAATTAAAATGGACTCTAAAGGCCCTGTCTTGTTTAAACAAAGACGAATCGGAAAAGATAAAACTGAATTTTATATATATAAATTTAGAACAATGAAAACTGAAACACCTACAGACACGCCTACTCATTTATTAGGAAATCCAGAATTTTATATAACAAGAGTAGGAAAATTTTTGCGGAAAACTAGTTTAGATGAACTTCCACAAATATTTAATATCATTAAAGGTGAAATGAGTATAATAGGACCCCGCCCCGCACTTTGGAATCAATTTGATTTAATCAATGAAAGAGATAAGTATTTAGCAAATAATATTTATCCAGGATTAACAGGATGGGCGCAGATTAATGGCCGTGATGAGCTTCCTATTGAAGTTAAAGCCAAGCTTGATGGTGAATATGTTGAAAAATTAAGCTTACTTTTTGATTTAAAAGTGTTATTAAAAACAGTAGTAAGCGTAATTAGAAGTGAGGGTGTAAAAGAGGGGGCTCACCTTCAGAAGCATTAGGAGGATCATATATGTTATTTGTAACTGGCATTACTGGACATACCGGAAAATGGTTGCTTGATAGATTAATAAAAGAGAATTATAAAGGAAAAATTAGATGTTTAGTAAGAAAAAAAAGTAATACCACTATGCTTGATAAATCTGGACTAGATATTGAAACAATTTTTGGTGATTTAGAAGACCAAGAGTTCCTTCTTCAGGCAATAAAAGGTTCAGAAACAATCATCCATATATCCTCTATTTTATTTTCTAATAATATCATTGAGGCAGCTATAAAAAATAATGTAAAATGGGCTATTCTTGTCCATACTACAGGCAGGTATTCTAAGTACAAAAGTGCATCAGAGGAATATATAAAAATTGAGGATGGAATTCTTAAAAAACGAGACCAAATTGGTATAACTGTATTAAGGCCAACTATGATTTATGGTTCCTCAGGTGATAGAAATATGTTTAAGTTGGTTGATTATTTGGCAAGGCACAAGTTCTTTCCGATGTTTGGTAGCGGGGAGAATCTTATGCAACCCGTGCATGCAAGGGATCTGGGTTATGCATATTACGATGTATTAAATAACAAGGATAAAACTTTCAATAGAGAATATAATCTTTCTGGCAAAAATCCAATCAAATATATTGAACTAGTGAAGTGTGTTTCCAATACCCTAAACCGAAATAATAAAATCGTTAAAGTACCCTTATGGTTATCGATAATGGCTGCCAAATTTTACAACCAAATTAGCAAGAACGCAATAATATCTGAGGAACAAGTTCTTAGGATGCAGGAAGATAAAGTATTTAGTTATGAAGCTGCTGCTAAAGATATAGGTTACTCCCCATTATCTTTTGAGGAAGGAATTAAAGGGGAAGTCGAAGAGTATTTAAATAGCAAGCAGAAAGGCGTTTTAATGTGAAAATCCTTATAATATGCCAATACTTTTATCCAGAGCAATTTAAAGTAAACGATATAAGTTTTGAACTTGTTAAACAAGGTCATCAAGTGACTGTACTCACTGGCCTTCCGAATTATCCAAGTGGTGTAGTTGATGGTAATTACAAAAGTTTTAAGAATAGAAAAGAAGATATTAATGGGGTAAAGGTAATCCGATCCTGGCTCCTTGGAAGAGGTAAAGGAAAAAAAAGATTGGCTTTGAACTATTTAAGCTTTGCACTTAGCTCAAGTATTAAAGCATTTTTTTTAAAAAAGGACTTTGACTTTATTCTAGTTTATCAACTGTCCCCAGTTACTATGGCCATTCCTGGGATTTTACTAAAAAAACTAACGAAAAAACCGCTATATATTTATTCCTTCGATCTTTGGCCTGAGAGTATGGTCTCGGGTGGAATTTCTCCCGGCAGCAAAATATACAGTGCTTTGCTTAAACTTAGCAAATGGATATATAAGAGTGCAGATAAAATCCTGATCAGTTCTAAAATGTTTGAAGAGTACTTTAAACACACTTTAGATGTTCAAAGAGAATGTACTCATCTTCCTATATATGCTGAGGAAGAATTCTCACATATACAAAAAGAAAAAAATGATAAGGAATTTGTTAATTTGATGTTTGCCGGTAATATTGGTGAAATGCAAAGTGTTGAAACAATAATTCATGCAGCTGATATCCTAAAAGATGAACCATTAATTAAGTTTCATATTGTAGGGGACGGTTCATCTAGAGAAAAATGTGAAAATTTGACTAAGCAACTGAAACTTTCTAATGTTACCTTTTATGGACACCATCCTATTACAGATATGCCTGGGTTTTATGGCATGGCGGATGCCTTTCTAGTGACCCTGAAATCGAATAAGGTGATTTCCTATACTCTTCCAGGCAAAGTCCAATCATATATGGCTGCAGGTAAGCCTATTATAGGTGCAATTGATGGTGAAACCAATATAGTAATAAAAGAGGCCCAATGTGGTATTTGCGGACAAGCAGAAGATTATAGAGAGCTGGCTAAAAACATAAAAACTTTTTTGAGGACAAAAGATCAGCATGCAACCTATGGAGAGAATGGAAAAAGGTATTATATGTCGAACTTTTCTAAACCTATTTTTTTTGAGAGGTTAAACAACAGCTTAAGAAAATAAAAATTAAATGGAGATGTTTAATTTGTTCAAAGATAAAACGCTATTGATAACTGGTGGCACTGGTTCCTTCGGAAATGCGGTTATGAAAAGATTTTTAGATACAGATATAAAGGAAATTCGCATTTTTTCAAGAGATGAAAAGAAGCAAGATGACATGAGAAAGCTTTATAAAAATCACAAACTCAAATTTTATATAGGAGATGTTAGGGATAAAGATAGTGTGAAAAATGCAATGTACGGAGTAGAATATGTTTTCCATGCAGCTGCTTTAAAACAAGTACCCTCCTGTGAATTTTTTCCTCTTGAAGCTGTAAAAACTAATGTATTAGGGACGGATAATGTTCTCACGGGAGCTATTGAATGTGGTGTACAGAAAGTTATTTGCTTATCTACAGATAAGGCCGCTTATCCCATAAATGCAATGGGGATTTCTAAAGCAATGATGGAAAAGGTATTTGTGGCTAAGGCAAAAACAGTAGATTCAGAAAGAACTCTAATATGTGGTACACGTTACGGAAATGTTATGGCTTCCAGAGGTTCTGTTATTCCACTATTTATTGAGCAAATTAAAAATGGACAGCCAATAACAATTACGGACCCCAATATGACTAGATTTTTAATGAGTCTTGAAGAGGCAGTAGAACTGGTAGTATTTGCATATAAATATGCAGAAGCTGGAGATATTATGGTTCAAAAAGCACCTGCGGCAACAATTGGAGATTTAGCACAAGCAATCAAGGAATTATTTGATGCTAATAACGAGATAAAAATTATTGGTACCCGGCATGGTGAAAAACTATATGAAACGTTGCTAACCAGGGAAGAACATGTTGGTTCAGAAGACTTAGGTGGATTTTATAGGGTACCTGCTGATAAGAGAGATCTTAACTATGATAAATATTTTGTAGAAGGTAACCAAAAACTATCTTTAGAGGAGGAGTATAATTCCCATAACACAGAAAGGTTAAATATCGAACAGATTAAAGAAAAATTGTTAGAGTTGGAATATGTTCAAGAAGAGTTGAAAAAAGGATTGATTATAGTATGAAGATATTAGTTACCGGTGCAAATGGTTTTATCGGTAAAAATCTTATCGCAGAATTAAGGAACCGGAACTATACAGATATATTTGAATATAGTCGGGATTCTAATCCTAGTTTGCTTAATAATTATTGTAAAGAAGCGGACTTCGTTTTTCACCTAGCTGGAATAAACCGTCCTAAAGATCAGTCAGAATTTATGGATGAAAACTTTGGTTTTACTACTAAACTATTGGAAACCTTACAAAAATATCAAAACACATGTCCTGTAATGATTTCATCATCTATACAAGCAGAATTAGATAATCCGTATGGGATTAGTAAAAAAGCATGCGAGGACTTTTTATTTGAATATGGCAAAAAAACAGGATCGAAAGTACTGGTTTATCGTTTTCCAAATGTTTTTGGAAAATGGTCAAGACCAAACTATAATAGTGGGGTTGCAACCTTTTGCAATAATATAGCAAGGGATTTACCTATCAATGTTAATGACCCTTGTGTTGAAATGAACTTAGTTTATATTGATGATGTTGTGGAGGAACTAATTAATTCTTTGAATGGGAATGAACACTATGTAGGTGATTTTTGTGAGGTACCAATATTTCACAACATTACTTTAGGTGCAATTGTTGAATTAATTTATTCATTCAAAAAAAGCCGGGAAGAACGAACTGTCCCTGATATGTCTAACTCATTAGAGAAAAAATTATATAGCACCTATCTTAGTTTTTTACCGGAAGATCATTTTAGTTATGATTTAAAGATGAATGTTGATGAAAGAGGCTCTTTTACAGAGTTTATTAAAACTCCTGATAGAGGGCAAGTATCTGTCAATATTTCTAGGCCCGGAATTACAAAAGGAAATCACTGGCATCATACGAAAAATGAAAAGTTTCTTGTTGTTAGTGGAAAAGGGGTAATTCGTTTTAGAAAAGTCAATTCTGAAGAGGTTATAGAATATTATGTGAGTGGTGATAAGATGGAAGTAGTAGATATACCAACAGGATACACTCACAACATAGAGAATCTTGGTGAAACTGATATGGTGACTATTATGTGGGCCAATGAATATTTTGACCAACAGAAGCCGGACACATATTATTTGGAGGTTTAGAGTTAATGAGTAAATTGAAAGTTATGACTATAGTAGGTACAAGGCCTGAGATTATCAGGTTATCTGAGGTAATAAAGGCTTGTGATATTTATTTCGATCATGTTTTAGTACATACGGGACAAAATTGGGATTATACACTTAATGAGATATTTTTTGAAGAATTAGGATTAAGACAACCCAATCATTTTCTTGGAGTAGTGGGAGCTGATCTTGGGGAAACTATGGGAAATATAATCTCTGCATCATACAAGATTTTAAGTCAAGAACAACCAGATGCTCTCTTAATTCTTGGCGATACAAATAGTTGTCTAAGTGCTGTTGCTGCAAAACGTTTGAAAATCCCCATTTTTCATATGGAAGCTGGAAATCGTTGTTTCGATCAAAATGTGCCTGAAGAAATTAATAGGAAAATAGTTGATCATGTATCAGATATAAATCTTGCTTATACTGAGCATAGTAGAAGATATTTGTTATCAGAAGGTATTAGAAAAGAACATGTCTTTGTAACTGGATCACCCATGACAGAAGTTTTATATAATAATATTGATAAGATTAAAAATAGTAAAGTGTTAAGGGAATTAGGTTTAGAAGCAGGAAAGTTTATCTTAGTATCTGCACACAGGGAAGAGAATATTGACAATGAGAAAAATTTCTTCTCATTAATGACTGCTTTAAATAATATTGCAGAAAAATATCAGTTACCCATTATCTACTCTACACATCCGAGAAGCTGGAAGAAGATTGAGGAGAGAAAATTCAAATTTCATAATTTAATAAGACAATTAATGCCATTTGGTTTTTTTGATTATAATAAATTACAGTTGAATTCATTCTGTACACTATCAGACAGTGGTACGTTATCAGAAGAGTCAGCAATTTTAGGGTTTCCAGGCGTTTTAATTAGGACATCAACAGAAAGACCTGAAGTATTAGATAAAGGAAGCGTCATTGTTGGTGGAATAGAAGAAAAAGATATCTTTCAAGCAGTGGAATTGAGCAGAGCGGTATGGGAGAACAATAACAAAGTAATTTTAGCCTCAGATTATACAGATAATAATGTTTCATTAAAGGTCACTAAAATTATCCAGAGTTACACAAAAATAGTTAATAAGGCGGTTTGGAAAAAATGAAAAACGGCGTGATTATTGTAATTAATTACGCAAATGAAGAAGAAGTAATTAATTATGCAGAAATGCTAGGAAAACAAAATGCCTCAGAAAATTTGAATCTTGTTATTGTTAACAATAAATCAAGTGAAAAGGCAAAAGTAAAATTAAAAGATGAAATAAAAAAAATTGACCTACCAATCTACTACTTTGAACCCACTCACAATTTAGGTTATTTAAATGGAGCTCTTTTTGGCTATAGAGAATTTATTAAAACAAGTGGTAAAATGCCTGACTGGATTGTAATATCCAATACAGATATTATGATTTCTGATGCTCGGTTCTTTGAAAAATTATTATCAAATGAATATGCAGAAGATATTTGGTGTATTGCTCCTTCAGTTTTTTCACCAATGACGAATTCTTATCAAAACCCTCAATATCTAAGTCGTCATAGTTTAAAGAAAATAGATAGATTGATTTTTATTCATAGATTTCAAATTTCAGCATATATTTATTCACTTTTAGCGACTATTAAAGGAAAAATAAAAGCTCAAGAGAAAAAGGATAGTCAGTATGTATATTCAGCACATGGATGTTTTTTTGCCTTGAAAAGAAGTTTCATTGAACAATTAAAAAGTAAAGATTATAAAGGTTTTCTATATAGTGAAGAGGCTTTTATAGCTGAACACTTATTAATTTATGGTAAAAAGTGTTTTTATGACAATACATTAGAATTAGATCATAAAGAACATTCGGTCACTGCATTTTTAGGGATAAAAAATAAATCTAAATATATAAGAGAATCATTAAAATATATACGAGATGAATTTTACATTAGTAAGTAAGCCTATGAAAATAGCAGATTAGAAAAGTTTGATTGTATTCGTATATTTGGTAGTCTAATCAGAGTAATAATAAATCACCTCTTCCGATATGAGGCTATGTCATCCCGTATAGTTTGATGTTATGTTGTTCAATACTCAGTGAGGTTTTGATTATTCCGAGCGATTGTTGTTCATTGTTGCTTTGGATATCTGGTCCTTACTTTTTTTATCTACAATAATTTATCTTGATGAACACAAACTTGGTTTTCAATGATTTCTATAGAATTACCACTTTAGGAAAAATATAGATGTAGTATTTTCTTATAAAGGTTTACTTTTTTGTATATTTTTAACCTATACCGTAATAATGAAAAGTAAACTGGAGGAATTCATCATGTATTTTGCTTTAATATTAACTTTATCTGTCATTATTCCTTTTACAAAGATCATCAATTATTTTCGGTTGAAGATATTCCCGATTATTTTAGTGTCCCTTTTTTTAATGTTTAATAGAGGAAATAACGATTATTTGGGTTATTTATCTATCTTCTTTTACCCGGAAGGATACGCTGAGCCAGGATATGTTTTCTTAGTAAACATGATAAAATTTTTTGGCGGCACTAGCCACAACCAGGTGCTTTGGGTATTAGGAATACTATTCATTATTACTCTTTACCGATTTGCCAAACACTCCAAAACGATTAATTTTGTGCTGCTTTTGTATGTGATATTTCCTTTTGTACTAGATATAACACAGATACGAAATACATTTATGATGTTATTTGTACTAAACGCTTTTATTGAATACTTCCGAGGAAAAAAGATAAGAACTTTAATCTGGCTACTTATTTCTAGTACATTTCATTTCTTCGGCATATTCTACATTATTTCTTTCCTACTAATAGGTCTAAAGAAAGAAAAAAGCTATTACAAGCTTATAATCCTGATTAGTTTAATTGGTCTGTTTTTTATGCCAGCTTTGATTAGGTTCGGCATCTCCTACATACCAATCCCCCGGATTGTCGATAGATTGACGGTGTATACAGCGGACACTATCAAGTATAGCTCACTGTTTATATGGGGAGGAATACTTATCCTTGATTTAATTGTTTTCAGGTTGTTTATAAAGCGTATGGATTTAACTGAAAACAATAACAAAAATCAAATCCAGCTCATTTATGATTTCATGTTTACCGGTTTGGTTTTTTTAGGATGTGTTTTGTTCTTATTCGAGTTTAATAGGTTCTTCCGCAATTTATTCTTGTTAAAGTATTTATTAGCTGATTACATGTTACCGAGTATGACAAAAAACGCTAAATTGTTATTGGTAGTGTATTTACTGATTACGGCCGTCCTCTTTGCGTTTTTATACTCTTTGGGGATTGAAGGGATGGATTACAATACTGTATTACTACGGAATTCCATATTCGGTTATTAAGCGTTAATAAATCCATGCTCTTTCCATTCTCTAAGTTTAAAGGGATCAAAACTCAGAAAACAGCGATATCGGCGGAAAGTATAAACTTTGTAGCCCTGTACCCACTCAAGGAACGTGGAAAGACGGCTACAAAGTTTTTGCTTTGATATCTACTCAACGTGACTACAGAATCGAAAAACAAGGAAGAGCTACTTATAGCAGGAATACTTTTCGCTATTATGAGTGGGATAATGTTAATGGATAGAAATCTCCTGAATATATAATAAAGAAAATAATTCAATTTCACCGAATATTATCTAAGTTGAAGATGAATGGGGGTTATAAAATAGACTTTCAACCGATAACTCTTAAAGACAAAAACTACAAATATATTCACAATCTCATCAACTTTCCAGAAGATTGTAGGAAGGTTTAGAATTAGAATTATTATTTTGCGGAGAAATTATTTCCCCCTTTTTCATATGACGGTTTGTCAATCTAAGTGCGACATTTCCTCAGAAAACGCTTCGTGTGCAGTTTTCCAATTTAAACATTTCCTTGGTCTTTGGTTAATAAGGTGTAAAGCATAATTTAATTCTTTCTCTGACACCTTGGCTAGGTCTGTTTCTTTTGGAAAAAACTCACGCAAGAGGCCATTTGCGTTTTCATTACTACCACGCTGCTAGGAAGAGTAAGGGTGGGCAACACGCAAATTCTTTTCCACGGTCTACAGTGGCTGTTTTAAATGCTTCTTTTGGAAATAACGAAGATATTCGTTTAATCGATTCTTCTTATAGAAACTGCGGTTCGATCCGGCATCAATACGGCAATTTAGTAACGGGTTTTGCGTTCGTTAAATGTAGCAACACAGCCCTTACTTTTCCCCCTGCCAGAGACAACTGAATCCAACTCCCAGTGACCGAAGGTTTCGCGTTTTTTTATTTCTTTTTGACGCTTTTGGATGGAGGTTCCAATATTAAAACGGCCCCTGGTTTCCCTTGGCTTTTGGCGCTTTCCCTTTTGCCTTAAAACGAATAAATCTGGGATGGAAAAAAGTCCTTTGTAAAGCCAATTATAGATAGTCTTAAACGAAATAGAACCTTTTAACAAGCCACAAGAAATCTGTTCTGGTGGCCAGGTTAAATACAGCTTTTCCTTTTATTTGATTTGCTAAAACCGGAGTCCACTTGCCCACTGGTTTACAAGCCTGCCTTCGCTTTTTGTATTTGTTGAGGGCTATCTGGCTTTGATAGACTTGGACCAACTCTACATTACGATTTAACTCACGTGCAATAGTGGAATGGTGTCTGCCAAGTTGGCTCTGGTGGAGAAACCAGCGCTATGAAGCGCTTCTAGTTTACCTCGTTCAAATGTGGTAAGATGGGTGTAACTCATACTCGTCCTCCATGTAAAAAAGTTGTGTGGTAACTGCTATTTTACACGAAGCGAGTGTGGTTTTTTTGTATTTTCTAGATGTGCCACTTAATAATTCCATTTTTATTGATACTCTAGGGCCTCCAAGTGTTATATTATTTAATTTAAAATTGTGTTTTCTGAAATTGATCAAAAGGAATTAATGATAATTAATATGTAAAATAGTATAAGAAGCGAAATATATTCCATTTTTCCTAAGTGGTTTCATTAAGAATTTTAATGTGTTTTTATCTGTTAATGGCAGATTAACTTACATTGGCACCTCTATTATTTTTTTTTGTGTGAAAGCAACAAGTTCTACTAAGGCATAAAATAATATTTCGTATTATTGTTAAAAAAAGATAGGGGAATTTTTGATGCAGTTAAAGAAAGATCTTTTAAAAGTGCTAAATACAAAAGTTATAAACTTATTAATTGTTATTATTACTGGGTTTTTGATACCCGCATTTATATCAATAAATGAGTATGCTCTTTTACAAACCTTTTTATTATATGTTTCTTATGTCGGTATATTACATTTAGGATTTATCGATGGGATTTTCATTAAGTATGGAGGCAAACATGAAGATCAAATAGATACTAAAATATTAAAGGGAGAACATCATTTTTTTTTAGCATTCCAGTTAATTACAACCTTTTTGTTTTTATTAGTTGGAATAATAATTGAGGATTTTACATTGATTGCCGTTTCATTAGTTATAATCCCACTTAATATACAAACCTTTTTTCAATTTATATATCAGGCTTTAGGAGACTTTAAAAAATATTCAAAAATAATTTTGTATTCTTCATACCTATTATTTATTATCAATTTATTCTTTGTTTTTATACTAAAAGCTAAAAATCATTGGATATATATATTAGGTAATATATTAATTTACTATATTATTTTTCTAGGTTTAGAATTACATTTCTTTAAGAAATATAAAGGTATTCAAGCAGTAATTGAAAAAAAGAAAATAGTTTTAAATTTTAAAATAGGGATATTCATTATGATTGGTAACTTATCTTTTATGTTTTTTTATTCTGCAGATAGGTGGTTGGTTAAATATTTCTTATCAGTTAATGATTTTTCCTTTTATTCATTTGCAATTTCAATGATGATGGTAATAAATGTTTTAATTGGCTCTGTAACATTAACATTTTACCCTTATTTAGCAAGAGGTTTTGAAGAAAAAACCATAAAAATAATAAAAAAATATTTATTGATTATTGGAACATTATCAAGTGGAGCTTATTTTGGGTTTGCAGGAATTCTTTATTATTTTTTACCAAAGTATATTCCGTCACTTAAAATCATATCTATTTTATTCGCAGGGTATCCAGTTATAATTATAATTAATGCATTATATATTAATTTATATAAGACACGAAGAGAGGAAAAAAAATATTTATACACAGTACTGAAAATGGCTTTGATTTGTTTGGGAATGAATCTAGTTTCAGTCGCTATTTATAAAAGTAGTATTTCTATTGCTGTCGCTACAACAATATCTTTTTATGTTTGGTATATCTATTCTTCTAGGCATTTTTCTTTTTTAAAAATCACATATAAAGAAACAATATATCTTATGATTTATGCTCTAATTTTTTTGATTAGTAGTAATTACTTGAATTTATTATATGGCACAATTTTCTTTTGTTTTGGAATATCTCTATTAATATTTTCGTTTTACAAAAATGAAACGTCAATGTTAATTAGGAGACTATTTAGAAATAACTTTTAAAATGAAAATAATATTTTAACAAAATTGATAAAAAGTTTTCGGTTAACTAAAATGGATGAGGTAGACATGGATAGAGGAAATATAATAGACCAAGGGTTCTCCACCCCTATTTGCAATTCCTTTATTTTTTTGTATCTAATCTTTTTAGAACAAAATTATGTCCAACAACAAAGAGAATCCCTGCATGATATAGAATCTCATTTCGAACAAGTCGTGATAAACTCCAACACAGGATCAATCATAAACTGAATGCTGCGTAAAGTACAAACTGTACGATAATATTGTCGCGGTTCCGATAGCAGTGCTTTTACTACTCGTATATAAGACATTGATGTGCCATGCAGATAATTCCAAGAACCATGATAATAAGGTTTAATCATTTATATCCAATTTGGGGTTATTGTTCATAAAATAGATATCGATGTATGCCCAAACAAAGTGCACCATTGATATAATGCCGAGAATTTTGGTTTCGAAACTTTTGGGGCAATGCCCTATAGATCATTCTATAGGCACTTTAAGGATTTGGCTAATTAAAAATCATATGAGAAATTATCAAAAGTAAAAGCAAAAATAGATCGGGTAATTGAAGAGTAAATAACCATCGTTATCAATGAGGGTAAATAAAATGACCCCGGTATAGTACGAGGGCACTGAAAAAATCTCCTCGGTATAGAAAAAAGGTATAATCCCTCATTTAGTGAGGAGGTTATCCTTTTTTCTGTATAATTAGAGTATTAATTTTTTGTGAGGGTGGGTCAAAAACAACAATCAATTAGTTTTAGTCCGTCCATGGATCTATTTGACATGATCGTTCCCAAGGATAATTTCCGGCGCAAAATTAATGAACTGATCGATTTCTATAAATGTCAACACAAATATGTACACTTTTGTTCGTTTAACGATGTACAAATTCCCTCGTTTTCTTTCACAAAATGATCCTTCAAGCGATAGGAATCTGCTACCATTGTTACTACTGTCGCATGGTGTAAAATGCGGTCTAAGATGGCATTTGCAAGCTTAGGTTCCTGAAAAATTTCGTCCCACGCTTTAAAATTTCCATTCGTCGTTAAGAAGGTACTTCTTTTCTCATATCTCATATCTATTAGTTGGAAAAACAGCTTGGCATCTTCTTGATCAATGGGTAAATAACCGATCTCATCAATGATCAATAGTTTATATTTTGTGTAATGCTTTAACCGAGCCTGAAGGCGGTTCTCCAGTCGTGCCCGTCTGCAAATTCTGGATTAAATCATGGCACTTAATGAAATAAGTGCTTGTCCGTTTCTTTGCAGCCGCAATTCCTATGGCAGTGGCTAAGTGGGTTTTCCCGACGCCACTTGGTCCTAAGAAAACAATATTCTCGTTCTGTTCAATAAAACTGAGTGTTAGAAAATCCAGAATCTGCTGTTGATTGACGGATGTTTGGAAAGAAAAATCAAAGTCCTTTATTTCCTTCAGGTGTGGAAAAGCAGCGACCTTTACCATTGATTGAGTCATATTTTGTTCCCGCAAATCAATTTCATAATTGGTTAATTTAATTAGCGTATCAAGAAATGACATTTGGTTCTTTACTCCAAAATCCACGACTTCATTTAAATGTAAGGTCATTTGCTTTAGTTTTAAATACTCCAGGTTCCTTAATAACTGCTGATAATTAGTAGTCATGTCTTATACACATCTCCAATCGTTTCTAGATTTTTCTTAGCCCATTCATTAATTTCAGGATAGTGAGGAGCTGAAACAGCCAGAGCTGATTTATAATGTGCCTCCTGATAATTGAGCTTAGCTTTACTGATTGGATGTTGTGCAATGAGTTTCATGTTATAATAAATCCACAAATGGTCATCATACACCTGTAAGCTTACTTTCTTTCCCTGGTATTCTGGTGGTACAGAGTACTGGTTTGATTTGTAGGAAATCATGTTGGATGCATTGACTTTTACAAGTGTATGCTTGATTCGATAGGAATCTCTTACTTTTTCAGTTGGTAGCTGGAGTAAGTGGTTCCTTTCTTTTTTAAATTCCATAATCGGAATTTTCCCCGTCCTCTGATGGATCTGATGATTCACCCGGTTGGCTAAATCCTGTATAAACAGATGTAACTCCTCTAATGTGAATTGGCCCTGGTAGGCATGTATTTCATCTAACAGCTTCATTGTCGTCTCTATTTTCCCTTTTGTTCTTGGCCGTCCAGCAATACAGGCTCTTACTTTAAAGCCAAAATCTTTGGCAAACTGCTCAAACTTTGCATTTACTTTGCCTGGAGAATGTTCCGTTCTTGCTTCATCCATCACAGTTTTCATATTATCCGTAAGGAGTTCCGCAGGAACACCTCCAAATGCTTCAAAAGCTTCTGTTAAAAAGGAAAATAGAGTACTTTGAGAATTGGATATGCTCATATAAAAGGTTCGTATTCTTTAGGCAGAGAGAATGAGTGCCGCCACATTTATCTGACCTTCTCCCCATCTTTTGTCTCATACAGAATGTTTTCCTTCCAATCTAATTGAGCCTGTTTGCCTGGTGGAGTTTCATAACGGATCGTCCCCTTTGGAGAAGCTATGCGCTTGTCCTCCACAAAGTAGGCATTAAATTCAGGAATACGCGCAATATAGGCACGGAAGGTTGAAGCACCGCACTCCAGCCCATGGTTATCCTTTAAGTACTGCCAAAGGACTCGGTGATAATAAAACACCTGCTTGGAATCCTCTGATAGAAGTGCTGCGATTACTTCATAGCATTCATCAATCTTTGAGGATTTCTTTCTCGTCCTCTTAGGGACAAAACCATTTAAATATTTATCAACTGTTCACCGGTCAACCCCTAATTCCTCTGCCAATTTCCTCTTATTAATTTTCATTTTCAAATGCTCCATTAGCTGCTTGAATTTTGGTAAGTCAAAAAGACTCTTAATCTCAAAATCAACATCGATCTTTAATGATAGATACATAGCTAGTCACCCCATGACTAGTATGTAAAATGAAAGCAAAAATGTATATATTTATTCAAGCATTATTGAACATATTTAAAATAGCATTTCTACCTGCTCACTAAACTCTATGGGAGATAGGTAGCCTAATTTTGCAAATGGACGCATGTGGTTATAGTAATGCATGTAATTATCTACTTTTTCTAATACAATAGAATTTGTAAGACGTACTCTTCTCAGAGTGTAGAATTCTTCCGATTTTATGGAAGAGTGGAAGGATTCAATGACGGCATTATCAAAGCAATTGCCTTTCCTGAAGCTGCCGCAGCTTTGGACAACGGGGAATTTCTAACAATAGATTAGACACTAACCCATCATAAGTGATATAGGTTTAAATGGCTGTAAAATTGTCCTAAATAATGCTGATATCAAACAGAGGGACGCTATTGGAGTATTCGTTCCACAAGCAGGGGACGTAGTCCGTTTGGAAAAGCAAGATGGTCAATTTCAATAGGTGTGAAATGGATTAACAATCCCTATGGAAAACAGTTAATCGAAAAATTAGGCAAAGACGAAACACTTAAATGCCATTGAATAAACTTTCATAAACCCAAAAAGCAGAAGGCGACTTCTGCTTTTTGGGTTATTGCTTTATAACTTTATCCTGATGAGGGGGCAGGATCCTATTGTTTTTGAGTACTGGATTTTGCCTATTCATCCTGTGATTCCGAAGGTGGATGCCCAGCTTTTTGAAAAAACAAAGGAGTTTATTTACAATTGTTTTGAAAATCTGTCAGAAGATGCTCTTCTAACCAAAGGACGGATTCGCATTCAGTATCAAAAGGAGGGCTGTGTTGTCAATCTTATTCCTGAAGCATTTATCCTGATTATTTAACGATCATATCATCCTCTTATTACTACTGGAAAGACCCTATCCTTTTTCCCTAATCCCTAAAAAGAAAATTATCGAAGATTTGTTGAAGGGAAAATTAGATTAGCTTAACCAGGACCGCATTATCCAGGAGCCAAATCCTCTTGCTTAAAACAGAAAAATAGACCTAGTTTGCATGAACCGCTATCCGGGTAATTAAATAATAAATACTTTTATACCATTCACAGAATGCTCTGTACTTTTTGCAATTAGGTATAAAGACACTTGTAAGGTAATCAGCAAAGCAGACACATACTGTGCGATAATGGCATAACCACTGAAATGTGGTGACGCAAAGCTATAGGGACTACTGCTGCATAGTGTGGTTAAGTCAGCCAGCTGCCGAAACGGCTCCTGCGGTTTGTGTGAATAAGGAGGTCATTGTGTTGGGGATAGCTGTAAAATTAAAGTATCATTTTCATCTGTTTTTGTATAAATACAATAAAACGCTCGTTCAGGACGCTTTATGTGAAGATTTAAAATCGCGTTTGTTAGAAAAATCTAATTACCATTGGGAAAAGGCAGTAGAATTAAGTGGGAAAATTCAACAGTTCAATTCAAATATAAGGGACTTTATGTCGAAAATTAGTTAATCAAACGTTTGATTAACTTGTGTTGAGATAAACTTTTTTCGTTATAACTAAAAAGCAGATTGGCTGTCCCAATCTGCTTTGTCTTTATTTATTGATTTCTAAATGGTCTTTTAAATCATTTTGAATTTTTTGTTTTTCTTCCGGAGAAACAATACCATAATAAATCTTATCTATCATAGTACCTTGCTCTTTCATGGATATTTGTTCCATGTTGTTTCCGGCAGCCTTGTAATTTTTTTGGATATCTACCATTTCATCAAAGGTTAAGTTGGTTTTTACATTTTTGCCAATAGCATTAAATATACTATTATAGTTTGCTAAAGAGGATACACTTGCACCTTCATGGATAATAGCCTGAATGATTTCTCGCTGTCTCAACTGACGTCCGAAATCTCCTCTCGGATCTTCATGTCTCATACGTGTGAAAGCTAATGCTTTGTCTCCGTTTAAAGTAACCTGACCTTTAGGAAAGTGATAACTGCCTTCGGTAAAATCAATATCATTATTTACGGTGATTCCTCCAACGGCATCCACTATATCTTTAAAACCTTCCATGTTAATTTTCATATAGTAATCTATTGGTATATCAAGAAAGTTCTCTACAGTATTCATTGACATTGGAATGCCGCCAAATGCATAGGCATGATTAATTTTATCCTGTTTTCCTTTACCGACAATCTCAGTACGAGTATCGCGAGGTATGCTTAACATTTTTACAGAATTTTTATTTGGATTGACGGTTAACACGATAATTGTATCTGAGCGGCCTCTATCTCCCGTTCTTTCGTCAACCCCTAGCATTAAAACAGAGAAAGGCTGTTTTTGAGCTAAAGTAACAGGTTCATCACGTTTATCTGACTTTTCGCGATCTATAGGCTGATGCATTGTATTAACAGCAGTTTTTAAAGAATTATAGACTGAAAAAGCATAAACACCACCTGCGACTAAAATAACTAACAAAATAATTCCTAAAACTCGTGGCCATAATCTCTTTTTCTTCCTGTCTGCTCTCACTCAGTTTGTCCTCCAAGTATTTACAAAATTTTCACTCTAAAAAATAGAATATCAAAAAATGTAAAAAATTAATATAGAAATTTTTTGGATTTTTTATTTGTGACACTTTATTTTCATTGTAATTCTAAGAGAAAGAAAGTACATCTAGCATAAATTTTACAAACTACCTCATGAAAATTGGTCCGGTGTTAGAAGCTTAAGAAAGTCATTTATGGGACTTACTCTTATTTAATTTTGCTGATCTGTCTTTTAAATGATTAGAAAAGATAGTTGCCGAATGCGATTAAATTATCTTTCGGCAACATTCCCAAAGCTCCATAAAATTGCAGGTTTCGTTTTCCATTATAACTCTTTGTTATCCATGACAATTGACTCAACTGAATACATGTTAGTTTGGAAGTTTTTCAATTATTGACTGGAGGAGTATCTTTTTTTAAAGAGTCTGTTAGCAATTAATGATAATAAAAGTCCCCAGGACAAAATAGAAATAATTAAACCTGCTCTTAAAAAAGGCTGGTGATATTCCAATTCAACATGGTGTTTACCTTTTGGAACCATTACTCCTACAAACCCCTCATTTACCTTCAATGTAGGAACTGCTTTGTTATCGATTTTAACTCTCCAACCTTTATCGTAAGGAATTGAAACAAACAGCATTTTTTTCTTTGAAAGATTTATTTCTCCATCGATAGAACTATTTGTATATCTGTTGATGTGCAAGCTATTTTCTTTTAGATCTTTAATAGCCTTTTTATCTTCTTTATAATTAATCGGTTGTACTTTTAAGTTCTTTATTTTATAAATACCGGTTAATTCACCTGGGTCAATTCTTATTTGATTAATATTTTTACTATTCAAATCAAAGGTCGAAGACTTCCATTCAGCTGTTACGTGGAGATTGAACATTTTTGTATTGGTAAAAGGCTGGCTTTTATTTTTCCAAAAAATCTGTCCATTAGTAGTCCCTGGGCCTTTTATTTTATATTGTATTTTCCATTGTCCTTCATGAGGAGGAAGTGAAAGAATGATATTCGGGTCAGCGGAATTGGTATGAAGTTCAAAATTTCCTTTCCCCTTTTGTTTGGTTATCTTCCCATTTTTTACGCTAATATTAAGAATTTCGTTATTCTCGGTATTTTTAGGAACCTGGTATTTGTTTAACGGTTTAATTTTTTTGTTAATGACAACAGCGTGCATTAATGTTTCATCTTTTTCAATGGGCGAAAGGGCTTCGAAATCTTTCTCTGAAATGTAAGAGTCATAAGTAAAACCCATTGGAAGGGCGTATGGATTTTTGAATACTGTCACACCATGGAAAGATTTTAATTTTTTGTATCCTTGAGGGATTTCATCATCTTTTGAAAGAACATATTTAACACCGACCAAGTTCCTTAGATCATTTCTCCGATTAAAACCACTAATAATGTTATGATTATTGAATTCCGTATCTAAAACCTGTAAGAAGGAAAAATAACTTGGATTATTTAAGGAATTATATGATTTTACTCCGTTATAATCTTGAAATAAAGAGTCATTATTAGAGTATGAAACATAATTTTTATCAATTCTATATAAGTTTTGGTCGATTTCTTTTATATAATCGATAGCTTCATTTGAATAATCGTAATATCCCTCTTTTTTTTCTTCTACATTATTGGGTACTGTTAGGCGCTCATTAATGGTTGGGTAATTCATAACAATTAATTCTCCGGAAACAGCTACAGTCAAAGCAATCCAAATAACAGTAAGGTTTTTATGAATCATCATAATGATCAATGTATATAAAATCAGAAAGCCTGCTATCCACTTTGCTATTCCCTGTAAATATCGGATATCCAAATAATGTTTAGGGATCATTCCATGGGATTGCATAATTTTATAGCTTAAGTACCAGCCCACAATAACGATCAAAGTACTCAAAATAATACCTAAATAAGAAACTTTACTTCCCTGTGAGAATTCTTTTAGCATAAATCCAATCGAGAATACTATGATAAAGATGATGAAAAAGTTCCATCTATAATTAAAAGAGGAAAAAGCACTAAACATGTTTGAGAAAAACGGAAAAATCAAACTGAGTAAACATAAAGTAATTATTGCATAAATAATAATTTTATTCTTGCTGCTAGTTTTCAGAAACATCAACTGTGGTACCATGAGGAACAAAAGTAAGCTGCTGCTTAACATTGGACCTTCATAATAGTTTATTGAACCGAAATAGGGCATACCAATCCCTAATGTATTATTTGAAAACATGCGCAAAAAGATGGATGTATATTCTTTATAAGTTGCTAATTGAAAAATATCACTTGTTATAAATGTGCCATTGATTCTAGGACTGCTTAAAATTAAGTAGCTGACTGGCAGGAATACAACAGCTGCTGCTCCCAATCCTAAAAAATATAGACCAAAGAATTTAATTAGCAAATTTATATATTTTCCGAGTTCTATTTTTTTTTCAGAGAGCAGGAAATGGAATGTCACGTAAAAGAAAAGGAAAATACTAATCATAAATAAAAAGTAGGGAGAGTTTATTCCTAAAAGGGCAATACTTACAGGGAATAAATATGGATTTTTTCCTCTCCTCCAAAGTTCGACCGAAAACATTAGAAATGTAAAGAAGACAAGCATTGTTGCAAACCAGTAATGCTGTCCCCACAGCATCATGTAACCATTAAATGCCCAAATCAATGAAGATATAACTGCTGGAAATTTACTAATTTGGAATATATTTATATAAAGGTAAAATAAATAACCAGAAATAAGCAGTTTCATTATAGTGACCACTAAGATTCCATATGGAATAAAATGTACAGGAAATAACAAAATGATCCAAAAAAATGGATCAAATAGAAAAGCATACAATGTAAATGTACTGGTTCCAAGACCAATTTGAAAGGACCAGCTCTTTAACGTACCATTCAAAATAGCATCATAAAGATATTTATACATAGGCCAATAAGACTGTCTTGTATCCCCGCCGATATCATAAAAAATATATAACCGTTTATGAACGATAAAGTCAGAGAATAATACTCCAGCTACAATCAGCATGAATAAAAATAAAAGGGCTAAATATTTATCATGTATTTTTCCAATCTTCTTCATCTGCTAACCCCTCTTTAAGGTAAACCTATAAATTATTTAAAGGTCCATAATTTCTGAAGTAAAAAATTATAAATTACATTAAAAAAAGTAACCATTAGTTGAGCTAAAAATTCTGATATCTTTAGTCCATTTACTAAAATATAGAGTATTAATAAGTTAATTAACAGTGAGGATAGGTAGGTAGCAATAAATTTAATGGCCTGTACCAAATTACGCTCTTTTTTAAAAACAAACGATGAACTAAAAATATATCCATTAATTATTCCTGCACAGTAAGCCACGGTGCTTGCAAGAATATAATGAATGCCCAATTTCAAAAGAAAGTAATAAATAGCTAAAGAAATAATTGTATTTGAGGCACCTACTATACAAAATTTAATAAACTGCCCATATTTTTGAATGGACAGCTTCATCTTATTCATTATCAAATCCTGCCTTTTCTTCTATAATAAAAACAGGCCGTTTCCTTGACTCATCCATGTTACGCCATAGATATTCTCCTATTATTCCCATCATGATCATTTGAATGCCTGCAACGAATAAAAAAACGACCATTAAAGAGGTCCACCCTTGGACACTGACACCGTTCAAACATTTATTGACTACCAGATAGACTCCTGCGAGAAAAGATAAAATGGAGAAGATGATGCCAATCAATGACATAAAACGTATAGGAACATAAGAGAACGCAAGAAAAGAATCAATAAACAACTTTACTTTTTTAGCTAGTGTCCACCGTGATTTGCCAATTTCCCGTTCTTTACGAATGTAGTAAATTTTTTCTGTCTTGAAACCAGCCCAAAGGATTTGTCCCATTAAAGTAGTATTCTTTTCCTCAATACTTTTTAAAATATCTACAATCTTGCGGTCAATTAAGAAACAATCAAATCCACCTTCAGGCATATTGGGAAGAGCATACTTTCTCATCATTTTATAATATGTATTTGAAAATAATTTTTGTGTAAAAGATTCCTCCCGGTCTTCACGTACAGCTAAAACTACTTTATTTCCTTCTTGCCATTTTTCAAACATCCGATTAATAATTTCTGGTGGATCTTGTAAATCAGCGGATATTACTGTAGCACAATCTCCAGTCGCATAAGTTAGCCCAGCAAGGATAGCTGTGTGAGAACCAAAGTTTCTGGATAATTTAATTATTTTTATCTGTTTATGTTGATTTTGGAGTTTTAATAGCTCCTTATAAGAATTGTCCCCGGAACCATCATCCACAAAAATTAACTCATGCTCATATTTTGGGTTGCTTAAAATCTCGTGCTGTAACTTTTCATAGAGAAAAGGTATATTCTGTTCATTGAAATATATGGGAATCACAATAGAAAGCTTTTGCATCCGAAGATCTCCTTTTACTGAGCACGATTGGCCTCTTCTAGAAATTGCTCATAATCATTGATATACTCTGCTTTATCATATAATTCACTAGACAAAACCAGTAGGATGGAGTCCTTTGAAAAATCGTACATTTCCTTCCATACCATTTTATCTAAATAAACGCCAGTATGTGGCTTATCCAGTATGATTACATCTGTATTTTTGCCATCATCAACCTTAACTTTACAAGTTCCACTAAGATTAATTAATAAAAATTGTGATTGTCTATTTGCATGAAGGCCCCTTGAAACATTTGCTTGTGTACCATAAATATAAAAAATCCTTTTTATTTCAAAAGGTACCTCTTTAAGCTGTTCTACAACAACTAGTTGTCCACGGTCATCTCCTAATTGAGGAAATTCTATCATCCTATAACCCTTCATCATTGTATGCCTCCTTGAAGATCGCAAACCAGGTTAAGTCTCGAAGGCTGCCATGTGCTAAAACATGCTTTTTGAACTGTCCTTCTTCCAAAAAACCTACTTTTTCGTAAAAACGTATTGCCCGTCTATTTTCTGTAAGAACATTTAAATATACCTTTTCCAAATCCCATTCTTTAAATGCTTTTGCAAGTATTAATTTAGTACCTTTTAAGGCAGCTCCAGATCCAATTGCCTTTTTTCGCATAGCTATAGCGTATTCACCATTTTTACTAATTGGATCAATGTCTTTAATGCTAATAGTACCTAAATATTCATCATCTTCATCAACAACTGCAAAATGCTTGTTTACTTCATCAATTAGAGATTCGGCTATAAATGCCTCTACTTTTTGGCGTGTCATCGAAGAAGCATCAAACCGAAAATTTTTCATCAATTCCGGATCATGCATCCATTCCAGCATTCCATCTGCATCTTTCATCTGTAATTCTCTTAACCGTATCATCTGTTTACATCCTTATTAATATTTATTAATGGTATCAATTACATATTGGATTTCTTTATCTGTCATTCCGTTATACAATGGCAAGCTTATTATAGTGTTAGCATAGGCTTCAGTTATAGGAAAATCGTTTTCACTAAATCCTAAATATTGATACGCTTCGGATAAATGTGGAGGGATTGGATAGTGAATAACCGTTCCTATTTCGTTTGAAGTTAAATATTCCTGCAATTCGTCGCGGTTTTCTGTTTGTATAACAAATAAGTGCCAAACAGAAGTAGCATTTTTCCGCACTTTGGGAAGAGAAATTTTCTCATTTGTTATCTCTTTCAGATAGCGGTTAGCTAACATCTCTCTTTCCATATTTAGATCATCTAAATGTGATAATTTGATCTTTAATAGACCCGCTTGCAATTCATCTAAACGAGAATTATAACCAACGAGTTCATTGTGGTAGCGCTTTTGACTGCCATAATTTCTTAAAACCTTTATCTTTGACGCGAATTTTTCATTATTTGTTGTAATAGCTCCTCCGTCACCAAAAGCTCCTAAGTTTTTGCTTGGATAAAAGCTAAAGCAGGCAATATCAGAAAATGTCCCACTTTTTTGATCAGCAAATTTTGAACCATGAGACTGGGCACAATCCTCAACTACCATTAAGTTGTGCTTTTGGGCAATTGCTTTAATTTGCCGCATGTTAGACGTTTGGCCATAAAGATGAACGACTAAAATAGCTTTTGTCTTATTAGTGATTTTTTCTTCTATTTTAGAAGCATCAATATTGTAATACTCATCTGGTTCGACAAAAACAGGGGTAGCCCCATTAATGGTTATTCCCATAACACATGCTATATAGGCATTAGCCTGAACAATTACTTCATCGCCTTTGCCGACATCTAAGGCACGAAAAGCCATAATCAAGGCATCCAATCCATTGGCTACGCCAACTGAATACTTTGTGCCTATATACCTTGCAAATTCTTTTTCAAAACTATCTACCTCTTCACCAAGGACATACCATCCTTTACGCAAGATGTTTAAGGTTTTTTCCTCGTACTCGTTTTGAAATTTTTTATATTGACGGTCCAATACATTAAAATTTACCTTCATTTATTTGTCCCTCCAGTAAAATTAAGGGGTGAAAATCACCATTTTGATATTACAACCTATACTAAGTGGTATGTCTTTCCTTAACATTATTATACATTTTAGAAAAGACCGCCGATATTAACATGCCTCAATTTATCATAATACTACAAATTTCTACATTACATGTACTATTTTTACATTCTCATGAGCGTAAATAATTAAATATTATTTTTACCAATTGCCGCTGTAATAAAAATAAAAAAAGCCCTTCACATCTGAGAAGGACTTTTTGCTTTTTTTGCAAATGGATTGATTAACTTAGGGAGCTTCCATTTGTATTTTCTCCCCAATAGAAATGGGAAAAAGTGATTAATTATGTAGCTTAATGGTAGTAATAAGAGAATAGTGAATACAGTAAGTATTAAAGCGAGCACATTTGGATGGTCCTCTAATAACAGATCTCTTCGAAAATGTCTGTTAAATATATTAAAACCAACAATGACATGTAATGCCATAAGAGTTAATGAGTTTTTACCAATGAAGTTTAGTAATGGGCTAATAGACAAATATTGAGAAATATAAATAACAAACGATATGGCTAATAAAGCCCAAATAATTCTGTTTAGGTATAGACTTATAAGGGGCGGCAAATGTAATAACTGCCATCCTTGTTGGTATAGTGTCGAGTCATTTAAATTCCAAAGGAATAGTCCAGATAAAAGGATCAATATCCATGATTTTTTTAAATCCCTTTCCAACCATTTTACTAAACGGAGAAAATGGCCAAAGCCGAAAAAAGCGAAATAAAAAAGAGATTGATCTAAACTCCAAGGCAGTATATTAGAACTATTGACTACTTTTAGTATTGTGAAAGCAAAGAAACCAAGGGATAGAGCCACTCCTAATATAGCAAACTTATTTCTAACTAACTTAGTGATAAAATAGAATAGTATTTCTATTGTAAACAATGAGGTTAAAAACCATAATGGTACGTTGTAATAAATATAATTTCTTTTTGAACTTACTGTAGACTCGATAAATCTATAGAGGTCTATAGGAGTGGCTGTGTAATGTGAATATATCAATAATGAAATGACAGCAAATGAGAAATAAGGAATTAACAAAGTTTTTACCTTGTTTAATGCAAATTCTTTAAAATTGTTTTTGGGTGAAAATAGGAAACCTGATAAGAAAAAAAACAAAGGCATATGAAATGCAAAAATTTGTGATCTGGGTATGGCTGTAAGGGTGGAATGGCCTATGATAACTAAAAAAATACCTATTCCCTTGCAGGCATCAATCCAGGGGATACGATTAGAAGCTGGCATAGTCTTTTCCTTCCATAATATATAATTATTAGATTTAACTTAATTGTAACAAAATTCGACTTTTTTTATCAATAGTAAATACTCTAACCCACCTTTATTTCAACTGAAAACCAAGGTTGGTGAAAACCTATAATAATATAGCGGGGTATTTTTTTAATAAAAAAAATAATAATTGCAAGACTAAAATTAGTTTGTTGTTTTAATGCGGCTAATAAAACAAATTTATAAAATAGCACTTTATTAAAAGCTCTTTTGCCCAAAAACTGACTTTGAACCAGTTGAAAGTTGGATCTGTTTATGTGATTAAAAGGAGGTTAATGTAATTGAATAGTGCTGCAAAATATATGTATCATTATCACTTATTTTTACATAGGTACAATAACGCTCTAGTTAAGGGCGCTCTTTGTGAAAAGCTCAAAGCAAAGTTGAAGGCTAAATCTTCTTACCATTTAGAAAAAGCAGTTGGGCTGCTTTATTTGACTCAGCTAACTGGCATAAAATAAAAAACATATCTAATTTAGCTCTTTTTGCCGAAAATTAGTTAATCAAACGTTTGATTAAATAGGACTGACCCTACTTGTTTTAGGTCTTCTGTGTTGTCGAAAGATATTAAAGCCGGATATTTAACTAAGTAAGCTCATCCTTATATACTTTTATGTATCTCCTCCATAATTTATATAAGCACCCATTGCTCTGGTAGTGGGTATTTTTATTTTGGAATCAATATGATATTAAAAATGGAAATGATGGACAGAAAACAATGGGTATCATTGTTTTTGCTATGGTAGCAGGGGATTTCGAGACACTATAATTTAAGGAAAAAACTTCTATATCTCTTCGTTTATGAATTTATTCCTATGAATTTTTTGTGAAATTTCCTTTTCTTTAGGTATTAGAGTAAGAGAGTCTGCGGTTCGACAATTCTCTGGCGTTACTTAAGGAAATACTTAATACATTTTCTCTTAACAGGCATAACAAAATAAATACACGCAGCATAAACAAAAGCTGTCAGGATAATCCTGACAGCTTTTGTTTATTTGTTTAATTCTAAATGCTTTTTCAATTCATTCTGGATTCTTTGTTTTTCTTCAGGGGCGACAATTCCATAATAAATTTTATTAATCATTGTTCCCTTTTCCTGAATAGATATCTGTTCGATATTATTAGCGGCATCTTTATAGTTTTTTTGAATATCAACCATTTCATCAAAGGTTAAATTGGTTTTCACATTTTTTCCAATTGCACCTAAAATGCTGTTATAATTAGCTAAGGAAGAAACGCTTGCTCCTTCATGAATGATTGCCTGTATAATTTCCCTCTGTCTTAATTGACGGCCAAAATCACCTCTTGGGTCTTCATGTCTCATTCTAGTAAAACTTAAGGCTTTTTCCCCATTTAATTTGATTCTGCCTTTAGGGAAGTAAATTCCGTCCTGGGTAAAATCCAAATCATTGTTAACGGTTACTCCTCCCACTGCATCAACAATGTCTTTGAATCCTTCCATATTAATTTTCATATAATAGTCGATTGGAATATCAAGGAATTTTTCAATGGTATCCATAGACATTGGTACACCGCCAAAGGCATATGCATGGTTAATTTTATCTTCTTTTCCCTTGCCCACAATTTCCGTACGGGTGTCTCTTGGTATACTTAGCATTTTCACAGAATGCTTATTTGGATTAACAGTCAATATAATAATAGTATCAGAACGGCCTTTATCACCTTTACGTTCATCGACCCCAAGCATTAGAACAGAAAAAGGCTGCTTGGTTGAAAGGGTTAATGGTTCGGCGCGTTTCTTGGGAGCAATACGTTCAATCGGCTGGTGCATTGTCTCAACTGTACTTTTAACAGAATGAAGCACTGAATATCCATATACTCCACCTGCTATAAGCAGGATTAAAAGTAAAATTCCTGTTATTCGAGTCCATTTTTTCTTTTTTCTCTTTTGCGATCTCATTGAATAAACCTCCATATTTTTATGAATTAAACTCTGAGAGAGAAAAATAAACTAATCTATTTTAGTTAGCGGTTTTAATTAAATACAAAAATTTAACATCTAATCACTAGATTATCAGATGACTGCAAAAAAGAACATAAAAGTTTTAGGGCTTTTTTATTAGAATAGTAGATTTTTTATTAATTTCTATGTTGTGAATATCCAATTCCTTCAATATAATATTTTTGGGAGGTAATACATATAAATGAAAAAAATGGTATTGCTTATTGTGCTTTTAGTCTGTATATTCTTTAATAAAAGTCTTGGATTAATTATTAGAGCGGATATGCAAAGTTCTTTGTTAACAGATGTTGAGATAACTTCGCAACAAATTTCAGGCATATACGCCGAGGATGGGGCAGTAGAAGTATTAAGAGATGGGAAATTACTAAAGAGTGAGAATGTAAAAGAACATAAATTTCAGGCTATTTTTGATATACCTATTTCGGCTGGTGAATTAGTTTTAAATTTTAAAGGGCCTACCTTAGAAGACCAATCTTTTACTGTAAATTACGATCCTGCAACCCTTTCAGGGGAGGTAAATGATAAAAGTCAGATTATAAAAGGGAAGGTTCCAGTTGGCTCCAACATTGTGGCTAGTGTTAATGAAGTTCCATTAATTTTAAAGACTTTAGATAGTAGGACGGGAGAATTTGAGTTTTTACCGGATAGCCATTTAAGATATCAATCTATGGTTCAAGTTACTTCTACTAAGGATAATGTTAAAAGCATAGTCTATATAACTGTTAAAGCTGCACCTTCTCCTGGAAATCCTATTATTAATCCTGTTTCAAATGAGGATATAAGCATTCTAGGAAAAGCTGAGCCCAATAGTACAGCATATTTTATCTATAATAATATTAGACATTTTGTGAAAATTGGAGCTTCGGGAATTTTTGAATACATATTGGAAAATGGAAAACCGCTAGGAGAAGGAACCAAGATTTCTGTATATATCGTTGACCGGGTTGGAAGAAGCAGTGGAGTGGTTTATGTAACGGTACTAGATAAAATTCCGCCGCTGAAGCCAGTTGTTTCTCCAGTATCGGATAAGTCCTTTTGCATTTCTGGAAGAACAGAGGCTTTGGCTACTGTTTATTTATTAAGGAATAACAAAACTTATGGAGTGGTAAGAACTGATAGCAAGGGGAATTTTATTTTAAAAATGCCGTTACAAGCAAAAGGGACAATTTTTGATTTATATGCAGCCGATGCAAGCAAGAACGCAAGCTTGAAAAGCAGGGCTGTTGTCGTGCCTCGTGCTAGATTAGGAAAAGTAGTTCTTTCTGCCCCGCTTATCAAGCAAATGCCTGAGCTTCCAAGAGGCTGTGAAGTAACTAGTTTAACAATGCTACTAAACTTTGCTGGAGTTAAAACGAACAAAATGGTCCTTGCTTCTGCTATTAAAAAGGATCCTACACCCTATACATATAGAAATGGCAGGTATTATTTTGGAAATCCGAACTTCGGCTTTGTCGGAAATATGTTTACCTTTAGCAAACCGGGATTTGGAGTATACAACAAACCTATTGCAGAGCTTGCAATCCGATACCTGCCGGGCCGTATCATTAATTTATCCGGACAATCCTTTAATAATGTATTGGATTATGTTTCTGCCGGGCATCCTGTATGGGTTATCAATACCAGCTGGTTCAATATAGTACCCAGCCAATATTGGAAGACCTGGTATACTCCCCAAGGGGGAGCAATTCGCATTACTATGAAGGAACATTCGGTTCTCGTAACTGGATATGATTCCAAATATGTTTATTTTAATGACCCGCTTGATGGGCAAAAAAACAAAAAGAGGCCAATTAGCCAGTTTGTTAGTGGGTGGAAACAATATTCCAGCCAGGCGGTTAGTTTCTATTAGATATACATTGGGAAAGGGACAAACCCTTTCCTTCTTTTTTGAAGGTAAATCCAATATTATTTAAAGTTAGATGATAGATTGGTTATCTGAATAACATAATCAGGCTGCCACTTTATATTGTGGCAGCCTGTTATAATATTACACATGATGTTATGAAAAAATACTTCTAACGTTGTATAAAATGGTTGGATAATTAAGGGATATTAAGGGCTTTAACGGTTTTAATGTGGAATAACCACCCATGCATTCGGCAAATATCGCATTCCGACTCGTGTACTAGTGGCTGGCTTCAATAATAGCTGGCCATCTTTAATCATGGTAGTAGAACCTCCGCCATCCATTCCAATTGCATTAACAACCTCGTATTTCTCAAACATTTCAGCCATATCAGACATTGAGGCGCCCCGGTGAGTTTTATCCCAGTAAAAACGCCCATCTGTTATAATCATAACAATGCTTCCGTCTTTAGTCTGCCCGAGGGCTGTCCTTGGTGCCCAACCCCATGCGCCATCAACTGCTGGGCCTACCATGTTTTCACCATTTACAATTAACTGGGGTCCAAAACTAACTGCATCTGTAACACCAAGCTTTATTAATTTTTTTGCTGAGTACTGTCCGGTAATAAATTGACCATCGCTTAAAAATCCTCCAATAAGTGAGGGGGTATCTCTGTCACCCAAGGGGGCTGAAAGAACTTTTCCGCTGCTTATTACAATTCCTATCATTTCTCCGCCATTTCCTTTGCCGCTTGGATCTAAAAAACCACCCGCATTAATTCCAGCAATCCCCTTTTTATCCTTAATTAAATCTGAAAGTGGCTGGCCTTTCCCTACCATTTTTGTGCTTGCAATGTGTACTGTTGTCGGGTCAGGAATAATCATAATTTTAGCTGTATAATTTATTGTATTTATTGTGTCCACTTTAATTTTGTCTGATAATGATATGGCAGGATGAAGCTTCTCCTTATTTCTATCAATTTTGGTTTGAACAGTATGTGGATGATTTCTCTCGTTATATATTGCCTCAATTTCAGATTTTGGGAGTAAAAGCTCCATATATTTCTCGTATTGAGGATGATATTTCGATAGCACAGTTCCCAAAAGCATTCTGCGTATCTGAAGACCTTGATTAGTACTATATAAAAACACGCCTCCTGTAAGGACGAGGATTAAACAAATTACAAAAAGAACTTTCCAAAAACGTGGACGTTTTTCTTTCCTGTTTAGTTGCTTCCTGGAAAAAGAAATCGTATTGCTAGTTTGTAGTTCCATACTACATCTCCCTATTAAAAGCAAATATAAACCTAATTAATAGTATAATTAAACCTAACATCTGGCAAGTGGCAATTGACTTCCAATTGATAATATGTCTTATACATATATAGTGAAATTGAAAATAATTGAGTAATATACATGTCATGTTATCGCAAGCTAAAAACTGATAAAATGTTTGATAGTACAGGATAGTTACTTCATATTAATGTTAAAAATAAAAACGTAAGTAACCGAAATCTGTCCTCCTATTAATTGCCGTTCAAAAAAGAGAAAGGTCTTAAAAATTGGAAGGAAAGTAAAATAATAAGCATCAAAAATTCAGGAATGATAAAAGGGTACTAATGAATTTGTTAATTAATACAATTATGCAATTTTGTTTTAATACGATAAAATATAAAAAGCACAAAGAAGGGTAATTAAGTTTTGATAAGGCCCTTTAAAATTAGGAGTTGACTGTTATTCTTAATCCGGATATTTCAATTATTATACCTGTTTATAATGGTGCTGGTACTATTAAACAAGCTATAGCTTCATGCTTGGCTCAAACGTATGAGAATTTCGAAATAATAATTGTTGATAATGCATCCACTGATAATACTAAGGAAATTGTGAGTTCTTTTAACTCGGAGAAAGTTAAATATTTTTATACAGATCAAAAGGGAAGATCAAATGCTAGAAATATAGGCTTACAAAAAGCAAAAGGTGAATGGATACAATTTTTGGATGCGGATGACCTGCTGGATGAAAATAAATTAACATCTGGAATGAAGATTTTAAAATCCAATTCTTCTTGCGATGCAGTCCAATGTTCAACAGAATATGTCAAAAACGGTAAGGTAATTAACAATCTCGAGCCATACTGTAATGAAGATGTGTATGATAATCTTTTAGTGGGAAATACTATACCAATTAACTCTATTTTATTAAGGAAAAGTAAATGTTCTTTATTTCCTCAGGGTATGGAGTACTGTGAAGACTGGGTTTTTTGGATTGAAAGTTTATTAGACTGCCACATTTGCTTTGATAAAAGCCTCAGTGGAGCCAAGGTTATTGTCCATGAGGCTAATACGATGAGTAATATCCAAAAAATGAAATTTTATGAGCTTGAGGTTTTATTAAAATACAGGAATAAAAAGATACATTTCAAAAAAAGTCTTCTGAGAGATATAAAAATTATCAAAAGATATGCCGAATATCTATTGTTTGCAGATAAAAGCAATGCATTTATCGATTCCAATGCAAACAAGTACCTTTATCTAAAAACACTAAAAAGTATTTGTAGAATAACTGTAATAAGAAATTACCTGAAGAGGAAAATAGGGGAGAAGAATAAACAAAATGTATACCAATAATAAAAAGATTGCTGTGGATGCTTATTTTTTCAATAACTTTGGAGATGATTTGTTCTTAGAAATACTAATCAATCGCTACCCTGATGCCTATTTTGATTTTATTACTCCAAGTAAGGATAGAATTAAGAATTTTATCGATAATCCAAGAATTAATCGTGTTAACCGAAAGCATGCACTTATTAATGCAAAGAGTTATGATATGTATATCATGATAGGTGGTTCTATGTTTCAACAGCCTCCAAATTGGAAGATGCAGTGGTTGAATCTATATTTAATGATTCGTACCTTTAAGTTATTTAATAAAAAAACGGCTATTATTGGTTGTAATTTTGGCCCTTATTCCAATCCCTCCTATTTGACTGCCTATAAATACCTTTTTAAAAATTTGAATTATATGTCTGTAAGGGATGAAAAATCCTTTAGCATTCTTAATGAAAAAAACATTAATATTCACAGCTATCCAGATATGGCGTTCTCTTTCGATACCGAACCGTACCAGAAATATAACAGTGATGAAAAAGAGAAATGCATAGGTGTTTCTATTATGGATTTTGGAAAAGAAAACATTGATTATGAAAATAAGATGGCTGATATTGTAGGAAGGCTTCAAAAAAACTCGAGAGTAAAAATTTTTAGCTTTCAAAATTCAAACGAAATTAATGATTTAAACATTATTAAAAAGGTATTATCCAAAATAGAAGGCGATAAAGAGAATATTGAAGTAATAAATTACGATGGTAATATCCAGCGTTTTTTAAATGATTATGCACAGTGTAGTTCTTTTTTAACTACAAGATTCCATTCGCTGATTTTGTCTATTACGTTTAATCAAAAGATAATAGCAATAAATTATAATCCAAAGATTGAAAACACCCTAAAGTTTTTACAATTAGAAAATATTAATTTAATTGAGCTAAATGACATGGAAGGTATCAACCCCGATCACCTGCTCGATAATAGTAAAGTAAACTATAATATGAAGGATATTAAAGACAAAGCAATCGCCCATTTTCAATATATAGATTCAGTTATTGGAATTAACAAATAGGTTTAAACTACTGGGGAAAGTGCAGAAGATTGATCAAAGAAAATGGTTTGATCAATATTCTTTTATTTATAAGGAGTAAACCATGAATGCAAAACGAAGTTTTCTAAACATATTAATTGGAATAGGAAGTCAGTTAGTTACAATTGGCCTTGGGATATTTATACCAAGGCTATTAATGTTGAAATTTGGTTCGGAAGCAAACGGGTTAATGACTTCAACTAGCCAGATGATTGTATACTTATCTCTTTTGGAGGCAGGCGTAGGAGCAGCTTCGCTACAGGCGTTGTATAAGCCCGTAGCAAGTGATGATAAAAAAGAAGTAAATGAGATTATTGCGGCAACCTCACGCTACTATAAAAAAACAGGAATAATCTATTTTATTGCAGTTGTAGTATTGTCATTAATATATCCGCTTGTAGTAAATTCAAATATAGATAAAACAACGATGATACTGGTAGTTTTATTCACTGGGTTGGGTGGAGCGTTTAACTTTTACTTTCAAGGTAAATATAGAATCCTTCTTACTGCTGAGGGAAAAAGCTATGTAGTTAACTCAATCCTCACCCTAATAAATATATTAAGCAATGGTGCAAAAATTGCGTTGTTAATGCTCGGATATAACTTAATTATTGTTCAAGCTTCTTTTTTTATTTTGTCATTAGTTCAAATTATTATTTTTCAAATTTATATGAACAGGCACTATAAATGGCTAGACCTTTCGGTAAAGCCTAATTTCAAATCAATATCTCAGAAAAACTCTGCATTAGTACATCAATTTTCTTCTTTAATATTTAGCAATACAGATGTTCTTATCCTTACTGTTTTCACAAACTTAAAGGTAGTAAGCGTATATGTTATGTATAATATGCTGTTTAGTATAATAGATAACATAATTAATACTGTTAGCAGCAGTATTACATTTGTTCTTGGACAGAGTTTTCATGATAGCAAAGAGAAGTTTTTGAAATTATATGATGCTTATGAAGTATATTTTATGGCATTTGCCTTTTCTTTATTTACCGTTACCTATCTCTTGGTTCTTCCATTCATGAAAATATATACAGCTGGTATTGATGATATTAATTACATTGATAAATGGCTGCCAATATTATTTGTTTCGATTAAATTATTAATTTATCCTCGATCCGCGGGGAATAATGCAATTAATATAGCTGGACACTTTAAAAAGACACAGTATCGTTCTATTTTAGAGTCCGCGATTAACCTTGTGTTTTCTTTAATCTTTGTGAAATTATTGGGGATTTATGGGGTGCTTCTTGGTACATTATTTGCAGTGTTGTACCGTTCAACTGATATTATTATCTATTCAAATAAAAATATAATAGGGCGCAGCCCATTAAAGACCGTAAAAAGATGGCTAGTATATACCTGTGTTTTTATTATTATTATTTTTACTTCAGAATTTATTAATATAAATCCAGGATCCTATATAACAGTTTTTGGTGTTGCCTTTTTCTTAACCGTCATGACTTTCCTGATTTATTTCACTGCAGGTTCTCTAATGGAACAGAAAGTCTACCATTATGCTAAAGAACATCTCAAAGCTCGTTTAAATAGAAGCAAAAAGAAATTACAAAATCAGTAGGAGGATTGTTAATGAGTAAGAATGAGAGTTTTAAAAATAGTAAATGTTATGCACTTTTAAATTCTATAATTGAATATAAAAAAGGCCAACAGAGACAAACAATCGAGTATGGTGATCTTAAGGAATTAGTGAAGGGAATTCTTAAAAATAGCCATAATCAAAATGAAAAAGAAAATTTAGAAACTTTATTGAAGCTTGCTTTTGAAATTATCGAAGGAAATACCTCGGAAAAGGTACTTAGTTTCTTTCTGAAAAAGCAATTTGGTTTTTCCTCTATTGAAGTTGAAGAAGTAATAAGTAATTTAAGAGAAGATGCTGAAAAACATGTAACTTTTGTTAATTCATATCCAAAAATCAGTATAATAATTACTACATATAATAGAAAAGATTATCTCTATCAAGCGATAAACAGTATATTGGAACAAAATTATCCAAATAAAGAAATTATCGTTATAGATGATAATTCATCAGATGGTACAGATGAACTAATGAAAGAAAAATTCGAAAAAGAGTCACGTGTAATTTATATTAGAAAAGAAAAGAATTGCGGGCCCGGAAATAATCGTCGGGAAGCATTTGAATCATTTGCTGATGGGGAATATACTTTATTTTTAGATGACGATGATTATTTAGTGGATATGAATTACTTAACAAAAGCAGTTGATTTTCATATCCAACATCCAGATATTTCTTTTGTAGCGGCAAATGTATTTCTGGAGTACTCCAGCAAAGAGCAGTTAAAGATATCTAAATTGGGACTTAAGGAAATTACTAATAAGTACGAGTATTTATTGAACTTTGAAAAGCAGGATTTTCCAAAGCCTGTTTCAACATTGACCACAATCTTTAAAAGGAGTTCGCTAATCGAAATGGGTATATTAAACATGAAAATGGTTAATGATGCCTCCATTTATTTACGCGCTTTGTTAATAGGAAATGCGGGCTTTCTTGATAGCATAGTTGGGGTTTATAGAATTCATGGTAATAATATAACTTTCCACCTAAGTAAGGAATTCTTAGTAGAAAATCTAGATGAGAAATTAACGTTGAAAAAGATGGCGGTTGAACAATACGGTTTCAATACAAAAGATATGGATGAATGGTTTACGTACAATGTTTATACTACAGTATCTTACTTTTTTTATAACTCGGCTAAGAAAAAGGAAGATTTTGAATATGTTTATAAATGGACGCAAAAACACTCTCCATCTCTCTATAAACAACTCCAAAAAGAATTTAAATTTATCTTAATCAAAAAGAAGCTGAAAAAAGTACTGAAATTATAACATTAAAAATACTACGTATTTTAATTGCTTTAATTTAATAGCTATAATGGTTATGAGTAGGTAAATACATTAACTTAATTAATTTAAGCACCAATGAGGCGACTTAATTGGAACAGAATAAATTTTTTGCCGGGTTACAAATAGTTTTGAAAGGAAGATATGATGTGAAAAAAGTAAAAAAGGCTATTATTCCTGCAGCTGGACTGGGTACACGTTTCCTTCCTGCTACAAAAGCGATGCCAAAAGAAATGCTTCCAATAGTAGATAAACCAACTATTCAATATATAGTAGAAGAGGCCATAGAATCAGGCATTGAGGATATTATAATAGTGACGGGAAAAGGCAAGCGAGCAATAGAAGACCACTTTGACCATGCTTTTGAGTTAGAGCAAAATCTTCTTGATAAAGAGAAATATGAATTGTTGGAAAAAGTCCGAAAGATTTCTAACATGGTGGATATCCACTATATTCGTCAAAAAGAGCCAAAGGGACTTGGACATGCAGTTTGGTGTGCAAGAAACTTCATTGGAAATGAACCTTTTGCGGTTCTTTTGGGAGATGATATCGTTAGAGCTGAAACACCATGCCTAAAACAATTAACTGATGAGTTTGAACGGACACATGCATCAGTTATTGGGGTGAAGAGAGTACCTAGTGAAGAAACAGACAGGTATGGTATCATCGATCCGATTGGTCAGGAAGGCCGTTCTTTTCAAGTTAGGAACTTTGTAGAAAAGCCTAAACTGGGAACTGCTCCTTCTGATTTAGCTATTATAGGAAGATATGTTTTCACTCCGGAGATCTTTATGTTTTTAGAAAATCAGGAAATTGGCGCAGGCGGAGAAATACAATTAACCGATGCCATACAGAAACTTAATCAAATTCAAAGAGTATTTGCATATGAATTTGAGGGTAAAAGATATGATGTTGGTGAAAAGCTGGGATTTATTGAAACAACTATCGAATTTGCTCTTGAGAGAGAAGATCTTAGAGAAAGTCTAATTAATTTTATGGCAAATAAACTCGAAGAACACCAATAATCCTTTCTGAGTGCAGCCACAACAGTTTAATTAGCGTATTTCTTAAACCATTTCAGTCTAATTTTGAAATGGTCTTTTTTTTGCGAGTTTTTTAGTCTGTGAAACATCTTTTTAAGTTGATAATCAATTTATTCATAAGAAAAAAAGCCTGCAGACTTATCTAAAAGGTTTTAGATATCTGCAAGCTTTTTAGCTTATTCACCTGTATAAATCGGAGATACTTTTTCCTCTGGTAAACCTAAATGCTTTCGGAGTTTATCAGATAATTCTTGTCTGGTTTCATTAGTAACTATATAATACCAGCCATCGTCAGGAATTGATTCTCCTTCACCCTTGACTTCCATTTTTTCAATGTTGTTGGCTGCAACTTTATAATTCGATTGAATTCCTATCATGTCATCAAGACTTAGATTCGTTTTGATATTATCTTCAAGAGCATTTAATATTTTTTTGTAGTGTACTAAAGAATTAAATTTCTTTCCTTTGTCGACAACTTTTATGATAACCTCTTTTTGTCTTTCCTGGCGGCCGAAGTCGCCTAGAGGATCCTGATGTCTCATACGAGCATATTGCAAGGCCTTTTCACCGTTTAAATGCTGTTCTCCCGGTTTTAGGGTTACACCATCCAGTTCAAATTTATATTTATTGTTTACATCAATACCGCCAACTGCGTTTACTATATCCTTGAACCCTTCCATATTTATTTGAGCATAATAATCAATAGGAATATTCAAGAAGTTTTCTACAGTGTCAATTGTCTCTTCTATGCCGCCGTATGCATAGGCAGCATTTATTTTACTGATTCGATCTTTTTTAGAATTACTATTGTTAACAAGTTTGGTCCGTGTGTCACGTGGGATGCTTAGTAGTTTAGTTGATTTAGTTTCCGGATTAATCGTGGCGATAATCATTGAATCCGTTCTCCCTGAGTCGCCCTTTCTTTCATCAACACCAACAAGAAGAATAGAGATAGGATCCTTTCGATGAAATTCAACTTTTTCACTGCGTTTTTTTGACACCTTGAGATCAAAAGAATTATTCATTTTATTTACAGCACCAGCAACATCCGAATATATATTATAAAAGTAGATTCCAGCACCAATAATTGCTATGAATAATGCAAGAAAGAAGACCCGAAAAACTCTAAGTTTTCTCTTTCTTTTTCCTTTCCTACTTAATCTAGTATTCAATCAAAGAACTCCTTTTTTAAGGTAATTATGCTGAAATTTCTTTCAGCAGATATCAAAAATTATAATGGTGAACAGTAATAATATCAACCAAAAACGATAAATTGGAAACAAATTATACAGCATTCGACATATATATGGCTTATAAGACACTTAAAAAAATGATATAATTAATCTTCGTAAAAAGGGGTAAAATTACGTTGATAAAAAACGAATTTTATGTCGGACATGGGAAATCCTACGAATATTAATCCCTTAATAAAATTTTTTTGAATAATTTCTCCCATTTAGTGATTCAATGTAAATAATACTAGAAAAGGTCCTATACCTTAAACAATTAAACGGAAAGTGTGTGTGGAATTTGACTAGAGCGACCGTAGCAATCAGTATCGTGACTTATAATAGTAAACATATTTTCGATGTTCTAGATAATTTAAAAAAGCAATTTGCAGGACTTCCGAATTTTCGCTTTGTTATTTTTGATAATAATTCAAATGAAGACTATAAAAAACATTTAAAGGAATATGAGGATTTCGCCGACATAACATTTTATCCTGAAAATAACGGTTTTGGTTTTGGCCATAATTATAACCTTCTTAACGCTTCTGAAGAGTATTTTCTTGTGTTCAATCCAGATATCATGTTAGAAAGAGAAACTCTATTAGGGATGTTAGATAAAATGGAAAACGATAAGAGTATTTCTTTACTTTTGCCAAAGGTATTAAACTTTGATGGAACTACACAGCATTTAATTCGGAATAGGGTTACAGTTTTTGATTATGCGTTGCGTTTTATTCCTTTTCAATTTATTAAAAAATTGTTTGATAAACGTCTAACTTCCTATGAATGTAGGGAACTTCCAGATGACAGAGATGTTGATGTGAAAATGGGATCAGGATGTTTTATGCTTTTACGTGGAGAGGATTTTAAGGAAGTAAATGGATTTGATGAGCGGTATTTTATGTATTTCGAGGATACTGACTTGTGCCTTGAATTTAATAAAAGAAGAAAAAAAGTAGTATATACTCCATATGCAAAGGTTGTCCATTATTATGAACGTGGTGCGCATAAGAATTCCAAGCTATTTAAAATTTTTGTGCAGTCTTTGTATAAATTTTTTGATAAATGGGGTTGGAAGCTTTATTGATTTGGTATTGACCTGTGGTTTTTAAATCTATTTATATCAAAGAGAATTAGGGAGAGGGGCTTATTTTGTGAATAAATTCGAAAGAATATTGATGACAGTTTTTCTGGTTGAACTTTTTGTGGGTGGTGGAGGAAGGCTAATTGATTTCGGGATATTATCAATTCGTCAGGTACTATTTTTGGGACTTATATTAGCACTTGTGTGGCGAATAATAAAACATAAATCCTATTTAGATAAAAATATAAATACCTTTATAAGATTTACACCTGTAACCATAGGAATTTACATTTTATTGTTTTGGTTTGTTATAAGCGCAATTATTGGTTTAATCAATGGGCACGCAATTTCAGTCATTGCAACTGATTTTTTTAGAGTGTCATTTTTCCTGGTTTATTTCCCTTTAGCTTATTACATCGCTGATGAAAGATTTTCCAAAACTCGTATTATAAAAATATTGAAATACAGTGCCCTCGCTGTAGCGATCTTTACCATTGTGGTGAGTTTGCTCGGGAAAACAATTTTTAGTTCTAATTTTGAGCCGTTTTACCATTTTATGAACAAAGTCATGAATCACGATTTATTTTTCAGGCCAAGTAATAGTGTCTTTTATAAGAGTCATTTATTTGTGTTAATTGGGCTGATTATTTCTTTGAATGACGTTTTAAATAAAAAGTTTTCAAAGCTTGATGTGCTTCTTGTTATATTTGGTTCTATCTCAGTTCTTTGGTCGGAAACCAGGGGTTTTTTACTGGCATTTATGTTAAGTATGCTTATGATTATCCTTTTAGATGGGAAAGTCATTTCAGACTCAGTAAAAGGAATTTCTAATAAATTTAATCGTATTATTCATTCTAAGAAATATTTAAAGAAAGCCGCGATCCTTTTAGTCATTTTAATTGCTGTACCATTTTTATTTAAATATATGACACTTGAAAGATTTCAGGAGGAAGTTGTAGTACAGCAGCCTGCGGGTCAAGGAGATCCGACCAACCAACAAGAAGCTAAAGTAAAAAAAGAAGTTAACGATGTAAGTGTGAATGAGCGGGTAAAGTTTATCGTTGGTTCGAAAGATATATTGTTGAAAAGTCCACAGAATTTTGTAGTGGGAAGCGGGTATGGGACTGAAATCGCAGGAAGAATCGATGGTATTGAAATGAGTTTCTTGGACATTTTAGTTGAACAGGGACTTATTGGATTGGGAATATGGGTATTCTTATTCATGATAGTTTTCTACAATTATTATATAGCCTATAAAAGGGATAAAAAAGTTGACCACCTGGAAATTTCCCTTATGGCAGCTTTTATGGGAGTGTTATTACTTACAAATATTAATCCGTTTATTAACAATCCAATCGGAATCAGCTTTTTTCTTGTTTTATTAATCCTTTCTCAAAGAAGAAAAGACTCCAGTCTAATTGAGGGATAACTTATTTATGAAAACAACAGTTGTAATGGTATTGTACAAGCAAAAGATAGAAGAAAGTAAGACATTTAATAGTTTAAAAACTACTGTGCTGTCGACGGAAAAATATAATGATGATTTTCAATTCATCATCTATGATAACAGTCCTGAAATTCAGGCTTTTGATGGTAATAGATACAAAATGGATATAAGGTATATTCATGATGAGCGGAATCTTGGAATAGCGGCAGCGTATAATTTTGCCTTATCAGCTGCAAATGAAAATGGCAGTGAATGGCTTCTCCTTCTGGACCATGATACTGTTATTACCAATGATTATTTTAACCACGTCATTAACCATGTTAGTAATTTAAATGATATTAATAAAGACATAGCAGCCGTTGTTCCGAAGATTTATAGTGAAGATATTATGATATCCCCCGTTTACTCAGACGGGATCCGATTAATAAAAGGGGATAAGCCAAATGAAGGAATTCAGGATAAGCCTGTCATGGCAATTAACTCCGGGGCGCTTATTTCAGTGAGTTTTTTAAACAGAATAGGTGGATTTAATGAAGAGTTCCAACTTGATTTCTTGGATCATTGGCTTTTTCATGTAATTTACCAACAGGGCTTTAAAGTAAGGCTTTTAAACGTTTCGTTAGATCATGAGCTGTCAGTAATGGATTATAAAAGGGTATCATTCCAACGTTACAAAAGTATATTGGATTCAGAATTAAGATTCTATCGTAATTATAAAAAAAGCATGTATCAATTATTTAAAAGAAACCTAGCTTTCCGATTTGCTAAACAAGTTCTAACCGTAAAAGATAAACGAATTGCTTTCTACACACTCAGTAAGCTTTTTTCAAAATAGAAAGGATTTTTATAATGAGGTTATCAGTTTGTATGGCCACTTATAACGGAAGCCATTTTATTCGCCGCCAACTTGACTCCGTTTTAAAACAGTTAGATAAGGATGATCAAGTTATCGTAGTAGATGATGGTTCTGGGGATGGAACTCCTGAATTAATTAAGGAGACATATGGAAATAAAGTAGAAGTCCATATTAATATGCAAAACTTAGGTGTTATAAAAAGTTTTGAAAAAGCAATTTCTTTAGCAAAAGGGGATATTATATTTCTTTGTGACCAGGACGATGTCTGGGAAGATATAAAAGTGGAGCGGGTAAAGAAGGCTTTCATAGAAAAGGAAGCAGATTTGGTGGTCCATGACGCATCAGTGGTTGATGGGGATTTACAGGTAGTCGATCCTTCATGGAACCACTTTAATAGAAACAACATCAGGCAGGGAATTCCGGGGAATATATTGAAAAATGCCTTCACTGGCTGCATGATGGCTTTTAAAAGAGAATTGCTTCCCGCTATTCTTCCCTTCCCGGAAACCATTGAGATGCATGATCAATGGATAGCGCTTGTATGTATTTATAGGAAGAAGAAAATCGCTTTTGTTGAAGAGCCATTAATGAAGTATGTGAGACACGGAGGAAATGTAACCGGAATGAAAAAAAGGTCACTGGCCCAACAGCTAAAGGGACGGATTGGCACACTAAGTGCGCTGCTGCACTCAGCCAAAGGGTAACTGTTAGTTGTTTGATCATTCTCCTTTGTGGTATTTTTTATAAGGAAAAACTATATAAGCTTTGACTTCGATTTTCTTTTTAAGTATTTACCTCTATAATAGGGAATCGAAGTGTATAAAATTTTTGCTATACTAACTAAATATTGATTTGTAAAAGGAGTGGGATTTGTGAAAGGAATAATCCTTGCTGGAGGAAGCGGTACTAGACTATATCCCCTAACTAAAGTTGTTTCAAAACAGTTATTACCGGTCTATGATAAACCAATGATTTATTATCCATTATCTGTTTTAATGCTAGCGGGTATAAAAGACATTTTGATTATATCTACACCTGAAGACATTGGCCGTTTTGAACAAATCTTAGGAGATGGATCGGATCTGGGAATAAACTTTTCTTATAAAGTCCAGCCAGATCCTGGAGGCCTTGCGCAGGCTTTCATTCTCGGTGAAGAATTTATCGGAGATGATAACGTTGCACTAGTCCTAGGAGACAACATCTTCTATGGACATGGCTTGACAGATTTATTGAGAAGGGCTGCTGCACGTGAAACCGGTGCATCTGTGTTTGGTTATTATGTAAATGATCCTGAGCGTTTTGGCGTTGTTGAATTTGATGAAAACGGAAGAGCAGTTTCTATAGAAGAAAAGCCTGTGGATCCAAAATCAAATTACGCCGTTACTGGTTTATATTTTTATGACAATCGCGTTGTGGAAATTGCCAAAAACATTAAACCATCTTCGCGTGGAGAATTAGAAATTACAGATGTGAATAAAGCATACCTGGAATCAGGCGAACTAAACGTTGAACTGCTTGGACGCGGCTATGCGTGGCTGGATACCGGTACACATGCCTCCTTGCTCGAAGCTTCACAGTTTATTGAAACAGTAGAAAAAAGACAATCTCTTAAGATTGCCTGTCTTGAGGAAATTGCTTATAAAATGGGTTATATCTCAAAAGAAAAGCTTCTTGAGCTTGCTAAGCCTTTAATGAAAAACCAGTACGGTCAATACTTGGTGAAAATAGCAAGTCAGGGAAAATAATCTTTAAGTGAGGTTAGAAGCATGAAAGTAACGGATACTAAGCTGCCGGGAGTAAAAATTCTAGAGCCTAAGTCCTTTGGGGACCATCGCGGCTATTTTATGGAAAGCTATAATAAGGAATTATTTGATTCACTGGGTCTTAAATATGATTTTGTACAGGATAATCAGTCCTTGTCTGCAGCTGTAGGAACCTTGCGTGGGCTCCATTTTCAACTAAATCCTAAAGCTCAGACTAAACTTGTCCGCTGTATAACAGGAGCTATTTATGACGTAGCGGTTGATATCCGCCAAGGTTCACCTACATACGGACAGTGGGTTGGCGTTATTTTGAGTGAGTATAACAAGCGCCAGCTTTTAGTTCCAAAGGGTTTTGCACACGGTTTTTGTACATTAGTGCCTGACAGCACTGTTGCTTATAAAGTTGATGAATATTATTCTCCAGAACACGATGGAGGTATTCTTTGGAATGACCCAGACCTGGGCATAGAATGGCCAACCGATAGCCCAGTTCTTTCTGAAAAGGATACAAAGAATCCAACTCTTACCGAAGCAACTCACCTAAATTTTGTTTTTGAAAAATAGGAGGAAATTATGGACACAAAATTATTAGTAACGGGCGGAGCAGGTTTTATCGGAAGCAACTTCGTTCGCTATATGGTTAATAAGTATTCGCAATATGAAGTAGTCAATCTTGATTTGCTGACCTACGCCGGTAACCTTGAGAACTTAAAGGACATCGAGGACCAGCCTAATTACCGTTTTGTGAAAGGCGATCTTGCTGATCGCGATTTCATTAGCAATTTATTTGAAACTGAAAAATTTGATTATGTCATCAACTTCGCTGCCGAGTCCCATGTTGACAGAAGCATTACAAATCCGGATGTTTTCGTCCGTACCAATGTTCTTGGAACCCAGGTACTTCTAGACGCAGCAAAAAACATTAACGTTAAAAAATACCTTCAGGTTTCAACTGACGAAGTTTATGGAACACTGGGGGAAACTGGTTATTTTACTGAAGAAACACCACTGGCTCCAAACAGCCCGTACAGTGCAAGTAAAGCAGGTGGAGACCTTCTTGTCCGTGCTTATAATGAAACTTTTGGACTGCCGGTTAATATTACTCGCTGTTCAAATAATTATGGCCCTTATCATTTCCCAGAGAAGTTGATTCCGTTAATGATCATTAACGCTTTGAATGATAAAGAGCTCCCAGTGTATGGCGATGGCTTAAACGTTCGTGACTGGCTCCATGTTGAAGACCATTGCCAGGCAATTGACCTTGTTTTACACAAAGGCCGTGATGGTGAAGTTTACAACGTTGGCGGAAACAATGAGCGTACTAACATTGATATAGTTAAAACAATCCTTAAACAACTTGGTAAGCCGGAATCTCTTATTAAATACGTAACAGACCGTCCAGGCCATGACCGCCGTTATGCTATTGATGCAACGAAGCTTCGTGAAGAGCTTGGTTGGAAACCTAAATACAATTTTGAAACGGGTATCGAACAGACAATCAATTGGTACTTGGAAAATCAGGATTGGTGGAAAAATATTATTTCCGGTGATTATCAGGATTACTTCAAGAAACAGTACGGTTCCAGACTGAAAGAGGTAGAATAATGAAGGTTGTCGTAACAGGTGCTGCCGGACAATTGGGCCAGGATGTACTTAAGGAACTTGAAAGAAAAGGTCATGAAGGAATTGGAGCGGGGCGTGAACAGCTCGATATTACAAATGAAGAAGCAGCTATTGCTTTTATTGAAGATGTTCGTCCTGATGCCATCCTTCATTGTGCAGCTTATACTAATGTCGACAAGGCTGAGGAAGACGAGGACAATGCTTATAAGGTAAATGCACTTGGAACGGAATACTTAGCTAAAGCAGCCAAAAAAGTAGGTGCCAAGCTTTTATACGTAAGTACGGATTATGTGTTTGACGGCAATGCGAAAGAGCCGTATGAAGTGGATCATCCAACAAGCCCTCTAGGAGCCTATGGCCGCACAAAATTGGCTGGCGAGGAACTGCTTAAAAAGAATCTTGATGAGTTCTTTATCGTCCGTACTGCCTGGGTATATGGCATTTATGGAAATAACTTCGTTAAAACAATGCTTCGCCTTGGAGAAGAACGTGGCGAGGTAGGGGTTGTCCATGATCAGGTTGGCTCTCCTACCTATACGGTAGACCTTGCGGCATTTATTGTTGAATTAATTGAATCCGAGAATTATGGAGTTTATCATGCTTCTAACGAAGGAATTTGTTCATGGTATGAGTTTGCTGTTGAAATTTTTAAACAGGCAGGTTTGGATGTTAAAGTGAATCCTTTAACATCCGACAAATTCCCAAGACCCGCTGCAAGACCTAAGTATTCAGTCCTTAGTAAGAAGAAAATTACAGAGCAAGGCTTTACGCCTCTGCGTGACTGGAAAGAGGCACTTGCTGCGTATCTGGAAGAGTCAAAACGCTAATTAAGAAAAGCTGTCGAGAATACATCTCGATGGCTTTTTATTTTGACACATGTTTATGAGGTTCCTTAAACCAATGTTGGTAAATTCTACCTAAATCGTTAAGTTTGTATTCTTATGTATAAATTGATTTCTACCGGGTATAAAGTCAGTACCACCATAAAAATTGAGAAGAAAGCGAAACATTTATTGAGGTTTTTCGTCAAATTAATAGAAAGTTAAGATTCATCATTTATACTGCAAAGGCAGACACATTAGAGACATCAAATATGTTTTCTTAGTGTTTTATTCTATAAGATAGTATGCTATAATCCATAAAGATGTAGTTTATTGTCATATGAATCTATGTTAATCTTATGTTTCAAAAATATATAAATCCTGAGAGTTAACAGACAGGAAACATAATCATGGAGGCGTCTATGTTCTATATTACCCTTGTCACTTGTTTCTTTGCCGCAATACTCCTGACACCATTAGTAAAAAAACTTGCTTTCAAAATTGGTGCCACTGACAAACCGAATAAAAGAAAAGTACATCAGAGAATAATGCCAAGACTTGGTGGCCTGGCTATATATATAAGTTTTCTGATCGGTATTTTTATGATAAAGCCTTTGAGTGAATACCACATGCCAATTGTCTTAGGGAGTCTAATAATTATTTTGACTGGGATAATTGATGACGTAAAGGAAATATCACCTAAGGTTAAACTGGCTGGGCAAATAGCAGCCGCGTTCATTGTTGTATTTATGGGAGAAATTAATATCGAATTTATTAATTTGCCATTTGGCGGCCGTATTGATTTTGGTATCATGAGCATCCCAATCACTATGATTTGGATTGTTGGTGTAACCAATGCAATTAACCTAATTGATGGACTCGATGGCTTGGCAGCGGGTGTATCAACAATTGCATTATTTACTATAGCTGGGATGGCGCTAATGATGGGAAATATGTATGTTTTGGCAATGGCTTTAATCCTTGCAGCTAGCACGTTGGGATTCTTGCTTTACAACTTCCACCCAGCCAAAATTTTTATGGGTGATACAGGGGCTTTATTCCTTGGTTTTATGATAAGTGTGCTAGCCCTTCTTGGTTATAAAAATGTAACATTTATATCTTTGCTGGTTCCTGTTATCATATTAGGTGTACCTCTTTCCGATACGTTCTTTGCGATTATTCGGCGCCTGGTAAATAAGAAGCCACTTTCAGCACCTGATAAATCACATCTTCACCACTGCCTTTTGAAAGCAGGTTTCTCACACAAACAAACAGTGCTATTAATCTACGCAATGAGTGCGATGTTTGGGCTTGCCGCCTTTATCTTCTCTCAGGCTACTGTATCAGGTTCCCTGATTGTTATTGTCGCTCTGCTTATTTTAATCGAAATTTTTGTCGAAAAAATTGGGCTAGTCGGAGAGAATTATAGACCATTGCTGAATTTTGTAAAAGGCTTGAATCCTGCAAATGCAAAAGACAGATATTAATAGTTTACTAGAACCCCGGGGGATTTTTGGGGTTCTTTTTATTATGTAAAAAAGTGATTTAATTTATTTTTATAATTTTATCTTAGTTTTTTCTATTTATTTTATGCGAATGAAAATCAAAATGAAACAACGATTGAACTTGGAAACTGTTCTATTTTTTCCCTGTTTTTTGAAGGTTTCTGTAAAAGCTAAATGGGACAAAATAATGCGAAGGAGGAATAATATGATCATTCTTACCTTGGTAGTGTGTTTCTTGTTATCCATTTTTATTACACCAATGATCAAAAAACTTGCTTTCAAAATTGGTGCGACTGATAAACCAAACCAGAGAAAAGTTCATCATCATCTGATGCCGAGGCTAGGGGGATTAGCGATATATGTAAGCTTTGTAGTTGGAGTAATGCTTACAAAGCCACAAAATTGGTATTATATGCCTATTTTAGCAGGAAGTAGTATTATTATTATTACTGGTGTATTAGATGATGTTTTTCAAATTTCGGCTAAGTTAAAGCTGCTCGGTCAGCTTGTAGCAAGTCTGATTGTTGTTCTAATCGGGGGTCTGCATGTTGTATTTATTAATTTGCCATTTGGCGGACATTTCGAATTTGGCTTTTTAAGTATTCCTTTTACAATCATTTGGATTATAGGGATAACAAATGCAATAAACCTTATTGATGGGTTGGATGGACTGGCAGCAGGTGTTTCTTCTATTGCCTTGTCAACGATAGCAGGAATTGCACTTTTGCAGGGTAACATCTTCGTATTTACTATAAGTGTAATCGTAGTAGCAAGTACCTTGGGATTTCTTGTTTTTAATTTCCACCCAGCCCGAATTTTTATGGGTGATACAGGGGCCCTTTTTTTAGGGTATATAATATCTGTGTTATCCTTACTCGGATTTAAAAATATTACCTTTATTTCTTTTGTAGTGCCGGTAATTATTCTTGGTGTGCCGATTTCCGATACGATTTTTGCAATTGTGAGAAGGCTGATTAACAGTCAACCACTTACAACGCCTGATAAATCTCATTTACACCATTGCATATTGCGCCTGGGCTATTCCCATCGCCAGACTGTGTTAATTATCTATGGGCTTTCTGCACTTTTTTCTATATCAGCAGTTGCATTATCACAGCTTAATTTTAAGGGTTCGTTTTTATTAATTGGAACTTTAGTTTTGCTGATCGAACTTTTTGCTGAAAAAATTGATCTTGTTGGTAAAGACTATAAACCATTACTAAAAATAATCCGTATCCTGAGGCTGGATAAAAATAGATAAAGCCCGGCAGTTGCCGGGCTTAAAGTGTTACGTTTTTTTCAAGGTAGAGTACTTCGCCTGATTCTATTACTCCTTGTCCATTAGTCATTTCTGTTATCCAATCGGAAAAAGAACCAGTTTGTTCATCTTCCACAAAGACATTGAGTTGGACGGTGTCCAGGTACTCAATATCTTTAAGCGGATAGATTGAATTCCTCAATTCATTCTCCAACTTACCAAGCCAGGTGTAATCTGCTTTTACATGCATGACGCACATTAACCTGCGTTCCACAACGCCGGTTGCATTAATTCCTTCAGATGCTGACTTACCATAGGCACGGATAAGCCCGCCAGCCCCGAGTTTTATTCCGCCAAAGTATCTCGTTACTACCACAACTGTATCCTTAAGATGCTTTTTTTTCAATACCTCTAGGATTGGAACACCTGCAGTTCCGCTTGGTTCTCCGTCATCATTGGCCTTTTGGATGTTATCAGTTTCACCGATTAAATAAGCAGAGCAATTATGATTCGCATTCGAATGCTTCTTTTTTATTGTCTGTATAAATTCCTGGGCTTGTTCCTCTGTTTCCGCCCTGGAAACATGTGTAATGAATCTTGATTTTTCAATAATGATTTCATGTTCTCCATACTCTTTTACAGTATAGTAAGAGGCTAGCATCCGTTTGTCTCTCCCTTCATGTCTAATCCACTTATTTTAAAATGTCGAAAAGGTGAAAATTTTAGCGAATGTAAAAAACTTTTAATATTGACGTATATACAACATGGTATAATAAAATGGATAATTTCTCACGTGAAGTTTATTTTTTGAAATAATATTAGAAAATCTTTCCTGGTCCTTTTAGCACGATTGGTAAATGTTTATCGATTGTGTATATAGGCTAAATGGTATAAAACAGTAATATGAGTATACAACTATTTATTGATTTTTTCGAAATTTGGTGTTTTTAGGCAGGATATGAATAGTAACATGCCGTAATTAACGATAAAATATGTTAAAGCCAGTGGTTTTTCCGTTGGAGGACTCATGATGACATTAAAGAATTTTGATACAAAGGCTCTTGATCATATTTTAGAAAAAATGATCGAAACAGTTGGAAGCAGTAAAGATGAAGTTTTCAGGATTGGCGAGAATTGCCGTCAGGATTTCGAAGCTATTTCAGAGGAGCTAAAAGAGGTCAAGCTGCAGGTCGCCAGGACAATTAGTGAGGGGGACCATCTAGACACACAGGCTCGTTTTGCACGTAAGCGTCTTTCGGAAGTTAGCATGCATTTTAAAAACTACACCGAAGCGGAAGTTCGCGACGCGTATGAAAAGGCGCATAAGTTGCAAATGGATTTGACGCTGAATCGTCAACTCGAAAAACAGCTGCGCGACCGCCGGGATGATCTGGAAAGAAGACTTCTGGGTATTAATGAAACGATTGAAAGAGCCGAACATCTTGTATCGCAAATATCAGTTGTCATGAATTATTTAATGAGTGATTTACGACAAATGGGCGAGATAATCGAGGATGCCAAAATGAAGCAGGACTTTGGCCTAAAGATAATTGAAGCGCAGGAGGAAGAGAGAAAGCGTCTGTCGCGCGAGATTCATGATGGACCTGCTCAAATGCTCGCAAATGTTATGATGCGCTCAGATTTGATTGAGCGGGTTTACCGGGAGAGAGGGCCAGAAGAAGCTCTCGGCGAAATCCGTAGCTTTAAACAAATGGTCAGATCTTCTTTATATGAGGTCAGAAGAATTATTTACGATCTTCGTCCGATGGCTTTGGATGATCTTGGTCTTGTCCCAACACTAAAAAAATACTTACAAACGATCGAAGAATATCATAAGAAAACAGTGATTTCCTTTAAGAATCTTGGCCAGGAGCGGCGTCTTCCTTCTAAATATGAGGTGGCTCTTTTCAGACTTATTCAGGAATCAGTGCAAAACGCATTGAAGCACGCAGAGGCTAAGGAAATTCAGGTGAAACTCGAAATATGTAAAGAAGCCATTACTGTCACTGTAAAAGATGACGGTAAAGGTTTTGATAAGAATGAAAGAAGAAGCGATTCCTTTGGCTTAATTGGAATGAAAGAACGCGTTGACTTATTGGAAGGTCAAATTACAATTGATTCCAAAAAGGGTGCAGGCACACTTGTCATGATCCAGATACCGATATTAGATAAAGATTAGAAGGATACAGGGAGGCGAAGGGTTTTGGCTACAAAAATTGTCATTATAGATGACCATCAATTATTTCGTGAAGGTGTAAAAAGGATACTAGAATTTGAAAAATCATTTCAGGTTGTGGCAGAAGGTGACGACGGAAGCCAGGCGCTTGATTTAATAGAGGAACACCAGCCGGATGTCGTCATTATGGACATCAATATGCCGCAAATCAATGGTGTAGAAGCAACTGGAATGATTACAGAAAAATACCAAGATGCAAAAGTAATTATTCTTTCCATTCATGATGATGAAAACTATGTAATGCATGCATTACAAACTGGTGCAAGAGGCTATCTTCTGAAAGAAATGGATGCTGACGCGCTTATTGAGGCAGTTAAGGTAGTTGCTGATGGAGGATCTTATCTCCACCCGCGTGTCACTCATAATTTAGTTAATGAATATCGCCGCTTACTTGCCAGTGGTGAAGAGGCAGTTTCATCAGGGCTTCGTGGTATTGAAATTCGCCGTCCGCTTCACTTGTTGACGCGCCGTGAATGTGAAGTGCTGCAAATGCTTGCCGACGGAAAAAGCAACCGCGGAATTGGTGAAGCACTTTATATTAGTGAAAAAACAGTTAAAAACCATGTAAGCAATATCCTTCAAAAAATGAATGTAAACGACCGTACCCAGGCTGTGGTAGTTGCCATTAAAAACGGCTGGGTGGAAGTTAGATAATTTTGATCCCCTTCGCTTAGTGCGGAGGGGTTTTTTGAAAGATAAGAAAGTATATAATTTTTTTCCACCACAGTCCTTGATACTGTGTTTTTTTTTTTGTATGGAAAACAATATTTTAAAACGCATTTTCTTTGATGAAAATCAACATTGGGAGAAATTCAAAAATAAATATAAAAGAAAAATCAGGCCTATCGTCATAAAAGAAGTAGAGAAATTTCGCGATTGCGGAAATCCCAAAAAAGGTTTTAAGCTCTTTGTTTGTGAAGGCTGCCATGACGTTCGGAAAGTTCCTTAACGGTGTAAAGGCCGTTTTTGTACAACGTGCTCTGTAGGTGAAAGTGAAGAATGGAGCCGTTTATTAACAGAGGATGTTCTACAGGTAAATCACCGTCATGTAATCTTTACGATCGATGAGGGGTTAAGAGATGTATTTCTATTACATCGACATTTGTTAAAAGATTTAATGGACGCAGCTGCAAAATTATTAATAGACTTCTTTCAAAAGAAAGCAAAGGTGACCCCGGGAATAATTGCCGGACTCCATACGTTTGGTTCAAGAGTGAATTTTAATCCTCATGTTCATATGCTGGTGACTATGGGTGGTTTAACCAAGAAAGGGGAATGGAAACAGTACGATTTTTTGCCGTTTGCGATGCTTCGTAAACAATGGCAGACCGTTGTTTTGAAATTCATCCGTAAAGGATTGTCGCCGAGAGAAAAGAAACAAGTTCAAGCACGACTGCAAAAGGCTTTCACTAATAATGGGGAAGGCTTCTATGTGCATGCCCCAAAACAGAAAGGGAACCTAAAAGAGCAACTTCGTTACATTGGTCGTTATATTCGTCGACCTGCGATTGGGATCAATCGGATCGAGGCATATGATGGCCAAAACGTGATATTTAAATATAAAGATAAAACAGATGGAAAAGAAAAGATGGAGACAGTAAGCGTGGAAGAATTTATTTCACGTTTAATTCGTCATATACCGGATGAACAATTTAAAACAATTCGTCACTATGGTATGTATTCCAGAAGATCAAAGAATCAAAGTAAAAAGGTGTTATCTGCCTGGCAACAAAAAAAACGATGGATGGTAAAAGTGAAAAAAACCCTACGTCGTCAGACGTGGCGTGAAAGAATTGTAGCCAGTGGAAAAAAAGATCCTCTCGTTTGTCCAAGGTGTCAGTGTTACTATGAGTACAAGGGAGAAGTCTGCCTTGAGAATGGAAAACTAGAAATAAAGGTAGCCTTGTGCCAAACCACAAGAATATATTTAGAAAGGGTGATTCACGATCTCACCGGTATCAAAAGTTCGCAAAAAAGGGAAGAAAAAGAAGAACTTCAACCAGTCCAAGAAACAGAGCGTCAGCTTTGTTTGTTTAACGTGTCATGAAAAGGAAGAGATCCCTTAAAGTGTAGTGAGAGATTTTGATTTTATGGATGATGGAGATTCATCTACTCCTCCTATGTTTTCATGTGAAAAATGCGGAGGGGAAATGTACCCAGAGTATTACAAAGGAGTACATGGCATAGAGTACAAAATATCGGATATTCTCTAGCCAAAAAAGGACCGGGCGTTTTTTGCCCGGTTTTTCTTATGTTTCGTATAAACTAATGCAAATTTATTCCTTTTCATATAGAATAAAATCACTACATATAGTAGATAAAAAGGACAAGGAAGGTATCACTTTTATGAAAACGGCAATCGTAACGGATAGTACAGCATACATTCCGAAAGAATTGCGCGATAAATGGAACATACATATGATCCCTTTGAATGTGATTTTTGGAAACGAAGTTTATCAGGAAGAAGAAAATATAAGTTCCATAGAATTTTTTGAGGAGGTAAGAAATCGGCCGCTTCCTACTACTTCGCAGCCGCCTGTAGGTCAATTTGCCGAGTTGTTCGAACGCCTGGGAGAGGAGTATGATGCTGTGATCAGCATTCATTTGTCCAGCGGCATCAGCGGAACCTACCAGGGAGCTGTTACAGCTGCGGGCATGGTGGAGAATGTGAAGGTCTATCCTTACGATTCCGATATCAGCTGCATGGTTCAGGGGTTTTATGCGTTGGAGGCTGCTGAATTATCTGAGGCAGGGGTTGAACCAGAGGGCATCATTCGCCGTTTGGATGAAATGAAGCAATCAGTCAGAGCTTATTTTATGGTAGATGACTTGAGTAATTTGCAGAGGGGCGGACGGCTGTCGAGTGCTCAGGCTTTTGTCGGAAGTCTGTTGCAGGTAAAACCTCTTCTTCATTTTGTAGATAAGAAAATTGTTCCCTTTGAAAAAATCAGGACACGTAAAAAAGCGATGAAAAGAATCGCAGATTTACTTGGAGAAGATGCTGCGAGCGGGGAAGAGTACAAGGCAGTTATCATACACGCCAATCGTGAACAGGAAGCAATTGAATGGCGGGAGGAACTTCAGGCAGAGTATCCAAATGTCGAATTCTTAATTGGTTACTTTGGCGCAGTTATCGGTACACACCTTGGCGAAGGTGCCATGGGAATGGGCTGGGTAAAAAAATAATGTGAAATGCCCTTCCGGTAAGGCCGGAAGGGTCATTTTTGGGGTTTGGCGGAATAAAAAGCGAATTCGGCGGAATACTCCTTTAGGTTCGCGGAATTAGGGTAAAAGTCTGCGGACTAAGTTCTCAACTCCGCGGAATACAAACTAGATTCCGCGGAATAAAATCAACTTGGTATTTTAAGACTCAAAAAGTTAATAATTTTACCGCCAAATCAGCAGGAAATCTAAATGCTCAACAAGAAATATAAAAAATAGAAAGGAGGAATAACTTTTGTATGCTAATAGGCGATCTAAACCTCACAAATTACTCGTGTTGGAGATATTAAAGAACGGTCGGTTATCACCAAATCATTCGAAAATGCCTATTATCGAAGAAGCGCTTTTTAAAAGAACGGCAGGATATAACGGTGAGGTTGCAGTAGACTATTATCTTAAATTTCTTCCCCAAAAAGAAAATACAATTTTTTATGGTTTGCGATTACCCTATGAAGATACTTATTTTCAAATTGACACATTACTCCTCTCTAAGAAATTTGCTCTCATTCTCGAAATAAAGAATATTTCTGGTACTTTATACTTTGATCAAAAGAGCGAGCAGATGATAAGGATTGGCTCTGATGGCAATGAACAAGGTTTTGAAGATCCACTCTCACAGGCAAAAAGACAGCAAAGGCTGCTCAAACTATTTATTAAGCAGAACGGACTTCCTGATCTGCTTATAGAATACTGTGTTGTCATCAGTCGCCCTTCCACCATCCTAAAACCACTTGGATCTCCAATATTCCATAAAGTATGCCATGCCCACTCGCTAAACCTCAAAATAGAACAAATAGAGAAATCCCATCAAAAAGAAATCCTCGAAAATAAAACAATTCAAAAAGCAAGCCGCCTTCTTTTGAAAAAGCATGAACCCGCGAGCGATGTGAAATCTAAAAACTCTATCAACTTGAAAAATCAGATATATTAACAGGTGTTCGCTGCCCGGCTTGTTCTAAGATAGGTATGGATTATTGTCGCGGGAAATGGAAGTGTTCGCAATGCGGAACATTTTCAAATGATGCGCATCTTGAAACTCTAAACGAGTACTGTGTTCTGTTTGGATTTGCAATAACTAATTCTGAAATGCGTCGATTTCTTCATCTCCCGTCAAGCGATATCAGTCAAAACTCCTGAAGTCTATCAATTTGCCCTCCTCAGGTTCCACCAGAGGGAGAGTATATGAATTAAGGAAGTGTTTTTATGTTGAAAAATGAACTCCAATCAATCCTCTCCGGCAAGCAGCTTCTTCCTGACGAGCTTTCGTTTCCGCCATCTGATCTTCTCAACTATGAGGAAGTTACCTATAAAGAAGGTATTACTTTCAAAAATAAAAAGCCAATTTGTAACCGGTGCGGTAATTCCGATCCGGTTTGGTTTGCCAAATTCCCATGCGCCCGTTGCAGGAATACTGAAGTTTACTGCCGGAAGTGTATTATGATGGGCAGGATTAGCGAATGTACTCAATTAGTTGGGTGGAGCGGCCCACCGCCTGAAATACAGCTGCCGGACAAAATCCTTGAATGGAATGGAACTCTTTCTAAGGGGCAGAGTGCAGCCTCGATTAGAGTGGCGGAAGCTATCCGGAAAAACAAGGAACTTCTTGTTTGGGCAGTGTGCGGAGCAGGAAAGACAGAAATTCTTTTTCCGGGGATAGAAGCTGCACTTGCAAAGAAAAAACGTGTTTGTATTGCGACTCCAAGAACAGATGTTGTATTAGAGCTTGTCCCCCGCTTGAAATCCGCTTTCCCCAATATTCCTATTGCTGCCCTCTATGGCGGCAGTGAGGACCGCCATGTTTACGCCCCGCTAACCATTTCAACTACTCACCAGCTTCTCCGTTTTTATAACGCCTTCGACACTCTTATTCTTGATGAAGTAGATGCTTTTCCCTATACAGTGGAAGAATCACTTAAGTATGCGGCGGTCCAAGCAAGAAAGCCGGAATCTGCAATTATTTATCTTACCGCAACACCAAGTACGAAGTGGCAAAGGGAGTGCCGATCAGGTAAAAGAGACTTTGTAACCATACCAGCTAGGTTCCATCGCCACCCTTTACCAGTTCCCCTATTCGAGTGGTGTGGTAATTGGAAAAAGCTTTTAACTAAGGGCAAAATGCCAGCGCCGGTTTGCAAATGGGTTCAACAGAGACTTGGAGTAAATAAACAATCTTTAATCTTTTTTCCAAACATCAAAATCATGGAAAAAGCCTTACCTATTCTCCGCCAGATTGATTCCAAAGTAGAGTCTGTACATGCGGAAGACCCTGACCGCAAAGAGAAGGTCCAAAAGATGCGTGATAACCTAATACTAATTCTGCTTACGACAACGATTCTTGAACGAGGAGTGACGTTTCCGAATATTGATGTTGCCGTCATTGGAGCCGAAGAAGATACCTTTACTGAAAGTGCACTTGTTCAGATTGCCGGAAGGGCAGGGAGAAGTCCGAAGTTTCCAACTGGGGATGTTACTTTTTTTCATTATGGAAAAACAGAGGCGATGCTGAAGGCGAGGAAACAGATAGTCGCGATGAATCGAGAGGCTGTAAAGAAGGGACTGGTCGATCCATGAACCTATTTCGAGCTGACCGCTGCCTCCTGTGTCATGAAATAATTAACTTGCCTGTGGGCTGGGTTTCCCTGTTCTCACCTGAAAAAGAAAAACTGTTATGTTCGGATTGCGAGGGGAAACTACAGCCGATTTTAGGAGAAACCTGCAGGTTATGCTGTCGCATACTGAATGAATTTAGAAGAGAGGACCTATGCATTGATTGCGTTCGCTGGGAAGAAGATCCTGAATGGCAAGGAGTGCTTGAAAGAAATATCTCACTCTATGTCTACAATGATTTTTTGAAAGAAGTAATTGCCCGCTTTAAGTACCGTGGCGATTATGTCATTGCAAAAGCATTTGCCAACCCAATAAAAGAAAAACTTATTGGCGATGTTTTCATTCCTATCCCTTTGAGTGAAGAAAGGCTTTTTGAGCGGGGATTTAATCAGTCAGAGGCGCTACTCTCCGGTGCGGGCATCCCTGCCACATTAGGTATCCTTACTCGAGTCCACACAGAAAAGCAGTCAAAAAAGACACGAAACGAGAGAATTCATCTTCCCCAGGTATTTCAAATAACGGAGGACACTAAAATTTACGGTAAAAAAGTTGTCCTTATTGACGATATATATACTACAGGGTCAACACTTAGGCATGCTGCTAAACTTTTAAAAGAAGCAGGAGCAAAGAGTGTTGAGTCATTTACATTAGCAAGAGGCTGAACTAAAGAAACAGGGGGAAATGGGATGGAGAATTTATCAAACTGTCCTAAATGCAATGAAATTTTTGTGAAAAGTCAGTTCAGGGATGTTTGTCAGAAGTGCTGGAAACAGGAAGAGACTAACTTTGAGACAGTCTTTAAGTTTATGCGCCGTCGTGAAAACCGTGCAGCCACAATTGAGCAGGTTTGCACTCAAACAGGTGTTGAGGAAGAATTAATCTATAAGTTTGTTAAAAAAGGGCGCCTGCAAACTGTGCAATTTCCAAATCTGGGTTATCCATGTGACAAGTGTGGTCATATCATTCGAACCGGTAAGCTTTGTGATAAATGCCAGGATGAATTAAGAGATGACCTTAAAAGCCATGCATATGAGGAAGAACGAAAACGAGAGCTGTCTAATCGTGAGAAAGCGACGTATTATACTTCGAGAGGAAAGTAAGCTGCATAAAACAATGCAGCGTATTTTTCTAGGCAATTTTTACTTAATCATATAAAATATTTAAAAAGTACAGTGATTTATCCGATAATAGTTATAGGGGAAAATGTCCGGGATGGAAGAGAGGTTATAACCATGAAGATAAATAATTTTGGAACTCAAGGAGTTAATCCCTACAAGCGCCAAATGAACAAGATCGACAATATCAGTAAATCTCCTGGAAAGACTGCTGATAAAGTGGAAATATCCTCTGCAGCAAAGGAGCTTCAAGGGGTTTCCCAGTTGGGCAAAGAGCGCCAGGCTAAAATCGATCAGCTAAAAATCCAGGTGGAAAACGGCACCTATAAAGTAGATGCTAAAGAAACTGCCAAAAACATGGTGAATTTTTTCAAAAAATAATAGCAGGGAGGGGATAACATGGATTCTGAAAAATTGATAGCTGTGATGGAGAAGCTTTTAAAGCTTCATCAAAGCCTTTGCAGCCTGGCAGAACGGAAAACTGACATCGTAAAAAAAGGAGATATGGATGCCCTTACCCAGCTATTAAAGGAAGAACAGGCCCATATAGCGGCAATTAAGAAATTAGAAGGCGAGCGGGAGAGCATCGCCTCCCGTATTGTTCCTATCCTGGACAAGCCCTCTATTTCAGATTGCCTTAATTTTCTGGAGGGTGCGGAAAAGGAAAAACTTCAGCAAATCCGTTCTGAGCTTTTTGAAACCGTTCATCAAATCAAGGGAAAAAATGATTTGAACCAGCAGTTAATTTATCAATCACTGCAATTCGTAAATTTATCATTGAACTTGATTGCTCCGCAGCCAGATACGATCAATTATGGTCCTGAGGCGGGAAAACGAAAGAGTCAGAGCTCAGGAATGTTTAATAGCAGGGCATAATATTAAAATGGAGGAACGATTATGCGTTCAACCTTTATGGGATTAGAAACAGCGCGGCGGGGTATGTTTACCCAGCAGAGCGCTTTATATACAACAGGTCAAAACGTTGCTAATGCCAGTACACCAGGCTACTCAAGGCAGCGTGTGAATTTTTCTCAGACAGAACCATATCCTGGAGCTGGAATGAATATGCCTCAGTTGCCCGGCCAAATGGGTACAGGGGTAAAAGCTGATTCTGTTCAGAGGATTCGTGAGAGTTTCCTTGATGTCCAATATCGCAACGAAAATAATAAACTGGGCTATTGGCAAACTCGTGCAGATTCCATGGACAAGATGGAAAGCATTATGAATGAACCGTCCGATTCAGGTTTATCAACGGTAATGGACCAATTCTGGCAGTCGCTGCAAGATTTGGCTGTTGATCCAACAAACTCAGGCGCTCGGTCTGTAGTTCGTCAGCGTGGAGAAGCAGTTTCAGAAACCTTTAATTATTTATATAGTTCTCTTTCTACTGTAAAACAGGATCAAAATGACCAGATTGATGTTACTGTAAAAGAAATAAATTCTATTACATACCAATTGGACCAGGTTAATAAACAAATTGGTAGTGTCGAGCCTCATGGTTTATTGCCTAATGATCTTTACGATGAAAGGGATAGGTTGATTGATCAGTTATCGTCTCTAGTAAATATTAAAGTTGAATATGAACCCTCCAAAGGTAATGCGGATCCAAAAGCAGAAGGAACAGCAACTGTCAAACTTATAAATGATAGTGGTTCAGAGCTTGGTATTCTCTTAGGTGGTTCAAGTTCCAATCAGCTGAATGTGAATTACAACGGAGTTGATGGATCTGTAAAAACTATTTCTATTGGCTCAACAAATATTGATTTTTCAAACTTGAACTCATCTGGAAAATTGAGTGCTTTAATTGAATCTTATGGATACGAGAGTAATGGATCAGAAACAGGTGTCTATTCAAAAATGCTTAATGATCTGGATAATTTGGCGTTTACTTTCGCAATGGAATTCAACGATGTTCACTCCAAAGGATTAAGCCCAAATGAAATTGCATCTGGTAAAACAGAAGAAATTCCATTTTTCTCTGGTGCAACACCTACTGATGTTCAAAAAGGTTATGCAGCAAGAATTGGTCTATCAGATCAAATTAATGCAAGCCTTGATAATATTGCGACCGCAGGCGGAACGGATCCAACCAAAGCAACTTTAGGTGATTCTACTAATATTACTGCTTTGGCGAATGTCATAAATCAGAAGCTGGAATACAGTCCTAATCAAATGTCTGACTTTAGAAATTATTATCAAAATGTAATTGGTGGAATGGCGGTAATTTCACAAGAAGCAACGCGACTTGCTGCAAATACATCGTCACTCCAACAGTCTGTGGATCAAAAGCGTCAATCAGTTAGCTCAGTTTCATTGGACGAGGAAATGACAAATATGGTCCAGTTCCAGCACGCTTATAATGCTTCGGCAAGAATGATTACGATTCAGGATGAAATGCTTGATAAAATTATTAACGGTATGGGAACCGGTGGAAGATAGGTGAAATGAAATGCGTATTACACAATCAATGCTCGCCTCCAACTCGCTTCGCAACCTTAGTAATAGCTACTTGAAAATGGGTAAATACCAAGACCAGCTTTCTACTGGTAAAAAGATAACAAAGCCCTCCGATGATCCTGTTGTAGCTATGAAAGGTATGTTCTACCGTTCTGATTTGACAGGGATAGAGCAATATAAAAGGAACTTATCAGAACTTCATTTATGGATGGATAATTCTGAAGCAGGATTATCCCAGGCAAATAGTACATTGCAGCGTGTAAGAGAGCTACTGGTGCAGGGACAAAATAATACACTTAGCCCCTCCGACCGACAGGCAATCGCAGTGGAAGTCGGTCAATTAAATCAGGATTTAGTAAAAACAGCAAATACTCAAGTGGCCGGAAGGTATATCTTTCATGGAACAGATGTAACAAATCCGCCTGTTGCTCAAGAGGATCCACCCCAGGTTGTAGCAAATTTAACCGATCCAGCAATTAATAGTTACAATGTAGAAGTTTCTAAGGGAGTTTCCTTAAAAGCAAATGTGAATCCAGCAAATACTTTCAATCAGGAACTATTTGATGTTGTAGGAGGCATTCAGGCGGCACTTCAAAATGATAATTCTGTTGACTTAGAGGGATTTACAGCAAAGCTGGATAAAGTGATTACCAACTTGTCTACAGAGCGCTCTGAATTGGGTGCTCGAACAAACCGCCTCGATTTAGTTGAAAACCGTATAGACCAGCAAGATGTTCTGGCTAACAAGGTACTTTCTGATAATGAAGATGCCGATATTGAGAAAGTCATCATGGATATGACAACTCAGGAAAGTGTGCACCGTGCAGCTTTAAGTGTAGGTTCGAGGATTATTCAGCCAACATTAATGGACTTTTTAAGATAGAAGCTATTCGAATAAGAATAGCTTTTTTTACTAGGAGGTGGAAAGATGAGGCTTCCACAAATAAGACTGGAGTCAACGAATGCTGCGATCCAGATTACCACTCAAAATGCTAAAGTGGAGATTGAACAGCCGCCAGCAGATTTAAATATCCAGCAGCCACAAGCTGACATGGAAATTAATCGAACTCCTTCAAGGCTGACAATTGATCAAACAAAGGCAAGGGCAGATGTTGATTTAAAAAGTACACCTCAAAGGATAAGCGAAGCTGCTCAGAAGGGACAACAAGATCTCCTTGAAGGAATCGCACGACGTGCACAAGAGGGCGATGAACTTATGAGGATTGAAAATGGGGGGAAACCTATTGCAGACCAAGCTAAAAAACATTCTTTTCTTCCCGAACATGAATTTAGACTTGGGTGGATTCCCTCTATAGGAAGTGTTCAAATTAATTATGATCCTGGAAAACTGGATATTCAATGGAAAGTAAATAGACCAGTCATAAACGTCCAGAATAATAAACCTATACTCAATTACTATCCTGGAAAGGTTGAAACGTCTCTAAAGGATTATCCATCAATAAAAACCGACTTTGTAAATTTAAAGTATGTCGGACCCAATTATGAACAAACTATTTAAGGTTGTGATTGAATGATTATTAATACCAAATATCACGGAGAATTAGAAATAAACCAAGGTGAAATCCTCCATTTTGAAAAAGGAGTACCAGGATTTCCGGATGAAAAAAAATTCATTATGCTCCCGTTATCAGATAAACAAACCTATTTAATTATGCAGTCTGTCTTAAACTCTAATGTCGCTTTTGTAGTGACTAGTCCTTTTAACTTTTTTCCTGATTATGATTTTGAATTAGAAAATTCTGCTGTGGAAGAATTGGAGTTAGCATCTGAAAAAGAGATTCAAGTATATACAATTCTAACTGTTTCGGATCCCTTTAAAGAAACAACAGCAAACCTGCAAGCTCCTATTATTATTAACAATACAAATTTGAGTGCAAAGCAAGTCATATTGAATGATGGAAAATACAAAACTAAACATCCCATTTTTCCGAAAGGGTGAGTTCATTGTTAGTCCTAACCAGAAAAAACGGCGAATCCATTAAAATAGGGGATGATATAGAAATTACTATTATTTCAACTAAAAATGATCAGGTGAAAATAGGAATCAAAGCTCCTAAAAAGGTGGAAGTTTACCGGAAAGAAATTTACGATCTTATCCAAGGAGAAAACCAGCTAGCTACCAAGGACATATCAAACATGCTTAATATAATAATTAATGAATAAAATGACACGAAAAATCCTTTATTTTTTACATTTTTTTATTAAAAAGAAGAATTCGCGCAATGAATGGGTACAAATACCTATTAATTTTTTAGGTTAAAAGAATTAATATAAAATAATAAAGTTATAAATTACCAAGTGAAAAAGGCAAATCATAGGAAACTATGAGACGCAAAGCCAAGGGCCTGACCCATTAGAACTACTATTCTTTTGGAAGGCAGCCGGTTGCCGCAAGGAATCATAGCCCGATTTCTATGAACCTTGTAAGAGGTTCTTTTTTATGGGCCTTTTTCACCAGGAAAGGTGGAGATTAAGATAGAAAGGTATCGAAAGGTAAGTTCAATATTTGTTTTACTCCTGCTTTTTTTTCAACTCTTTTATCCTCTAGGAAATGCTTTGGCTGCAGATAATGGTGTCCTGCTGCCGCCTAGCAATCTGGCATACCAGGTTATATCTCCGGATGATGGAAAATTAACATGGAGTTCTGTGTATGCTGCCACAGGATACAATGTATATCAAATTACAGAAGGTCAGTTGGTTTTTGTTGGAACAACCAAGACAAACTCATATTCCTTAAACAATCAGGCAGAAGGCCAGTACAGCTACATAGTTTCAACCTTAAGTACAGATGGTGAATCGGGACCATGTGCCCCAGTAGATGTCAATATTGTATATCCCACCATGGCTGCGCCTTCTACTTTAACCAGTTCTATTCAAAATGGAAATGACATTGTCTTGAATTGGGGAACAGCCCAATATGCAGATAAATATAATGTTTATCAAATTTCTGCTGACGGGTCAAAGAAACTTTTAACCTCTACCACATCACGTACATACACCATACAAAATGCAAGTGAGGGTAATTATGCGTTTTCTGTTTCTGCAGAAAACAATCTTTATGGAGAATCTGCCGCTAGCACTCCAGTGGATGTAAACTTAGTTTATCCAGTAATGAAGGAACCAACTAATCTTACTTTTACGATAACAAATGGTAATGATGTGAATTTAAAATGGCAAGCAGCAAGCTATGCAAACAGTTACTTGATATACAAAGTAGTTGATGGCCAGGAAATTTATGCAACCGCAGTAACAACAACAAACGCTGTTTTTGCCAATGTGCCGGCATCAGATTATGAATATAAGATTTATTCTAAAAGTGATCGTTTTGGAACATCGGAAAATGGAGCTTCTGTGTCTCTTACAGTAAGCCCGGTTACAATGAGTCCGCCAAGTACTATAAGCTATAAACTTCAGAACGTTAACGATGTAGTACTAAACTGGTCAGCATCATCTTATGCAACAGGTTATAAAGTCTATCAGATTAATGATGGGCAGCGAATTTTAAAAGGAACCTACACTGGAACAACGGTTACATATCCTAATCAGTCTGGCGGAGATTATGTATATGAGGTTCATTCATTTAGTGATCGTTTTGGAGAATCAGAATTAGGTACGCAAGTGAAATTAACGGTTAGTACAGTGACGATGAATCCTCCTGATAATGCAGCCTACAAAGTTCAAAATCTTAATGACATTGTGTTGACTTGGAATTCAGCGGCCTATGCTGAAAGCTATAAAATTTACCAGATAGTAGATGGCCAACGAGTGTTAAAAAGTACTGTAACTGGTACTACTGCTTCTTTTACCAATATGCCAGCTGGAAATTATAAATATGAAATCACTTCCTACAACAGTCGTTTTGGTGAATCAGAGACAAGCAGTGATGTTTCATTAACGCTGGATCCGGTTATCATGGAAAAACCTCCTGGTATTAGTTATAAGATTCAAAATGGAAATGACATTCTTTTAAGCTGGGATGCATCGCCCAATACAACCAATTATAAAGTTTATCAAGTTGTTAATGGTCAAAGAATACTAAAAAGTACGGTCACTGGAAATTCAGTAACTTATACTAATATGCCAGAAGGCGACTACTCTTATGAGGTCCATTCATACAATAGCAGATTTGGAGAATCTGCTGAAGGAGCTGCTCTGTCATTCTCTCTTCTCTATCCTTCAATGGAATCTCCAGGGAACCCGGAAGCTTCCATTACAAGCCCTACAGCTTTTACATTAAACTGGGATCCTTCACCTTATGCTACATCCTATAAGGTATATCAGGTAGTGAATGGAACTAAAAATTTAAAAAATACTGTTACAGGTACCTCAATTAACTATAGCAATGTGCAGCAAGGTGACTATGTATATGAAATTCATTCCTATTCTTCCCGATTTGGCGAATCCAAAGATGGCAGTTTAGTTACTGTAAAAATGACAGGGCAAGCAATGGGAACACCTACCAACTTGCAGTATACAATTCTAAACGGTAATGATATTAAATTAACGTGGGGTCCGGTTCAGTATTCGACAAACTATAAAGTATATAAAATGATTGATGGTTTTAAACTGCTTCAAAGCACTGTAACCGGGACAAGCGTAACATACACAAACCAGGCTGAGGGAGATTATGATTTTGTAGTTGATTCCTATTATTCTCTGTTAGGGGAATCTCCTGAGGGCGCTGAGGTTCAATTTAATTTAACCTACCCGATTATGGTCAAGCCGGCAAATTTAACTGGAACAATCCTAAATATTAGTGATATTAATTTGAAGTGGAATTCAGTTCAGTATGCAAGTAGTTATAAAATTTATGAAATTATTGATGGAGTGGACGTGCTGAAAGGTACAATAGCTGGAACCTCCTTTCAATTTTCAAAAGTAACTGAAGGAACGCATGCTTATGAAGTTCATTCAGTTAGCTCTCGTTTTGGTGATTCGTTAGAAGGAAGCGTGGCGGAGTCTACAATTACTTTTCCCAAAATGCTGCCGCCGACCAACTTAACCAACACGATTGTTAACGGCAATGACGTTGTATTAAAGTGGGATGCCGCTCCTTATGCGACAGGCTATAACATCTATCAAATCATTGATGGTGAAAAGCAATTTGTAAAAACAGTAAGTGGTACAACTGTTACTTTCTCTAATATGGCGGAGGGCGATTATACTTATGAGGTTTATACCATTAGTGACCGTTTTGGAGAATCTGAAGAGGGAAGTTTATTCACTCTTACTGTGGATTTTCCAGAAATGAAGCCGCCTGCAAATCTAACAAAAAGTATCCTTAACGGCAATGATATAAAATTAAGCTGGAATGCTTCACTATATGCTTCTGCTTATAATATTTACAGGGTAGAAGACGGAAACAAAACATTTATAAAGACCACAACTGCTACTAACCTTACTTTTGTAAACATGCCAGAAGGTGATTATCAATATGAAGTTCACTCTTACAGTCCGCGTTTTGGAGAATCCAAAGATGGCAGTATATTAGACTTTTCATTGGTTTTCCCAATAATGCAGTCACCGACCGTGTTCTCATATTCGATTCTAAATGGGAATGATATAAAATTAAGCTGGAATAGCTCAGCCTATGCCACCGCTTATAAGGTATACCAAATTATTAATGGTGAGAAGGTTCTCCAAAGGACTGTGACAGGAACTACAGTAACCTTTAGTAATATGCCAGAAGGTGATTATCAATACGAGATTGACTCCTATAGTGATCGTTTTGGTGAATCTCCTGTTGGAAATACTATAAGCTTCAGCTTAAATTGGCCTATTGTTCAGCCGCCAGTACTTCAGGGAACGATTTTTAATGCAAACAATGTAACTCTGTCCTGGAATTCAGTTTCATGGGCAAACGAGTATCGAGTATATGAAATTAACGAAGATAATAAGGTATTAATCTACCATGGTACTGCATTATCCTATAAAATTTACAATTTGACGGAAGAAACGCATACTTATCAAGTAACTGCTTACAGCAGCCGCTTTGGTGAATCTGTTTTATCAAATCCCGCAGTTGAAAACATTATATATCCTGAAATGCAGCCGCCGGTGGCAGCTGTAAAAGTAACTGGACCAGTAAGTGCGGTTATTTCATGGAATTTTGTAACTTACGCAAATGGTTATAATATATATGAAATGGTAGATGGGACTCCGGTTCTTCTGGTCAAAAACGTGAATAACCTTTCCTATACCTTTTCTAATCTTTCTTACAAAAATCATATATATTATGTAACATCCTATAGTAATTCATTTGGGGAATCTCAGCCTTCCGATTCTGTTTGGGCTAAACTAATAACTGACACAACTCCACCAGTAACTACTGCAAATGGTAGAACTGATTGGACAACTTCTAGTCAGACAATTACACTTACTTCTACTGACGATGAAACTGGTGTAGATAAAACGTATTATTCAATTAACGGGTCGGATTATAAAGAGGGAACATCTTTTACCGTTGAACATGAAGGTGTTAACTTTGTTTCTTTCTACTCAGTAGACAAGACAGGAAACAAAGAGGAAGCAAAAACCATTGAAGTGAAAATTGACAAAACAGTCCCAAAAACAAGCATCGATGCTCCAGAAACATGGTTGAGCTCAGATGTAACAGTACATCTAACGGCCATCGATAGGGAGAGTGGAGTGTCAAAAACTTATTACTCTATCAAAGGTTTAGATTATGTAGAGGGGACATCCTTCACTGTGGATCAAGAAGGAGTATACCAGGTTGCTTACTATTCAGTCGACCAGGCAGGTAATAAAGAAGAAATCCAAACAACTGAAGTGAAAATTGATAAAACGGCACCAGAGACAAGCTCCGATGCTCCCAATTCGTGGGTGAATTCAGACGTCACAGTAAATCTGACACCTAACGACAGTGAAAGCAGAGTATCAAAAACGTATTACTCAATCAACGGTTCAGATTATGTAGAGGGAACTTCTTTTACGGTGGACCAGGCGGGAGTAAACAAAGTTGCCTACTACTCAGTCGACCAGGCAGGTAATGAAGAAGCAAAACAGACAGCAGAAGTGAAGATAGATAATACAGCTCCGGAAACAAGCTCTGATGCGCCGGAAACATGGGTAAATTCAGACGTCACAGTAAATCTGACACCTAACGACAGTGAAAGCGGAGTATCAAAAACGTATTACTCTATTAACGGTTCAGATTATGTAGAGGGAACAACCTTCACTGTGAATCCAGAAGGAGTAAACCAGGTCTCCTATTATTCAATCGATCAAGCGGGGAATAAGGAAACTGTACAAACTGTTGAAGTGAAAATAGACAAAACACTTCCCGTTATAACAACAAACTTTAACGACTTATATGAATTGGGCAGCCAATTAAGTCTCGATTACAACACAAGTGATTTATTATCAGGTGTTGTAAAGGAAACAGTAATTTTATCTTCACCTAATGATCCAATAGGAACAGTAGTAAATAAATTCAACCAGATTCAATTGGATCAGCCCGGCGTTTACTCATTGACAATCTTAGCAGCTGATGCTGCCGAGAACACCCAAACAGTAAACACAAAATTTACAGTATATATCCCGGCATCGATCGAAGTAACGCCAAATGTAATTAAGGGAAATAAAGGGGTATTTACCGTTCGGGTTCAATTGCCAAAATCATTTGCGGTTAACCAGCTGGATTTAAATAGTGCAAAAATTAATGGAATTGCAGCGTTAAACAGTAATAATGGCTACTATAATCAGGCTAAGCAGGGCCAGTTCAAATTTGAAAGATCCAATTTCACCTGGACAACAGGTGAAAAAGAATTAGAGTTCCGTTGTAATTTGAATGGATATTTGGTAATCGGTAAAAAAGTTGTAAAAGTTATTGATTAATTTTTTAAAAACCCTTCCGAGACAGGAAGGGTTTTTCATATTAGTAAAAAATTTATTTTAGCAAAATATCCTATAAAACTATTAACAATTTCGCAGAACGGCCGATATAAGTTATGTAACAAGGCGTCAAAGAGGACGGCCGACTCTGAGCGACTTGTAGCCTATACTGATTTCCACAAGGATGTGGATTCAGCAAAATAATTCATGGAGGAAACAAAAATGAGAATTAATCACAATATTTCTGCTCTTAATACTTACAATGCATTATCTAAAAACACTGATGCCACTTCTAAATCTATGGAGAAGCTTTCTTCTGGATTACGTATCAACCGTGCCGCTGATGATGCAGCTGGTCTTGCTATTTCTGAAAAAATGCGTAACCAAATCAACGGTTTAGAGCAAGCGCAACGTAACTCCCAAGATGGCATTTCTTTAATTCAAACTGCTGAAGGCGGATTGAATGAAACTCAATCAATGCTTCAGCGTATGTCAGAATTGACTGTACAAGCAGCTAACGAAACGTTAACTACTTCTGATACATCAAAAATCCAATCTGAGATTACCCAATTAACTAATCAAATTGGTGATATTGCTTCTCAAACAAAATTTAACACAAAAAACATATTAAATACCACTTCAGACATTACTTTCCAAGTTGGGGCTAACGGTGGAGAAACAATTACTATGTCTCTAGTTGATGCAACATCAAGTGCATTAGGACTTATCGATACAGCATCTGCATCTGGATTAACTGACTTAGGTCAAGTGACTTCTAACTTCAATGCTGTAGCAAGTGCCAACTTAGCAATAATTCAATCAGCGATTAATGTGATTTCTGAGGATCGTGCTAACCTTGGAGCAGTACAAAATCGTTTAGAGCATACAATTAACAACCTTCAAACATCCGATGAAAACTTAACAGCTGCTGAGTCTCGCATTCGTGACGTTGATATGGCTAAAGAAATGATGACAATGACGAAAAACAACATCCTTTCTCAAGCTGCACAATCAATGCTTGCACAAGCAAACCAACAGCCACAGGGTGTTCTTCAATTACTACGTTAATAATTATATTGAGGGGGATCTTAGAAATTCTAAGGTCCCCTTTTAAAATGAAGCAGGAGCGGAAAATCATGTCGAAATATTCTATTTCATTGTGTATGATTGTAAAAAATGAGGAAGAATTCCTAAGAAGATGTTTAAAGAGTGTTAGTAAAATAGTCAGTGAGATTATTATTATAGATACGGGTTCAACTGATTCTACTATACAGATAGCAGAGGAATTTAACTCTAAAGTTTATAATTTTAAATGGAATGGAGATTTTGCAGAAGCTAGAAACTACTCAATTAAATTTGCTTCTTCAGATTACATCCTTGTATTGGATGCTGATGAGTATTTAGATGAGAATAACTTTATTCTTTCCCGTAATCTTGAATCTGGGAAAGATTTTTATATTTTTAATATAAAAAACTACTTGGATAGCCAAACATTCAATCACCAAGCCATCCGTGTTTTTAAAAATCATAGGGGCTTTAAATATAAAGGTAAAATTCATGAACATATAAATATAGAGGACTTTAATGGACTCACAAAAGAGCAAGCTGATACCTGGATTTATCATACAGGTTATAAATCTAATACTTATAATAAAAAAAATAAACATAACAGGAATTTAAAACTTCTTTTGGAAGAAGTAAACAATAATCCTACTGGATACAACTATTTTAATTTAGGAAATCAATATAGGGCAAATGGAGAATTTGATAAAGCGTTAAGTTCTTATAAAAAAGCATATTACTTAAGTAAAGATAGAGTATATTTATCCTATTTACTTAATCAAATGGGCAAATGCTTATTGAATCTTGAAAGGCATGAAGAAGGTATAGAATTAATTTTAAACTCAATAGACAACTTTCCAACCTATACAGATTTATACTTTACTCTTGGAGAACTATATGAAGCACTTGGATATTTAAAAGATGCAGAAGCATTCTATTTGAAATGCCTTGAATTAGGAGAAGTGAATGATCAACAGACAACAGAGGGTGTAGGGAGTTACCTTGCTCGTTTAAATTTAGCTAGGGTGTATCAACAATTAGGGGATTTACCTAAAGCACTGGAACAAAGCTTTGTTTCACTGCAAAAACATAAAGGTCATCTCCCGACGCTTATAAATCTTATTAAGTTATTAAAAAAAGGTGAAGTCAATCCAAATGAAACTAGAAAATTCCTTGATAGCTCTTATCCAATTAGAGAACAAGTAGATATAAATAATATTTTCATCACCCTTTTCTTAACACGTTCTCAACTTTTATTACATTATATAGAGACCTACAATCTTAAAGTGGAAAAGGAAATTTATACAATAGCCCTTCAATACGGCAATAGAGAAATGGAAGCATATAATAAGTGGAAACAAGCATCTAATGTAACTTATGAGCTTGCTGAGGATATAGTTGCACTATCATTTAAACTAAATTCTACTGAGTTATTAAATTATACAAAAGATCATTTTAACAATAATGATTTTACAATCTTAAATGGCATCCTTTCTAAAAAAGATAACATTGAGTTATCAACAAGGGTAAAAAACTTCTTAAGAAGAGTTATTATTAAAGCAGGCCTACTAAATGATCGAGAAACTGTCATTGGTTTGTTGAATATTTTGACAAACCATAACACAATTGAAGATGTTGACTTAATCAAAGACTTGACTGATGCAGGTTTAAAAGATATTACAAGGCAATTTATCACAGATTATTTAAATAATTATTGGTCCTCTAAAGGATATATTGAAATTTTAGGGTCTTTAAAAGAAAGAGACGGATCTATAAAAGAGGCATTGAAGTTATTTAAAAGATTACTTGAAATTGAGCCGAAGTATAGGAATTATGAAAGACTATATAATACTTACATGAAGAAAAATGATTATAAATCAATGGATATATTAAAAGAGGAAATAAAGTGCAAATTTCCGTTAGTGAAATGGGTTGTAAATTAAAGGAAAATGGTGAACCTTCTTATGTTGACTAGCATAATTATTCTCACATATAACAAATTAGACTTTACTAAACAATGTATAGAAAGTATCAGAAAACACACTGCTAAAGAAGACTACGAGTTAATTATTGTGGATAATCATTCAACCGACGAAACAATTGAGTGGCTCCATACACAAGAAAATATTAAATGTGTATTTAACGAAGATAATGTAGGGTTTCCCAAAGGGTGTAATCAAGGAATTGAAATAGCTAAAGGGAATAACATATTACTTCTAAACAATGATGTTATAGTAACTAAAGGCTGGTTAACAAACTTAGTGAAAGCTTTATACAGTAATCCATTGGTTGGAGCGGTAGGCCCTGTTACAAATTCAGCTGCATACTATTCAACAATTGGGGTTTCATATAATTCCTTGGATGGGATGCATGAGTTTGCAGAAAAGTTTAATCAACCAGACTCTTCAAAGTGGGAAACACGGTTAAAATTAATTGGATTTTGTATGTTAATAAAAAAAGAAGCAGTTGACACAATAGGTATGTTAGACGAGCAATTTTCTCCAGGGAATTTTGAGGATGATGATTATTCTATCCGATTAAGAAAAGCTGGATACTCATTACTTTTGTGTAAGGACACCTTCATACATCATTACGGAAGTGTTTCGTGGCGAGAAAATGCAAATGAATATTCACATATTCTATCAAATAACGAACAGAAATTTATGGATAAATGGGGCACTAATTTACAGTCGTATATTATCCATTTTGATTTGATTGATCAATTAGAATTTTTTGAGGATCAAAATTTAAATATTCTTCATATAGGTTGTAATTCGGGTGGAACCTTACTTGAATTAAAAAACCGTTTTAAAAATGCGGATTTATATGGTTTGGAATCTAATACATTTGAAGCACAAGAAGCTCAATCTTTTGCTAAGGTAGTTAGTGGAAATATTGAACTATCTATAAACGATTATGATGATCAATTTTTTGATATTATCATTGTTAGTAAATGGGAACAAATTGAATATCCAGAACAGTTGATAAAAAAGATAAATAATAAACTTAAAGACAATGCTGTTTTTTTAACCTCAATGTTTAACATATCTAATTATAAAATAATCTATAATATTTTAGCAGGAAACAACCCTGTTAGTGTAAAGTGTTTCTCCTTACAAGAAATACAAAATATTTTTAAAGAAAAAGGATTTTTGTATAAAATAGATGAAATTTCTAATTCCACATCTCATCCTGAGAACCAACAATTAATAAACAATTTATGTATAATCTCTTCTAATAACAGACGAAACCAATTTGAAACGTATAAATATATAGTCCGGGCAAATAAATCAAATAGTGAAATGATACAGGCAATAACTAATCTGAATGAAAACCTCCAATTAGAGAAAAGCACTTTTTATATCAATAATCAATCTCCAGATAAAGTTATATCATTTATAAAAAGTTATTACGAAAACTCTATTGAAGTACTAAACACAATTGCCATTATTAATTTTCAAAAGGAAATACATGAGAGTATATTTCCATATCTTTTAGCGGCATATGAAATTGATTCTACACATAAAGATACAATTTATAATTTAGCTTTTATCTTAAATGCCTATGAACAAAATGAATTGGCAAAGAGTTATTTAGAACCATATATTTCACAAGATCAAGAAATTTTAGAGTTATATAATAAAATTATGAATGACCTTATAGTTTCAAGAAGGGAACTGACCTTTTTAGTAAGAAGATTGGAAAATAAGATTGACTTTATTGATACAAGGGAATTATTAGTTTCTAAAATAAAGTCGAATGTTATAACGGAGAATAATATTTTAAATATAATAGAAAATGATATTGTAAATAAAGAAGATGTTTTAAATCAAATAGCTAGTATTTGCTATGAAAACACTCTTAATGACCTAGTTCTCCCATTATTAAACTATGCATTTGAAATAAACTCGAACAATGACGATACCTTATTCAATCTGGGTTATGTTCTAATGTCTATAGGAGAAAACGACTTAGCACTGGATTATTTGAATAAAATTAATAATAAAGATAAAGATGTTATAGCAATAATAGAAGAGATACTGGGAGCTATTGTTAATGAACGATAAAAAGATATCCTTCATCTACTGTGTGAATAATTTTCATATTTATGATGAATCAGTAAAATATATTAAAGGTTTAAATGTTCCTGATGGCTATGAGTTTGATATTATACCTATTGAAAATCCAACAAGTATAACATCAGGTTATAATAAGGCTTTGGCCTTGTCTGATGCAAAATATAAAGTATATTTACATCAAGATGTATTTATTCTAAACAAGAATTTTATTTTTGATATCCTTGATATTTTTCAACAAGATTTGAATATTGGTCTTCTTGGTCTTACAGGGTCCAAGGTTATACCAACAACAGGGATTTTAAATGAGGCACAAATAAAATACGGAAAAATATATGATAATCGTACAGGCCAAATTAATTTGTATGAATTTGAAGATATACTAAATAAATATGAAACAGTACAGGCTATAGAAGGCTTTATAATGATAACTCAATATGATATATCATGGCGCGATGATTTATTTGATGACTTGTATTATTATAGTACTTCTCAGAGTGTTGAATTTCTAAAAAAAGGATATCAAGTTGTAGTTCCAAAACAAGCAAAACCCTGGTGTCTTCATGATTGTGGGATTAAGGAATATGAATTATCGAAAAATTGCAGAAAAAATTTTTTAGAGGAATATTCAAATGAGATTTACCCGCTAGTAAGTATTCTTATACCAACTTATAATAGACCTGAACTTTTTCAGTTAGCATTAGAGAGTGCAATTAATCAAACCTATAAAAATATTGAAATAATAATTGGGGATGACAGTACCAATGATGAAACTGAAGAGTTAATAAGAAAAAATTACTTAAATAAGTATTCAAATATAAAGTATTATCATAATAAATCAAATTTAGGACAATTTAAAAATGATATAAAATTATACAATATGTCCAGTGGAGAATTTGTTAACTATTTGATGGATGATGATGTATTTGAATTCACAAAAATAGAGAAGATGATGGATTACTTTATAAATGATGTTAATCAGGAAATTTCATTAGTTACCTCTTATAGAGGTACTCTGGATTATCTGGGGAATAAAAAAGGTGTATTTGGAGATATAGATAAAATATTTAAAAGTGATACAGTTCTTGATGGAATTAAACTCGGAAACTTAGTTTTAATAAATAATTTTAATTGTATTGGTGAGCCAACAACTGTCCTATTTAGAAAAAGTAAATTGGAAGAACCTTTTGGTGTGTTTAATAATAGAGAATACGGGTGCAATGTTGATCAAGCAACTTGGCTAAATTTATTATCAAATGGGAAAGCCGTAATAATAACTGAGATTTTAAGTTATTTTAGGATACATGATTCACAACAGCTAAGCTCTCCAAAAATGAAATTATTAGGAGCGGTTGATTACGCGCATGAAATATTAACTGCAAATAAAAAAGGGTTTATTCAGAATACCAATGAAGCTAGGAAAGCTTTATCAAGGAGTATCTTATATTGTGAGAAGATAATCTCTGAGTTTAATTACTCTGATGAGAAAGAACTAAATCAAGAATTTAATAATCTTATATACTATTTTAATAAATTACAAGAATGTTATTACACTTATCAAGTCAATTAGATTTTAAACTTGTATATTATGTTTTAAGAAAGGGCAAAGTTTAATGACTCTCCTTGCTTTAACAATGATTACCAAAAACGAAGAAAAGAACCTTCCCGTATGTTTGGAAAGCGTCAAGAAGTTGGTTGATGAAATTATAATTGTCGATACAGGATCAACTGATAATACAAAACATATTGCCTTACACTATGGAGCGAAGGTGTATGATTTTGAATGGAATAATGATTTCTCAGCTGCACGAAATTACGCTCTTTCAAAATCTACTTCCGATTGGAATTTAGTTTTGGATGCTGATGAAAAAATTATAAATTGGGATTCGGATAGACTTGAGAAGTTCAAGTCTAATCCTTTTGCAATTGGGCGGATAAAAATAATTAGTAGCTTTGTGCAAAACAATGAAAAGAGATTGTCGCAAGATTTTATTTCTCGCCTTTTGCCAAAAGGTGTTTTCTTTACTGGAAAAATACATGAGCAAATCGATTCGAATTTTCCCCGAATGGACCTTCCTATTGAGGTTTTTCATACTGGTTATCTTAGTACCGACAAGAGTGAACGGAACCTTCAGCTACTTCTGTTAGAAGTGGAGAAGAGTCCCCAAAACCCATATATACTTTATCAATTAGGCAGGCAATTCCGGACAGATAAACAAATCGATACAGCCAATATTTATTTTGCTAAGGCTTATAATCACATCAACCGCGATGAAAAATATGCCGTGGACCTCATAGTTAATTATCTTTACACCCTGATCTATATAAAACAATACCATGAGGCTTTAGAGATCATCGTTAATGAAAGAGACTGGCTAACTAAATCACCGGATTTTCATTTTGTTTGCGGAATCTTTTATATGAATTATGTATTGGTTGACCCTAGACATAATCTAAGCTACTTAAAAAATATAGAAAAATCTTATTTAAATTGTTTAGCCATACAACAAAATGGTTGGGAAGAGATTGTGATTGGTACATCCAGCTTTTTGGCAGCATATAACTTAGGTGTTTTTTATGAAACAACTGGAAATTTAATAAAAGCAAAAGAATTTTATCAGTTAGCTGCAAATGATTCTTATAAGCCGGCTTTTAATCGATTAGATTTGCTTAACAAGTACTAAAAAATATACAGGGAATTGTCGATATAATAAATAAGCAATTATAGATAAAAAAGGAAAATGAGCAGGGTGGTGAAATAATATGGTAACTCCAGTAGATGGAACAAGTAGTACTTCCAATAGTCTAAGAATTACCGGTTTGGCTTCAGGGATGGACACAGAAAAAATGGTTTCTGATTTAATGAAGGCAGCAAGAATTCCAAGAGACCAGGTTTATCAAAAACAACAATGGGTTGAATGGCAACAGGGTGCCTATCGTGATATAAATTTAGCAATGAAGACCTTCCAGAGCGCGGAAGAAAATTTACGCTTTCAATCTTCATTTAATCCATACAGCGCTACATCTTCAGATACCTCCGCAGCAACGGTAACAACAGGTTCGAACGTTCTTCAGGGGACCTATAAAGTGACAATTAACAGTATCGCGTCAGCTGCCACACTGATTTCAGGAGGTGCGGTAAAAAATAGTTTGGGAACATCTGCTCAATCGGGGGATACAGTACTGGTTGCAGGAACTTCAGCTGCATCCTTTCAAATACAGCCTCCAACTCCTGCCGGGGGGAACACGCCGCCACCGGTTAAGATAGATGTGGGTACGAGTGATACATTTCAAGATATTGCTAATCAAATTACAAGTAAGGTAAGTGGATTAAAAGCATCATTCGATAGTACTACTTCGCGGTTTGTACTTACAGCAACAAGTATGGGCGACCAAGGAAACTTCACTATTTCAAATGTTTCGGGAAATGTAGCGGAAGTGATTGTTAATGGTGGTACAGTGAATGCTGCTACTTCGACATTTTCAGCATCTTTCAAGGGAACTGATGCAAATGTAGATATTACTGCACCAGGCTCAACGTCTGCCATAAAGGTTACTCAGTCAACAAATAATATTAGCGCATTGGGCTTAAACTTAACATTACTCAAACCAACCGGCAATAATTCAATCGATATTAATGTGAAAACGGATACGGATACTGTTTACAATAATATTAAGGGATTTGTTGATGCTTATAATACATTAATAGATTCAATAAATACAAAGCTGAATGAAAAACGTTATCGCGACTATCCGCCGTTAACAGACGAGCAACGCAGTTCGATGACTGACAAACAAATCGATTTATGGGAAGAGAAAGCGAAGAGCGGCCTTTTAAACCACGACCCTACACTAAATGATATTGTTAATCGTCTTAGAAGCTCTATAGTTTCACCAGTACAGAGTATAACGGGTAGCATGAGAACTCTCTCATCCGTTGGTATTGGTACAGAGTTTTTGAAATCTGATGGAACTTTAGCGAAGGATTATGATAATTCCGGGAAACTGCAAATAGATGAGACAAAACTTCGAGATGCAATTGCAAATCATCCTGATGATGTAATGAATTTATTTACAAAAGATGACCCAAGTGCAAATTATACAGCTAATCCACTTATTAAAGCCCGGACTGATTATGAAGGTATTGGAACCCGGCTTTATGATATTGCAAATGAGTCTATTAGTAAATTGAATGATCGTGCTGGAATTCCAAATCTATTAACAGTTGATACTAGCGCTCTTGGACAACAAATTAAAGACTTAACCGATCAACTTTCTCGATGGGACGATCGATTAAGCTTATTACAAGATCGGTATAATAAAGAATTTACCGCGATGGAAACAGCCATTAATAAATTTAATGCGCAGGGCGGTTACCTTTCTCAATCATTAGGATAAAACGAAAAGCGAGGTTATAGAATATGTCAGTAAGTAATCCATATCAAACTTACCAAGAAAATTCTGTGTATACTGCAAAGCCAGCAGAATTAACCTTAATGCTTTATAATGGATGCTTAAAATTTATTGCATTAGCTAAAAATGCCATAGAAAAGAGAAATATAGAAGAAAAACATACTAATATTACAAAAACCCAAAAAATTATAACAGAACTTATAATTACCTTAAATTACGATTATGAAATTTCAAAAGAAATGAAACAACTATATGAGTATATGAACAGGCGATTAGTAGAGGGTAATATTAAGAATGACTCTTCGATTCTAAACGAAGTAGAAGATCTTGTAAGAGAATTTCGTGATACATGGAAAGAAGCTATGCAAATAGCAAAAAGGAAGTAAAAAGTAATGCCTTCATTAAAGGAGTTAATCTCTATTACAGAAAAATTAAATAGTCTGCTGGATCAAGTAAAGAAGAGCAATAGACTTGAATTAATTGAGGAAGTAAACATATTGTTGAATGAACGAGGGGTTATATTAAGAGGATTAGATTTTTCAACCCTTAAAACAGACCCACTTGTTAATCAACTTTTATCAGATGAGAAGGATATTAAACACAAGATGCAGCGAATATTTACTGATATTAAAAATGATGTTAGGTTGATAAACAAAAAGCGCAATTCCGGAGAAAATTATATCAATCCATACCAAAGTCTGCAGGTTGATGGAGTCTTCTTCGATCGAAAAAAATAAAAAATGGACTTAGTGAAAGCTATGGATAAGGGGGAAAATGATGATTGATCGTGTTTCTGCGCCAATCATCCCAAACCAACAAAGAATTGCAACTAGTGAAGGGGTAAAATTAAACCAAAATAAGTTCGAAGATAACCCATCTTTAAAAAATCAATTGCAAAATCAGCAGCCTTATCAACTTGGTCAGAAACAGAAGGAAAAAATAGAAGAGGTTGTTAAGGGATTGAATGATTTTCTGCAGCCCGCACACACCTCTTTAAAATTTAAGCTGCATGAAAAATTAAATGAATATTACGTCACCATTGTGGATGACAATACAAATGAAGTAGTTAATGAGATACCATCAAAGAAATTGTTAGATATTTTTGCAGATATGAAAGAACATCTCGGACTTCTGATGGATAAAAAAATTTAATATTGAAGCTCGTGGGACCGCCATTTATATTTGGCGGTTATTTTTTTGTCAACATTTGTCACTATTTCCCTGTTGTTTTTGTCAATAAATCGACAAATTTTTTGGTCTGTTTTAGCAGGAATCACATAGGGTAGAATAGAATTGTATTTACATAGTCTTAACAAAGGAGGAGTTCGCATGAATTACAACATTCGTGGAGAAAACATTGAGGTAACTCCAGCAATCAGAGAGTATGTAGAAAAGAAGCTTTCCAAATTAGAGCGCTATTTTGGAGAAACACCTGAGGCTAACGTAAACGTAAACTTAAAATTTTATCAGGATAAAACATCAAAAGTAGAAGTAACCATTCCAATGCCGCACCTGGTGCTTCGTGCAGAGGAACAAAATGTTGATATGTATGGAGCAATTGATCTGATTACCGACAAATTGGAGCGCCAAATCCGTAAGCACAAAACAAAGGTTAACCGAAAGTTCCGTGAAAAAGAAAACTTTACTGCTATGTTCTCCAATTTTGAGAGTGTAGAGCCTGAGTTTGAGGAAGAGGATCAGGACCTTGAAGTAGTACGTACAAAGAGCTTTGACCTTAAGCCAATGGACAGCGAGGAAGCCATTCTCCAAATGAACATGCTTGGCCACAATTTCTATGTGTTTACTAATGCTGATACAAACCAAACAAACGTTGTTTACAAACGTAAAGATGGCCGTTACGGCTTAATTGAAGCTCAATAATATTATGATGAAAAACACAGTCTGGTTTCAAATAAGGGCTGTGTTTTTCATTATGCCGCCTTTTCAGAAATTTAATTAAACGTTTGATTAAATTTAAGTAATGAGGCAGGATTTTCTTTTCGCTGCTCGAAATAAGTATTAATTAAATTTAGGAGGATAAAACTACATGACTTTCTCAATTGTAGGGTATGACCCACAGGCAAAGGAGTGGGGAATCGCTGTTCAATCTAAATTTCTCGGTGTTGGAGCCGTTGTACCGTGGGCAAAGGCAGGAGTTGGTGCAGTAGCAACCCAATCTTATGCGAATACAGCATATGGACCAGATGCTTTGTCATTAATGGCTGAAGGGAAATCCGCAGCAGAAGCACTCGAAATTATTCTTGCTGATGACAAAGATAAGGAAATGCGCCAGGTTGGTCTAATTGATGCAAATGGCAACCCAGCCACATTCACCGGTAAGGAATGCTACAGCTGGGCTGGAGGCATCCCAGGGCCTCACTTTGCAGCACAAGGTAATATTTTAGTAGATGAAAAAACAGTAGAAGCAATGGCATCTACCTTTACCTCCACAGAAGGAACTCTTGCAGAGCGCTTGCTTGCAGCCCTAAATGCAGGACAGGAAGCAGGAGGGGACAGCCGAGGTCAGCAGTCCGCAGCATTGCTTGTTGTTAAGGAAGCTGGTGGATACGGCGGCTATAATGATCGCTTTGTTGACTTGCGTGTGGATGACCATCCTGAGCCAATTAAAGAGCTGATTCGAATCTATTACCTTCAGCAGCTTTACTTCGCTCCTTCTAAGCCGGAAAAGGTCGTTCCAATTGACGGAGAAGTTGAGACTGAACTTGCTGCAGAGCTTGCCCGACACGGCTATTTGCATTTTAATATTGTTCAGGAAGAAGAACTTCATAAAGCTTTAACTGCATATCTCCACACAGAAAACTTCGAAATGCGGGAACAGGAAAAAGGGTTTATCGATCTCGAAGTATTGGAATTTATGAAAAAACAAAATTAATTTCTTAAAACAGCTGAAAATTGCCCTTCAGCTGTTTTCTTTTTGAAAGAAATGTACAGAATGGTAGTATAAAAGAAAGAAGCTTTGATCGGGGAGGAATTATTTTGAATGAGAAAATAAATAGAAACGATCCATGCCCTTGCGGCAGCGGAAAAAAGTATAAAAAATGTTGTGGCCTTAACGAGGTCGTATCCATTTCCAATGTTATTGAGGATGAAGTTGTAAGGCTGCAGCACCAGCTGGTAGATTACGCTCTGCAGCATTATGAACGCGAGATTGAACAAGATTATGAACAGCTCGAACCGCATCTTAATCTAGATGATGAGTCAGAACAGGAATTTTATTTAACGATTCATACGATCTGGTTCACCCTTTTCAAAGAAGTAGACGGTGAGGAGACCATTCTTGAAAAATTTATTCGCTATGAATCAAAAAATATTAAGCGGCCGAAGCTGAAGGATATTTTGAATACATGGACAGATGTCCGGACACTTGCAGGGGAAGCAATCGACATTGATGGAAACATCCTTAAGCTTAAAAACTTTTTTACGGGAGAAACAGAAGAAATTTCTCTTATAAATAGCCATAAAGTGGAGGGTGGCAAGAACTCGTTTATCTTTGGTATGGCGCTGCCTTACGAGGACAAGCTGATCTTTATTCCGTCATTGATAGAACTCACAAATCTTCAACCTGACATTGCCTATCAATTTATCGAGGAAAAATCTGCTCAATTGGGATACGATTCACCAGAGGAAGGTTTTAATGACTTTTTTATGGAAATCATGAACGACCTTCCTTCGGCTGGGTTCACTGTTGAGCCGGACAACTTTGAATGGTCGGCTCCGGTTTATCAGGAAGTAGCCGAAGTATTTCAAAAGAAAATGAATGAACTTAACGAGAGTCCAACCCTTATTGATTTTGGTATTCTCGTTTGGCATAAATTTTGCGAGAAAAGGCAAAAGCAGATTAAAAATCCGGCTGTTTATGCTGCTGCTCTTCATTATCTTATTTCATTCATATTCCCAGAGGATTTCCCAAACACGCAAAAGAAAGTAGCAGAGATTTATGGTGTATCCGTAGCGAGTATATCAAGCCGTTACTATGAATTGGATGAGGTGCTGCATGATGACATAGTTCAGATGTTGGAGGAAAGTGCAGGACCGGCCGAGGCTGGCATCAATCCTTTAGCCTCTGAACAGATGCTGAATGATGTATTTGCCGAAATACAGGAACAGGGCCTTGAAAGCATCGAAGAAATTGAGGAGTTTTTAAATAAAAAAATAAATCAGCCGCAAAAGCCGGTGAGAAAGACATCCCGAAGCAATAAGGAACATGCCCAAAACCTAATTTACGAAGCATTTGAAGCCCAAGGTGTTGATCGCTATAAGCTGGCATTGGAGGCCCTAGACCTTGACCCATCCAACGCAGATGCTTATAACCTTGCCGGTGAATTTGCCGACAGTCCTGAAGAAGCAGCCGAAATATATAAAAAGGGAATGGAAGCAGCTGAAAAAGAACTTGGAAAAGACTTTTTTCTTGAAAACAGAGGTTATTTCTGGGGGTTAATAGAAACGAGACCATACATGCGGGCAAAAAATAAATATGCTCAGACACTTGTGGTTATCGGAAAAAGCGCAGAAGCAGCCAGCGAATACGAAGCCATACTCGAACTTAACCCAATGGACAATCAGGGCATCCGCTATGATCTATTCCCACTCTACCTTGAGTTAAAACAGTTTGATAAAGCAAAGGCTCTCCTTAAGAAGTTCCCGGAAGATTCAACGCATTGGCTATTCAATGAACTCCTGCTCGAACTTCTTGAAAAGGGCAAAACGGCTAAAGCAACCAGATTGCTGAAAAAAGCCAATGCACAAAACAAATACGTCATTGACTATATCACCGGCAAAAAACGCCTGCCAAAGCAACTGCCTGAATACTATGGCTGGGGCGACCAAAACGAAGCCATTATCTATGCGATTTCTACAATTGATCTTTGGAAGATGGTAGATGCACTGAAAGAATGGATAGAGAAGAAGAAATAAAAAATTGAGAAGCTTGATTTGAAATAACCACGAGATAAAAATAAGACGCCTCTAAAAGTATTTAAATACTATGGGGTGACCATAGAAAATGAGACAAGTATAAAACACTCCCTATGTGGTAGTTAGTAAAAATACTATTTGAGGGTGTGTTTTTTTTTGGAGAAAGAGGACTCATTAAGTGAAACTTTGTCCAAAAAAGAAATCATCGGAAAATACGGAATTAAGAATATCCCCCAAATTAAAGCTTGGGTGAATTCGCTTAGAAATAGGGAGGAACATCGATTTATACCATCAATAAGAAAACAATAGCCTACGGTAAGGGGGCGGAGGAATTAGCAGAAATGCACAACCATTTTTTTACTAGAATGATGCACATTGGATGTCACCTATTTTTGCAGCGACCATAAGACTTATGATACCTACCATGGAAAAAGATCCTGCAATTATACACCTTAAGGGGTTCGATAAGCTCAATTTCAACTTCTTGGACCATCTCCTTTCGATTTTCTGGCACTTTTTTGGAATTTTCACTTTGATTTTTTTCATATAATTATTTTGAGCGGGACTCCACAAAAAGTTTGTGAGGTCTCCCAAACTTTTATACTCATTTTTGGTTCCACTTGGTCACAAGGTGAGACTCTATTTTTTTATGTAGGAGCGGGTGCCTCTTGATCTATTTCTGCAATAAAAAAATACTTTTTAAAGTCAGCTTAGTTTTGCTATAAACTTAGTTTTTTATCTCCTTTATATTGTTGTTATAATACTCTTATACTAATTAAATTTGAAAGAAATTGGGAAATATCAGATGAAAAAACTTTTAAGCTGGTCTTTAGTGATTTTATGGATGCTGGTTATTTTTACTCTATCAAATCAGCCCGCCACCCAATCAGATACCTTGAGTACTGGTGTCACTAAGTTTGTTATGGAACTGCTGCAAGTAATTACAAATGGAGCAGCCGATTTGAAGAGTTTCAATCATATCATCAGGAAATGTGCTCATTTTTTTGTTTACTTTGTTCTTGGAATCCTTGCATTAAACGCCTTAAGAAGAAGCGGGGTTTTTGGGTGGAGAAGTATAGGGTTGACGGTGCTCATATATGTGCTGTACGCCACTTTAGATGAGATTCATCAAATATTTGTACCTGGAAGAGGACCAGCAGTCAAAGATGTTCTCATTGACAGCAGTGGGGGGACGTTGGGGGTTATCATAAACTTGCTGCTCATAAAACTTTTAAAAGTAAGGGAATCAGTAAAATCGTTATCAGCGAAGTAACGGATTCCTAAAAACTGCCCTCCATAATCATTTTGTTATAGTAAGAAAAATAATGTTGATTAAATAAGGACCGGATAGAAACCGATCCTTTTGCTTTCAACAGTTAAATAGATTAGAAGAAGTATAGACCTATACAGAAAATAATGCCTGAATAGATTAATGCTGTGATACAGAATCCCATAATATCGCGGGCTTTAAGTCCGGCGATTGCCAGTGCAGGCAGTGCCCAGAATGGCTGTGCCATGTTCATCCATGCTTCACCGTACGCAACGGCCATAGATGCTTTTCCAAGATCAACTCCTAGTTCCTTTGCAGCAGGAATAACGAATGGACCCTGAACTACCCAGTGGCCGCCTCCTGAAGGAACTGCCAGGTTGACAAGGCCTGAGCTAAAGAAGGTAAGGATTGGGAAGGTGTGAACATTGGAAATGTTTACGAATAAGTTCGTAATTAGTCCACCTAGCCCGGATCCATCCATCATTAGCTGAATCCCCGCGTAAAATGGAAACTGCGCAATAATTCCAGCTGTACCAACAGCTGCTGCTTTTACTGCTCTCATATAGGACATTGGTGTGCCATGCAGAATGATTCCAAGAACCATAAAAATAAGGTTTACGATGTTGATATCAATTTTGGCACCATTATTTATGAAATAAATAATAATATAGGCCAGGCCCAGGACTCCAATAATATAAGCAAGAACTCTGCTTTCCTCAAGTTTTTCAGCAAATGAAGCATTTGGCGGAAGCTTCCTTAATGTAGAAGGCTCTTCTCTTAAAAGGTCAGAGTCAACTGCAATAATTTCGTTTTCGGGCCGCATCATTAATCTTGTCAAAAATGGCAGAGTGACCAGTAGAACAAGAGTAATAAAGATGTTGTAAGGTGAGAATATTGTTTCAGAAATAGGAATAATACCAGCAAGCTTTTCCATTGGGTTTCCTTTTGTTGCGGCTGCTAAAGGAATGGATCCGGAAAATCCACCATGCCATGTCAGGAAGCCGATATAGGCACTCGCAATTAATAAGCGATAGTCTGATTTTGGTACCCTGCGGGCAACTTCGCGTGCAAAAAGCGCACCAACTACCAAGCCAAATCCCCAATTAAGAATACAGGCAAACGCAGAGACAAACGTTACCAGCAAAACACCCTGTACAGGTGTTTTGGCGATTGAGGCTACTTTTCCCATCCATCTCCTCAAAAGCGGTGAGCTTGCCAATGCATGCCCTGTTACGACTACGAGTGCCATTTGCATTGAAAAAGCTAAAAGATTCCAAAAACCATCCCCCCAAAGCTGAACAAGATCCATCGGTGATTTTGGAGTTAAAGCAAACCCTAGGACAAAGATAAGAAGAGTTAAGATCATTGCAAAAACGAGTGGATCTGGTAAATACCTATCTACCATTTTTGTGAAAAACTTTGAAATAGAACTAACCACTGTTGGTCCCCCAATCAAGAAATATAGAAATTTATTTAGTAAACGTTTACATTTCACTATTTTACCATTTAACAAATATTTCGACAAATTGCACGATTTTTCTTGCATGAGGTGCCATACAGTGCACTAATACCATTTATGACTATATTTGATTTTTTATCAACTTGAATAATTTATGGGATAATAATCGTAAATAAAGCTGAATTGGGGAAGGAAAATACTTATAGGTGAAAGTTCCCATTCGGTATTTTGGATAATATTGATTTTCAGTTGTTGAGGAATGACTGATCCTGAAAATTTTTCGGTTAATCTGTGAAAATTTAGTTAATCAAACGTTTGATTAAATTGGATTCAACCCATATAGATCAAAGACTTTTATATGTCGAAAAAAATTTGGGATGTCCCGAGAAGATAACATAAAAAACCGAGAGGAAAATCCTCTCGTTTTTTTATGGGGTTCCTGTTTTAGGTGCGTGGGCTGCTTCTATAAAGGATTTTGAAGCACCACCATGGCACAATGAACATGCCTGCTTACCTTTATCAGTTGAAGGATCATGGCCTTCCGACTTGGTGATATCAAGTGCCCTTGCAGTTTTTCCGTAAATATCGGTTGATCCATTATGGCACTTGGTGCAGAAATTTCTTTCGTTTGTTGCATCCCAAGTTTTACCCGAAGACACAAACTTTTTAGAAGGATCAGTGATTCTTAAATTTCCCAATTCATCTCTTAACATTTTAATATTATTGGACCCATGGGTTTCATGGCACTCAGCACAAGGGAGTGTACCGTTTAATTTACTGCCATCGTCCTGCATCGATTGGGAGCCTGCCAGCATAAATAGATGTTTAGAGTTTTGGTCAGTATAATATGTTTCAATATCAGATAGGACTAGTTTAGCTGTTGCTTTTTCAGCATTATGACAGCGAAGACATAAAGAGTAGTCTGTAACAGTTGGAGCTAATTTATCAGTATGGTCAAAATTAACATCTACTTTCCTGGAATCAATGGTACCGGTAGCAGTTAACGTTTTAGCATATTGTAGGGCTTTATAAAATCCGTCTGGATAGGTTGTTCGATTAAAGATGGAATAATCGTCATGACAGCTTTCACATGCAGTATCCAAACTATCAACGACTAGAGTAGATAATCCCTTTTTATTCCGATCGGCTTCTTTATGAGTATAAACATAGTGATCCTTTAACAAATTCGGATTATCAGATGACCACTCAAGATGAGGATTATGGCAGCTAGTGCAAGCTTCTGGCTGTTTTAATGTATTCGACGCATTATCCCCATATTCAGCAGGATTATTGTGATGGTACTCTTTCTCTATATTGCTTATAAAAGGTGCATTTGTCGTTCCGTCATGGCAGGCCATACAATAATTCCGTGAAGCATCCTGTTGTAATTTGTCATTATACTCAACTAGATAAGAACCTCCCTCTGCCTGAGACTTTACAGGATCCAATTTTTGCATTGGATTGTTAACATGCGTACTATGACAAGCAGCGCACATATTTGTATTCAAATTATAATGGCCGTGAGGATTGGAACTGGTCTTACCAGACGAGTTATCATCAAAGTCATCCCAATCAGTGTTTGTTTTTGTACTAAATTTAAAAAACTTCGCAAATACAAGATTGTTATTATCATCGGATAGAGAAGGGTCCAGATATACTAAATAAGTTTTATTGTTTTCCAAGTCTTTACTTGGTTTAAAGGTAATATCGTAAGCATATTTTCCGGCGGGAGGATCTGCATTCACTGCTACGGTGGAATCCCCAGAAATCTCTACAGGAGATTGAGTCTTTGATATAGGCATTAATAAGACATTTATTGGGTTATTTGATGTAACCTTAGAATCAAGTTCGGTCATTGGTTTATCGTCAACCAATGTTATTTTTATTTGGGCATTTACAGGCACGCTTGTTAAATCTTCGGCATTTAATTCCTTATCGGGTGAGCCAGGAATCATAATTACTGATTTATAGATATAGGGCCTGGTTGAAATAGTAAAAGAAATACTTGATGTATTGGATGTATTATCGGTGTTCGTATTGTCTTTGATTGTAATCACAATTTTATGCGGACCTTCATTAGAATAAGTGTGAGTAAAAGACCATGTTCCTTCATTGCCAGTGGTGCTTGTTATATTCCACTCTGAAGTGTTACTTTCAGAATTTGAGAATTCATTGATAGCTCCATTTATGTCTTCTGAAGCGGAAAAAACCAGGTTAGAGTTTTGAATAGTTGGATCGGTATTTGTATAGGTTCCTGAAAGATTAACCTTAAAATTATGAAACTCTTGATTATTAAAAGGGTTATTTACAGAGACAGTTGGCTTTACTACAGTTGATTCTACCGTTACAGTTTCAACAGCAGTGGTTTCGGTAGTTGTATCAGTTGTGGTGCCGGTAGCTGAATCTGTAGCTATGGAATCAGTAGTTGTGGATCCAGTTGCAGATGTTCCTGTTGTTGCTGGTTCCGTTGAAGGTGTTTCGGTAGTTGGCTGAGTAAATGTTGGATCTGTAATAGTTGTTGTTCCAGATGTTTCTGAATAAGCAATAGAGGGTGGTAAGTACCATACAGAGGATCCAAGTAAAAATGCAGCTAACAAACAATAGAGGAGAGAGGGCTTTTTTACTCGAATTAGTTTTTTCATGATCTTCATCTCGTTTTCATGTGAATTTATGTAGGTAATTTGTATGATTGTTTATTTATATATAGGGATTATATGTATATTATAGCAATGAAAATGGGGAAAAGATGGGGCGAAAATGGAGCATTTTATTGACAGGTTTGTGTCATGGTGGAATAATTATTAGAAAAACTTGGCATTCGCCAAGTTCCCTTGGCGGATGCCCTAGTTTTGCTTATGCGTTCAGAATTTATGGATATAAATTCTGATTAGCTAAATAAACAAGGCAGCAATTTAATTGCCGCCTTGCTCGACCTTCTTTAAATTAAATATCTTTTTAAAAGCTAACAAGTAGTGGCGCTATTTGTTGGCTTTTTTTATTAATGTGAAGGAGTTTCAGTTCTTGTTGCTCCAGGTTGACCACCTAGAGGATGATCTACGTTATTTTGGTTGCTCAAGAATTGTTCGCCTTGGCCGTGACAGGCATAACATACAGCCATACCGGTGTAACGTTTAAGAGCAGAAGATGGGTTTGGATCTTTTAAGTAGTCAATTGCAGCTGTTGGAGTCATTGGAGTAGTTCCTTCAGTTGTTAAATCGTAATAAGTCTTATCATTGGCAGTTTTCATGATTTGGGCTTCAGTTCCGTGCCCGAAGTGGCAGCGTACGCATGTTAAAGCATCTGTACCAGTTTGGTGACGGTGTGCTTGTGAATAAACACCAGTGTTGTTTGTACGTGTTGCAGATAGATAGTCAGTATGACAAGCAGAGCAATATTTGCTCATTTGAGTACCGCTATCTTTAATGAATTTGCTATTTGCACTATCAAATAACGATGCAATGTCGTCAGTTGTTTCAACATCTACACCGATTGAGATAGTTGCTTTTGTAACATTTGCTATTTGAGTTCCATAAGCGAAACCATCGCGCCAGACAACCGTCATTCCTGCTGCTCTTGTAATATCAGTTGTACCATTGTAAAGGATAGTATCTGCTTTATAAGGATAGCCTTTTTCTTGAAGCCATAGAGAATAATCAGCTACATATTTTGAACCATCCCATCTATATGTCTGGATAACATCAACAGGACCAGTTACTGTTCCAATTGCACGTTTATAGAAGAAGTTTGCATCTACAGCTGCTTGGTCAGCCAAAGTAGATTTAACAAGGATATATGGTGTATCTTGTGTGGTTGGAACAGTGGTTTGAATTGTAAGATCTTTGAATAATTTACCGTTTAGTATATCTTTGTCAGTTGATCCTTTAACGTATACAACACCGCCCCAGCCTAATGGGTCAATGTTCAGGTTGTTCTCACCGGATGCACCAGCAGAGCCGTTACCGTGTGCTGCGTGACAGCTTGCACAGTCAAATTCTTGCCCCCATTGTTTATTAGTATCTGTAGCACCAGTGTTACCACCAGGAGCAGCACTAACTTTCAAAGATCCATCGGCTGTATGGAGGGAGCCATTGTGGTTAGCAGTTTGAACGTTGAATGTACCAGCAATGCTATGTGCATTTTCTTCTGAAACCGGAGCAAATGAGTTATATGCGCCTGTTGTACCGTCGTGGCAAGCGGAACATGTGCTGTATGCTCCATCTTTGAATAATAGGTTATTGTCAGCACCTGTATGTGTTTGGTGACAGCTAGCACAGGAGTTTGTATTATTTTGATAGAAACCGTGAACTTTTTGTCCGGATCTTTGTTTTCTTGTATTGTTAAAACCTGTTTGGTTAGCGTTTTTAAGACCACTTCCATCTAAGTCAACATGAGTATCAGGTGTTTGAAACATATTTGTGTTATGTGCGTCACTAACCAATGCAGTTGACTTCGATAGTAATGTTGCATGGGCAGTATCGTCTGAATGGTATAGTTCTACAACATAATCTTTACCAGGTGTTAAAACACCCGCAGCATAGGCAACTTTCCCTTTTTTAGTGGCATCAAGTGTTGCCGCAGTTGTACTAACAGTTGTTGCACCATCTTTTAAGACTAAATCAAAAGATCTGCCTGCGATATCAGAAGCATCTGCTGAGTTTCCTGTAAAGGGAACATCAAGGCCAAGACCATTTTGTACGGGCTTTAATCCATAAGGATCTTTCGCAAATGCAGCAGTGCTGAGGATTCCCACCAAGAAAAATGCAATGATAAGTGAGAAACTCATTTTTATCTTACTCATTTTCAAAAACCTCCCTGTTACTTCTCTCTTTTTTTATATCTGCAAAGCTTTAAAACCTCCCTTTCTTTAGGCATCACCTCCCTATATTTAAAAAATATATTAGTAATAAAGGGCAATCCTTTGGTTAACGGTATCAGTGATGAAAACTTCACCTTTATCATCTACAAATAAACCGTTTGGAAGATAAAATTGCTCTTTATCGCTGCCTAAACCACCGAATTGGAAGACCTGTTTGCCGTTTTTATCAAAGCCATAAACAAAGTGAGTCATGTTATCTACCATTAGCAGGGTACCGTCTGATTTAACACCAATTCCTCGTGGATTAACAAACTTGGAATCTCCTTTTCCATCTGTAGAACCATTTATAATTCGGAGGAATTTTCCCGATTTATCGTAAATAACTAGTCGCTGATTTCCAGTATCGGAGACATAAATATTGTTTTCACTATCTATTGTGACAGCATTGGGCGCGTTCAAGATGTCATCCTTGGAAGTTGCAGATGTTAAATCCATTAGTTTTTTTCCACTGTTTAAATCGTATTTCATTACTCTGTTTGACTGGATATCGGTTACATAAAGACTATTTTTGTAAATACGTAAACCGCCAGGGGACTTTAAAAAGTCCGCCTTTGTAGATTCGTCGGTAAAATATTTAATAAATTTGCCTTTAGAAGTAAAGATTGAAATTTTTCCGTTGTAAAGATCGGCAACATACACATTGCCTTTTTTATCTCCGTCAATACCATAAGGAAACTGGAATTCGCCCTGGCCTGTTCCTTGCTTGCCAAATTTAAAAATAGGGGTTCCTGAAGTATCAAATACTTGAATTTGTTTGTGATTTGTATCTGTAACATAAAGGAACTGTCCGATCTTTGAAACGTCCATTGGTTTTTCCAAAGGAGTACTTAAATCACCCTGGATAAAATAGCCGAGAGCAGGGGGGCCGCCTTTAACAGTGCTTGCAACTTTAATTGCGTTATCCTGAAGATGGAAAAAGTAGATGACGGTGAAGAGTACCGCAGTCAAAGTTACAATGGTGCCCATCCATATATAAGTAGTTTTTTTCTTCATGGGTTTCCATCTCCTTTCTAATTGTCTTTTCCGTTAAGTCGATCTAGTGCCGTTATTGCCGGTTTAAAAGTAGGGTCATAAGTCAGGGTTTCTTTATAGATCTTTTCTGCTTCCTTTTTCTTTCCTTGAGCTTCAGCTGTCATCCCCACTTCATAAACCACATCCGTATTTCCAGGTTTTAGGCGAGCAGCCTCTTCCAACGATTTTGTTGCTTCTTTATACATCTTTAATTTTCTGTAGCTTCGTCCTAATAATAAGTGACTTTTATAATCTCTAGGGGAGAGTTTAACTGCTTTGGCTGCCATTTGCAGAGCATCATCTGTACGTTTTTCTTTATCATAAGCAATACTTAAATTCAGATAAGCTTCATAGAAGTTTTTATCAAGGCTTTTGGCTGTTTGGTATTCCTTGATAGCGCTGTCGGTATCACCTTTAAGGAAGTAGGTGTATCCCAACTGGACTCTCAATGTTGGATCATTCGGCTTTTCGTTTACCTGCATTTTATAATAATCAAGTTGTTTTTCAATCTGGTCTGCATTCTTATTCCATAGATATTTATTGCTGAAATAATAACCAGCAGAGAGGCTGATTGCCAAGGTTGCAACCAAGAGTATAAGAGATTGCCAACATTTGAAGCGGTTCTTTTTTTGTTTCTTTGGTTTTTTATTTTTCTCTGTGCTTGATGCTTCTTCTTGTAGGTTAATCTGTACCTGGCTTTCCATAATAGCCCTCCTTTTCTAATGGGACATTATTGTTTATGGCATGATTCACATTTTTGCCTGTTATGGCAGGTGTAGCACATTTCAACTGGCTTTTGTCCCTGCGGCAGCAAGATAGGATGGGTGGCTCTGAAGTCTTTATCCTCATGACTTGCAGGATGGCAGCTGCTACAGGTAACATTATTTGTTTTATTAAAGCCTGTTTTTTGATAATCATGGCACGTCAGGCATTTTTTTGTGCTTTGTTTGGCTAATCCTCCATGCCGGCTGACAAAACTTTTGCCATGGCTGGGAGGACGCTTGGTATGACAGGCTTTGCAAAATGTATTTTCTTTTGTGTATTCCTGAACGTTATTTGGAGTTTTCTTTACTGTTCCCGTCCCTAAGAATTGCTCAGAAGCGGGGACTTCTTCCATGACGGGTATATCCTTATCTGACATGTACTGATGGCAGCTGTTGCACTGTTTAACATCCTTTTTGGCGAGACTGCCATGGTTTTTATATTTAAAATTCTTTTGCTTATGAGATTTTGGAACCATTCCTGTTGTATGGCATGTAGTACACTTGGTAGAAATACCACGTGCTTCGTGACATTCCATGCATGTTTCCATTTTGGGACTGGTAAATTTGACATCACTCATCATTGATTTACCGAGAGTGTCATCCCATTTGTCATAATCAGTTTTAAAGGTAACGTTCCGCTGTGCTATTTTGCCATGGGCTACACCACTGTGGCACTGGATACATTTAATATCCTTTGCTAGATGTTTATCATGGGGAATGATAAGGTCCCCGGACGGAGTAACATCTCGGGTTCCGATATTGTGACATCTTTCACAAGTGGAATTTGGTATGTCCTTGGGCATCTGGATAGGTGCTGAATAAGTGTTAGTTGCTTTTTTGAAAGCCTGGAGAAGACCATTTGCTTTATCTTTTGCCAGGTTTTTGGCTCCCGGTTCGATATGGCAATTAACGCAATCGACTTCGCTGTGCGTGGATGCTTTCCAAGTATAGAACTCCGGTTTCATCTCATGGCAGGATGAGCAGAACTTCGAGCTTGATGTTGCTTCCAGCCCTGTAAATCCGATTACGAAGAACAGGGCCAGAAATAACACAGTAAGAGTCAAAATTTTAATCAGTTTATATCGAAAGCGGGGAGGGGACGGCAGGTTTTTCTGCTCTTCATCCATTTTAAATACCCTCCTGTTTCAAGACATTTGCAGTCTAGTCTTTTTTATCCATTTTAAATCCGGTTCTGTGGCAGAATTGGCAATAAACATCTGTTGGTGCTTTCGCTCCTGTTGCTGGATTCACAACTGGCTTTTCACGATCATGACAGACAAAACATTGGGCTTTATCTCCATCTGTTTTTGCGTGACTTGCGTGAGCTGTCAGCCATTTATCGCTCTGCATATGTCCTGGAGGACGTTTGCTATGGCAGGCGCTACAGAATTTATTAATGCGTGATTGATCCTTAACAACTGTAAGATTAGGTGTGTATTTGATTTTTGATGTTCTCATATTGAGAAGGGAGATAATATCTTCTTTTGGAATTTCTCTTACCCACTTGGAATCCTGGTGGCAGTTCATACATGTGTTAAGGCTCTTAATGGCTGTACCACCGTGATTGTGATTCCAATCACCTGTTTTATGAGATTGTGGGACCTTTAATTTTTTATGGCAGGTTCCGCATTCCATGGATATTTTTACATCGGATTTTTGTTTTCCGATAGCCTGAAGGATAATACCCTGAGTTTTTTCATCGTGATCCGCTTGTACAGCTTCAGTATCTGTTGCCTCGGTCTGGACAGCTTCAGTGGTAGCTACTTCAGCTGTTCCTTTAGCTTCGGTTTTTTCACTTTCCTCAGGATTTGGAGGAACAATATAGGCAACATCTTTCCAAGGCTTTTCACCTTTGTTAACCTTGTCATGACAGTCGATACAGGTTCCCATATTTGGTGCAAGGTATTTCTTTTCCATTAACTTTTGAGCAGATTCAGCTGTCCACTTGCCACGAACCTGATCAACATTTATACCCCGGGATGCCATTTTAGCGTGAACGACACCAGCGTGGCATGTGACACAAGGGATGTTTTTCTCGATATGTCCTTTATGGTTTACCTTCAAGTCACCTGATGCGGTTACAAGGCGATTCTTGGAGTGGCACTGCAGACAGTTTTGATTGGAAACCACTTCTTCCTCTGTCTGGACAATTTGGTTAGGCACCCCGGTAACATGGTAGTAAACCTCTTTCATCGATTTCATCTTGTGCGTGATCATGTTTGTGAATCCGGGCTTGATATGGCACTGCACGCAGCTGATTTGATTGTGTGCGCTTGCTGTAAAACTGGTGTATTCCGGCTGCATTTCATGGCAGCTGGAGCAAAACGTTGGTGAGTTGGTAAAGGAAAGGACTCCGTATCCTCCGCCGAAAATGACAATGGCCCCTACCAGCCCTGCAAATAGCAGCTTCCAGCGGTTGACCGGGTTTTTCCAATCTATATTTATGACGGTTCGCCAGAGTCTGCGTATAAGGCCTGTTTTTTTTCTGTTTTCTCGGGTCTCTGTATCTATATCTCTATTTTTCTTTCTCCCCCAAAAGGCCACGATGCTCACCCTTTCTGTTTTGGATTCAATCTACTTTTTTTTCCATTTTAACCTCTCTAAAGGTAGTATCTAATATTGATGGCGCTTTTTCCAATGTACAATTTGTGAATAATTTCCCCTTGGAAAAAATCCAAGTTTCCCCCTAAAAACAACACGTAAATGTTGAAAAATAAAGGACTTAGTTAACATCTTTTCTATAGTGTTAAAGTGTATAAAATTTATATTTATACAAAATAAATGAATTTCATACAATTGTCACACACCTTCTTTCATGAATCGTGGAGTGTGTAAGTTCACTATCAAAAAGATATTCAGGAGGGGATGGGATACTACTGCAATTTTTGACAATAATGGAACAGTCAAAGGCAAATGCCAACATGGATAGTCGGCATTTGTTATTAAGGATATTAGTCGAAGCAGTTGACATTAGCAGGTGCTTATAATTGCCAAAGAAAGAGTTGTGAATCTTTTTTAACAATCTGGGTGGTTAATTGTTAATAAAATGGAAAAAGTGGTTTCTTTTAAAACGGTTGTGTTAAAGCATATTGTCGTTTTTCTACTATGTCATTGGAGCGGAAGGTGCGAGACTCCAGCGGGAAAAGCGGGCCATGGGAGACCCCGCAGGCGCAAAACGCCGAAGAGGCTCCCGGATCGCCCGCGGAAAGCGAGCGCCGGGAGCGGAAATCAACAGGCAACTTTAACTGAGCCATTTTGAAAAAGATAAAGTTAAATTTATGTAAAGCAGAGAGTACTAAGGCTTGACCCGTCTAACATAAGTTGTCACTCCATGGAGGAAGTGGTAAGATGTATAAGAGAAATTGACGAATGTTTAAGGAAGGATTCTGCCGTCATAGAGCGAATCTTTTTCTTTTAGGGCAACTGGAACTTTCTATTTCGATTTAAAGGAGCGTAAGTTCATGCTTGGAATTTTAAATAAAGTGTTTGACTTAAATAAACGTGAAATAAAGAAGCTATCCAAGCTCGCTGATCAGATTGAAGAGCTTGCTGGCGATATGGAAAAAATGACGGACGAGCAGCTTTGTGAAAAAACAGTGGAATTCAAAGAACGCTACCAAAAGGGCGAAACCCTCGATGACCTTCTTGTTGAAGCTTTTGCGGTTGTCCGTGAAGCAGCAAAACGTGTACTTGGATTGTATCCTTACCACGTTCAGCTTATGGGGGGTATTTCTCTCCACGAAGGTAATATTTCTGAAATGAAAACAGGTGAAGGTAAAACGCTGACAGCGACCATGCCGGTTTACTTAAATGCCATTTCCGGTAAAGGTGTTCACGTTGTAACAGTCAACGAATACCTTGCCAGCCGTGACGCGACGGAAATGGGCGAGCTTTACAATTTCCTTGGTTTAAGTGTCGGATTGAATTTAAACAGTATGGATAAAGAAGAAAAGCAGGAAGCTTATGCCTGCGACATTACCTATAGTACAAACAATGAGCTCGGCTTCGATTACTTGCGCGACAACATGGTCGTATATAAGGAACAAAAGGTACAGCGCCCGCTTTTCTTTGCGGTAATTGACGAGGTTGACTCCATTTTGATTGACGAAGCGCGTACTCCATTGATTATTTCGGGTACAGCTCAAAAATCAACAGCTCTTTATATGCAGGCGAACGCATTTGTTCGCACCCTGAAAAAAGACACTGATTACACTTATGATGAAAAAACAAAAGGCGTTATGCTGACAGAAGAAGGAATCAGCAAATCAGAGCGTGCTTTTGGGATTGAAAACCTGTTCGACATGTCGCATGTTGCCCTGAATCACCATATCAACCAGGCGCTGAAGGCAAATGTCAGCATGCACCTGGATATTGACTATGTTGTTCAGGATGGCGAAATTGTGATCGTTGACCAGTTCACTGGCCGTCTGATGAAGGGCCGCCGCTACAGTGAAGGTCTGCACCAAGCGATCGAAGCGAAAGAAGGTCTAGAAGTACAAAACGAGAGTATGACTCTTGCAACCATTACCTTCCAGAACTACTTCCGTATGTATGAAAAGCTTTCCGGTATGACTGGTACAGCGAAAACGGAAGAAGAAGAATTCCGTAACATTTACAATATGAACGTTATTGTGATTCCGACAAACAGACCGATTATTCGTGATGACCGTCCGGATTTAATTTATGCTTCCATGGACGGTAAGTTCAGAGCGGTTGTTGAGGATATTGCTGAGCGCAATCAAAAAGGCCAGCCGGTCCTTGTAGGTACTGTGGCTATTGAAACATCTGAATTGATTTCAAATTATTTGCAGAAAAAAGGTATTCGCCATAATGTATTGAATGCGAAAAACCATTTCCGTGAAGCAGAAATCATTGCCGAAGCAGGCCAAAAGGGATCAGTGACCATTGCAACCAACATGGCCGGCCGTGGTACGGATATCAAACTGGGCGAAGGTGTAATTGATCTTGGCGGTCTTGCTGTTCTTGGTACAGAGCGTCATGAATCACGCCGTATCGACAACCAGCTTCGTGGACGTTCCGGTCGTCAGGGAGATCCAGGGGTAACCCAATTCTACTTGTCTATGGAAGATGAACTGATGCGCCGATTCGGCTCTGATAATATGAAAACAATGATGCAGCGCCTTGGCATGGACGACACCCAGCCAATTCAAAGTAAAATGGTTTCACGTGCCGTTGAGTCTGCTCAAAAACGTGTTGAGGGCAATAACTTTGATGCCCGTAAGCAGCTCCTGCAGTATGACGATGTTCTTCGCCAGCAGCGTGAAATTATTTACGGACAGCGTAACGAGGTTCTTGAGTCTGAAGACCTTCGTGATATTGTTGAAGGCATGATCAAAAGAACGCTTAAGTATGCAATTGATGCTCATACTCCTCAGAATGAAGATGAAGAGGTTTGGGATCTTGAGGGACTTATCAATTATGTAAATGCAAATCTTCTTCATGAAGGTGACATAACTGTTGAGGACCTGAAGGGTAAATATCCTGAAGAAATGGCTGAGTTGATTTTCGCAAAAATTAAAGAGCGCTACGATGAAAAAGAAGAAGTCCTTTCTTCTGAACAAATGCGTGAATTTGAAAAAGTTATCGTACTTCGTGCGGTTGATACAAAGTGGATGGACCATATCGATGCGATGGACCAACTGCGTGAAGGTATCCACCTGCGTGCATACGGTCAGATTGATCCTCTTCGTGAGTACCAGCATGAAGGCTTCGCGATGTTTGAAGCTATGATCGCTGCAATTGAAGAAGATGCAGCCCGCTATATTATGAAAGCGGAAATCCAGAACAACCTTGAGCGCCAGGAGGTTGCCCAGGGACACGCAGTAAATCCTAAGGAAGACGGCGAAGTAAAACAGAAGCCGAAAGTGAAATCTATTGATATTGGCCGAAATGCCCCTTGTCACTGCGGCAGCGGCAAAAAGTACAAAAACTGCCACGGGAAATATGAGTAATAGATGAATTAAGGAGAGACCGGCTCCGTCCGGCTCTCTTTTCGTTTTGATGTAAAGGAAAGCAGCCATTTGTTGGTCAGTGTTACAAAAAATTTTGTTTTTCCGCCGAACCGAGCAACTTATCCGCCAAGTTTTGTGGTTTATCCGCCAAATCGATAAACTTATCCGCCGACTCATGATTTGTGCTGAATTTGGAATAAGAGTGCCCGCCAACCAGTTTGGCTTTCAAGAGAAGTTCGAAAACTGTTCGTCTATTACCTGTGCCAGTACACCAATTTCTTACGATGTTTTGAATTTATCCGCCCCAAACCGTTATAATAGATGAGGAACAATTAAAACCGATCGAATAAACTGTGATACAGAAATCTTTATAGAGGTGACTTAGAAATGGAATTAGCACAAATACGTAATGAACTTGAAAAATCAGCTAAAATTTTAGCGGACTTTAGGGGGTCTCTTTGACCTCGAAAATAAGGAAGCCAGAATAGCTGAGTTAGATGATATCATGCTCCAGCCTGATTTTTGGAATGACCAGCAGGCTGCACAGACTGTTATCAGCGAATCAAACAGCTTAAAGGACCAGGTAGTTGAGTTTAAAGATTTATATGAAACATACGAGAACATCGAACTCACCTATGAACTGGTAAAAGAAGAAAGCGATGCGGAGCTGCAGGAAGAGCTTGAAACCGAACTTGCACAGTTAACCGAACGCTTAAATCAATTCGAACTGAATCTTCTCCTTAGCGGGGAATATGATAGAAACAATGCCATCCTTGAACTTCACCCAGGTGCAGGCGGAACGGAGTCCCAGGACTGGGGTTCCATGCTTTTGCGCATGTACACACGCTGGGGTGAGAAGAGAGGCTTTAAAGTAGAGACCCTTGACTATCTTCCAGGTGATGAAGCAGGAATCAAGAGTGTTACACTTTCCTTTAAAGGCCATAACGCCTATGGTTACCTAAAGGCGGAAAAAGGCGTACACCGTTTGGTTAGGATTTCACCATTTGACTCCTCTGGCCGCCGCCATACCTCCTTCGTTTCCTGCGAGGTTATGCCGGAGCTAAATGATGATATTGAAATTGACATCCGCACTGAGGATTTAAAAATTGATACGTACCGCGCCACTGGTGCCGGCGGTCAGCACATTAACACAACTGATTCTGCTGTCAGGATAACACATATGCCGACTGGGGTTGTAGTAAGCTGTCAGACTGAGCGTTCTCAAATTAAAAACCGTGAAACAGCAATGAAAATGCTGAAAGCTAAGCTTTATCAGCGTGAAATCGAGGAAAAGGAAAAGAAGCTTGCCGAAATTCGTGGCGAGCAAAAGGAAATCGGATGGGGAAGTCAGATCCGTTCCTATGTATTCCACCCTTACTCCATGGTAAAAGACCACCGTACCAATACTGAAGTCGGCAACCTTCAGGCAGTAATGGACGGCGACATTGATGTCTTTATCAATGCCTATCTGCGCTCTAAACTCGCTTATAAAGAAGAAGAGTAAAAAATAAGGCCTTTGCCATTTCGGCAAAGGCTATTAATTTATGCACTTTTTTTGTATTTTTTTGATCGTTCGCAAAGCACCTTTAGGATAAACTGCTTGTCCTGGGCGCTTAGCATTTTCCAAGATCCCGCTTTAATTTTCATGAGAAAACACCCCTTCTATTAAAATTTCGATTAATAATTGAATTTAAGTCGATGGTGTTAACACTGGCTGGGACGTTATAATCTTTATTTATTTTATACCTAGATAATACCGCCATTCACACAAAAATAAACAATAAAATTTCCAACAAATTCCGCAAAGCCGCTCGCTGTATGTGCCGAAAGATGGCGGTTATTCCAGGCGAATCCCTGTATTTCGTTAAAAAATACCTACAATTCTAGGTGAAAATACTATATCTTGAAAACTTCTCTTTGTCGCTATATGTCATACGAAAATTAAATATTTTTAAGGGTTTTCCGCCAAATTATTGTTTTATATGTAAAAAGCCGTCCGAGGGCGGCCTACACGATTAAATAAAGAGGTTTAAACCTGATTCCTCAGCGTCTCCCAAATAGGATGCGACACCCCCAATATCAACTCCATCGATCAGTTCCTCCGGTTTAATGCCCATAATATCCATGGACATGGAACAAGCGACAATTTTCACTTCGGCATCCATAGCGTTTCTCATTAAAGTCGTTATATCGTCCACATTTTTTCTGTGCATGACTTGATTGATCATTTTTGCTCCCATGCGGCCCATGTTCATTTTAGAAAGCGGCAGCTCATTGATGCCTTTAGGCATCATCATACCAAACATTTTTTCCATCATATCTTTTTCAACATGCGGGGCATCCGCACGCCGCAGGACATTTAAGCCCCAGAAGGTGAAGAACTGATTTTTTATATATATAAGGTGGTGTCTAAAATCGTTCACACTTTGCTTCAAAAATTAGACACAAATATATACTTTTACCCCTTTAAAGCATTAGTTGAATGGCATTTACAGCAGTTACATGCCGTGCTATACTCACTTTCGGTTATTTCGGACAACATATAATATGAAGGAAATAGGAGAGTTTAAAAATGAGACGAAAAGCGGTTCTTCCGGCTGATTCCCGGGTCGAAGTCATTCTTGAATATATTTATGTACTTATTGGATCAGCTATTGTGGCCCTGGCCTTTAACTCGTTTCTGCTTCCAAATAAAATTGCTTCGGGCGGAGTTAGTGGTATAAGTACCATTCTTCACGCCACATTAGGATGGGAGCCTGCATATGTGCAATGGGCATTTAACATTCCATTATTTATTGCAGGTGTTATATTTCTGGGGAAGCAATTTGGGGTAAAAACACTCGTAGGAACTATTTTTCTCCCTGCAGTTGTATTTCTTTCAAGTGGAATTGAACCTTGGACACATCAGCCTTTGCTTGGAGCATTATTTGGCGGAATAGGTGTCGGACTAGGGTTGGGGATTGTATTTCGTGGAAGAGCATCGACAGGCGGAACAGACTTGGCGGCGCAAGTCATCAATAAATACACTGGATTAACGCTCGGTACCTGTGTTGTTTTAATAGATGGTTTTATTGTATTACTTGCTGCAATTGTTTTCGATATTGAAAGGGGATTGTACGCACTAATTGCTCTTTATGTAACAAGCAAGACAATAGATGCTGTTCAGGTTGGATTTGGGCGCTCTAAAATGGCTATGATTATTACCAACAAGCAGGAAGAAGTCCGTGAAGGTATTTTGAATAAAATCGACCGTGGTGTGACTAAACTATCTGCATACGGTGGTTTCACCGATAATGAACGGCCTGTACTGATGTGCGTAGTTGATCAGACGGAGTTCACAAAATTGAAACAACTGGTAAAAACCCTTGACCCATCTGCCTTTATCGTAGTTATGGATGCCTCCGAGGTGCTTGGTGAGGGTTTCAAAAAAGCGTAGGATTGGTATAATTATCTAGAAATTCACCTTTAGAAAGGGGGAAATAATTAGTGAAGAAAAAATTAGCTGCATTGTTTATGGGAACTTCACTTGTTCTTGCGCTTGCTGCATGCGGTGGAGGCGGAAGTGATGATAAGGGAGGAAAAGAAAGTGCCTCCGCTGGAGACCCAGCCAAAATTTTCTCTCAAAAATGCTCCAGCTGCCATGGTGAAAACCTTCAAGGCGGAATGGGACCTAAATTAGCTGATGTAGGCTCACGTTTATCAAAAGATCAAATTAAAACAACCATTCAAAAAGGGCGCGGTGGAATGCCTGCAGGCCTAATCCAGGGCGACGAACTAGAAAAGGTTGCAGACTGGCTCTCCAAGAAAAAATAATGATTTATTAAAAACGTTCTGTACTTTTGTATAGGGCGTTTTTTATTGTTAGTAGGATAGAAGGCGATGTGAAAATACGGAATATTAATCTGATAAAAAAAGTTAGTATTTTACTTAAACAGGCACGAGCGAGGAGGCTTGCGAGTTCGTCCGCGGAAAGGGAGCGGATTCCCTCTCATTTTATGCAACTCAAATAAAAAACACAGGAACCGCAGCCCCTGTGTTTAATACAAAAAAATTATTCAGCTCTTGATGCTTCAATTTGAAGAGAAACTTTGATTTTGTCTCCGATTAACACGCCGCCAGTTTCAAGTGCTGCATTGTATGTTAAGGCATAATCACTGCGGTTCACAGTTCCTTCTCCGCTGAAGCCTGCTTTTTCATTACCCCATGGATCTTTCCCCTGGCCTTCAAAAGTTACTTTGAAAGTTTCTTGTTTTGTCACTCCATTGAGTGTTAAATCACCAGTTACATCGTATTCGCCTTCATCAGTCTTTTCAATTGAGGTGGACTTAAATGTCATGTTTGGATTTTGTTCAACATTAAAGAAATCCCCTGATTTTAAATGGTTATCGCGATCTGCATTGCGAGTATCAACACTTGATAGATCGACAGTAAAAGTGATATCAGCTGTTGTAAGATCTTGAGGATCAGCTTCAACTTGAGCCTCAAATTGATGGAAAGCACCCTTTACATTGGCGATCATCATGTGGCGAACGGAAAAATCAACGCTGCTGTGAGTCGGGTCCACAGTCCATTTTGTTTTTGTCATTTTATATTCCTCCTATAGTTATCTTGAATTTGAGATTATTTAATTCAAGATAAAGTATAATTGATTATTTACTCATTTGTCAAATGATTATTCTGAAAATTGTTAAGTATTTTTCGTCATTTTTCCGCCATATAATAAAGATTTATTTTGTCATTTTTTCATTACATACCAGAATAATAGTTTTTAAAGTGTATCCAACAAGATAATGGATTTTCCAAGTGAAAATACTATTTATATATAGAAAATGGTGATTTATTAATAATGGATTAGTTGAAAGTAGGTCTATATTACTGTTTTTGAAAAGAAACTGTAATATTTTTAACCCACTTTTTGATAGATTAAGATGATATAATGGGTTTGTGCGAAAAAACACACATTTTGTCAATTGGGAAATTTCTATCCAAACAAAATGAAACCTTTTTAGGTAATACAAACCTCAGGTGATTATAAATGATAGAAATGCAAGAAGTAATGAAGAAGTACCCTAATGGTGTAACCGCCATTAATGGTATTAACGTCCAAATTGATCAGGGCGAATTTGTATATGTAGTAGGGCCAAGTGGAGCAGGTAAGTCTACCTTCATTAAAATGATGTACCGCGAGGAGGTTCCAACTTCTGGCGTTATTTTAGTGAATGGTGTCAATATAGCAAGGCTTAAAATGAAAAAGGTTCCGCTCTTCCGCCGCAATATCGGTGTGGTTTTCCAGGACTATAAGCTTCTGCCAATGCTGACGGTTTATGAGAACGTAGCTTTTGCACTTGAAGTAATAGAGGAAAATCCGAAGTATATCAAAAAGCGGGTTATGGAGGTTCTCGACCTTGTAAACTTAAAACACAAGGCCAGAATGATGCCGACTGAACTTTCAGGAGGGGAACAGCAAAGGGTTTCAATTGCTCGATCAATTGTTAACTCCCCAAAAGTGGTTATTGCAGATGAGCCAACAGGAAACCTCGATCCTGAAACATCTTGGGAAATTATGAACATCTTTGAAGAAATAAATACACGCGGTACAACAGTAGTCATGGCAACACATAACCGTGAAATCGTAAACACAAATAAGCACAGGGTTATTGCCATTGAATCAGGAAAGATTGTACGTGATGAGCAGCGAGGTGATTACGGTTATGAAGGTTAGAACTCTCGGCCGTCACGCACGTGAAAGTTTTAAAAGCATTAGCAGGAATGGATGGATGACATTTGCTTCTGTTGGAGCGGTCACCGTTACCTTAATATTAGTCGGCGTCTTTTTCGTTATTATGATGAATCTCAACAAAGTGGCACAAACCATTGAGGAGGACGTGGAAATTCGCGTTCACATCGATGTTGCTGCAAATAAAGCAGATCAGCAGAAATTACAGAATCAGATTGAGCAAATTCCGGAAGTTAAAAGCGTCAAGTTTTCATCTAAAGAACAAGAATTAAAGAATTTGATTAAGAGTCTTGGGGATGAAGGAAAAACGTTTAAGCTTTTTGAACAGGACAATCCGTTAAACGATGTATTTATCGTAAAAACGAAAAAACCGACAGACACCGTGTTTGTGGCAAACCAAATTGAAAAAATGAATTATGCTTACAAAGTTAAATATGGAAAAGGCCAGGTTGAAAAGCTCTTCAAGTTTATTGGGGCGAGCCGGAATGTGGGTCTTGCTTTAATTGTTGGATTGCTGCTGACAGCAGTATTCCTTATCTCCAATACAATTAAAATCACGATTGTAGCGAGAAGAAGGGAAATACGCATTATGAAACTTGTAGGGGCAACCAACTCCTTTATCCGCTGGCCGTTCTTTCTCGAAGGGCTTTGGCTTGGAATTTTAGGCGCCATCTTGCCAATTATACTAGTTTCTACAGCATACTATTACGCTTATGATTACCTAGAGCCAAAATTAAAAGGCAACTTCATGCAGTTAATTCCATTTGAGCCATTTATATATCAGGTTTCAGGTCTGCTTGTTTTAATGGGTGCCATCATTGGGGTATGGGGAAGCTTAATGTCCGTTAGGAAATTCCTTAGAGTCTAGCAAATTATCTATTTATCTGGAGGGTTGGTTAATCCAGCCCACCAGATGTAATAAATTAGACTTATTTTCACCATAAAAAGTTTGAATTTATCAATAAAGAAACGATTTACCTATACATAGGCTTACAGTGGAAAGGAGAAATCGGAAATTGAGAAAATCATTAATGACACTTACCGTTGCGGCAACGGTAAGTATAGGGAGTTTATTTGGAGGCTATTCACTAAAGACAGAGGCAGCCTCAGGATCACTTAAAGAGCAACAAAGACAAATTGAAAATAAACAATCAGATGTAGCTAAGGGTATCAATGAAAAGAATGAAGAGATTAGCAGATTGCAAAATCAACAGGACGATGCTGAAAAACAAATTGAAAAGCTCGGACTGGCAATTGCTGATACCAGTGATAAAATAACCGAAAAAACAAATAAAATTGCTGAGACTAAAGCTCAAATTGTAAAGCTTAATGGCGAAATTGCAATATTGCAGGACCGCATAAAAAAAAGAAATGAATTGTTAAAGGACCGGGCCCGTAATTATCAGGAAAACGGCGGGGTGGTTAATTATCTTGATGTTTTAATGGGATCTCAAAACTTTAGTGATTTTGTGGATCGTGCAAATGCGGTTGCATCGCTGATTGAAGCTGACCGTGGCATTGTAGAGCAGCACGAACGCGATAAGGCTGAAGTAGAAAAGAAAACTGATCAGGTTAAAAGTGATCTTGCCAGCCTGCAAAAAATGGTAAGTGGACTCCAAACACTTAAACAGAAGCTGAACGGTCAGGTAGATGAACAGAACCGTCTGGTAGCAAGCTTAGAAAAACAACAACATGAAGCAGAAAATGAAAAGCTTGGCATGGAAGAAGAAAGCTCGATTCTTGCTGCTCAGAAAGTAGCTGTCCAGCAAGCCATTCAATTAGAACAGCAAAAAGCAGCCCAGCGTGCAGCAGCAGAAGCAGCTGCTAAAAAAGCTGCAGAAGAAGCTGCAAGAAAAGCTGCTGAGGCAGCAGCAGCGGCTAGGAGCCATCATAGCAGCAGCAACAGCGCCAGCAGCAGCGAATCATCTGATCCAGCACCAGCAGCGCCAGTTGCTTCAGCTCCAGTTGCTTCAGCCCCAATATCTAGCGGTGCTTTTACGAAGCCAACCATTGGTGTTCTTACATCAGGCTTTGGGGGCCGTTGGGGAAGAATGCATTTTGGCATTGACTTTGGTAATAGTGCTCCAAATGTACCGGTATTTGCAGCAGCTGATGGAGTTGTTATCAAATCATACCTTTCCAGCAGCTATGGTAATTGTATCTTAATCTCTCACTATATTGATGGTCAGCAATATACTACACTGTATGCTCATTTGCAAGCCCGTTTAGTAAATGGCGGCTCAGTTTCTAAGGGCCAGCAAATTGGTATAATGGGTAATACCGGAGATTCAACAGGCAAGCACTTGCACTTTGAACTTCACAGAGGCGAATGGAACGCCGCAAAATCTAATGCAATCAACCCAGTTGGGATTGTTCCAATTTGATAGGTAACCTCAGGAAGAAGCATTTGCTTCTTCCTTTTTTATTTACCCAAGTTTATCAAAATAAAAAACTATAAATTAAGATTTCCAGAAAGATACAAAAGATGAAAGTTCTCATAACTCGTCCCCTTTTTACATATATGTTAGTAACCAGGCATCGCATTTTTCGGCTGATGCTTTTTATTATTTAAACAGGAGTTTAAAAAGGAGGATGGAGAATGAGTCGAAAATGGATTACCCTGATGATGACAGGTTCCATGCTGGCAGGTGCAGGTGGAACCTACGCAGGGATAAAGTGGACGGAGACAGAGGCAACTGCATTAAATAATGCTGTTGTACAAAGCGATAAGCTGCCACAAAGTAAGCAGACAGATACGGAAAATCTTGATAAAGTAACTCAGGCATATGAACTCATCTTAAGCAGGTACGTTGAAAAGGTTGACCGTGAACAGCTGACAGAAGGAGCTATCCAGGGAATGCTCGCTACACTGAAGGATCCTTATTCCGTTTATATGGATAAAGAAACTGCCAATCAATTTAACCAGGCACTAGATTCTACCTTTGAAGGAATTGGAGCGGAGGTGGGTAAGGTGGATGGAAAGATTGTTATTATTTCCCCATTTAAAAATTCACCCGCTGAAAAAGCAGGCTTAAAGCCTAATGATGAAATTTTAAAGGTGGACGGGCAGAGCCTTGATGGCCTCGATCTTACCCAGGCAACATTAAAAATCCGGGGTAAGAAAGGTACTTCAGTAAAGCTTGAAATAAAACGTAAAAGTGTAACTAATCCCATCGGAATCAGTGTTAAAAGGGATGAGATTCCATTGGAAACCGTTCATTCTAAAATTAAAGAAGTGAATGGAAAGAAAATCGGTTATATCCAAATTACTTCATTTTCGGAGAACACATCTGCTGATTTCAAAAAACAGTTAGGAAAGCTTGAGGATGAAGATATTAAAGGGCTTGTGCTCGATGTTCGAGGCAACCCTGGTGGCCTTCTTTCAAGTGTTGAAGAAATAATGCGCGAACTGGTAACAGATGAAAAGCCAATGGTGCAAATTGAAAAAAGGAATGGTCAAAAAGACCGATATTTTACTACCCTGAAAAAAGAAAAGGCCTATCCGGTCGCGGTTCTGGTAGACCAAGGAAGTGCGTCTGCATCTGAAATCCTGGCGGGTGCCCTAAAGGAAGCGGAGCACTATCCGCTTGTAGGGGAAAAAACCTTCGGTAAAGGAACAGTACAGCAGGCAGTCCCTATGGGTGACGGCAGCAATATTAAATTAACATTATTTAAGTGGCTAACACCGGACGGAAACTGGATTCATAAAAAGGGAATTGAACCAACAGTAAAGGTCCAACAGCCAAAAATTTTTGATACTCACCCTCTTGAAGTGGATAAAAAGCTTGAACAGGATATGAATAACGAACAGGTTAAAAACGCCCAGCAAATTCTAAAGGGACTTGGTTTTGCACCAGGCCGGACCGATGGCTATTTTAGCGTGGAAACAGAAAAAGCAGTTAAAGCGTTCCAGCAGGAAAATGGTCTTAAGCCTACCGGAGAGATAGGCCCGAAAACAGCTATAAAGCTTGAAGATGAAGTCAGAGCCGAGATGAAAAAAGAGAAGAATGATCTTCAGCTGAAAACAGCTTTGAAGCTTGTATCCAAATAGAAAATAATAGTTTTAGAAGAGGCAGGAGTTTTTCCTGCTTTTTCTTTTTGTTTTCTATAACAATCAATAGGTTTTATTAAAGCATTTTGATAGAATAAGATAAAGCGAAGTAGCCGGCAAAAGTGCCTGCTATTTTAAAAATTCAAGTTAGAGGTTGGTGGCGGGATTGCTGCAGGATTGGCTTGTAGAAATAGTAAAAGGGACAGGCAGAATGTTTCTGCATCCCGTTTTGTATTATTTAATCGTTTTTGCTGGAATACTGGGAGCCGCTAGGGTAAAACGGGAACGGAAGAACTTTCATGTTCGGGCGTTTGATGCGTACTTTGAATTGAGACAGCTTTTTCCTCTTGGAGTATTAATAGGATTGGTTTTATCGGTTATAGTTTTAGCAGCAGGAATTGCAGTGCCATTTGCAGCAATATTACTGATTGCTGTATTTACACTTCTTTTAAATCTAACAGCTAGTCTAAGGCTAATGGCTCCTGCTTATGCAGTAGGGACAGCATTTTTTGCCTTAATAATTATCTCAGAAAACAAATGGAATATTCCTGTTTTTACGAAGTCTTTCGCTGAGGCGGACAAGGTTATTTATCCTTCTGTGGCCATTATATTGGCTCTGTTATTAATAGCTGAAGGTATTCTTATTTTTAAAAATGGAAGCTATGGAACTTCCCCTAAGCTAATAACTAGTAAGAGAGGGCAGCGTGTCGGTGTTCATGAGGTTAAACGCCTTTGGATTCTGCCAATATTTATGCTAATACCAGGAAATGTGCTTCATCTGCCTTTTGATTGGTGGCCTGTTTTCTCTCTTGGTGAACATAAATTTTCCCTTCTTTTAGTTCCCTTTGCTATTGGTTTCAATCAGCAGATACAGGGGATGCTTCCAAAAGAAGCTGTACAAACACAGGGTAAGAGAGTTATAGCTTTGGGAGTACTCACATTGCTCATATCTATTGCAGGGTATTGGTATCCTGTTATATCCATAGTGGCGGTTTCGGTTGCTGTAATAGGAAGAGAACTATTAGCATTGATCCAGAGAGTGAAGGATGAAAATCTGCCTTTTTATTTTTCGAAAAAGAATCATGGCCTGATGATTTTGGGGATCATCCCAAACAGCCCAGCACATAAAATGGCGCTTCAGGTGGGTGAACTGGTTACCAAGGTTAATGGAGTAAACGTGCGGGATGAACAAAGCTTTTATGAAGCCCTTCAGAAAAACCGTGCTCACTGCAAGCTTGAGGTTATTGATACAAACGGGCAAATCCGTTTTGTGCAAAGGGCTTTATATGAAGGCGATCATTATGAGCTTGGAATCCTGTTCGTACTGGAAGAACGGAAGCTATTGGAGAAAGTTCAGTAATTGTGATTATTCATAATTAGTTAGAATCTTTTCATAATAACTTAGAATCAAATTTCACAATTAATTAGAATGATCTGGACAAAACGTAACGCCTTTAAGGATTTCTTTAAGGCGTTATTCTTTATAGAAGAGGATGGTGGTTGGTTACATGAGTAAGTGTAGAAGTTTATTAATGACTCCAAAGCCATTTGACGACGAAAGCTTGGCAGGATACATATTAAGATTAACTGAAGCAAATTTTTACGAAAAGATAAGTGATATCTATCTTTTGTCAAACTTGTGGGAAATTTTAAAAGGGAGAAGTAAAAATGGGAATTTATTGAATCCTTTAAATGATAATATGCAAAAACTAAGTGAACTTATAAACTGCTCTTTAGATGATTTGGTGGAATTAACGTTTGCCTCCAATGATACCAATTCACCTTTTTTCCAATACAGAAATCAACCAATTCCACGTCAAGCCATACATACCACGAAAACAAAAATTTGTCCAAAATGTTTAGCAGAGACTGCATATTATAGGAAAGCTTGGGACTTGGTGCCTGTTTCAGCTTGTTTAAAACATCAAACAATTCTTATTGATAGATGTCCGAAATGTGGAATGGAACTTTCTTGGTCTCGCTCAAAAGTTTTAGAATGTTTATGTGGCCAACTCTTATCTGAAATCCCATCTAAAGATATTACAATTATGGAAAGCCCGATTAGCATTTTGTTTAGTAAATCAAGCAAAAAATATTTAGGTCAAATGCACCAAAATCCCCTTATAAATTTAAACCTTTTTGATTTATTTGAAGTGCTAGTATTTTTCTCTTGGTTCCTATCAAAAAATGAGAAATGGAAATTGAGAAATAAATATATTGGCAAATCATTAAGTAATCAAGAAATACATCAACTGTTTTCAAACGTATACAAAATATTTAGTAATTGGCCAATAAATTTTATAAAATTTGTTGATGATATCCAAGAGTCTGCACTAAAGCTTGAAGATGACAGTTCAATTGAAAACAGCTTTGGATATTTTTATACCGCTTTGTATAAACATTTAGATACTGAAAACACAAAGTTTATAATTGATGAATTTGATGAGTACTTAGCAAATAGATGGGACGGCGGATATATTGCTATTTTGAGAAAAGCTTCATCAAAGAGTTTAAATAAAAAATATCTTTCTGCATCTGACGTATGGAAATTGTACGGTATTCCAGTAGAAACTGTTAAAAAATATGTCAACAAAGGGATTTTTAAAGGGTTTATTAAGAAAAGGGGTAATACCTCGTTAATTTTAGTTGAAAAAATAAGCGTTGAGAAATATAAACAAAGAATAGAGGATACTTTTTCTACAAAAGAAACAAGTAAATTTCTTGATGTGTTTGATAGAAGGTTGCATGAACTCCGGAAATATGAGTTTATTAAAGCTATAAGAGGGCCTAAAATTGATGGATATCACTCCTATCGATATTCTAAAGAGAGCGTATATGAGCTCTTAGAAGAAATACTTAAAAAAGTTCCTTCAAATGCTTTATATTTGAATAAAAATAATTTAATTACTTTCAGAATAGCCCTTAAGATCGCTGGAAATTTAAAATCTGGACTGGGACAATTAGTGAAAGGAATCTTAGAGAATGATATAAAGCCTATGAGACTTGGCAAGGGAGAAGGTTTAAATCAACTAGGGTTCTTAAGAGATGAGGTTCGTAACTATTTTTTGAAATTGAGTACAGAAGAGGACAATAAATATGCAACTATAAGGGAAATGGTAAAAATAACTGGAGTAAAAAGAGAAAATATTGCCGATTGGATGAAAAAAGGATTTTTGGTATATGAGGTAGGAGAGACAAATGAATTTAAGTCCACAAAACAAGAGTTTAAACGCTTTCTTAAAACATATGTACCCTTATCGGTTGTGGCTAAACAGTTAAACACTAATTCAAAAAGTTTGTATCAAAAACTATTAAATAATAATATTGTAGCCCTTTCTGGGCCAAGAGTTGACGGTGGGAATCAATATTTGTATTTAAAAGAGGAAATTGATAATTACATTGTCCAGGTAGAGGGAACAGAATTAACTATTAGGAAAATGTACAATTTAGTTAATAACGACAATTATTTTGACCCTATAAAACAAGAATATTAATTTCTTGATGTTACTTAAGATAAGGGATTGCTGAGAAATATAGCTTATCAGCTAATCAGTACATTCTTTTTGACAATTCCTGCTGAGCAATACTTAATATTCTTTTATAATGAAGGTCAAACAATTTTCCAGCCGAAAAAAATCATAGCTTTTATCGAATCATTTAGTAAAGGTCTTTTTTTGATAAATATTTTCTATTATTCTTCTGGAAGCAACAAGCGCAATTTAATTAACCGTTTGCTTACTTGTATGTCTACCTTGCTGTTTCCGAATCATTTGTATACTGCTCTCATTACGCCATGATTTGATTTAACAGACAAGAAAGTGTTTAGGGGTTTTTATTTGTTTCATGAACCAGGCATAACTTCTATTAACACGAATTACAGGGATATTCTGTGCTTTTTATGGGTTTCCTGCTAATTCAGGGTAAAAACTAAAAAGAACTGTTGGATATAAATTAAAGTACAAGTTGCAAGATATTTCATTTTAGTTAGAAAAATTTTTGATAAAATTCCTGTCTCAGCCTCCCACTTAGTTGAGCATAAATACGAGTGGTTTCACTTTTTTCACGGCCCAAAAGACTTTGGATTACCTCAACAGGTGCTCCATTATTTAGTAAGTGGGTGGCATAGCTGTGTCTAAGTTGATGGGGATGAATTTCCTTGTTGATACGAGCACGACCTGATATTCGCTTGATCACATATCTCAATTGGGCAATGCTCATTCTGTGAGGACTCCGTTCTGTTACAAATAAGGCTGGATCCTTATCAAGACGTCCCTCTATGTATCGCTTTAGCCAGATTTCAGCTCTTATATTAAAATAGACCTCCCTTTCCTTATCTCCTTTTCCTCTAACGATTACTGAGCGATTAGACCAATTAATGAAATGAGAATCAAGTGAAGCAATCTCTCCTATCCTACATCCTGTAGAAAACATAAATTCAAATAGGGCCTTCTCTATAGGGCTAGTACAAGCCTCCCTTAAAAATTCAATCTCCTTTTCGGTTAGAAACTTCGGGGATTCTCTTTCCGCTTTTTGGTTCTTTTATCTTCGCAGCTGGATTAAAGGATATATGACCTTCCTCGTGGCACCACCGGAACAATGACTTCATGAATCGGATTCTGTGTGCCAAACTTGAGGGTTTTAAGTTCTTCCCTGTTTTCGCCAGAAAATCTTTGAGATTATGTGTATTTAAAGTAATTATGTTGGAATCATTGAAATAACGTGTTAGCAGCCTAGCCTGTATTCCATAGGCTTTTAGTGTATAAGGAGAGAAACCCTCAATTCGTTTATTTGCTTCGTACGTATTCCAAGCTTCAGATAATAACAAGTGAATTCCTCCTCTTATATAGCTTCTAAGTGGAATTATTGCCAAAGTTATAGAATTATAGACTTAATAAATGCATTAAAATGTTCAAGAAAGTGAACCCTCTTGAACAAACGAGGCAGGCTAGTGAAAAAAGAATAGGTTATTAATTTTCCTGAAAAATCCTCGGAACAACATATTAAATAAGAAAAGGTATAAATATCAAAAAATGGAATTATAATTTGAAAACAAATTAATCATTCCTAATGAAAGTAAAGGAGAGGGGATAATGAAATCTAAAGGGCTTTTTGGGTTACGTCTTTTAATTGCAGTAGTTTGTTTCATTCTATCCCTATATAGCTTTTTCAGTAATACAGATTTACTTACAATTATGTTTACATTAATGTCTGTTTTATTTTTTTTGCAAGGTTTGGATATTGCTAAATATAAAAACCAACCTAAGGAAATGGGCTACTTTTATTTCTTTGTGGGAAGTTTTATGCTAATTACAACTATTGTTAAAACCTTATTCAGCTAACCGGTGCGATGATTCAGGTAGGATTCTCGCACTTTTTTATTGAATTTGTTATTAAACAAACGGGGCAGGTTAGCTGAAGAAGGATTCTCTGTTCGGAGGTCGAATATTAGAAAAGTATTTACTTTTATTGGAACTATATTAAGGGAGTTCTTTATGAGTTATAAAATTGTTTTTTTCGATGTTGATGGGACTATTACAAATCACAAAGATGGCAGTATTCCTATATCTACAATTGAAGCTATAAAAACTTTGAAAAGCAGAGGGCTGAAAGTTGTGGCTGCAACAGGAAGACCACTTTCAATGTGTAATGAGCTGCAAGAATTAGGTATAGAAACATTTATAACAGCAAATGGTGGGTACGTGAAGCACATTCAGAAAGTTATACATAAAGTACCAATGAATAAAAGTATTATTAAAGAAGTTATGGAATTTGCCAAATTAGAGAATAACGGTTTGTCATTCTATACAGAAGGATTCAGTATGAATGGCGTAACAGAGGAGGAAATCTTAAAAGCTTTAAAGGAAACTTTGTCTCTAGATGAGTATCCTGAAACTAATCATCTAATTCATAATGAAGACATATTTTTATTGTGTTTGTTTGCAAATGATGAAGCAGTTGAGAAGTATAAACTAAAGTTTCCACAACTAACATTTAAAAGATGGCATCCTTATGTGTTAAATGTTTTGCAGGAGGATGTTTCAAAATCTTTAGCTATAATGAAAACTTTAGAATTCTTTGGTATCAATAAATCGCAAGCTATCGCATTTGGTGACGGCGAAAATGATATTGATATGTTGGAATTAGTAGGGTTAGGTATAGCAATGGGGAATGGAAACGAAAAATTGAAAAATGTTGCAGACTTTGTTACTAAACCATCAAGTGAAGATGGAATTGACTATGCATTAAAGAAGTATGGAATTATTTAAATTATTAATACCTGGTTCGGACAGCGATCGTTCAATTTAGAATATCGTTGTTTTTCTTTTTGAACAAACGGGCAGTTTAGTTCAACAAGAAAATCAACTATAATAAATTTATTACATAAAATTAGGAGGTGGATAAAAATGGAAAAAGTAACACCATTTTTAATGTTTCAAGATGGCAACGCAGAAGAAGCGATGAATTTTTATACATCCATCTTTGAGGATTCTCAAATTACAAACATTGTTAGATATGGGGCTA
>NZ_JAAOEO010000039.1 GCF_011393025.1 Neobacillus terrae | reverse complement strand
AACTAAATAACTCAAAACCTTCCAATTACAGTATGAAGGAAGGTTATTTAGCATGCTTATTTTTAGTATACCATGGCCAAATTTCTATTTTTATTGAAAAGTCTTGACAAACTATTAGCTGGTTTAGCGTAACAACAAAAAAAGGCTCTACTCCTTATTGAAGTAAAGCCCCCGTTTGTTTAAGTACATTTTTTCACAAACTCACGACATCAAATAGGACGTATTTTTATTGTTTCTTTAAAGGGTTGAAAAATATCCATAATAAAACTGTTATACCTAACATAGATACTCCAAATAAAAAAGAAAAAATTTTAAAAATAACAATATGAGTTCTCTTAGGTATAAACTTTTCTGAAATTAATAATAAAATACCAAATATAAGTTCGAAAAAAGATAATGTAGAGATTCCACCAGTAAAATCGGCGTCTTTCGTATTTCTTAAAAGCAATATAAAAAGCGTTTCCGCTTATTAATAGAAAAATCAATGAGCCTATTAATAGAATATATATATTCATATTTAAATGTCTCTCCCTATATGTAATCCTTTTGATATTTAACAAAAGCACCGTTTGATGAACAAGAATCAGCCCTAATTTTCCCGATAATCTTCAGCTTCATATAGATGCCGTAATACATCAATTGCAACTTTGCCATATATGTCTCCTGATCCATTTTCAACGTCGTACCTGAACCATTGACCATTACTATCTTTCAACCTCAACCTATTATCAGGATGTAAGTCGTGTGCCGTTACACTATTGGCTGGAACTTTCTCACCCCAGTAATGGGGAAATCCTTCTGGAGAACATAATCCCACTTCAATAACGAAGCCTCCACTATACCTGTCAAATTGGAAAGTCATTAAGTCTATGTTTTTCTGACTGATCCTTCGAAAATTAGGAATGGAACCTTTAAATCCTCTTTTCCTAAGTTCAGGAACAACAATCTTTTTTATAGCGGAAATCATATTGTCTCTTTCAGATGCCATTTTAACACCTTCTTATGTTTTTATATATTCTTTACTTCTTCACTCTTATTGTATAAACCTGCCACTTTACTTGAGTAAGAAAAAAGCCTTGCTTCTTTGTTGAAGCAAAGCCCGTTAGCCATCCATGCAGCACAAAATCAGTGCTGCACCCCAAGTTTGAAATCCTGCGAATTAGCGAGTATTCGTGAGAAAAACGTATTAAACTGAGGGAGCACAATAAGAAAAAAGATGCTGCCGCAGCAAAACCAATACTCAACATAAGCCCCCTTTAGCGTAATAAAAAACCTTACAAAAAATGAGAATAAACAAACGCCGACAAATAACCAACCATTCAATTTTTTACCTTTTCGAAATTCTTCGAACCCCATCACCAACATTAATAACCCCATAAATAATGTCCAACCTGGTTTAAGTTAACATTTTTACTAATGAGTCCATATGTAGCAAAAAAAATAACAATCACCGATAAAACATAACGGAAAGTTTTCAATATATAATTACCCCCTCTTTTATCCTTCTATACCATCTCACCCATTTACTTGATTAAGACATTCAACCTTCCTTTTAAATTAAATCTCCCGGTTAAAATGGCCGAATTAACGTTTGTTTTTATCTATTTTTAAAGGCCAAATCGCAAATGATTTGGCCTTTTTGTTCGTTGGTTTACCGTCTTCTGCTTCGCTTCCGCAAGAACGATGGAATATCAAGCGAGTCGTCTTGCTGCTGGGTATCCCGCTCGTAATTCGCGCGCTCTTCGTAGGCAGGCGGCTGGCTGTAATTTCCGGACTGGCCGTAGCTGCCGGACTTGCTGTAGCTGCTTGATTGACTGTAGCCGCCGGACTTGCTGTAGTATTGGGCTTGGCCATCATTCCATGATTCTGCATGGGCAACAGGCTCTCGCTGTCTCGACTGAGCCTGGTATGACTCACGGGAATTGGCAACCATGTCTCCAGGACGGCGCGATGTGTTCGACGGCGGAGCTTCCTCCTCATCATGATCGAAGCCGGTCGCAATTACGGTCACCATGATTTCTTTTTTCAGGTTTTCATTGATGACCGATCCAAAAATCATGTTAAGCTGGTCGTCTGTTGCAGCCGACACAATATCGGCCGCTTCCTGGACTTCATACAAACTGAGGTTCATGCCGCCTGTGATGTTCATCAGCACTCCTTTCGCGCCATTGATGCTTGTTTCAAGCAGCGGCGAGGAGATGGCCTTTTTGGCAGCTTCCGCAGCACGGTTTTCGCCTGAAGCCACTCCGATGCCCATTAGTGCCGTTCCATTGTTGGACATGATCGTTTTCACGTCAGCAAAGTCCAGGTTAATCAAGCCTGGCACGGCGATCAAGTCGGAAATGCCCTGGACACCCTGCCTGAGGACATTGTCCGCCTCACGAAAGGCTTCAATCATCGGCGTTTTCTTGTCGACGATTTCCAGCAATCGCTCGTTTGGAATGATGATTAAGGTATTAACGGCTTTCTTCATCTCTTCAATTCCGGCTGCAGCATTTTGTGCCCGCTTGCGGCCTTCAAAAGTGAACGGACGAGTCACCACCCCAATTGTAAGTGCGCCAAGTTCCCGCGCGATATGGGCAATCTCCGGCGCAGCTCCGGTCCCGGTTCCGCCGCCCATTCCTGCCGTTACGAACACCATATCCGCACCTTGCAGGGCATTCCTGATCTGCTGCCTGCTTTCCTCGACAGCTTTTCTGCCGATTTCAGGATTGGCACCGGCCCCCAGGCCCCTGGTCAGTGAACCGCCGATTTGCATCGTGACCTCCGCTTTTGACATATTGAGAGCCTGCGCATCTGTATTCACGGCAATGAACTCCACTCCCTGCACGCCGCCCTCAATCATCCGGTTCACGGCATTATTTCCGCCGCCGCCAACCCCAATTACTTTTATAGTGGCAAATTGATCAATATTGGTTTCAAATTCTAGCATATATAGTCCCCCTAATTAGCTTCAGATATTGCCCCTTATTTTTTTCTATACCTATAAAATTCGCCACCGGCTTGGAAATACTGTCTTTTCCTGCGATTTGTTAAAGAACTGTAATTTTACAGTAATAATGTGTCATTCTTTATAGGGATGATGCCCAGGCGACTCGGCAGGAGTTTACAGATATAACGGGAATATGGCGAGGTAACGATGGAAGCGTGTTTTAGAACAGTTATTTAATCAATCCCCTTTTCCATTCGATTAGAGGAAGCAAGTGCATGCATTTAATTTTTAGCCTTTAATGATTAAACTACCATTAACTGAAAAGGTAAAATTGTTGAGTAAGTTAACTACTATTTTTTCATCTATCGTTTTTTTGTAGCAACAAACATTGACGACATTTTCCAAAATAATAGGTCTAAGTCATACATACTGTCGTAAATATTTATAGTATTCTATTTATTATCTCTCCTCTATGACTGGTTTTCCATAAATTCTTTACTTCAACTTAAAGTTTGTTTTCGCCTTCTTGTTAAGCTAACCTGCCATAGTAGTTTAAGTACGATGCTTCCCGTTAGTAGACAATGGAAAAGGCGATGCCACTTTAGAACATCGCACCGTTAATGAACAGAAACTGATAATTTTATATCTATTTGAATTATTTTTCCGAATGCGAAGAAAGACCCCGTCCGATAAGGTTAGCAGAAACATGTTTTCTTCCCAATTCTCTTGCCCAAATAGATAATTGTCCTATATGGTGAATTTCGTGAGCTATGGCATGCCTCATAATTTCACCCCAAGTATCTGTTACAATTCTTCCATCTGACTGTGCTTAATCATTAAAAAGTTTATATTACCCAGGTGAACACTCCTGTTTAATTACTTATTATAAGATTCCTGCTTTTTTTGGACTCTTCCAATTATTATAGCATATTACAACTATTTAGACTTTTGAGGCAAAATCCATGGTCATTTTATGCAACAGACTGCAAGGGCAAATCCTCATGAAGGATGAGTTTATTCCATTACAAGGCTCTTTTAATCGTGTAATAAATCCCAACTAGAGACGAAAATGGAAATTTAGAAAACGGAGACAATATCCTAATCTTAAGTTTAGGGAGTTTCTCCATATATGTTTGATTAATAGGCATTCACCTAATTTGAAAAAAGATTAGCTCTTTCCTAAATAAAGGTCATATCCTGAAAGAGGCTGGATATTCTACCCGAAAGCAGGTGAAAAACATGAATCCAGACATGAGATTTTATATGCATCATCATTTTGGAACAGGATATATGCCATGTCCTTTTTACGGAGGCAATATGGGATACGCAGCACCATCTTATGTAATGGGGTACTATCATCACTCACATAATCCTTATTATAAGTGGACCCATCAGCATATGAAATTCCCATCATTTGCAGTGCCTTTTGTATAAATGCAACTTTAAATAATACACCTTTTAGATACCAACCTCTTAATTTGTTACCATAACTGTGATTTTAGGTAATACGCAAACTAAACCCCATGGACACCATGATGTTTCAACTTGTCCATTTTCCTTAGCCATCCTTTCTAGGATGGTTTTAGCACGACTGATACTTTAATCGCCAATACAGCCTCAAAAACCCTCTTTCGAACGAATAATTTCCTACCCTAAGCATGGCTTCTCACTGAGGACCCCCAGACAGTCCGGTTGTTGGACAAACATCTCCGTTAGCTGACTAATTATCATTTCTTCATGTTTTAATATAGGGATTAAGGCTATTCCTTTTTCAACTTACACACCCTGTTAGTCTAATAACAAAAAATGTGCTCTCTTGGCAAGAATGATAGAGAAGTTTATTTTAAAAGAACAACAAACCCAAAGATAAAAACACGGGAGGATTTTTTTGTACAAAAACGAAAGTGCAGCCTCACTTCCATTTGGTCTGCTCCTGCCGGAAATTTGCAATATTTTTATGTTTTATGTTCCGAATTAGATTGTTATAATGATGGTTATGAACTACATAGGAGGATACCCCGATGACCACATTTGAAAAGTTAAAGCCCCTTATTGCTGACCAACTAGGTGTCAAAATGGAGAATATTACAATGGAAGCGTCATTCAAAGATGACTTCGAAGCTGATTCGCTTGATATGGTAAACCTGACGATGGAAATTGAAGATGAATTCGCAATCGAAATCAGTGACAAAATTGCAATGACCCTTCAAACGGTCGGTGATGTCGTAAACTATATTGAAAAACGTTAACAATAAGTGAAGCGGATAGCCCGATGCAGGCGAAAACTTTAGGGAGTAAACGTATGGCAGAAGGCATCCGCAAAATTTATTTATTGAGCTATTCAACAAGAAATTCGCTCTACCCGTATATATCAAGTCCAACTACACTCTTATCCGTTCCATCAACAACAAGAACCATTTGTTTCGCAAATGGTGAAAAACTTCTAATGGCCACAGACTCCTTTAAATGATCCTCTAAAACCCAACCAGTAGGTTGTAACATAATTGACCCGTTTCCCACCAAGAATGAACAGTTTAAAAAATCAAATACTTTTTCAGTCTCCTTGATGTGTAACTCGTTAATAAATTCTTTTTTTATTTTGTAGTATGTTAATGTTCTAGGATAAGCTCTTAACTTTAAACTACTAGAGCGGAATAAATCAGGTATAACAGGGTAAATCCCGTTTAATAATAGGTCTTCGAGCATCTTTTTGGATTCTTCTTTTTTGCCTCTTACGTTTATTTCTTCTAATTTTCCATCAATGAAGATTTACTTTACATCTTCATAATGAGGCACTATCTCATTTAAAATAATCCTTATCGCCTTCTCATTTGGTGTTGGGAAAGATGTTAATGCCTGTTCATTCAGGAGCATATCAAAGCAAGCGAAAAGCTGACAAACTTCACTCATGTTTAATAAGCCGTTGTGTAATTCAATCCTTTTAATTTTTAGTTCACCATTTTCGTTATTGGTAGGCAAGAATGGTTTTTCAATTTCACAGAGCCATTCAAACATACTTACTCCTTTGTAGTTTTTTTTACATAATATAACATATTAAGGGTTTATCTTGTTCCACTAACCTGCAACGTAGTTAAAAAAATACTGCCTTTATTGGCAGCACAGAAGTTTACGCACGGTAACTTAATAACTTTGTGATTTTTATCCTATCATATATACAACTCACTAAGGCTCCATATTACTTTTCGAACTCTTGGTAATTTTCTTTATCTGTACTAAAGGTAAATTTAAGACCAATCATTTCAATCGAAAAAATAGCGACATATCTTCGCGAAGGTGGTTGATATAAAAATAATCATTACTTGCCGAATCATAAACATAGTCCTTTTTCCACTCATCAATGTTTTCTATTATTTCCCTTATCGCCTGAATAAAGATGAGTATTTCTTCATCTGTCATAATTGGGTGTACTGAAAATCGGACCCACCCTGGTTTAACAGACAAATCTCCTTCATTCAACTTATTAGTAATTTGTTTGGAAGTCGTTTTATCAATATTCAAGAGATAATGGCCATACGTTCCAGCACATGAACATCCCCCTCTTACCTGGATGCCGTATCTGTCGTTTAAAAGACGAACGATTAAATTATAATGAATGTTTTCAATATAAAAAGATACTATCCCGATCCTATCCTTAATTTTTCCAGCTAAGATTTGGACATTAGGTATCTTTTCCAAATGGGAAAATAATAGATTAAGTTGTTCTTTTTCTCTGTTTAAAATATTTTTAATCCCCATCTTACTTTTCAAATTCAAACAAAGAGCTGTCCGAATGGACTGTAGAATCCCCGGAGTCCCTCCATCTTCCCTCATCTCTATGTCATCGAAGTATTTATGCTCTCCCCAAGGATTGGTCCATAACACGGTTCCGCCGCCGGGATGATCTGGTACTTTATTTGTGTAAATCCTCGAATCTAATACTAATACTCCACTTGTCCCTGGCCCTCCTAAAAACTTATGTGGTGAGAAAAATATCGCATCGAGTTTCTCTTGCGGATCTTCCGGATGCATATTGATTTCTACATATGGTGCTGATGCCGCAAAATCAACAAAACAAAGTCCTCCATGCTGATGCATAAGCTTGGCAAGCTGATGATAAGGGGGTTGAATCCCCGTTACATTTGAACATGCTGTAAAGGAACCTATTTTCAGTGGACTATCCTTATAAATATAAAGAAGTTGTTCTAAATGATTTAGGTCCACCCTACCTTCCCTATCCGGTTTTACCATTACGACTTTTCCAAGTGTTTCGAGCCAAGATGTTTGGTTTGAATGATGTTCCATATGGGTTATGAAAATGACCGGTCTTTCCCTTTCTGGAAATTGAAGATGATTTCTCCACATTTCAGGAACTCTTAGCCCTAAAATTCGTTGCAGTTTATTCACCACCGAGGTCATCCCAAAGCCGTCCATGATGACGACATCGTGTTTATCTGCATTAACATGTTCCTTAATAATTTTTTTTGACTGCTTATATAGCCCAGTCATCATTAAACTGGTTATATTCGACTCTGTATGGGTATTCGCCATAAAAGCTCCAAAATCCCCGGATATTTTTTGCTCGATTGGTTGATATAAACGTCCGCTTGCCGTCCAGTCAGCATAAATGATTTTCTTTTTTCCATACGGGGAATCAAACTCTTGGTCAATCCCAATAACATGTGAGCGGAATGGTTGAAAATACTCTTCAAGGGTTTCGGGGAAATGAAACGTTTTACTTCCAATATTGGCCGTGATCATTTGTTCCACACCTCACACTTTTATCGAGTATTCATTATATGCAAGGTTCTTTTACACCGTTTACTTTTTTTATTTCTCCCTAGATATTAAACCTGGAATTTGGTATTTCAGCTCTTCAATTATCCCTCAATGAATGATATTAAATGGATCTCGATTTCCTGCTTTTCCCCGTTTTCAAAAATATTTTCTATTCTGATGCCATCCTTATGATTGAGAATCAAAGCATAAATGTTAATCATGCCAAATAGCGACAAAAATATAATTCTTTTGTCACAAATACAAGAAAGAATTTATTACCATTTAAATGTAAAATATGTAACTATTATGAAATAGATACGTTTATTAGAGTGTAAAAACGTTTTAAATAAAGCACGCTCACAGCTTGTTATTACAAAAGAAACATTCAAGCAAGCTGCGCCTGCAATAGATAAAACAGGTTTTGAACTCAAGGGGGAAGAGGAATGAAAAAGATCATTATAAGTTTTATGCTTCTTGTATCCATGGTGTTCTTTGCGGCACCCGCATGGGCTGCAGGCGGGGAATTTATTATTATCAATAAGTCGAACAATCAACTGGCTTATTATGATAATAATAAACTGGTAAAAACGTTTAAGGTGGGGACTGGACGGCAAGCTTCTTATACGCCAGAGGGAAAGTTCAAAGTAGTAAACAAAATTAAGAATCGCCCTTATTACAGCGGGCATATCCCGGGGGGCGATCCAAGAAATCCTCTTGGCAACAGATGGATTGGGCTCAATGCGAGAGGGACTTGGGGAACTACCTATGCAATCCACGGCAACAATAATCCCCAATCAATCGGCGGATATGTAAGTGGCGGATGCATCCGGATGTACGATAACGAAGTGGAATGGCTTTTTAATCAGGTAGAGGTGAATACGCCTGTTATTATCACATCTTCTAAAAGCTCCTTTAATTCCATTGCAGTAGCAAACGGATATAAAGTAACAGGCGCTGCGTCTGTTCCAGTGGCAACAGTACCTTCAAGCACTGTCTTGAAAAAGGGCATGAAGGGTGCTGAAGTGAGGAATTTGCAACAGATCCTTACAGGCAAGGGTTATAGCACAAATGGGATAGATGGAGTATTCGGCCTGGCTACAGAAGCAGCCGTCAAGAAATTCCAAAAAGCCAAAAATCTTTACGCAGACGGGATGGTGGGACCTGCTACCAAAAAGGTACTAGGAATGAAATAAATGGTTCAAATCCCCGTTTAGAAGGTAATCATCGCTTTGATGGTTGCCTTTTCCTTTTTCCCGGTCTGCTTTGTTTGAACTGGTTTAAAGCTGTTTCAATAAAAAAATCTATTGCACTGGCAATAGATTTTCAGGGGAGAGGGGCGGAAAAGGGACATCCACCCTAGCATTAATAAGTCTACCCTATATATTAAAAATTACCCCTTTTTCAAAAGGTTTCTTCCTCTGCTGCTCTTAATATTATGTATGTCATCAAATAAAATCAGACTTTTCCGGTCTTTAGGCTAGAGCCTTCTTGACTATTGTTCCATCCTTTATGTACTCCGAAGGATATTGATAAACAATTGAATCCTTTACACAGACAGCTTTCCACGCATCCACACATGATGGGTCAAAATGCGTCCCTTTATTGGCTTCCAAAAATTCCATGGACTTTGCATGAGTCCATGCTTTTCGGTACGACCTTTCAGAGGTCAATGCATCATATACATCTGCCACCGCTGTTATTCTTGCAAATAAAGAAATGTTCTTACCGGCAAGCCTATCCGGATATCCCGTGCCATCCCACTTTTCATGGTGAGATCTTATGATACTTAGTTCTTCTTTTAGTAAACCAAGCCCTCTACACATATCAAAACCTGTAACTGGATGCGTTTCAATTAAATTTCTTTCTTCGAGTGTAAGTTTACCAGGTTTATTAAGGATATGATCCGGAACACTTATTTTCCCTACATCATGAAGAAGTGTTCCTTGTAGTATTATACTTAATTCTTCTGGCTTGAGTCCCATTTCTTCTGCTAATTTCAATGCATATAATGTTACTCTGAAAGTATGCCCGGCTGTATAGCTGTCCTTCTTCTCCGTAGCAGTAACAAGAGCCCTTACACCCGCTTAAAATTCAGCCCAAATTTCATCATCATTAATATCCCATGATCTATTCGTCCCCTTTTGGAAACATGATAATTAATATAGAAAATGCTCAGGCCATAAAGGTCTGAGCTTTTATATATCGCCTTATTAAAACAACGCCCCGTAAGCACAATAAAGAATTCAATAAAAAAGGACGTTTATCTTTCCTGGATAAACGCACCTGCCTGGTTAAAGTGAAATTTTTCAACGTTGGACTTTATTTCATAAATTTACACCTAAAAAGTGCAAGGCATCCTTCACATTTGAAAAAGTAATTAAGTCTTTTAAATTAATTCCATGTTCAACTGCTTCAATAACTAATTGAGGTCTTAAGCCTGTTAAAAAGCATTGTACCCCAAGTAAGCTTAGTACATTGTTAATTTTAAAAAGAGAATCAATAACTAAAGCGTCAATTTTATAAATTCCAGAACAATCTATAATTAATTGGCTCACCTTTTGCTTTTGAACATTAACTGGTACCAATTCTAACAGTTGTCTTGCTCTATCCTGATTTATCATACCTAGCAAAGGAAGGACTGCAATACCTCTTAGAAGTGGCACAATGGTAGAAGCAAGCTCTGTTATTTCTTTATTCATTTCTTCTTGTAATATCTCTAGTTGTTTTCTTTCTGAGACATCCCTTAAATAAGTTAGGATAGCTTTTGTTTCCCCTATTTTAATAGGGTGACAATATAACTCAACATCAACTGGGGTTCCATCCATTCTATATATCGTCTCTTCAATAACCTCTGCTGGTTTACTGTAAGCCCCCGATATTCTTTTTGTAATTGCCGGTTTAGACGAATCTTTAAAGATGTCTAAAGGACTTGCCCCAATTACCGCGTCCCTAGACGATCTGAAAAATTTTTCTGCTGCTTCATTTATATAAATGATTTTGAAGTTGCGAATGAACAATTAGAGGATCCAGCGAGTATTCTATCACTTCTTTGTAATTAATATCTTCAATAATCTCACTCAATACTTTCACTCCCTAAATATAGGGTATATCATTATACTGTTCTATACAAGGAATAGCCATTATTAAATGCACATATCGAGGATTGAATGATATCTTATTCAACCAGCCACCTTTGTCCAATAAGATCTTTTTGGGAGCCACTTAGTACCAAGAATTAGCACCCTGGATTCAGTACTTTTATTTGCTCTTTTTTTATTTAATTAGGATTTTCCTCAAATGTATGTTACAGTTTGAGTACCATTTGATTTACTGTTTTCATGGTCCCTACTCATTCGTGTGTAGGGTTCCTTGTTTTTTTAATAAAATACAGAATCCCATAAATAGTGAACGTAAGCAATTTTTGCCCCGCGTTTATCATGCTCAACGTCAAAAGATTTATTTTCTATAAGCGTTCCGCCTCTAATGAGCCAAGAAAATCATTAACTACCTGGATAAGTACTGCATTTCTTAAAAACCTATGCCTAGTATATGATATTCTCCCTTCCTTCAACTTATTTTTCTACACAAAATGCATACTCTCCTATGCAAACTATTCAACAAATTTATAGTACCCTTTTTAATTGTTATTTTTATTACCTTATTAGCTTTTTGTGGCTTCATTAAAGTAAAGCAGTTTTTAATTCTTCATATATTTCATCAATATTCTTCTCCGTGATTTAACTTTCTTGAACACTGAATGCTTTTTTTAAAGTCGTGTCTATGCCTACCATGTTTAATTCAGGATCAAACCTTACATTAACCTTTCACAGAATGGGACTAATACAATATTGTGAAGCTGGATAAAATGAAACGCTTCTGTCAAACTTATATTATAATTTATTTATTAAAATCGGCAAAAAACAAAATTAAGATTTTACATTACTAGAGAGGACGATAAAATGAGGAATAATCTGTTTACTGTTGGTGAAGAAGTAAATATCAAAATGTCCGGTGAGCCGGTAACAATTTTTAAATGTCAGTATGTTAAAAACATGAAAAGATACTCTTACGTTGTAAATGAATACCCTAATACCTTTTTCTTTGAAGAAGAATTAATGAAAGAAGACTAACTATTAAATATGATATTACTTCTGATAAAGAAATGATTTTACTCCTGATGCAGAAAATAAGTGTTATTCAAAGGAAAAAACCTCCCTTATGTCGAAAATAATAAATAAAGGGGATGACCCAATGAATAAAGCAGTATTATTAAAAAAACTACAAAATGCTAGCCGAGGTAATTTATTTTCAACAGAGATTCCAAAGGATACCAAAGAAGATGTAAAAATGATTGAAGAATTGGTTGGAGAATTAGAAAGAGAAGGAAAAATTAAAATAAGAGAATGTATACAGCGAGACTACTCTGTTTTTTTACATGGGATAATTAAGTATGCGTCCGAATAATCGGATGCTTTTTTTAGGTAAAAAAAATTAACGCCACAAGTTGAAGACCATTAATAATTTCTAATATCTCACCAATCCCTTGTATTTATTCGACAAATTGCGACATTTCTGTTACAATAACCTTTGTATCAGAAAAGAGGGACATTATGAAAAAAAGGATTAGCAGAACAATTGATAAAATGATTGAAGAAAATAAACGTGAGATTTTGTTAAATCAAATTACACTAAACGATATCGAAAAAAAGGTAGACACTAAAATTATTGCTAATGGTAAATAACATATACAAAGGCTGCTAAATGAGGGCAGTCTTTTTTGATTTCAAAAATACTTTTATCACTCCTTCACTAAATTAATAAATCTGACCTTTAGTTGAAGAAAACAAAAAGATGAGCTTACCACAGAATCCCACCCAGAAGTAAAGCACCCAAAGTTATGTTGAAATCTTTACATTATCACTTTTTTTAGATTCTATATTAGCAGATAATTTAATTTTAGGTAAAATTAGGAAATATACAAATTATATGTTAAAATGTGTTTACCATTTGATTTACTGTTTTCATAATCCCATTCCTTAGTGAGTGGGATTTTTGTTTTGTAGAGAAAAATAAAAAAACAGACTCAAAAAATGAGTCTGTCCATGTTTTGGCATTAAAATTAAGCCTTGCGAACGTTAGCCGCTTGTGCGCCACGTTGTCCTTGCTCAACATCAAAAGTCACTTCTTGACCTTCTTCTAATGTTTTGTAGCCTTCGCCTTGGATAGCTGAGAAATGAACGAATACGTCTTCTCCACCTTCACGTTCGATGAATCCAAAGCCTTTTTCTCCATTAAACCATTTTACTTTACCTTTTTCCATGTTTGTTGCCTCCTTGTGTCATTGCACATACAATGTATTACTATTTTTGCTCTTAGTGATCATCAAGACGAAAAGTGTTTACTAATACGATCCTTTACACCGAACAAAAATAATTGTTATTAGAATAGCATTTTTTGAAATCGTTTGCAAGGAACCCTATTCATTAACTAAAACACCCGCTAGCGGAATAAGAAACAGAGGCCGCCAGACAATAATTAGCTTCAGTTCTTGCTCAAAAGATCGTGCGTTTAATAATAATTGTTCTAGATTGTTAATTAATATTGGGTTAATACAAACGCTGATCCTTCCATCAGTTTTGTGACATTCAAAACGTTTCCTGGAAAATCAGTGTTAAAAATTAACCATTTAGGATAAAGCATAGATTTAAATAGGGTGTGGCCGTTAGTTTTTGATACATGTTGTCTAGACGGTCAAGATCATCTTCCCTTCTCTGATTACTATCGTAATTCCGCTTCCTTGGCCAACATTTCCGGATCCTCGGGCAGCTCCGGCGCCTCAAATACTTGACGCAATTCAATCTGACCTTCCCCATGTCCTTGCGGGTCCGGCATCCGCATGGCCCACTCGATGGCTTCTTCTCTCGACTTCACATCGATCAGAATGAACCCGGCAATCAATTCTTTCGATTCTGTAAATGGGCCATCCGAAACCACCGGCTTTTCCCCTGGTTTCGGAAACGATAGGCGAATCCCATTTGAACTTGGATGAAGTCCTTTAGCCGCAACCCGCACGCCTGCCTTAACTAATTCCTCATTGTACTTCGTCATAGCTTCAATGAGCTCAGTGCTCGGGAGCTTTCCGGCTTCTGAATTCTTCGAGGCTTTGACAATCAACATAAACAGCATAAAAATTTCCTCCTTCTTTTTTAGAGGCAAAACCCCTATAAATATACAACGAACCGGTATCTTCAAAATTGACACATGATAAACAATCTTAAAATGTGATTGTGACATAAAATTTTGTTCTTCTCAGTCCATATTGGCATTAGTAAACTTACGCCACGTACTTCTAAGTACATGTTTAACAACCAATCATTTTTTTGTATTCTATCTTTCACTTAAAAAATCCCTGGATTGTCAACACTAAGCTAGACAGTTTTTTTAAGGTGTTCAAGTTTGTATTCAATGGGACTTAAATACCCTAACGTTCCGTGAATACGAATGTGATTAAACCAATGGACATAGTCTTGTAATTCTCTCGTTAATTCCTCTAAACTAGTAAAATGCTGTCCTCTTACAAACTCTGTTTTAACAATCTTGAACGTTGCCTCTGCTACTGCATTATCATAGGGGCAGCCTTTCATGCTGAGCGATCGCTTGATATCAAACGTCTTCAGTCCTTTGTCAATCAGCTGGTTCTTAAACTCACTTCCACGATCAGTGTGGAAATATTCAATCTTACGTAAATCGTTTTGAATAGATGCAAAGGCACGATAAACCAAAGCCGCATCTTTGTTTGGTCCAGCGCTAAAACCAGTAATTTCCCGATTAAAGAGATCGACAAATACACATATATAATGCCATTTTTGATTGACTCTCACATATGTTAAATCGCTTACGACGGCAGTCAATTCTTCTTCTTGATTAAACTCCCGATTTAATTCGTTTTTTTGATCGGATTCATTGCACTTGGTAGAATGGGGCTTAAACTGCGCCACAGTATAGTTTGAAACCAGGGCCTTCTCGTTCATGATTCGTCCAACCCGTCTTCTGGATACTTGAAAGCCTAGCTTTTTCAATTCCACCTTAATCTTCCGCGTGCCATAGTTTTGGCGACTATTTTGGAAGATATCAATGATGGCAGAGGTCAACTCATCCTCTGATTCTCTTTCTTTTTCTTTTTCTTTTTCTTTTTCTTTTTCTTCATAATAGTAGGTGCTTCTGGGAAGTGGAAGGACTTTGCACATTGCTGATATCGAGTATTTGTGTTCAATGTTCTTAATCACATTTACTTTCGTCCTAGTATCAGCGCAGCCTGCTTTAAAATGTCATTTTCCATTTGAAGCTGTTTGTTTTCTTTTCGCAGTTTGTTTAGTTCTTGTTGTTCGGGTGACAGATTATCTTTTTCCTTGAAGGATCCGGAATTCTGGCTTTGACTCACCCACTTATCCAATGATGAGGGGGTGAGATCATACTCACGGATAATATCCTTTCTTGGTTTTCCATTAAGGTATAGTTGTACCATCTGATTTTTAAATTCGGTAGTAAAAGTTCGACGTTCCTTTTTTGTCAGAGTAGATTCTCCTCGATAGTGTTATAAGTAGTCTACTTGACCTTAATTTTTCTGTCCAACTAAGTGTAGCCTATCCACAATACTGATACTGACCTTAATCCAGTCAACTCTAATCCATAGCCTTATTAATTAACGCTCTCCTCTTTTTTAACAAATGAGTAGGGTCTTCTTAAGTATTGTCATTTTTCTAACACGAACAAATTTATTTTCATGGTAGTTCACTAACTTCAATCCTTCTTTAATCAACACCCCTATGCGAGCTAATTTTAACATCTTACATATTTGCGTTTAAAACCAAGCTTCCCTCTATCAATTTGTTTTTGAATACTTTCGTAAGCATTTAGGAAACTACTTTTTTTCTTGTCCCGTTTGACTTCTACTGTACCTACTTCCTCTGCGGTCTCGACTGCCTTTTCATGCAGCGGCAAATATGAAATCGCCACGGTGTATAGAAAATTATTCATAGCAGATTTCGTTCGTTCTGGCGAATCATGAATCGAATTTTTCACAATATCAAGCATACTAGAGATCTTCATTTCGGAAAATTCATTGTCTGGGCGATTTCCTAAAAGCCAACAGTAACAACTCCAGCCCGCTGACATCCTCAGCTCCTGACCGCTTGTAATCCATTTATCCGCAACGTCTTGTGCAATATCTGACTCAGCTAATGTTACTGCTACCACATAATCGGACAGCATATAAAAATATGCTGCATCCATCCAACGATCAAAATCCGACTCTGTCATGGCTTTTGGGTCTGCTATAATGCCTGCAAAATACATTGCATCATAGTTACCTGTAGCATAAAGCTCCTCAGCTAAACGTTCATTTATTTTTATTTTCTTTGCGATTGGTTTCATAGCACCTGTAGCCACGCCAAAAAGCGGCTCATGTGCACCATTGGATATGTACATTTTTTTCGTTCGTTCCTTGCCCAAGGCTTCAAGCTCCCGTATAACTATTTCGAAATCCATAGTTTTGTACCTCCTTCTTAATACTAATACCCACTTAATTGTAAAAACCTTGAATAAGAAAAAGGCTTCACTCCAAATTGACGTAAAGCACAAGTTTAGTTAAGTATCTTTATTCGCTTATTTGTTTAAACACCGGAGTGTCGGGCGTTCAGACTTGCGGCATTTTGCACATATCCATGTACAACATGTTCCACCTATGACCGTCCGGATCAGCAAAACCGCAGCCGTACATCCAGCCGCCACGTTCACCTGGCTTGCTGAATACAGTGCCACCGGCTGTTTCGACCTTCAAGGCAAGCTCATCAACTTCATCCCTGGAGTTCGCACCCAAAGAGAATAACACTTCAGTACCCTGCCGTGAAACCTCAACCGTATTACCCATAAAACCTCGGAACACGGATTCCGGGAAGCACATCAATACAACTTGATTGTCGCCCACGATCAAACTGAAAGAACCATCTTGACTCGCATATTGCTCATTCAACCTGAAACCTAGCTGCGTATAAAACGCCTTTGCCCGTTCTGGTTCTCGCACCGGCAGATTCAACCATAATTCTCTCGACATACCTAACAACCTCCTACTATAAAGTTGCAGTTACCCCTATAAATTCAATGGTTATGATAATCTTTCCTTCTTGTTTGGTTATAAAATTCTTATCCATTCTGCCCCGTTTGAAGAATAGGCAAAAAGAGCTGCCTCAGCCAACCCATTCTTAAACTATGCCTTCGTTTGTTAAAGTACATTATTTCTCATTCTTATAACCATGGTGACATACTTTTTTCCAATGATCCAATTCAGCTTTTATTCCACTTTCTGAAAACCTTTAAATTAGTATATAAAATGAAAAATATAAGAGGATAAAGGCAAGCAGAATACCATAATTTCCATCCATTATAGTACAGGTAATCTGTTTGTAATATTAACCACTCAAATATAGTTGAAAAAATGGACCAAATAATAATATATCTTAATTTTACCCAGAAGCTCTCTCTTATTGGAAAGTAGTTTAGAAATAAAATATTAACTGGAATAAAATACATCAAGCAACTAAAGAAACCTTGCCATTGAAACCCATGTTTGAAGTAACCGTAAAGGTTTAAATGTAGGTCTAAAACCTCGTCAGTAATAAAGCCATAAAGTACAGCGAAGATTGAAGTTGTATATAACTCTGATTTTGTTAAGTTTTTTTTTATAAAATATGAAGCAAAGATAAGAATAATAAAAAAAATGTAAATTAAAATATACATTTAATTCTCCTATTTCGTTTTGTTCACTTTTTGCAATCCAAAATAATGTTGTTATCCTAGTTTCTCTGCTGAACATACTCAATGCCTTTATTAATCTTAACCTTCATAAAAATAAGCAGATTATCCATACAATTAACCACGATCCTTTTAATTAACCTGCTCCTTCTCCTTTAACAACTTCTTCGTTCTGAATTAGGAAAGTCGATGCTATGGGTTAACGCATCGACCCCTCTATTTTTTTACCAATATACATGATATGTTCTGCAAAACTTAACATATCTTCTCTCTCACATACCTGCTCTGCAAAGTCTAACCAAGCAGATACCACTTCTTCTGATTGTTTAAGTAATTCTGCTTCACGCAAATATAAAAAACTTTCGCAATTAAGCAAGTGCATTTTTTCGAGGCTAAATTGTTCAAAAAAAGGAAGTACGTCTTTTGGACGGATAAAAAAATTGTCTGTAAACCCCTTCCCGATAAAATTCACATCGTCAAGCATTACATTCAACTCCGATTTCCTTTCATCGTTCATTATCAATTCAGGGTTACGTATTAGATAATCCCATACAAATGAATAGGAAGAAACAAAAGCAACAAAAATAGATCCATTCGGCTTTAATTTTTTTAGGCATTCCTCTATAAGTTTTACTCTGTCATGTTCATCTTTTAAATGATACATCGGTCCCATACAGAGAACATGATCAAATTGACCATCATCAAATATAGATAACTCACGACCATCTACACAAAAGCCGGTAAGAGGAAGATTAAGTTCCTTAGCCTTATTTAACGCAAAATCTACATTTTTTTGTGAAAGGTCTGCTAATGTCACATCGCAACCCTGTTGAGCAAGATAAAGTGAATACTTACCTGGTCCTCCACCGAGGTCCAATACGTTGGTATTTGTTTTACATATCGTTTTATGTAACGTTTACTAAGTTCAAACTCTACTTTGTGTCTATCTAGCCGCTGCCATTCGTAGTTTACTGTTTCGTCATAGAATTTTCTAACGATTTCCAAGCTATCCATCTAAACTCCTCCCCATTAATTGTAATTTTATAACAATACAACAATTATCTGAAGAGAATTTCTTGTTAGCTTAACTGCCCAGTTAGTCCAATAAAAAAATGCTTCCCAAATACTAGCAGGAAAGTGTTTTTGTCATGTTTCTAATAAGACACTTAAGAAAAATTTTTTAATGATACCTAACCTCCACTCTTCCACTTAGTGGTTCCATCAAGAACAGATAAAACATACTTAATGCAGTAAAGGGGACACTGAAGAAGGAGATGAAGATTGTGTGTAAAAACATGGCGATGGGGCAAATTATGTTGTGGGAATGGTGAAACAAGGCCTTACATCTTTCCCATTACAAACAAAGGAGTGAAATAGATGACTGAAAATAACGATCGCAATCAATATGGTGGAAACGCAAATCAAGATGGCAACAAAGCTACGAACCAAGGCGGAAGTGATGTTAGTGAAGCTGTGGGTACTGTTGGCGGGGGTGCTGCGGGTGCTATGGTAGGTTCTATTTTGGGACCACTCGGTACTGTTGCTGGCGGTCTTGCTGGCGGTGCGCTTGGAAACCAAGTTGGTGAAGGTGCAGAAGGGGATAACAATGCTGCAGCTAAGAACCGTAATGCTAACAATAAAAACGATTCTATAAATCAGTAGTTATTTATAAGGGTAGGGAGAAATCTCCGCCCTCCCCTTCCATTTATTCGAGCGAAATAAAAGGATTCTTCTTTGGAAGAAGAGACGGATATTCGTCAGATTGAGATAACATTTTAATAAAGTATTTTGGGGATTCAGTAAACCCTTGTCGCAAGTAAAATCTATGTGCGTCTTGCCTCCTTGAATGACAATGCACTTCGATTCTATCGCAATTTCTTTTTTGGGCTAAATCAGTAAAATATTCTTCAATCTTACGTCCTATCCCTTTACTTCTAATGTTTTTATCAACTGCAAAATAACTTATCCTTGCGAAGTCTCCTTTTATAGCTAATTGAGGTATAAAAGGAACAGAAATTAAAGCAATTAGACTGTTCTCTTCTTCAAACACAAATAATTCCTCATTTGGATTCCATAAGAAGTATTCCAACTTTTTCTTTTATAAAAGGTTCCGTATCAGGATAGTCTAACTGCTTTAATAACAAAGAAATCTGCTTGCAATCCTCAGCATTTGCTTTTCTAATCCCCATTCATTCCACTTCCCAATTTTATCAACTTATTAATACCTATAAGTAGCTTTGCTTTTTTGTTCAACTAAAGTGCCCCGTTTGTTGAACAAGAAAAGGGATCGCCGCAGCCATCCCCACCTTTAACATAAGCCCCCGAAAGTTTAAGTACATTTCTTCACAATCTTTTTTCATTTGACAAATTGTATTACCATCTTACAAATTTAATTTCCTTGAATTAGTTCTGTTACCTAAGATGTTGCATCCGGATGAAATTGATGTGCCAGCGGAGAAACACCATGGCGAAGTTGGTTGGATGGCTAACTTTTTGACTTAAATACATAAAAACCGGTAAAAAATAGAAGCATAACATTTAAAGTGCATTTCTGTAAAAATCGTTGGTTATTAGCATGAATTAGATTTAAAAAATTGTGGAGGATTGGAATGGAGAAAAAAATAGTTGCACTCGATGTATCGAATTTATGGACTCCTTATATGAATAACACGATGGCTCTATGCGTAAACAAATATGGATTGCAAACTATTCAAAATCCAGAAATTAACGCTATTTTTGGCAAAGCTTTGAATATAGCTGAGAACATTGTTCAAAAAATCACCGCCATTTTCAATCAGGAACATTTTCCGATTCCCCATGGATTTACAGAGGAAGATGTCCATTTAGATGCACCGAGATTGTTTTCAGACGAATTCTTACTGTTCTATTTGCACCAAATGTCGATACACGGATTGACTTCTTATTCTCTTGGGATCACCGCTTCCCGCAGGCTGGACATTCGCCAATTCTATTTCGAAACGTACAAGGGCTCTTATGAATTGTACGAAACTACACTAGGAATGCTGCAATCGAAAGGTTTACTGGAACGTCCGCCCACCATCGTGCTTCCAGAAAAAATCGAATTTGCGGAAAAGCAAAGCTTTTTAACCGGCTGGTTCGGGGAACGCCGCCCATTGAACACAATAGAAATCTCCAGTCTTTATTTTAATTTGCAGAAAACCATCTTGACTAAAGACTTGGCGATGGGTTTCAGTCAAACTGCAAAATTGAAAGAGGTTCGCCGGTTCATGGAGGAAGTTTTCAAACTGGCAACAGAACATATTGAAATTTTTACTTCCATCCTGCATGAAGATTTCATCAGTTCTGCAATTACATGGGACACCCATGTTACAGATTCTCAGTTTGCTCCATTTTCGGATAAGTTGATGATATTCCATTGCGCATTTTTGATTCAATCTGCCATGGCTTATTACGGAACCGCCTTGTCCGGCGCTATGAGGCGGGACCTAGGGCTCAAATATTCGTCAGCCATCGCAAGGGATGTGAAGCTTGCGGAGGATTGCGCAAACATCATGATTGGCAATGGATGGTTTGAGGAACCGCCAAGTTCCGTTGATCGGCGAGAATTATCTTAGTGAAACTTCACTATAACTGCGATTTTAAGAAGTACACAAAACCCCTTGAGCAACAAGGGGTTTTTAACTCGCGTTCATATCAATTTTCCATGCCAGTATATATTGATGAATTAGCGTCTTAATGCTAATAGGATGACATTGTGCTTAGTCAATTAAACTGCCCCTTTAGTCGAAGAAGAAAAAAGGTTGCCATTAAGCGGCTCCGACCTTCTAATCAAGCATCCTTTATTTTATTTTAAAGAATACATTTTTCAATTACCCTTCATCGCTTTATCAATACGGACAAGTCTCCCTCAAAAACTTTTTCTTCTTTATCATTGAAGGTAGATAACGATACAGTAAGGATACCTGTTTCATTTTTTCTTTCTTGCTTATCAATAACCTCAACAATAATATGTAATTCATCTCCAGGATAAACAGGCTTAATAAATTTAATATTATTCATACGTGTTCCAGCAATGACATCTTCACCATACATACCTTGTTCAACCCATAGTTTAAATGAAACAGCTAACGTCTGTATACCAGACGCAATGATTCCGTTAAACCTTCCTTCATTTGCTTTTTCCTCATCCAAATGCATATATTGAGGGTCATATTCAGCTGCAAATCTCATAATATCCTGTTTTGTTAATTTTAATGCTTTAGTCTGGAACACCTGTCCAATTGTAAACTCATCTAACTTCATTGTTACACCTCTGTTGTGTCGTTGTTGTATCCTTTTATTTTAGCACCACGTACTCAACAAGTGAAAGAAACCGTCTTCATCTAACCTGCCCCTTTAGTGGAACAAGAAAAAGAGTCGCCGCTGCGACCCTTTATTAAACATAAGCACCCGTTACTTCAACAAGGATGAGTTATTGTTTCAAATTTTCGAACCACACCAAGGACAATAAGAAATGCCGATACTTGACGTGCCACCATCATGAATTATCAAACCGTTTTCATTATCATTTTCATCAAAAATGATTATCTTATCGGGACATTTAAAGGGATTTTTATGTATATCTCACTCGAAATTGGCATGATAAGCCATATCCTCACAACGATGTTTATTCATAATTTCACTTCTCCTTATTTAGTTCAAGCCCCGTTAGTTTAACAAGAACAGACCCATAAACAATTAATAATCCTTTGCTTCGCTACCCTTACCCTCCGCAGACGCAAAGTAGGTTCCAATTAACATAATTAATAATGCAATAAAAAAGGGAGCTTTAGGTATCTCAAAAAACAAAATAAACGAAAGGACTACGCCAATAAAAGGAGCAATGGCATAGTATGTACTTGTTTTGGCAGCTCCAAGATACCGTTGTGCGTATATATATAAATATATACTCAACCCATATGCAACAAATCCAAGTGCAAGTGTAGCAATTATATAACCCACATTTGTAGCAGTTTGTTTAACAATAAAAGCAAGGATTAAAGAACCTAAACCTGAACCAAATCCTTTAATAATGACAATCTCTAATGGGTCTTTTACCGACAACTTTCTGGTGAAATTATTTTCGAATCCCCAACAAATAGTTCCAAGTAAAATAAAAAAAGAACCAAATGAAAAGGAAACGTTACTTAAATCTTTTACTGAAAGAAGTATACTCGCAACTGTAATTAAACCAATGGCAAACCATAATCTCTTACTGATTGCCTCCTTGAAGGATAAGAGTGCAATTACTGAAGTTGCAACAATTTCAAAATTACTAAGAAGCGATGCCGTTGAAGAAGTGGTCATATCTAATCCTATCATAAGGAAAACTGCTGCGACGATATTTATAAGAACCATACCAACTGTATAAGGCATTTCTTTTTTTGTTAAATTCAATTCTGACTTTAGCTTATCTTTTTTTGAACGAACAAACCAGATGATAGACATTCCAATACCAGCCCCAAGATATAAAAGTGAGGCCATCATAGTTGGAGGAATTTCTTTTAAAAGTATTTTAGAAACGGGGATACTAATTGCGTATGGAGCAGCAGATAGAATCGCCCAAAATATTGCAGTATTTTGTTTAGTTTTCAAGTTTATAACTCCCTTGTTGATGATGTTTGTGATTTTCACTACACATTATTTATCACTCTTTATCGGAAATTATCCCCTTGGGGGGATATAACGTCAAATACAAAGGGACAAATTCAATTGAATTTGTCCCTAAAAATTGGTACAACTTTATTCAACTAACCTGCCCTTTCGTATTATAAGGTCAGCCAGATATTTCTGGTTGACCATTTTTTATATGGTTTTATTATTACGGTAGCCGGGGTAG
>NZ_JAAOEO010000038.1 GCF_011393025.1 Neobacillus terrae | reverse complement strand
TCAGAAAGGCGTTGCCACAGGATGTGGCGTATTTAGCCTTTCATCATAAAAATAGGGCGCTTGCGCCTTTTGTTCTTGTAAAAATTATTTCTGTTTCTTCTTGTTTTCTGCATTATGGCCGCCATATCTCATCTCTCCGCTGTCACCATCGCCTTTTTGAATCAGCCGTTTTCCCTTAAGGCTTACGTTTGGAAAGCTTTCCCTCTTTTCATCCATTTCTATCACCTCCCTCTGATAGTATGGCTGTTTTTAATAGAGTTATGATGCTCCTTTGTCTTACAATTTCCAAGGTGGTTGATGAGGAAAGAATTTCATTCGATAAATTGAATTTCACTCATCAGTGTTTATAGAAAAAATCCCCAAACCAAGTTTGGGGATTTACATTTTTCAGAAAGGTTCGTTTAATAATAAAGTTTACAGAAAGATCCTTTAGAAATTAAAAGTCTCCGGATCAGCACCAAAACGTTTGTTTTCGTTTAGTGCATTGATTTTTTCTATATCACTTGCTGATAGTTCAAAGTCAAAGATGTCTGCATTTTCAATAATGCGATGTTCTTTTACGGATTTAGGAATAGTAACAATCTCATTTTGTAAATCCCAGCGTAAAATTACTTGAGCAGTGGATTTATTGTGACGGACTGCAAGTTCAGTCAGGACTGGGTGTTTAAGGAGTCTTCCTTGTCCCAATGGAGCCCATGCCTCAATCTGGATTTCCTGATTCTTGCAATATTTACGAAGCTCAGGCTGAGATAGAAGAGGATGAAGCTCTACTTGATTTACCATCGGTTTAATCTCGGCATCTGCAAGTAAGTCTTCTAATTGGCGGATATTAAAATTGCTGACGCCAATTGCTCGTACTCGGCCTTCTTTATAAAGTTGTTCGAGAACCTTCCAAGTCTGCTTATACTTTTCTTTAACTGGCCAGTGGACCAAATATAAATCAACATATTCCAGTCCGAGTTTTTTTAGGCTTGTTTCAAAAGCTTCCATAACAGAATCATTGCGCTGATCCGAGTTCCAAACTTTTGTAGTTATGAAAAGTTCTTCACGAGGAACGCCAGATTCTTTAATTGCCTGGCCAACACTTTCTTCATTTTCATATAATGCAGCTGTATCAATGGCTCTATATCCAGCTTTGATTGCTGCTTTAACAGATTTAAGGGCTTCTTCTCCCTCCTGAACCTTATAAACTCCAAGACCAAACCACGGCATTTTAACTCCGTTATGTAGAGTTGTAGTATCCTGCAGGCTTTTCAAATTAATCTCCTCCTCAACATATAACTACATTAATCAGTATATTAAAACCCATTAGCAGGAATCAATTTTGGAGATTGAATAATGTGTACTCCTCATGCTGAATGGAATGACACTATTTAACAAATACTTGGGTAGAAATGATTTATTAAAGACTTTTACACATAGGAAAACAAGGGTATAGGATACCAATAAAGAAATATACAGCAAAGAAGGGGCGTAAATATGCACTGGTATGAAAAATTAAATCAATATTTCCCTATTGAGGAAATGAAGTCGCAAGAACATATGGAGGCTTTGTTGAAGGAGCACCCTGAAGTATATCATAAGGATGAAGGGCAAAATCATGTATTGATGTATGCAGAATTTGATACCTTTGTGTTTATTGATTATCTTTTTGTTTCAGACAAAACGAGGGGGCAGGGCTTGGGACACAAGTTACTAGAAAAATTGAAACAAAAAGGAAAGCCAATAATTCTTGAAGTTGAACCAGTTAATTATGAGGATACAGATTCCGAAAAACGGTTGCGTTTTTATAAAAGAGAGGGCTTTGAACATGCTCAATCTATTGGATACAGAAGACGGTCTCTAGCAACAAAAGAAATAAACGAAATGGAAATTCTCTATTGGGCCCCTCACCATGAATCAGAAGAAAAGATTTTCGATGCCATGAAAAAAACCTATGAAACCATTCACACCTTTAAGGATGTGGAGTTTTACGGAGAATCCTATCAGCCAGTTGAAGAAGTGCTGACGTTTGAAGAAAATAACAGTGGTTCTGATTTATTGAAGGATCATTAAAAAAGGAAGCAATCATGTTCATGATTGCTTTTTTTTGTCGGTTAGGAAATTATAGATTTTCACCTTGTGGAAAACTCCGAACTAGGTTATTGTAATCCAGCTCCAGCGCCCAGCCCCTCGGGGTCATAAGCCAAATCACTTCAGAAATCAGGACAAGGAACGCTTCGAAAGCATCCCCATCGCACGAAGGAAAAGCTTTAGCTTTTCCGAGGATGACTACGTGATTCGTCTTATGCCTGTTGGAGGCCCACAGGAAGTGGGTCAGAAAGGCGTTGCCACAGGATGTGGCGTATTTAGCCTTTCATCATAAAAATTGGGCGCTTGCGCCTTTTGTTCCATAGTTATTCAGGAAAGTTTGCATTTGCTTGATCCAGACTATTTCCCTTGGGGCGATCGTTCTGGTTTTGAGTTCTTGTCTCTTTTTGAATTTTCTCTGTCTTTGTGCCAAGAGTTTCCTGGTAGGATACAGGTCTTTTTTCTGCCATTTTGCTTCACCTCCTGTGTTATCTTTTTAGGATAGGGTATTTAGAAATGTATTATTCAAGCCAACTGTTGTAAAGTGACCACCAATAGGAATGGAGTACTTCCGCAGCTAGTTCCCTACATGGACAGTTTTAATTAATAGAGTTATAATAGAATAATTCTCCTGCCATCATAAAAAAAGGAGGTATCTTATTATGGCGAAAAAGTCCATGATTGCAAAGCAAAAGCGTGCACCGAAATATCAGGTACAGGAATATACACGCTGTGAACGTTGCGGTCGCCCGCATTCCGTTTATCGTAAATTTAAGCTTTGCCGTATTTGTTTTAGGGAATTAGCCTATAAGGGTCAAATACCTGGCGTGAAAAAAGCCAGCTGGTAAAATATATATTTAGATATCAACGTTTGCTCATTTGGGCAGGCGTTTTTTATTTTTTAGCTCTTTACAGAAATAACGCTGGTGTGTAATTCTCTCAAGATACTCGCTTTCCGCGGGCGGTTGAATTCTGTCAAACCTCTGTGATGACCCCTCAATATGCTTCATTCCTGATAGTTAAGTAAAGAACGACTCCATCTTCTGTTCCTCAGCGCTTGTTGGTGCTGAACAAGGCACTCCGTTCTACTTCCTCCTCCTCAGAATCTTTTCTCCGAGTTCTGACCCGCTTTTCCGCTTGACACCAAAAAGGCATTTTCCTAAATGCGTATGCCTTTCGAGGAGTCTCAACGTTCTTATGCTACTATTACATAGATAAAAATCAACGGTGTTCCTTTTTTTTAATACAAAGAACCATTAGCGAATAACTTTCCTCTTGCTGTAAAAAATAACCGGGTACAATTTTTAAAGGAGGGGTTTGTTTGAAAAATGGATTTTTCACCAAATTGTTAGCATGCTTGTTAGTCTTTTTTGGAGGTTTTAGCAGTATGTCTGCTAAGGCTCTGTAAACAGAAGTCCTTACACAACTGTTACAAATAGAACAGGCACAACTGCGGGAGTTCCTGATATAAACGGAACAACTGATACAAACAGAATGAATATAACTAAAACAACAAACAAGATTACTGGTAATAATGGTGCCAATGACAATAACGTAACCAATGCTAAGACCCTGGGACAAATGAAAAAAGCGGCAATTCGTAATGTGGAGAGCCTTAGAGAAGTTACAAGGGCCCGAGTAGATTTCCGCAATAATAATGCATATGTCTCGGTAAAACTTGCCAACGATCGGACAAATGCAAGAACAAATGCAATGGACGCTAATAATACTGGCGATGTTAGGGACAGTGACAGGGATAATGGCCGGTATACTGGTTCCTGGGGCATTAGGGATAATAATCCTTCAGGGTCAAATCTAAGCGGGGGCAATAATGTTAGTGATTATAAATCCTCCAGGGGTGTTGGAACCCAAACGCCTAATCAAACCATCACAAATACAGGAGTTGGCACAAACGACTGGGTTCCGGATAATAATTCGGGAGACAATGTGATGAGGAATACCGCGTATCACGAGGCTTCTTCTGGATTGGACCAACGAATCGCTGATCAGGTTAGAAAAGTGAATCCATCTGTTCACCATGTGTACATTTCCTACGGTAACAGGGTTGATGTTGGACAAACAAGAAATATGAGCACTACCAATAATGCTGATATTCTCCCGCTACAAACGGGGAACCAATTGGGAGCCGACAATACAAACGGAAGTGGGGCCGGACGCAATTGGAGCTGGCTTGGACTTTTGGGATTACTAGGATTATTGGGATTAAATAGAAACCGAAGAAGAGCAGATTAACTGGAAAGCAGGAGAATAACTCTCCTGCTTTTTCTCATTCATATGTTAATGGAGAAAGGAACATTCTATTGATATATGACAAGAGAACAGAGGTGCAGGATATGCGGATAAGAACGTGGATCATTCTATTTTTTATTTTAGGAGGAGGGGCTTTTGCGGCAGCTTCATTTAGGTCAATGCAGCAAGAAAGCCCGACTCCCAGTCCAATTTACACTAATAATCAGGATGGTATGAGACAGATGCAGGTACAAAACCTGCAGCAGGGTTACAATATCATGAGAGTAGACTCGATCAGTGATAATAGAAATTTAACCATGAGATTAAATAGCGACCCTACTATAAAGGTGATTAATCATAATAAACAGGATAAGAGCCACTATTACGACCATGAAGTAATCGTTGAATTTGAAATAATGCCTTCCAAAACCACATTAGGGTATTTTCTTAGGGACATCGATGGCATAGTAAAGGAAAAACTGGATCATACCTATATTTTTAAATCAAAAAGCCAATCACCAATAGAAATGGTTGATTATTTTAAAAAACAAAAAAATGTATCCTTTGTTGAACCCCATTTTATCTATTTGAAAAATGATATTAATGATACATATTACTTTAATTATCAATGGAATTTGCCGGCTATTGGTACTGAAGGCGGATGGAAAGTAACACGTGGATCAAAAGATGTAAAAATAGCGGTTGTAGATACCGGAGTGGATTTGACGCATCCGGATCTTGCCCACCGTTTAACAAAAGGATATAACGCGATTGAAAATAATAACAGAGCCGATGATGATAATGGACATGGCACTCATGTTGCCGGAATCATCGCGTCAGTCACCAACAACCGTAAAGGAGTGGCTGGGATTACATGGTATAACCCCATTATGCCTGTAAAAGTTCTGAATTCAGAAGGAGCAGGCGGTTCATTTGATGTTGCGAAGGGAGTACGCTGGGCAGCAGATCATGGTGCTGATGTGATCAATTTAAGCCTGGGCAATTATAAAAACTCTGCAGTCATGAGGGATGCTATTAATTATGCCTTGAAAAAGGATGTTGTGATTGTATGTGCGGCCGGAAACGATAATACCAATCAGCCTAGTTATCCCGCAGCTTATCCTGGAGTAGTGGGTGTATCTGCTGTGGACTGGAACGGGAGAAGAGCGGATTTTTCTAACTATGGAAATTATGTAGATGTTGCAGCACCTGGTGTTGAAATTGCAAGTACGTTCTTTAATGGGCAGTATGCCTCTCTTTCAGGTACTTCAATGGCTGCTCCGCATGTTACTGCTCTTGCAGGGTTAATTCGTTCAGTCGATCCAAATTTGAAAAACAATGAAGTGGCTAATGTTATAACAAGGACTACACAAGGAGCCGGGCAGAGTGGCTTTGATCCATACTATGGAAGCGGAATAATTAATAATGCCGGAGCGCTGCAATATGCATACAAAAGAAGATATCCAATGGGAAGAGCTAGCGAGTGGGTGCAAAAGTTTTTGAAAAGATAGTTTCTTTTTTAATTTTTTGGTAAAAACCATATATGAGGATAAGAAAGACTTAAAGTTCATTATATTATGGCGAATTCTTTGGAGCTAAAAATGGAGAACTATTCTTCTTGTCGACTTTTTAAAACGCAATGTCAATTGCTATTCCTACTAAAATAACCAATAACAGAGAAGGTGTCTAACTTGGAGGATAATGTTATTGATTTAAGGGATTCGCAGCTTGAGGAGAAAATTCAACACGAAATAGCTGGAATGACCTTCACTAAAAATTTCCGATCTCCAACGGCAGAAGAATGGTATATTTTTTTACCGAGTTATAAGGATCCTGTTACCGGCGGGGCAGCAGGAAAAACCATCATACACTATAACCTTTATGATACAAAGCATATTTTCATTAATACTACCATAATTTTTGATGATCCAGGCCTCCATGACAACGGTGTAACTGGGCTCGTATATGCCATATCAGATGAAATTGTAAATAGGCTTGTAGGATATGCGGATACATTACTATCCGTTCATTCAGGGGCTAATTCCTATAATGCAGAGTATAAACAATAGTTAAAAGCAATGGCAAATCCAACTTGCCCAACGCTTTAATGATTGGTTTAAAAAATTCTTAACCCTGTATTTTTGAACAATCTATCCGTCTAGTTTTTCTCGTATCGGTATGATAGGTTCACTCTTTATATAAATCCATGTAGTTTTCATCCTATTCTCTCCTTGTATAAATATCAAAAAAATAGGAGTTCTGTTTTATTACATAGAACACGGTAAATTGACCCATATTAATAAAGCAATTATTATCTTTGATACTTTAAGGGGAGCCCAAGGGATGCATGATGAAGCAAGTAAAACAGGTTTAACATCGGCCGAAATTTCAAATTTATGGAATACCTATATGAACGATAGCTTAGTGATTTGTATACTTACTCATTTCCTTCAAACTGTAGAAGACAAGGAAATAGTGCCATATTTAAAAGAAACTATTCAAATTGCCACCTCACATCTGCGAGATATAGAGGGCTTATTTATGAAAGAAAAAATAGTTAAACCAAAGGCCTTCCCTGTAGAAGAGCATGTAAATTTATCAGCTCCAAGACTTTTTTCGGATATGTTTTATATGGAATATATGCTGCATATGAGTAAATTTGGATTAACCTCGCATGCAGCTGCCTTAGCAATTTCTGCACGAGAAGATATCCGGAAATTATATGAATCATTTATACATCAGGCAGTTGGGATTAATCAAAAAATAACAGAATTAATGAAATCAAAGGGGGTTTTTATTCGGCCTCCATATATGAGCTATCCTACAGAGATTGATTTTATTAAAAAACAGGATTTCCTTACCGGCTTCTTTGGAAGAAGACGTCCTTTATTGGGAGTTGAAGTAAGCCATTTGTATTTAACGGGTGTTAATAATGAAATAGGTAAAGCCACTTTAATCGGCTTTGCCCAAGTAGCTGAAGAAACCGAGTTAAGAGATTATTTTTACAGAGGGTCTCAGATGAGTGGTAAAATCCTTAACGAAATACACGACGTTTTCCAGGAGAGCAACGTCCCCGCTTCAATGACTTGGGATTCTAATGTAACAAAATCAACTACTGCCCCCTATTCCGATCAATTGATGTTAACCTTGGTCAGCAGCATCTCCATTCTCGGGATTTCAGCCTATGGCGTGGCCATCTCAATGAGTGTCCGTCATGATTTAGGAGCCATTTACTCATCCTTTTTAGCAAGGGCAATGGCATTCGCCGAAGATGGAGTTAACAAGCTTATAGAGCATGGCTGGATGGAACAGCCCCCAGGATTTGCAGATAGGGAAAAAATTATTAAGAAGGAAAGAACAAATTAAGCTGCCATTTGGCAGCTTTTTAATTTTTCATAAAATACCCGAAAGCTTCCATATTTCCTACTGGCGCTTAACCTTTTATTTGAGTGTTTGTCCAATAAATTTTATTCAATAATAGACGTATTTCCATGAAAAAGGGCATTTATACTAGTACAAGCAACCATACACGAACGGTTTATAGGACATATTCTAAAACAGAACAACAACAAAGGAGGGGTTTATGTGGCAGGTAGAAATTTTATTCCTAGACGAAATAGAATTCAGCATACAAATCAAAATCCAGATCAAAATGTAGATCAAAATGCAGATCAAAATACAGAACAAAATCCGTTTCTTCAGACAGATTCTATTACACAAAGAAGTCTTGATCTTTTAGTTAACAACATTTTTGCAAGGCACGGTGCCGACACTCAAAAGCCAAAACTTAGTGCACGTGAAAAGCAAGAACTTCAAAGTTTACTAAGAGATCTGCAAGCTAGTGTAGAAAACTTAACAAAACACAATAAAGAATAATCTGGCACACAAAGCCACCTTAAAAAAATTATATGGAGGAATGAAAAAATGAAAGAAAGTGTTATGGCAGAATCATCATCATCATCTTCTTGTGGACACAAAAAATGGACTGCTTTAGATCCACAGTCTTCACATCCAATGGATATGGGAGATGTTAATCAGGAACTTCAGGGGAAAATTGAAACAATTCAGCAATCCTTCGAGCAAATCGTAGTTAAGGATTCTGCAGATGTTGAAATTAGTACAACTGACAACAAAGCAGCAGTTAATGTTCAAGTAGCGATCCAAGCTGCCATTGCTTTAGTTATCAGCATTTCTATTGCAGACGGAGACAGAGCTCAAAGAATAACCCAAGAGCTTCTTGGTAACATAAAAAATGCACAAGTTAATCGTCAGCAAACAATTGTAGAAAACTCCAGAGGTGTAAGAATCACCACTACTGATAATGACCTGGTTGTAAACGTACAAGTGTTGCTTCAAGTTCTTGTAGCACTCCTTGTTAGAATCAGCGTTCTGTAATGAAAATTAACTATTCTGGCTGCCTCCGAAAGGGGCAGCTTTTTTTATCTAGCCAGAATTAATATTCAAAAATTCTGACGGCATAAGGATAACTGCGGCTCTGCCATCGCCTAAAGGCTTGGCAATAGCCGAGTTTTTTTTTATTATTCTTTGCCTATCGGAAACGAAAGTTCGAATTCGAAAAAATGGAATCGTTGGCATTATGATTATATTACTCTTCGAAGTCTGTAGTGTTTCTGCAAGCTTGGCAACGGTTTCATTTTATTAAAAAGGGTAATATATGCAGAAAGTACACATTGGATTGAGGTGAAGAGTTGTGGTTTCTACTATAAAACGGTTATTAATCGGCCGACCACTAAAAACACATGAGGCTGGGGAACAAAAGCTTAATATTTTAAAAGCACTGGCGATACTTTCCTCTGATGCTTTATCGTCAGTAGCGTATGGTACAGAACAAATATTACTGGTTCTTGTGACAGTTAGTACGGTTGCATTTTGGTACTCGATACCTATTGCAATCGGGGTGCTAATATTATTAACAGCATTAATTCTTTCCTACAGGCAAATTATTTTTTCCTATCCGCACGGAGGCGGAGCATATGTAGTTTCGAAGGAAAACCTCGGTGTCAATCCTGGATTGATCTCTGGCGGATCATTGCTTGTAGATTATATATTAACAGTAGCAGTAAGTGTTTCTGCAGGTACCGATGCCATTACATCAGCTTTTCCGTCAATGCACCCTCATACGGTGTTAATTGCTGTTGTATTGGTAATCTGTATTACAATCTTGAATTTAAGAGGAGTCACTGAGTCAGCAACTGTGCTTGCATATCCCGTTTACCTATTTGTGGTTGCGCTCGTCATTCTTATTGGTTTTGGCCTTTATAAAATTATGACAGGTGATATCTCACCGAAGCTTCATGCACCAATTGGTACTCCTGTAATGGGTATTTCCTTATTTTTGCTGTTAAGAGCCTTTGCTTCCGGATGTTCAGCCCTTACCGGGGTTGAAGCCATTTCTAATGCGATTCCAAACTTTAAGAATCCTGCTCCCAATAATGCAGCTAAAACCTTAATTCTTATGGGAACCTTGCTTGCAATATTATTTACAGGCATAACATACCTAGCCTACTATTATGGGGTGGCTCCGAAAGAAAACGAAACGGTCGTTTCACAAATTGCCACAGATACCTTTGGAAGAAATTTTGTCTATTATTTTATCCAGGGGACGACTGCTCTTATCTTGGTTTTGGCAGCGAACACTGGTTTCTCGGCCTTCCCGTTACTCGCCTTTAACTTAGCAAAAGATAAATATTTCGCTCGAATGTTCACAATGAGAGGGGACCGTTTGGGGTATTCAAACGGAATTATTACCTTGGCTCTTGCTTCCATTGTTTTAATTATCATTTTTAAAGGAAAAACAGAACACCTCATCCCTCTTTATGCGGTAGGGGTATTTATCCCGTTTACCCTTTCACAGACTGGAATGATTGTTAAATGGATCCGGGAAAAGCCAAGCGGCTGGATTCCTAAGCTGATATCAAACCTGGTGGGAGCCGTCATAAGCTTCATTGTTATGATGATTTTCTTTATTACTAAGTTCTCGCAAGTTTGGCCCGTTTTAATTTTCCTACCTCTCATTGTTATATTTTTTCATAAAGTGAAAAAACACTATGATTCGGTGGGAGAACAGCTGAGAATAAAACCAGACGCCGTGATTCCTAAAATTGATGGCAATGTAATTATTATCCCGGTATCGGGAATAACAGAGGCTGTAGGTAAGTCTATTGCTTATGCACAGACGATAACAGATCAGGTTATCGCTGTGTATGTGGCATTTGAAAGGGAAGATGAACATGTATTTGAGGAAAAGTGGAAAAAATGGCATCCTGAAGTGAGGCTTGTAACACTGCATTCTCATTATAGAAGTATTATTACACCCTTGAGAAAATTTATAGATACTGTGGAATATAAAGCAAGAGAGGCTAATTATTGGGTAAGCGTGCTGATTCCACAATTTATTCCGAAAAAGCCTTGGCACAACTTTTTGCATAATCAATCCAGCTTGTTGATACGTGCCTATCTCTTATATAGAAGGAATGTCATCGTTACAACCCTTCCATATCATTTTAAAAAATAAACCAGGAGCCGATTCAGGCTCCTTTTTAATGATAAAATAGAGCGAAGGAGGTGTTAATATATGGAATTAAAAACAGAAGAAGATATTATACATATGATTATAAAAGATAAATGGATGATGGATATTTTAAAGACAGTAAAAAACCTGGGTTTACCGGATTGGTGGATATGTGCGGGGTTCGTTCGTTCAAAAATATGGGATGTTCTTCACGGCTTTGATGAAAGAACCCCTCTGCCTGATGTTGATGTGATCTACTTTGATCCTGAATTCGCAGATGAAGCAATAGAAAAACAATGGGAGCGGAAGCTAAAATCCATTTCTCCTAATGTGCCTTGGTCGGTAAAAAACCAGGCTAGAATGCATAAAGTAAATAGTAGGGACCCTTATTCGTCCTCCATTGATGGAATATCAAAATTCCCTGAAACCGTTACTGCGCTTGGAGTTAAACTGGATGAGAAGGATAGACTTGTATTAGCCGCTCCATGGGGAGTAAGGGATGTAATCTTATTAGAGGTGAGACCAACTCCATTCTTTTCAAGAACAAGTGAAGGAAGGAAAATTTTTGAGAACAGGGTTGAAAGAAAAAAATGGAGTTGCATTTGGCAAAGGATAAAGGTATATCACGATTAGAATTTTTACACAAAGTTAGATTCTCCTATAATGGCATAAAAAGGGCTTCCCGAAAAAAATCGGGAAGCCCTTCTCTGTTTTTTATTTATGAGGACTTTTTTTACAGTTCTAATTCCGGTTTCGTGTTTGGCGGGAATTTTTCAAATGATTAGTAGACTTGTGGTTTTCCTTTTAACTTGTTTTTTAGACGTGTAAAGCCACTATTCATGTCAAGTCTTTACTTAGATTATTATGTTTTTGGTTATGTAACTTCTTGCTAGGTGCAAAATTTCTTCTAGTATCTGCTCCAAGGTGTACCTTCCTTTCTTTTTTATTTTAATGTCTGTCTAAATAATGTTTCACTGCCTCTTTTAAACCAATATGAGTAAAAGGAAAATTGATCCAAGCGCCCCACTATCATTTGTAAAAAAATGCAAAAAGAAAATAGCATTTACTGTATAATAATAGTAGAAACCCACTAATCAAAGAGGTTTCATAGAATTTTAGGGGAATCCAACGAACATGAAATGAAAGGGGAACAAAAATGGGAAAAGGTACATCTGGATGTCTTTCAATCATTGTCGGAGTAGTAGTGCTTGCGTTAATCTATCAGCTTCTAAAATGGTCCGTATTTAACGCCTTAGGAATCATTGGACTCATCGCCATCATTACAAGTATTGTTTTTATAGCGACTAGCAAGAAAAGGGGTATGCCTCTTTACTGGCCGTTTGCGGGGTTATTCAACGGCTTAATTTTAACTATTGCCTGGTTTGCTTCGAAAGAGTGGACCACTACCCTTGCAATTTTAAGTTTGTTTTTATTTTTATATTTTCTAATTACAGCTCTTATCCTATTGGTAAGAAAAAGAAGTCTGTGGAAAAGGTTCATGGGTTTGTGTGCAGCAATGTTTGTGTTAACAATTGTTTTCTTTGCAAATGCACCACAATCAGGAACAAATCAGGCTGCTAAAGACAAGAGGATAAGTCCGACGAAAGAACAAATCGCAAGCGAAAATGCTGAAAATGATACGAAAAGCGATAAGATAAAGGAAAAGACATCTGAAAACCAACAAACAAAAGAAACAGAGAAAAAGGGCAACAATAAACAAACTGGAACTAAAGATGAAGGAAAGACCTCCAAAACCATAGTAGTAGCGCCAGCACCTGGCAAGACGAGTACAAATAAAAGCACTCCGGCTCCAACAAAGCCGGCTCAGAGTTCTAACCAAGTCCCTGCTACATTGGTTGAAACTATTGACGGTGACACGATTAAGGTAAACTACAATGGCAGAGTAGAAACCATTCGTTATCTCCTTGTGGATACACCGGAAGAAAAGAAGCCCAATACTTGTGTGCAGCTTTTTGCACAGGAGGCCTACAACCGAAACAAGCAATTGGTTAATAGCGGAAAGCTTACTATGGAGTTTGAAGAACATAACAAAACAGACAGGTACGGCCGTTTATTGGCCTATGTTTTTGTAAACGGCGCTTCTGTTCAGGAGTCATTACTGAAGGAAGGTTATGCACGAGTAGCGTATATTTATTACCCACCGTATAAATATCTTGATGAATACAGGCAGGCTGAAAATATTGCAAAATCGAAGAAACTAAATATCTGGTCACGGCCAGGTTTTGCAAGTGCTGCTGGATTCAATGGTTGTGTATCAGCGCCAGCAAAAAAACCGGCTCCTGTACCAACAAAACCTAAAACGACAACTCCTCCTGCTGCTGCTCCTAACACACCTCCAAGCAATGGAACGGAGATATTTGCTAACTGTACGGAATTACGTAAGAAATATCCAGATGGTGTTCCGGCTGGCCATCCTGCTTATCAGTCCAAAATGGACCGGGACAAAGATAATTATGCTTGTGAACAATAATTGGAGCGTAGGGATTTCCCTGCGCTTTCTTTTTATCTTATATATCTAATCAGAACTCCAATTAAGATAGGGATTCACGAATCTGTAAATGGATCTTAAATTTAAGGGAAAAAGCAGCTTCATCGCCGGATGGGATATAAAGTTGAATGGATGGAAGATGAATAAAAATCAATCTTAAATGTTTCTGCAATTTTAATTCCACTGAAAAAATAGTGATTGTAGGGGATAAATATGCTAATAAAATGGATTCAGTGTCACGAAGAAGAGAGAAACAAACAACTAAGAGCTGAGATTAAATCATTTGGAAAGAAAGCAGCTCGATTGAAATTTTATGGAATTATACCAAATAATATATTTAACGAGAGTAACGAAATAAATAGATATAAAATATCAGTGTAAAGTCTGATGAAAAAATGTATGATATAAAAACAGACGTTTTGAAAGTGTTGGGTGCTGGACATTGCAGACTGTTCTGTAAATATAAATTATCAGACTCATTTTGAAAAAATAGGCAAAAACAATTATGGAAAAAAGGGATAGCTGATCAACGGGAATGTTGGCAGTTCAGTACACACATTTATAAAAAGAAGCGGAGTAAGAGATTCAGGAAATCTTATTACGGGAAATATAATATAGATTAATCCAAATTGGAGTTTTATCTAATAAGCTTTCCAGTTATGAAGGTGGTACATGGAGTTTTTTCTCTTATCTAATCATTTAGGAACCGTTTGGTTATCAGATTTTTTCTAAGAAAAAGTATACATAACGGAGGTATTATATGAGTGCGGCAAAGGGTAAAGGCGGAACGGGCAGAGGAACCGGTAAGAAGGGCTGGAATCGCTGGAAGACGAGTGCGAACAAGGCTAAAAGTGCTAAACCTTATGTAAGTAAAAGAGTTAAACAATCGGAAGGGCAAGAAGACTCCAATTAAATAAACAAAAGATATAGAAGTTGCCATATAGGCAACTTTTTTTGTACTCTAAAAACAGTCTGGTTTATACATAAAAAGGAATAAATGGGGGGTATCATAAGGAAAGAGGGGGCTTTTCTAGTGAAGAAAGGACATTTCGAAAAGAATTTTTTAAGTGGGGTTCTGTTCTTATATTTACTACTTTTCTTTCCAGTTATTTTAAGGAAACGTCCCATCAAGGTTTGGATTTACGTTTATCTAATGAATGCCATTACAAACGGCTTTTTAGATAAACTTCTCGTAAAGTATAAAATAATCACCTATCCAGTACGCTTATTTCCAAATAAAGTGAAAATAAATGTATTATTTGATTTCTTGGTTTATCCGTTATTTACTGTGCTATTTAATCAAATAACGTTGAAGGACAGGCCATTTTTAATATTAAGGAAATTATTTCTATTTATGGGACCTATGTACTTTCTTGAACATTGGGCTGTACAAAAAACAAATTTAATTAAATGGCATAAAGGATGGAAGGGATATCATTCTTTTTTTAGCCTAACGATTAAGTCGTTAATTTCCCGCTTGTTTATAGAATTGTTCAGGCGAATCAGAAAGAATAGAGGTTTATTTCAGGATTAACTATTAAAAAAGAAAATGGCCCGGAGAATATCTCCAGGCCATTTTTTAGCTTGCACTTTTAACAGAATCAGATTCCTTTTTTTCATATTTTCTATGCAGCCACTCGTAAATAATCGGAATAATTATAAAGCTGTTTATCGTGGATGTTACCATACCGCCAATGACGACGATACCAAGTGTTTGTGAAATCACGGTATCGGCATTATGGGAAAAAGCTAGTGGCAACAGAGTTAGAATTGTTGCTGCGGCTGTCATTAAAATTGGCCTGATCCTTGACAGACTGCCAGATAATACAGCTTCTTTTACAGACATTCCTTCTTTTCGATTTCTTTCGATTTTATCAATTAACACAATACCATTAGTAACGACTATACCTGTAAGCATTAGAATTCCGATTAATGCTGCCAGGTTCCATTCTCCATGGAACAATATTAGTGCAATTATGACACCACTTAAAGCAAGCGGAATGCTTAGCAGAACTGCAAGTGGTGCTCTCCAGCCTTTGAAAATAGAAGAGGTAATAAGCAAAACTAATAAAATTGAGAATGCTACGGCAATGGACATATCAAATATCATTTGTTTTACTTGCTCAGAGATTCCGCCTAATGAATAAGTTACATCCTTTGGAAGCTTCAAGCTGCTTAGAGCTTTGTCCGCTTGGTTCGAAACCTTGCTAATATCGTTAGAAGTAATCTGGGCAGTCACAAGAGAGAAAGGCTGACCGTCTCTTTCACTAATAGTAGAAGGGGATGGATCCTTTGAAATTTTAGCTATTTGATCAAATCGAACCATTTCTCCATTATTTCCTTTAAAAATTTCCGCAGCAAGTGCAGCTAAAACATCATTTGCAGTAGCCACTAAAGTAATATTAGAATTGGTTCCAGAAGCAATTTGGTCCAAATATTGGTCCACAGGTAATGCTTTATGGTCAACCGTAATGGTTGCATCCTTAGATTGGGACATATAGCGATTAACCACTCCTAAAATGTCGGGAACTTTAACACCTTTTTCCTGGATTGCATTTTGATCAAATGCAACCTTGTATTTAGGAGAACCATTTGTTAAATCAACTTTTCCGTCTACGCTTAAATCAGCAATTTTCGATAGACTATTTCTTGCCTGCTGTGCTGTTTTATCCAATGTAACCTGGTCTGAACCAGTGAATAGAATGCGCATTTGGGAATCGTCACCAGAGATATTCTGGCTTGTTACAGTGTAAATGACATTTTTAGATAGTGAAGGAAGCTGTTTTTGCAGCTTTTTAATAACTGAATCAGCATCCTTGTCATTTTTCAATACAACAGAAAGGTTCGCCACATTTGGGTAGGTTATAAATCCGCCACCCTGGTCAAAAACATCATCACTTTGCGGTGTCATGGTAGAACCAAAATTCGAAGAATACGCATCTATCTTTGGATTATCCTTTAATGTTCTTTCAATTTTTTGGACTTCAGAATCTACTTGAATTAAAGTACTACCCTTAGGCAATTCGGCCTTAATGGAAATTTGTCCAATTTTTCCGCTAGGCAGTAAGCTTATTGGAAGAAATGCAGAATATATTCCTGCAGCCAAAAATACCAGAATAGAAACAATAATCATAGCTTTCTTGTGTTTAAAAGCTGATTGCAATACTGGCTTCATTGCAGAATCAAGTCTGACCGTCTTTTTAGAAGTATTGCCGCCTTTCCAGCCCATAAAAGCAAGAGCAGGGATAACCACCATCGCTACAAAGAAGGAAATGATTAATGCAATAACAACAGACCAGGCAAAACCGCTATATGAGGCACTGATTACACCGCCCACGAATGCGATTGGAATATAAACCGCAATTGTAGTTAAAGTTGACCCCAAAATTGCAGGAATCATTTCTGTAACGGATGATGCAAGAAGGGAAAGTATTGATTTATCTGTTGATTCTTCCCGTCTGCGGTACATATTGTCTAATATAACAATAGAGTCATCGACAATACGTCCCATTGCAACAATCAAGCCTGAAACGGTTAAAATATTAAGAGTAATGCCCATTGTTTTTAAAACAGCTGTAGTTGCCAGCAGTGAAATTGGCAGTGAAATTGCAATTAATAGTGTGGATCTTACGTTCCGGAAAAAGAAGAACACACATATCATTGAGAATAAACAGCCGAGTAAACCTTCACGTACTAATCCGAAAAGTGAGCTGTTTAATTCTTTTTCCCTGTCCAGTAAAACCTGGAATGAAACATCTTTAGGGTTTATTGTATCCAAATGAAGACGAGAAACCCTATCTTTTACCTGGTTTGCTACATCTGTAATATTAGCTGATGGTGTCTTAATTACATTCAATTGGACACTTGGCACCCCATTAGTTCTGGAGACGGTTTTAACATCATTTAAAGAATGAGTAATAGTAGCAAACGCTGAAACAGGAATGGTTTTACCTTCTTTATTCTTGATTGTTGAGTTTTCCATTTGCTGCTGTGTTAATTTCAGCCCATCAAATGAAACAGGAATCGATAATTGATTGTTTACGATGTTACCCTGAGGCATGGATGGTACGGATAAAGAGAAGGATTTATTTACATCATCAAGGGTCAATCCATTTTTAACAAGGTCTTTCATACGAACGGTTAATACATATCCGTCTTTAGCTCCGCCGAATACAGAAACATCAGCTACACCAGGAACGGTTTTTAATTGCCTTACGATTTCCTGCTGGGCATTAGAACGAAGCGTTTGTTCATCTAAATTCTTACTTGAAATGCTATAAGTCAAAATTGGAAATGAACTTGTTGTTAATCGTGTTACAGAAGGAGTACTTGTAATCGTTTGAGGAAGGTCGGCATTGGCAAGTGCCTTATTAACCTGATCCTCGGCTTGTTTCATGTCTGTATTCATTGGAAAATATAAACTCATAAATAATCCGCCATCGTATGAAGTGGTTTCCACATTCGATAAACCATCTACTACTTTAACGGCACTTTCAAGATTATCGGTTACCTGCTGTTTTACTTGAGGAGCTTGATATCCTGGCACCCTCATACTAACAGAAAGGGTTGTATTGGTAATCCCCGGCAAATAGTCACGCTGCATTTGGAATGCGGATATCCCGCCCCATGCAAGGATAATAACAACACACACAATCATGAGTATGGCCCTTTGCATGGTTCCTTCAACTAATCTTTTCATTTTGTGCCTCCCTAATTAAAAAAACTGAAAATTATTGCATTGTAATAATTTAGAGCTAATAGCTGCCAGCTAGAGTTACTGTTTAATAACGTCATCCCAGCTGGGTAATCTAAATATATACAAGCACCTTGTTTGTTTTCTTAATAAAAGATTAATAATTCATTAAGATGGAAAATTTTATTTTAAAAAGTGTTAAATTGAAGAGAGTTCAATTAATAATAAATGGAAAGAAATTCTGGTTTAAATTTTTTATAGAGTACTGGAAGGAGCTAACGCTAGCATGACACATATTCTTGTTATCGAGGATGAAGTACAAATAGCTCGTGTGCTAAAAGTGGAATTAGAGTATGAGGGATACCAAGTGACAGTTGAACATAATGGAAAAGCCGGATTAGAAACCGCTTTAAATTCACAGATAGATCTTATATTATTGGATGTTATGCTTCCTGAATTAAATGGGATCGAAGTATTGAGAAGGCTAAGAAGAGAAGATAAAGTTACTCCAGTCATACTATTAACCGCACGTAATACTACTTTTGATAAAGTAGCAGGACTGGATCATGGAGCGAATGACTATGTAACAAAGCCCTTTGAAATTGAAGAACTGCTAGCCCGTATTCGTGCTTCTATTCGAAATCAATCTAAAACAGGGGGACACGAAGAAGAAGAGTCTCTTTTAACCGTTCAGGATTTAACGATCAACATGGATTCGAGGGAAGTGAATAGGAACGGGGTTTCTATTACGTTAACACCAAAGGAATATGATCTGCTGGTTTACTTAATCATCAATAAAAATAAAGTAGTGACAAGAGAGAGTATTATAGTCAATGTTTGGGGATTCGAGTATGAAGGAGAAACAAATGTTATAGATGTCTTTATAAGACACCTAAGAAAAAAAGTTGATGAGGGATTTTCAACTCAATTAATCACAACGGTAAGAGGTATTGGTTTTACAATAAAGGAGAAGCAGGATGAAGATCACCACAAAAATTAATCTTTTAACTACTGTCTGGATGCTTTGCATTATGATTTTAATAAATACCGTTGTGTTCTTATTGTTTATGAAAACCACTCTAAATATGGAAGAAGATATGCAATATCAGAAAGCTGCAGACATATTAAAAGAACTTCATACTGCTCCCTCTTCGGTTGAAGTGAAGGGAGAAATTAGAGATTACCTGACTATTCATTCCTATATTCGAATAATGGAACCAGGTAACAAAAAGACTTTGGAAGTATCAAATGATCCATTACTGTCTAAAAAAATAAAAGGTAAATATACGGAGACAAAACAATCACAATCCCGCTTGATTACAGCAGAAAAAGGGGAGGAGGAAGTTTTAGTTGTTCGTATTCCCATGAAAAATGGAAAGAGCAGTCTGGAAATTGGTGAACGATTAACAGGACTTGAAACAAGAAAAGAAATGCTTCGGGCTATTTTAGGTTTCTGTACCATTTTAGCTGCTATTTTTTCTCTCCTTGGTGGAAGGTGGCTGGCAAACATCATAATGAGGCCGATTTCCAGCATGATTAATACCATGGAAGAAATACAAAAGAGTGGAGTCCCTAAAAAAATAAACATTCAAGACGAAACAAAGGACGAGCTTCAAACCATGGCTGAAACATTCAATGGTATGATTGATAGGCTTCAGGAAAATATGGCGAGGCAATCACAATTTGTTTCGGATGCATCACATGAGTTAAAAACACCGCTTACTGTTATTAAGAGTTACGCCAACCTGCTAAGAAGGCATGGCGTGGAAGATAAAGAGATGGCAAACGAAGCAATCGAAGCGATTTATTCTGAAGCAACGAGAATTCAAAAAATGACAGAAACATTTCTTGACTTAGCAACTTTGGAGAAGGATACCGAATTAGAGTTAAAGGAAATAAATGTGGTATCTCTATGTGAGAATATTTTAAAGCAGTTTAAAAATGTGTACAGAAGGGAAATAAGCCTTCATTTTGAATATAATCCATTGATAATCCATGCTGATGAATTAAAGCTCAAGCAGGTTATTATCATATTATTAGACAATGCCATGAAATACAGCACTGACAAAATAGATGTTTTTCTTGAAAAGAACGAACAAAATGTATGTGTATCTGTGAAGGATTATGGGTTTGGGATACCAGAGGACGAGATTAATAATATTTTTGAGCGTTTTTACCGTGTGGATAAGGCAAGAAGCAGGGAAACCGGTGGGACGGGTCTGGGACTGCATATTGCCAAAAGTATAATGAATCTGCACAAAGGTGAAATAAGAATAGATAGTATAGAAGGTGAAGGGACTACTGTTAAACTCTTTCTTCCTATACGATAATGTAAGCCAAAGAGTATATTTTTTGTTGATTTTACAACAGGCACGATTACCAAAGTTTATCACAAAAATAAGGGAGCCTTTTCAAGTGAAGGATCATTTTTTATCAGGAACGCACAAAAGGTGTAATACTTAAAAAAGCAACTTGAAAGAAGGAGAAAGAGGGGTGACCCGTTCTGGAAACGGGTCATATTCTTACATGAGAAGGAGATAAAGGGCGAGTTAAATATATTTATGAATTTTCAGCTTGGGGCTTACTAAACAATAATTTAGTAAACGAACAAAGTTTACATAATCATATTATTTATAACTTACTTCATTATTTAAAAGAGCAATAGTTTTCTTATCACAAATAACGAGAAGCTGTGCATTTTCGGGAATGCGCTCATCCAATTTTCGATTAATATTTAAGTTCCCCTGATTGGCTACCAGTGTTGCTCCCTTATTAAGCAAATCCATAAAAGCATCCCGATAGGTTAACCATTCATCTTTTTTCGGAATTTCGTACACGCTTTCCTCATATTGTGTACTCATAAGTTCAGAATAAAGATGTGTGACACCATGTGAGAATAAGGATCTTACGGCGGCATGAGATATCATTTCCTGGGTTGGAATAAATTCGTCGACCTTAACATGCTCGAATAACGAATATGCTTCTCATTGACTACTTCAGCGGTGACATGAATGGAGATACCCATTTTTTCTTCTATGGAAGTGATAGCTGTAGCAATAAGCAATGTCTTGCCATCGACGAGTAATGGATCTTTCTGTGTATAGATTACCGGAAAGATTTCTTCTGCAAAAATAATGACTCCTTTAGCCTTAGAGACATTTGCACGGTTTAAGGTTTCTTCATCTGTTGCATCTCCACGTACATAATAAAGCCGATCTTCATCAAGAGGGGATTTTTCAAGATGATCAATAATGACGATGTCAATTTTACTGTCTGATTTTAAAATTTCTTCTATGGCTTCTCGGGACTTATTACTCCAGCCGATGAGAATAATATGATTTTTCCCTGTGTATTTCATTTTCCCACCCACTCTTAATTTTTCGATGTTATAAATAGAACGAATGATTTTTCCTATGAGCACACTGACAAAGCCAATGCCTGTGACATATAGAACAATAGTAAAAGCTTTACCTGAAGCCGTGACAGGAGCATAATCACCAAACCCGATTGTTGATAGTGTGGTAATCACCCAGTAAACAGATGTCAAATAATTATGGAAAGTCTGAGGCTCAATCGTCAAAATAATGTGTGCAGCTATTAATATGTAGAAAATAACAAAAGGAAAAAAGACTTTTCCTCTTATCTTAATTAAAGAGTATATTAGCTTTTTTAATCTAAATCCCATTAGTGATCATCCTAGTCTATGAAAATACAGATACAATTTTAATTCCCTAAGATGCAAATCGGCTAAACGTAAAAAAAAGAATAAAAAGGTAAGCAGATTTGAATCTGTTTACCTTTTATGGTTATTTTGCAGGAATGCTATACATAAAGGTACAATGCTGGATTAGACTTTTATAGATAAAAGCCTGAGCAGCTGCGCCAAATCTCTGAGCAGCCTTCCAAAGTGTCACCAGACAAGACTGTATAAGTACTAGTTGGCTCGAAAAAGGACCGAGCATTTTACTGAGAATCATAAAAAAGAAAATGGAGCTAATATAGTAAAATATAAAAAGGAAAATAGAATTCTATGAAGAACTATTATTAAATAATAATTAAAGTAATAGCCAATACATATTTAAGGAGCATATTTATGTCAAAAACACATCAACTTACCATAAGCAATCAGCATCTTCATGGATCATTCAGCAGGGATTATCAGCCAATCTTGACCATACAGTCTGGTGATTCGGTGGAATTTAATACAACCGATATTGGGTGGGGTTATAACCAGGAGAATGGAGAACGAATTAGATATGAATCAAGAGAGAAAGAGGCGGTTTGGGGACATCCGATCATCGGGCCATTTTATGTTGAGGGTGCAAAACCAGGATTAACGCTGGAGGTAAAAATAAACGAATTAAAACCAGGCTGGTATGGATGGAATTGTTCTGGTGGGAAATCCAATTGGCAAAATAAAGTACTAGCTATTACTGAACACTCTGAGATTACTCTTAATTGGCAATTGGACCATGAAAGCCAAACAGGAACTGCAAAAGTTCGAGATCAAAAATTCACTGTTAAGCTTAGCCCTTTTTTGGGGGTTATGGCGACAGCCCCGGCTGAACCAGGTATACATTCTACCATTCCGCCCCGATATTGCGGCGGAAACATTGATTGTAAAGAACTAGTGGAAGGAAGCATCCTATACCTGCCAATTGCGGTAGAAGGCGCATTATTCTCTGCAGGCGACGGCCATGCTGCGCAGGGTGACGGTGAGGTATCAGGGCAGGCAATTGAAGCACCTTTTGACAAAGCAAATTTAACCCTTACTGTCAGGGAGGATGTGCCCTTGAAAATGCCACGGGCGCACACACCGGCAGGGTGGATAACTTTTGGCTTTGATGAGGATTTAAACCAGGCAGCCGCGACGGCTCTTGAAGGAATGGTAGAGCTGATTCAAGAGATGTATCAGCTAGAAAAAACGGAAGCTACTGCGTTGGCAAGTGTGTGCGTCGACCTCAGAATCACGCAGGTAGTAAACCGGGTAAAAGGTGTTCATGCCATCCTGCCACATGGTGCTATAAACCATTCCATTGAGGAAAAATAAAAGAGATTCCCTTATTTAGAGCGTGAGATTTCTCATGCTTTTTTTTATAAGGAAAAAGATGCAGCCAAAAAATATGAAACGCTCGATTTTACCAAAAAAAAAATAAAGAGCAAAAATGGTATATTTCCTATTAACCTCCCTCTAGCTATATTGAATAATGAATTTTTTACAGGGAGGAAATATCTTGTATACCCTTATTAGTATGCCTTTTAGAGAGATATAGGATAAATTAACGAGTCTCAAAACGGTGAGTACAATTTGTATTCTTGATGTTAAGGCAATTCAAGGAAAGTTTAATAGATTTACAGGAAAATTACAAAAATAGACGGTGAGATAGACACTTTGGGTGGAATTGAAACAATTTCAAAGGGGAAGATCACCGTTTTAAGTCAAGTCCTATTAATTGTGTAAAATCAAATGCAAGTGTTTTCAACTAAAAATTGTGGGGTGTGATCCAAACCCT
>NZ_JAAOEO010000037.1 GCF_011393025.1 Neobacillus terrae | reverse complement strand
AACACGGAAGTTAAGCTTCTCAGCGCCGATGGTAGTTGGGACATGCGTCCCTGTGAGAGTAGGACGTTGCCAGGCAATAAAAAAATGGGTATCCTTGGAAGCTATGCTTTAAGGGATACCCTTTTTTAAAATCAGCACATATATTGTTGTATTTATTCGCTTTTTCGCAGAAGTTGACTTTAAGGAAAATATGTAGTAGGGTTTAAATAATATCTAACTAAATTTTCTTTTAGGGGTGATGAAATGAAAAATACAGAAGGAAATTCTTATAGTCAACAAATACAAGAATTTATTTTCTGGCTTGAAAAGGAAGGTAAAGCTGAAAGTACCATTAAAACATATTTAGCAGTACTTGATAAGTTCTATAAATGGCTTGAGGGGAAAGAGTTACAATCTGTAAAACAAACGGATGTACAGAATTATATCAATCATTTGGAACAAGAAAACAAAAGTCCAGGTACTGTGGAGAAATATTTGGCTGCTTTAAGCGTATTTGCTCGATTTTCCGGAATTTCTGACATCATCCTTAATATTGAGAAGAAGGAAAAAGTGAAGGATTTAACTAATCCGGATTTTTTAAATGAACAGGAAGCTGAGCGATTATTATCCGAAGTTGAAAAGGATGGAAATCTTAGAAATATCGCGATAATTTATCTTCTCTTGCATACAGGAATTAAAATTTCTGAAATGTGTTCATTGAACCGATCGGATATAGAAATCACGGAAGATAAAGGGAAGTTATATATTCGGAATAACAATATCGTTGAGAGAATGATCCCATTATCAAGCAGGGTTGTAAAGCATCTTCAGCGCTATATTCAAACACTCAATTATCACGTCGAAGCGTTATTTGTTTCAAGTGTAAATAAAAGGATTTCGCCAAGGGGAATTCAGTATATGCTTGAAAAATATGATGTGAACCCAAATAAATTAAGACATACTTTTTGCAAGCGGCTTGTTGATAAAGGCGTGGATGTTCATACAGTTTCCAAGCTGGCTGGCCATAAGGACATCAATGTAACAAAACGCTATTTAAATGAAGATAATATTGATCTTGAGAAAGCGATAAATCAGGCTTTTTAATGCGATACACCAGGAAGCTTTGTCTTTATAATCTAAAAGGCATTTACCTATTAAGGGTAATGCCTTTTTTGTTGAGAAGATATATCATTTTGTTCAAATTGGATAAAACTAAGGAAAACAAGAGGGTTGAGTGATAAGCTTTGAGATTTGGATGTCATTTAAGTATAAGGAATGGATATATTGGTGCTGCAAAGCAAGCTAAAAAAATTGGGGCAGCCTGTTATCAATACTTTCCCAAAAGTCCAAGAAGTTTGTCTGTAAAAAACTTTAATAAAGAGGAAGCACAGGCATGCAAGGAATTTTGCCGTGAACATGACATTTTATCCGTTGCTCATACTCCTTATCCAACAAACCTTACACCTCCGGAAAATAAAAAAGATATTGTCCTTCAATCTTTAAAAAATGATTTGGAAATAGCCGAAGCGTGCGGTTCTTTAGGAGTTGTTGTCCACTTTGGAAGCAGTATTAGCAAAACAGAACCACTTGCCGGGTACCAATTAATGATTGCCATGCTAAATGCCGTTCTTGATAACTGGGAGGGGAAAACCAAGATTTTAATTGAAAACAATGCAGGAAAACCTGGTTCATTGGGAACAACTATAGAGGAACTGGTTATGGTAAGAAGTCTGTGTAATTCACCAGAGAAAATAGGTTTCTGTCTGGATACCTGCCATGCTTTTGCAAGTGGCTTATGGGCTACCGAAAGTACAAAGGAATTCCTGGAAAAGGGATCAGAAAAGGGTTACTTCCAGGAATTGAAGGCCATTCACTTTAATAATTCTAAATATCCTGCAAACTCAGGAGTGGATCGCCATGCGAATATCTTTTCCGGGGGTTATATAAAAGAAGAGGAATTTACTGAGCTTCTAAATGCCTCAGTTATAAGGAACCTCCCATTAATCCTTGAAACTCCATCGGATGAAGGTATAACACACGAAGATGAAGTTAATTGTTTGAAACAGAAATGGGGCTAAACTAGAAGTAAATGAGGGAGGAACAAGATGAAAAACTTTCGTTTCCTTATTGATGACGAGTATAACGCTCAAAGCCTTGCTGAGGATTTAAGAGTACAGCTGGATGTAAATAGATTTTACAATGTAAAGATTGTAGCCGTAAACCAGCGTAATGAAGTGATTGTTCAGGTTCCGGAAGAAAGCAGCTTTATAGAAGAAACTGTTGGCAGCTTTATGAAGGGCTACCAGAACGGCATTATTTTGGAATAGGCTGAGGCGAAAATTTATGAAGAAAAAACACTCGGAACAACAACAGGATATAAAAAGCGGAGAATTTAAGGAGTTATAGGGTATGGAACTGGAGGAAAGCCTGCTGTCAGTTGAATTTGCTACAACTGAAAACCCTTATTTAAGTGAGCACGCTTCCGAAGAATAATAATGAGGTGAAAGTATGAAAAAAAGAAATTCCGTAGAAAAAGGGGAACCCACCGTAGCTGAGGGTATTGATACTGAAGATGTATTGAATGAAAGTGCTTCAAAAGAGGAAATAGAAAAAGGCGAGTATACAAGTGTAACTACTTTATCCCTTGATGAGAATGATCCAGCAAACTTTTAATGATGAAGGCTGCCAAATTACTGGCAGCCTTCTTTTATCTTCCTTTATCCAAATAGCGTTATTTGTTAATGATAACGCCTGTACTACTTGGCTTATCGACAGAATAAGATAGTGCATAAAGAGCCATTAACTCCTTTGAGGTGGATTGGAATGAAACGTTTTTTTTATAAATTTGGAATTGTGCTAGCGGGAGGGGCAATTCAGGGGTTTGGGATGGGCTTATTTCTGTTTCCGCATGATATACCTTCAGGAGGAGCAGGAGGACTGGCCGTCCTCCTTCACCATTTTTTTTATTTAGACATGGGATTCGCTCTTTGGGCTGTTAATTTTTCAATGCTTGCAATGGCAATTAAATACTTGGGTAACGAATGTGCTTTGTGGACCATGTTTTCGATAAGTGTAACATCTCTAACCATTTTTGTTATTCAAAAAACATTGTATCTTCCTATACGAAATGTCTGGCTTGATCTTCTGGTAGGCTCTATTTTCCTTGGAATTGGAGTAGGAATGCTCCTGCGCCAAGGAGTCTCAAATGGAGGAGTAGGCGTAATCGCACTTATTATAGCTTCATATAGAAATACACTCCCCGGAAAGCCTTTATTCTGGATAAATGGGGGTATATTCCTTCTAACAGCTTATATCATTAAATGGGAAATTATTGTTCAGGCGCTAGCCAGTCAATGGATTTCCACAAAAATCGTGGACTTTGTCTGCAAAATACAATTTTTTAGTACCTATTCTTTAGGCTGGCGAAAAAAATAAATAGTTAAACGTAGTTATATCGGAAAGCTTGTTTTTGTTTTTCTTTAGAACCGCCTCCGCTTTTTTGGGCATGTATCAATGTCAGGCTGAGAAAACCGACCACAAAAGTTAATGCTGCTATTGTAAGAAACATGCCTGTCTGGGACCATTCCATCAGCCGTGTAAATATTGGAGGGCCAATGGCTACCCCAATAAAACGGACTGAACCATAAAGGGATGTAACAAATCCCCTCTTTTCTTTACCGACCGAGCCGGTAATTAAAGAATTCAGGCAGGGCAGTACAAATCCTGTTCCAATACTGCTTAGTACCAGTATAAAAAGGAATGGGATAAGTTTTTCATTAAAAAAGGAAAGGAAGACATAGGAAATGGTCATCAGGGTAAAGCCCAAAACAATCATCCTTTTCATTGTAACCTGATTTTTTCCTATCTTTGCCCCAGTGATATAAGAGCTTGTACCCATAACTAGCAGTGGAATGGCCAAAATTAGCCCTTTTATTACCCCATCTATCTTATATTGTTTTTCAAGAATATCTGAAAGATAAAAGAGAATACCAAAAAGGGTGAACAAACAGGTTGCTCCAGCTAGATAAGCCACTAGAAGCCATCTTCCCTCTTTTTTAAATACAAATAGAAGTCCTCTGATATAATTTGGGAAAGGAGGCGGTGCTTGCCGGTGCCGCTTTTCCTTTATAAATATCCATGTTAAAAGAATAGAAACAAGACATATGGCTGGAAAAGCATAAAAAACTGAATACCAGACCACTAAACCCAACAGGGACCCAAGGATTGGTGACATAACTTTCCCCATCCCGTTTGATGCTTCAACAATACCGAGCACCCGGCTTTCTTCCCCGCCTTTAAAAAGGTCTCCTGTTAATGCCATAGCAATTGGAGCGGTTCCAGCTGCCCCAATTCCCTGAAAGGTTCTTCCTACTAAGATCCATGCATATGGATGGGGGAAGGAAGATGAAGCAATTCCTGCCAGAATTCCTCCCAGTCCGTAAAGGATCAAGGCAGGGAGAATGATTATTTTTCTGGAAAACCGATCGGATAAATATCCTAATATCGGGATGAATATAGCAGCTGCTATTGAAAAAACGGTGATAGTTAAGCTTACCTGCATCTGGGTAAGCTTTAATTCTGATTTCATTTGAGGAAGGATGGGAATCAGCATAGAATTACCCAAAGTCATGATCAACGGAATTGAGCCAATTGCTGCGATTAGCATCCCTTTATTTTTGGAAGGCACTTCGTTATCACATCCTTTAATTAATTTGAGTGCCTTATCAGTTCTTCCGGTTATTTAAGATTTAATGGCGGAGGAACAAGCCACCCTTTTTCCTTACTAATTTTTAATAATTTTTCAGCATACTCTGCCTTCTGGGTATGAAATTCATTAAATAATTGGGCAATATCTTCTCTTATAGAAATTCCCATAATATAACTGTCATATATCTTTCCCGTAGTAAGTTCCTTCCCAATTAATGCTGCAATTTCCGGATCATTAAAACGGGCCCCCGCCGGTATATCTTCAATAGGAACATTTGGTCTTCCGGGAGGTGCAGGAGGAAGGCGGATTCCATTTTCTTTTAGGATGACCTCAACCTGCTGTTCCTCTTGTTTTATACAATTCTCCATTAAATCCTCAATAAATACCCTGAGGTCATGATCTCCAGTATGGTTATAAAAAACCTGGAGTGTTACTAAATATGCCTTCGTTCCAAAAAGATGGGACCATAGGTTAAAAACTTCTCCAGAATGCAAGGGCTCATCCTGAGGGTTGCCACTTAGTATACCCACAAAAAAACACTCCTTTTTAAGATGTTATTTCTTATTTTTTCGAAGAAAGGTGCATTTATGTTTACCTCTTTTTTCCATAGTTTTCAAAACCTCTTATCAGGGATAATTTGGGCCTATAGGGACAGATTATAAAAAAAGAGTAATGGGGTTTGAGGAATGAAATCTTTTAAAAAGCACAGGCAGTTAAAAAAACCCGAAGTTAACAATACAAAAACAGGAGAATTCATTAAATATGAATTAGAAGAAAATATTAAAACAATGAAGGTCTTGTTTAAAGACTGCTCTGATATTAATTTCAGGTTTATTACTGCTGGAGATACTAAAGCTTGTTTAGTATTCGTTGATGGACTTATAGATGCGGCTAGCATTGAAACTTCAGGTATAAGACAGCTTTTAGAGGAAACTGAACGTCGGCAGCTGACTGCGGATTATTTAAAAGAAAAGGTAATTGCAATAAACTCTGTTTCCGAAACGGAGCAAATTGATGATGCTCTTAACAAGATTTTAGGAGGATTTACGGTCCTTTTTGTTGACAGGATCGACAAAGCTATAGCCTTTGATGCTAAAGGGACAATTGCCCGGAGTGTCGCAGAACCTGAAACTGAAACATCCGTCAGGGGACCAAGGGAAGGGTTTACAGAAAGATTACGAGTAAATACTTCACTTATCAGGCAAAAAATTAGGTCCAATCGTTTAAAAATAGTATCAAAAATAATTGGGGAACAAACACAAACGAATATAGCTATACTTTATATTGAAGGCTTAGCACAACCAGATTTGATTGATGAGGTAATGGCAAGGCTTGACGCTATTAAAATAGATGCAATTCTTGAAAGCGGATATATAGAAGAGTTAATTGAAGATAATTCATGGAGTGTTTTTCCACAAATCCAAAACACAGAAAGACCGGATACTGTGGCAGCAAATCTTTTAGAGGGTCGTATCTCTATCGTTGTAGATGGAACACCATTTGTTCTCATTTTACCCGTTACCTTTTGGCAATTCCTCCAGGCAAGTGAAGATTATTATAATCGGTATCATATATCTATTTTTTTAAGAATACTAAGAGTCCTTTTTGTTTTTGTAGCTCTTGAACTTCCAGCTCTTTATGTGGCAGTGACAACCTACCATCAGGAAATGATTCCAACGAATCTTTTATTCAGTATCGCTTCATCAAGGGAAGCCATCCCTTTTCCCGCTTTTGTCGAGGCCCTTATTATGGAAATATCATTTGAAGCATTGAGGGAGGCCGGTGTAAGGCTGCCAAAAATCGTGGGACAAGCGGTCAGTATCTTGGGTGCATTAGTAATCGGGCAGGCAGCAGTTGAAGCAGGAATTGTGTCTGCACCTATGGTTATTGTGGTTTCGATAACAGGTATAGCCTCATTTACTATCCCCAGATTCAACATGGCTATCTCCATACGACTGCTTCGGTTTCCGTTAATGATTCTGGCAGGAATGTTTGGTCTATTTGGATTAGTACTGGGTTCACTTTTTCTCCTTACACACTTATGTAAATTAAGATCCTTTGGGGTTCCGTATTTTTCTCCGCTCGGGCCTCTGTCATTTAAAGAACTTAAAGATGTTTTTATCAGGGCTCCTTGGTGGTCATTGGAAATGCGCCCTAAACAAACTGTTAAAGGAAATAGAAGGCGTATGATTGATCATTTAAAACCACCTACTACTCAACGTTATGGGGAAGAAGGGGAGTAATATGAGAAAGTTAAATAGTATACTGCCGATTCTTATAAGTATTCCTCTTTTAGTGGGATGCTGGGATCGGATTGAGATTAACGACCTCGCTTTTGTTATTGCCTCTGGCGTTGATATGAAGGGAATTGATAAGTATAACGTTTCCGTTCAGGTTGCACTTCCAAGTGCAATGGGAGGGTCGGGATCAAGCGGAGGCGGAGGAGGAACCAGCGGCGGTCCTTTTTATGTCGATGCAGAACCAGGCAGAAACATTAGGGAAAGTAATGATAATCTTCAATTGCGTTTATCAAGGAATCTTTATTTTGCTCACCGACGTGTTCTTATAATTGGAGAAAAGCAGGCCCGCGAAGGAATTAATGAAGCAATAAATGTTGTCCTAACTCAGCCTCAGTCCAGGCTTTCCACATTTTTATTAATTTCAAAGGGTGAGGCAATTAATATATTAAAGACTAAAACAAAACTCGATTTATTGCCTGGAGAAGCTTTGAGGGAAATGTCAAAAAGCAATATTGGTATGACAGTTAAGGACGCGATGCAGGATATGAATAGATATGGAAAAGAGGCAGTTATACCTGTGGTTGAAAAAGGCAAAGGAGGATTTAAAATGGCTAGCTATGCCATTATGCATCACGATAAAGTTGCCTTTTTTACAAACAAAAAAGAATCAAGCGGAGTATTATGGCTTCGCAATAAAATGAACGAAAAGTCCATTACCTTCTCCGATGCAAAAAAGCAAGAAATCACACTCAGAATTATCGAAAGTAGAGTGAAACAGAAATTTTCCATGGTTAATGGAAAACCACTTTTTACCTTTAAAGTAATTGCAACCGGAACACTTATGGAAAACGAGGGGAATTTGGACCTTGCCAGACCATATATTTATAGTAGGGTTGTCAAAAGATTTCAAGAAGAAGTCAAGTCTGAAATTATGTCCCTTATTAAGCATTCACATTCTGAAGGGATCGATGTGGGAGGACTAGGATGGTATTTATATAAAAGTAAAAATAACCTATGGGATGAAAGGTTTAAGAAAAATTGGGAAGAAAATCTCCACAATTTGGATATCAAGGTAGTGGTAGATGGAGAAATTTTAAGAATGACCAATACAGGATGGAACTATTAATGAAAGCAAGAATGATAATAACCTGGATAATTCTGTTGATTTATCTCATTATCGTGATTAAAAAAGGGCTTGTTGAAAAAAAACAGCGAAAATGGGTGTATTTAGTTGCAGCACTCACCGTGTGCATAACTTTATGTGTAGTATTCGAAATTCCTGTGCATATAGCGATGGAATTTTTGAATAATAAAGTTGGAGGCATAACAAAAAGGATGGTGGAAAAATGAAACCAAGAATATCCGCCGGACAATTCAGTATATTGATAGCTAATTTTATTTTTTCAGTGTCAGCAATCAGCCTTCCACAGGTACTAATAAAAAGCTCAGGCCATTATAGCTGGGTGTTAGCACCTGTAACGCTTCCTGTATTTTTTTTATTTGTTTTTATAATCATAGGCAGAGCAAAAAACCAGGAACAATTTAAGAATATATTTGTTCCGGATAGTGATCATTCGTTTGTGGAAAAAATCTTTTATCTTTGTGTGTTTTTATTCATGGCTTTAATCCTAATTAGGGATTTAAGGGGATTCGTTGATTTTGTAGCCGCTGTTTTGCTTCCCAATACCCCAATCGATATTCTGGTTACACTTTCTTTACTTGTAATCTTATACGTTACAGTCTCAGGACTTGAAGTAATAGCAAGGGTTACAGTTATACAATTTGTTATATTGGGCGTTATTGTCGCTGCCCTTCCGCTGTTGCTTTTAAATGAAATTCAGATTGGGAACCTACAGCCTATATTGGGAATGGAAGCATTACCGGGCGTCTTCAAATCTTCTTATATCCTGTTTTCATGGGTTGGAGAGGTGGTTTTTATTGTTACTATTATTGCTCACGTTGAACCTATAAAAAAAATAAGAAAAGCTGCTTTTCAGGGTATTGGGATTATATATACCCTGCTTTGTATTCTATTGGCTACAGAAATAGGAGTATTGGGAACGAAAATTCTTGAGGTTTCCACTTATCCAAGCCATCAGTTAATTCAGCAAATCAATTTAACTGATTTTCTTGACCGGCTTGATGTGTTTATTGTAGTTGTCTGGCTTCCCAATATTTTTACCAAACTGGCTCTTGCCCTTTTTTGCTTAAATAAAGCATTGAGCTGTTTAGTTAAGAGGGAAACTAACGTGTATATTTTGCCGGTTTCCCTTATTCTTGGTCACTTGTCGATCCTTTTATTTAAAAATAACATTAATCAGATTGACTTTTCTTTTTATACCTGGCCAACCCTTGGTTCTTCCTTAGAAATTATCCTCCTTGCATTATTTATTCTGATTAAATGGCAGAGAAAGAAAAAGCTGCAGAATAAAACAACGTGAAAACACCTGCTTTTGGCGGGTGTTTTCTTTTTTAAAAATCTAATTATGTTGTAATCACCCGGGACAGGAACCTATAATTTTCCGTTACATAGGTTATCACAGAGGGATAAACGCCCTGTAGAAGATGCGGGAAGGATGAAAGCAGAATGAAAGTTAAACGACTAACACTTTTTTTAACAATGTTATGTACTTTCCTGTTGGCAAGTCTTTTCCTTGCCGGCTGCGGCAAAAGCGAACCAGATAAAAGTAAGTCTGCAGCCAAAAACGATAAGGTTAAAATAACTAAAACGATACGGATTGGTTATCAAAAAAATGGACCGCTTTTTATTCTTAAATCACTGGGTACATTGGAAAAACGTTTAGCAAAGAAAGGTTATCAAGTGGAATGGAATGAATTTCAGGCTGGACCAGCATTAATGGAAGCCTTAAATGCAGGAAGTATAGATATTGGCAGGACTGGAGATTCTCCACCTATTTTTGCTCAGGCTGCGGGCATACCCTTTGTCTATATCGCTGCCGGTAAACCAAAATTTTATGGAAGCGGAATTCTGGTACATGATAATTCCTCAATCAAATCTATTAAGGACTTAAAAGGGAAAACAATAGGATTTGCAAAAGGATCCAGCTCTCATTATTTATTGGTGAAGGCATTAGAAAAGGCGGGTCTGAAATACAGTGACATCACTCCTGCATTTCTCCAGCCGGGCGATGGCCGAATTGCATTTGAGCAAAAGAAAATCGATGCATGGGTAGTATGGGATCCGTTTTCAGCTGCTGCTGAAACAGGTGCTAATGCCAAGATGCTGACCAATGGAGAAGGACTTACAACTGACAGGGATTTCTTCCTTGCAAATGAAGAATTTGCCAAAAAGCATAAGGATATCATAAATGAAATGATAGACGAAATTAAAGCCTCTTCAGAATGGGCTAATTCTCATCATGCTGAACTGATAAAAATGCTGGCGCCTCTTCTTAAGATTGATGAACCATCTTTAAAAATTGCTGTTGAAAGACGGGAATACGGAGTCGATGAATTAACTCCGCAATTGATAAAAGAACAGCAACAAATTGCTGATACATTCTATGATTTAAAAATTATACCAAAGAAAATTATTGTTAAGGATCTAATGAACCATTAAGCAAAGTTAACAAATGAAAGGGGTGAAAATATTGAAAACTTTTATTAAAGAGGCAGTGAAATCCATTATACCCTGGATATTGCCCTTTTTGCTCCTGCTAGTTTGGCAGATTCTATCCTTTGATGGGATTATCTCTTCCCGAATACTGCCTTCCCCCCTGGCAGTACTTAAAGCCTTCCTAACTCTGTCAATGACAGGGGAACTTTTCGACCATGTTTCCATCAGTCTGGAAAGAGCCTTAACAGGTTTTTTAATTGGCGGTTCGATTGGGTTTTTACTTGGACTTTTTAATGGTGTATTTAAGTGGTTGGAGCTTTTTACGGACACATCTATCCAGATGCTGAGGAATATTCCGCACCTGGCACTCATTCCTCTTGTTATTCTTTGGTTTGGAATTGGAGAGACATCTAAGATATTCCTCGTTGCTCTTGGAGTTCTGTTTCCTGTTTATATTAATACTTATCATGGTATACGTTCTGTTGATAAACGGCTGATTGAGATGGGGAAGGCTTATGGACTAAAGGGTGTCTCCCTTTTCCTAGCTGTTATTTTCCCGGGAGCTCTTTCTTCGATACTAGTAGGAGTAAGGTTTTCGCTTGGTGTTATGTGGCTTACTTTAATAGTAGCAGAAACTATTTCAGCGCACTCTGGTATAGGTTATATGGCTATGAATGCCCGTGAATTTTTGCAAATGGACATTATCGTTCTAAGCATATTGCTTTATGCTTTGCTTGGAAAGCTTTCTGATGTTATTGCAAGGTTTTTTGAAAGAAAATGGCTGAAATGGAATACTTAATGGTTAGGGGAGTAATGTAATGGTTAAGAATCATTTTCATGAAACCAGTATCCAGCTTAGGAATGTGGGTAAAGGTTACGAAAATAGAATGGTATTGGATAATATTTGCCTGGACATCAAAAAAGGTGAGTTCCTTGCTATTGTTGGTAAAAGCGGATGCGGGAAAAGTACTCTTTTGCGCCTAATTTCCGGTCTTGAAAGCTGTGACTCCGGATTAATTCTTATGAATGGGAAAGAACTTAATGGATTGAATAAGCAGGCACGGATCATGTTTCAGGATGGCAGGCTTCTTCCTTGGAGAAAGATCCTCGATAATGTAGGGCTTGGGTTGCAAGGGGATTGGAAACAGAAATCCATTGAAGCTTTGGATAAGGTGGGCCTTAAAGACCGTATCAATGATTGGCCTGCCAAATTATCAGGAGGACAAAAACAAAGGGTTGCCCTTGCCAGAGCACTTATTCATCAACCTGAGCTCCTTTTGCTTGATGAACCGCTTGGTGCACTGGATGCCTTAACCAGAATTGAAATGCAGGATTTAATAGAAAAGCTTTGGCTTGAAAAAAAATATACATCTATTCTTGTCACCCATGATGTTGAAGAGGCGGTCGCAGTAGCAGACAGGGTTATAATGATTGAAGACGGAAAAATTGCCCTTGACCAAATTATCGATCTTCCAAGACCAAGACAACGATCTCAAAAAGGGTTTACATCTTATGTGGATACCATATTAAAGCGGATTATGAGGCCTGGAGGAACAGATATTCATTTAGTTGAGAAGGTAAGACTTTAAAATGAAGGCGGCCCAATATACTGGGACGCCTTTTACATTTATTGATAAGAAAGTATAAAGTTTTACCTTTTAAATTGTCTAGCTCCAGCACCCAGCGCCTAGTTTCCATCCCGCTTCTCCCTACGATAAGTCAACATCGAAATGCTTTGCATTTCGTGTATCCTTTATCTCAGTCCAAGTGGGCCCCAGTCCATACGTCGCTGAACGGGCGCTCGCGCTTTTCTTATGAGAGGCAGGTTCTACATAATGAAGCTTTCTTTGGAAAAGATAGGAAGAGAGAGCTAACAGGAGGTAATCCAATGCCCGAATTACCTGAAATGGAAAATTATAGAATCCTTCTCAATGAAAAAATCAGCGGGAAAATCATTACGTCAGTAACCGTAAACAGGGAGAAGTCAGTAAATGTCCCGCCAGACCTTTTTGCTAAAACTGTCCATGGTCAGAGAGTTGAAAAGGTGACAAGAAAAGCAAAACATTTACTATTCCATTTGGAAAACGGCCGGGTTTTGCTTTTGCATCTTATGCTGGGAGGAATTTTGTTTTACGGCAGAGAAGAGGAAAAGCCAGACAGAACCATACAGGTTAAAATCTCCTTTGGAGAAAATCATCTCTATTTTATTGGTCTGCGGCTTGGATATTTACATTTGTATAAGGGAGAAGAAGTAAATGAAATTTTGTCTTCGCTGGGGCCTGAGCCATTAGAAGCTGATTTCACTTTGGAGAGTTTTAGGGCACTTTTAATTAAAAAAAGGGGCAGATTGAAATCCAAAATGGTTGACCAAAGTTTCATTTCTGGAATTGGGAATTGTTATTCTGATGAAATTTGTTTTGACGCAGGTGTCTTGCCGTTTAGAAACATTCAGGACTTTCAGGAAGAAGAGATTTCCCTGCTTTATTCCTCTATATTAAGGATATTGAGAAAAGCAATTAACGATGGTGGGTATATGGAAATGCCCTTTTTTAAAGGGGACACCAAAACCGGAGGCTACAATAATTTATGTCTGGTATATGCTCGGGAAAATGAAAAATGCTTCAGGTGCAGTTCCATTATTAAAAAAGAAATGATATCTTCAAGGAAAGTGTTTTACTGCCCTGTCTGCCAGCATTAGTATCTTAAATAAAACCAAAAAGGGGGCCAAGCCCCTTTTTGGTTTTTATAAAAATAATAGCTTAATTCTATTTAAAAGGGAGCAGCCGTTTCAATGGCTGTGATGTCCAATACTTGGACTCCTTTTAGGCCATTAATTAATTCAAGTGAACGTATAGCAGTATCATCCACCTTTTTATCAAGCGTCAAAACCATGATTGCATCGCCGCCAATCTCGGCACGGCCAACCTGCATCGTTGCAATATTGATGTTATGCTCACCCAAGACTGATCCTACTTTTCCAATCATGCCCGGAATATCGGTATGCTTGATATATAAGAGGTGTTCCTGGGGCTTAACATCGACCTGGTAATCATTCAATTTGACAATCCTTGCTCCATAACCTTCCAGTACAGTTGCTCCGACACGAGCAGTATCTTTTCCACGGGTCAGTGATAGTTCCAGGTAGCTGGCAAAGCCTTTGCTTGCATCATTATTTTGAACAAGATAGGGAATACCTTGTTCCTTTAATAGATGGAAAACATTTATTAGATTAACAGAGTCAGAGAAATGCCAGGAAAGAATTCCTCTAAGTATAGTCCTGGTCAATAGGTCAGTATCCTCTGCTGCCAGGTCCCCAGAGTAGGTTACTTCAATTTTCTCTGGAGCCTCTTTTAACAGCTGTACAGCCAATTGTCCCATCTGTTCTCCGAGTAGGAAGAAGGACTTTATTTTTTTCTGGGCCTCTCCAGTAATTGGCGGCATATTAACGGCATTTCGGATTGTTTGTGTTTCCAAAATATCAATAATTTCACCGCTCACTTCGAGGGCTACTTTTTCCTGAGCTTCAACTGTGGAGGCTGCCAGGTGGGGAGTTACAATGACATTTGGATGTGATAGTAATTCTGGGTCAATATAAGGTTCTTTTTCGAATACATCCAATGCAGCTCCTGCCACCTGTCCAGATTCTAAGGCTTTAATTAAGGCTCCTTCATCAATTATTCCGCCGCGTGCACAATTGATAAAACGCACTCCTTTTTTCGTTTTCCTTAAAAATTCTTCATTAACTAAATTTCGTGTATCATTTGTAAGAGGGGTATGAAGAGTAATAATATCAGCCTCATGTGCTATTTCATCAACGGTAGCTTTTTTAATTCCTAGTTTATTAGCCCGTTCAGCGGTCAAATAAGGGTCAAATCCCAATATGTCCATTCCAAAGCTCTTTGCACGCTTTGCAACTTCAGCCCCAATTTTCCCCATTCCAATTATTCCGAGTGTTTTTTTGTATAGTTCAATCCCTTTAAAAGAATTCCGATCCCATTTACCGCTAGCCGTTACTTTATGTGCTTGCGGAATACTTCTTACAAGGGAAAGCATGAGTGCGAGTGTATGCTCAGTAGCAGCAATAGTATTAGCGCCAGGGGCATTGATAACTATAATCCCTTTTTTCGTAGCAGCATTCACATCGATATTATCCACTCCAACTCCGGCACGGGCAATCACTTTAAGTTGGCTGGCGTGTTCAATAAGTTCTCCTGTTACTTGTGTTTGGCTGCGAACGATTAATGCATCATATTGTCCAATAATTTCTATTAGCTGGCCTGGATTAAGTCCAACCTGTTTTTCAATTGTAAAATTCGGATGCTCGGCAATAGTTACTAAGCCTTCATCACTGATTGAATCTGTTACGAGAACTTTATACATATTCCAACCAAACCTCCTGTGCTTTTGAAATCCCTCTTCCTAATATTCCTTTACCTGCAGTTTCGCTTAACGTCATTTCAAGTGCGTTTAATACTCTTAACATGTCAAAGGGAGTGCAATACCCCATATGGCCAATCCTGAAAATCTCACCTTTTAATTTCTTTTGACCGCCTGCAAGGATTATTCCGTAATTGTTTTCCAAAGCGCTTTTAATCTGTTTTGATTCGCTTGTATTTGTTATAACTGCTGTAACAGTAGGAGAAGCATCCTCATCGGAAGCCAGAAGAGGCAGATCCAATGCCTTTAATCCTTCCCTAAGCATTTTCTTTAAGAGCATATGGCGTGAAATTACATTTTCAAACCCTTCCTCTTCAATCATGCTGCAAACTTCCCTGGCACCATAAATCAAAGATACAGATGGAGTAAATGGCGTTGAATATTCCTTTTCATACGATGTTACATACTTATTTAAATCCAAATAAAATCTCTTTGTACGGCAATTTTTTACTGCTTCTTTGGCCCTATTGCTTAGAGCAACAAAAGCGAGACCAGGAGGAAGCATTAACGCTTTTTGGGAACCTGATACGAGCATATCTATATGCCATCTTTCCATATCAACAGGTACAGCACCAATACAGCTAACACCATCAACAACAAACAGTGCATCAGAGATACGATTAACTGTTTCCCCCAGCTGCTGAATAGGATTTAATACACCAGTTGAAGTTTCACAATAGGTAGCAAAAACAGCTTTTACATTTTTTCCTATTGTTTTAACATATTCCTCTAGCTGGTCAGGTTGACAAGCTTTTCCCCATTCAACTTCCAATCTGTGAACATTTGCACCAAAGGTTTCGCAAATGGAAGCAAAACGGTCACCAAAAGCTCCTGTTACAACAACTACAATATCATCATTTGCTTCTACAATATTGGATGCAGCTGTCTCCAATGCTCCGGTTCCACTACCCGAAATAAGGATTACGGGGTTTGGTGAACCAAAAATAGGAGCCAGACGAGTGGCTGTTTCTTCAAGTAATTTTGGAAATTGTTTTCCCCTGTGGGCAATCATCGGCTGGTTCATTGCCTGTATAACCCGTTCTGGAACAGGAGTTGGTCCAGGTGTTAATAAAAATTTCTGATTTATAAGCATTGAAAATGCACTTCCTTTCGGTATATAAAAATAAAAACGCCCCTTATACCAGGCATATAAATCCTGATATAAGGGGCGTTAGTAAACGCGGTACCACCCTAAATTATTACTGGAGACCAGTAAACTTGAAAAGGTAACGGCGTATGCCGGGCCGGCTTACTAATTTTCAGCAGACCTGTTCAGAAGGGCTGGGCTTTTAAAGAATATAGCATCGGTTTGCACCATCCACCGACTCTCTGAGGCACTTTCTTTAAGCCGTCTTCATCATTACATTTTAATATTTCAGATAATATAGAGATTATTCTACATCGGTAATTTAGTATTGTAAAGCGAAAAAGAGAAAATTCTTAAATTTTTAAAAAATATTAATTCAGTGATTTCTAAAAATCCGTATCCCCGTAATACTCATTAAATGCTTTTTCTGCAGCTTGTTCCGTCGGAAAAAATGCATCATCTTCTTCTATAAGGTGAAAGGATTCATGCAGAAATAAAGCTAATTTTTCAGGGTCTTTTGGGTGCTGAACAATTTCAGCTGACTTAATATTAGCAACGGAAGGTGTATGAGGATTGTGATAAATTACAAAAACCTCGTCACCGGCTTTAACATCTTTCGGATCAATTGTATCCATCAACAACATGCCTTTCTATTTTTTTCTTAGCTTATCCCAAAGTGAATATAAGTCATTCAATGATTTTTATATTTTATAAATGGTCTGATGCGAGCCTTTAATTTGTAAGCATTTCGCATTTATGCTTATATTTGTTATCCTTTCACATGTGTAGAATCGATAAAAACATGTTGCGAACTGATTAGTTTCTTGTCAGCTGTACCACTGCCACAGCACCTTTGTAAACTTTGGAGTGGAAAGCGAGTGCCTGGTAACTGAAATCAACATGCCCACTCTACAATCTGGACATCCCATTCAATGGATGTCTTTTCTGGGCAGTGATTATTTTTCCTATATAATAATGCTGTTTAAATGAAATAGTGTTACATAGCGAGGATGTCCACCAAAACTGTCATAAATATTTCCAAAGTTTAAAGTTTACTTCAGAAAATGTATCGAATAAAATGAAGAAAAAGGAATTGTGAATTATTTCACAAACAATTCAAATCAATTCCATTAGGGGTGAAGATAATGAAGGAGAAAGTAAAGATAGTTATATTAGGAGGCGGATACGCCGGACTACTGACAGCAGTAACTCTTCAAAATAAGGTTCATGCCAAAAGGGCAGATATCACCTTAATTAATAAACAGGATTATCACTATTTAACAACAAAAATTCATGAATCTGCAGCTGGAGCTCTTAATCCGGAATTAATTCATCTCCCTATATCAGATTTAATTGATACTGAAAGAATTCACCTAGTAAAAGACGTAGTATTAAAAATAGATCTAATGAAAAAAGAAGTTATTCTAAAAAAGTGTTCCGAAAGATATGATTATTTAGTGGCTGCAATTGGAGGGGCCCCGAGAACCTTTAATATCCCGGGTCTGAAGGAGAATGGACATTTTATATTTGATTTTGAGGGAACAGAAAGACTAAGGGAACAAATCAAAAACCAATTTATTAAATATAATGCGGACCAGGATGAAAGCAGGCTGACCTTCGTCATAGGCGGAGCAGGCTTTACAGGTATTGAATTTCTCTTTGAGTTCCTGGAGCAAATACCTAAAATGTGTAAAAAGTATGGGATAGAAGAAGAAAAAGTAAAAGTAATCTGCGCTGAATCGGCAACAACATTATTAAATGGGTATGACTCTAGAATGGCTCAGGATGCCTGGAAATCAATGCAGAAATTAAAATGTAAAGTTCTCGGTGGATTAGCCATTTCTTCTTGTTCAAAAAAGGAAGTACTTTTTAGTGATGGAAAAACTGTTAAAACGAATACTATAATCTGGGCTGGCGGGATTAAAGGCAATCCAATTCTCGAAAATTTGGGCTTTCCGATGCTGGATGGGAGAGTAATCGTCAATGAATATTTAGAAGTTGAGGGCCACAAGGAGATTTATATTCTTGGTGATGCATCCGTAATTTTTTCTCCAGAAGGAGAGCCATATCCGCCTTCCGCTCAAATTGCCCTTCAGCAGGGACAATATTGTGGGAAAAACATTGCCTTAAAAGTATATGGCCAGCCTATAAAGCCTTTCAATTATATTTACAGGGGGGCTGTTATGTCTCTCGGAAGAAAGAATGCAACGGGAGTGGTTTATGGAAATTATATAAACGGAAAACTAGCTTCCTTTATAAAATATGTTATTGAAATGCGATATTATTATATGTTAGGCGGACTCCGCATGCTGGCTAAAGAGATGAAAAGGGAGCGGCTAATAATCAAGAACCATTCCAAAGATACTATTCCAAAAAACTAATTAAAATAAAAAAAGGATAGCGCCAGCTATCCTTCTTTTTGTGTGATTTTTACATTGAAAACGTTACGGTGTAGGCTGCTGTTTCCCTGAAAAAATGGTTGTCACCAACGAGGGCGATTTCATTATCAGGATAAGAGGATTTAATTACAATCCTGTCATTCACATAAACATTACATCCAATAACAGCATTTTGGATTAATACATTGTCTCCGATTTCTGCATTGGGGAGAATGACTGAATCACGAATCACAGAATTTTCCCCAATTTTTGCTCCCTTACATACGACTGAGTTCTTTACAATTCCATAGATTTTACAGCCTTCACTTATTATAGAGTTCATAATAACTCCCTTTGAATCCAAATAGAGCGGGGGATCGCAGTGTTCTTCTGTATAAACCTTCCAATCACTATTATTTAAAAATATATTTGTCTCAGCGTTTAAAAGGTCCATATTTGCCTTCCAGAAGCTTTCAACGGTTCCTACATCCCGCCAATAACCATCAAAGCTGTAGGTGTATAGGGAAAGCCTATCTGCCAGCATTGCTGGGATAATGTCTTTTCCAAAATCACAGGAAGGAAAAATATTGTTTCCTTCTGCTTTCAAGTAGTTCACCAAAACATCTTTCTTAAAAATATATACTCCCATTGAAGCCAGTGTGGACGACGGCCGGTCCGGCTTTTCTTCAAATTCAATGATTTTATCCTGCTTGTTTGTTCTAAGAATACCAAATCGGTTTGCTTCTTCCCAAGGGACATTTACAGCTGAAATAGTGACATCAGCACCTGTACTTATATGCTGTTTTAGCATAAGATTATAATCCATTTTATAAACATGGTCTGCGCAAATAATAAGAATGTGATCAGGATTATATTGTTCGATAAATGGAATATTTTGATATACCGCCCCTGCCGTACCATCATACCAGCGAATCTGATCCCGTGATTCAAATGATGGCAAAAGTGTAAGGCCTCCATCTGTCCTATCTAGGTGCCAGTTTTGCCCGCTGCCGATATATTTATGAAGAATATGAGGCTTATATTGGGTAAGTACACCCACGATATCAATATTAGAATTTCTGCAATTGCTTAATGCGAAATCAATGATCCGGTACTTTCCTCCGAAGGGAACAGCTGGTTTTGCAAGACTGTGAGTTAATGTTTTCATTCTTTTGCCTTTGCCTCCTGCAAGAAGCATTGCAATACATTTACGCTTCGCCAATTTTTACACCTCCGCCAAAACTATTCTCTTAACAATATAGACATTTATTTGAATTTCTTGTTAAGGAGATGTTTCAATTTGGTAAATAGATTAAAAATCTGACATAAATACTGCAAAGATATATACGCTGATTTTCTTAAAAATATACTTTTTATTATCCTCATAAATGGAAATTGATAAGGAATACTTATGGATTCTAATAAATAACTGATATTTTAAATTATTAAATCCTACAAGTATAGTTAAATTAGCCGATTAAAACAGGAGGGGAGTACATGGATATAAAGAAAGATGTAAAGGAGCAATTTGGCAGGAATGCAGATTCATATGTGAACAGCAAAATTCATAAAGAAGGCAAGGATTTATATAAGCTTGTCCAGATCGCCAGCCTAAACGGGGATGAAAGGGTACTTGATGTGGCTACAGGAGGCGGGCACACTGCCAATGCCTTTGCACCTTTTGCAGACAAGGTTATTGCAATTGATTTAACACCTGAAATGCTAAAAGCAGCCAAAGCCTTTGTAAAGGGAAATGGAAACAGCAATGTTGAATTTCTTGCAGCTGACGCGGAAAAGCTTCCTTTCTCTCCAGAAGTATATGATGCTGTTACCTGCCGAATAGCACCCCATCATTTTCCCAACATCAAAAGTTTTATTGAAGAAACGTATCGTGTACTTAAACCAGGGGGACAGTTCCTGCTTGTTGATAATGTTGCCCCGGAAAAGGACAGTTTTGATTCTTTTTATAACACAATTGAGAAAAAGAGGGACTATAGCCATTTTAGGGCCTGGAAAAAGTCCGAATGGCTGGAAATGCTTGAATCAGCAGGATTTGAGATCAAAGAATTTCACCGATTTGAAAAAATCTTTCAATACGACTCGTGGTGTAAACGGATGAAACTTTCAGTAGAGGATAAAATGGAATTAAACCAATTTATGCTTGCTGCAGACAAGGAGATAAAAAAGAAATTTCGGATTCAGTTTTCCGGTAATGCAGTAACCTCCTTTCAGGGAGAATCAATCATCTTAAAAGCGGTTAAATATTAGATTATTTCGTTAATTATACAGCTTTTTATCTTTTTTTTCGATTAAAAAGCCTTGCTTATTTCTCGAAAAGGTGATTGAATAGCCACACCGTTAAAAATTAGGGAGAAGATTTCCCAATCCACATTAACGTTATTGAGCAAAAATAAAGCAGGAACGAAAAACCGTTCCTGCTTTATTTTTAGTTAACCTTGAATCGACTCGGAAACAGCAACCTTCTTATTTTCAGGCACTCTGCTTAAAATAAACCCGCCGATCAAAAATAGTATAACTAGGCTGAACACGCCGCTATTTGTATTTCCTGTAATTTGAGCAGTAACACCTACTAAAAATGGCCCCATTATTGCCGCAAATTTTGAAAAGATATTATAAAAGCCAAAAAATTCATTAGCGGACTCTTTTGGAACCAGCCTTGCAAAGTATGCACGGCTTAATGCTTGAATTCCCCCTTGTGAGGATGCGACCAGCATAGCAAGAATCCAAAAGTCTAAAGTTGTTTTCAAAAAGTAAGCGTAGGTGCAAATGATAATATAAACAAATATACCTACCAGAAGCATAGTTTTCCCTCTGAATTTTTCAGCAAGACGGCCATAGAGGATGGCAAAGGGTGCTGCTACCACCTGAGTTGCAAATAAAATAATAAGCAGGTTTGTTGAGGTTATTCCAAGGTCTGAACCATAAGAGGTAGACATTGTAATAATAGTATCGACGCCATCAATGTAAAAGAAATAGGCAATTAAAAACAAGAATAAAGCACGGTACGCTTTGATATGTGTAAAGGTTTGGCGGATTCTTTGGAAACTGTTTGATACAGGGTTCTGAACTCTTTCTTTATAATAGACCTGATTAACGTTTTTTAGCATTGGGATGGTAAATATCCCCCACCAAAGGGCAGTTATTGCAAAGGCAGCCTGGCTTGCTGCTGTAACTGAAAGAGGCAGAACTTTTTGCTGTGCTAAAATAATCAATGTGATACTTATAAGGAAGGGTATAGTACTTCCAATATAACCCATAGCAAATCCTCTTGAGGAAATACGATTCATTCGATCTTCACTTGTTACATCCACCAAAAAAGCATCATAAAAAATATTGGCCCCAGCAAATCCTGCAACCGTACACATATAACAAATTAAGAGAATAAGCCATTGTTCATTCGGAACTATAGATAAAAGCGCTGTAAAGACAATACCGAGAGAAAAGAAAAAGGTAAAGAATCTTTTCTTGAACCCTTTATAATCACCAATAGTTCCCAAAAGGGGAGCAAATAGGGAGACAAGCAAAGTAATTAAGGAGTTGGCGTAGCCCCAATATGCTGTGGAAGTGGAAGCAGCAATTCCTGCTTCAGATGCTGCAGATTTAAAATACAAAGGAAAAACGGCTGTTGTTATGATTAATGAATAAGCAGAATTTGCCCAATCGTAAAAGGTCCAGCTTTTTTCCTGTTGGGTGAGTCGATTCATTTATTTTCCCCCTTTATTTGGAAAGCTCCAGCATTTCCTCGATTACTCTTCCATCTGTATCATCAAGCTTTAATCCCAAAATCCTAGCAAAAGTAGGCCCTTCATCTACAAGCCGCATTTCGGGAATAGGAAAGTTTTCTCGGATCCCATTTCCTGCTGCAATGAAGACTGTTGAATAGTTTTCCTTCTCTGGTGAATATCCATGAGTGGCAAGAGTATATTTTTTATCAGCCTTAACGTCCTCACTATCAATCTCTTTTATATAATCTCCTTTACAATCCTCCAAAAAATAAAATCCTTTTCTGGCTTCAACCATAAAAGTACAATTTGGATCAGCCCCTTTCTCAGAAGCTTCTTCAGATGTAAAAATCCTCTCAATTCCATTATCAGGAGTATCCAGCAAAGAAGTAAGGAGCAGTTTAACATCATGATATGATTTAGAATGATTTTTATCTTTCAAATAAATATATGCTGAGCCGTCACAGCTTTTGCAATAAGCCTTCCAATTTATCACCTTGCCTTTGTCACTTACATCGATAAGCTTCTTTTCAGCAAGCAAAGCATTCAAATGAAGCGCTTTCTTTTCGTCCAGGGCACTATGGTCTCCAAGAATAACAATTGAAGTTTCATCATAAATTCCGCTGTCCTTTAATGCCTCTATAATTTTTTCGAGCCGGTTATGATGCCTGTATATAGCTGCCTCTGCTTCATTTGATGAAAATCCGTAAAAATGACGCTGTGAATCAAGGTCAACAAAATGAACCATCAGCAAATTGGGTTTTTTCGTTTTAATGGTATGTATAGTAGAAGCTAAGACAAAATCGTCAAGTTCTGGCTGATTCAGCCCCCTTCGAAGATGGCCAAAACGCCTGTCCAAATCCAATTGATACAAAGGGCTGCCGTTAAAAAGTGAAACCATAACTTGATTTTTCCACGGCCGATTTGCAAAAATCTCTGGCATATTGTAATCAATTTTTGCTTTGCCGGTAACCGGCCATAATAGTGAAGCTGTTGTCATTCCAGCCTTTTTGGCTTCATCATAGAGGGTTGTTCCTTTGATGGCTGGACGGTACCAATTCCAGTCAGGTGAAGTTTTTCCAGGCTGCAGCAGGGTATTGTTGATGACTCCATGCCGTCTTGGATAATTTCCCGTCACAATGGTTGTGTGGCATGGGTAAGTTACAGAAGGATAAATACTTTCGACACGGTCAGAGTATGAGCCTTGGTTTATTATAGCTTGAAAATGAGGCAGCTGCTGCAATAGCGGGAAATCTAATCCAGACAGGCAATCAAATGAAATAATAATTAGATGTTTGGCAAGGGGCTTCATAATTTCCTCCAAAGTCTCTTGGTTTATAGCTTAATTGTACTATAAATAAGCTTAAAAGGCAGAGAATTTACTGAAAATTAGATTTTTTGGCTTTTAATTTTAGAAGGATTTTTTTCGGTTTTTGATAGAGAGAGTTTTGATCGAGCAAGCTGGTTGAAAATTCTATTAACAGAAATATTTATAAAACATATGTTCGTATTTCTGATGTGAAAATGATATAATATAAGAACAATAGAATAGGTTTTCTTGAGGGTGGTCGGCTCACTTCCTGTGAAAGGGGGTGGTGCTGTATGACAGTATTCGAATCTATAATGGCTATGATCGGCTTTGCAACATTAGTAATCTCGATTTTGTCATTTAGCCAAAAAAAATAATCCACCCTTGAGTTGACGGCTCTGGTGGATTATCTCCGGTTATCAGCCGATTCCCTTTGAAGGAACCGTCTATTGCAAAGCCGCACATGTTCCCGCATGTTCGGCTTTTTTATTTTATATGTTTATTTGGGTCCATTATACCAGATTTGTCTCAAAAAGAAAACATAACGTACACGCTGAATTCACTTTATTTGAAAAAAGTATCATATTGTATTAAACTTTGAAAAAACATTTAGATAAGAGGTAGGGATTTTCGGAAAATCCCAAATGTAAACACAGGCATATGCCTAATGAAGTGTGCATTTTGTCCATAATGTTTGCATTCATTTTTATATTTGTGCATTCGTAAAGATGAATCATGCATTCTTTTGTAAGATACGTGCATTTATCGTCCGGAATCGTGCATTATTTTCAAAAAACCGTGCATTTACTAAAACAATTCGTGCATTCTTTTTATAAAATCGAGTCAAGTCCTATTAATTGTGTAAAATCAAATGCAAGTGTTTTCAACAAAAAATTGTGGGGTGTGATCCAAACCCTTTTCATTTTTTGAGCGAGACTTCCATGGGTTTCATTCTTCATATCCAGT
>NZ_JAAOEO010000036.1 GCF_011393025.1 Neobacillus terrae | reverse complement strand
GGGTAAATGTCTTTAATAAGGCCTCTTGAGGACAAACAACTAGAAAAAGAGGAGTACAAAGTCTTTAATAGATTCAAATTCATAAATAATTAGGATTTAATGTCGTTAATAAGCCTTATTGAGGACAAACTGTTAGAACATGAATGGGTAAATGTCTTTAATAAGGCCTCTTGAGGACAAACAACTAGAAAAAGAGGAGTACAAAGTCTTTAATAGATTCAATTTCAAATAGAATTGGGAAGCAATGGCGGTAATATGCCTTATTGAGGACAATTAGATAGAAAAAGAGTGGGTAAATGTCTTTAATAAGGCCTCTTGAGGACAAACTTCTATAAAAAGAGGAGAACAAAGTCTTTAATAGATTCAATTTCAAATAAAATTGGGAAGCAATGGCGGTAATATGCCTTATTGAGGACAATTAGATAGAAAAAGAGTGGGTAAATGTCTTTAATAAGGCCTCTTGAGGACAAACTTCTATAAAAAGAGGAGAACAAAGTCTTCAATAACCACTTTACTAGCTATTGCTTCTACTGATAAAAAGCCCATTGTCCTAACCCGTAAATTTTATAGTTCTTCGCAAGTATTCTACTAATCCTCTTTTTGTGAAAACTCCTACCGCACCACTCGTAAATTTCATTTGTTGTTATTTTTCTCTCCGGAAACAGTAGCTTATATTCCTTCGCAGCTTCTAAAACGGTTGTCTCAACTATTTCTGTAAAACCACACTCTATACATGTTATTAGATACCTATCAATGGAAACAGAAAATGAACTGCATTTTGGACAAAAGATCCCTTTTTTGAGCTGCTGATAATCATACACTGGCAAACGGGCGAAGAGGGATTCATCAAGATGAAGAGAAAGCAGTTTATCTGCGAGTTTCCTGTGTGTACTATTTAAGTATGAAGACTTAGTGTTTAATTTTTTCATGAAGCGGTTGAGTTGTGTAGGAAGAATAAATGGGGGGCCCTGTGGGGCTTGAAAAAAGGTGAATTCGGGATGAATGAAAATCACATAAGTATCAATATTATAATGAAATCCGAGGGTTTGAAGGAGTTGACGGAACATGGATTTGGTTCGTTTTAACTGGTCCAATGGATTTTTAATTTCCTTGCCAGAACTTGTATACAAATTTCCATCTTCATACCTAAATTCTCCTTCATAATTTTTAACTTCAAAAAGATAAACTGTTTCCTGAAAAATAATCACCGTATCAATCTGAAACCTGGTGTTATTAACATCTAGCAGGAGGTCGTTTAAAATGAAGCAGTCATTTTGTAACTCACCTGTTAATAAATCAAACTTTAATTCACCTTCAAATCCTTTTTCCAGATTTAAATAATATTTTTCGTCTTCAGATGACAGTTTCATGCGCATGTTTAACAATTTAAGAACTCTTAATAACTCTGACGGTGTACGGGCTTTAAATATCATATTCCACGTCCTTTCTATTCCATCATACTCGCATTTTGAAAAGTAGAAAAATGAAGATTATGTGAAAAAATCGCCCAAATAAGTCGGGCATTTTTTACACCATCAAAGCCATTGACCGAATAATTGTCTGGAACCCGGACACCAAGCGAGCTAAGTCTTAAAATGGTCCCAATCGCTATGTTTCTCGCATAAGATACTTCGATACCATTAAGAACATTCTCAAACTGGTTCCATTCCTTGTTTCACACTGGACACGGACTCACTTTTCAATGTGAAACCAATCGTTTAATTTCGTTTCCATGGAATTATGTGAGTGTCCAAAATGTACGAGTGCAGCCATAAGTTATACTTTCAAAATGATTGAATCGCAGTGAATTATGTTTAAAGCATGAGGATCTGGTGCCGGGGGACCTTTCCGAAAAGGAGGATACCTTCGAAGGGCTTAACAACGGCTGGCCGGCCATCTTGAGCAATTTAAAAACCTGGCTGGAAACGGGAAAGTCACTTCCGCCAATTTCTGTTTGAGCTGCATTCTTTTTTGTCCCAGCCATCCGGCATCTACCGGGTTTTCTTATTTTTAAAATGGTAAAATAAAAGCACTACATAATTAGGAGTGTCAAACGTTGAAAAATAAAATATATTACGAGGATGCGTATAGGACAAACTTCACCTCCAAAATCATCAAATCGGGTCAGGATGAAGACGGCCAGTATGTTGTTTTGGAAGAAACCGCTTTTTACCCAACAGGGGGTGGACAGCCTTATGATATCGGTACTTTAAACGGAGTTTCAGTTGGAAGTGTGGAAGAAAAAGATGGAGAAATCCGTCATTATGTCAGTGGAACTTTGGAAAGAGGAATCGACATACAGGGAGAAATTGATTGGGAGCACCGCTTTGACCATATGCAGCAGCATTCAGGACAGCATATCCTCTCCGCAGCTTTTGATAACACGTTTGGTTATAAAACGGTCAGCTTCCATCTCGGGAAAGAATACCTTACCATCGACCTGAATATTGAACAGCTTCCCGAAGAAGACGCATGGAGGGCGGAGGAGCTGGCAAATCAGATTATCCTTGAAAACCGTCCAATTGAAACGAAATGGGTAAGTGAAGATGAGCTTTCACAGTATACACTCCGAAAAGCCTTAAAAGTTACAGAAGATATCAGACTGGTCATAATACCTGATTACGATTATAACGGCTGTGGCGGAACGCATCCCCGTTCTACTGGGGAAGTGGCCGCAATTAAGATCCTGGATTGGGAGAAGCAAAAAAAGAATACCCGGGTACGTTTTGTTTGCGGAAACCGTGTGAGAAAGCAACTTTCTCAGAAACATAAAGTCCTGACTGAATTAAGTCCTTTGCTGAATGCGTCAGAAGAAAATATGGCTGCAGCCATAAACAGGATTTTGACCGGCACAAAGACACTTGAAAAGGAATTAGAGGCAGCGAAAGAATCCCTTCTTCAATATGAAGGGGCGGAGTTATTATCAGAGAATGATGGACAGGTGGCGGAGCTATTTGCCAACCGTCCCATTCAGGAGCTTCAAAAGCTTGCTAAAATCATGGTCTCATTAAATGAAGATTCAAGGATTATTTTAGTCGCAGAAAATGATGGAAAGCTTCAGTTTGTCTGCGCGAAAGGCAAAAATGCAGAAGGAATTATGAAAGAATGGGCAGCTGCGGCATTCCCGCTTATCAATGGTAAAGGCGGAGGAAATGAAACTTTTGCCCAGGGAGGAGGGGAAGCGCTGGTTTCAGCAGAAGAACTTCTCCAATTCCTTAAAGAAAATTTAGAAGCTTAGAATGATAAAAGAGGCTTGCCAAATCGGCAAGCCTCTCTTGCTTTTCAATGAATCACGCAGCCGCCTGGCTCTCTGTCTTAGCAGCAGACTTTTTTGCAGGCTTTATCACATTGAAAATAATGTTTAAGAAAATAGCAGTAAAGCTGCCTGCTACAATCCCATTATTCGTAAGAATCTTTACGCTCTCCGGCAGATGAGCGAATAGATCGGGAACCGCGGTAACACCAAGCCCCATACCAACAGAACAAGCGATAATTAATAGGTTCTCCTGGGATGCAAACTCTACATTGCTTAACATTTTAATTCCATAGGCGATAACCATTCCAAACATGGCTACCATTGCGCCTCCAAGAACAGGAGTAGGAATAACAGTTGTTAAAGCACCGATTTTAGGAACAAATCCAAGAGCAATTAGAATTCCGCCCATTGTGTAAATGACATTTTTTGTTTTTACACCTGAAAGCTGTACGAGACCAACGTTTTGTGAAAATGTAGTATAAGGGAATGAATTAAATACTGCACCCAGAATAATGGCAAGACCTTCGGCACGATATCCTTTTGATAAATCTTTTTCCGTTAATTTTTTACCAGTGATATCACTTAGAGCGAAGTAGACTCCAGTAGATTCTACTAAACTTACAATGGCAACCAGCGTCATGGTAATAATCGGTGTTAATTCAAAGGATGGGGTAGAAAAATAGAATGGACGAACCATATGGAACCATGAAGCATCAGCTACTGCGGTAAAATTGACTTTACCCATTAGTGAAGCTGCAAGAGTTCCAGCAACTAATCCTAATAAAACGGAGATAGAACGGATAAAACCTTTTGTAAAACGGTAAAGCAAAATAATAAAAAGAAGAGTTCCGAAAGCCAGGCTGATATTGGAAATACTGCCGAAATCCGGACTTCCTTGGCCGCCAGCTATATTGTTCATGGCAACAGGGATAAGTGTTATGCCAATTACTGTGACAACTGAGCCAGTAACAACAGGAGGAAAGAACTTTATCAGCTTTCCAAAAAATTGCGAAATGAGAAGGACCATTAAGCCTGAAATGAGGATGGAGCCATAAACAGCTGAAAGGCCATATTGTCCGCCAATCGCGATGATGGGGCCAACTGCAGTAAAAGTACAGCCTAGTACAATCGGCAATCCTATGCCGAAGAAACGGTTTTGCCAAACCTGCAGAAGGGTAACCAGGCCGCACATTAAAATATCAATGGATACTAAGTAGGTTAATTGTTCTCCAGAGAATTTCAGTGCTCCACCAACGATTAAAGGGACAATAACTGCACCGGCATACATGGCTAACACATGCTGAATGCCTAAAGAGGCAATTTTTAAAGGCTGTTGCTTCATTTGATTAACTCCTCCGCTTCTTGGTTTAAAAATTTTACTTCACCATTTGATAAAGAAGATATTCTTGCTAATGATTCAACCCTGTAACCTTCCTGCTTAAGCAAATCAGCTCCTGGCTGAAATGATTTTTCGATAACAATCCCGATTCCCGTAACCACGGCGTTCGCTTGTTCTGCCATCTTAACCAATGCCAGAGAAGCCTGGCCGTTTGCAAGAAAGTCATCAATAATGAGCACCCGGTCGTTTTCTGTAATGTATTGTTTAGAGATGGAAAGATCATGAGTTTCATTTTTTGTAAACGAATGTACTTTTGCTGTAAGTAAATCGTCTATAAGGGTAGCTGATTTTCTTTTTCTGGCAAAAACAACAGGGACGTTCATATGTAAACCAGTCATTACAGCAGGGGCAATCCCTGACGATTCAATGGTTACAATTTTCGTAATCGAATCCTTTTGAAAAAGCCTGGAAAACTCTTTTCCGATCTCATTCATCAGTTGAGGATCAATCTGATGATTTAAGAAGGAGTCTACTTTTAGAACATTTTCATTTAAAACATTTCCATCAGTATTAATTCTTTCTTCTAGTAATTTCAAGTTGGTTCCCCCTTTTAAAAATAAAAGCCCAAAAGTCATTGTTCACATCAAAATGAGTGAGGCAATGACCTTTGGGCTCTTTGTCCGAAAGGTATAGGAATAGATGGTATTAAAAAATAAACCATTCCCACTACCCACTCATAGTCGGAACGTTAACGGCATTCCGGTAGAAACTTGCAGGCCATATCCCTGCGATTATATGAGTGAAACTTTATTAATTTATTGCCATTATATCTGCCTAAAAGAGTTTAATCAACCCTTTTTTCGAATAATACGAACAATCTTAATAAAAATTACATCATCATTCGCTTTTTGAAAACGATTACTTATAAGCAGTAATAAAGGAAAAGAGTTAATCTGGGAATATATCCAGATAAAAATTTTCCGATTGTATAAAAGGGAAGAAAAAAAAGAGCCAAGTTCCATAAATAAATAGAAAAGGAGCATGTATTATGAACAAAATGTTTAAGTTTGTAGCAATTATGGCCATTGCGGTTGTGGTAGCTATGATGGCCGGATGCAGTAAAGGAGGAACGGCAAACACTACAAATCAGCCAAACACAACCGATTCATCCAATACAGTATCAAAGAAGGAAGCAAAGAAGAATGAAAAGAACAGCATAACCAAAGCAGAGTTTGATCAAATCAAAAACGGAATGAGCAAGGAAGAAGTAGACCAGCTTGTGGGAGGAAAGGGTAAATTGCAGGATCAGTCTGGAGACGGGGATCAAAAAACGGAAGTTTACAAGTATAAGGGCGAAGGTACCGTCGGGGCGAATGCAAGGATCACTTTCAAAAACGGGAAGGTTACGGACAAGCAGCAAACGGAATTGAAATAATAAAAAGATGGGGAAAACCCCATCTTTTTATTTGGCAGCGTTAAAGAATAATGTTGATTCCCGACTATATTGATTGGAGAGGAAAGCGGGCGCTGTGAGCAAAGATCAAAATTGCTTTCGAAAAATCCAATAAGAGTAGCCGATTGGCAGAAATAAAATAACCAGTATAATCGGCAACAATATTTCTGATACACTAGCGGGCATAAAAGATGCAAAAATAAACAGAAAGCCGGAAAGGATAAAAGTTTTCCCTCCAAATCTATGAGTCTTTCTCCAGTTATTTTCGTCGTTAAGCGCCCATGGAGTTTTTATTCCCATAAAATAATTAGTTTTTATCTGAGGCATGTAATTCCCCAAAATTATAAACAGGATTCCAATTAGAATAAGAACAAAATTCCCGGAAAAGACTGTGTAGCCTAAACCGTTTGCAATAATGATTAGATTTAACGCGAAAAATACGAGAGATAAGGAAATATTGATGATGGTAAAGCTCTTAGAAAAATAACCATAGTTTTCTTTTTTGGGATCAATTTTTGGTACATAAGCCAACATTAAATAAGGAATTACCATCGTAGATAGGGAAATAAGCATAGCATTTAATTTTGAAGTATATTCATTCGGTTCTCCCCTAATGTCCCAGTGAATGGGAATTTGAGCTGAAAGCTTCGGGAAAGCAATAAGCCAAATAATGAGAGCGGCCGCCATAAGTATGATTGTAATCAAATGTTTTTTCACGTGATTAACCCCTTTTATTTTCTTTTTGATCGTCCGTGAAGTTAAACGCCCAGCTGATGATATCCTGGAATATGGTAGTATTTAATGAGTAAACAACGAATTGCCCTTTTTTTACGTCCTGTACAAGGCCCGCATTTTTTAAAATCTTCAAATGCTGAGAAATGCTCGGCTTTGACATATTAAAGTGGCCTGAAATTTCCCCTGCCGTTAAATCACTTTCCTTTAACAAGTCAAGAATTTTTCTTCGAGTTGGGTCGGACAGGGCTTTAAAGGTTTCGTTCATATGCCCTCCTAAAGTATTTAAGTATTTAACTAAATAATAAAACAGTGGAAGAAATTTGTAAATACCAAAAAGTAAATTTTTTCCATGAAAAAAGGTGTTTTAGAGGATTAAGGGAATATATTAAGGCGGGGGAATGAATATGAAAAATAAACAAATACATAGCTCGTTAACTGTATTACTAGTTTCCAATCTAGGAAGATCCCAAAAATTCTATCGTGAAAAGTTAGGCTGTGAAGTAACGGAGTGGTGGGTAATAAGAGATGGATTTACGGGGCTTGGGATTAAATTGCTTAAGGCAAACACAGGGGAAGATGTGTGTCCAAATAATAAAGCAAAGGGATATAACAGTCCGGTTCCGGATGTTTAATGCTATGTTGAAAATTGGACAGCATTAGATCAGCTTTACAGAGAGTTTAAAGAAAATGAAGTAGAAGTAGTAGTTGAACCTTGGATCGATGAGACCGCAGGGCCATGGAAAGAGTTTGCGATTGCTGATCCGGATGGGTATTGTATTGCCTTTGGCGGGACCAATCAAAACTGTTAGTGATTTATATAAAAAGTAAATAGAAAAGGGTTTATTTTCACGATATTCTTAAAAGGATGTTAAACATTAGGGGGAAAACATGAACAATCGTCAGTTAATCGCTTTTTTACTTTGCTTCTTTTTAGGAAACATTGGACTCCACCGTTTCTATGTAGGAAAAATTGGTACCGGAATCCTGATGATATTCACTTTTGGAGGCTTCGGAATTTGGGCCCTAATCGATTTAATCCGGATACTTACAGGCGGCTTTACAGATAAAGAGGGCAGAAGCATTAAAGTAGAAATATAGAACGAAAGGAAGGACCGGAATTGTCCGGTCCTTTTTGAGGTAGAAGAATTTATTAAAAGGATAAATTCTGAATGCACGACAAACAGGAAGTTTCATTAAGGCGATAGGCACAGAATCAGGAAACCTTCGTCAGTTATAACAACGAACACAAAAAAAAGAATCGCTTTTTGGAAACGTGCCGTTTTGAGCATGACGAGTACATCACATCTTTGCCTTCACCCCAAGGCCTGGAAATCTCCGTGTTTTCTAATTATAATGAACTTACTTATTTGAAGGGAATGATGAACATGTTGGAGTCTTCTATAACAGCCATTTATCACAATTTATTAGAAGCATGGAACAATAAAAGTGCACAGGATATGGCACAGCTATTCTCTACAGATGGAGAAATGATTGGTTTTGATGGAAGCCAGATTAACGGAAGCGAAGAAATTTTTTCTCACCTTCATCCTATTTTTGAACATCACCAAACAGCCAGCTTTGTCAGCAAGGTGAGAAGCGTTCGTTCATTGGGAACTGAAACGGCGATGCTAAGGGCGATTGCAGGAATGGTTCCGCCGGGCCAGTCAGAAATTAATCCAAAAGTAAATACTCACCATACCCTTATTGTGGTTAAAGAGAATAATGACTGGAAAATTCAGCTGTTTCAAAACACTCCTGCCCAGTTTCATGGACGTCCAGAATTAGTAGAACAAATGACGGAAGAGCTTCGTGAAGTTCTGAATAATTAAGCAGAAAAGGAATTATATGACAGCGCATTATTCCTGTTGCACTTTATGTTAATAAAAAATTTCTTAACACGAGAACCCGCCAAACTATTTTTGACGGGTTTCATATATATAAATTATTCTCATGAATTGAATCATTCTTTTTATTGATTCGAATATTAACTCACTCTGCAACTGCAACTGCACGTTTAGCTTGATGTTTATGAACTGCTGGGAAACGTTCAATCATTTTACCTGTATTGTAAATTTTGATTATGGTTATGAGTGGATGCTTTACACCAGCACCAAACGTGGAAGGACTACTATACCATGAGCTGTAACAATAGCACCTAATGATACATCGTTCTATATAATGATAAAATCAGAGCCTCTTGATCATCATTGATTTTTCGCATTATACTCTTTGACTAATTTCCCCTGCATGTTTGATCCCTTGATGGTTTTAAAGCAAATTAGTAAAGAGATGGGAATCCACATGTCGTGTGAGACGGCATCCGTTTCAAATGAATGATGTCAGGAGTGAAGGTTCAAACTACATCAAGAGCTGCGTCTTGAGCTGCGTCTTGAGCTGCGTCTGGAACTACGTCTCGAAGAACGACGATTTGCACTGCGAGAACGACGGTTGAAACTCCGGCTCGAAGAACGACGATTTGCACTACGTGAACGACGGTTGGAACTGCGGCTCGAACGACGATTCGAACGACGTCTCCTCGAACGACGGTTTGAGCTTTGGCGTGAACGTCGTCTGGAATTACTTCTCAGTGACCTAAACACTATCAATAAACGTGAACGACGTCTTGAACGACGTGAACGACTACGAGAACGACGACTTGAACTCCGGCTTGAACTCCGGCTTACACTCCTACTTGAACTCCGGCTTGAACTCCTACTTGAACTCCTACTTGAACTCCGGCTTGAACTCCGATTTACTCTTCGACTTGACCTTCGACTTGCGCTGCGGCTACTTGAACGTTGACCCCTTGGTTCTTGATACATAAAATCCCTTAATCCTTGTTTTTCACCTTCCCGTACAGCTTCTTGTACCTCTAAAGCTGAGTATCCCACAGAAATCACTCCTTATAATTATATAAAACATGAAAGTTTATTAAACTTATCATGATATAACGTATGTTGAAGGAAATTTTCCGTACAGGACAAACGCATAGATTTAAAAATTAATACAATTTTTGATTCAATTAAAATTGATGATCTGAATGAAATTAAAGCTCTTACTACCTCGTAAAAATGGGGGATATTTTCAAAAGCGCAATCACAAGTACGAAACCAGCTGGTGCATTAAATTTTTTAGTCCATTTTCGAACGAAGGCACGATGATGTTTGTCCACCACTTGGTATAAAAAGCGATGGCTTTAAAACACTAGATAAGGGCAAAAAAATGACTTTTCATTTATAAAAGGCTGTCCATGGTTCATCGACAGCCTCAGCAAAAATGTTCTTTGTTCCTCATTTTCCTGGGAACATTTTTATGATGATGATCTTATAAAAGACCTCTAATTGTGGAAGACTCTTCAAGCTATTTTCTTTGTATTTTATCTTTTTTAATCATTTTTCAGGGTTGCTAGTTTGGCCGCTTTTCCCATGGTTCAACTGTTCCAACAATTTTAACATCATCATTTGATTTAATTGCTTCGATCACTCCGCTTGATATTTCTTTATTTATAAGCCAGCGTGACCCGCCGTTCTCAATCACAAACCCCAGCTTAATTTGATGATACTTCACGTTTTGAGGAAGATTTAATGAATTTTTTAAACCTTCCAGATCGGTACGGCTGCCCACCACCTGAAATACTTGGAACTGTTCTGTTTTAGGGGATAATTCCTGCAAGATAGTATTTAAAGCCATCGGTGCATCTGAGTGAATCCATGCAACTACAAGTTCTATGCCGTCCAGCTTAGTCATTTCTTTCTTCAGTTCCGACTCATTCTTATAATCTGTGAATATAGGTGAAATATAGCCAGAATCAACCTTTTGGATTAATTGATCCATCTTTTGTTTGTTTCTTGCTAATACATGAACTTGAAAGCCCTCGGACGAAAGCCATAATGAAACCTCTGCCAGCATCCCTGTACCCCCAATTACCAAAGCCTTCTTCAATTCTCTCACCCTCGTTTTTACTTTTATTATAAATTAGCGTTAGGAAATTGTATAATTTACCAAAAGGAGGGATTCTATGAAAATAAAAGGCTTAAATCATTTTCTTTTTTCGGTTTCAAATCTGGAAGGTTCGATTGAATTTTATGAGAAGGTATTTGATGCAAAGCTTTTAGTAAAAGGAATAACAACCGCTTATTTTGATTTGAACGGTATGTGGCTTGCTCTTAATGAAGAAAAGGACATTCCCAGAAATGAAATCAATATGTCTTACACTCATATCGCCTTTTCAATCGATGATAAAGATGTTGAAGCTTTTTATAAAAAACTAACAGATTTAAACGTTACTATTCTTGAAGGGCGACCTCGTGATGAAAAGGATAAGAAGTCCATTTATTTTACCGACCCGGATGGCCATAAATTTGAATTCCACACTGGAACATTGGAGGACCGGCTGGATTATTACCGCCAGGAGAAAGGACATATGGAATTTTTCTAGGGGAATAAATTCTGAATTTTTAAAAAGGATTACAGACCGGCTTGTTGAATATTTTATATAAACATAGGAATATCTTGTTTTTAATTAGGAGAGTGGCAGAATGAATTTTAAAAGCTATGAGGAATTTTGGCCTTTTTATTTAACACAGCATAGCAAGCCATCCACCAGGGCATGGCACTTTGTCGGAACAAGCTTTGTCTTTATCTTTATTCTCTTAACCTTGTATACTCAAAATTATTGGCTCCTGATTCTGGCACCAGTAACAGCCTATGCCTTAGCGTGGATCAGCCATTTTTTTATCGAAGGAAATAAACCAGCAACCTTTGGTCATCCCGTTTGGTCGCTTCGGGCTGATTTTAGAATGTATCGTCTGATTTTGCTCGGAAAATTGAAGCAGGAACTTGAAAAAACAGATCACGCTTAAACAGGAGGGTTAAGTTATGATTGAAATGGTGCCGGAAAATCGAGATCAAATCCGCTATTCGGAAGAAAATTTTGGCTGGACGGAGCTTAAGCCAAATTACCGGATAGACTTAAGGAATCCTTCGAACGATGATATTGATCAATTTATAAATGCCAATATGGTTTCTGATTGGTCCCAGCTGAGCTGGAAGGACGTTGGCAAGCCATATGAAGTGAAGACCGTCGCAAAATCAAAACGCGAATGGGAAAAGGATCATGGCGATATGTCAGTGAAAACCTCGTGGGAGTTTTTTAATCGTTCCTTTCATGATTGGTTTGTTAAGGATGTTCCAGGAGAACTGACACAATCGAAGCAGAATTTGAAAAAATACTTTTCAAGATTTCAAATGAGTGATGTGAAAAAGGCACTTGGTGAAACGGTGCGACTGTCTTTATGGAATTATGCTCATCGGATTGAAGACGGAGTCTGGGATCCGCGGGGAAAAAGGGCTCTTTTTAAAGGGCTGGACATAGATAAGCCACGGATACTTTTCATGGGAGCGGCCGAAGGGTATGAAGCCATGCAGCTGCATGCTATGTATCCTGGGGGAGAAGTGGTTATGGTTGATTATGATGAATTCTGTAAGACAGACAGATTTGGACTTTTCCCTGAAAGCTACCCCTTCCTGGGGATTAACCGGGCGACCAATCAGCCAAGAGTTTGTCATAAAGATGATATGAATATCCATTATGTCGTGGATGATATTCGCAACCTTCCGTTTGGTAAGGAGTTCGATATTGTTCTTAGTGTGGGTTTGCTTGAGCATTTCCCTGATGAATACAAACATGAGGTTATGGACTGGCATCGAAAGTTTTTAAAGCCCGACGGATACGCGATCATGACAACGCCAAGGCATCAATTGAAGTCACGACTTTTTTATATGATCATGGCGGATGTAATGAATCACACGTATAGAGAACTTATGGATATTCGCCAAATGGGTCTCTATGTATATGAGGGTGGATTTGATATCCTCAGGCACGGCTTCATTAAAGTTCATAACGGAATAGTCGCGCGGCCCCGGTAAATTCGGAGCCGCTTTTTCTTTGAAGTTTAGTTTTAAATGATAAAGTTTGGTCCACTCTAGGAGGGACAGGAGTGAGGCCTATGAAAAAAATAATTCAATCTATTTCGTATGTCCTTTTGGTGTTGTTATTGGCTTTAGCCTGCTATGGATTTGCCACTGGGATGAATGCTGAAGAAAAAACAGAAGAGGTATCTGGAGTTGTGCAGGGGAAATTTGAGAATCATGTTGTAGCAAATACCTTAAGCAGTTATGAGCTTAATACGGAATATTGGATAAAACTGAAGGATGGCAGGACTCTTCAGCTGCCAGCCAATTTCTATCACAAGGTTAATGCGGGAGACAATGTATCTCTTTTCAAACCGAAAAGCTGCCCTCTTTTCTTACCGCTAAAAGCCGCAAGGAATTAGATGAACCGAAATGTAATCTAAATCATTTCGGTGTTGACTTATCGTAGGGGAAACTAGCTGCACCAAGTATCATCATAAGGTCGTACTTGGTGCAAAATAATTATTGAAATCTTCGAAGAGGAAATCCGCAGTGCGCTATACGCGAGCTGAATGATAAGGAATCCAAAATGAGGTAATTCAGGCAGTTGCATCGCTAAACGGGCATTTGCGTTTTCTTTTTTAAAACGAAAACTGAAACGCGTTTTAAAAATTCCTTCCAAAATCACCCCCCATTATACCCATATATATCCACTTTTAATAGATTAATAGGCCTTATTTGGCATGGACGGCTAACACCTATTTTTATACCCTTAAATTGTATACGTTTACATATTTTCTAACTCTGTAAAAAAAAGGAGGACATCATGAAAAAGAAAGCTTACCTTGTTGCCGCAGTTTGTTCTGTGTGTTTAGGAACAAGCAGTGTCCTGGCTGAAAGCGGGACCGCTCCTATTCCTTCGATTGAAAAACAGGAAAAACATGCATCCCCCACAGCACCGCCTCCGCATCCGATATTCACCTGGAACTCGGATAAAATCCCCGTTACGAGCGTACTTCACCCTGGCTCTGCAAGAGGAGCAGGCATGGTAGAAGCACCTCTGCAAAAAATTGATGGTATTCTAAACCAGGCGATCACCGATCGTGTCATGCCAGGGGCCGTCGTACTGGTAGCCCGTGGAGGAAAGATTGTAAAAGAGGACGCCTATGGATACTCCGCAAAATACTCAGACGGATCCTTTACGGAAATGGCAGACCCAATCACGATGCAGAAGGATACCATTTTCGATTTAGCATCTATTAGTAAGCTCTTTACCTCCACTGCGGTGATGATGCTCTTTGAAAAAGGGTTATTTGGTCTCGATGATCCTGTAGCAAACTATATACCTGAGTTCGCCCAAAATGGAAAAGAAAACGTAACTATTAGGCAGCTTCTCACTCATACTTCCGGTTTCCCTGCCTGGATTCCGTTATACACACAGGGAACTTCCAGAGAGGATCGCCTCCAAATTGTATTTAAACAGAGGTTAACAAATTCTCCGGGTTCAACGTACACCTACAGCGATCTGAATATGATCACCCTGGGGGCATTGGTGGAACGGCTGTCAGGTGAGAGAGAGGACGAATTCGTTAAGGAACATATCACTGGTCCTTTAGGGATGAAGGATACAATGTATAACCCGCCAGCATCTTTGAAAAACAGAATTGCGGCGACAGAATACCAAACAACTCCCAACCGAGGAATGGTTTGGGGACAAGTCCATGATGAAAATGCATGGTCATTGGATGGTGTGGCAGGACATGCTGGTGTATTTTCAACGGCAGAGGATTTAGCCAAGTTTGCCAATATCTTTTTAAATGAGGGAAGGTACGCTGGAAAAACCGTTCTTCAGCCTGAAACAGTGAAGCTGCTGCTTGAAAATCAAAATAAAGGCTTCCCTGGTGATGACCATGGGCTGGGCTGGGAATTGAACCAGGGCTGGTATATGGATGCATTATCTGATGGGGGAACCTTTGGCCATACCGGTTATACGGGAACTTCCATTGTTGTTAGCCAGCTGAATAAAACGATTGCCATTCTTCTTACCAATCGGGTTCATCCATCTCGTAATACTGCTTCAACTAATCAAACGAGAAGATTAGTTGCAAGGCAGGTGGCCGATTCAATTCCTGTTACGATGCCTTCTAAAGAACCTGCATGGTTTGCAGGTTATGGTGATCGTCTGAACAAAACAATGGAGACCGATTTGAATTTAAAGCAGGACTCCACTCTTAGATTCTCAACCTGGTACAGCCTGGAGAACGGCTCGGATTATGGTGATATTGAGATATTTAAAGAGGGTTCATGGCAGCCGCTTGAACAGTTTACTGGCAATAGCAGCGGCTGGGAAAAGAAAGAGCTCACCATTCCAAAGGAAGCAGCGAAACTACGGTTTGTTTATAAAACCGATTCCTCCGTTAACGGCAGGGGCTGGTACATTCAAAATCCGCAATTGGATGATCAATCTCCACTTGATTTTTACAAAAATGATTGGCAGTTAAGAAACTATTAAACTTTTCGGAGGAGGAATAAATATGGGTAAAATGCTGAAAAAACTTACAGTTCCCGTTCTAGCCTTAGGGCTGATGGCTACTCAAAATCCCATGATAGGGATGTCGACCGCCAAAGCAGAAACCGGGGGTGCTAATGATCTCGTTATTGATTTAAATGTTCCGCAGGTTACGAGGGAAGTAAAAAATAATCAAATTGACTTGAACGCCCTTCATGTTAATAGCGATGGCCAATTTATGCAGGCTTTCCAAAATATTAAGTGGAGCTCATCGAACAAAAATGTTGCCTCAGTAGACGAAAACGGTGAGGTAACCCTGACAGGACATACCGGCAAAACATTTATATATGTCAATGATGGCAGCTACAGCGATCGAATTTCCATTCAATATAAAGGAAATCAAGATCAAGTGCTCCTTCAAAAAGAGGAAGGTGATCGCTATGACCTCATTGGAAATGCTATTAAGCATATGACAATTGAGGAAAAGGTTGGCCAAATGCTGATGCCCGATTTCCGCACCTGGAAAGGGAAGAATGTTACCGAGATGAATCCTGAAATCGCTCAGCTTGTGAAGGATTACCATCTTGGTGGTGTTATTCTTTTTAGGGAAAATGTCGTAACAACAGAACAGACAGCTAGGCTTATAGATTCTTATCAGCAGGCTGCAGATAAGTTCAGTCTGGTGACCGCCATTGACCAGGAGGGAGGAATTGTTACACGTTTGCAATCCGGAACAGATATGCCAGGGAATATGGCTCTTGGAGCAACCAGGTCCGAAGAGGTGACCGAAAAAGTAGGCAAAGCCATTGGAGAAGAATTAAAAGCTTTAGGAATTAATATGGACCTTGCGCCAGACCTTGACGTAAATATTAACCCTGATAATCCGGTAATTGGAGTCCGTTCCTTTGGCGGAGATCCGGAACTTGTGGCGAAGCTGGGCAAAGCCTATATCAAGGGTCTGCAGGAAAGCGGGACGGCAGCAACTGGCAAACACTTTCCAGGACACGGAGATACTGCCGTTGACTCTCACTTAGGCCTGCCTGAAGTGCCCTATGATCTTGACCGCTTGAAAAAAATAGAATTATATCCTTTCCAGCAGGCGATGGATGCAGGCATCGATGCGATTATGACAGCTCATGTTACTTTCCCTAAAATCGATGACAGCAAAGCAATCTCTAAAAAGGATGGTACAGAGATTTCCATTCCTGCAACCCTTTCCCATAAGGTATTAACCGGCCTAATGAGGGAGTCCATGGGTTTTAAAGGAGTTATCATTACAGATGCGATGAATATGCAGGCAATCAGTGACCATTTTGGACCTGTGGATGCTGCCATTCGTGCGGTTAAAGCGGGTACGGATATCGTATTAATGCCGGTTGGAATAAGCGAAGTAGCAAATGGTCTTTATAATGAAGTGAAAAGCGGAGATATTCCGGTTGAACGGATTGAGCAGTCCGACGAAAGGATTCTGACTTTAAAACTCCAAAGGGGAATCGTCAAGCCTGAATCAGACACAAGCATTGAAAGCAAGGTGGGCAACGCCATTCAGGTAGTTGGTTCAGAAGAACATAAGCAGGTTGAGAAGGAAGCTGCTTCTAAATCTATTACTCTTGTAAAAAATAATGAAGTCCTTCCAGTTAATACAGCAGAGGGTGATAAAATAGCGGTTGTAGGATACAGCGGTTATTATGTTGACCGGCTTTATTCGCAGGTTAAAAAGCATCATGCCAACACCATTTTTATTGATACATCAAAACCGCTAACATCTCAGCAGATGGACCAGGTCAAGAATGCAAAATATATCATTCTCGGAACCTATACTTCATCTGTTTCAGGAAGAGCGCCGGGAAGCTCTCAAATGCTTTTAGCTAACCAATTAATCTCTCAATCCGGGGTGCCAGTCATTGCGGTAGCAATAAGAAATCCGTATGATATCATGTCCTATCCAAATGTTAATGCTTATCTGACACAGTATGGATTTTCCAATGCCAGCTTTGAAGCCGCAGCCAATACGATTTTTGGCCAGAACAATCCAGTTGGAAAGCTGCCGATTACGATTTTTAATCAAACTGGAGATGTTTTGTATGGATTTGGCCACGGACTATCCTATTAAAAACGAAAAGGAGGCATTTATATGAAAAAATGGATTGCCGGATTGCTCGTTGTAGTCCTAGCCCTCTCAACCTTTTCAGCGGCGATTGCCAAAAATGATAAGGTAAAAAAGAAAGAAAAGTTCCGCTTAGGTATCGAGGTTTTATTACAAGATAAGCTGGATTTGATTAAGGGCAAACGTGTTGGCCTGATCACCAATCCAACCGGGGTAGATCAAAATCTTGACAGTATTGTTGATCTGCTTCACAAAAATCCAAACGTAAAGCTTACCGCATTGTATGGACCGGAGCATGGTGTACGCGGGAGTGCTCAGGCGGGGCAGTATGTTGAAAAATATACGGACGAAAAAACCGGCCTCCCTGTATACAGCTTGTACGGCAGCACCAAAAAGCCTACCCCAGAAATGCTGAAGGACGTGGATGTTCTTTTATTCGACATTCAGGATGTTGGCACACGTTATTACACCTACATCTATACAATGGCACTGGCGATGGAAGCGGCAAAAGAAAATAATATTCCTATCATTGTTCTCGACCGCCCAAATCCAATCAGCGGCACCAAGGTGGAAGGGCCAGTTCTAGAAGATAAGTATTCCTCCTTTGTTGGAGAATTCCCTATTCCTGTCCGCCACGGTATGACAGTAGGGGAGCTTGCGGAGCTATTCAATAAAGAATTTGGCATTGGAGCCGATTTAACCGTAGTGAAAATGGATGGCTGGAAACGCAATATGTATTATGATGATACATCGCTGCAGTTTATCATGCCATCACCAAACATGCCGACTTTGGATACAGCCCTTGTTTATCCGGGTGCCTGTTTGATTGAAGGTACAAATGTTTCCGAGGGAAGAGGAACGACAAGACCATTTGAATTAATTGGCGCACCTTTTATTGATGGGTCTGCCCTTGCAGATAAGTTAAACTCATATCATTTGCCTGGTGTAAAATTCAGAGATTCATCCTTTATTCCGACCTTCTCTAAATTTACGAATCAGCTGGCACATGGAGTGCAAATTCATGTAACCGACCGAAACTCCTTTAAGCCTTTTGAAACTGGCCTATATATTGTGAAAACCATTCATGATATGTATCCTGGACAATTCCAATTCCGAACTCCAGGAAGCAATGGAATTTCCTACTTTGATAATCTAGTTGGAAACGGATCAATCCGCTCCGACATCGAACAGGGAAAATCAGTCGAGGAAATGGAAGCAGCCTGGCAGCAGGACCTCAACAAATTCATGGAAACACGGGAAAAGTATCTTTTATATTAATTTAAATTCCAAAAAAGCAGTGAGATGATAGTCATCTCACTGTTTTTTTCTTTTGGCTGTGTTAATGAACAGTTTTGATTTTATCTATGTTGATTGTAGAGGAAGGACACGAGACTCCTCGAAAATGCATTCGCTTTTCTTCGTGCGTGGGTTGACTCAAAGATGCTAATTCAATGTCCAGCGGGAAAAGCAGGCCAGGCCGTGACCCCGCAGGTCTTTTACGACCGAGGAGGCGTGCTCCTGCGCCATAGAATATTCGAAGAAGTGAGCCTTCAGCTCGTCGCAATGCTGCAAGTAGCATAACAAAGATGCTTATCACGAAGTTATTTACAGGCAGTAGCTTGCTTGCCCGCGGAAAGCGAGTCTATTTTTAAAAGAAGGAATAAATCTAACTGTTGTTGAAATATAATTTTATAAAAAGTACAATTATTTTGAAAAATATTTACGAAGGGGTGCAGCGATGAAATATTCCTTATTGGCAACAGATTTAGATGGAACCCTACTAAATGAAGATAAAGAAATAGACAGCAAAACGATTGAAGCGATCCATGAATTTCGCTCCAGAGGAGGAAGAGTGGTCATCAGCAGCGGCCGTTCCCCTTTGTCGACTAAATGGATTGCGGAAACGATTGGCCTAAAGAATGAACCGATTATTGCCTATAATGGCGCAGTCATCCTAGATGAAGAAGGAAAGGTATTGGAGCAATATCCATTCCAAAACGAAGCGCTTTTATCCTTTCTGGATGCTTGCCAGGAAGAAGGAGTTTATGCTCAATTTTATGAGGGAGACAACCTGCTTGTCTCTGAGAAAGCAAAATGGAATTTAAACTGGATTGAAAATAATATACCAGAATTAAAAAACATAGGAGGGAGAAAGGAACTCTGTGACCGCTATAGAGAAAAATGCCAGGTAAAACTGGTTGAAAATCTCCGGGGCTATATTAGGGAGAATCAGCCAAACATCACCAAGATTGCCGTTTTTAATGAAGGTGGTTCTTTAAGGGATTTTTCAGAAAAAATTGCACAGGAATATGATCACTTTGAAATAAGCAGCAGCCTTAATTATTTGAATCTGGAAATCTCCCCGTCTGGAATAACAAAAGCCGCCTCGTTAGGGAAAGTGGCTGAACATCTTGGTATACCATTATCCCAAACAGCAGCTATCGGTGATAACTTCAATGATATGTTCATGCTGGAGATGGCGGGCCTTGGAATTGCCATGGGGAACGCTCCAGATGAAGTCAAGCGTCATGCTGATGCTGTCACTTTAACAAATAATGAAGGAGGGGCCGGAAAAGCAATTCAGGATTATTTGCTTTTTTAAAATAGTTTTAAAAAATAATTTCATACTTTTCATTAATATATTGAATTTATATTTTAACCATCTTATAATAAAATCAATAAGAAAACGCTTTCAAAGATGAAGCAGTAAACCGGAGGATACAAAGATATGGGTGAAAATCTGCAATTATTAACAACAGAAATACGAAACGAAAACTCCATGAATATGGACCGTATGTCCCCAGGTGAGATTCTTCGCATTATGAATGAAGAGGATCTAAAGGTGGCATTAGCCGTTCAGGAGGTTCTCCCGGATGTGGAGGCAGCTGTACAATATGTCCTTCATTCGTTTCAAAACGGCGGCAGGCTCATCTATATGGGAGCGGGAACCAGCGGTCGCCTCGGTGTTCTTGATGCAGTGGAATGTCCGCCAACCTTCAGTACTGATTCAAAAATGGTACAGGGACTTATCGCTGGCGGTGAAAGAGCTTTTATTAAAGCGGTTGAAGGTGCGGAAGACAGTCCTGAGCTTGGAGAGCAGGATTTAAAAGACATTGGATTAACTAGTCATGATACGGTTATTGGAATTGCAGCAAGCGGCAGGACTCCGTATGTCATTGGTGCTTTAAAATATGCGCGAAGAATGGGTGCAAGAACAATCGCCCTTTCCTGCAATAAAAATGCCGCAATCAGCAGAGAGGCTGATCATAGCATTGAAGTAATAACAGGGCCGGAGGTTTTAACAGGATCGACTCGCCTGAAGGCTGCGACCGCCCATAAAATGATTTTAAATATGATTTCCACCTCTTCTATGATTTTAATAGGCAAAGCATATGAGAACTTAATGGTTGATGTCCATGTTAGCAATCAAAAGCTGAAGGAGAGGGCTATATCTATCATACGAAAAATTTCTGGTGCCTCTTATGAAAAGGCATTGGCGGCACTAGAAGAATCTGATCTTCATGTTAAGTCCGCAATAGTGATGATAATGGCAAATGTAACAAAACATAAAGCAATGGAGCTTTTAGAGCAGGCCGATGGTTATGTCCGGGCTGCGATTGAAAAAGCCGAAGTTGAAGGAATTTAAAGGTGGTAGTGTGTTGTGGCAACAGGCGGTTTAAAAATGATTCAAAATATGCTCGAGCAGCTTCCGACCTCCGAGCGTAAAATTGCGCAATATATTCTCGAAAACCCTAGAACCATTGTAAACAGTACTGTAAATGATTTAGGGAACCATGCCAATACCAGCGGAGCAGCAGTCATCAGGCTTTGCAAATCGCTGGGTCTCAATGGGTTCCAAGATCTAAAGGTTCGAATTGCCGGAGATCTGGTAAAGCCGGTGGAACAAGGATACCGCGATATAGAACCGGGTGAACCATTCTTCTCGATTGTACAAAAAACAACAAGCAACAGTATCCAAAGCATTCGAGATTCAGAGGAAATGATTAATTACGAAGAGACTGAAAGGGCAGTTCAAACACTTTTGAATGCCAGCAGCGTCCATTTCTTTGGAATTGGAGCCTCTAATATAATCGCACAGGATGCACAGCAAAAGTTTCTTCGTATCAATAAAGGGTCAACCGCTTTTTCGGATACGCATCTTGTCGCTACGTTAATCGCAAATGCCAAAAAGGATGATGTTGTTTTTGGAATATCGCATTCTGGTGAAACCCCTGAAGTTGTACAAATTATGGCACTTGCCAAAAAGAATGGTGTAAAAACCATCAGTTTGACTAAGTATGGGCATTCACCCGTTTCCTCTCTTGCAGATATTAAAATGTACACTTCCTACTCACAGGAAGCTCCATTTCGCAGTGCAGCAACATCGTCACGCCTTGCCCAGCTCTATATGATTGATATTTTATTTTTGGCGATGGCAACGGAACAGTACACAGAAACTGTCGACCATATTGATCGAACCAGGGAAGCGATCCGCTTTTTAAAAGAGGGGAAATAACTATCGATTCATTTTTGGAGGTGATGCCCGGAAAAATGCGTTTATCTTTCGGTCAACTATTCATACCGGCAAAGGGAATGATTCACGGATTCGCATTATGAGAGGGAACAGAATAGGAATGGGGGAAATATGATGGCTGGAGAAAATAAACTGCTCGCGGAGAAGCTTCTCAAGGAATTGGGTGGTTCGGGAAATATCGCCGATTTTACAAATTGCATGACAAGGCTTCGTGTTAAAGTTTACGATGATTCACTCGTTAATAAAGAAGCAATCAAGAAAACTGATGGAGTTATAGGGCTGGTTGAAGAAGAGACTTATCAAATTATTCTTGGCCCTGGCAAGGTGAATAAAGTAACAGATGAATTTGGAAGAATCGTAGGTGAAATTAATCTGAAGGACCGGGCTTCAGCCAATAAAGCTGAGATCAATAGAAAGAATGCTACACCTTTTAAGCTTTTCCTTCGTAAAATTTCAAGTATCTTTATTCCATTAATCCCGGCACTGGTTGCTTCCGGACTAATTACAGGAATTACAAAAGCCATTGTTCAGGCAGGATGGCTGTCAGCTACTTCCACTACTGCTGTGGTACTAAACCTTATTGGCGGAGCGCTGTTTGGTTATCTTGGGATTCTAGTAGGTATGAACGCAGCGAAAGAGTTTGGAGGTTCTCCTGCACTTGGAGCACTGGCAGGAATCCTGATCATCAACCCTGCTGCAGCCGGCATTAAGCTGTTTGGCACTGAACTGCTTCCTGGCCGAGGCGGATTGATTGGAGTTTTACTGGCCGCCATTTTTATCGCTTATGTTGAAAAGCGTATACGTAAATATGTTCCACAATCGCTTGATATTATTTTAACGCCGACTATTGCATTATTAATTACCGGAATTATTACTTATCTTGTTTTCATGCCAATTGGCGGTTGGGTTTCAGACGCGATTACACAGGGACTTACTTCCGTATTACACGTTGGCGGAGTGGTGGCTGGCTTTGTATTGGGCGCTACTTTCCTGCCGCTCGTCGTTACAGGCTTGCACCAAGGTTTAACACCAATACACCTTGAACTTATTAATAAGCTTGGCAATGACCCTCTTCTGCCGATTCTTGCTATGGGTGGCGCAGGGCAAGTAGGAGCAGCATTTGCCATTTATTTTAAAACTAAAAAGAAACGTTTAAGAAGAGCCATTGGCGGAGCCCTTCCATCTGGAATTTTAGGAATTGGCGAACCCTTAATCTTCGGTGTTACTCTGCCGCTCGGCCGTCCATTTTTAACAGCCTGCTTAGGAGCAGGAGTAGGTGGAGCTTTCCAGGCAGCCTTCAATGTGTCCACTCTGGCGATTGGGGTTTCTGGTTTACCGCTTGCCTTCCTTGTGATTACCGGAAAAGTATTAATCTATCTTCTTGGTGTAATCATCGCTTATGCAGCAGGCTTCCTGTTTACTTATTTATTTGGTTTTAAAGACGAGATGGCTGGTGAATTTGATTGATCGGTATTTCCTTCTATTTGAACGATCCACTTGCGGAGTCCCGGCTGGAAACAGCCGGTAAACAGGGTGTGAAGCGGGCTTTTACCTCGCTTCACATCCCGGAAGAATCGGGAGACCTTGCAGATAGGGCGAAAAAGCTGCTGCAAAAGGCAAAGGAAGAGGGGATTGAGGTGTATGCGGATGTATCCTACCGCACACCATCCCATCTTGGCCTAGAAAATTTAAACGAATTAAAAAACCTCGGAGTGGGCGGGCTTCGCCTGGATGATTTCTTTCAATCTGGTACGATTATCCAGCTTTCAAAAGAGTTTAAAATAGCTGTTAATGCCAGTATTTTATTTGAAGATGATCTAAATGCGCTTTTGGCTTTAGGACTTGAGCCAGAACAGGTTATAGCCTGGCATAATTTTTACCCGCGTCCGGAAACCGGTCTGGATGAGCAATTTTTTAGGGAGCAGAACGCTTTATTTCAAAAGTTGGGAATCCCTGTTGCTGCCTATGTTCCTGGAGATGGTGAGAAGAGGGGCCCTCTTTACGAAGGGCTGCCAACACTTGAAAATCACCGGAATTTAGATCCGTTTTTGGCTGCATTGGAATTGTACCAGTGCGGAATAGAAGATGTTTATATAGGGGATCCCGAAGTTAGCGGGTCACTTTTACAAAAGATAATGGAATTTGAACAAACGAAAACAATTGCAATAAGAGTTGAAGGGCTTGTGAGCGGTGAATTCAGCCTGAGACCTGACTTTGCCAGAGATGTCTTGCGGCTAATGGACACAAGAAGAACAGAACCGGTTTCACCTGCAAACACCGTTGCCCGTTCAAGAGGAACCATTACAATGGATAATGATTTATATGGGCGCTATCGCGGTGAAGTGCAAGTAGTACTAAACCCGCTGCCTGCAGACGAGCGGGTAAATGTGATCGGAAGAGTAATAGAGGAGGATATCCCGCTGCTCTCCTATATAAGGCCAGGCCAAAGAATTAAAATGATAGAGGTTTAAGAAAAGCATGCCCTGCGAGGCATGCTTTTTTATTGAGGACATTTGGATACAATAAAAGAGGTCAAATGTCTTTAATAAGCACTCTTGAGGACATTCGGTTTAACAAATGAAGTTCCATTGTCTTCAATAAACACCATAGAAGCAATTTTGGCACATAAATTAGGATGAACAGGTCTCATTGAGGACATATGGATACAAAAAAAGAGGTTCTTTGTCTTTAAGAAGCACTCTTG
>NZ_JAAOEO010000035.1 GCF_011393025.1 Neobacillus terrae | reverse complement strand
TCAGAGGTAGGGATAAATGGAAACAAAACTACTAAGGATAGCAGAATTAGCAAAATCTCAATTTAAGAGATTAGCTACATTTTGTAAATGGTAACTAGGAGGAGCCGTGTGCATTAATAGTGCAAGCACGGTTCTGTGAGGGGGGGGTGGAGTACAATCTATCGCAAGGTAGGAAGGCTCACTTCTACTCGACTATTTCAACAAGACTTGTTTAAAATTTGGATTTATATACATAGAATTTCTATGTAAAATATAACTGTGCAAATAAAAACCAAGAGAGAATACATAAGAATCTTATTTGATTTGCAAATAATCTCTTAAAACTCCCTAACCAAGTATAAAAGTTCAATGATACATAGATAATTTAGGAGGAAAAATGCGAATAAAATATATTGTATTACTTGCGTTAATTATCTTAATAGCAATTATCGGCTTTCGAACAATTTCTCTCTTTACAGAGGGACGAAGCTATTACTTTAAACATACTGATTCAACCAACCTTAGAAATGAATCTTTTGACAAGGTACGACTACACGATAATATTCATAATCCATCTTTTGTAAAGCATTATGGGACACCTCTTAGCAGGGAGGATAACGAAATATACGATTATTATCATTGGGAAGGGGGATTAGAAACGGCTTCTATGATTAACGGAAAAGACAAAGGGGATATTGTTCGTTTAATAATTGGGGAAGTCGAAGAAGGTGTAAAGACTAAAACTAGTCTTAAAACAGCAAAAGGAATCGTGATTGGTAGTACGAAACAAGATGTTATCGATTCGTATGGTTCAAGTTACTATACAAGGACCGAACAAGGTGTGGATATTGTCGAATACGTTGACCATAAACTTGGTGCAACAATTGAATTCTGGCTGGTAGAGAACGGAAAAGTAGCGGAAATACGATTTGATGACACGAACATTAACTAATTGATTGAGAATTTAACAACGAAGGTAGCTGTGGCACATCTTTTTATATTTCAAAGTTAGTTTGTGAAGGATTGTACTTAAACTAATGGAGGCTAGAGTTGAAGATCCACTGCTACCTATATTGGGTGGCCTTTTTATTGCGCTATAGGGGCCGGTTAGTGTAATAAGAACGTAGAATACATTAAGGAAATAATCTAATACTTGCTTCTTTTGACTAAGGAGGAATTTATGAAACCTAAATCTGTAATTTTGCTATTTGAATATAACTGGAAGATTTGAGAAAAGTGGTTTAATTGGTGTAAGGAAATATCAGAAGGAGAATTATTAAAGGAAAGAAATGGCGGATACAAAGGGATATTGCATACATTATTTCATATTGTTGATGTAGAACAGAGGTGGATTAGAGGTTTATCTAATGAAGAACCCATTAAGTACGACTTTGCCGATTATAATTCCTTAAATGCTATTATAAATCTTTCCAATCAAACAAAAGAGTGTACCTCAAATTTCTTGAAAAATTATAGTTCAAATAGAGATAGTGATGTATTAAGTGCAGTCAATAAAAAAGAAGAAAAAGTTTCCCATCATTATATTGAAATTCTTTTGCACCTTTCAGTTCACGAAGTACATCATATAGGTCAACTCTCAGTTTGGGCAAGAGAACTTGGAAAAGAGCCAGTCTCTGCAAATTTAATTGGGCTTAATCTATTCAATAATAATTAAACTTATTGAATAAACGGGGGCTTGAGTTCAAGAAGGGGTTACTGCTCCAGCCCTTTTGTCTATACTTTACGGAGGACATGAGAGTAGACGCCTATAATTAACAAACCTTGGCTGTGTTAGGAGTCCAATAACCCCGCCAAGGTCTCAATCAAGTGAAAACAATTATACCTCCCAGGGGATGTAGGGTACAAGAAAAGTTTATCAATATAGCAAGACGCTTACTAATGTACTTTTTTGTGACAAACCTAGCTATCCATATTCCATGCATTACACATAAACCGAGCATCTGAGGTAAGCCAATTTTGTGCAGCGGGGGTAGAAACTAGAGTCTTATGTTGTAAGAAGATTCGTTTAGCATATGAAAAATTGGCTTCTCTGATTTTTTGGTTTAATAAATTTAAAATTTTTTTATCAATGTTGGTGAGTGCATGTAAATCAGTATTTTCTCTTTCTTCTTTTAACACTTTAAGAAATTGTCTTGCTTCATGGTTTAGGGTTTGAACTATTCTCGGTTCAGTTATTCTAACCCACTCTTTTAGCATTAATTTTCTAGCTCTAGCAAATTGGTTATCATTAGCAAACTTATTTATTAAAATTACAACACTTTCTATTTTCACAGAAACACCCTCCCTTGGGTAATATCGGAAAAAATTATTAATTGTTAGTAGCCCTTACTATGCAGTAAGAAAATAAAAAATAGACAGCGTATATGATGTAGAAACAAAACAACTACTTGCTGGTGGAGATCCAGTGTCTAGATTTTTATGGCCAAATTTCGATTATTCCAGCACGGTATGAAAAAAATAAGTTATTGTGTCTAAATTTGTAATATTATTGTAATCTCGGTGTTACTCATCTGTAATCGCTTTCCCTTTATACTAGGTTTAACATCTAGTAATCGGGGGTAAATGAATTTGTTTAGAAGAATACTAGCTATCATTTCGCTAGGCATTTTAGTAGCAACAGTTGCACCGACAATGGACGAGGCTTCGGCCGCAGGATCTGTATATTACGTTAAAATAAACTCGGGAACTTTAAATGTACGAAAGTCTGCTTCAACATCAGCAACAGTTATTACTAAACTGAAAAAAGGTCAGCAAGTTTCGGTTAGTTCCCAGTCAAAAGGCTGGACGAAAATAACTGCGAATGGAAAACAAGGATATGTAAGTTCTAAATATATTGCAATAAAAAACAGTACAACAACGGCACCAAGCACCAATTATCGTTCAAAAGCCGTATCAATTGCAAGAAGTAACCTGGGTGTTAGGTATCTTTGGAGCGGTAGAACTACAAAAGGCTTTGATTGTTCCGGACTTGTCACTTATTCATTCGGTAAGGCTGGTAAAACCCTCCCTCGGACCGCAGCTGAAATGTATACAAGAGGGACTCGCGTTACTGCTTTGATACCTGGAGATTTAATGTTCTATGCCACAAGTGGCGGCCGTAAAGTTTCACATGTTGCAATTTATATCGGAAATGGACAAATGATTCATTCTGCTACTTCTAGGGGCGTTTCAATCGAAAAGATAAGTAATTCCTATTGGAAACAAAAGTTTATCGGAGCGAAAAGAATATAATAAGTAGAGTGGCTGATAAGTCACTCTATTTTTTTGTATAGGCTGAAATTTAAATTAAAATAAGTGATGAATTTTTAAGGAAAAATGAATGAAGATAATACTTTTTAGGTTAAAAGTAGACAAGTTTGTGTTAATCGACTAACGGGGCAGTTTACTTTTAGAAGCAATATGTCTAATGATTGTTAAAAGTAATAAGGGATCAAGATAGGAAATACTAAAATATTTAAATAGATCACCCTTTTCTTATCTCCATTACCTCTAATAACTGCGGAACTCGACCTTCCTTATTGTTACAAGTTTTGCTCCCAGCGTATTTTATTGAGTAATGCACGGCATCCAGCTGAAACAAGACTATAGGTTTCATCAAAATCACCTGTGAAAAATGGATCTGGGACATCTTTCCTGTATCTGGTTAGGTCGAGCAATCTAATAATCTTTGAATGATTATGCTTTCCGGTTATCCTGTAAATATTTTTTATGTTGCTTTCGTCCATACCGATAATATAATCGAACTTCCAAAAGTCTTCTTTCCTTAGATGGCGCCCAACTAACCCATCAGAAGAGATATTGTTTTTCTTTAGAATATCAAGAGTTCCTTCGTGCGGAGGGAAGCCAATTTGCCATGAACTGGTTGCAGCGGAATCAACTGCTATTTTGTTAGATAAATTTTCTTTTATGACTAACCTTCGAAAAAAAGCTTCAGCCATCGGTGAACGGCAAATATTGCCCAGGCATACAAATAAAACGTTGATCATGTACTTAACCCCTTTAGTTTAGATGATTTTATTTCCGTTTTATAGTCTATTTTAAATGAATTATGTAATTGCAAAATATGTATAAAACAGAAATATGGAACGGCGTTAGAATTATGCTAACGGGGGCTTGTGCGGCCGAGCTTAGGTCGTATCATATAGCGGGTGGGATTCCCGTCGAGTAAGAACTAGCCATTCGCTCGTAGCGAGTCTTGGAGGGCTAAAGGTAACTTTAGTCTTTAAGCGTAGACAGTTAGGTGGCGGGCCGAAAGCCAAAAGCTTGAAGGGATTGAGCTCCATAATGTTAGTAAACCGAGAGGGCTGATACTTTAAGCCCTGCAGAAAGCTACATTTTATCTTTCGTTAAAGGCAAGAAGGAAAAAAACTCTCTGGAGTCAGTGACCTTGGCACGTTATACATTGATATGATACGGCAACTCGGGAGACCCTACCGGTCTTTTCTTATCGAGAAGTATCTGTATACCACCCGAAAAGAGTTGTAAATAACGATTTTTATATTCAGCATTTTCAACATCAAGGAAAGGATATTGATCGTTTACTTCAAGCTCTTGGACGAGAAAATAGATTCGTGGCCGATTATAAAACGGAAGCGACTTTAACCATGGCGATTGAAGCGTCCAAGCAAGTATTAAACAAAATCAATTTAACGGACAAGGACTTAGATATGATAGTTTTTGTATCAGGAACACCTGAGTATTTTTGGCCGCCAAATGCTGTTGACATTCATCACGCTTTAAAAGGTAAAGAAGAGGCTATTGTTTATGACATGAATGTCGCTTGTGTTGGAATGGTTGTGGCGGTAGAACAGGTTAGCCGAAATATGTTAGCCAATCCACAACTTCAACGTGCACTTATTGTTGGTTCTGAACAAATGCACCGATATGCAAGAAAAGATGATGCAGTGACTTACGCGAGTTTTGGCGACGGCGCGTCTGCAGTTATATTAGAAAAAACAGAAGATCTAAATAACGGATTTATCGATTCGGCATATAAGGTTAATACAGAATCTATTGAAAAGATTGTTTTCCCAGCTTGTGGTGTATCCAAACTGTATAATGCAAAAATGGATGATTCCGAAAAACGAGTAAAATGGGAAAATGTTAATAATAATAACGCCTTTACGTCAACCGTTCACCTTATTGAGAAACTTTTATATAGAAACAATTTAACTCCAAAGGACATCCAGGCTTTTTGTTTTTCTCAATTATCAAAGAAGAATATATATAAAATCATTGATGCATTTAATGAAGATAGTATTAAATTTCCAATTGTCGGAACAGATTACGGTTATACGGGTTCAGCAAGCCCTTTTATGGCATTCGAACGAGCTTTAAACATGGGCCAAGTGAAAAGAGGAGATTATGTAGTATTTTGGTCAGTCAGTGCAGGTTCAACAGCTTGTGCAATGTTATATAGATATTAAATATTTTAGGAGTAATTGAGATGAATATGAAAAAGATAATTGCACCAGATCTGTTAAAAACTTATGTGTTACCGCCTGCCCTAATTGGTATATGCATGGAATGCAAGATATCGAATGCTGGCTTATTCGCAGGATTTCAAATATGTACGGAGTACCAGGTTTATTCAACAAAAGGGCTCTGACCCATCAGGTTAGCATAACTGGCCTCCACCCCTTGGATAGGTATGACGAAGGTTTGAAAGGGCCAATGGACCCGTTGAGGCATGGGAGGGTAAACCTCCAAGGACGGCGTAGAGAATGTACTCATATGGTAAAATATGGAGTTTTATTTCACTCCTTTATTTCACTATGCCTCCACGAAGCTATTATGATCTGAACTTATTCCTACTAATCCTTGACTTCTTATAAAGGGGGATAAAGTCCTGCGAATAAGCGAGTATTTGCGAGGAAAACGTATTAAACTGAGGGAGTTGGTTAATTTTATTAGTCCTCTAAAAGCATCATTAAAATATAAGGAAAATCAAAAAAATCAGGCTGCTTAATTAGTCATTGCATCCTGATTTTGGTCTTTAAAGGAGAGAATGAAACGCTTATTAAACACATCTACTTTCATTGTAAAGGGCTGGTGAGGTTTAATTCCCATAGATTTCCGGATTTCGATTGGAATTGCCACTGCACCTTTTTCTGCTAAATACCTTTTTAAATTAAAAGTACGGTAATCCGCCTTTTGAATGATAATTTCATTCCCCTTTAGTATAACATCCACCTGTTCACCAGATTGATAACCAAAGGTGTTTCTCCATCGTTGAGGAAGAATGACAACGCCTGCTGATGAAAACTTTTTGTCACTGTATGTAGTGGTTAATTCTTTTACCATAATAAACCTCCTCCTTTTTATGTTTTTTCCTAAGTGTCCGTGCTTTTAAACCGGTTTGTGGAAAATAGAGAATTTCCCAATAAAATATATCAAATTTTTTTCCGAAAATATTAATGTTATGAAAAGTACAGGACTAACGGGGCAGTTTGTTGAAGAACGTTTTGGGCAAACAATGGAGAATTAATAATCTAGAATTAATAATCTAAACTTTCTAAAGGGCTAGGTGAATCCAAATGAAAAAGATTAGACTTTTTCTTGATAATAAATGTTATCCTATGTGGATTTACGCTGAACAAGGTGAACCGTTGGATAATTACTTAGTGAAGAATTGAAAAGTGAAAAAGAAATAGATGAATTGCTTATAAAATTTAAAAAAATTATGATTCTTTGTTTGTATACGATGATGTAACCTTTGAATATAAAGGCTTTTCAATCATTATGCAAAAAATGGCTTACAGAAAGAAAATAAAACGTTCTTTTCTAAATAAAGGTAAAATTAGGGAATAAATACATCATTGTATTGACTTATAAAAGTAATTCTACAACAACAAAGGGGGCTAGAGATGAGGAACCTGTTACAACGATTGCCGTTTTTTCTTTTTGTGCTGCCGGGGAGTTTTGTTTTCGAAGAATAGTTATGGAGGCGCAAAAAATATTCCATATATTTACTCTTAAATATAAATAACTTTAACCGATAGTAAATAAGTAAAGTTATATTAGATTATGGAGAGATACTAATGACCATCGAACAAGCTAAAACAATTTTAATGAGTCCAGAAATTGGACAACATTTGACCCGAGAAGAAATGGATGCCATCAAGTTTTTAATTAGCGAAACTGAACATAATCACCAGAAATAGGATGAGCTGCCGGTTTAGGTAGCTTTCCTAAATTTACTCATTATTTAACAATTTATGTAGAGCTAATGTAGCTGAAGATATATCCTTATAGAGTTCGATCAGTTTATTTTCTGTGAAAGTAATTTGGAAATAAATTTCATTCTTTTGTTTATTTATACTTAATGAAAAGGGAGTATGAATATCAGTAAACGTATGAGTAATTTGACAATCAGAAAAATACATTAATTCTCCTAACATTTTATTGATTTTTTCTTTTGATATTTTATCTTTTTTTTCTATCGACATTTTTAGTGTTTCCTCCTTTCCAATCTTTCGTGCAAGGTACTAAAAACAGTCAACATGCTAAAAAAATCTAGAATGGGTTATTTACCCAAATATATCATTGGTTATTTCAAGAAGTATATGGGGAATTACGTCTAAAATTATCGAAATAAAAAAGCATTAGGAACGAGTCCTAATGCTTTTTTACCAATTATCGATTAATGTTGCTGGTTTACTTGATGAACATGATGCGGATTGTATTTGGCATATGCGAAATGATTTAAGGAGCAACATATGGCTGAACTGATATAATTTCCTTGTTTAATAGAGAGTGGATTCCATTCAAGCCCGTAAGAGAACCTGAAGTAACGAAGAGCATAAGGAAGCCAGGTTTTCGGTGGTTAAAGAATTTTCCATTGGAAGAATTGTTCAACTAAAGGGGAGTTTAGTGAAATAAGACCTTCATCGTGTATATAATTTATCAGTAAATTCTATATTTTTAAAAGTTAATTATAGTATTATTTCCTAGTGTGCAAAACTTGAAAATTGGGGGAGCAGATAGTGAAGCATTTTGTAGAAGTATTGGGTAAGGGAAATGACACTGCAGTTTTTTTACCTGGTACTGGATGGGCAGGGAATTTTGGAATGCCTATTGCGGAATAATTAGTTGAAAAATTCAATATCCATATGATAGATTTGCCTGGAATCGGTAGAAGTGAAGGACTTGATGGAGTAGTAAAAATGAGTGATGCAGCAAAATGGTTAAATGATTACTTAGAAGAAAAACAAATAGATAAAATCACAATAATTGGTCATTCTTTAGGAGGAGGTATTGGATTATCCTTTGCCTATTTTTATCCTGAAAAGGTAGATAAACTGATATTACTTGATATTGGTTTTGCTAGAATTGAACGATTCCCTGTTCAGATGTTTGGGTCAGTTGGGTATATTCTCCCTGTAATTAGTATTTTACATAAAATTTTGGGTCAAAAATTTTTAGGTGAAGAAAAAGAACAAAATATAAACACTAACTCAAAACAAAAAACCGAGGAAGAAATTAAAGTGAAAATCAAAAATTCGGGACTTGAAGACACTGAATTTATAAGAAAAGCAATCGAAAATCAGCAAGAAACTACTTTAAAAGGTATTAGTCTTCTTTTGGCACTATATCGTTACAACATGCCAAGAATGCTAAGTCAAGTTAAAGTGCCCTGCCTCGTCCTATATGGGAATCGTGATGACAAACCACTGAAACTAAAAAATAAAATACATCGTCAGGTTAATCGAATTAGAAAATCTAATATTATCATTAAAGAACTAAATGGTGGTCACTACGCCCATGTGACAGATATTCGAGCAATAAGTTACATAAAATCCTTTCTACAATAAAGTATATATTCATTCTCTGTGGTGCAGCACTGATTTTGTGCTGAATGGATGGCTAACGGGGCAGTTTAGTTGAATAAGAAATAGAAAAATATGGTTGACATATTTAATGTAGCATAATAGTATTAAGAAAATTCTAAACTCTAAAATGCAATGATTTAGAGTATTAAGGAATATTTATTGTATAAAGAGCTGTCTGTTGGTGAAAAACAGCCAAAAAAGTCTCCAACTCGCCTAACTGATAGGTAGGTCTAAACGGTTGACATCCGTAATCAGTTGTAAAGGGGATTGTTTTTTTATTACAACCAAAAAAGTAGTAACAGGGGGTATAGCCTATCGTCTCTAATGAGATGGAAGGCTTTTTATTTTAGACATTAATTCCTACAAGGAGGAAAATTTTATGGGAAAAGCATTTTCGTCGATACTTCCAAACCACGAAGATTTTATAAGAAAGCAACGGATTTTTTTTGTGGGTTCCGCACCTCTTACCGGGGAAGGTCATGTTAATATTTCCCCAAAAGGTCATGATGTACTAAGGATATTATCATCAACTGAAATTGCTTATTTAGATTTAACAGGTAGCGGTAATGAAACAAGTGCCCATATAAAAGATAATGGTAGAATTACCTTCATGTTTGTCGCTTTTGAAGGTCCTCCAATGATAATACGTCTTTACGGACGAGGCAAAGTAGTGTTACCTGGCACAGCAGAATGGGATGATATGGTAACTCATTTTGACATCCTGCCTGGTGCAAGGCAAATTGTTTATGCAAAAATTGAAACAGTAAAAACAACGTGTGGATTTAGTGTACCTTTTTATTCATACAATGGTGAACGAGATACTCTTCTTCAGTGGGCAGACAATAAAAGCGAACAAGAATTAGAAGATTATCGTAAAAAGAAAAACTCTGTAAGTATGGATGGGTTAGTTTCGCCATTAGGAGATAGAATGGTTAATCTTAATAAATGATTTGAACTTTGAGTTGAAAGGAGGGGTTGCTGCGGCACCCCTTTTTCATATTGCACTACCGGGGCAGTAATGTTCAAAAAGATAAGAAATTTCAGTTTGATAAAATTCAAATTTTTCTAAATAAAACGTAACTTAACAAGAATTAACCGTAAATTTATTTATAAAAAGGGGTTGAATTTTATCAGGAAAGTAATTCAATTATTTATGCTTATTTTAATTGTAGGTCTATTTGGTTGCTCGAAAAATTCCATAAATGAAAATGATGTTTTAGAAATACTGAAAACATATAAAACGGAACAATATACGATTGAGGAACCCTCTAATCCACCAACCAATGATGAAATAGTTCAACACGTAAAGCCATTTTTAAGCGAGAAAGCTTTGGAGAAACTAAATGCAAATCGTGTCTTCAGCATTGCACCTGATATTGCGACCAACACAAACAAACCCATTAAGGTGAATGATGTTCAGATTGAAAAGTCAGAGAAAAATGAAGATGGTACAGTTGATTATACTTATACTTTAGAAATCCAACTTGGTGAGGGGTTCTAATGCGGAAGTCATTAAGAACAATGGGCAATTAACCGTTTCATCTGAAAATGGTTTAAAAATTATTAGGGACTGGGAATAAAAAGATAATTTTAATAAATTTTATTAAACAAACGGGGGCTTTCCTTAAAAATTGCTGCTGACAATCCCAGATTGCTTTTCTTTTTGAACTAAATGGCAGGTTAGTTAAACAAAACTTTTTTCTAAAAAAGGATATATTCTTTCTTTGAGGAATTAACTAAGGAAATCGAACTTAAGGGATGAAAAGGATGAAACCTTATCTTGATCAAATTGTCAAAGACCTAACTAAAACAAACTTGAAAAGGTATTGGCCCAATTTTGAAGTTGTTTCTTATGCATTGTACGATAAAAACAGTGTCTACCTGTTCAATCATCCTAAGTATGAAAATATTCATCCTAAATCATATAATATTTTGAAACGGGAAGAGCAGTTTGTTGGAAATACGATCATTCTATATGAAGGCTATCCTATGGCAATTGCTGATATGGAATTGTACGAGGACTATGAAGGGCTTTTTTCAATATTAGCTCACGAATTATTTCACGGATATCAGTATATAAAAGGGGAAAACCGCTTCCCTGATGAAATAATGGGGATTACTTATCCCTTAACCAAAGAAAATGCTGAACTTCGAAATCGGGAAAGACAAAATCTTTATGATGCACTGTTGGAAACTAATTTCAGTAAAAAGACACAGTATCTTAATGATTTTATCGCACTAAGGGAAAAAAGGGCAGAAGGAATGAAAGAGCATCTAACATATGAAAACTTAATTGAAACTGTAGAAGGACCTGCCTGGTATGTTGAATTAAAGGCTTATTCAGAAAAAAGCCCGTTGGCTAACGATTTGATTTTTAAAAATTATGGAAAACACTTGATAGACAAATTTGATTCCACTTCCAATATAAGGCGTAGCTGTTACAGTTCCGGTTTGTTTATGTGTTTGTTGCTGGATGAATTTTCACCTAGTTGGAAGGAAAGTTTTTTTGGTACTGATGCAACACTATTTGATTTGATTAAGCTGTTTAATATTAAACCAAGAAAACTCCCACTAGAAGATGTGGAAATAAGCCCTGAAACTGAGGAAGCAGTAAATTTTGCTGTTAAGTTAAGGCAGAAAGAGCTTGAAGAATTCGAAGAGCGGACAGGTATCCAACTGTTTATCGAAGGAGAAATCACTGCTTTGTCTTTTGATCCGATGAATATCATCGCTTTAGAGGGCAAGTTATTACATAAAAATTATATAAAAGTAAGGATAAATAACAAAGAATACCTTGTACAACAACCTTCTCTTGCCTTTTGTAAAGATGGATTAAAAAATATTAATAAACTACATCTACTTTTAAAGGACATTCCAATCGAAAATGGCGATTCGCTTACAGTGCCTGGTGTTGGTGAAATAAATGGACGGTATACAAAACAGGAAAACACATTTTATTTGATTGTTAATTAAAATAAAACTAAGGGTAGGATTCAATTCATACAAGCTAAGTTTGTGAATATGTGCACTTAAACTAATGGGGGCTTTACTTCAATAAGGAGTAGAGCCTTTTTTCTGTTGTTCGATTAACGGGCAGTTTAATGGAACAAGTGATGAAAAAAGTACTAAGAGTATTTCTTGAATTGGATGTAGAAGCAAATATACATTTAGGATAAAAAGTATATTGACCTTAGCCTAAATAACTACTATAAATTATAAAGATAAATAACTAAAAATTTAAAATAAAATAAATATATGAGAAAGGCAAATTCATTGAAAGATGAAGACGCAAAACTATAGGGACTAAAGTCATTAGACAATGTTAGCCAGTTACCAATATGTATTTTCCAAATGAATTGACTAATCTGTGTTGGGTTAGTCTTTTTTATTGGGATAAAAAGAAGCTTTTTATCATAAAGGTAGGGAAAGCGATATGAAGTTAACGGTGATAATTTTATTTTTAGTGGTTATTTTTCTTCTGATTTGCATCTTTAACCAATATTTTAAGTGGAAAAGTAAATTTCATACAATCTTCCAATTATAGAAAGTTCAAAAGATGTTATTTATCACTATGAGATATCAAAGGTGAAATTTAAATATATTAGTCCTTCAATTGAAGCATTTTTGGGTAAAGGAGTTATAGAAGAAGCGAAGATGAATTCTTTTGCACCCTTTGAATGTGTTCATCCTGATGACTACGAAATCTTATGTAAAAAGGTGAAAGGAGAAATAGATTATTCTCAGATCTTAATTCAGCAGTGGAAAGACAATACGGAAACTATAGGTGGTTTGAGGAATATGCGACACCCATTTATGAAAACGGGCAATTAGTAATCATACAAGGTATTATGAGAAACATTGACGAAAAAGTGAAATTACCACAGGAATTAGAATATCGAATATATCATGATACCCTTACTGATATCTATAATAGGGAATATTTTGAGAAGAAATTTGAAGAGCTAGATAAAAAAATTAATGTTCCTGTTTCATTAATTGTGTGTGATTTAGATGGCCTTAAATATGTTAATGACAATCTTGGACATAAGGCTGGGGATGAATTAATAAAAAGTTTTGTAGAACTTTTAAATCAACGCTCTACAGAAGATAAAACTGTTGCAAGAATTGGAGGGGACGAGTTTATTTTAATTGTAAAAAATAAGCCAGAAGATCAAGTTAGACATTTATTATCTGAAATACATAAAGATATAAAAGAATTTAATATATAACAACTAGAAGATACAATAAAAATGTCTCTCGGATATAGTTATGCTCCTTATTCAAAAGGTCAAATGGAATTATTGTTTTTTCAAGCAGATAAAATATGTATATAGATAAAATGAATAAAAGAATCGTTAGAGCTTAATTAAGTGAATATTACAATGAGAAAAATAGTCAAAATGTAGATTGATATTTAATAAAATCGAACTTGTCTACTCTTTTCATGAAAAAAGGCATTACTCTGTTGAATTGTTTAAAAATGAAAAGGGTTTGCCTAGAATAAGGACAATATCAGTATTGGCAGACATGCCCATTTTAATTTTCTGTTATGAAGCTCTGATTTTTGCGAATCATGAATGGCAAACGGCTGCAATTTAGACGAGCTTAGGTATATCAATAATAATTTTGCTTTTAAGATGTTGCTGCTGCAGCATCTTTTTTCTTTAGAACAAATGTGGCAGGGGTTTTATCCCTTTTATAAAAATGAAAGTAATAGAGTTATGAAAACCAGGGAGAAACACATATGGAAATATCATTGATTAGACATGGAAAATCACGATTAACTGGTAATGAAAAAATAACTTCTTTGGAATTTAAAAAGTGGGTTGAAAAGTATGACTATAATGGAGTGTATGAAGAATCTACAGTATTACTGGAGGTCATCAAATGAAGAGAAACTCTTGACGCAAGTTCATCAAATCTGTTGTTTCCCTTTATATCCCAATTAAAATCCTCATCTTCACCATCCCAATTTGAGTAGGTAGGAACATAAAAATTCATTGAGGACAACTATTTTATTGTCTAATGTGATCCCCCAAGAACATTGAATAAGTAGAGCATATTCTTCTGTTTCTATGCTTCCGGCTTTGTACATTACTTTCATTGTCAACTCCTCCTAAATCTTTTTTCGATTACAAGGTAACTACCAATGCGCTTCTAACACTTGATTGAGAATAAGGACGAAAAATTAGCTTTTAGAGAAGAACAGAAGAAAAAAGAGTTTGAAGCAGAGCTTGCTGCACAGGTCGCCAGGGAGAAAAAGGAACTGCGGCCAGCTTTTTTTATATGAAAAAATGGCTTAGCGTGAGAAATCCGCATTTTGTTGGCGGTCAGACAAAAAAGTAAAAGCATAGTCACGTCCAGCTAGGATGTGCTCCTTCATGGCAATTTCTGCGCGTATGTGATCTCTATTGATGATGGCTGTTCCAATGGTCATATGTGCGGATAGAGAATTCCCTACTTGTTCATAGGAATATTTATCATAAGTCTTATAGACAAGTGGAATCACCATGATTCGTTCGAGCATAACAGGGAGTTGGGGATTTCCCGTGGCCATCCAAATTAGATGATGAAACTTCTCATTGATCGCGACAAATCTATCGACCTGCCCTTCCAATTTACCTTGGGATTTAACGATCCCATAAAAGGTTTCAAACTCTTCATTCAATGAAGCAATTTCCTCACAATGATGCTCCTTACGGTTTAGAGCTGCCTGCTCAGCAGCATATCCCTCCAGCAATACCCTGAGGTTAAAAATGTAATTTAGTTCTTCCTGTGTATACTTTTTAACGACAGCCCCTTTGTTAGGCGCGAACTGAATGAGTCCCTCGATTTCCAATCGACGTAGAGCCTCGCGTACAGGAGTTCGGCTCATGCCTAGTTGTTCTGCCAATTGGGTTTCAAGTAATCGTTGACCTGGTTTCAAGTTACCGCGGATGATCCAGGTGCGGATAGTTTCATACGAATCAGCCATTTTGATCGACTCCAATTTCTTATTCAAAAAGGTAATAAGATAAATATAACATAAATGGGAATTTAAAAGGGGAATACCCCGGTGCTAAGCAAAGGGAGGTATTCCCGAATTCCTAGTTTACATGGAATGTGAAGCGCTTTCATGAATGAGGTTCTCTTTTTTTTCAATATCTTCAAGGCTGAGCTTTTTCGTCTCACTGCCAAGCACCAAAATGGTGATAGCCATGATTATATATAAAGCAAAGGAAAACCAGAAAACCGCATGTTGACCACCATTGGTAAACAAGTAGGCAATGAGATAAGGAGAAAGAATCGTTCCAGCCCGACTAAAGGCATTGGCCACAGAAGAACCAGTCATCCGTACCGAAGTAGGGGATAATTCAGGGACATAGCTTGCCAAAACTATGGCGATAAGAATGTTGCCACCCATGACAAAGATGAACCCAAGACTCATAATTGCGGCAGGGCTGCTAGCCGAGCCATAAAATAGGCCAATGATTCCAAGGAAAACAGACATAAATGCTAACGTATATTTGCGTCCCAGGCGGTCGGCAAGCACGGCGGACAGTGCATTCCCAGGAATCGCACCAAGCATAATGACCAATGAAAACGTAAAGGTTTTGACATCGGAGAAACCTTGTTTAATGAAAAACGTAGGAATCCATGCGGTAAAAGTATACCACGTCGTCATCATAATCGTAGAGATAATAATTGACATAATAGTGATTTTGCGGATGCCAGGAGACCATATCGATAAGGTTTGTTTGGCATTCACTGCTTTGAGCGCAGGTTGCCGGACCGATTCAACGGGAGCCAGATTAGGAACTAATTGCTCAAATTGAACAAGAACTTTTTCCGCTTCCTCGTATTTGCCCTTTTGCTCCAACCATCGCGGGGATTCCGGCAAATATCGGACTTGCAGAGCCCATATAATAATCGGGGGAATTCCAGCAATCCAAAACATGATCCGCCAGCCATATTCAGGGATTAAATATAAGGCCACTAACGCGGCTGCCGGCTGAGAAAGGTTGATCAAAAAAGATAGGGCACTCGTCCAGAAGCCTCTCGTTCGCCTGGGAGCGAATTCCACCCACATTCCATAACCCACGACAATGACGGAACCTAAACCTAAACCCGCAAAGACACGAAAAACAATCAACCATCCAAAGGAAGGGGAAACCGCACATAATATGGTTCCGATTCCATACACCAAGAGTGAGTATTTTAATGTAAACTTTCGTCCAAAACGATCACCGACTACTGCAGCAATAAGTGTCCCAATCAATAAACCGAAAAACGTGCTGGATATAAAGGATGCATTCGCTGCAACTGAAGAGAATTTTAAAGCCACCATTGATGCAAGTACAGACCCTGCGATATAAAGATCAAATCCGTCAAAGAATCCCCCGCCCGCTAAAAGATACAAAATGGAACGATGCCGTTTGGTCATTGGTAAGCGGTCTAACCGGGGTCCTGCAAGCACTTCTTTTCCCATTGTAACTACCTCCCTTATGATTTTTCCCTCCACGGTTAAATAAGAGTTAGATCACCTCCTCAGATTGCAGTGCAAGAAACTCAGACTCTTCCATGCCGAGCCAATCGCAGAAGATTTCTCGGTTGTGTTCCCCAATCGTCGTAGGCCCAGCGTGGTGGATTTGACCTGGGGTGCGGCTCAACTTAGGTACAATCCCTGGCATGGGGAATGAACCCAATTCGGGATGTTCAAACGGAACGATCATTTCCCTGGCGATAAATTGAGGATCGCTCACCATGTCTTTGGCATTATAAATTCGGCCCGCAGGAACACCATTTGTCGATAAAAGCTCTAACAGTTCATGACATGGTTTGGTTTGGGTCCAGGCTTCAATCAGTTCATCTAATTCTTTTTGGTGTTTCCCTCTTGCTTCATGGGTTGCATATCGTTCATCACTAGCAAGACCAGGTTGGCCCATAACGGCGGCTAGTCGCTTAAATACGGTATCCGCATTTCCGCCGATCGCAATCCAGGAATCATCACCGGTTTTATAAATATTCGAAGGAGCAACACCTGGAAGAATATTTCCAGAACGTTCGCGGAGCTTATCCAGCAGCACATATTCAGGAATAGTCGACTCCATGACACCGAAAACAGCCTCGTATAACGCCGTATCCACCACTTGTCCCATTCCAGAGCGACTCCGCTCATGGATCGCAGTTAAACATCCGATCATGGCATACATCGCAGCAAGGGAGTCGCCAATGCTGATGCCAACACGAACGGGCGGCCGGTCGGGTTCACCAGTAACATAACGCAGTCCTCCCATGGACTCGCCAATCGACCCAAATCCTGCACGATCTTTATAAGGTCCTGTTTGGCCAAATCCAGACGTACGAACCAAAATTAATCGAGGGTTGATCTCGGACATGACCTCATACCCTAAATTCCATTTCTCCAATGTCCCTGGGCGGAAATTCTCAATGACAACATCTACATGAGGCAGAATTTTTTTAAGCAGCTCTTGCCCTTTCGTCGTTCTAAGGTTTAGACTAATGCACTTTTTATTTCGCGCTTGAATCGCCCAGAATAGGCCGTTGTCGTCAATCGTATCTCCCCACTTCCGCAAAGGATCCGGGCGGTCAGGCGGCTCCACCTTGATTACTTCAGCACCAAAATCGGCAAATAAACGTCCCGTGAATGGTCCCGCAATAAAGGAGCCAAGCTCCAAGACACGAAGATCGGATAAGGGAAAATCAGCTGTCATTTTTCAACATCTCCTTTACGTTGTATACAAAAACTAAAAAAAACGGTCTTTTTATAGTTTTAATTATATAATTTAGTTAAATTGTATGCAATACAAAATATTCAGAAAGTTGGTGCTATTTTGATTGAAATCTGCGAAGTCGGACCACGAGATGGCCTGCAGACAGAAGCTACCTATTTATCCGTTCAACAGCGAGTCGACATGATTTCGAAGTTATCGAAATTGGGTTTTTCAAAAATTGAATGTGTTTCCTTTGTACGGGATGACCTCGTACCCCAAATGGCCCATGCCGAAAAGGTTATTGAGGCTTTGCCTAAAGAAAAGGGAGTGAGATATGCGGGTTTGGTATTAAGCGCAGGGGGAGTGCATAGAGCGCTCCGTTTGGAAAATTTGACAGATATTCATTTTGCCATTGCCGCCTCTGATACCTTCAACAAAAGAAATGCGGGACGACCCACATGGGATACTCTTGAACGATTGTCCACGCCTATTAAAGAAGCGTTGCAGTCGGGAAAACAAGTAACAGGAATTATTGCTACTGCCTTCGGTTGTCCGTTTGAGGGAATCATCCCGCAAGACCGGGTGTTGAAAATGATAGAATCCTATATAAATTTAGGGAATTGTCAAATTTGCCTCGCAGATACGACAGGGTTGGCCAACCCGAAACAAGTTCAGCACATGATTCAAGAGGTCGATCTCCACTTTCCGGGCGTGCCCATCTCCTTGCACTTCCATAACACCCGAGGATTGGGGCTTGCCAACGTCTTGGCCGCCATTCAATTGGGAGTTACACGGTTCGATAGCTCCATCGGAGGGCTCGGCGGCTGTCCTTATGCTCCTTTAGCCGTTGGAAATGTCTGCACGGAGGATTTAGTGAATATGGCTGAGTCCATGGGAATTGCCACAGGGATCGACCTGGATGGTTTAATCGATACCGCCAAATGGACCGAACAGCAAGTTAAGCGCAAACTCGATGGCCTTGTCATGAAAGCGGGACCCATACGATTCCCATCTGTACCTTATGAAAAATCCAGCTTAAATGAAAATAGTAAGATGTAGCAGGTGAAAATATGTAATGGCTGAAATAACAATAAGAGTACGAATTATTGAAACATCCCTCCGCGTTTGATGTTCATGGTTTTCACAGAGTCACGTTTGACCAGATTGTGGAGGATGTTGAAATATCGAAGGGAGGATTTTATCGAATTTCAAGTCAAAGGATGAGCTGCATAGTATTTGTTCATCAGAACTTTGAAAGTAATTGATTATTTTTTTATTCAGCTTATGAGGGCTTTTGTTAAAGCAAGGTTGATGGTGAATTGCTTCTTCATTAGAAAAAATTCAAGGGCTGATTTTTTGTTGTTTGATATTGAACAGTTCAATAGATTTTGAAGGAAGATACTTAAATTATAAGGGCCGTTGATCCAGGAGGATTAACGGGCATTTTTTGTTGAATTCCTTTATTAACAAACGGGGCAGCATTCCTGTAATTAAAGAAAATGAGAAGAAAGAAAATCTACGCGTTACTATCAATAGTTTTAAGTGGGATATTAGGGTTTATTTTGCTAATGATGGGATCACTTGCTAGTGGGATTGTTGCTTTTGGAATTATTGTAGGCGTATTTTTAGAGGATTATTCTTATTACAGGATATACATAAAAGAATCTCAACAGTAGTACCAAAAAGAGATAAAGTACAACAAGCCTATGAGGATTATTTGAAATCAAAAGTTACTGCTTCTTTATAAGTTTACGTGATCATTGATCCAGAGGATTTAACGCTTTTTTGTTTAAATCCTTATTGAACAAAAGAGCAGGATAGTTTAAGAAGTATGGGGAATACTGGGATTATATAATTTTTAAGGTGAATTTTAAAATGAAACCATTGATTAGAAAAGAAGAAATTATAAGTTCGGATAAGTTTTTTGAAAGAATTCATCAAGTAGAAGTGGATTATGTGAATTATTGGAAAGAATATACTCTATGGCACTGGGAATTTTGGCTTTCAGTAGCATTATCAATCATTCCTTGGCTTGTATGGATAATTCTGCGAAAGCGTGGAAGTGAGGCAAGATTGCTTTTAGCTGGAAGTTTTGGATTAAGTGTATCTTCTTGGCTTGATTTTTTAGGACTTGTTTTTGGGCTTTGGCATTATTCGGGGAGAGTATTGCCAACCATTCCAACGTTTTTACCTTGGGATTTTACTTTAATTCCTGTATCTCTTATGCTTTGGTTACAATTTAGACCAACTCTAAATCCCTTTTTAAAAGCTGTTATTTATTCCGCATTGACTTCTTTTTTAGGTGAACCTTTATTTGAATGGATTGGATTTTATACAACAGTAAAATGGAGCGTTTTTTATTCCTTTCCAATTTACATTATTATCTATTTAGTAGCTTATCGAATTAGTAATGCAAAATCATTTGAAACTTTGTAATAAAATAAACAAGGTCTCATAACTGAGATTGTGAATAAATTCCCTTCAACTAAAGGAGGCGTTAGTTGAAAAATATTAAAAGGACTGCTTTAAGTCCTTTTTGTTGTGCACACTATTATTTCGGTAGATAGCGGCCATTAGGTAGCTTTTCCACCATCCCGAACTCTATTAGTTTTTTTAAAGATAGAGTGCAGTAAGACGAGGCATCATATTTATCTCTTCCTAATGCAACACCATTCTGTGTAGGACCGAAACCAAGTTTCCTTTGTTCCGCCGATGTTTTATTATTTAATTCACATAAGGAGTCAAAAATGCTCCGATCTTTTTCTGTTATTTTCTTCTTAGACGGTCTTCTCAAGGTTTGCCCTCCAATAATCTCTCTCAATAGGAAATTTATACATTATCCCTCAATGAATACAAGTTTTTACCCTTATAATTTGCTAAATAGGGCAGATTCGATTAGTGATTTCCCATTAGATACCAATAAAAAAGGCCCTCTAATACTAGAGGGCCAAATAGGGGAATACACTTTATTCTTTACCAAATTGCAAAAAGTTTACACAATATATCTGTATTTATATATATTGTTTTGCCAGCTTTAGTTTAATAATGTTTTTCTTTTTTATGGACATATTTGAATCAGTCTTTATTAGAAGACTTAATTAATCTTGATTGTGGCTGACGGTTCCTGTGTAGGCTGCCTTCTCCTTTTCTATCTTCGCCACTAGGGACTCAACCGTTTTCATAATCATTTCATTTGTCACATCACGGCCCAGAATGTTACTGGCCCTCTTTATCAGTTCTTCTTTATTAATACTCATATCAGATTATTAACTTTCCCTTTTATAATAAAAATTATTTATTTATTAATTGCACCCATTCCTTCTAAGATGATTTTTGCATCTGTATTTAGATAGGCCGGTATTTCTTTACCAAATAGCAATTTCGGATTTTCTCTAAGAATAAGCTTTAAACCTCGTAGGTCAAATATAGAAGCATAAATGTTAATTGCATTTATAATGGCAAGGTCCTTTCTGGTTAAAGGCTTGTATCCATCGTGTCTCTGCTTTATGAGAAAGTTGAGTAACTCTTTAATTACTCTTGTGTACAACTCAACAAAACTGGCTGTAGATAGAATCAATAAACAAATGAAAGAAATGAAAATGGCTGCTTAATTTTTTTGAAAATAGCATTAAAAATTCGGTCAGCTTAATCATTCTAAAAACAATTATGAAATTAACACAATTTAATAAATGTTTATGGAAGAAACAACAAATATTTTTACAACACCGTTTTAAAAGGAGAATCATTCCAATATATTTGGTAAAAGTGAAAGTGTGAAAAAATAAGTGGGGTGGAGGACGGATATGTTTGTTCATGTTGTTCAAGCTGGTGAGTCCTTATTTTCTGTAAGCCATGCGTACCAAATTTCAATAGAACAGTTAAGTAGGGTTAATGGGTTTGATGGGACAAATATCGTACCCGGTCAAGCCTTATTAATTCCAAGATATACCTATATTGTCCAACCCGGTGATTCTTTATATCGAATCTCCCGGAAAGCCTATGTCACTGTTCAGCAATTGCGTAACGCCAATCCTGGTATCAACGAAACCGATCTTACACCAGGTAGAAGTATTAGGATTCCTTACACTTCTAATTATTTAGCTGGCACGTTGGAATTTTATGTGGTAAGAAGTCCAGAAGAGGACGTTCAATTGATTAATCAATTTGCGCCGTATTCATCCTCCATTTCCATCTTCGAGTATCATTTCGCCAGCAACGGAGAAATTGTAAATGATTTGAACGACCTAACTGCCATTGAGACGACCTGGAGAAATCACGTTACCCCTATTGCGACGATTACAAACATTAGTTCACAGGGATTTGATCCTGACCTTACCCATCAAGTTTTGAATAATCCAACTACCAGAAGGAATCTTATCAATAATATTTACTTTTTGGTTTCTAGAAAAGGATATGGCGGTGTAAACATTGATTTTGAACGTGTAAGAGCTGAGGACAGAGATATATTTACTGGTTTTTTAAGAGAATTACGGGATCGGTTGAGACAAGGGAGGTTTGTTATTACAATCTCGGTACCTGCCAAAACTAGTGATGATGTTCCATGGCTGAGAGGTTATGATTACGGAGGAATTGGAGCCGTAGTCGACTTTATGTTTATCATGGCATATGATTGGCATTATGGTGGAAGTGAACCGGGTCCGGTTGCACCGATTACGGAGATTAGAAGGACAATTGAATTTTCCCTGACAAGGGTCCCTGAAAGAAAGATTATTATTGGGGTACCTTTATACGGATATGATTGGATTGTACCGCATAGACCTGGCACCATTGCACGTGGAATCTCCAACCAAGAAGCCATTTTAAGGGCGATGAGGTACCAATCCCCAGTGCAATATTCTGAGGAATACCAATCACCTTTTTTTAGATACACGGACTCACAGGGAGTGAACCATGAGGTATGGTTCGAAGATGTTAGAAGTATGAGTACAAAAATGGTATTAGTTCGTGAATATAATCTGCAAGCTATTGGTGCGTGGCAATTATCCCTTGGATTTACACCCGGTGTCTGGCTTCTAAGAAAGTTCTTTACCATTCGTAAAATCTAATTTAGTACTATTGTAACATATCAAATTATGAAGGAATTTGGTGTGATTTATTGGGGATGGATGGACGTTGTTAGCATAAAAATACGACAAAGCTCAAAATGATTACTTCTAAGTTACAAATTACTCAAATTCTGTCTCCTCTATTGAAAACAATGGTATATTTATTTCCCAAAAACACTGCTGTATTCAGGAATGTGGCTGACCTTATAATACAAATTGGGATTCCCGCGATGTTTACTGTAGCCGGTTGACAGGAGAAGACACTATTGTTAAGGCATTGTGGTAAAGGAGTGGTCTCCTGTGGTAAAGGTTTCTGCAGCAACCTTCTTTGGTGATATAGAAAGAGGCGTTGAAGGGTAATTTGGTACAGGGCGGGCTCTGTAAACCAAAAAAGGTCGTTTTATTAACGACCTTTCAGACTGTAGACAAATCCAAAAAAACGGGTTTGCCTTTTAAAATAGAATGGCGCCTAGATCAGATTGGTATAGGTTAGTGGATTAAGACGCTTCAGACGCTTCAGAAATAGAAACGTGGTATCCTAAGCTTTCCAATATTCTTACAGAATTTCGCACAGTTGATTGTTGTTTTTGTTTATCGAAATAGTCAACACCTAAATCGATATACATTTCTTTTCGTGTTAGAAGATAATAAGCCATTCTTAAGATGGCATGAGCGACTACAATGGCTGCTCTTTTTCTACCTTTTCGAGAAAGTGTTCGCCCTATATAATCAAAGGTAAGCTGGGAAGAAAGCAGACTGGCTATACTAGGGCATGACTAGAAAAAGTGATAAAGCCCACAGAGTTTTGACATCAAAAATGGAATTTAAAAACTTGCCTAAGAAAAGGCAAGTTTTCTTTATACCAAATATCAGTACCTTATTAAACCAAAGCTCCCATATAGTTTAAGTACATTTCTTCACACATTTAATTGCAAGAAATTACTTATTCCCCTCGGAACACGGGCTTTCTCTTCTCAGCAAAGGCTTGAACCCCTTCCTGAACATCTTTGGTTCCAAAACATTGTTTAATAAAAGCGTACTCTTGTTTTAGAATCGTTGTAAGATCCGTGTCAGGGCTTGCAGCAAGCAATCTTTTAGAAAGCGTCATTGCTACCGGCGGTCCTGCCGCTAATTCCCTGGCAAAATTCATCACCTGTTCCTGAAATTCTTCATCAGGGAACATCCCGTTCACCAATCCAATTCGTTCTGCTTCCTCAGGGTAAATGTCCCGACCGGTTAAGATAAATTCGGCAGCCTTTGCCTGCCCGATCAACCGCGGTAAAAAATAACTCATTCCCGCATCAGGGCTGAGACCGCGGCGAATATATCCAGCTGTTACACTTGCATCAGCAGACATGAAGCGGATGTCACAAGCCAGAGCTAGCGCGAATCCTGCACCAGCCGCAATCCCATTGATTGCAGCAATAACTGGCTTATCACAATGAACAATCTCTAATGCTTGATGACCTACCCAACCCAATTCATCTAATTTTTGATGACGAGATTGAGCGTCTGGATTTCTCTTCGCATAATCGGTCAAATCAAGACCTGCACAGAATCCTCGTCCACTACCTGTAATGACAATGACACGGACTTCATCGTCAGCAGAAGCCTCTGATATTGCCTGGATAATCTCATTACTAAGTGTATCATTTACGGCATTAAGGCGCTCCGGTCTGTTAAGTGTTATTGTACGGACCCCATCTTTCGTTTCGATAATAATATGTTCCATCTTTTATTCCTCCTCAAATATTTGAATTTCTTTATCTGATTTCATATTATTTATTAACTATTCTGACTACTATTAGTATAATACTTTACTATCACAATTTACCAGATTAAAGATTTGTTTATTTAGATTGTATGCAAAGTGTTCCATTCCCCGTTTGAAACAGCATAATGGTTATTTATTTCTGAAAACTATTATTATAAAATCAACGACGCAGGAAGTCGCTGCTCTTGCCGCTGTATTAAATAATACGTTTTATTATTACGGTGCTTAAAAGCAAACAAACTGTTGTTCAACTCCCTCAGTTTAATACGATTTTCTCGCAAATACTCGCTTATTCGCAGGATTTCATACCCTTTTATAATAAGAGAACGCTTATAAGGAACAGGTTGAGATTATAATAGCTTCGTGGAGGCATAGTGAAATAAAGGAGTTAAACAAAACTCCACATTTTACCATATGATGTACATTCTCCACGCCGTCCCTGGAGGTTTTCCCTCCCATGTCTCAACGGGTCCATTGGCCCTTTCATTCCTTCGTCATACCTATCCAAGGGGTGGAGGCCAGTTATGCTAACCTGATGGGTCAGAGCCCTTTTGTTGAAGAAACCTGGTACTCCGTACATATTTGAAATCCTGCGAATAAGCCAATACTCGATATCTAGCTTCTTATTATTTCATTTATTTTTAAGCTGCCTGTGGTAATAGAGATTGAAGTTTATCCGGACAGTAGGCCTCATTTCGTCTTGCCATTCCTACCAATATCCTCGCAAGTTTGCCAATCAGTTTCATGATTGATTTCATTTTCTTTATCTTTTTCTCTTTCACATTATGAGAGTGTAGGGCTTTAAATTCTGGATTGTTCATCACAAGGCTCATAGTGGCTAGGTAGAGGAAACGCCGAAGCCTGGATCTTCCCCGTTTAGAAATCACAATTTGCCCTTTCCACTTTCCTGAACTTGCTTCAGCCAGATGCAGTCCGGCGTGGCGAAGTAGAGAATTTCCATGAGAGAAACCACTTAAATCTCCTGCCTCCCCAAGAATGCCAGCTAACGATATTTCACTAATACCTTTTATCATAAGTAGTTTCTTAGCGTAAGGAATCTTTGTCAGTACATCGGTTACTTGTCTTTCAACTCTTTCGAGTTGCTTTACGGCTAGATCATACTCCTCTAACAATTGTTCCAAATGAAATTTGTAGGCATCCAGTGCTTGTAGGGAACCAATGGATCTCTTAGCGACTTGTACAAGTAATTGAGCTTTTTTCAACCCAGG
>NZ_JAAOEO010000034.1 GCF_011393025.1 Neobacillus terrae | reverse complement strand
TTTTTTCTGAGGAACATAAAAAACCCCGAATAAGGGGGCACTTTTTTAATCGTGTCCGTTATTCGGGGTATAAATCATGCGAAGCGTCCTCTTTTTTATGCCCTTAAGACAAATGTGTATAAGGTGGGTGATATCCAGGGTTTAGGAATATTCTTTCTTGTAATTCCATTTTCCGATGGCGCATTGTGATTTATTAATACTTGTCTAATAACCGAAACTAGCAGAAATTTCTTTTGGTGTTTGAATCAGGTAAATGTAGATATCAGATTATCATTATTAGGAATAGCCGGCCAGTTTCCTCTTCCCCCATCGGTTAAGTTCTATTTCCCTCGTTATCTGAAATCGGGATATTGTCCTGTTTTTTCTCTCCTGGCTTCTTTGAATATATCAGTGGTGCATTACTTCAAAAGTTTTTTCAGCATCAATGGTGGGATTATTCTGTTATGCCTATTCAAATACACGGACATATTTGCCTGCCCTTCTCACTTTGTTGAATGCTGCTTGCCTTCGGCTGTCTATTGTTGGTTCTTCCTTTTCCAGATTTCTGTATTTGATGTGAAATCTTTTATGAGCATGGATTTGGCCGGCCATTGTCTTATTTTTATTATTACTGAATTAACTTTATCTGCATCCATAAGAAGACATTCTACAAGCACTTTACTAGCCGAAATCAACTAATCCTGTTCAATTAAAAATGAACGTAAATTCCTTTATCTCAAGATGAAGGAGTTTTTTACTGTTTCAAAAAAAGGACAGCAAACATCATTTGACTTAATATTTAAAAAAGTTATTGAAAGAGGATGTATCGTATAGTATGATAAACACATAAATCATATATAGGATTTAAAATCACATATGTGATGTATAGGGGATGAGAATTTGTCGGTAAAATCGGCTGAACGTGTTTTAAGGGTTTTTGATTTACTTGCCCATCATCCAAAAGGATTAACGATAAAAGAAATTAGCAACATGCTATCCTTTCCTCAAAGCAGTACTTCTGGTTTGATTGAGACTCTTTACACGAACAGTTACCTGACTGCTGATGATACTAGAAGATATAAGCTTGGTCCAAAGTTAATCCAGCTTGGCAGTGCAGCTAAGGATTCATTCGATCTTTCTGTTCAAGGTTCGCTTTTTCTAAAAGAATTGATGGAGGAGGTCCAGGAAACTGTTTTCATGGCCATTCTAGATCAATCTGAATTGGCGTATATAGCAAAAATTAATAGTAATCGTTCTATACGTACCACTGCTGAGCCGGGAAAGAGTAAGCCTCTATATTGTACTGGTTTGGGTAAGGCTTTTTTATCCTTTCTTCCGGAAAATAGGAAAAGTGAAATTTTAAGCAGTTTAAGACTTGAGCCTATCACGGAAAAAACTATCACAAAAAAGGAAGACCTATTGCAGCAGTTAGAATGTTTTGCAAATCAGGGTTACTCCATTGATGACGAAGAAAATGAAGAAGGACTCTATTGTCTTGCAGCTCCTGTTTTTGGAGTTGAAAACACCATTCAAGCCGCGATTAGTGTAGCAGGACCAAAAGAACGGATGCTTAAGCAAAAAGAAATGATTGTGGAAAAGTTGCTCGATACCGCTAGTAAAATATCATGCAGTATTGGATACCGATACACGAATTAATAAGCGTACATTTATTGAAAAGAGGGGGTATGCCACTTACCTTCGATATTCTATAAATAATTTATAGTAGATACATAGACAGCAAAGGATATGCCTCACCTAAAAAAAATCTATTTATATAGTCATTATATGGTTTTAACAACCATTTAACATATTGTTGATAGCGCTAAATTCACAAACCCCTCTTCTTAAATAGGTATTTGCTACAAAAAAATTAACCATATAATGAAAGCGTTATCACTTTTTTTAATTATTTTTATATTAGAAATAGGAGGAAGATTATGAAAAGTAGTTTGGTGGGTCTTAAAAAAGCAGCTGGTTATCTAGCCATAGTTGTAGGGATTAGTTCTGCGCTCGTGGGCTGCAGTGGAGAATCCGCAACATCATCTGATTCTAAGTCAGCTGATAAAACAGAGAAAAAAGTACAGGAAATTCGCGTGGTGGCTGCTAATCACCCGTGGACAGAGTCTATTAAAAAGGAATTACCTGCATTCGAGAAAGAGACAGGAATCAAGGTTAAGATTGACAGCTACTTTGAGGATCAACTCACACAAAAAACATCCGTTGAGTTTGCTTCCAACTCAAAGGGGATTGATGTTGTAATGTTCCGTCCGCTTCAAGATGGAAAAATGTACAATAAGAGCGGATATTTTGCCGAGATGAGCAGCTATGTGGGTAGTGAGAAAGGTTACACAGACGACTTTATTCCTTCTTCCCTTGGAAGTGTTAAGGATGGAGAAAAGTTTTACGGGCTGCCTCTGGTAACGGAAACAGAAGTTTTATACTATCGAAAAGATCTTCTAGAAAAGGCTGGACTAGAAGTTCCAAAAACTCTTGAAGATCTTGAAGCAGCCGCAAAGAAATTAAATGATCCGGCAAAAGGCGTATCCGGGTTTGTTTCTCGCGGTAAGCGTGCTGCAGCAGTTACACAGTTCTCAAGCTATTTGTATGACTTTGGCGGCGATTTCATGAAGGATGGCAAGTCAACTATTACATCGCCTGAAGCAATTGAAGCATTTAATTACTATGGGAAAATGCTAAATAAATATGGTCCTAAAGGCACATTAAACATGAGTTGGCCAGAAGCAATGGCAGTGTTCACCCAAGGACATGCAGCATTCTATACTGATGCATCATCTTTATTTACGAATGCAACTGATCCTGCCAAATCACAGGTAGCAGATAAAGTTGGATTTGCTCCATTCCCTGCTGGTCCTGAGGGTATAAAACCTTATAACATCACTTCATGGGCACTTGGTATCGGAGCTAATTCCGAAAAGAAAGATGCGGCATGGAAATTTATTAAATGGGTTGAAAGTAAAGAAATGGTATTAAAGCTTCAAACTGAAGGTAACCCTGGTGCACGTATTTCTGTCTGGAACTCTCCAGAAGGAACGGCGAAATTCCCGAAAGATTTAGCAGAAGCGATTGCAGCGAATGGTAAAGCTGAGGCAGTCCCTTATGATCGTCCAGTTCTTATTAATGTAGGTGCTGCACGTGACGTGATTGGTGATGTCATCTTAGCAGGGATTGAAGGGAAAGACGTCAAAGCAGCTGCAGAAAAAGCAGATAAAGAATTCCAAAAGATTCTCGACAGTGAGAAATAATAAAACTGATATTTCCTAATAGGAAACGGCTTTCGGTTAGCAATCTAGGTTTGACTGCTGGATGCTCTCGGAAAGCCGTTTGTTTTAAAGGCAATTATCATTGGTAAGGAGGAGCAGAAGTATGACAAATTGGATTGATCGCAACATCAAGTGGGTTTTTACCATGCCTGCTGTGATCTTTGTAGCACTAATGATGGTCGCGCCTGTAGGGTATACATTCTGGTTAAGTTTTCATGAATGGAGTATGTCGAATATTACTCCGCCGCTATGGGTAGCTTTTCAAAATTATCTCAATTTATTTCAAGATGAACTATTTATTAACTCGTTGAAACTTATGTTTTATTTTACCATTGTGGCAGTTACTGTTGAAACCGTATTGGGTGTTGGGCTAGCCATTTTAATGAATCAGAATATCGTCGGCAAGGGTCTGGTAAAAACATTGTTTCTATTGCCAATGGTTGCAACCCCTGTTGCAGTGGGATTAATATGGGTTCTTATTTACGAACCTAATATTGGAATCGCCAATGTTTTCTTAGAAAAAATAGGTCTCCCAGGTCAGGAATGGTTAACATCGCAGAATCTCGTTATGCCTTCGTTAATATTTATTGACGTTTGGGAATGGACACCTATGATCGCTTTAATTGTATTGGCTGGTCTTGTATCTTTGCCAAAAGATCCTTATGAGGCTGCTATGATTGATGGAGCAAATACATGGCAATCCTTTACTAAAATTACACTTCCTTTATTGAAGCCGACACTTTATTCTGCTGTACTTTTAAGAATGATTGATGCGTTAAAAACGTTCGATATAATTTACGCAACAACCCAGGGTGGACCTGGTACTTCGTCCCAGACAATTAATATTTATGGTTACGTTTTAGGTTTTCAATATTTTAAAATTGGTCAGGCGTCTGCCTTGTTAATGGTATTCTTCATTATCGTCCTTTCCATCAGCATTTTTACGATACTTTTACGGAAAAGAGCGGGGGTTAACTTATGAGTGGAAATAAACCAAATACCACTAAATCTATCTTTACTCATGCTGGTGTCTACTTATCCCTGTTTTTGTTTTTATTACCTTTCCTATGGATGCTCCTTGCGTCATTTAAAACGCAAGTACAAATATTGGATACTTCAAAACTATTTGAAATTACCGCTAATTTTAGTAATTACATAAGTGTATTTAATAAATATTCTTTTCTTTCATTTATTTGGAACAGTTTTATTGTTGGAGTAGGAGCGACCGTTTTTGGCCTTATTCTTGGATTACCGGCTGCTTATTCGATTGCAAGATACAAGCAGGAGGGGCTCGGGCTTTTAATACTTGTTGCTAGAATTGTCCCTGGTATCTCTTTCCTTATTCCATGGTTTATTATTTTCTCGAAATTGCATTTAATCGATACTTATACATCTCTAATTCTTAGTCACATGCTTGTGACGATGCCATTTATTATTTGGGTTATGATACCGTTTTTTGAAGGGCTGCCGCACGAACTTGAGGAGTCTGCCCGTGTTGATGGATGTTCCATCCCTTCTGCATTTGTCCGAGTGATGCTACCAATCTCGGGACCGGGAATTGTTACATCATCCATCTTAGCGTTTATTTTTTCTTGGAATAACTTTATGTTTTCATTGATTCTTGCAGGAGACAATACCAAGACATTACCGATTGCTGTCTTTAATTTTATATCCTATTCAGAAATAAATTGGGGTGGTCTCATGGCCGCTTCCGTAATCATCACAGCACCTGTACTTATATTGGCGCTCTTTGCCCAAAAATATATTATTGCTGGGCTAACGGGAGGCAGTGTAAAAGGATAACTCACACAGCTATTAGGAGATGAAGTGGTATGAGCACCTCGTCATTAGAGGAAATAAAAAGAGTAAAACTGGTTGCAATTATACGCAGCCACTCATTAGAGGGGTTAGAAAATACAGCTAGGAGTCTTTATCATGGAGGCATTCGTGCTATTGAAATCACGATGAATACCCCTGGTGCTCTTAGAGGCATTGAGCGGATAAAAGAAACGTATCCAGAGTTGCTAATCGGAGCAGGAACCGTATTAGATTCAGAGACTGCTAGATTGGCGATTATGTCTGGAGCAAGTTTCATCCTTACTCCAACCTTAAAAAAGGAAACCATTGAAACAGCGAATCGATATAATTTGCCGATTATCCCGGGAGTCATGACTCCGACTGAGGTGTTAACAGCTTATGAATACGGTGCACAAATGGTAAAGATCTTCCCGATTCGACAGTTGGGTCCTAAGTATTTGACCGACTTAGGTGGACCGTTACCCTTTGTGGAAACAATGGCTGTCGGGGGAATTTCATTAGAGAATGCAGGTTTATTTTTAAAAGCTGGAGCGAGTGCTCTAGGAATTGGCAGTTCGCTCGTAGATGAAAAACTAGTAAAACAATGTGACTTCGAAGAAATTGAAAGACGGGCAGCTAGCTTCGTAGAAATTGTCAATAAAGTTAAATCTCAAAATTGAATTGATGAGAAAAGCGGTGGTCAAAGTGAAGGTAATCCTGATTGATTCTGGGACGACGAATTCTAGATTAAGGCTATACGACAATACAACTTGTGAAGTTCTCGACACCGAAAAAATTCGAATTGGTGTACGGGACACCGCCATATCAGGCAGCAATACCAATTTAAAAGCCCATTTAAAACAGGGACTGGAAAGATTATTAACTAGAAATCAATTAAGAGCCAGTGATATTGAGTACATGGCTGCTTCTGGTATGATTACATCCAATTTAGGCATTTATGAAGTCCCTCATATCCCCAGCCCTGCAGGAATGGCTGACTTTGCAAAGTCAGCAAAAGTGAAAAAGCTTGAAGAATTTCTCCAAATTCCTTGTGTATTTATTCCAGGGATGAGAAACCAAGTAAATTCTATAGGTGATAAGGATTTGCCAGTCTCCATTAACGGTTTTGATGTTTTGCGCGGAGAAGAAGTAGAGTCCTTTGGTCTGCTCAAACAGTTTGAAGTGAAAGGTAGGGGAATGATCGTTCTTCCAGGATCCCATACAAAATTTGTGGCTGTGGATGAAAAGAAGTATTTGTTGTCTTGTGTATCGACACTAGGAGGGGAAACCCTTCAAGCTATCCAAAAGGAGACCATTCTTTCTGATTCATTGGATACACGCTTGATTGTGGAAATCGACCAGAAAATGCTCGAATACGGATATGAAGCGGCGAAACAATATGGGCTAACCAGGAGTTTTTATCATATTCGCTTACTGGATTTATTTACTGAGCTGGATGAAAATCAGCGGGCAAATTATTTTGCCGGATCTGTTATCTATAATGATCTGCAGGCTCTTTCTCAATCGGCAAAAGAAATTGACGAGATAGATTGGCTGATCGTCGGAGGTTCAAACCCATTAAGAAAGGCCTTTACTCATTTATTAAGGTATATGAATCATAAGTGGAAAATTATTGAGGCTGAGGACCAGCAAGTAGAATATTCACTCGTATTTGGAGCAACTGAGATTTTATCGAATTGTCACCATTTGGGTTTTACCGAATGACAACAAGTTGAAATAGAAAGATTTTATAGGGAGTGTATTAGATGAAAATTCGCAGTTTTGAGCTTTTCCAAGTTCCGCCGCGTTGGTTATTTTTAAAAATAGAAACTGATGAAGGAATCGTTGGATGGGGTGAACCGGTAATTGAAGGAAAGGCATCTACAGTTAAGGCTTGTGTCGAGGAATTAATGGAATCTTTAATTGGTAAGGATCCGCAAAGAATTGAAGATCATTGGAACATGTTATATCGCTCCGGATTTTATCGAGCCGGCCCAATCCTGATGAGTGCAATTGCGGGTATTGATCAGGCGCTTTGGGATATTAAAGGAAAATATTTTAATGCCCCTGTTTATCAGTTGCTCGGTGGTGCATGCAGGGATTCGATTAAGGTATATTCTTGGATTGGCGGTGATCGTCCTTCTGATGTGGGAGAAGCCGCAAAGAGAGTGGTCGATGCTGGCTTTATGGCTGTCAAAATGAATGGAACGGAAGAGCTTCAGTATATTGATTCTTACGAAAAGGTCGATCAAGCGCTAGAACGAATTGCAGCGGTACGTGAAGCGGTCGGGCAATATGTAGGAATCGGGATTGACTTTCATGGTCGGGTCCATAAACCAATGGCGAAGATTCTTGCTAAGGAACTAGAGCAGTTCCGGCCAATGTTTATAGAAGAACCAGTGCTTAGTGAAAATAATGAAGCCTTACGAGAAATTGCCCAACATACATCCATCCCGATTGCAACTGGAGAGCGGATGTTTTCACGCTGGGATTTCAAGTCAATACTTGGGGAGGGTTATGTCGATATTATTCAGCCAGACCTATCCCATGCAGGCGGCATAACTGAATGTAAAAAAATTGCCTCTATGGCCGAAGCATATGATGTCGCACTTGCACCCCATTGTCCATTAGGACCGATTGCGCTTGCAGCCTGTTTGCAAGTCGACGCGACAGCACACAATGCATTTATTCAAGAGCAAAGTTTAGGTATCCATTACAATCAAGGAAGTGATTTGCTGGATTATGTCGTCGATAAATCCGTGTTTGAATATAAAGATGGCTTTGTCAGCATACCGCAAGGTCCTGGATTAGGAATTGAAATCAATGAAGAATTTTTAAGAAAACAAGCAGAGATCAGCCATAATTGGAAAAATCCAATTTGGCGCCATAAGGATGGAAGCATTGCCGAATGGTAGTAAGGTGATATCATGTTACTAGAAACCAGCTTGATTTAATTTCAAGCCGGTTTTTGCTGCTTTAATGGATTGTTATTGCAAAATTATTTCTATAAATAACAAACCTGATTTCTTCCATTTTGTTTCGCCATATACAATGCCTTATCAGCATTTTCCACTATATTGTCAAAAATGAAGTCTTCGGAAGAATACACTCCTAAACTAACCTTTAGAAGTCCAATTTTATCCTTTCCAGTGATTATTCCCCAACTATTAAACATTTACCGTAAGGTAAACTACTATGAAAATCTAAGAAAACAGGAGAAAACGGGAGATTTTCCTTTCTTCATTGAGGGAGTTTAGTTGAATAACGATAATGGTAAAGTGATGTAAAATGAGGCAAAATAATGATAATAGAAACTATATTTTAAGGAGAAAGAAGGCGATGACAATATGTCAGAAGATGAATTATTCTCAAATAAGGCATCTAATGTTCATAAAATATATTCTGAAATACTCGATTTATTGAAAGAAATAGGACCGTTTGAAATTGAGTTTAAAAAGACTTCTATTCATCTTTTGAATAAATCTTCCTTCGGAGGAGTTCATCCAAAAAAGAAATGGTTAGATTTTAATTTAGTAACAAACCAACAAATTGAGCACGAGAAAATTACTAAAATTGAACAAGTTTCCAAAAACAGATTTCACAATAATTTTAGGTTCCATAGTATAGACGACCTAAATCAAGAGTTTTTAGTTCTTTTAAAAGAATCATATCAATTGATGAGTTAGTTAGAGAAAGGATATTTAATACCAATGAACAGCATTTTCTTAGGAATTATATCAGGTCTAATATTTGGTTTATTATCTGTACTAATAATGCTCCCGATGAATTTTGCAGATAAACGAATTGCTATTATTGGTTCATTTATTAATCGTTTTGCAATTGGTTTCTTAATATCAGTAACTGTTCTTCCTATGTATGGTTGGACAAAAGGAATTTTGATAGGGTTGTTAATTAGCCTCCCAGACGCACTGATTACAAAAGCCTATTTACCAATCATTGGCTTAGGAGTAATCGGAGGAGCTATTATTGGCGGTTTTATTGGTTAAGGTGGCTGGAATGGTCGTATCGGTAATCTTCTTGAACTACCGGGGGCTATAGTTGAAAAAGCCCCTATCGATCAGAAGGGCATTTTCTTATTTGTTTTGTAAATTATTTTCTTTCTGTTGCAACTAGGAGTTTTGCAATTTTTTATCTAAGAAACGAATTCCCTCAATGCATCCATTAACAAGCAAAAAAGTAAACGAAAGAACAGCAAACGTTATATATCCGTTCCAGCCCTTAATTTTAAGGATGAACAATTCGACTCATCATTAATGCTTGGTCCTATGTACCATTTACAAGAAAATGACCGTATAAAGGCAATTAAAGAATTAAAAAGGGTAACCAAAAAAATGGACTGGTTTTTGTTGCTTTTATGCCTAGAATAAGACACATATTGACATCTCTCTTATTTCCTGAAAATTGGAGACCCAACGATAACTTAGACACGATCATTCAGTTTTCTCAATCCGGATGCTTTAACCAAGCGGATTAGGGACGTTTTCCGGGTGTGTATTATTTTAATATTGAGGACATTAATCCTTTTATGGAATCGCAATGGTTTGAAACATTGGACTTAATAGGTTCCAATGCAGGTGCTATCTTAAACAATGATAATTGGAATTACTGGAAAGGTAAAGGTGAACAAGAAGTAAAAAAAATCATCAATTAATAAAAGAAAAAGCAACAGACCCATATATTCTAGGGATTTCAAGCCACTTGCTTTATATTGGTAGGAAAAAGTAACCTTATTATTATTTCTACTTGTACTATCAAGGGCTTATTAAAGATGGGATGGTTGCAACTAACCCGTTTTCTTATTGTGCTAAAGGGGCAGCATTCCTGTACTGAAGGGAAATGGAAGGTGTGAGGGAAAAAACAAAAGAAAAAAACATGGAAAATCAAAATATTGAAACCCCATAGGTTGGGGGCCGCAACTTCATTCTTCTCGGGCAATCGGAAATTTGCGGATAGATCTATTGACGAATAAAGAAAAAGGCACAACTAGATAATCTCCCTAGTTGTGCCTTTTTGTGAGCAAAACTTCCGACTGTCCTCTATAAGAACTGTCCCCGTACTCCCACTTCGTTAATGAATGTCTTGAATGACTTTTTCTAAGAATTCACCCATTCGCTTAACGGCCGGCTCCGAAAAATCAAAACTAACCCCAGTTTCTTCATAAATTGCTGCGATGGATTGATTGTAGTCCGCACTTGCACCTTTTTTAAAGGATTCGACAGCTTGCTCTGGGTTTTTCCCATAATTCTCAAGTAATTGTAGAGCACCAAGCATCGAGATGGAGTACTCAATATTATAAAAAGGAACTTGGAAGTAATGAAGGGTGCCTGCCCAACTCATCCCAATTTCGTCCTCAAGTCCAGAAGTATCGACAGGGTTTAAGCCATAACGTTTCGAGATTTCAAAGAATTTTTCATCACGTTCTTTGGCAGTGTGTTTAGGATTCGTATACATCCAATGCTGGAAGAGATCCCCTGACAATGGGCCGTATAACATTGTAAATGCACGCCTTAGCTCTTCACGTTGTGCGCTTTTAAAATCTTCTTCTCCTGGATAAAAACGATCTAGTTTATCCAATAAGAGCAATTCCATCCCATGAGAATACAGTTCAGCAACTTCCATTCGGTGTTGATAGTCTTCAATAGGACCGTGCTCGGATAACTCGAGGTATCCATTCACCGCATGGCCCATTTCATGAATTAATGCGATCAGAGAGAAAAAGGATGGACTAAAGTTCGCAAAAACAAAGGTATCCCCTGAAACAGGTAAGGAGGTACAGAAACCACCTGGGCTTTTTCCTTTCCGATCTCCAAGATCTAGTAACCCATGCTCTCTCATGTAATCGAAACGGTCTGCAAAATAGGGGTCCGTCTTCCCTAACATTTCAGAAACACCATCCATAAGAGTCGAGACCTCGGAGTATGGTGGGTTTTTCATCAATTTAGCTGTGTTATCCCAAGGGCGATAGGTATCGACACCAAGCTTGGACTTAAAAACATCTGCGAGTCGATTCCAAGCAGGGATAATATGTTTCTCTACATTTTCATGAAAGTCATAACAATCTTGGACACTATACTCACGATTTTTGGCCACAAACATATAATCACGATAATTTTCAAAGCCTGCGTTTAAGGCGATTTGATGGCGTAATTGAACGAGCTCGTCCATGATGGCATCCATATCGGGCTTAATTTGACGATGGGCTGACATCATCGCGTGATAAGCTTTTTCTCGCACGGTTCTATCTAGATTATCGAGTTGAGATTGGATAAACGGAAATGGCTTTTCCTCTCCATCCCAATCAACTGTTAAGCCCCCCATAATTTCACTATACTTAGTACAGAGCGCTTGTTCTTTTACCATTAATTGAATGTTTTCTTCTCTGAACAGTTTAACTTTGGACTCGCGAACGCGCCGCATTAAGCCGTAACGTTTTTCATCTAACTGATTTAAATAAGGAGACTCACAGCATTTCTCGTCGAGTTTTGCTTCATATTTCATTAAAAGTGGTTGGACAACCTGCTGATCGTGAAGATAAGTCGACTTGATTTCCGCATCCTCTGTGTTCCGGTAGAAGTCCACTTGGTGACCTGTCATCGCCTCCTTGATTTTAATCATTAAATCCTTTTCATCTTTTAACCATCTTTCTAGGTCAGAAACAGATTCGATCGGAAAATCAAGTAAACTCCGAATTTGAGCTTCTAGCCCTTCTACATCTTGTAAATCAATTAATTGTTTATAATAATTATGAGTTAAATCTTGTGCCATGAATGACTCTCCTTCTTTTTTAAAATTTTCTCAATATTTATATTATCGAATCCTAGTTCTTAAATCTAGCTTTTTAAAAAAGGGTGGAGCAAGACACAGTTCTCACACTTCCTTTTTGTATTCGCAAAATCCTCATCAGTGAGAGTGGGAAAGTGTCCAAAAGTAGTTTTTCTATGAAATTTAAGATTATGAATGGAAGAAGTGAAGGAAGAAACAAAGAAATAAAGAAAGGCTGTGTTAAAGTGCAACGTTGATTTGTGACACCCTTTTGATTGGAACGGAAGGCGAGAAACTTCTCCGAGAAAAGCGGCCAAAGGGGAGACCTCTGGAGGAAACGAAGTGCTAAGGCGGTTCGCTAATCCTACAAATTCAAAGGAGAGCTATTTGTGCGGTTCACCGGTAAATTAACTGGATGGAAATAAAAAAAGACCGTAATAAACGGTCAATTTTCTTCCATTAAAGATATTTCTTTAATGTTTCCTGCAATGTGCCTTTTGTTTCAGCATCTTTTTCAAAACGGATTCCTGCATGAACCATTTTTCTAACAAGGTCAGGTCTGAGTCCAGTAAGTGTGACTTTGCAGCCCATCATGGAGACACCAGCCAATATTTTTTCCAAATAATCAATGACATCCATTTCCATCATGGCTATTCCTGAAAGGTCCAAAACCAGAGTCTGAATTCTGGATTCTGCTATATCGTTTAAAACTTTTTCTTCAATAATTTTAATTCTGTATGAGTCAACGGTGCCAATCAAAGGCAAGACGGAAACTGATCCACTTACAGGAATGATTGGAACCGACAAATGTTCCACCATTTCTCTTTGTTTAAGGAGCATTTCATCCTTGGAATTAGAATAACTAAGGAAAAAACTATTAAGGAATTGGTCGACCCTGTCATTTATTAATTTTTCGAGTTCATAGTATTCCGAGCGCGCTCTTGTTATACTCTTTGTTTCATCGATTGAACTTATAATCTGCCACAAAGTTCTTCTGATGGCTTGTACCCATTCTAATTTTAATGCAAGTGTTAAAGAATGTGTCGCCCAGGCAATTCCCTCCTGATTAGCAAAAGAGACTAATTCTTCATCTTTTTGTTCCACTACATAAAAAATCAATCTCCTGGCATTTTTTAATAAATCAATGTTTCCCTTATTTAAAATGTCTTTAATTTTTCCTGAAACGTTTATTGCTTCAGACAGAAGCATATTCTCGAACATTTCCCTGTTTTCGTCTATGTAGGTTTTTATTTCTTCCCTTAAAATGAGTTTTGATTCCATTTTGTGCCCCCTAACTAGCTTCATCATATTTATATGATAACCATAATATATACCCTTTAAATAGATATTAAAACTTAATTGTACTTAAATATTTCACTTTTGTTTCATCCTCATACTAACTGACTAGGTTTATGTAAGAAGAACACTAGTTATATTATTACTAATCTGGATTTTAAAGGAGGCATTCGGGTAACCAATTGTGTAATTCCGGTTAGGTTTTGTCGATCAGGAAATGCCTATAGTAGAAATACTAATAACCGGCTTTTTTTATTCAACAAAAAGGGAACATAGTGGAAAAAGGAATTTTTTTGAAAAGAACAGAATAGCTAAAGGAGGGGTATTATTTGGGAGTGGGATCTATTAGTGAGATATAGGGGGATTAACAAATTTATGATTTTATTAATAACTTTATTGTTCTGCATGTTGATAATAACAGGTTGTATGACAGAAAATGATCTAAAAAAACCTTTAAGGTAATACCTATCCGAAAAGTATTCGTTAGAAGAGGACTTTCGTTTTCTAAATTGGGATAACAATTGGTTTGAGGGGATTGATCATCAAATCGCAATTGAAATTAAAAAACCGTATCATACAACCGCATTCATCACTCTTTTACGAGATTCACATATTATTGATAAAGCAAATAGTGATGATGTTTATTACGAATTATTTAAAGGGGCGTATATTGTACAGCATCCTAGAGTTATGTCGGTTTAAAACAAGATTATAAAAAAGTATCGATTAATGAAAAACTCACCAACTGAATATGACTTTGCTAAAAATAACTTTTATTATTATTTGACTGTACGCATTGATAAAAAACAAGAGAATGAATTAGTAGAAAACTTTATACTAAAACAATCAATTGATACTAACAAATTGCTTCCGAACTTAACAATCAATAAAGAGACTAAGGATATGGGAAATAGAGGTGTTATTAATTTTTCTTATTACTATAACACCTATAAACAAAGCAAAAAGGTTCCTCGTGCAGAGGATATACTAAAAGAATTTGAAAATAGCAAAGTATTAACCCAAGGAATTTACTGCATTGCTGTCCAAACGATGTATGCAAGTGACGAGAAAATTGAATATGGTATTGACTCTCGGAATAGTAATATTCGGTTTAGAGTAGATTCCAAAGGAGTCTTTAGAGATACGGTGTATTGGCTCCTGAACAGTAAACAGGCAGTATCTTCAAGTAGAAGAAAGTGAGGGCTTAATGAATACTGCCTCAACTAGCGTATGCTTTACCTTATTAAGGAGTAGTCTTTTTTTCTTGTTCCACTCACGGGGGCAGGTTAATCCAATATAGAAATTAAATTAGGAACCATATAGTGAGGAGGGTAAGAAATGCAAATATTATTGATTCGTCACGGAGAATCAGAAGATGATTTTTTTAGAGAAGAATTACAGTGGTTCTACTGATTTGCCCTTAACCCCCAATGGGCTTGTCCAGGCAGAGAAAATGTCACAACGAGTTTTAAAAGAGTTTCCACCCGATTTTATATGGAGCAGTACCTTAAAAAGAGCTAGTGAAACTGCCGAGATCATATCTAATACTATCGGATGTTCCGTTAAATACATAGATAGTTTAAAAGAGCAACAGGAATCTGAAAGCCATCTAGACTTTAGGTTGCGGGGGGAAGCCGTTCTTTCATTTATTAAGGAAAACAGTGAGACATATACTAGAATTTCAGGTATCACTCACGGTGGGAGCTGCAAATGGATATCCAAATAGGTGTTTTCTAATAAATGGAATTATTCTTTACTAAAAAGTCTACAAATTCTTTGATAATTGGACGGTTTGCTGTTTCGTTCAGTATAGAAAGATAAATCCTTCTTTGGAAAGGTTTAAATCTTTCAATCATTTGCACCCTGTTTGCTTTCACAGCTGGGGCAGCGGCCAGTTTTGAAACAAAACTTATCCCAATACCAGCTTCAACCGCAGCAATAACTCCTTCCGTACTTCCAATTGAAAAAGAAGTATCGAAATCCTCCATCGATAAGCCATTTGAGGCAAAGTAATCCTCCATTACTAACCTTGTTCCGGAGCCTTCTTCTCTTAAAACTAGGTCGTACTTTTTTAACTCGCTAAAATCCAGTTCATCTGCTTCGGAGGGCGAGAATTCATTTGGAGTTATACATACCAGGGAATCAGTAGCAATCGGGCTAAATGTCACTTTGCCTGATAACTGCTGCACTCCTACTATTCCGATATCAATTTGATGGTCAAGCAGCTTATTTAAAATTTTTGTCGAGTCGCTAATTTCAACTGTAATTTTTACTTTTGGATATAGCTTTCGAAAGTTCATAATCCAGCCGGGTAAGAGGTAGGTGCCTGGAATTGTGCTTGCACCGATAGCCAAGGTCCCTGTTAAAGTATCGTGAAATCCTTTCAAATCATCGTTTAGCTGTACCCATCTTTGTAAAATATCTTTTGCTGCATGATATACCAGGTTACCTTGTAAAGTAGGTTGAATGCCAGAATGTCCTCTATCAAAAAGTTCAATCCCCAGCTCATCTTCCAGGCTCTTTACCTTCAAACTAATGGCAGGCTGTGAACTTTTTAATGCGATAGCTGCCTCCGAAAAGCTTTTCTTTTCCAAAACTGTAATGAATGCCTCTAGTTTTTTAAAATTCATAATTTCGAAATCTCCCTGGTATTTATTCTTTATAAGCCATTATTAACAACGACAGGATAAATTACTGCCTTAAATTATAATCCCCATGCTTTTGATAATAACAAAATACATCACTCCTTCAAAACATCTTTTCTTATTAAAAATAAGGAAGCAGCTGAAGTTAAAGAAAAATCCTTTTTAACAACGATTACTCGCTAAAAATAAAGTTAATTATCGATAAAACATGGTTATCAAAATTATGTTATAAATTTTGTCTGTTTTGAAAAATAAAAATTTTATTGGTTCGGGTGTTATTATGATAAAATTTTATGAGGGATATAAAAAATTTTTATGGGGGTTTGAAACATTCTTTTAAAGTTCTAAAAGACTGCTGTTTTTGTAGTCAGCTTTTTAATCGTTGCACTTGCGGGGTTATGGTATGTAAAATGGTCTCCTTATTACGACAAATCCATTCTTGCTGCTACCACCCATTCAATTATCCAAACATTTATGTCCTTTGGCCTTGGTGGAGGACCAGCAGGAGCCTTGCTTATTACTTTACCATCAATTAGTCTGCCTTCACTTATTCTTGTTGCAAAATCATTTCCAAAAAAAGTTTTATTCATCGTTGCAGGCTCGGTTGTCATTTTAGGGATCTTAAGCGGAATTGCTGGAATGTTTATTCTGTAATAAAAGAATCTCTAAATATTTCTTTATAAGAGGAGTTGACAGTTTAAATATGAATCTGTATCAAAAAATCTTTAAGGAGTATTGGAATCCCTATATTGCCATCAGTCTTGCCGGTCTGATTAGTGCTTTGTATTTTGGCATAACAGGAACTGTATGGGCGGTAACAGGGGAATTTACTAGATTAGGAGGACATATCCTTCAATGGTTTGGAGTAGATGTGTCTCAATGGGCTTATTTTAAGCTGGTAGGAATTCAGGGAACACCAATTGATCGCACAGATGGCTGGATTGTAATTGGGATGCTCGCTGGTGCATTAATGATGATTTTATTTAGCAATAGCTTTAAAATCCGTGTACCAAGACAAAAACGCCGTCTTTTCCAAGGGTTTATCGGCGGGATCATTGCTGGATTTGGTGCACGTTTAGCCCTTGGATGTAACCTGGCTGCTTTTTTCACAGGAGTTCCACAGTTTTCCTTTCATGCCTGGATTTTTATGGTGATGACGGCTATTGGAACATACTTTGGTGTTAAAGTGGTTAACACTAAATGGTGGCTTGGAAAGCCAAACCTTCGAAAGGGTGCAGTCAAGCCTGACAAAAAGGGAGTTCAAAAAGCAAGCATACAACCAATTTTAGGTTTACTTTTGGCATGTATTTACGTTGGAATTATTATTTATTTCTTCTCAGTGGGAAAAAATCTTTTGGGTGTTGGTGCAATTGCTGGTGCTCTATTTGGAATTTTGATTGAGCGGGGACAGATTTGCTTTACCTCTGCCTTTCGTGACCTATGGGTAAGCGGACGTGCGGTGATGTCAAAAGCAATTGCTGTTGGAATGATGATAAGTGTCGTCATCACATTTATCTATATTCAAAACGGCTCTGTCCAGTTGATTAAAATGGCGGCTCCAAGTACTGTGATTGGTGGTTTATTATTCGGATTTGGTATTGTGCTTGCCGGAGGCTGTGAAACAGGAATGATGTATCGTGCCATGGAAGGACAAATACTATTTTGGATCGTAGGTGCAGGAAATATCGTAGGTGCAACCATCTTAGCATATGGTTGGGATCATCTCGGCATCTTTAATGCTCTTACGAAAAACTGGAATAAGGTGAACTTAATCGAGGAGTGGGGTCCAACAGGAGCTCTTCTTGGGACGCTTGCCATGTTAGCGGTCTGGTTCTTACTCTCCAGCTGGTGGGAAAAGCGCTTCCGTTATGGTAATGGCATTAAACAAGAAAAGACAGAGCAACTAGCTCCAAAGGAGGCATAAAGTTTGTCACAAGAGATTGATGTGAATTATACATTAGATATTCGTGGTGAGCCTTGACCATATCCTGTCATTTATGCGCTGGATGCGCTAAAAACTATGAAAATCGGGGAAGTGTTACAGGTGATTGCAGATTGCCCGCAATCATTCCGAAGTGTTCCGGAGGAGGCCGTCAAACATGGCTATGAGCTGGTCACTAAACCGGAAAAAATCGGACAAGACATATACTTCTATATTCGAGTGGTAATATAAACAAGGCTGGGAATGATTTTTCCCAGCCTTGTTTTTATTCGAATTTTATCCTAGTGAGAAGATGTTCTAGTTGCAGGCTGCAGGGAAGTTTGGGAAGAATTGCAGCGGGGTGGTTTACATACAAAAACATCAATATTCTACAACCTTGTCAGCAAAATAAATCGACGGTTATTTTCTTCCAAAATTTTAAAAGTCCAATTCCTTCTTTTTGACACTACTTGTGAATTATAATGGAAAAATGAAAAAGGGGGGCAACAAATGAACAGAAGAATAGTGGTAACAGGTATAGGAGCAGTTACTCCTTTGGGGAATGATGCTTTTACAACCTGGACGAACATAAAAAATGGTGTATCCGGAATTGGTCCGGCAACCATATTCGATATTGAAAAAGTTGATGTTAAAATAGCTGCTGAAGTAAAAAACTTTGCACCAGAAGAATTTATGGATAAAAAAGAAGCAAGAAGAATGGGGCGTTACAGTCAGTTCGCTGTTGCTGCAAGTAAAATGGCTGTAAAGGATGCAGGCATTCAGATTGGCGTGGATATTCAACCGGAGCGGGTTGGTGTTTGGGTTGGGTCAGGAATTGGCGGTTTGGGTGAGTTCGAGGAACAGCATCGGAAATTTTTAGAGAAAGGTCAAAGAAGAGTTAATCCTTTTACGATCCCGATGTTTATTCCAGACATGGCCGCAGGACAAGTCTCCATTGAAATTGGTGCAAAAGGTATCAATAACTGTTCAGTCACAGCTTGTGCATCTGGCGCTAATTCCATAGGTGATGCATTCCGAGCAATCCAAAATGGGGTTGTCGATATGGTGATTGCTGGCGGAACAGAGGCTACGATTACTGAAATGACCGTAGCGGGATTTTCTAATATGACCGCTCTTTCGAAAAATCCTGATCCAAAATCAGCAAGCCGGCCTTTTGATAAAAATCGGGATGGCTTTGTTATAGGGGAAGGCGCTGGGATATTGGTTTTAGAAGACTTAGACCATGCTCTTGCCCGAGATGCTCATATATATGGAGAGCTGATTGGTTATGGAGCAACGGGTGATGCCCATCATATTACAACACCAGCACCTGATGGAGAAGGTGCACAGCGGTCCATGAAAATGGCATTAACGGATGCCGGTATTTCACCAGAACAAGTGGACTATATCAATGCACACGGAACTTCCACTTATTATAATGATTTGTATGAAACATTAGCCATCAAGGAAGTTTTCAAAGAACATGCGTATACTCTTTCCGTAAGTTCAACAAAATCGATGACAGGACATTTGCTAGGAGCAACTGGTGCCCTTGAAGCGATCTTTTCTCTATTAGCCATTAAGGAAGGGATCATCCCTCCAACTATTAATTATGAAACACCTGATGAACAACTTGATTTAGATTATGTTCCCAACGTGGCTAAGAAAAAGGATATTGAAATCGCGCTATCCAACTCATTAGGCTTTGGCGGGCATAATGCCACCTTAATTTTTAAGAGGTTTAGTAAATAAACCGCGTTAGACGGGGAGTACGAGCATATTTCTGCAAAAATCATACAAAAGGAAGTATCCTCTTTCTATAAGGATACTTCCATTTTTATTTTTTATAGGAATAGTAGGCATCTTCTATAAGTTAGAATTCTTTTTTAAAGCATCTTGACTTTCCTTTACGAACTTGTGGTTTAAGGTAAGTTCATCTACCTCTGTTTGGAAAGTGCCATGGATGCGGTTGATGATTCCAGAAATCCCGGAGGTAAAACAAATATCAATGATTTGTTTTGGAGTAAATATTTCGGCGACACGCTTGTACAAATCATCCGAAATACGGATGTCCTTAACTAAAGCCTCAGTGTATTCCAAAATGAGCCTTTCTTTATCGCTATAAACAGAACTGTCCCTCCATTTACGCAACTGCTCCACTTTTTCCTTTGATAAACCTACGCTCCGACCGAGCATAATATGGGTCGGTATTCAGTAGTGACATTGGTTAAGCGCCGAGGTATGCAGGTAAACAAGTTCCGCCAATTGGGGATCTAATTCCCCTGAACGGTAAGTTGCCAAGCTTAACCCCATTAAACCCTGTAGAGCCTTTGGATGGTTGCCAAGAAGCTTATAAATATTCACAACTTGTCCATTCATATTCTCTAATTTTTTGTACATTTGCCTTGTCTCGTCTGTTGCCTGTTCAAACTCCACATAAGGAATTCTCGCCATCCGCCTTCCCCCTTAAAAAGATACCTGCCCGTTTATTTTATCATAATATTCAGATAAATATCATGTTTGGAGGTTGTTGAAAATTTGAAGAAAGGAAAGAAAGCATAAAGTATGTAGTTCAAATAACATGGAGAAACAATCGAATTAACAATGGAAAATCGAGTATGATATCGCAAAGTTTCATACTCGATTTTTTTATGGATTTGTAAGAGTTCTTCCTGTTTTCATTGCCGAATTAACAAATAAATGAACCAAAACTATTGTCATTGTGTTATTTCAGATGGTTGTATTTAATGTATAAAAAACAAACAAAAGGAATAGGTAATTTATGTTAAAATCTAAAAAAAGGAAAATTCGTTTAATCAGATGAAATACTTTTTTCTGGAGGGTATAAATGAAAGTAAAGCAAATAGATAATCTATGTAATCTTGATTTGAGCATTTTAATAAAGCAAAGTAAAGAAGAGGGTTTTCGTATTGGAGAAAGATTAGTTTTTGATTTTAAATGGCACTAATACTTTTAACAATTTTGGCGAAGCTTTATATGGTGTTTTTAATAATAATGGTGAAATAGTTGCCATTGGCGGACTAAACCCAGACCCTTTTTCAAATAAACCATTTATAGGCAGGGTGAGAAGGTTTTATGTTAATAAAGAGTATAGGAGAAAAGGTATTGGAAGCTTGTTATTAAAAAGCATTATTAACGAAGCAAAAAAGTATTATAAAATATTGGTACTTCGTACAAATACCAAACAAGGTGATAATTTTTACACTTCTTATGGATTTTTAAAGGTAGATATATATCCAAGTTCAACTCACTATATGGAGTTGAAAAAATAAAGTGTTATTAAGTTAACGGGGGCTTTAATGGATAAACCATCCTGAATAAGAAAAGCTCAGAGCAATAGACTCTGAGCTTTTTTCTATGTGACAATTCATGTGCCAAACTGAATGTGGTTTTGATGTTCTTTGAAAAAATGAAGCTCTTTACTATAGTTAGAAGGCTTTTTATTTTGCTGCAATCGTAACCTCTGATTTGAAAACAACCTTATCTGCGATTTTACCTTCAATATAGATTATATTCTGATTTGTAAAGGAGGTGTCCTTGCAAAGTGTTACCGTTTCACCAGGTAATGCTTCATTGTTAAAATTGAGATCGATGGTTTTGATGGAGTAGTTTACATGATCTTCAACAGGAAAGCAATCCATTATGTAGTCTACATACTTAGAGTTATTTAAGTGGCCATTAAAGTCGATATCACTATAGCCAATAACCTTGTCATAGGCTGGTACAAGTTCTCCAAAAGCTTTTAGCTTTCCTAATTTGCCATCAATAGCTCTTTCTGTTATGTGCTCTGGATATTTGATGCCAATGAGGTCTGTTCGCCGAAGTTTTCTCTCTTTAATATCCATAATGACCCATTTAGAGACAGCTCTAATAATAATTTTTCCGTTTTTATCTTTCACAAGATAATCCCGGTCGAATTCAATCTTACTTGGTTTAAGCGGCCAGGTCTCAATGGTAATTTCCTCATCCCAGGAAGGACTCCTTACTATTTCGACGCGAATACGGGTTAAGATCCATGCTACCCCGAATTTTTTATCAAGGGCTTCAATCCCAAACCCAATATCTGCAGATGCTTCACTTGCAATATCCTGGAAAAGGCTGAAAAGAGTACTCAACTTGAGCTTTTTTGTAAAATCAACCTCTCTTAAATCAACATGGAAGTTCTTTTTAAATACAGAGGATACTGTTTCCAAATACCATTACTCCTTTACTACAAATTCCAAAGTTTTTTATCCATTATATTTGCTTCTTTTTATCTTAACATAAACTTTCCATTGGCTAAAAAATGTGAACTTCATTGTGTATATATGGCTCTAACGAACGGTGAGTTATATACTATAATTATTCCAAACAAATGAGAGAGAGGAATTAATTATGAAACCAAAAGTAATCGTTTATAAAAAGGTTGATCAAAAAGTTCTGGATTTTATCGAGGACAGCTGTGAAATTACATACTTTGAAAATCTGGATGAGCATAATTATCCTCTTTTCCTCGAAAGCTTAAAGGACGCACAGGGTATATTGGGGTCGGGTTTAAAGGTGGATAAAGAATTTTTGGATCAGGCACCCGAGTTAAAAATGGTTTGTAATACTTCAGTAGGCTATGACAATTTTGATATGGAGGCTTTGTCTGAAAGAGGCATTATGGCAACGAATACACCGGATGTTCTTAATGATACAGTAGCGGATACCATTATGGGTTTAATTTTAGCCACAGCCAGAAGGATCCCCAAATTGGACCAATGGCTGAAAAGTGGCAATTGGGAAAGGACTCTGGAAGAAAAATGGTTTGGTGTTGATGTGCATCATAAGGTATTAGGGATTATCGGAATGGGCGGCGTAGGTTCTGCACTGGCAAAAAGGGCACATTTCGGTTTTGATATGCCAATTTTGTACCATAACCGTTCCAGAAATGAAGATGCCGAGAAAAAGTATGATGCCACTTATTGTTCGATGGAAGATTTGTTAAAGCAGTCCGATTTTATTTGTCTAATGACACCTCTGAATGCCCAAACGGAAAAACTGATTGGGGCGAAACAGTTTGAACTTATGAAGGAAACAGCTATTTTTATTAATGTTTCAAGAGGTAAAACCGTGGATGAAGATGCATTAATTCAAGCCCTTCATGAGGGAAAAATACTTGGTGCAGGCCTTGATGTATTTACCCAAGAACCAGTTGAAGAGGATAATCCGCTTCTTTTTATGGACAATGTGGTAACACTGCCACATATTGGATCGGCCACATACGAAACCCGATATAAAATGGCGATGCTGGGAGCAGTTAATCTTGTAGCAGGTTTGAAGGGAGACGTTCCTCCAACTTTAATAAAAATAAAGTAACAGATACTTGAGTGACATAATGTTTTTCATAGCTTAAAAAATCGTCACAAAAAGAGTGCCCCGCTTTGCACGGGGCTGCTCTTTTGAAATCTGAGGGTTATTGGCCCTGCTGATTTCTTAAAGCCTGTTCACCGTAGGCAACAAGACGTTTTGTCATTTCGCCTCCGACTGAACCGTTAGCCCGTGCGGTCGTATCAGCACCAAGTTGAACTCCAAACTCGCTGGCGATTTCTTCTTTCATCTGATCCAGAGCGTTCTCGGATCCAGGAACCAAAAGTTTGTTTCTAGCCATGATACATCACTCCCTGCAAAGGTTTTGAGCAATAGATATTGCTCATTTTTTAATGTATCCTATTTAAAATTACTGATTCCCCAAATAACTCCTCAATTTCCCAATTCAAACAACTCCTGAACAAAAAGCTCTTCAAATTTGTTATCCAATATTCCGTAGAAATAAGCAATTGGCTGTTTTATGCCCTTGGCTGTTTTCATTTTTCGAATGAGCTGCCGGAAAGATTGAATGGCAATATCAAGAACACAATCCTTTTGCTTCTCGTAATTATTCCGGTAGGCAGCAATCTGTACCATATGCCAATATTCTTCGATGGTTTTTGCTTCCGGAAAAAAGTATTTGATCAATTGAACAAATGGCTGGGGAATTCTGTCGCTAACAAAAGTGTAATTTAGTTCCTTCGATGTTTCTTCCAGACGTTTTATTATCTTTTGATTATTAGTTTTTAAAAGATTAATGGTTTTATTACGGTGGTTCACTTTTTCCTCTTTAGGTGGTTCATTTGATGGAAAACGATTAAAAATATATAAATTGCTTGATTGTGATCCGTTTTTTCTTTCTGTTTCATGAACAGTGAGGAGGCCTAAATCTTTAGCTTTTTGTACCATTCGCTTAAAGGTAGATCGTGAGATTCCATTATCATGATAGGCCTCATTAATTGCTTTTAAAATGGTACCAATCTTTGCATTACAGACTCCTGGAACCTTAGCGTCAAAACGGACAAGACCTTTTAAACCCACCAATTCACCTTTTGAAAAATCAACCTTATGTATTGACATCCACATTTCAAAATGAGTGTTAAATTCCTTAAGTGATGAAAACTGTGAATATTGCTCAAACCCTTCAATATTACCCGATTTTAAATTCATTTTATTGCACCACCCTTTCACCTTCTATATAAGAAAAAAGGGTTCAAAAGGTCAGGGGTGTTTGTTGAAAATTGTGACCGTTTAATGAGCAAAAGAAAAAGCATGTGCTCCCTTTTCTTTTTTTAAGGCTCTTTTCTAAGAGATTGTTGCAATTTGAAGGAATTGTGAGGCAAAAATAGGCGAGATCCTCGAAAATGCATTTGCATTTTCTTCGTGCGGTGACGATTCACCGATGCAATCTCAACGTCCTGCGGGAAAAGCAAGCCAGGCGAGACCCCGCAGGTCGTTAGCGACCGAGGAGAAAGAAGAACGGAAGCGCCTTGTTCAGCCCCGACAAGCGCTGGAGGGCCTGACGATGAAGTCGTTCTTTACTTCAAAGTCAGGACTGAAGCGACCTCGAGGGGCTAGGTGCTGAAGTTTGACAGGCTCGCGGATTGCCCGCGGAAAGCGAGTCTATTTTTGCTATTAAAAACAACAAAGTTTACGAAAAGAAAAAGTGACAGGTTAAGTAACGATAGATATGGGACTTTAGGATCGCTTGGAGGTTGGGAAAATTTCATTTTGGGAGTATGGACTGATGCGAGAAAATATCCTAATTGGAAGAAGTGCTGATTTCCCTATGACTCTCTTCATTTTCTCATCAAATTTTAATTGTAAATATGCTTATAGACTTATATACTTGGTATTTTTAACTAGCTAAAATACTAGATAATCGGAAAAATTATTCCAAATGAAAAAAGCAAAACCATTGAAAGATGGTGACGCAAAGCCACGGGCCTAAAGAAAGACGGCAAACGATTCCACGGCAGTCGGGCCGCCAAAATGGTAAAAAAGCGCCATGTTGGAGATTTTTTGTTTGGGGAAATGGAGAGGTGAAAAAATGAAAAAAAGCAAAATTTTCATGCCGCTTGCTGCTTCCGTATTAAGCCTGACACTGGGGATGTCTGGAGGTCCAAGCTACGCAGCTGCTCCCAGCCACGTTCAGTTAAAAGGTGCAGCACCAAATGCAGCAGCACATGGAAAAATGGTTAGCCATACCAGCCGCAGTACAAAAGCATCCTTAACGGTAGCGCTGCAATTAAGAAACAGTGAGAAGCTTGACGGTTTTATCGCCAGTCTCAATGATCCTTCCTCCCCTAATTACAAGCAGTACCTAACACCAGACGAATTCAAAAGTCAGTTTGGACCGACAGATCAAACAGTGGACAATGTAAAAAGCTTTTTAAAAAGCAAAGGATTTGAAGTTCAGGGTGTATCATCCAATAATGCTTTTATCACAGTTAATGGCACAACTGGACAGATGGAAGATGCATTTGGAGTAACCATTAATAACTATAAAAATTCAAAAGGCCAAACCTATTTTGCGAACGAACAGGCTCCAGAAATACCTGCCGAATTTGCAGGAGTCATTACGGATGTAGAAGGTCTTAATAATGAGGCGCACTACACACATCCAAAAATCAGAAAACCATCACCTCAAGTAAGTAATAAGCCCGCAGCAGTTAACCCAAGAGTGGGCAGCGGTCCTTCCGGCGGTTATACTCCAGCTGAGCTGAAAGGGGCTTATGATGTCAGCCCGCTGGCAACTGCCGGCTATACAGGATCGGGCCAAACAGTAGCCGTGATGGAACTTGATGGATATAAGGCTTCGAATATTACTTCTTATAGTAATTATTATGGTCTTGGAAGCCCTGCTCCTACAAATGTATACGTAGATGGATATAGCGGTGCTGCTGGCCAGGGTGAAGTCGAAGTAGAGCTGGATATTGAGGTAATCAACGCGATTGCACCAAAAGCACAAGTAGTCGTTTATGAAGCGCCAAACACAGATCAAGGCTTAATTGATAACTATCAAAGAATAGCAACTGATAATAAAGCAAAATCAATTTCTGTCAGCTGGGGAATCGGTGAACAGCATGCTTCCAGTGCTACAATGAACAGCCTGCATACTATATTCCAGCAATATGCTACCCAGGGACAAAGTATTTTTGCTGCATCTGGTGACAATGGAGCTTATGATTCCGGAGGTTCTACTTTAGAGGTTGACAGCCCAGCAAACGACCCATATGTAACAGGTGTTGGCGGAACACACTTGAACTTAAGCGGATCATCTTACAGCTCAGAATCAGTATGGGCTAACAGCACCAATAAAACTGGTGGAGGCGGCGGTCTTTCAAAGGTCTATGCAATGCCTTCGTTCCAATCTGGTGCTGGTGTTCAAAATAGTTACTCGAACGGAAAACGTGAGGTTCCCGACGTATCAGCGGATGCTGATCCGAGCACTGGATATTCCATCTACAGCCAGGGAGCCTGGACTGTAGTGGGAGGAACATCTGCAGCAGCTCCGTTATGGGCTGGCATCGCAGCTCTCAATAACCAATATGCAGCAGCAAACGGTAAGGGAAACCTTGGCCAGGCAAATCCTACTCTTTATAAGATGTTTAATACAGCTCAAACCTATAACGCTTTCCACGATGTGACAAGCGGAAGTAACCTGTACTATCCAGCAACAGCTGGCTATGATATGGCCTCCGGTATTGGTACACCAGACGCCTATAACCTAATTCGCGATATCAATGGATCATCATCCGGAGGTGGAACAGGCGGAGGCGGCACTGCTACACAATTAATTACAAATAGCGGTTTTGAAAGCGGCCAATCACCATGGACCGAATCAAGCACAGGCGGCTATCAGCTTGTTGATACATCCCGTCCGCATACAGGCAGCTACTCAGCTTACTTAAATGGATATAACAGCAGTACAGACACAATCTATCAAACTGTGTCCATTCCTTCTACCGCAACAAGTGCGACACTAACGTTCTGGACTTATGTTTCTACAACAGAAACAAGCCATGCCTATGATTATTTCTACGCACAGGTACGAAATACAAGCGGCTCCGCACTCGCAACACTGTTAACCCTGAATGATGGCACAGCGTCCGGCTGGGTGCAGCGGAGTTACAGCTTATTGAATTACAAAGGTCAGACAGTACAAATCGCCTTCAAAGGAACAAATGACAGCAGCAACCCGACCGATTTCTTCGTGGATGATGTAAGCCTGCAGGTGCAATAGAAAAGAGTAAGCCAGAAGTTTTCTAGAATATCTAGAAAAAGAGTGACGGCCTTTTTGATGAAGGCCGTCTCATAAATAGAAAACACCTTATCATAACCGATAAGGTGTTTTTTCAATTAAGCATTTTGTTTAACTGTTTGGTTGTTTCCTTTAATTGCTGTTTTGCGGATGAAAGGGATCACCCAGCGGTCTAAGCCGATTTTTCCAGCGTTGAAGCCTGCAGCTAAGATAATGACGCCAAGCAGAATGTCCATTGGGTTAGAAGAAATGGTTCCAGCCATTACATAAGAGAAGTTCATCACTAAACCGAAGAACATAGCAGCAGTTGTTAAGCATCCTAGAATTAAGCCAAGGCCTACAAGCAATTCGCCCCAAGGAACCAAAACGTTAAAGATATGAGCATTTGGAAGAGCAAAGCTTTTTAAGAAAGTGAGATAAGTGCCATAAAGAATACTTCCGTCTGGACCTTTTACTGGATTGGCGATCGCGCCTTTTAGGAATCCTGATGCATCAAATCCGCCAGTGAGCTTGTGGAGGCCAGCTTCGAACCAGGCATAGCCGACATACAACCGAATGAATGTGAGGAGGATAGAAGAGACTTTGTTTGTTCTTAAAACTTGATTAAACATATTGAAGACCCCTTTAGGAAAATTAGTTTTAATAACTTGATTACACTGTTATTATAGTTTATTAATTTTGATTTGAGGTAAGTTTGCTCACTATTTCACAAATCTGTAAAAACATTTTGAACAAAATATTACAAGAGGGGAGTTTAATAGTTTTTAAGTAAATTAAAAAGGGATAAAAAGCCGGATTTAAACCACAGGCAGCTCTAATAAACAATGAAACAGAGGGTAGTGTTACAGCTTGATCCAGGGATATATTAATTGTAGATAGCTCCTTCCCACTTGTAGAACTGTCTTGAAAAAATGTAGAATAGTCGGTCTTTTTTGTAGAATAGATCTGCGTTTTTGTAGATTAAACAAAGAATTGTAGAATGCATCTTCGCTTTTGTAGAATGGCCATTCAAAAATGTAGAATAGCCGGTTATTTTTGTAGAATAGATCTGCGTTTTTGTAGATTAAACAAAGAATTGTAGAAAGCTCCTTTGCTTTTGTAGAACGGCCATTCAAAAATGTAGAATAGCCGGTCTTTTTTGAAGAATAGAACTAGGTTTTTGTAGATAACACAAAGAATTGTAGAAAGCTCCTTTGCTTTTGTAGAACGGCCATTCAAAAATGTAGAAAAGCCGGTTATTTTTGTAG
>NZ_JAAOEO010000033.1 GCF_011393025.1 Neobacillus terrae | reverse complement strand
TGGACTCATTATAAACGGGATTTTTTCTGAGGAACACAAAAAACCCCGAATAAGGGGGCACTTTTTTAATCGTGTCCCTTATTCGGGGTATAAATCACAGCAGGGGAGCTTTTAAATTGAATGTAAATTCAGGATTTTTTGTAAGCAGGACATTTAGGATAGTCAAAACAACTAAATACCCTATTGGGAGAGGGGGGAGAATATTTGCAGCGAAAAAGCTGGTTAGCTGATTACTTTGATGCCTCACTTGTGAAAAAGGATTCCCCAGCCGTTTCCTCTGCTTGATGAGCTGACAAAATTTTGAATCGAAATTCAACAGCTAGTCCATAAAAAGAGGTAAGGATGAGGATATCAATTTGAAATAAGTGTTTTCCAGAGGGAAGTATTAGGTTATAGATCTTTTCATCGAGAAAAGAAAGGTAGTAGCAGCCGGCACTTTTTTTATACCATCCCTTTATTACATGTATTTTTTAGGATTATCGTCATGGAGCCTGTCTTTTAGTGCAGCTAATTTTAAGAAGGGCTGGGAAGGGGATGCTTCTTTACCAACTCTTTATGGTTTTTTGAAATTTATTTATGTAAAGTAGTCTTGCGACTCATAAAACGAGGATATTTTACAGGAAAAACACAAAAAATAGACTGTGAGAAAGATATTTAAACAATTTTAAATGGAAAATGCACGATATTAGGAAAAGAATGCACGATTTCGTGGAAGAAATGCACGAAAATGAAAGAAGAATGCACGCTTTCGAGGGGCAAATGCACGTATTCACAACAGAATGAATACTGTTGAGGAGATATGCACGGCCTGCTCCTCCGGCCTGCCAGAGCTATAAATGTCAATTTGTCAGATTCATATTACAACTATACACGAATGTTTTCAATATATTAAATAAAGGCCGGGAATTCCCGGCCTTAACTCGCCTTAACAAAAGCCTTATTTACCCAAATTCGCGACCGCCATCTTGTTAACATTAAAATTCCGCGAAGCCACTCATCACAGATAAACGCGATCCATACTCCCACTAATCCAAGCCCAAAATGAATACCAAGAATATAGGAAAGACTGACACTGACGCCCCACATGGAGAGAATCCCCATGTAGACAGGGAACCTGACATCACCGGAGGCACGCAAGCCATTTATAATTACCAGGTTAAAAGACCGTCCGGGTTCCAAAATAGTCGTTAGTAAAATCAGCGTACTTCCTAAAGCGACAATTTCTTTATTATGAGTGAAGAAGGAAACTAACTGATGGGAGAAAAGAGAAAATACCAATGAGGCAGAGAAAGAAATAATAATGGCAAGTTTTAAACTCTTTAAACATCGTTTATAGGCTTCTTCATGTTTTTGACCGCCGACCATATGCCCAATCATAATCTCTGTACCCTGGCTTATGGCAACACTGCCAAGGTAAATGAACATCATGATATTTTGCGCATAGACCTTCGTGGTCAGCGCCTCTGTTCCCAACGATGTAATGAAAAAAGTGATGACCATTTGAGATGCATTATAAGATAAGTTCTCACCAGCGGCTGGAACGCCAATTCTTAATAGATTGCCAATATGCTCCTTAGGGAAACGAAACATCAGCTTAAAAGGAAAGGGCCTAGGGACCCGTTTAAATAAAATATAAAGGGCAAACAGAAATCCAATAAAACGGCTGACTGTGGTTGAAATAGCTACACCCTCAGGGCCCAGAACCGGAAATCCTAATAATCCAAAAATAAATAACGAGTTTCCCGTAACATTTAAAATATTCATACCCACTGCTAAAAACATGGAGTCACGTGTATAACCATAGCTTCTGATAATAGCACTAATTGTCATAATTAATGCCTGTATAAAAGAAAAACCACCAACTATTTTCAAAAAAATTTGAGCCTCATTCATTAATTCATCAGGTAAGTCCATCAGCCGCAAAAGATATCCGCCGAAGAAAAATGCAATGGCACTGAGCAGAAGTCCAAAGAGAAAGTTGGCTCCAAGTGAGACTGCCGCAATTTCGGTTGCGTTTTTCCCATGTTTTGCTCCAAGATTTTGTGCTACAAGGATGGAAGTTCCAGTGGCAACAAAACCAAACATCACAATGACAAGCGAAAGAATCTGATTGGATACCCCGACTGCAGCCACAGCTTTGTCTGAGTAAAAGGAGAGCATAAGTGTATCAGCGTTGCCCATTAGCATATAAAGTAAAATTTCAATAAATAATGGCCAGGTTATAGTAAACAAGGTCACTTTCTTTGCTGTTTTTTCCATAAATAACCCCCATCCCCGTAAAAACAAAAGAACGCGGACAAGGTTCAGTAAAGGACCCTGCCCGCTTCTAAATATCATATGTCTCTGAATATTAAACCATTAAAACTCAAGGATGGCAAAGCCTTTTGAAGGCAGCTGAATTGATAATTTATCAGTTCCAGATATTTCTTCCTTTGTCCATAAATTGCGAACAGACTTCCCAGATAGGTTAAAAGGCAGAACATAATCTACGGTATTATTTCCGGTATTGAGGATGACAACAGCCGTTCTTTCTCCATTAGATTTTGTATAGGCAAGACAGGTTTCGTGATATTCCCCAGGAATAAAGGAAAGCTGACCTTCGTTTGCCAGTAGAGGATTTTCCTGGCGCAGGGCAATCAACTTTTGTACGTGGGCAAATAGATCCCGATTTTGTTTCTCCAGGTCCCACTCCATGCACTTTCTGCAGCCGGGGTCCTGTTCACCGTTTAGGCCGACCTCATCTCCATAATAAATGCATGGTGTTCCAATAAAGGTAAGGAGGAGACTGTAAACCTGTTTAAGGCGGTCAACGTCCTCCCCGCATTCGGTCAATATTCTTGGTGTATCATGGCTATCAACAAGATTGAAAGCAACCTCGTTAACATTTTGAGGATACATATGAATTACATGGGACATATTTTCAATAAATTCATTAACACTAATTGTTTCTTTTGCAAACAAGTTAAGGATATTTGTAGTAAAAGGATAATTCATAACTGCATCAAACTGGTCACCGCGCAGCCATGGCATTGAATCATGCCAAATCTCTCCGAGAATATATAACTCTGGTTTGATTGCTTTTACTTCTTTTCGGAATTCACGCCAGAAAGCATGGTCGACTTCGTTAGCTACGTCCAGGCGCCAGCCGTCGATGTTAAATTCTCTGACCCAATAGCGTCCAACTTCTAATAGATATTCTTTAACCTCTGGATGTTCGGTATTTAATTTAGGCATCAATTCTGTAAAAGCAAAGGTGTCATAGTTTGGAATTGGCTCAGTCACGATCGGAAACTCACGGATATGGAACCAATTTTTAAAACGGGAATTTTCACCGTTTTCGAGAACGTCCTGGAATTGAGGGAAGTAAAAGCCGCTATGGTTGAAAACAGCATCAAGCATAACCTTTATTCCATTTTCGTGGCATATTTCAACCATCTTTTTAAAAGTTTCTTTGGTTCCAAACTGCGGATCAATTTCCATATAATCAATCGTATCGTATTTATGGTTGGAGTATGCTTTAAAAATTGGCGTAAAATAAATTCCGCTTATACCCAGCTCTTTAAGATGGTCAATGTGCTGGATCACACCTTCAAGGTCCCCGCCAAAGAAATTTGTACGGGAAGGTTCCGCTGATCCCCAAGGGAGAGCACCTTCGGGGTCATTTTCGCTATTGCCATTGGCAAAACGTTCAGGGAAAATTTGATACCACACCGTATTTTTAACCCAATCAGGAGCACGGAAAACATCGACATTATTTAGATAAGGAAAGCAAAAATAATAGGCAGTGTCATCCATCGGAGCCTCATTATAGAACCCTTTTTCTGTATAGCAGACAGATTCTTTCCCGTCATTTAAGATAAATCCATATCTTAATCTCCTAAAAGGGGGGGCAATGCTGATAAACCAGTAGTCAAATAATTGGTCAGATCCGCTCTTAATCATTGGAGATGTTTTGGTTTTCCATTTGCCATCTTCCCATTCATAAGGATCTCCATGCAATAATGTAACTTCTTTCATATCATTTTTTTTAGTTCTAATCCTGATATGCAATTCTTTTTCAGTGCAAGCGTATGCATAATTTTCTTTAGGGCGATGATAAACGGCTTCTTTAAACAAAATTATTTCATCCTTTCCGTACATAATATATATAGGTTATTTGACCAAATTAACAATGTCAACGATAAATTCTTACCCATTAAAATTGTCGAAAATGTTACTAAAAGAAAGATATAAATTTTTTTTTTTTTTTTTAAAGTAGTTGTCAAATTAGAGATAAGCATTATAATTAAATTACATTGTGCAATCGTTTTCACAGAATGTAAGCGCTTATTAGTGAATTGCTGTTCAGATGAAACGGTTATACACTGCAAAATTTTTTATTTATTCTTCAGGAGGGGTTCAAATGAAAAAGGGGTTATCAATTTTTATGATGATCGTCCTAATGCTAGGTGTATTAGCAGCTTGTGGTCCTAAGAAAGACGACACTAGCAGCAAAAACACCGGCAAGAAGGAGGAAGCTTCTGCTAAACCGGAAAAGCTGGTTGTATGGGAAGATAAAGATAAATCCGGCTGGCTTAAGAAAGTAGCAGCAGATTTCGAAAAACAAAACGGCGTTAAAATCGAGTTTAAAGAAGTTGAAATGGCTACAAAAATGCGCGACCAATTACGTCTTGATGGTCCTGCCGGAACTGGTCCGGATATCGTAACTTTACCACATGACCAAGTTGGACAGGTTGCAACTGAAGGTCTTATTGCAGCATTAAAAGTTGACAGCAAAGTAACTGATAGATTCTCAAAACCTTCTATTGATGCTGAAACTTATGATGGAAAACTTTATGGACTTCCAAAGTCTTCTGAAACTCCAGTTTTCATTTACAACAAAAAGCTTATGACTGAAGTTCCAAAAACAATGGACGATCTTTACACTTTTTCTAAAGGCTTCACTAAAGATGGCAAGTATGGTTTCCTTGCACTTTGGGATAACTTCTACTTCGCACACGGCATCATCGGCGGTATGGGCGGATATGTCTTCAAAACTTCTGACGATGGCAAAGTGGATGTAACTGATATCGGCCTAAACAACGAAGGTGCTGTAAAAGGTACTGAGTATATCCAAAAATGGTACAAAGAAGGCTTATTCCCTAAAGGTATCATCGGCGAAAACGGCGGATCTGCAATGGACGGATTATTCGGAGATGGCAAAGCTGCTTCCGTTATGAGCGGTCCTTGGGCATTCCAGCCATATAGAGACAAAGGAATTGACATTGGTATCACTGCACTTCCAACACTTCCAAATGGTGAGCACGTAAAAACATTTATGGGTGTTAAAGGATGGCATGTATCTGCATTCTCTAAAAATCAGGAATGGGCTACTAAATTCTTAGAGTTCATCACTAACGACGAAAATGCTAAATACCGTTTCACAAAAACTGCTGAAGTTCCAACAAACACTGCTTTAGTTGACGATCCTGCAATTAAAGACGACGAAGGTGCAAAAGCTGTAGCAGAACAGTCTCAATACGCTGTTCCAATGCCAAACGTTCCTGAAATGGGACAGGTTTGGAAGCCAATGGCTGACTCTCTTCAAACTGTTGTAACAAACAAACAAGAACCTAAAAAAGCTCTTGATTCTGCAGTAGAACAAATTAAAGCTCAAATCAAGAAGTAATTAAATGGCGGTGGTGCCTCCTCCATGGAGGTACTGCCCTCTATTTTTACAGACCAGAGTTCAGATTCTTTATGAGGGAAAAAATACTTTTTTCCTTCATAAAGAATCTGTGCTTAAAAAATAGTCATTTAGAAAAAGAAAGGGGAATATAGGATGTCTGCTGAATTATCCTATCCAACCAAACATCGAAGAACAGCGCTGCTCCTATCACTTATTCCAGGTCTGGGACAGCTCTATAACAAACAATTTTTAAAAGGTGGCGCATTTCTTGTCCTTGCTGCCGCATTTATTTATGTATTCAAGGATCTCTTGAATATTGGATTATGGGGAATAGTCACGCTGGGAGAGGAACTGCCGCGGGATCATTCTATATTCCTTTTAGTTTATGGGATTCTAGCCATAATTGTAGTTGTTTTCGGTCTTGGCTTTTACGCATTTAATCTGCGTGATGCATTTAAAACAGGGAGAATGCGGGATCAAAATGAGCCGCTTTCAACTGTTAAGGAACAATATCACAACCTGGTAGACAATGGATTTCCATATTTAATTATGACGCCAGGATTTTTATTGCTTATCTTTGTTGTAGTTTTTCCTATCATCTTTGTAATTTTACTCGCTTTTACAAACTATGATCTTTACCATTCACCACCTGCTAAATTGGTAGACTGGGTAGGAATCAAAAACTTCTTTGATATTTTTGAGATTGATATTTGGCGCCAGACATTCTTTGGAGTTCTTGCATGGACCCTTGTCTGGACATTCTGTGCAACAACTCTTCAAGTAGCACTAGGAATTTTTCTTGCCATTATCGTTAACCAGAAGGATGTAAAAGGTAAAGCTATTATCCGTACAGTATTTATACTTCCTTGGGCAGTACCTGCATTCGTATCTATTCTTGTTTTTGCAGGTATGTTCAATGAATCTTTTGGTGCGATTAACCGTGATATTCTGGGTTTCTTGCATATCAATGGACTTCCTTGGATGACTGAAAAGCTATACACACGTATTGCTTTGATTTTAATCCAATCATGGCTCGGATTCCCATTCATTTTCGCCATGACAACAGGTGTCCTGCAGTCTATACCAGATGAACTTTACGAAGCAGCTACGGTAGATGGTGCTTCAAGCTTTCAAAAATTCAAGAGCATTACCCTGCCACTTGTACTTTTTGCGACTGCACCAATCCTAATCACACAATATACGTTTAACTTTAACAACTTTAATATTATCTATCTATTTAACGGAGGCGGTCCGGCAGAACCAGGGCAAAATGCTGGTGGTACGGATATTTTGATATCCTGGATTTATCGCCTGACAATGTCATCTGCGGAATATTCGAAAGCTGCATCCATTACCCTGCTGCTTTCCATAATCGTTATTTCAGCGGCGCTATGGCAATTTAAGAGAACGAAATCATTCCAGGAAGAGGATATGATGTAATATGAATATAAAAAGACAGAAATTCACACGACTGACGCTAACTTACTTGGTAATCTTGGCTATGTTTGTTATTATCCTGTACCCATTGGCTTGGATTATTGGTTCATCTTTTAACCCTGGCCAGAGTTTATCAGGTTCAACGATCATTCCTAAGAATGCTTCTTTGATCCACTACAAAGAGCTTTTTAACACAGCAAAAAGCAACTATGTATATTGGTATCTTAATTCCTTAAAGGTTAGTATTCTAACTATGATTTTCACTGTAATTCTGGTTAGTCTCACTGCTTATTCATTTTCCCGCTACCGTTTTATCGGAAGGAAAAACAGCTTGCTTACGTTCTTAATCCTGCAAATGATTCCAAACTTTGCAGCTCTGATTGCCATTTATATCTTGGGTATGCTGACTCATCTAATTGATACTCATCTCGGTTTAATATGTGTATATGTGGGCGGTCAGATACCAATGAACACATGGCTGATGAAGGGATACTTGGATACTATTCCTAAAGAGCTGGACGAATCCGCAAAAATTGACGGTGCCGGCCACTTAAGGATCTTTTTCCAGATCGTTATGCCGCTTGCAACTCCAATCATCGCGGTCGTAGCATTGTTTGCCTTTATTGCTCCGTTTGGCGATTTCATCATTGCAAGTGTATTGCTCCGTACGGAATCTAAATATACATTGGCTGTAGGACTTTATGACCTTGTTGCAAAGCAGTTTGGTGCAGAGTTTACTACATTTGCTGCGGGTGCCGTTCTTATTGCCGTGCCGATTGCCATACTATTCCTATCCTTCCAGCGCTACTTTGTTTCTGGATTAACCGCTGGAGGAACAAAAGGGTAAGAAATTATTTGGACACTTGGACCAATTAGCTTAAAATATAGTTTAGGGAAGGGGATCTCCCCCTTCCCTATTTTTAAAGTTTCTTGTGCAAAACGCAACAAGCAACGGATGCTTTTAGGAGGTAACTTAATAATGGTAAAAAAATTGTCTGCTTTAGCACTGGTTTTAGTACTATTTCTTTCATCACTACCGGTACAGGCAGCTGAAAAAAAGCAAGATCGAAAATGGCAGGATGAGACAGTTTATTTTTTAATGGTGGACCGTTTTAATGACGGAGATACAAAAAATGATATGAATGTAAATACACTGGATCCGCTTGCGTACCATGGCGGAGATTTCCAGGGAATTATTGATAAGCTTGATTATCTGAAGGATATGGGCTTTACAGCTATTTGGATGACTCCCATCTTTGATAATGAAGATCCAGGATATCATGGTTATTGGATAAAGAATTTTTACAAGCCTGATGAGCATTTTGGGTCAATGGCAACCTTTCAAAAGCTTGTAAAGGAGGCGCATAAGCGCGGGATTAAAGTTATTCTGGATTTTGTAGCCAATCATGTTGGGAAAAATAATCCCTGGGTAAACGATCCGTCTAAGAAAGACTGGTTTCACGAGCAAAAAGATATTGCTAACTGGAATGATCAAAAAGAACTTGAAAATGGCTGGTTATATGGGCTTCCTGATTTAAATACAGAAAATCCTAAAGTTGAAAAATATCTTATTGATGCTGCTACATGGTGGATTAAAAAAACTGACATTGACGGTTACCGTCTGGATACAGTAAGGCACGTACCAACTGCATTCTGGTCAGACTTTTCAAAAGCAGTTAAAAAACAGAAAAAAGATTTTTATTTGCTGGGAGAAGTTTGGTCAAACGATCCTAATTACATAGCTAAATATGATAAAGCAGGAATAGATGGTTTTGTTGATTATCCGCTTAACGACCATCTGCGTACAGCTTTTGCAAAACCAGACCAGACTCTTAGCTGGCTTTTCAGTGATTGGGAGAGAAATAAAAAAATTTATGAAGATCCATATTTAATGGGTAATTTTATGGATAACCATGACACCCCAAGATTTACTCGTGATATTGTCAAATACAGGCAGAACCCTGGAAGCCAATGGAAAATGGCTTTAACTTATTTATACACGGCTCCTGGCATCCCAATTGTCTATTACGGAAGTGAAATTGCTCTCAACGGTGGAAATGATCCAGATAACCGCAGACAAATGAATTTCAGGGCTGACAAGGAGCTGATTGATTATATTACTAAAATCGGCGAGCTTCGCCAGCAGCTTCCTTCTTTAACGAGAGGGACAATGGAAAAGTTATACGAAGAAAACGGTATGGCAGTTTATAAAAGAAAGTACAAAAAGGAAACAACTGTCGTTGCTATCAATAATACAAGCAAATCGCAAACGGTGACCTTAAAGGGAAATCAGCTGGCTGAGGGAAAGGAACTGCGCGGACTTCTGGGTGGGGATGTGGTAAAAAGCAAAGATGGTTCTTATACTATCATCCTGGATAGGGCGACAGCAGAAATTTATGTTCTTGCCGATAAGACCGGCCTTAATTACCCTCTAATTATATCTGTTGCAGCAGTTTGGGCTGCGTTTGCTGTCTTTATTTTCCTCATTGTTAAAAGAAAGCGGGCCACAAAACAATAGGGTTTATTGAAAAAGGGGATTAGTCATGGTAGATGATTCAAGCTCAGCCATCCAGGCAGATATGAGTCATGTCAATGCGGGGACAGAATACTTGAGTATTGGAAGAGTTCTCCGTTTCTTGAAGGAGGAACAAGGCATTTCTATTTCTACTGAATCAGGAGAGTTAAAGCTTATTTTTATCCGGAAAGATATTGTTAGATTTGTCATTAATTTTTTCGGGGAGACAAACCTTTCCTCAAGCCAAGCTGTCATTGGAAAGCAGGAGAAGGTTGATTTTAAGGTAGAAGAAAGCGAAGACTTTATACTCTGCCAAACCTCTCGGTTAAAGATTTATATAAATAAAGTTCCATTACACATAAAGGTTTACGATTATCAAGACCGTGAGATTGTCAGTGATGGAAAACATGGGATAGCGTATTCTCATAGAAAAGAAGTTTTTTGTTTTAAAGAAATGAATAAAGATGATTTCTTTTATGGATTTGGAGAAAAGTCTGGATTTCTCAATAAACGCGGGGAAAAACTTACAATGTGGAATACCGACGTTTATTCCCCCCATAATCCTGAAACGGATGCACTCTATCAGTCAATTCCATTCTATCTGACAATGAGACGAGGGAATACGCACGGGATCTTTTTTGACAATACCTTTAAATCCGTGTTTGATCTCAAGTCAAGTCAATCAGAATATTCCTTTAAGGCAGAAGGCGGGCAGCTGGATTACTATATTTTTGCTGGACCTTCTCCTAAGGAGGTATTAGAACAATATACTTTTCTAACCGGGAGAATGCCGATTCCCCCTAAATGGGCGATTGGCTACCATCAATCCCGATACAGCTATGAAAACGAGAAAGAAGTTTTGGCCTTAGCCGAGGCTTTTAAAAGTAAAGGGATTCCGCTTGATGCCATTTATCTTGATATTCATTATATGGATGGTTACAGAGTATTTACTGTGGACCGGGAAAGGTTTCCCCGTTTTGAAGAAATGGTTACGGAGCTTAAGGAAAACGGGATCCGTATTGTTCCCATTGTAGATCCAGGAGTTAAAGAGGATCCTGAATATCCGGTTTATTCAGAAGGAGTAAAGAAAGAATACTTTTGCCGATACCTAGAAGGAAATATCTATTTTGGTGATGTTTGGCCTGGCAAGAGCGCCTTTCCTGACTTTGCCGCAGCTCCTGTTAGAGAGTGGTGGGGGGAACAACATCGTTTTTATACAAATACAGGAATCGAAGGCATCTGAATGATATGAATGAACCAGCTGTTTTTAATGAAACGAAAACGATGGATTTGAAGGTAGTCCATAACCAGGACGGCAGTCTTAAAACGCATAGAGAGTTTCACAATCTTTATGGATTGATGATGGGTGAGGCAACGTATTCCGGTATGAAAAAAGGGCTAAAAGGCAAGAGACCGTTTTTGCTAACAAGAGCAGGCTTTGCGGGCGTCCAGCGATATTCAGCAGTCTGGACAGGAGATAACCGGAGTTTTTGGGAGCATTTGCAAATGTCTATTCCCATGGTCCTTAATCTTGGTTTATCCGGTGTCACATTCTCAGGTACTGATGTTGGAGGCTTTGCTCACGATGCAAGTGGTGAATTGCTCGCAAGGTGGACACAGGCGGGAGCCTTCACGCCGTATTTCCGGAATCATTCTGTCATTGGCTCAGTTCGTCAGGAGCCCTGGTCATTCGGGGAGAAATACGAAAAGATTATTAAAAAGTATATTGAGCTTCGTTACCTTTGGCTTCCTCAATTATATAAACTGTTTGCAGAAGCAAGTATGAAGGGTACACCTGTTATGAGGCCACTTTTTTTTGAATATCCCGATGATACCAATACCTATCAGATTTCGGATCAATTTATGCTTGGGGAAAATGTAATAGTTGCACCAGTCATGCAGCCAGGAGCTAACCAACGGGCAGTTTACCTCCCTGAAGGTTCCTGGATTGATTATTGGTCCGATAAAGTATGGGAAGGCGGCACCTACCATCTAATTCAGGCTGAACTTGATATTTTGCCTATTTTTATTAAACATGGGTCGGTTATTGTTCTGGGAGAACCTAAACTTACTTCTGAAAAAAAGGACAAAAGAATTCAGCTTCATATTTATTTTAAGGAAAATGAGAAGGCTGTTTATCATTTTTATGATGATGATGGAATTTCTTTCGACTACGAGGCTGGAAGATATATTTTGGCTGAGTTTGATATTTCCCAGTCCGGTGAAAATCAAATTAATATAAATGTTAATAAAAAAGGTAGCTATAAACCGAATTGGAGTGAAATAGAATTCGTCATTCATGGCAAATCGGAAAAATGGAATATTTTAATCAATGGAAAGCCGTTCCTGGCTGAAAAAAAGAGCAATCAAAAAGTTATTTTTACTTTATAATATTAATTAAGAATGTAGTAACTTCTTTGAAAGAGGTGAAATGAATGGCTGTTACGATTAAAGAAGTTGCAAAAATGGCAAATGTTGCCCCTTCAACTGTTTCAAGGGTAATTGCCAATAGTCCAAGAATAAGTGAAAAAACAAAGAAAAAAGTAAAAGAAGCGATGGAGCAGCTTGGATACCATCCTAATTTTATAGCAAGAAGCCTGGCCAGCCAATCAACGCAGGCAATCGGCCTTGTAATGCCCAGTTCCGGTGATGTGGTTTTCCAAAATCCTTTTTTCCCGACCGTCCTGCAGGGAATAAGTGAAGGGGCTCACGAGAAAAATTATGCTCTTCATATGACAACTGGAAAATCGGAAGATGAAACCCTTGATGCTGTTATTCATATGGTCCAGGGCAGAAGAGTGGATGGAGTGGTCCTTCTTTACTCTAAAGTCGAGGATAAGGTAATTTCTTATTTAAAGGAAAGAGACTTTCCTTTTGTAGTGGTTGGAAAACCATATAAGCATGTCGAAGAAATCACGCATGTTGATAATGATAATTTCAGGGCAATGAGAGAAGCAACAGAATATTTGATTGGTTTGGGTCACCATCAAATTGCCTTTATCGGGGGCAGCTTGGATTTAGTGGTAACTGTCGACCGCTTATTAGGCTATGAGAGGGCCTTGAGAGATGCCAATATTCCTCTTCGGAATGAATATATTGTTCAAGAAGAGTTTCTTCGGGAAGGCGGGCAGGAAGCTGTTGCAGAACTTATGCAGTTAAAAGAGCATCCGACTGCATTGGTTGTTGCCGATGATTTCATGGCATTGGGTGTATTAAATACACTTGACGAACTGGGAATAAGAGTTCCAGAGGATATCTCTATTGTCAGCTTCAATAATGTTTTGCTGGCAGAAATGTCAAAGCCGCCATTAACTTCAGTTGATATAAATATTCTTGATCTTGGATATCAGGCATCCAAAAGCCTTATCCAAAAAATTGAAAACAATAATGAGCCAACCAAGCGGATAATTATTTCTCATAACCTGGTTGAACGGCATTCCTGTTCAAAATTATAATAAAAAAAACGAGGCAAAGCACCGCTTTGTCTCGTTTTTATTAGAAACAATGTAGTCGTTAACCATTTACTACTTTTCCTCCATTAACGTGGATCATCTGGCCTGTAATATAGGTGGAGTCATCTGATGCAAGGAAAACATAGCTTGGTGCCAGTTCGTAAGGCTGCCCAGCTCGTCCCATTGGTGTGTCTGTACCGAATTTTGCCACCTGGTCGGCAGAAAAGGTTGAAGGGATAAGTGGAGTCCAGATTGGTCCAGGGGCAACTCCATTCACTCTAATACCTTGCGCAGCCAGAGACATCGACAAAGACCTTGTGAAGGTTACAATAGCACCTTTGGTCGATGAGTAGTCGATCAACTGTTCATTGCCTGCATATGCAGTTATGGAAGCTGTATTAATAATGGAAGCTCCTTTGCTCAAATGAGGCAGAACAGCTTTTGTTAAGTAAAACATAGAGAAAATGTTTGTTTTGAACGTTCGTTCAAGCTGCTCGGCACTAATATCGAGTATGCTTTTTTGCGGATGCTGTTCACCTGCATTATTAACAAGGATATCAATTTTTCCGAACTCATCCATTGTTTGTTGAACTGCATCTTTACAGAAGGACTCATCGCCGATATCCCCCGCAATAAGAAGGCACTTGCGCCCTTCAGCCTCAATAAGCTGTCTGGTTTCTTTGGCATCACTATTTTCCTCTAAATAAATAATTGCGACATCGGCACCCTCTTTTGCGAAGTAAATCGCGACTGATTTTCCAATACCACTATCACCGCCTGTAATAATGGCGGTTTTATTTGATAATTTGCCGCTGCCTTTATAGGAAGGGTCGACTGATACTGGTTCCGGATTCATTTGTCCTTCTGTACCTGGCTGCTGGTTTTGGTGCTGCGGTGGAAATCCATTTTTTTGCTGTTTACTATTATTTGACATAAAAATCCCTCCATTTTCATAACTCCTATATTCATAATTCCTTTTTATGGTTAGAAAAAACATGGAAAAACAAGGAAGGAGACAACTTTAGGATCGAAGTGCCAGCTTTTTGGTGAGAAGGGGGGATAAATATAAAGGAATAAAGAACATTTGGCTAGATGGGACCGAACTTTTACATCGAAAACGGTCACACCGCTGTATGTAATCCCGAAACAACAAATGCTGATTACTTCCTCTATCGTAAAATAAAAAGCGAAAGAGTATTCACTCTTTCGCTGTAGAAAACTATTATCTGTAATTAATAAATTGAACATCGACTGTCAGATCTGCTTCTCTGACTGCTGAAATAATTTTTTGCAGGTCATCACGGCTTTTTCCGCTAACCCTGACCTGGTCGTCCTGAACCTGGCTTTTTACCTTAACCCCACTATTTTTTATAATAGTGTTTATCTTTTTGGCATTTTCTTTATCAATACCCTGTATCAGTTTGGCACGCTGGCGGACAGTGCCACCAGAAGCTTTTTCAATTTTGCTGTAATCTAAATTTCTAATTGGTACGTTTCGTTTAATCAGTTTCCCAAGAAGTACATCTTTTAGTTGGTCAAGCTTGTACTCGTCATCTGAAACTAGGACAAGCTCCTCTTTGTCGAGTGTAACCTCACTTTTGCTGCCTTTAAAGTCATACCGTGTTTGAATTTCTTTCATTGTTTGCGCTATTGCATTTGTTACTTCTGAGAAATCAACTTTGGATACAATATCAAATGAGCTATCTTTGGACATAAAATCCCTCCTGTACTTGGAATATAAATATAGAGACTATTTCCTTATATGGCTTCATTATAGTAAAATATAGCAATGCTAACAACCTGGTTGAATAAACTAGATGAAATAGAGGAGGTAACAAATTGTCATTAATAGAATTAACCGGCACCACTACCGTTTTAGAGGTTGCCCGTATAGCAGCATTCGGTTATTTTTTGACAGATGGAACAGAAGATGTGTTATTGCATAGCAATGAAACAGATCGTGAATATGAGGAAGGGGAATCGGTAGAGGTTTTTCTCTATCCTGACTCACACGGGCGCTTATCTGCATCAACTAGAATTCCTCCCATTACTGCCGGAAATTACGGCTGGGTAACCGTGAAGGATAAAACCCCAGGACTTGGAGTGTTTTTGGATATTGGCCTTCAAAAGGATCTATTACTCGGCCAGGATGACCTTCCTGTACATACAAGTGTATGGCCAGAACCCGGTGACCTGCTTTATGTTACTTTGAAAACGGACAGAAATTACCGCATTTATGCAAAGCTTGCGACTGACCCGATCATTCAGGAGATTTCAACGTTAGCTGACCGCAAAGACTTTAATAAAAATGTACAGGGACATATTTACCGGACCGCCAAGGTAGGAAGCTGGATCTATACAATTGAAGGATATAAAGGTTTTATTCATGAATCCCAAAGGCAAAAGGAGCCTCGCCTCGGACAAAAGGTGGAGGGGAGAATAATAGATATTAAAGAAGATGGAACCATAAATGTCTCGCTGCTTGCCAGAAAAGAATCTGCCCTTGATGAGGATGCAGAAATGATTTATGACTATCTTCTATCACGGAATGGAGCCATGCCATTCAATGATAAGAGCATGCCGGAGGATATTAAGGATCGCTTCCAGCTTAGCAAGGCTGCGTTTAAAAGAGCCCTGGGAAAGCTAATGAAGGACGGCAAAGTATATCAAGAAGGCAGCTGGACCTATAAGAAAGAATAAAGAGCAGGCATGGTGCCTGCTCTTTATTCTTTTCTGGCTTAAGCTCTTATTTTGTTTTTTTATTTATGATCTGTTTTCTTTGAATACGAGTTTTTCCCGGCTTGACGGTTTTTCTCGCGCATCATATTTTTCTCGTGGTTCATTGCATTATGATCCTGTGCTTTTTTATCATTATCAGAAGTATGCGGCATAAAAAGGCTCCTTTCCGTGATTTCAGAAATAGTTTCTGCACGGAAAGGAGCCAGTATGTAAAAATTATGATGGCAATTGATTTAAAAAGAAAATTGCGATGGTTCCAGCGCCGGTATGCGCGCCAATTACAGAACCAATAGATGAGATATACACATCTTTTGGACCGAATTCTTCCATAATCAACGTTTTTACTTCAACGGCTGTCTCTAGGTCATCTGCATGGCTGATCCCGATAACCTGCTGATCTAATTGAGATCCTCTTTCTTTCATAACATCAAGCATCCGGCGCAGAAGTTTCTTCTTGCCGCGAAGTTTTTCCAAGGGTACAAGCTTTCCATCTTCCATATTTAAAAGAGGCTTTATATTTAACAGACCGCCAAGAAAAGCAGAAGCTTTCGAAACCCGGCCACCTTTAGCCAAATACTCAAGATCTTCAACGGTAAAAAGGTGTTCCATATGTTCGCACATGAAAATAACTTCTTTTATAATTTCTTCTCTCGAAGTATTTTGCTCTGCAAGCTTTGCCGCTTCCTTTACAACTAACCCCTGTCCAATTGAAGCACATTTAGTATCAATGATATCAAGCTTGAAGTCAGGGTATTTTTCTTTAACTTGTTCGAGTATCATGACAGCTGTCTGATAAGTACCAGACAATTGGGATGAAAGGGCAATATAAACACCTTCTTCATTACTTTCCGCCATTTTTGTAAATACCTCTTCAAACATTAAAGGAGAGACCTGGGAGGTTTTAGGTAAATTGCCCCCTCTAATAAAATCATAGACAGTTTTTGGAGAAATTGTTCTTAAATCTTCGTATTCCTGACCGTTTATTTCAACCTTAAGGGGTAAAAGAATCACGTTATTTTCTTCGTAAAATTCAATTGGCAAATCACTTGCACTGTCTGTCAGTATCTTTACTGCCATATCCTCACCTGCTTTCTAACTAATCATTTTTAGTTCAAGTTTATCGGACTCGCATAAAAAAAACAATTATCAGTAATGAGAATTAGGGAAAAAGGGCTAAATAATGAATAATACTGCATTTTTATCGGGGGTATTTCAAAATGGTTTTAATGGAAGTGAAAAAACTTTCTGTTGTACTGATAGGTTCATTTTTAAATGCAATGGCGATGAACCTATTTTTAATTCCAGCAAATGTATATGCGAGCGGCTTCACAGGAATAGCTCAGTTATTGTCCAAAATACTCTCCACTACATCCTTCCATTTTTCTACAGGAATACTGCTGCTATTATTAAATATTCCTGTTACGATTCTTGGATGGCTTAAGGTGGGAAAGTCCTTTACATTATATAGTTTTATCAGTGTTTTTCTAAGCTCCTTTTTTCTCGAAATTATCCCTGTTAAACAGGTATCACATGATATTCTTCTAAATGCGGTATTTGGGGGAGTAATTGCGGCTGTTGGAATAGGCTGGACATTGAAATGGGGGGCGTCAACAGGCGGATTGGATATCGTCGCCATGATACTTTCGAGGATGAAGGACAAGCCAGTTGGTTCATATATTTTTATTCTCAATTCTATCATTATTCTAACCGCAGGGCTTTTATATGGCTGGGAAAAGGCTCTTTATACATTAGTAGCACTTTATACCTCTACAAAAGTCATTGATACCATTCATACAAAAAATGAAAAGCTGACAGCAATGATTGTTACCAAAAAAGGCGAAGAGTTAAAAAAAGCTATACATGCTAGGCTGGTCCGGGGAATCACTGCCATTCCAGCTAAAGGTGCTTTTACAAATGAAAACAAGGACATAATGATGATTGTTATAACGAGGTATGAATTATTTGATTTGGAAAGAATAATTAAAGATGTGGATCCTCAGGCGTTTACAAATATTATTGAAACAACCGGGATATTTGGTTTCTTCCGGAAAGATTAAGAAAAGGAGGTACATAAATGAAAGTCTTACTTGCCTTACTAACGCTTTTTTCCTCTGCATGGCTTCCAGGGTTTTCAGGTATCACAGAACCTGATAAAAAAGAATCTTTATTAGCAGTGGCTGATGCAAAGAAGGAAGCCCCGCAAAATTATAGGAATGTACGGAGTACCGGGAAAAATGGACGGTATATTATAACAGGTGAACTAAGGATAAAGGGAGAGAAATTATTTTATACAGTAGAGGATGGACACAACGAACTGGCAAAAGGGGTTGTACCAATAAAGGCAAAAGAGTGGACATCTTTTAAATTTGAAATAAAGATTCCTCAAGAAAAATTACCTCAAAATGGATCAGTAGTTCTATATCTTTATGATGAGGAACAGAACGCAACTAAACCTGTCCTTTTGGAGCAAAGAAAAAGCTGACACGATAACGTGCCAGCTATTTTTACGGATATAACTGCAATGTCCGTAAAAAGTTACTCAAGCTCATTTTGCATTTCATGGAGTTGAAGCTGTTCAGCCGAAGTAGAATTTGCATATGCAGAACTTAATGCATTTTTAGCTTTTTCAACTGCCTCGGGCCGTTCAGCTGGGCTGGCTGTGCTAGCCATGTCTACAAATCTGCGTGCCTCTTTGAACAATCGGTTGCCCATACTTAAATACCTCCAAGTGCGGAATCATGTACATTGGCCATCTTCTGGGCCTCCGCCTCGGCATAAGTCATGTGGTAGGGGATTCGTTCAGAATGCTTGGAAACCGTATCTTTTCCTTGCTGGACAAAGCGTTTTGATTTGTTTCGTTTACCCATTCGAAATCCCTCCAATAATAGAGCCTGGTTTGAAGCAGTACTGCTTCGTTTTTAGTATGCCCTTTTTGGGAGGGGCTCATTGATAGAAAAATCTTTTACTTTAAATTTAACAAGTCCTTTAGATAGTGGCCAATTCCATCTTCTTCATTGGTCAGCGTAGTTTCATTGGCAATGTTTTTTAGCTGATCAATAGCATTTCCCATAGCAATACCCCGGCCTGCATACTCAATCATTTCCAGGTCATTATCTTCATCGCCAAAGGCAATCATTCTTTCGGGAGGGATCTGGAAGTATTCGGAAGCCCTTTTCAAACCAACAGCCTTGTTAAGCCCATTGCGTACAATTTCGATAACATGCCAAGGTGCTGCCCAGCGCCTGTGTTCAATAACTTTTGCGTGAACATCTGTTAGATGCTTTCTAATTAATTCCACATCCTCCTCTTCTGAATGGATAAGCAAACTGGTTGGAGAATCATTTAAAAAGTTAGCTAAATCACCAGATGTAATTTTGGGATTGCCGAAATTAAAGATATCTAGCAATTTTTCATCGTGATAATGAAAATAAACCTCATCAATTACCTCAGCAATAATATTGTGGAACTTAAAAGAACGGCAAGCTTCAACAATATCCTTTGCCACCTTAATATCAAGTGGTGTGTGGAACGGGCCCCAGCTTGGGTCAAGGGGATGGTGGACAAAAGCGCCATTAAAATTAACAACAGGTGTGTCCAGTTCTAATTCATTGTAATAAAGCTCACTTGACCTAAATGGCCTTCCAGTGGCAATCATGACTACATGACCTTCTTCACGCGCCTTTTTCAAAACATCTTTTGTAAAAGGGGATATGGTCTTGTCATCTTTTAATAAAGTTCCATCTAAATCCAAAGCAATCAAGTGTCTCTCTGTCATAAGTTCTCCTTTTCGAATGAAAGTGAATGTTTAGGAAAAAAGTTTTCTTCATGTTACACTACACATATAAAATCATTTTTTAGTCCTATTGTAACTATGTTAACAATTTTATAGCTAACCTGTAAAAAAATTCACTTAAAAAGCTTTAGAAAAAAGATATAATATACAGGAATCATTAGGGGGTTTAAAGTTTGATTCTGATTCAAAATGAACATATAGAAAGAATACCCGTTCTGCACCTAGTCAATCAGGAACAGCAGTCAGAAAAACGCCCGCTCGTTTTTTTTATTCATGGTTTTACGAGCGCCAAGGAAAATAATCTTCATTATGCTTATCTGCTTGCGGAGAATGGATTTCGTGTTTTATTGCCAGAAGCACTTTATCATGGGGAAAGAGAACTGTTATTAAAAGAACAGGATTTATATATCCATTTTTGGGATATCGTATTAAACACCATTAATGATTTAAATGTGTTAAAGGAGTACTATGTTTCCCAAAACCTAGTTGACGAAGACCGAATTGGAGTTGCCGGAACCTCCATGGGGGGGATTGCAACCCTTGGAGCACTGACTCAGTATAAATGGATAAAGGCAGCCGTAAGTTTAATGGGGATGCCGGCCTATGAAGAATTCTCCCGCTTGCAACTTGAGCAGATAAAGAATCTTGGTTATCGTATTCCGCTATCTGAGGAGGAAATTGTCCGCCAGCTTTCAATGCTGCGTGTATACGACTTAAGCGTTCAGCCGGAAAAACTTGAAGGCCGTCCTCTGTTATTTTGGCACGGCAAAAAAGATGACTTTGTCCCTTATCCGTTGGCTTATCAGTTTTATCAAAATATAGCTGAGGATTATGATGAGCATCCGGAAAAATTGAAGTTTATTACGGATGAACGCGCTGGCCATAAAGTTAGCCAGGAAGGCGTAAAGGCCACTATTGATTGGTTTAGTAAATTTTTATAAATAAAAATATAAAATTGGAGTGATTGAAATGGATGAAGAATTAAAAGAAAATATACTTGGTGCATTGGAACTTGTAATCGACCCGGAACTTGGCGTAGATATCGTAAATTTGGGGCTTGTTTATGATATAGAAATGGATGAAGAAGGGACAGCTACAGTAACCATGACCTTAACTGCTATGGGCTGTCCGCTTGCAGGAACAATCGTGGATCAGGTTAAAAGGGCCCTTGCTGATATCCCTGAAGTTAAAAATACAGAAGTGAATATTGTTTTCAACCCGCCATGGAACAAAGATATGATGTCCCGCTATGCCAAAATTGCGCTTGGCATTCGCTAAGAATGGGGAATTCTTATGAAAAATAAAGTTATTCTTGTTTCATCTGATCAGCTGGGCAGGGGAGAAAAAGAACTTGGTGAGGGAGTTCTGGAAACCTTTTTTACTTTGCTAAAACAGAAAGATGACCTTCCTGCAGCAATCTTTTTTATGAATAGCGGAGTTTTAGCCCTCACTGATGACTCCTTCTCATCTGTCCATATTAAGGAGCTTGAAGAAAAAGGCGTTGACATTCTTGCCTGCAAGACATGTGTAGACTATTACAAAGTGGAAGATAAATTAACTGCTGGAAAAATCAGCGGCATGGGCCATTTTATTGAATTAGCTGCCCAATATGAAGTAATTACAATATCATGATATCTGCTGACTTTATAGACCACGGTCTATGGGGTCAGTTTTTTTATCGTTGAGGAAATATAGCGCGGCGGTTTTTAAAACTAAAGTCCGTTTTTTAAAGGCAAAATTCGCCTTTTTTTGAAAAATAGAAAATTTCTTCTTCCGCTCTTATTTTTTGTGGATAAAAGCTTATTAGGAGAAGGAAATCGACGATTGTGAGAAGGAAATGCACGATTTCAGAAAGGAAATGCACGATTTTGAATAGGAAATGCACGATTTCAGAAAAGGAATGCACGATTTCAGAAAGAAAATGCACGATTTGGGAAAGGGAATGCACGACTTTGGGAGGGAATGCACGACTTTAGAAGGGAATGTACGACTTCGGAAGGTATACCACAACTTACGAGGAAATGCCCCATTTCAGAACCGATACCCAAATAACATCATTTGCTTATACTCATTTCCGGGTTTTCACGCGCCCTACTCCTGATCTTCACAAATCAGACAAAGAACTTTTTCTGGATGTGAGGAAGTTCACTTTGCTGCCATGAAGACACTTATATAATACATAGTATCAGGCTGTTATTTAAAAATGACGGCGGATATCAGGAGGCGAGTCAAATGGTGTTTAGCCGGGACTTTAATAAAGATCCATTTATCGTAATTTGGGAATTGACCAGGGCATGTCAGTTAAAGTGCCTTCACTGCCGGGCGGAAGCTCAATATAGAAGAGATCCTAGAGAATTAACCTTTGAAGAAGGCATGCAATTAATTGATCAAATATATGTAATGAATAATCCAATGCTGGTATTTACCGGCGGGGATCCATTAATGAGAGAAGATGTTTTTGATATCGCTAAGTATGCGGTGGAGAAAGGCGTCCGGGTGTCGATGACACCGAGTGCAACTCCTAACGTGACCAAAGAAGCAATTCAAAAAGCGAAAGAAGTGGGCCTAGCAAGATGGGCTTTTAGCCTGGACGGACCTACTGCTGAAATTCATGATCATTTTAGGGGCACCGCTGGCTCTTTTGACCTGACGTTAGAAAGGGTTAAGTATTTGCATGAACTAGAAATTCCAGTTCAAATCAATACAGTTATATCCCGTTATAATATCGATCACTTAGACGAAATGGCTAAAGTTGTAGAAGATTTAAGTTGTGTGCTTTGGAGTGTATTCTTCCTCGTACCTACCGGGAGAGGTCAAACTTCCGATATGATTTCGCCCATCGAGCATGAAAAAGTATTCAGGTGGCTTTACGAACTCAGCAAACGTGTATCCTTTGATATTAAAACAACTGCTGCGCAGCATTACCGGAGAGTGGTTATTCAGCAAAAAATGCGTGAGGCGAAAAATCAGGCAACCGAAATCGAATATCTAAGTGCTCTTACAAAAGAAGGCCTTACAGGTTCGATTGATGGATTAGGCCGCGCACCTAAAGGCGTTAACGATGGAAATGGATTTGTTTTTATTTCTCATATAGGTGACGTTTATCCAAGCGGACTCCTGCCAATAAAAGCAGGAAATATCCGCGAGCAGCCTTTAGCTGAAATTTACAGAGACTCTCCCGTTTTCCAATCACTTCGAAACCCTGACCTATACAAAGGTAAATGTGGAGTATGTGAGTTCCGTCATGTTTGCGGTGGTTCACGGTCTAGAGCTTATGCCATGACAGGCGACTATCTTGAAAGCGAGCCTTTTTGTGTATATATTCCAAAAGCTCTGCGTGAAAAACAGGTACAAAAGTAAGGAATAGCGAAAGCGCGGTTTTGAAGGAATAATTAAAAAGCTTATAGTTGATCTGTCTCAAATGTTCATTGAAGCTGAAGGTTCAAGACTCCGGCAGAAAAAAGTGGGTCAATGGAGACCCTGCAGGCGAAAAGCGCAGAGGAGCTTCCCGAACCGCCCGAGGGCAGAAAGCGAGTACCGAGAAGCAAAGTCAATCCGGAAATTTAACAGAATAAAAACAACAAAAGGGATGGTTCACCATCCCTTTTCACTAAAACACCTACTCAATATTACAATAAATTGCCGGGCAGTTTTCACAGCCTATTTCCTCTTTAAGATATTGCAAATCAAGTATAGTTATTTTTCCGCGCTTTACAGATATGATATTATCTTTCTTTAATTCATTTAGGATCCTGTTCGTACTTTCTCGGGATGTTCCGCAGAAATTCGCTAGCTCCTGGTTTGTAAGTGGCAAGTCAATTAAGATCCCATCGGTCTTATGGATTCCATAGCTATTTGACATCCGGATAAGAGTCGAGAAAAGTGCTCCTCGTTTACCGTTCAGTACAAGATCACGAAATTTAGTTTGAGTTTTACGGAAATGATCGCTCATCCATTTCATAAATTCGAAGGCAAGAGTGCTGTTTTGGAAAATTTCATGCTCCAGTACGTCTTTTCTAATGGCTACAATTTCCCCTTCTTCAAGAACCTTTGCGCTTAACAGGTACTTTGGGCTAGAAGTAAATAAAGTTAATTCTCCGCAAATATCATTTTCTCCACATATACGAAGAGAAAGCTCTCTGCCGTCAGAAGTAATTTTACTTATTTGAACTTTTCCAGAAAGAATAATATATAGTTCATCTGCGTTCATTCCCTCCTGAAATAGGAAGGTCCCTCTTTCGCTTCTAAATTTCCTGTCTGCAAAACGCAGTAATTCTTTTATTTCTATTGAATGGGTAGGCTTCATTTTCGTAACCATTTCGTCACCTTCTCTTTGTTATTTCCGTGAGATCATGTATTTTAGTTTGTATGCAAAAATTAGCTGTTAACCATATTCTATAACAGGAAGAAGCTAAAAATAGGGGTTAACAATGACAAAATAGTGAAAACTTATTAAAAAATATCCGAGATGTAACATTTATCCTTTACAAAAAAAAACGAAGCAAAAAAAGTGATTACTTTTAATAGATAAGGGAAAATAGATTAAACAAGCGTATATCCATAATGTTGTTATAGCTCTTAATCTTTTATTTTGTTATCATTAAAGGGAATAAATTAACAGCCAAATGAAAAATATTTTGTTAATATAAGCAAGAAATAAGTTTCCCACTATATTGGAGTTGATGGAATTGCAAAAGTCCATTATTAAAGATAAATTGAACAGGCCTCTAAGAGATCTCCGAATATCTGTCATTGACCGCTGTAACTTTAGGTGCCAGTATTGCATGCCAGCTGATGAGTTTGGCCCTGATTTTGAATTTTTACCTAAAAGTGCCTTGTTATCATATGAAGAGATTGAACGCCTTGCAAAGATTTTTGTTGGTCTGGGTGTCGAGAAAATCAGATTAACAGGTGGTGAACCTCTGTTAAGAAAAGATATGCCTGTCCTTGTAGAAAAACTATCAAAAATCGAGGGACTAAGCGATATCGGCCTAACCACAAATGGAGTGCTTCTGCCTAAATTGGCCGCAGCTCTAAAAAAGGCAGGTCTAAAAAGGGTAAATGTCAGCCTGGACAGCCTGAATGATGAACTTTTTGGAAAAATTAACGGCCGTGGCGTCGGTGTACAGCCTGTATTAGATGGCATTAAAGCCGCTCAGGCAGCCGGGCTTGGCGTTAAAGTTAATATGGTTGTCAAAAAGGGTCTTAATGATTCGGAAATTATTCCGATGGCGGAGTTTTGCAAAAAAGAAGGCCTTCAGCTGCGCTATATTGAGTTTATGGATGTGGGCAGCACAAACGGCTGGAAGATGGATGATGTTATTACCAAGAAGCAAATATATGAAATGTTAAAGGAAAAATTTGAGCTGGAGCCTGTTGATCCCGATTATTTCGGCGAGGTAGCCAAAAGATATAGATACAAAGGAACTGACACTCAGGTAGGTTTTATTACTTCTGTATCCGAATCCTTCTGCAGCAGCTGTACACGAGCAAGACTCTCAGCGAATGGCCAATTGTTTACATGTCTTTTTAATGGTAATGGCCATGATATCCGAAACTTCATGCGAAACGATGCAACCGATGAAGAATTAGCTTCACGGATTACGGGCATATGGAACGGAAGATCAGACAGGTATTCTGATGAAAGAACAGCAGAAACAATTACTAATAGAAAGAAAATAGAAATGTCCTATATTGGCGGTTAAACTCCCTTTTGAGGGAGTTTTTATTTTGTTAATCAATGCAAAAACCTCCTGTCAATTGGGACAAGAGGTTTTTTGTTTTTAATTATAGGCACTGTTACTACAACTGTAATAAATAAACTCGTAACACTCCTCGAAAATACATCCGCATTTCCTTCGTGCGCAGATTATTGAGGCAAGTTCTTTCAGTTCCTGCGAATGAACAAGCGAGTAGGCTCGGTGGTTCGTTCGCGGAATGGGAGTGGATTTTAACGAATATCAACAATCATGATTAACAAAGTTAATTATAAATACCGGGGAAATAAGATATTATTTTCCATATGGACATGATTAAAGGTTTCTCCTTCAAGCATTTCAAGCCGATTATAGACCAAACGATAGGTACCGCAGGCATCTATGGGAGGATTAAAGTCAGAAGTAACATTTCTAAGTTCTTTTAAAAGTGATCCGGCATGGTCGTGCTCTTTTTCAAGTTCCCTAATAGACTTTAAAACTTCCTCCCGTTCATCTTTATTCAAACCTTCTAATTTCTGAATTAAAGGGAATACCAATTCCTCTTCTTTAGCAGTGTGGTCCAGCATTTCTTTTTTAAACTCATAAAAAAGTTCATACATGTTTAATAGCTCGGGATGATTTCCTCCATGGACACGTGATACTTTGGTTACATAAGGGCTTAGGTTAGCCAATTCTTCCAAAAGAGGGCGGTGGTAGTTGCTGATTACATGGGTAATGATGTCATTAGATTCTTTATCCATCCAGGCTTTCCAGTCGATTTCTCCAGTTTCCCTTTTTTCATATACCTCTGTAAGGTCACCAATTAATTGATCCAGGGCAACTCCTGCCCCGGTTGCAGCTTCCTTTAAAGGAATATTGCCGCCGCAGCAAAAATCGATGCGGCTTCGTTTAAAGACATCGCTGGATTTTGGCAATTCGTTTACAATATCTTTTACCAGTGTATTTTCAGTGAATGGAATAGTCATTTTTAAAATTTCCTCCTTACGTTTCTTGATTTTAGGATAACTGATTTGAAAGGGTAACCGGGTGACCTAAATCACACTAAATCAAAAATTTTTTCTGTATTTTTATCATTTTTGTGAACTCGGTCATAACCTGCCTATTCTTTGTTTTGCTATGATGATTCTGAATAAGCAGACAAGACGTTTGCCATGCAAATGCTTATGGGTAACGCTTATAATGGATAGGAATATAGGCAATGAATGTATAAAGAAAATAAAAGGTTTGAATTGCAGGAGCTGATGAGTATGTTTGAAAGAAGAACTCCCATTTCAATTGGAGAAGCAGTAGAAAAGGTAATGGAGTATAGGTTATCAGGAAAAACGGAAAAGGTTTCGATAAATGAGAGCTTTGGACGCTTTTTGTCAGAAGATTTAATAGCCACAAGTGATGTACCGCATTTTAACAGGGCCCCATATGATGGCTTTGCAGTACGTTCTGTTGATACAGTCAATGCTTCACAAAGTAACACGGTTGAATTTGAAGTAATTGACCATATAGGGGCTGGAATGGTTTCAGATAAAAAACTTAATGAATATCAGGCTGTTCGAATTATGACTGGTGCAATGATGCCAAGTGGTTCGGATGCAGTTGTTATGTTTGAGGTAGCTAAAAGCTATGAAAAAGACGGAAAACCTTTTATGTCTATAAAAAGAAGCTTTAAACCTGGAGATAATGTATCCTTTCGTGGTGAGGATGCAAAAGAAGGAACTGTCCTCGTTGAAAAGGGAACGTTAATTAACCCTGGAATTCAAGCAATGCTTGCTACATTCGGCTATGAAAAAGTCCCAGTAGCAGCTAAGCCAAAGGTGGGCCTTTTTGCAACAGGTACTGAACTCCTGGAAGTAGACCAATCACTTGAACCAGGAAAAATAAGAAACAGCAATTCTTATATGATTGCTGCACAAATCGAGCGTGCCGGGGGAACGGTCCAATATTTTGGAAAGCTTCCTGATGAGTTTGATACTTGTTTTGAAGCAGTTAAAAATGCTATTGATTCAGTTGATATTCTTGTTACCACTGGAGGAGTTTCAGTTGGTGATTTCGATTATCTTCCTGAGATATATGAAAAATTGGGCGCAGAGGTACTTTTTAATAAGGTGGCGATGAGGCCCGGGAGCGTAACTACAGTGGCCCAGAATAATGGCACGCTTCTTTTTGGACTTTCAGGCAATCCATCTGCATGCTATGTGGGGTTTGAGCTATTTGCACGCCCAATAATAAGAGGGATGCTTTTTGCACCCAAACCACATTTGCGGAAGGAAAAAGCAATCCTCGATGTTGCTTTTCCAAAAGCAAACCCATTCACAAGATTTGTACGCAGTGCTTTAACCATAACTGAAGGAAAGCTGACCGTCTCACCAAGCGGATTGGATAAATCCAATATTGTTATGAGTCTTGCGGGAGCAAATTCATTGATGATACTTCCTGGCGGCACCAGGGGATTTGAGGCAGGAATGGAAGTTGATGTACTTATGCTTGAGGATCAGGAAGGAAGTCATTGGCCTTGGTAAAACCTTTCATCATTCAGGTTGCCGGATATCAAAATAGTGGTAAAACAGCAGCCATTTCAAGGATGATAAAAGAATGGTCGCATAGAGGAAAAAAAGTTGTTACTATTAAACATCATGGCCATGGCGGGAAACCAGAAGTTGCGGATGAGAAGGATTCCTCCCGCCATATTTTATCAGGGGCGGCTGCCTCTCTTGTAGAAGGGGAAGGCCGTCTGGTGATCCACGCGGAAAAAAACACCTGGAGCCTTTCTGATAAAATTAAATTAATGAAGGAGTTTTATCCCGATATTATCGTAATTGAGGGACATAAACAGGCAGAATTTCCAAAAGTGGTAATGATAAAAGATCAAAAGGATTTAAAACTCCTGTCTTCTCTTGTAAATATTATTGCTATAGTTTACTGGGATGAGGATGTCCTTATGGGATCTGGCTTAGCCGCTAAATATCCCAGATTTAGTATTCAGGATGGCATATTGGAGAAACAGTTGATTGATCTTCTTCAGGAAGTTCATAAAAACGACACTAAAAGGTAATAAGAAATGTGATAAGCTTCACTTTTTTTTGTTTTACACTCGCTTATATTGGAGGTAGCAAGAAAAAGGAGTGAGAAAGATGAAGCTATTTTTACCAAAACAGCACGGTGCCTGGGCAATGCTTATTGTTCCCTTTTGGCTTGGTGTGATTGGATCGCATTTTATGTGGGAGCATATCCCGTTTTTTATAGGCTGGGTCTTTTTATATCTTGCCACTTATCCTATGTTGCTTTTATTTAAAAGAAAGAAAATCCCATTTTATACAAAATGGACGCTCATTTATATCATTCCAGCTATCCTTTTATTATTAGTTCCCTTGTTTACAAGACCTTCAATTGTAGTTTTTGGCCTAGCGATGATCCCTTTGTTCGCGATTAATGCTTATTTTTCATCGAAAAGTAAAGACAGGGCACTGACAAATGATATTAGTGCGATAACTGCTTTTGCTATTGCCGGACTTGCTAGTGCCTATCTAGCAGATGGTACGGTAACCATAAATACTTTTCTTCTTTTTAGTACATCGATTCCTTTCTTTTTGGGAAGCACTTTTTATGTTAAGACAATGATCCGGGAAAAAAAGAACCTACAGTATAAGTGGATTTCTTGGTCTTATCATCTTTTGGTTCCAGCGCTGTGGATTTTACTCGGATTATGGATGGCGGCATTTGCCTATATCCCTAGCTTGTTAAGGGCATTTGGCTTTTATGGAAAAAGCATTTCCGCTAAGCAGGTTGGGATTTACGAAATTGTAAATGCAACTCTTTTCTTTATCCTGATGGCTATGCAGATTTTGAAATTTTAGGCGTATTAACTTTTACTGATTTGTATAAAAAAGGCTCCTGTGTCTGTTAAGAGAATGAAAGCCTAAAGTCGCCAAATACTATGATAAAAATAAGCCGGTCCCAGAGGGCCGGCTTATTCTATACAGCATATATCTCGTGAACAGTTTTCACAATCAATTTCTGTTTTTAAAGTATTTAACTCATGAATTGTAATAATTCCTTTTTTTACAGATAATATTCCTGCTCTTCGTAAGTCGCTAAGCAGCCTATTGACTACTTCCCTGGAAGTACCACAAAAATTAGCTAATTCCTGATTTGTTAGAGGCAAGTCAAGAATTATACCATCCTCTACTTCTCTTCCATAGCTATTTAAAAGCCTTATGAGGATCGAATACAAAGCTCCTTTTTTTCCGTGAAGAACTAAATCCCGAAATTTGGTTTGTGTTTTAAGATGCTGCAGGCTCATCCATTTCATAAACTCAACCGCCAAATCATGGTCCTTACTAAGCTGTTCTTCCAGATGTTCCTTTAAGATAACAGCCACTTCACCGCTTTCAGTAACTTTGGCACTAAGATAGTATTTTGCTGAAGGAGTGAATAGATTGGCCTCTCCTGCCAAGTCACCTTCCGAACAAATCCGGAGTGTCAATTCTCTTCCGTCTGGAATGCACTTACTTAATTGGAGCATTCCTCGTTTAATTATATAAAGCTCCTCTGCGGGGGCACCTTCCTGAAAAAGAAAGCTTCCCTTTTCCATTTTTCTTACATGGTGAACGGTTTTGAGCAGTTCGTGTAAATCCAATGAAATATCAGTGAATGAGTGCATGCTATTACCACCTTTAAGTTCCAAAATAGCATAAGACAAAACAGAACAAATTACCTATCAAAGTAGATTTTACTGTAATTATATTGTTTATTAAGGGAAAAACAACGGCTTTAGAATAAGATTCATACAAAAGACATAAATTTGGTTTCAAAATAAACATAAATTCACAGTTATTCCTTGGGAAATATTTGTCGAAAAAAAGGACCCTATAAATTTGAGCTGAACGGGGAAAGTAAATAATGAAGTTTCTTTAAAGGAGGCAGCAACATTATGGGACAAAACAGACAATTCCGTCCGGGGCAGAAAGCTCCCAACAATGCAATTTATATTGAAACAGGTGAAACTGGCAGCAATATTGTTAATCCGAAAAAAATGAAAATGAAAGCTGGGGATGTTTTTCCGGAAACATCCAATCACAACCGACTATGGACATATTTTCCTAAACCCTGAAAAGATATATCTTTATGATATCTTGTGGTTAAGGTTTTCTTGGTTGATTTGCACAGCATATTGAGAGCGAGCGCCTAAAGCAGATTCAACATGCCACTCTTTTTGAAGATGAATTTTTTAAAGAAGCCATCCACACAGTGATTTATACCCCGAATAACGGACACGATTAAAAAAGTGCCCCCTTATTCGGGGTTTTTTATGTTCCTCAGAAAAAATCCCGTTTATAATGAGTCCAATGAGTATGAGCGGAGGATTATGATGAGTCGGAATTTATAT
>NZ_JAAOEO010000032.1 GCF_011393025.1 Neobacillus terrae | reverse complement strand
AAGGGTTTGGATCACACCCCACAATTTTTAGTTGAAAACACTTGCATTTGATTTTACACAATTAATAGGACTTGACTTGAGAACTTGAGAAGAAGGAAAAGGGGTAGCTAAAGCCTCGTATAGTGCCCCCAAATGGGTGAGAAAAAGGAAAAGGGGTAGCTAAAGCCTCGTATAGTGCCCCCAAATGGGTGAGAAAAAGGAAAAGGGGTAACTAAAGCCTCGTATAGTGCCCCCAAATGGGTGAGAAGAAGGAAAAGGGGTAACTAAAGCCTCGTATCGTGCCCCAAATGGGTGAGAAGAAGGAAAAGGGGTAATAAAAGGCGTCACTAAAAACTATAAAATAGAAATGTGCGTTTGAGCAGACTAGTGATTTTTACTGGTCTGTTTTTACTGAGTTGAAAAAACTTTTTAGAAAAATTACGCCTTTAGAAATGCTTTGTTTAAAGGCTTTCGAACGTTAAAGTAATAAATTGCCACCTAAAAACTACAATTTTGGATTTGCAAAAGTATGCATAGACATTTAATATTTATTAATATATAAAATTATCAAAATATAATATATAATCAATGTCTTTGAAAAATTAAATACATAAACGTAAGGAGGCATCAAGAAACCTATGCTCATAACGCCATTTGGAGATTCAGCAATTATTATTCAATTTGACAACAATATTACGCTTGATGCCCATCGTAAGGTAAGAGTTTTAACGGAGCGTCTGGAAAGGAATTCATTTACTGGAATGGTAGAATACGTCCCGGCTTTTACTACTGTGACTGTTTATTATGATCCTATACAACTCTCGTATAAAGAAGCCTCATCGGAATTAGAGCGGATTGTTTCGGAACTGGAGACTGCTTCAGAATTAAACCCAAGAACGGTTGAGATTCCCGTCTGTTATGGCGGTGAGTTCGGATCTGACCTTGAATTTGTTGCTGAGCATAATGGATTAACACTGGATGAAGTGATTCAAATTCACTCTGGGAATGAGTACCTTGTCTACATGATAGGCTTTGCACCGGGTTTTCCGTATCTTGGAGGCATGTCCGAACGCATTCAAGCACCGCGCCGCTCGTCTCCTCGGTTAACAATTCCTGCCGGATCGGTGGGAATCGCTGGAATGCAGACGGGTGTTTATCCAATTGAAACACCAGGAGGATGGCAGTTAATCGGCAGGACACCGGAGGCGCTTTTTCGTCCGAAGGAGAGCACTCCGAGTTTACTGCAGTCCGGAGATATTGTCCGATTTAGACCGATATCCAGAGAGGAATACGAACAATGGAAGGGTGAGGTAAAATGAGCATCCGCGTGCTACGTCCCGGATTACTCTCTTCCATTCAGGATCTTGGCAGGTATGGCATGCAAAAGCATGGAGTGATCGTCAGTGGTGCGATGGATCCTATTGCACTTCGAATTGCCAATATTTTAGTTGGAAACGAAGAGGGAGAAGCAGCCATAGAAATTACCATGCTTGGCCCAAAGCTGCTGTTTGAAGAAGATTCGCTGATTGCTATATGCGGAGGCGATTTATCACCTGCTGTTGATGGAACGGCTATTCCGGAATGGCGCCCTGTTTATGTTAAAAAAGATAGCGTGTTATCGTTCGGAGGTGTAAAAGCAGGCTGCAGAGCTTATGTGGCAGTGGCAGGCGGTTTTAATCTGCCAAAGGTTATGGATAGCCGGAGTACGTATCTTCGGGCCGGAATGGGCGGCTATCAAGGGCGGTCCCTTTTGGAAGGGGATGTTTTACAAGTAAGAAATCCCTCTTATTTGGCAGTCCGGAGAATGGGCCGGCTTTCTGATAAAGCTGGATCAAATGCAGCTGCCTATACGGATTGGGTGATTAGTAAAGATGTTTTACAAGCCTATCAGGAAAAACCAGTTATTCGTGCCATTATTGGTGGTCAATTTGATTGGTTTACAGAAGAGAGCAGAAGTCAATTCTTCAAAGAGGAGTTTTTAATAACTCCTCAATCGGATCGCATGGGATACCGCTTAGACGGCCCAAGACTTGAGCTTTCCGAACCTCAAGAACTTATTTCGGAAGCAGTTACGGCTGGAACAGTTCAAGTACCATCTGATGGAAATCCTATTCTATTAATGGCGGATCGCCAGACAACGGGAGGCTATCCAAAAATTGCTCAGGTGGCAACAGTAGACATTCCGGTCCTTGCACAGGTTAAACCTGGGGAAAAAATTCGTTTCAGGGAAATCCGCCTGGAAGAGGCACAGGTATTGCTAAGAACGAGGGAAATGGAAATCAAATTGCTAAAACAAGGAGTTAGTTTAAAAGATTAGGAGTATGGGGGGATTACAATGTATCGAGTAGATTTGAACTGCGATATGGGAGAGAGCTTTGGAGCATATAACATGGGAACAGATGAAGACATTCTCGAGTTTGTTACGTCAGCCAATATTGCCTGCGGTTTTCATGCGGGAGACCCGGCAGTTATGCGAAAAACAGTTGCTATGGCTCTGGAAAAGGAGATTGGGATTGGAGCACATCCCGGCCTGCCTGATTTGACCGGTTTTGGCCGTCGCAATATGGATATTTCTCCGCAGGAAGCCTACGATATGGTCGTTTATCAAATCGGTGCTCTATATGGGTTTGTTAAAGCAGCAGGCGGAAAAATGCAGCATGTAAAGCCTCACGGTGCACTTTACAATATGGCAGCTAAAAGCAAAGAGCTCTCAGATGCGATTGCAAAAGCTGTTTATAAGGTAGATTCGGAATTGATTTTATTCGGTCTTTCTGGCAGTGAACTAGTGAAACGCGGAGAAGCAATCGGACTGCGCACCGCAAGCGAAGTATTTGCGGACAGAACCTATCAGCGGGATGGCTCACTGACACCAAGACGGCAATCAGATGCATTGATAACAGATGATAAAAAAGCAATTGACCAGGTCATTCGGATGGTCAAAGAAGGAAAAGTACTGTCACAGCAAGGGATTGACATTGATATTAAGGCCGATACAGTTTGTATCCATGGCGATGGCGCGCATGCCCTTGCTTTTGCCAGGGAAATCCGAGAACAGCTGGCAAATTCAGAAGTAAATGTACAAACCCTAGAAAGATAATTCTTTTTAACCAAACTCTTAAAAAAGGAGATGACAACATGATTAAACTGATTGGAATTTTAATAGTAGCAGTTGGGTTTGGTTTTCGTCTAAATACTTTGCTGGTTGTAATGGCAGCCGGAGTAGTAACGGGATTGGTTTCCGGCATGTCCTTTAACGAGGTTATGGCCCAGTTCGGACAGGTCTTTATTGATAACCGTTATATGTCTTTGCCTATTATTCTTAGCCTACCTGTAATTGGCCTATTGGAACGCCACGGCTTGAAGGAAAGAGCAGAGGTACTGATTAAAAAAGCAAAAGGAGCAACAGCTGGAAAGGTGCTAATGTCTTATATGCTGATTCGTGAATTGAGTGCCTCGCTGGGGCTTAATATCGGCGGCCATCCTCAAACTGTCAGGCCGCTTGTAGCGCCTATGGCAGAAGGAGCCGCAACAGCGAAACACGGAGAACTTCCGGAAGAAGTAAAGGATGACATTAAAGCTCATGCGGCGGCATCTGAAAATGTAGGCTGGTTTTTCGGCGAAGATATTTTCATCGCTACTGGAGCTATTCTATTGATGAAAGGTTATTACGATTCAGTTGGAATGCAAGTTGGCGTCTGGGATATGGCCTTATGGGGAATTCCCACAGCCCTGTGTGCCTTCTTCCTTTCATACTGGAGATTCAAAAGAATGGACAAACGTATTGAACGGGCAATGACTAAGAAAAAGAACAGCAAGATTGCGTAGGGGAGGCGAACCAGCATGAATATCATCACAATCGAATATATTTACTATTTGCTTGGCATTATAACCGCATTTGTAGCAATCCGGGTTGCAATGAATAAGAATCATCCGAGCCGTATTGGTTCAACCTTGTTCTGGGGAATCTTTGCGTTCACCTTCTTATTCGGAAAGGTTGTTCCTCCTATAGCAATTGGGTATCTGGTACTTGCAATGGTTGTTATTGCTGCGATAGGCAAAGTGAAAAGCGGGGATCAGGATGAGACTCCCAAAGAGGAAAGAGACAAACATGCAGAACGTTTAAAGGGCAAGGTTTTCATTCCCGCTTTAGTTATTCCTGTTTTTACTGTAATAGGATCATTAACACTTGGCAAAGTCCACTTCGGAAAAGTTCATTTGGTTGATCCGGCAATGGTAACATTAATTGCGCTGGGTCTTGCTACTATTCTTGCTTATTTAGTTGCTCAGGTTTTGACAAAAGCAAAGCCTGCTGCGGCTGGGCATGAGGGAAGCCGGTTAATGCAGGCTGTTGGCTGGGCCATTATTTTACCGCAAATGCTAGCTGCACTTGGAGCTATTTTTTCAAAAGCAGGAGTCGGCGATGTTGTGTCGAAAATGGTAGGAGATGTACTTCCAACCAATATTCCATTCGTAGCAGTAGCGGCGTATTGTATCGGAATGGCTTTGTTTACAGTGATTATGGGTAATGCGTTTGCAGCTTTCGCGGTTATTACGGGGGGGATCGGTTTGCCGTTGATTGTGCATATGCATGGAGGAAATCCAGCGATCATGGCTGCGATTGGAATGTTTGCAGGATATTGCGGAACTTTAATGACACCGATGGCTGCAAACTTCAACATTGTACCAGCGATGCTCCTGGATCTGAAGGATAAAAATGCTGTTATTAAAGCACAGCTGCCGATTGCATTGATCCTTTTGGTAATCAACATTCTATTAATGTATTTCCTGGTGTATAACTTTTAATAAATAATAGAAAGGGAGATTGTTATGAAAAAAATACTTGTTACCGGTTTTAACCCATTTGGTGGAGAGCCCGTCAATCCAGCCCTTGAAGCAGTAAAGCTATTAGATGGAAAAGTAATTACAGGTTACGAAGTTATCACAAAGGAAATACCAACCGTTTTCGGAAAGGCCATTGCTAGTTTGAAAGAAGCAATAGAAGAAATTCATCCTGACATGGTCATTTGTGTAGGCCAGGCAGGCGGTCGTTCAACCATTACACCGGAACGTGTAGCCATCAATATGGATGATGCAAGAATCCCGGATAACGAGAAAAACCAGCCAATCGACGCTGAAATTGTACCAGGCGGACCAGCTGCATACTTTACAAAGCTCCCGGTTAAAGCAATGGTGCAAAAAATGAATGAAAACGGAATTCCAGCATCTGTTTCCAATACTGCAGGCACCTTCGTCTGCAACCATATTTTCTATGGGCTGATGAATTATCTAGATACCAGAGCTAGTGACATCCGTGGAGGATTTATTCATATTCCTTTCATTCCTGAACAAATCGTACGCAACCCTGGCCATCCAAGCATGAGCCTGGAATTGATCGTAAAAGGGTTAGAGCTTTCCATCGAAGCTGCAGTATCAAATGAAACCGATATTGTTGCCGTTGGCGGAGAGATTAGCTAATGTAACTGAAGCTTCTCTTTTAGTTTAACTGCATAGGAAAAGCAAAAATAAAAAATAGTAAAAAAGCAGGGGATTTTCACAACGGAAATCGACTGCTTTTTGTATTTCATATGAGTTAATATATGGTAAAATTACAGATATCCTTTTAAGTAATAATTCCTCAAAGATACGGCATTTACCGTGCCTTGTGAGTGAAAGTTAGAGGAGATATTATTCATGCTGGTGTCAGTGGAAAGAAAATCGAAGTGGGTGATGCTTGGTGGCAAATAGTAGAATGAATCCTAAGGTTGATGAATTTTTAAGTAAAGCTAAAAAGTGGAAGGAAGAATATGAGAAGTTGAGAAATATCGTTCTTGACAGTGAGTTGACTGAAGAATTTAAGTGGATGCATCCTTGTTACACGTTAGAGAAAAAAAACGTCGTTTTAATCCATGGATTTAAAGAATATTGTGCGCTTCTGTTTCACAAAGGTGCCCTGTTACAGGATGCCCGTGGGATTCTAATCCAGCAAACGGAGAATGTACAAGCGGCGCGCCAGATCCGGTTCACCAGTGTTCAAGAAATAGTTGAAATGGAACCCATCTTGAAAGCCTATATTAATGAAGCCATTAAAGTTGAAAAAGCCGGTTTGGATGTGGATTTTAAAAAGACTGCAGAATACATAATTCCTGAAGAACTTCAACATAAATTCGAGGAAATCCCTGCCTTAAAAACTGCTTTTGAAGAATTGACACCTGGACGGCAAAGAGCATACCTTCTTTATTTTTCTCAACCCAAACAATCCAAAACCCGAGAGTCTAGAGTTGAAAAATATATCCAGCAAATTCTCAATGGAAAGGGACTAAATGATTAGCCTATTCGATGAGAATATAAATGAGTCAACTTTCAAAAAAGACCGGAACGGTGCTTGAAATCCCTAAACGAGACTGGTCAGAGTAATTTTTATAACTGAATCAACTTGAGCGATAATAAAAAACCCTCTGGAAGTTGCTGTCAGAGGGTTTTAACGCTGTATTCCGGCATTATGATGCCCGCCACTAAATTTGGAAAGTCGATAAAAGGATTTCGATTTCCCTGCAGCTCGTATATAGCTGCATTTCTGTGTTTTTCATAAAGGCTTACGGGATATTCTGTATGCCATTTTTTTAGAGTATTTAAGTCCATCTTATCTTCTATACTCACAATACCTTTATATCTTATATAAAAGTAAAAAACGGCTCTGGCTGCGATTCCTTTCCCATATTCCGGCTCGAATTTCCCGTCCTCTGCCAAGCCACAGCCTGTTCGAAGGCTCAAGCCCGAAGGTGAATAAGAAGGGAAATCGTAATAGGGAGAATTACCCCTGCTTGAGTTGCATGAAGGATCACAGGCGAAAAGATGATGCAAATCTCCTCTCATGGGCTCCTTCTTTTGAAACCAGGACTGAGGGACAACATGCTCGCAGTTAAACTTCATTTCCTGTGATAAAAGTGAGGCCTCGCCCTTTTCCATTATAGCAAGTAATTTTAAATCAGCTTCTATCACACGGAGGGGATCCATTTCCTGTCCTGAATAAAGGCTTTTTAACTGTCTGTTCTCTTGGATATCCACCCAGGGATACACATAGCGGTGGGGTGAGTAGGGCAGAGGATGTGTATGTGTATCGAGAAGTAATCGATGCAGTGTATCAGCTAAATCATTGTCTTCAAAGCAGATTTGATGATAGTAAGCTTCTTTTGATTTCTCATCATTAATTTCGTCGTAATAGTTTTGTTCGCTGGCGGCGTAAAGGCTGGCCTTGGCTGCCATCCATTCTTTGTGGTCAATTTCTTCACCGTTCATTAAGCGTTTACCTGCAGCATAGTGACTTTATCTTTGAAAATATCCTTTAAGTAATCCTGAGCAGTTAAATAAACCAGTCCGTTCCCTTCAAGCTTTGGTGTACGGTCAAGAGGAATGGTTCGTTTGATCAGCTGAGCATAGAGTTCCGGTTCAGTAAGGTTTCTGCCGAAGCTTTCATTTGCAATAACCTTTATAAGTGCGAGTGCTCCAGAAACATGCGGTGCTGCCATGGAAGTACCGCTAAGCTTAGCATACTTCCCCTTCAGAAATGTGGATAATATTTCTTCTCCCGGTGCAACCAGGTCTACTTCACTATTGGAATTTGTAAAATCAGAGGATTTTCGTTCAAAATTAATGGCCCCCACACTGATTACCTCATTATAACAGGCTGGATAGCTAAGCTCGTCTGTCTTATCGTCTCCATCGCCTTCGTTGCCCGCAGCGCAGACGACTAGAATATTGTTCTGAACCGCCAATTTAATCGCTTCATGCAGACCAGGATCATCAGAAGGACCCCCAAGAGACATGGAGATGATATCTGCTTTCTGCTCGATCGCATACAGAATTCCATTCTTAATCCATTCATACTGTCCAGAGCCGTTTTTATCCAATACTTTTACAATTAACAGGTCAGCTTCAGGGGCCGCGCCAATCACACCGGTTTGATTCAGTGAAGCAGCTATGGTCCCTGACACATGAGTACCGTGGCCGTTGTAATCTTGATATATATTCTGGCTGCCACCATCATCCTTGGTAAAATTTTTGCCGCCCTTGATTCTGTCTTTTAAGTCGGGATGTGAAAGATCACAGCCAGTATCCAGCACAGCAACCGTTATGCCTTTGCCTTTCGTCTGCCCCCAAATTTTAGGTGCCTGGATGAGTTCAATTCCTGCAGGTATTTCCCCAACCTCTTCCACATGCTCCACAACTGTGTACGGAATTACTCGGACAACTTGCTCCATTATATTTCCTCCTTTAGAATAAATGGTCCTTCAAGATACAGCTTTGAAGGCCAGGCTAAGTGTGGCGGAAATATCCGCCAGGGGAAAGTCAGAGCGGATTCTGGATGTGTTAACTGAATTTTAACGATATTCAATAATCTTAAACAGTTTCATAAGACGGATATTTTCTACAAAACTTTATGCTAAACATAATTCAAAAGGTTGGGTTTTTTGAAAAAGTTGTCTATTTTTGGCTCATTAGCTGTAATAATTTACACTAAAAATTTCAGGGGGGAATTTTTGCTGGTATATTTGCTATTTACGATGCATGAAGAAAATGAATAATATCGTGGAGTAATCATTAGAAATCAAGAAAATTTGTGAGAAAGGGGAAAGAAATAAGAATATGATGCAGATTCAAGCTGCCCGCAATGGAAGCTTCCTTTTTAGCGAAAGGTGAGTTTAGTCTGGTTCAGCTGTTAGTCGCTTCATATAAGAAATAAGATGTTTTAATTTTGTTACGATATTTTTTCTTGTGTGATGTAAATGATAGGATAATGGAGTATATAAATTTTGACGTTTTTTTTAGAAAGAAGTGTGCTGATGGATATTTTAATGACGTGTTTGTTGTTGATAGTCGCTTTACTTATATCAAATATTGTAAGCCATTATATCCCACTCATCCCGACGGCGCTGACGCAGATAGGTTTTGGGATTTTGATTTCTTTTTTGTTCCGGGGTTTTTCGCTTGAGATTGAAACTGAGTGGTTCTTGCTCCTTTTTATTGCGCCACTTTTATATAATGACGGCCGGCATTTCCCGCGTGAAGAATTATGGAAGATGAAGGCACCGATTTTTGGTAATGCTATTGTTCTTGTCCTGCTGACGGCATTAGGCGGAGGGTGGTTTATCCACTTGATGATTCCGAAGGTACCGTTTTCAGCGGCTTTTGCTCTAGCTGCCATATTGTCTCCGACTGATCCTGTAGCTGTGAATGGGATTGCAAAACGGGTCCATATCCCTGAAAAGATTTTAAATCTTGTTAGAGGGGAATCGCTTATTAACGACGCATCGGGACTTGTTGCATTCAATTATGCCGTGGCGGCTGTTGTTACAGGCTATTTTTCAGTTCATGAGGCAATGGTGGACTTCACTTACATGTTCATCGTTGGTGCTTTATTGGGATTATTTCTTGGCCTCTTTATTGCCTGGATCCGATTTTCTTTGCGGCGGGAAGGAATCCATGACCCTGCATTCCATTCTCTCCTTCAAATTATGACGCCCTTTATTATTTTTATTATAGCCGAAGATCTCCTGCATGCTTCTGGAGTTATTGCTGTGGTAGTTGGAGGAATCGTCCATACTCTTATTAGAGAAAGAACAGAAACACTTATCGCCGAGGAACATGTCCTTACAGAAAATATTTGGTCTGTCTTCACGTTTATCTTGAATGGAATCGTCTTTATTTTGCTTGGATTGAACATCCCTGCATCCATGAAGGCTACTGTAGAAAGCCCTAATATAAGTAATGGGATTGCCATTATTTATGTGGTAGCGATTGGCACCGTTATTCTGGGGATACGATTGGTGTGGGCCTATTTCTTTGGACATTTCCAATACCGTTCAAGCCAGTTTCGAGAAGAGGAGAAACCAAATGCTGTGTCGGTATTATTGCAGACACTGACAGGTGTGCGTGGTGCCGTCACTATGGCGGGTGTCCTGTCAATTCCCTATGTTGTCGATAGCGGTGATGAATTTCCGGAACGGTCTTTGCTCCTGTTTTTGGCGGCTGGGGTCATTCTTTTTACCCTTTTGGCTGCCACAATCTTGCTCCCGCTTCTTAGCAGGGATAAGTCGTTTGAGGGAAATGAGCTTGATACAATAGATTTGAGTGAAGCAAAAAGGAAGCTTTTGCTTACAGGGATTGATGCTATTAGGCATGAAATGAATGATGAAAATGAAGCCGCTGCTTTTGAACTGATCGGGGATTACAGGAGGCTGTTCCATCAAATCAACCCAGGAACTCGGGGTGCGAGTTCTATCGCATTTATGGATAATTTCATTGAGGTAAGGCATGTTGGGCTCAAGGCAGAAAGAAATTACATTATGAAGGCAGTGGACACTAACGAAATGGATATAGCAACCTTTGATTCCTTTGAAAAAGCTCTAGACTTTCGTGAGGAGGCGCTGTCCCAAACTGCCCATGCCGGAATGCTGTACCTTATCGGGAGAATGAAGAGAGGCTTCTACCGCCTAAGAAGAAGGAAGCAGAAATATGAAGAGGGGCAAATAGTAAGTCGCAGGCTAGCAGATTTTCAAATAAAATCTTGTCAGGCGGCTATTGAGGCACTCAATGAGTTTACCTTATCCTATAACCGTCCCGATATCGTAAAAATTGTAATATCGGATTATGAAAGGATGATTCGGAGTCTCAAAAGGCCAAAGTTCACTTATCATGGAAATCAGGAAGAACACAAAGAGCTATTAAGAATTAAAGCCATGGATAGGGAAAGGGCAAAAATCCGGGAAATGTTCGAAACGGATGAAATAACCAGGGACCAGGTAAAGGAACTGAGGATGTTTGTTAATAATATTGAAAGTGTCATTTTACAAGGGACGACGGAGTAGAAATGTCTGAGCTGCCAACATACGGAAGCTTAGGCTTTTTTATTATTATCCAATGGTTTCATGACCAAAGAATGGACGGGATTTTTTTAAAATAGAATGTTGACTAATGAGAAGCTGATAAACGATGACAAAGTCAGATATCAAATAATTTTGATATCCAACAAACGGGGCAGCTTAGTCGGAAATGCCAAAGTTAACATAAGTAATTGGTGTTGTTGATCGGGGAAGGAGTGGATCGAATTGTGTAATATGGTTTCACTGATTAACTTTTTCGACCAGTTTTTTATAGGATACTGCTTCTTTATCTGTGGACTTAAGACTCTTGCAATAACCTTCTTTAAAAGCTTTTATGTATGCTTTAACATAAGATTTACCTAACTTATTTTCTGCACTCTGAAGGTTCATAAAGTTTGTTGAGCTTCGTTGGCTTAACACTTTAATAATTAAATTATTTGTAATCTCGTCAACATTTTTAGTGTCGAATATGGTTTTTTTCGCACCTAACATAGCTTTAGAAAAATTAAAATGATCTCTATCCACTAATCCACAGTACATTCCATCATATAACCCTTGACCATCACCCTTAGTTATCGGTGAAGGCTTCTCCACAGCATTTTTATTTTCTTTCTCCTGTGTCGAACAAGCATTTAATAAATTAACGGCAATAACTAACAGCAATAAAGATATTATTTTTCTTCTGATTTGCATCGAATTTCCTCTCCAGATTCTTTATTTTCAAAGTAATATTATCTATAAATCTTATAAGCCCTTTTAAAAATAAGGATTTGTTATTTTCATTCATTTAATACACCTTTTATTAAGTGTTCTAAAGGTGTCAGCGCTTTTTTCTTGTTGTCCTAAATGGTCAATTTAATTGAGAAAGAAAAAACACATCTTCACCATGTTAAAAGGAATTTTACTGTTAACAAAAAAGTTAATTGACATTTTGGCTGAAAGCGGTCACAATAGTGATTGAAAGCGGTCGCAAAATTGATTGATTACAGTCAATATGTGGAATGAAAAGTCAAAATGACCGTTTTGCATGAGGGTGAAAAAGTTCCTACAAAAAGTACGGATGATGAATCCATAATCATCTTAAACAGCAGTAACCCCTTAAATGATAAAACAAAATGTCAAACGACAGAGTAGGTTGTAACCGCTCACAACATTGTCGTTTATAGGGGGAAAAGGTTTTGAGCAAAAATCTCGATGATAAAGTGTTAGAAAGAATTAACTTAAAAAAAACGGTTACCCTTGAATTGATTTGTTCTGAGTTTGCAATCAGTGAAAGTACTTGCAGACGAGTTTTTAAAAGACTTGAAGAAAAGGGGCTTATATTTAGGTTTCATGGCGGAGCCAATAGTCTGGACATGAAACAGGAAAGCATTGGTGTTTATGATCGTTTTTATACAAAAGCAGATTTGAAGGACCTTATCGCAAAAGAGGCGGCAACAATGGTAAGACCCTTTAATACCATTTTTCTTATGGGTGGAACAACTGTATTTCGAATGTGTAAATTTATCAAAGATCTTCCATTGAAGGTGATCACGAATTCTCTTCTTGTATTTAATGAGTTATCGATTGTAAAGAACATTGATTTGGTGTTGCTGGGCGGAACCTTTAATCGAGATGAATCGGATTTTAGAGGACCATTAACTACAATCAACTCAAAGCTTTTTACATGTGACCATATCTTCATGGGGGCAGATGGGTACATTCGCAATGCTGGTTTTTCAACAGAAGATGAAGGTGTAATAGATTTGTATCGTTCTAGTATGCTGCTAGCAAATAATTCATACTTGCTAACGGATAGTTCGAAATTTGCAAATCGTGGAAAGGCGATCATTGCACCATTGAAAGACGTAACACATGTTTTCACGGATTATCTGGTTAATGCTGAAATTGTGGAAGAGCTAAGGGAATCGTCAATCAATGTAGTGATTGCAAAGTGATAATCAGGAGGAAAGTAAAATGGCAGTTCGGTATATTGAAACAAAAAGTTATGATGAATTATCGGATCAAGCAGCAAGTGAAATCTTTGAGCAAGTACAGAACAAGCCTGATTCCATTCTTTGTTTAGCAGGTGGGGACACACCTATCGGTACGTATGAAAGGATGGTTGAGGCAGCAAAAAGCGGAAAAATAGATTTCTCTAAATGCCGCTTTTTGGGACTTGACGAGTGGGTCGGATTAGGAGAAGAAAATCCTGGAAGTTGTCTTTCTTATTTAAACAGACATTTATTTCAGCCACTTAGTATCAAAAAAGAACAGATTGTTTTTTTTGATGCAAAGGCAGAGGACCTAACGGCAGAACTTACAAGAATTAATGAGTTTGTAAGGACGAATGGACCAATCGACTTAAGCCTGCTTGGTGTTGGTGTAAATGGGCATCTTGGATTTAATGAACCATATTCCAGCCTTGAAAGCGAGGCACACATCGTTGATTTGGATGAAACCACTCAAGAAGTCGGAAAGAAATACTTCAACGGTGGTAGTACGACATCAAAGGGGATTTCACTTGGATTGAAACAACTCCTGGAATCTAAGACGGTGATTGTGATTGCGAATGGGCCAACAAAGGTGGAAGCAATCGAGGCACTTAAGATTGGTAAATATGATCCGAGTAAGCCTGTAACCGCTATAAATCATCATCTAAACGCATATGCGATTTTGAACATTTAAATCAATTTAATCACAAACCTAGGAAAAGAGGAGAACAATGAATACACCTAATATCTTATTAACACGCATTGATAACCGTTTAATCCATGGACAAGTTGGTGTTTCTTGGACGACTGGTATTGGAGCAAACCTGCTTCTTGTAGTGGATGACTTAGTAGCGCAAGATGCTTTACAGCAACAACTCATGACAGCAACCGCTGCATCTTCAGGTGCAGGTGTTCGATTCTGGACGATCCAAAAAACGATTGACACGATTCATAAAGCAGCTCCACACCAAAAGATTTTTATTATATGCCGCACACCTGAAACGGTAAGAAAACTTGTTGATGGTGGTGTACCAATTAAAGAAGTCAATATTGGGAATATGCACTTTTCAGCAGGAAAAACTGCAATTAGTTCCAAAGTGTATGTGGATGCGAAGGATATCGAAGACTTGAAGTACATTGCTTCAAAAGGGATTGATACGTACATTCAAGACGTACCGGGGGAACCTAAAGAATCGTATAAATAAGACAGCCCCTGGGTTTTTAAAAAGCCCCGGGAAGCTAACCATCATGGGAGGAGACTGGATATGCATGAAGTAACATTAATTCAAGGGATTTTACTATTTATTATGGCAGTTATTTGCGGTATAGATATGTGGTTAGAGGGAACTTATATTTTCCGTCCAATTATCGTTGGTACCTTAACTGGACTTATTTTGGGCGATGTAAAAACAGGTGTTATGGCGGGAGGATTGGCAGAACTTGCATTCGCTGGTTTGACAGCTGTAGGTGGAACACAACCGCCAAACTCCGTGCTTGCAGGGGTTATGACTTCTGCCATTGCGATTACAACTGGTAAGGATCCAAAATTAGCATTAGCCCTGGCGTTACCATTTAGCTTGCTTATGCAATACGTAATTCTATTCTTCTACTCCTCATTCGCGTTCTTTATGGCTAAATTGGACAAGTATGCTGAAGAAGGAGATACGAAAGGGTTCGCAAGAATTAACTGGCTCACTATGTCAATTGTTGGTCTAACGTACGGCATCATCGTGTTCCTATGTACGTATGCTGCTCAAGGCCCAATGAGGGATCTTGTTGAAAGAATGCCAGAATGGCTGACAACTGGATTTAGTGTAGCAGGCGGTATCTTACCTGCCATCGGTTTTGCCATGCTGCTTCGCATTATGATGAAAGTAGAATTAATTCCATACTTCATATTCGGATTCGTATTTGTTTGCTTTATTCCTTTTGGAAACGTTTTACCTGTTGCGGCGCTTGGAACTGCCTTTGCCTTGTTCGAATTCTTTAAACAAAAGAATTCAGTTCAAGCTCAACCTGCAGCTGCCATCAAAGATGAGGAGGACTACAGTGATGGAATCTAACAAAGTATTAACAAAAAAAGATATTAACAAATTAGCGCTAAGATCGGTTTTCCTGCAAGCAAGCTTCAGTTTTGAACGGATGCAGGCGGGCGGCTGGACATATGCAATGCTTCCATTCTTGAAAAAGATCCACAAGAATGATAAAAAAGCACTGTCTGAATCGATGCAATACAATATGGAATTCTTGAACACAAATCCATGGACATCAGGATTTTTAATGGGGCTTGTGCTTTCTTTAGAAGAAAATAAAGAAGACCGAAATTTAATCAAGAGCTTGAAAGCAGGATTGTTTGGGCCGCTAGCTGGATTAGGAGATGCCATCTTCTGGTTTACAGTGCTTCCGATTGTTGCGGGTATTTCAGCGTCTTTTGCAAAGAGCGGAAATATTTTAGGGCCTATCTTCTTCTTCCTATGTTATTGTTTGGTATTCGCGAGCCGTTTCTTATGGACCAATATGGGCTATAAACTAGGAACCAGTGCAATCGACACTATCCAAAAAGGTTCCCAGCTTATTTCAAAATCAGCATCTATTTTGGGTATCACAGTACTCGGCGGCTTAATTCCTTCTTACGTTAACTTACACATTGTAAAAGAATTTACCATTACAGCAGGGCACAAGTTTTCGATTCAAAAGGATTTCTTAGATCACGTATTCCCGAACATCTTGCCATTAGCGTACACATTATTTATTTTCTACTTGTTAAAAAAGAAGAAGATGAACCCAGTATTGTTAATCTGTTTAACTATTGTTTTTGCTATCGTTGGTTCGTACTTCGGAATCTTGGGGTGATAATATGAAGAAGATTATATTAACAGGACACGGGGAAATATCTACCGGAATAAAGGGATCTATAGAATTACTTGCAGGTCAAAATGAAGATGTGATGGCAGTAGATTTTACAAGTGATATGAGTGACAGCGATTTAGCGGCAAAATTACAGGATGTTATATCTTCATTTCCGGATACATCATTTTTATTTGTGTGTGACATTCTTGGTGGAACACCTTATAAAGAGTGTGCAAAAATTGCAAATAACAATCATCACATGGAAGTGGTTGCAGGCTGTAATCTAGGGGCGATTCTTGAGGCGTCACTTATGAAGGAAACGATGGAACTATCTGATTTAGCAAATTTCATTGTGAACCAGACAAGGAGCTTTGCTGCAAAATTTGAAAAGGTCAACACACAAGCAGCGAAAGTAGATATTGAGGAAGACTTTTCAGACGGGATTTAATGGAATGAAGGAAACTCCAGCCTAAATTGGGTTGGAGTTTTTTTCTAATATAATTGTTCGGAGGTTCGGGCATTAGTTACACAGCGTGTTTGCCAACTATGGATTAGTTCGTTCACTGAATGCGTTTTGGTTGAAAGAGACTTAAAATCTATAGATAGGTTTAAATCATTCATGTTGTTTTAACTCAGTCAACCCTTACATTCTATAACATTAAGAATTATAAGGTTGAGTTATAGCTAAACAAAACTCTATACAAGGAGATTTATAATGGTACGAGCTATTTTTTTTGACATTGATGGTACTTTAGTTTCAGGTAAGAGTAAGACATATACTGAATCTACAAAGTTAGCATTAGAAAAACTTCGTAAAAAGGGTATACACCTTTTCGTGGCTACTGGAAGACATGTGTTAGAGATTGAGGAAGAGCGTTTGATAGATGGCCTTTACTTTGATGGCTACATTACTTTAAATGGGCAGTATTGCTTTAACGAAAAAGAAATAATCTATCATAATGAAATCAACAAGGAAGATATAAAAAATATTATAAAACAAATTGATTCACATCCGTATCCATGCATGTTCTTAGAAAAGGATAGAATGTACATTAATATGATCAACCAGGAAGTGATAGAGGCACAAAAAGCAATCCATTCATCCTTACCTCCCGTCATGGATATCCATCGTGCTTTGGAAAATCCCGTTTATCAAATAGTTCCCTATGTTGATAGTGTAAAAGCTAAAACTTTTCCCCTAAGTGTCCTTAAATATTCTAAAGCGACACGTTGGAATGCCTTAGCAATTGATATTATTCCTGAAAGTGGAAGTAAAAAGGAAGGGATTAAAAGCATCTTGGAGTATTATCAGATTCCCCTAGAAAGTACAATGGCATTTGGAGATGGAGAAAATGATATAGAAATGCTGGAATTTGTAGCATTAGGTGTAGCCATGGGGAATGCTGGGGAAAAGGTGAAAAAAGCAGCGGACTACATCACGGATGATGTAGATAATGACGGCATAATACGTGCTTTAGAACATTTTCACTTAATTTAGTCGATACAAAAGGGAATCGGAATTCATATGGCAGAGAAAGAAAAGAGCTGCGAAAATAAAAAAAGATTCTTTAATCGCCATTATGGCGATTTTTTAATGTTTGAATTAATATTATTCTGTTAAGACTTGTGAATAGTTGTTAAATTATTGATGTTTTTTCACGGTTCGTTCACATTTCAACCTTGTTTATAGTATTAAAATATTTTAAAGTTGAAATATACATATTAATTCCTTTGAAAAAGGTGGCAGGTACCATGTTACCAAATGAACGAAGACAACAATTGTTAAAGTGGTTAAAAGACGAAGGTCCACTCTCCATTTCTGATATTAGTACAAGATTAAGGGTTTCTGAAATGACTGTATACCGAGATATAAAGCCATTATTAGAAGAAAATAAGATAGTTAAATCTTCCGGGGGTCTTTCTTTGAGGAATCAGCCCCAAGAAACTTTAAAAGGCTGCTCTTACTGCTTGAAAGAATCTTTTAGTAGAAACCCAGTACAGATTATTGCTCATGATTCACAAGTAGAGCAGCTATGCTGCCCACACTGCGGTTTATTGCGGTTCAAAGCAATTGAAGATGAAGTGTCACAGATTATTTGCCGTGACTTTCTTAATGACATGACGATAAGTGCCAAATTGGCTCACTATTTGTTAGACACGGATTTAAATTTAAATTGTTGTGAGCCCCAGGTTCTCACATTCAGTTCAAGGAAACAGGCGGAGCAGTTTAAAAAAGGATTCGGCGGTACTGTTTTAGGGTTCGAGGAAGCGATAGAGGAAATTGAATTAAGAATGGCTGGGAAGAGGAGCTGCGATTGCCATAGTAGTGAGGAATTAATAGATTGAGGAGCCAAAAAAGATCATCCTCTTTTATCATTTTAAGTCTTTTATTCCTATTTTCTTTTCCAACTTTCTCTTCAGCCCATGCTTTTATAACTAAGTCCAATCCATCGGAAAATCAAGTGATTAACCGTGTTCCCGGCAAGGTTTGGATTCAGTTTGATGAGGAAATTCAGCCTTCTTTCCAATCTATTGAGGTATTTGATTCAACTGGCAAGCGGATTGACCAGAAAGACGGACAGATTAATCCCGATAATCCAACAATCATTGAATGCAGTCTAAAAAAAAATTTAAAAAATGGCACTTACAGAGTTAATTGGCGTGTGGTGTCAAGTGACGGTCATCCTATTCAGGGAGTCATTCCTTTTCAAATCGGAAAAAAGGAACAAACACAGGCTAATACTGGTTTTAAACAAGAGACGAGGGGATATACCCCAAAAGCTGATTTAATTGTCATTCGTTGGATTCAATATATCAGTAATTCATTTTTAATTGGAATCCTATTCTTTTTCCTTTTTGTTCTGCCAAAAGATTTACTACATAACATCAGGATAAAAAGATCCCTAAGTGTTGTTCTCAAGTATTCATTTTTTCTTTTAGCCTTGAGTCTCATTTTATCTTTGCCCTTACAGGCGACCATTGAATCAGGTTCACCATGGACCACGGTATTTTCCGATAGTGTGATGAGTCAAATTATATTCAGCACATCGTTCGGTAAAACTTGGACGATCCAAATTACCATGTTGCTGCTTTTGATGCTTCCAGTCCTTTGGGTTAGTAAACATGGATTTTCCAAAAGGTTATGGGTGTGGATATCCTTTGTTTTTGGAATAGGGTTATTGTTAACGAAGGCGTACACAAGCCATGCAGCATCAAATTCCCATCCATTTTTGCCGATTACTATAGATTTCCTCCATTTATTAACTGCTTCTATTTGGATTGGAAGTTTACTTTGTATCGTTTTGCTGAGTCCTTTGACCCAATCTCAGGAGACCAGAAGTCACTTTTTTGAATGTATCCGGCAATTTTCTAAATGGGGAGTAATCCTAGTTATCCTATTATCCATAACGGGGGTCTACGGAAGTTTTTTATTTATCCCTACCTTACAGTCTTTAATTTATACAGACTATGGAAGAACTATGTTAGGAAAAGTACTGCTTTTGATGATCATGGTATTTCTAGCTGCATTTAATTTTATAAACGGAAAACGAGGAGTTGAAAAAGGGCTTCCTTTTTCAATAAAAACAGAATTAGCAACCGGAATAGTCATTTTGCTTCTTACGGTTATATTAACCAACTTACCGACCGCGATGGCTTCTCCAGGAGCGTTTAATGAAACCAAAACAGACAAACATGGAAATGGGATTACCTTCAAAGTCACTCCCAATACCATTGGGAAGAATGAATTTAAGGTTTTTCTTAAAAATTCTCAAGGGAAAAGGCTAAAAAATATTGAACAAGTGACCCTTACCTTCACCTCCCTTGAAATGGAAATGGGTGAAGATACCGTCACGTTAAAGGAACATAATTCGGGTGAGTATGAATGGACAGGATTTAATTTCAATATGTCCGGCAAATGGAGTGTTAAGGTTCATGTTTTAACCAAGGATTTAGATACAATGGATGCTAATTTTACTTGTATAGTTGGCAGCCAATGAAGAGATAGAAAAGGAGAATAACAATGAAAAAAATGTCTAAAATGTTTTTATTAACGGTGCTAGGATTATTTTTATTTTCTAGCACAGCTAGTGCTCACGTAACAGTTGTTCCAAAATCTTCAACTACTGGAGCATGGGAAACCTATACCGTAAAGGTACCGGTTGAAAAAGAAATACCGACAACGAAAATTACATTAAAAGCCCCTGAGGGTGTTGAAATAATGTCTTATCAGCCTGTTCCAGGATGGAAGTATTCAGCGGAAAAGGATGCGAAGGGTAAAGTAAAGTCCTTCAGTTTTGAATCGACAGGGGAGGGAATCCTTCAGGGACAATTTCAATCCTTTACATTCGTTGCAAAGAATCCAGACAATGCTACTCAAGTAGCTTGGGATGCCTATCAATATTACAAAGACGGATCAATTGTGGAATGGACAGGAGATGAAAATTCTAAATCTCCTCACTCTATAACTGATATTGTTGCTGGTGCTTCAGAAGACCATCATCAAGATAACCAGGCAAAAACAGGCGACACAAAGAAAGAAACAGTAAAAGCAGGGACTGTTTCAACAAATGAATCATCCAATTCTCTTCCACTTATCTTATCAATTGTTTCTTTAATACTATCGTTAGTGGCTGTTTTTCTTGCAGCTCGTAAAAAATAAGTAGAAGAAAGACCTATTCACTCTTGGATAGGTCTTTTTCTTATCTCTGTATTAAATAAGGTTGTTTAAGCTTATTAACTAAAGGAAACAAAAGCGGAAGATCCAGCTGAAAAAATAGCAGACATTTTTCTTTTTGCGCTCTCTCAGATTTATACGTTACTTACATATACTCGCTAATTCGCAAGATTTCAAATCACTTGGAAGGAACTTTAAGGTTGAAGAAGGTTTATACATAATGGCTAGATGATGACGTACTAAATGCCAGGAGCTAGTGATTACTTTAAATATTTCCATATTCAGTATGTATATTACACGCAACAAGTGGGGTGCGACAGAGAACAAACTGTTAAGGCGGTAAAAAAATCTTAGAATTTTATAGTAAAAAGGAATATAAATGTGTCACAGTCTGATAAGATGTTCTATTCAAAATCTGTTATCCCTCAATAAAAAATGACTAAAGGTTTACTCAATCCAAAATAAAAAAAGGTCAACCACAAATAACTGGCTAACCATTATTGTACCAACGGGTGCTTATTTTTAGTAAAAGATATTGCTCTGGCAACCCTTTATGCTTATTGAACTTCCAATAAAGGCTTTTTTGTTCTTAAAAGATTTATTTAGAATTAGCCCAATAATTGTTTTGGATTGTGTTTACCGGCTCACCATATCCCACGATATTATCAATGATGTCAATGAATTCCACCATTATTTCGTCTACCTTGTTTGTCAAAATAGTTTTTCCTCTACAAACAAGCTTTATTTTAGATTCTGTATATGTCAGTTCCCAAGTTTCTAAGACATCATCTTCATTATAAAACTTTATACTTTTTTCGCCTTCTCGGATCAATTCGTAGCAAATACGAGTCATTTTCTGGCCGTTTTTTGTTCCGACTATTTGATTAAAACATTCTCTAAATCCCAATCGCTCAAATGAATTAATAATATCCTCCGCCGACCATTCTTCATACATTTTCACGAGGACTAAAATATCATCAGCAAAATGGCTTGTATAACTGTCCAGTATTTCAACTAAGCTTATTTTTTTAACAGTACCTTTTATATCATAGGTAAACTTATGTGTTAAGGGTATTTCTTTTTCCCTTAAGAGCTTCAAAAAACTTCTATGTACGATCATTCTTTTCCCTCACCTTCTTTAAATACTTGGATAGACTCCCACTATTGGAAGATTTTTATTCATAATTGAGGACACAACACTCATCTTATTGTGTTAGTGGGGGGAGTTGAAGTTATTTTATAGTTGGTTCCTTAGCTGAAGTGAGTTTCAAAAAACGTTAAAGTCATAGAAAGAAGGATAAAACAACCTTGTTAATGAATAAAAATATAGAATCAATCGTTAGGAGGGTGCCAGTAATGATAAAACATTTCTTATCAGTAGCAATCATTCTTTTAAGTTTTTCTATAATTTACTGTGGATTTCAGATAGGTAATTACAACAAAAAACAGAACAGCAAGAGTATAGTTACTAATACTAGTATGGATAAAGGGTTATTAACATTTGGGGAAACGGCGAAATATTTAAGTATGTCTGCGGAGCAACTCAAATTAATTGTAAACGCACAAGATGAACAAAGAGGACAATTATCTTCTTTTGAGACATATGAATTTCTTCCGTACATTATAGTTTCTGGTGAAAAATATTTTAATAAAGTCCTAGTGAACGAATGGATAAAATATAATTCAACCAAATGGGAAGAAATTAATTAGCAGTTGTGCCTCTAACGTATATTTGAGTTCGGGAAGGAGTTGGAGCGGCAGTTCCTCTATTTTTTTTTGAATATGTAAGCAAAGGATATAGGTCGGTGTAAACATTAATTAATTCTAAAATCAGGAGAAATGTGATTAGTGAGTTCTAATAGGGATAATAAAGAAAGACAAAATAAATTATCTCAAAATCTAGCTAATTTAAAAACAAAAAATGAAAAAGAGCTTCCAAAGAACTTGGAGAGGACGGGCTGTCCAATTGAGACGGCTTTTTTGCTATTACATTAAAAGGGGAGAAAGCTTAATACCAAAGATGAATTTTAATTAATATTGAATGTTGAGGAGGTTCCTAAATAAAGATAGTTATTCAAGCATTTATTGCTCGGTAATAATTCATTTAACTTATTTGGTGCTATATTCTTAATAGGTTACAAAAAACAAGCGAATATTAGAACCGATGTTATGCTGGAGAAAATGTTGAAATCGGGTATTTTAGGAATAAAACCTTAGCACATGCTTATAGGTATTCTTTCCAATTCATGGGTCACACCTTATTTATGAATTAAAATAATTATGGAATATAATAAAAGAAGATTGAAAAATGGAGGAATACACAATGTTTAAGAGTAGCAGTGTATCGATAATAGTAGATGATTTAAAAAAAGGCTGAACATTTTTATGTGGAAACCTTAGGATTAAATGTCCAATTCAAAGTAGAAGAGCATTTGGTGCAGGTCGAAGTTCCTGGATTGACCATCGGGCTGGTTCATCCTCGTGAAGGACAAGAATCACATCCGGGGAAATCAGGGAGCGTCCATATTGGATTGGAAGTACAGGAATTAGATTCAGCAATAAAGTTGCTAAAATCCCGTGGTGTTGAGTTCCAGACTATAATGGAAGAAGAAGCAACCCGAATAGCTTATTTCAATGACCCTGAAGGGAATCCCCTTTACTTAATTGAGGTAAAAGATATAAATCTATAAGTGAACGATGTTCTTTAACTAAACCGTGCTTGTAAGTAATTGCTTCGGAACTCTTTTTTTCTATATGTTAAAGTGGCAGGTTAGCTTTTGAGGATAGTTGAACAGACTCTTTATACAAAAACCAAGACCGGCTATTTAAAAATTAGCAAGACTTGGTTTTATTTTTTTATGTGTTTTTATACGATACGCAAAATAGGCTTAATGGCCAGGCCTTTTTTAGAGTCTTCAAATGCTTCGTTAATTTGCTCAAATTCATAGTATTTAACTAATTTATCAAATGGGAATCGACCTGCTTTGTAATATTCAACAAGCTGAGGAATAAATATACGGGGAAACGCATCTCCTTCAATTACTCCCATCATGGTTTTTCCTTCTGCTTAAATATCATTATGCACATCAATAGTCATTTCAGGAGTTACACCAACAATAGCTGCTTTACCTAACGGACGTAAAGCTTGTAAACACTGACGAACCACAGGAGGTACGCCAGTTGTATCGACAGCATAGTTTGTACCGCCATTTGTGATAGCTTTGATTTCTTTGACAACATCTACTTGTGACCCATTAAAAGCATGAGTTGCGCCAAGTTGTTTTGCTAAGTCTAAACGACTTTCGTGTACGTCAACAGCAATGATGTATATGATTAAGGTAATGAGTGCGTTATTCCAAAAAGGATTAACGCACTTTTTGTTGAACTTCTTCTTGAACTACCATGAAAATAAGTTTCTTTAAGATTGGAAAAAATGACAATACTTAAGAAGACCCTGCTCAATCGATAAAAAAAAGAGGAGAGCGTTAATTAATAAGTCTATGGAGTGGCGTGGACTGGATTAAGGTCAGTATCAGTATTGACACTTCCTACCCATTTTCATTCTCTGTGGTGCAGCACTGATTTTGTGCTGCATGGATGGCTAAAGGGCAGGTTTGTTGAAGAATGTTTTTTGACAATTTCGAGATATCATACCAATCTTTTTGCTTCAACAGTAAGAAGTTTGAACTAATATAAAAACCTTTTTTGTACATAATAAGAAAAAAATAAAGGAGTATTGAGTAAAAATGGAGCATAACCCAAAACTTGTTTCTTCAGAAGTTGCAGCATTGTGGAGTGCTTATATGCAGAATTCAATGTCTTATTGTATAGTGCAGCATTTTGCCAACGTAAATGAAGATGTTGATAGTACTGACATTATTCAAACCGCATTAACAAATTGTAATTTTGTTGTGAATGAAGTCAAACAGTTCTTTGAAAAAGAAAATCATGCAATCCCTTTTGGATTTACGCAAGAAGATGTAAACTTAAAAGCAGGTAGAGTATATTCAGACCTTTTTACCCTGCGATATATTAAATACATGGCTGCCGCTGGAACAGTAGCCGCGGCAGCTTTACTAGAAGTATTGGCACGAAACGATATAAGAGAATTTTTTTCGAAAACTTCCGAAATGTTTATGAAACTATACAATAACGCATGTGATTTACTTCTTAAAAAGGGTGCGTTTGTCCGTTCGCCTACTATAGCACCAATGGTAAAAGCTGAATACCTTCAAAGTGAATCATTTCTATCAGGATTTATCGGCAAACATCGCCCTTTAACTGCCATTGAACTAGCACATATTTCTAAAAATACGGAAACAAACTCAATTGGCAGGAGTTTTGTATCAGGTTTTTCCCAAACTGCTACATCACCTGAAGTTAGAAAATATATGGAGAGAGGTACTGAAATAGCCGCAAAGCATGAAACTGTATTTAGACAAATATTGATAGAAGATGGAGTACCGTTGCCAAGTACATGGGATTCAACCATTTCTCAATCCATTGATGCACCATTTTCAGACAAGCTAATGATGTTTCAGGCTATCAGTTTAAATGAAATTAGTGTTGCTGGATACGGAGCCGCAATTGGTGCAAGTCTGAGACACGATTTAGGTGGACATTATACAAGGTTAGTAGCTGAAATACTTCAATTTGGGATTGATGGAGCTGAATTGATGATTGAAAACAGGTGGTTGGAACAACCTCCGCAAAATGTAGACAGGGAAGCATTGAGAAAAAGAAGTGTTTAATTGTACTCATAAACAACCAAAACAGTGATTTGGTGTTGCAAATAGCTATTAATTTTTTTGCAAATAACAGATTCTCTAATTTTCCTAATTGACATTTAATTTACAAATTGTGAATACTTTCACTTAAACAAACGGGGGCTAATGTTGAATAAAGATAAAAAAGCTCGTGCCATTTTGCAGGCCACGAGCTTTTTTGTTTACAAGTCTCATTTTTTACCTCATCACGCTAAGCTAATGCTGGGAGTTTTATTTCCTGAATAGTGGAATTTTAGGATGGCAATATTTATAAAAGATAATCTAACCGTGATACCAGCCTGTTTTCACATTAACTACAACAACATATCGGAATTCCCCATTCCTTGTGCCCATACTTCATAGAAGCCCTGACCGTCATTGACGTAAGCATTTTTGTAGGTAATAGAATCTTTTGTATCTGCGTATCCCGCTTCATAAAATTCTTTCTCAAATTTCTCCTTAACCCCAGGAGTCCAAGTCATTGGATCGTTAGCCTTTGCTGCGGCTGCAGTCTTTCGTTCTGCCTCTTTCTTAGCTTTAGCTGCGGCTGCAGCCTTTAGATCCGCTTCTTTCTTGGCTTTAGCAATTTCAGCTGTTTTTATAGATTCGTTTTCGGGGCAGTATAAGAAAGAATGAAATGAAGAAGTATTGTAAAAGAAAAATAAATAACCATATACATACCGCATATTGTCAAACAGTATGTTATAATGTAAACGAACCTTTGAAGCTTTAAATCTTTTTATATTACCTGTACCATCTCCCTACTCGAACGTTGAGTAGGGTTTTTTATTGAGCATTATAAAGAAGCACATAAAAAACAGGCTCTATAGAGAGAACCTGTTTGTAATAATTTATTTAAGATTAAGCTTTTTGTACATTAGCAGCTTGAGGTCCACGAGCACCTTGCTCAACGTCAAACGTTACTTTTTGACCTTCGTCTAAAGATTTGAAGCCTTCACTTTGGATTGCAGAGAAGTGTACGAATACATCGTCTCCATTTTCACGTTCGATAAAGCCAAAACCTTTTTCTGCATTAAACCATTTAACTGTACCTTGTTCCATTTTTGTTGCCTCCCAGTGCGTTACCACACAATGTATTACTATCCTTGCCCAAAGTGATTTTCAAGACGAAAAGTCGATACTCATACAATCCTTTTACACCGAACAAAAATAATTCTTCTCTAGAATAACAGGAAAAGGAAGAGATTGCAAATCATTGGGCTAAACTTCTGTAAGGAGTAGAGACTTTTTTCTGTTATTCGACTAACGGGGCAGGTCAGTGGAAGAAGAGGAATGAAAATCGCTTCCTCTTTAATACAGTATTTGACACAAACTGTGTAATAAAAAAGGTGTACCACTATTGTGATAGCACCAATGGATTTGTTTAATCCCAGATACGGATTCTTGGTACCCCTGCTGTCCTTAAATAATCCAATAACTGCCCAGTATGAACGGATTCGTGATAAGCAACACGTAAAAGCATATCCCCTAATTCTCTTATGTAACCCGATTCAGAGCGGTCAATGTTTATATTTTCTAAATCACCTTCGGAAAATGACTTAATATTATCTATAAATTGCTTTCGGTATGGTTCTGCAAATTCCAATTCAGCATTTACAGAAGTAAAGGGCTGATTTTCGAAAGGGGAATCGAAAACGGATAAACTCCCTCTATTTCTAATTGCAAGGTCATAATAATGTTCGCTTTCAAGTACGTGCCTAATCATTTCTAGGCAATTCATTGCTTCATCATCTGGCTTCCAGTGAAGCTTTTCTTCAGGAATAGATGTCCAGACCTTTATGCTTCTCCTTCTTACTTCATTTAAGTTAAGAATAATTAAATCAATTGAGTTCATAAAAATTCCTCCATAATAAGGCATATATTAATTATACACGAATGAACGTTCGTGCTGAATTCATTGAAAAGAATTTTTAGAATTTATTACACAGTTGCGAAGTAGAGAAGGTGCTTCTTCAACTACCGGGGCTTATGTTTAAATAAGGATTTGCTGGGCAGCTATTTTTGCTTATTGTACAAAACGGGCAAGGCAGTCGAAGAAAAATCAAACAAATAAAAAGGATATTATCGAATTTCTTTGTTTTAAAATGTGAAGTTAATTTACAGGATTAGAGGCAGTAATGTTGAATAAAATTTACATTGCCTAGAAAATCATTGATTAAGAATCGGAAAGAGAGGGGTTTGGCGTGATGAAGGAAGTGGTGTTAAAATCAGCAGCAAATGCATTCGGGCTTGATTCAGATTTGCTTACACATGTGGGCGGCTATATCAATGACGTCTATCAATACCCAGCGCAAAATGGGGATCCTTCACGGATAATGCGTTTAACAAAACAGTCTTGGCGTAACCAAAAAGAGGTATTGGCAGAATTGCACTTCATGAAATATCTGTTTGATAACGGTGTTTCTGTTCCTGATATACTCCCATCAAAAGATGGAAATTTGGTTGAAAGTGTGGAAGGCAGTTATTACGCCTCTATGTTCACAAAAGCTCCTGGTCGAATCCCGGTTGAAGAAGATTGGAACGAGAAAATGGTTGGCAACTGGGGACGCATCGTTGGACAGATGCACTTGCTTACCCAATCCTATGTCCCTCTGCAAGGTGCTAAACGCCGAGATTGGAAACAGGAGCCTTGGATGGATATGATGCGTCACCTGCCACATGAAGAGCCGATTGTTCGGCAGAAAGCGGATCAGCTGTTAAATTGGTTGGAAACTATTCCAAAGGATGGAAAAAACTATGGTCTTGTCCACTGCGACCTTTACGATCAAAACTTTTTCGTTACGAAAGACGGTAGGATAACGGCATTTGACTTTGATGATTGTTGTTATCATTGGTTTGCCTTTGATGTCGCTACCATCCTTTACTTGGTCATCGCAAGATTCAACCGACAAGAAAAAAAGGGGGAGTCGCTCGATGATCACGTAGCCTGGTTCCTTGACGCGTTTCTAAAAGGCTATCAAGTGGTGAACACCTTCGACAATTGGTGGTTAAAAGCCTTGCCGTATTTGCTGAGTTATCGTCAGTTGCTCGGTTATAACTTATGGCACCAGCGTTATGACTGGAAAACAGTAGATGGCGAATTAAAGACGAAATGGTTACGCATGAAAGCGGAGATTGAAGCAGATGAACCATTGACCAATTATCCATTTGAATGATCTTCGATATTGTGGCTAATGTGAAATTGTTTCGAGGGAATTTCATATTAAAAAAGTTACAGCCCTTCTTCAACTACCTATTTGAAAGCTTTTGTTACTAATTCTCTATTGATATGTTAGGTTGGATAACTTAAATTACCTATTCCTTAGTGACCTAACGGAGGTTCATGTTATGTAAAGGTGTCGCTTTAATAAATAGAATTAGCTAGGTGAAAGTGGATGGAAAATAACGATAGGAAGAAAAGGTTGGAAATACTTTTAGAACGGCAAAAACGCAAACAGGAAAAAATAAATAGTATCAATTATGGAATTTTATTTGATGAATGTATAGAAGTTATGGGAAGTGACGTGACCATTTTTTCTAATGAGAAGAGTAATGAACTTTATGAATCCTTTCAAGAACAGGTTCCATTTACACCATTTAATGGAATTGATTGGTACAAAATAGAAAAACATCACCTAATTTCTGATTTATCTGAGGTTGCTGACCTACTCAATCAAGAGAATGTTGAAGAGTATTGGGGTTACGGGAATTTTCCAGTAATAAAAGCCAATTTGAAAACAATTATAAATGCATTTGACGATTTGATTGCAGTTTCTTCAGATACTTATCTATATATACCAATGAAATATGTGATTGAGGTTTATCATGAAGGAGAAATAACAATCGGTTATTTATAAGCCTTCTCTTATTCGTTAATCCAGGAAGGATAACCGCCTTTTTTTGTTAGGCTATGTTAAACCTTGTTGTTGGTGAAATCATGCCTGTTTTCTGTGACCGATACGAATGACAAACTTCGGCTTTCTGCTTATCCTTGTTAATAGATTAGCAACCCAAGTTGAATTATAATGTAGATATCCCTTATGAACAAAGGAGAACTAAAAATGAGAAAACTTGTTCTATTTCTGCACGCATCGCTTGACGGTTTTGTAGAAGGTCCGAACGGTGAAATGGACATTGGCTGGGTTTCCTACGATTCTGACTTGGAGAAACACGCGAAAGAAATTCTGAGTACTGCGGACACTGTCATATGGGGACGTGGGACTTATCAGATGATGCACAGTTACTGGACATCTGTGCCGTCGGACCCTTCAGCTTCGCAGCATGAACGGGATCATGCCGAGTGGATCGAAAAGACAGCCAAAATCGTTTTTTCCACGACGATGGAGAAAGTCGAATGGAACAATTCCAGACTGGTGAAAGAAGATGTCGAGGAAGAGATCAAGAACCTCAAACAGGAGCCAGGCAAGGATATGGTCATCCTCGGCAGTCCTAGGTTAGCACACTACCTTATGCAGCTTGATTTAATAGATGAGTATAAAATTACGGTTTCTCCAGTCCTGATCGGCAGCGGGTTGCCGTTATTCCAAGGTCTCAAGGAGAAGATTAATCTTAAACTTATCGAAAACAAGACATTTGATTCTGGAGCCATAGCCCTCGTTTACCAGACAGTTAGATGACCTTTTCTCCTAAAGCAGATTACGACGGATACGATAGCTCAATAAGCCGCCTCTTCAACGAGGCGGTTTTTTTATCGTTAAGATCAACATCAGATTTAACATAGCCTTTTGTTAAACTCTTTATTGAACAATCGTGGCAGGTTAGCTTAAGAAGGTATATTGATTACTTGTATAGAATAAAAGGAAAAACTGTTTTCGGGGGAGTCGGGGTTTATGGTTAAGGCTGTCATCTTTGATTTAGATGGGACTTTGTTAAATAGAGATGAATCGGTAAAGAAATTTATCGATAACCAATATGCAAGATTAAATAAGTGGCTTAACCATATCCCAAAAGAGAAATACATTACACGATTTATAGAACTAGATAATCGTGGCTACGTTTGGAAGGATAAAGTATATCAACAACTAACAGAGGAATTTGAAATTAAAGGATTAACTTGGGAGGACTTCCTTCAAGATTATATAAGCCGATTTAAAGATAATTGCGTCCCCTTTCCCAACCTCTTTGAATTGTTAGAGGAACTTAGGAATAATCAGTTGAGCCTGGGGATGATTACTAATGGAATTGGGCAATTTCAAATGGATAATATAAAGGCGTTAGGCATTGAAGAGTATTTTAAATCAATTCTGGTTTCCGAATGGGAAGGACTGAAAAAACCTGATCCCAATATATTTTTACGAGCCTTGAATCAACTTAACGTTTTGCCAAATCAAAGTGTTTATGTTGGTGACCATCCTGAAAATGACGTGAAGGCTGCTCAAAAAGTAGGGATGAAAGGAATTTGGAAAAAGGATACTCAATGGAGTAATGTTAATGCGGATTTTATTATAGATGATTTGATGGAATTACCTTCACTCCTTGGAATTTAAGTCAGCAAATAAATAAGTTATGTAAATTATATGGGTTCTTCCTATCGATCTGTCTAAGCATAACTTTATTTGACTAAAGGGGCAGGTTAGAGGATAAGGAGTGTTAAATTTGTTGAATTTTAACTAACTGATAGTTGGCTAAATGAGAGGAATAGACTAAATGACCAAAGAAATTTTTGTGAAAATAAGTGAGTGTACACTATACGCTAAATTGGCGGGAGAAAATTACGGAAAACCAACTGTCATAATGGATGCTGGATATGGAGACTTTTCCAAGGCTTGGGATTCAGTCATTGGAGATATTTCAATGTTCTCTAATGTTCTAGCTTATGATAGAGCAGGACTCGGGAAAAGTGAAACAAGTTCTAATCCCAGAACCAGCCACCAAATGGTAAAAGAATTAAAGGAACTTCTTATTGAAGCCAAGATTAAACCTCCCTACATTTTAGTCGGTCATTCCTTTGGTGGAGTAAATATGCGGATATATGCAACTGAATATCATAATGACGTTTGTGGACTTGTCCTGGTTGACTCTACGCCAGAGGATTACAGAGAAAGATTTCTCCCAACGATGTCACAAGATTTTCAACAAGCATACAACAAGCAATTTGTTTACGAAGGTAATTATGATGAATTTATGGAAAGCCTAAACCAGTTAAAAGAAACCAAACCTAAATTAAATGTCCCATTAATTGTTCTTGCGGCTGGTAAGAAGGCTCATTATTCAAAGGAATCACAAGAGCTATGGAATGAAATGCAGAGGGAGATTCTTAAAATATCAACAAATGGTGAATTGGTGGTTGCTGAAAACAGTGCTCATAATATACAGAATGATGAACCAGAAGTGGTAATAAGTGCGATAAAAAAGCTGGTTAACATTATTTAAGATTAGATTGTGAAGGATTGTACTTAAACTATCGGGGGCTTATGTTAAGTAATGGTGTTGCTGCGGCAGCATCTTTTTTCTTATTCAGCTAAACCAGCTAATAGTTTGTCAAGACTTTTCAATAAAAATAGAAATTTTGCCATGGTATACT
>NZ_JAAOEO010000031.1 GCF_011393025.1 Neobacillus terrae | reverse complement strand
CTATTTAATCATAATATTGAGGTCGTAACGGTAAACCCTTACTCAGTGAAAAGAAATAAAGAAAACCGGGATAATACCCAATCAAAAAGTGATAAAAAAGATGCACTCGTTATTGCAGATATGGTGAAGAATGGCTACTACTCCTTTGTAAGGCATACCCCGGAGTCCTTTGAAAAACTAAGAGTTTTAATGTCAAACCGGGATGTAGTGGTGAAACGTCTGGTTAGTTCTATTAATCAATTAAATCGATGGGTTGATATTGTCTTTCCAGAACTCAGACAAGTATTTAAAGATGTAAAGGCTAAAGGGGCAATCGCTACCCTTCGTTTATTCCCGATGCCAACGAAACTCCGTTTCATGAAACCTGATGAGGTGGTTGCCGGGTGGAAGACAGTCATGAAGAGACAGCCTGGGTTGAAAAAAGCTCAATTACTTGTACAAGTCGCTAAGAGATCCATTGGTTCCCTACAAGCACTGGATGCCTATAAATTTCATTTGGAACAATTGTTAGAGGAGTATGATCTAGCCGTAAAGCAACTCGAAAGAGTTGAAAGTCAAGTAACCGATGTACTGACAAAGATCCCTTACGCTAAGAAACTTCTTTTGATAAAAGGTATTAGTGAAATATCGTTAGCTGGCATTCTTGGGGAGGCAGGAGATTTGAGTGGATTCTCTCACGGTAATTCTCTCCTCCGCCACGCTGGACTGCATCTGGCCGAGGCAAGTTCAGGAAAGTGGAAGGGGCAAATTGTGATTTCCAAACGGGGAAGATCCAGGCTGCGGCGTTTCCTCTACCTAGCGACTATGAGCCTTGTGATGAACAATCCAGAATTCAAAGCCATCCACTCTCATAATGTGAAAGTGAAAAAAACAAAGAAAATGAAATCAATTATGAAACTGATTGGTAAACTGGCGAGAATATTTATAGGAATGGCACGACGTAATGAGGCTTACTGTCCAGATAAACTGCAATCTTTATTTCCACAGGCAGCTAAAAAATAAATGAAACAATAAGAAACTAGATATCGAGTATTGGCTTATTCGCAGGATTTCAAATATGTACGGAGTACCAGGTTTCTTCAACAAAAGGGCTCAGACCCATCAGTTAAGCATAACTGGCCTCCACCCCTTGGATAGGTATGACGAAGGAATGAAAGGGCCAATGGACCCGTTGAGACATGGGAGGGAAAACCTCCAGGGGCGGCGTGGAAAATGTACATCATATGGTAAAATATGGAGTTTTGTGTTACTCCTTTATTTCACTATGCCTCCACAAAGCTATTATGATCTGAACGCATTACCTTTTAATCGTTCCCTATCTATAAAGGGTTATGAAATCCTGCGAATAAGCGAGTATTTGCGAGAAAATCGTATTAAACTGAGGGAGTTGAAGAAGGTAGTTTTAGGTATAACGTAGAATTAGTATTGAAAGAAACGAAAAGGGGTTTTTGATATTAAACTAAATGAGGAGTGTGCCTCTTATGTATTTAAATAATTATGCCAAAGTAATTGTGAATATTGGAGTGACAGTTGAGAAGGGTGATTTAATTAAGATCAATTTTTCTCCTGAACATTTGCCATTAGTCCGTGAAATCTCAAAAGAAGCTTATAAGAGTGGGGCACAATTCGTCTCACTTGATCTACGGGATTCTGAAATTGAAAAGGATCGAGTGCTTTATTTAGAAGACGAATTTTTAGGAGTTTTCCCAAATTCAGTAGTTGAAAATGAATTGAATTATGCGAAGTCTGGCTATTCGACTATTACAATAGTTGCACCGACGTTTTCAGATGAGTCTTCTGATATGGTTGATAGAGCTTCGAAAATCAATAAAGCAAAATCAATCGCCATGAGTCCCTGTCGAACTTATGGTATGGAAAACAATAATAAATGGGTGGTCGTCAATGCACCAACGAAGGAATGGGCACTTCAAGTTTTTCCCGACCACACTGAAACTGAAGCGATTGAACTTTTATGGAAACATATATTCGAAGCATCGAAGTCGAATGTGCCTAATCCAGTCTCAGCTTGGAAACAACATGATGAAATCTTAAAAAGAATAGCTAAGAAGTTGAACAATTATCAATTTTCTGCGTTGCGATATGTTAGTGACAAAACGAATTTAACCGTTTATTTAGTCAAAAATCATGTTTGGTTAGGTGGTTCAGAAACAACTAAAGATGGAAAAGAATTCATGTCTAATATTCCTGTTGAAGAAGTTTGGACAATGCCAAATAAGTATCATGTGAATGGATATGTTACCATCACAAAACCTGTGATTTTAGCAGGACTGACTGTTCAAGATTTAAAGCTGTTCTTTGAAAATGGGAAAGTTACCAGAATCGAACCAAAACACCAAGTCGTTCTTGATTTACTTCAAACGGATGATGGGGCTGGAATGCTTGGTGAAGTTGCACTTGTTTCTGCAAATTCGAGTATTGCTAAAACTGAAGTCACTTTCAAAAGTACCTTATTTGATGAAAATGCAGCTTGTCATATTGCCCTAGGGCAAGCGTATATAGATAATATTTCAAATGGAGAATCAAAGACAGTAGAAGAACTAATGAAGCTAGGGATGAATCAATCAGCTGTTCACGAAGATATTATGATTGGTGATAGCACCATGAGTGTCTATGGGTTATTAAATCGAGAAGAGATTCTAATAATGGAAAATGGAGTATGGAAAATCTGAATTAGGAAATATCAAAAGAAGATTGATTTTTGTATATTTTATTTACGGAACGTCTGTATTAAGCAAAAGGGCGCTATCCTTGAAGATGGATAAGCGCTCATTTTTCATTTAAGGGCCATTCTCTCGAAAAAAGATTGGGCAAATCTTGAAGCTTAAAATGATTGTTAAGATAAAGGGCAAGAATCTAGAATATTCTTGGCCATACTCTACGACTAAAGTTGTATAAAGCTTCATACCTATTTTGGAAGAATTAATGACCTGTTACTGATATATTAATAGTAAGAAAATAAAGAAAAGAGGATAAAAATGATTAAAGGATTATATGAAGCACATTTACCTGTAAGTAATCTTAAACAATCGATAGAGTTTTATATAAATTTGGATTTGGAAATGGCATATCAAAATGAAAAACTAGCCTTCTTTTGGATAGAAAAAGGGAAAAGCTGGCTAGGATTATGGGAAACAGATAAAGTAACTACTCCATATCATCCTTCTTTAAGACATATTGCACTGCAAATTGATATTGAAAGTATGCAGAGTGTAAAGGAATGGCTTGGACAAAAAGGAATAAAAATAAAAACTGATTTTGGATTTTCACCAGAAAAGCAGCCACTTGTTCTTCCTAATTGTCCCAATGCTCATGCTGCAATCTACTTCGAGGATCCCGATGGTAATAGTCTTGAGTTAATTGCTCCATTACAATTGGACTGTAAAGAACCATTTGAAATGATGACATTAGAAGAATGGAATAAAAGAAATAAATAATTCTTATTCAACAAACGCGCATTTGCCGAATGAGTGTATTCAAGAAAAGGGCCAGTTAACGGAATAACGCCAACTGAAACCTTGCCCTTATTTTGTAGAGATTCCTGCATAGATGCCAATACACATCTATTTCCGACAACTCCAGAAACACTAACCATCTTCTCCATTAAGATGTGGTATTTTTATTTTGTAATAAACTTTCAAGGGGGGCAACCAATGAATAAAACAGACCGTTTGTTAGCCATCGTGCTGGAGCTGCAACGTAAAGAAGTGATACGGGCGGAAGATTTGGCGACCCTATTTGAGACTAGCGTGCGGACCATCTACCGCGACATTCAGGCGCTGAGTGAAGCAGGCGTGCCGATCATAGGAGCCCCTGGGACAGGATATTCCCTGATGGAAGGCTATTTCCTTCCGCCAATCAGTTTCACGGTACCAGAAGCCGTGAGTTTGATGATTGGAACAGACTTTATCGAACAACGATTTGATGATCATTATCGTGCCAGGGCTCGATCCGCTGGCGGCAAAATCGAGGCCATTCTACCCGAGAGCGTTCGCAATGAAACATCACGTGTTCGCAAGGCTATGCGTTTGCTCATTTCAGATAAACTGGTCACGCCGTCAAAAGAAAAGGAATATCTAGAAAAGATCCGTCTAGCGATATTAGACGAGCGAAAGATTAGCTTTCATTATGCAAAAAGGCTTGCAGATGCCGAGGGGAATCGCCATAGTGTTCGTACCGTTGCTCCCTATGGATTGGTGCTCGTTCAAGGATCGTGGATGCTCGTGGCCCGGTGTGATCTGCGTCAAAACATTCGCCATTTCCGCTTGTCCCGAATGGCGGAACTAATCAATCTGGAAGAACGATTCGAACTACCGGCGCATTTTAACTTAAGTGAGTATACCCCTCCAGATGATCGGCACTTGCGAGTTCGCCTTCGATTTAACCATGACATTGCAGATAAGGTGAAGGAATCAAACTATCATTTTATTGAGGATATGGAAGAGCATCAAGATGGATTGCATGTGGTCTTACGCGTTCGTCAACTCGACGAATTGCTGCAATGGGTGCTTGGCTGGGGAGCTGCTGCGATTGTATTGGAGCCTGAATCATTCCGAAATCGGATTCGTGAGGAAGCCCAAAAAATGTTTAAACGCTACTGACATACTGTTGTCAGTAGCGTTATTTTATAATCGGAGTAAGTAAACATAAAGGGGTGAGAGATAAATGCGAAGTATGTCTTGCTTCGGTTTGGGCACACCGCCATTCAACGTCCACAGGAATTCATTTCACTATGGAGCAATTGAGCAACAGCCAGGCATAGAAGGATGGTAGTAAAACCAAATGGTTCAGTTTCTGATTAAATCGGGCCTTTACGGAAACTTCATTGATTCTGGCCCAAAATGATATGATACGATATTGTATCATTTATTATAGGAAGGATGGTATCCGTGAATTTTGCTTCTGTACGCATCATTACCGACGATGTGGATCGCCTTGTCAAGTTCTATGAAAAAGTCATGGGTGTTTCGGCGGAACGCCCCGCGCCAGTCTTTGCCGAATTCATTGTTCCATCGTGCACCCTTGCGATCGGCCACTCGCAGACGGTGCCACTGCTTGGCACTGGTTCCGCAGTGGCGGCCGTTAATCACACTGTCATCATCGAGTTCCGCGTTCACAATGTCGATGCCGAATACGAGCGCTTGAAACCGTTTGTCGACGAGTGGGTAAAGGAACCGACCACGATGCCGTGGGGAAACCGTGTTGTGTTGTTCCGTGATCCCGACGGAAACCTCGTTAACCTCTTCGAGCCGGTGACCGAGGAAGCTATCAAACGGTTCAGCGGCAGGCGTTGACGGACAGTTAAAGTGAGTGTGGCCTCAATTTAGGGTGAGGCAACGATTCGTAAAATATATGGCTTGGCTGAATGTGCCGATAACATCGTCTTTCCCCGTATGACAATGATCCATTAAGAAGCTTTTGAAGTATTATAGGCGGGTTTAAAATGGCCCGAAAAAACAGGAATCGTTGCCGTATCCCTCTAATATAATAAAATTATCTTGAAATCAAGTCTTCAATTAACGGGCGCTTTTCTTGAAGAAGGCGTCTTTTTGTATTGTACTGGATTCTGGAACAACACATATAGCGAATGGAGTAATATTAAGGTAGAAGAGTTTGTGAAGGATTCTACTTAAACTAAAGGGTGCTTTTGTTGAATAAAGGGGGTTGCTGTGGCAGCCCTCTTTTTATTGAAGTAAAGGTCAGGTTAGTTGAACAGTGGTTCTGATATACAAGGTGATATTGGGGAACAATAATCCCTATCATCTGCTTGAAAAAGGGGATTATTGATGAAAAAAATAATGTTATTTACCTTACTTGTATTTATCATTTTGAATCTCTCTCCAATTTATACTCACCCTGAAAAATATTTATATAAAGACCCTATGAAAATTACCAAAGATTTTGTACCGTCAAATTCATTATTAGCAAGTCCTGAAGAACCAGTATCAACTAAGCCAGTTCAATTTTATGACTTTAACAAAGATGGACAAAAAGAAATTATTATTACTTTTGAAATAAGAGCAAAAAAACAGCCTTCCCCATCACAGTTCGGAGCAATAGTATTAAGAAAAGGAAAAGAAGGATGGAAAAAAATTGGGGAGATAAGGACAAAGGGAGTAGGGCTACAGTATTCGGGTTTTGCCGACATTACTGGAGATGGCACTAAAGAGTATCTGTTCGGAGTAACAATGGGTGCAGCAGCAGGGAACAATCTTGATATTTTTAAATGGGATAATAATTCTTTAGTAAAGATTGCAAATGTCCAATATCATAAGATGGAACTGCTTAACAATAAAAGTGTTGGAATAGCTGTCTGGCGACCATTTATTGCAGATACTTGTTATGTAGATGTTCTTAAATGGGATGGTCAAAAATTAACTCCTGATGAAAAATTATTTACTAAATACTACCCTGTTATTGAAAAATTTCACAAAGATAAAATAGCAAAAATGGATACGTGGTATTACTGGTATACTCTTGCGGATGCTCAAATAAAGGCAAATTTATTTGAAAAAGCTAGGAAATCTATTCAGAAAGGAACTACATTAGCAAAGCAATTATCATTACCTGATGAAGTAAAAAACTTTGAACAATTAAGTGATAAGCTTGATAAAAAGAAAAAATCTTATTAAGCTAACGGGGGCGTTTGCTGAAGAGTCTTTTTAGGCGAGTTAAAGAAAATATCAATAAGTTTGGAACAGAACTTTTGATTTTAAACGAAGCAAGTTTTGGTAGAAGAAAGAAAACTTTTTACAATCCTCCTTAAAGGGTCTACAACAATAGAAGAAAGAACAAAGTGACCAGGCGAAAAGCCTGGTTTTTAAGTTTTTAAACGTGAAAACCGCAATAATGTTTATTTTATAAATTTTCAAAAATATTACTTGCTTCACTGAAAAAAGAAAGTTATAATCAAATCAACCAAAATAATCCATAAAAGGAGAATTTATTAAGGAGTAAATTTATGAACAAACTCAGAAAGGCTGATAAAAGTCTCATAAAGGACTTAAATAGGTCTACTGTAATTAATGCTATTAGAAGAAAAGGTCCTATTAGTCGTACTGAAATTGCGCAGCAAACAAAATTAGGACAATCGACAATGACTAAAATCATTGATGAGTTAATCACTTTAGATTTAGTGCATGAAAAAGGTGAAGCTAATTCCACAGGCGGAAGAAAAGCGATTTTACTCGAATTTAATAACCTTTTTGCTTATGCAATAGGAATTAAAATAATGCAAGATCATTTGATTTTTGCTTTCACTGATCTCCAGGCTAACATCATTGATAAAAGAGAAATCTTCTATGAATCTTCATCAAACACTTCATTAATAATCAACCTCATGATTGATACAATTTACGAATTCTTAAACGACTTTCATATTGAAACTAAAAATTTAGTAGGGATAGGGATTGCTGTTTCGGGTCTTGTTAACAGTAAAACCGGAATGGTATTACGTTCCCCACTCCTTGATTGGGATCACATAGACATATCGCAACCCATAAAAGAGGAGTTCAGTTTACCCGTTTTTATTGATAATGATGTAAACGCATACATGCTAGCTGAATTAGAATTTGGTTATGGTAAAACTAGCAATCAGTTTATCTGTATTTCACTAGGGGATGGAATTGGCGCCAGTTTTGTTATTGATAACAAAGTTTATAAGGGTGAATACGGAGGGGCCGGAGAGTTTGGCCATACGGTTATTAATGTTGATGGGCGCCCTTGTCATTGTGGACAGTATGGATGTCTAGAAACCTATCTATCCAATAGGGCACTTAATTTAAATGCTCAGGAATTTTCAGCGCGGTATCCTAAAAGCATATTAAATGGACAAAATATTAACTATGAAACTCTAACATTAGCAGCAAGGGAAAAGGACGAAATGGCTTTTGTTCTTTTTGAACAAGTAAGTAAGTACTTAAGTGTAGGCTTAATAAATGCAATTAATAGTTTTAATCCAAAGACTATTGTCTTGATTGGTGAAGCACTTGTAGGAAAAGAATTTTTTATAAATGAATCAATTGAAAGAGCAAAAGAAAACTTTTTTAGAGGCTCAATAGAGACAAAGATCGTTACATCGAATTTAGGAAATGATGCATGGGTCCAGGGGGCAGCACTTCAGGCGATTGATATGGTTTTTCAACCACCAATTTATGAAGAGGCAAACTCACTAATAAGCATGTAATGGAGGATTCTTTATGGTAGGTGACCATGGTTTAAAAAAGTTCTTAGTTATAAGTGCATTTTTGCTACCGAATTTGCTTGGATTTCTCTTTTTCATTGGAATTCCAATTGTAGCATCACTCGGAATTAGTTTCACACAGTGGGATTTACTTTCTCCACCAAAGTGGATAGGTATTGAAAATTATAAAACAACACTAACAAACAAAGAGTTTTGGGCTGCGCTAGGGCACACATTTTATTTTATTGCCGGTTATTTACCGCTCGTAATGGTTGGTGCCCTTGCCATAGCTCTTATCTTAAATCAGAAGCTAAAAGGAATTACATTTTTTCGAGCTGCATATTTCGTTCCGGTTGTTACATCATGGGTTGCTGTGTCATTGATATGGAAATGGTTATTCAATCCTGAATATGGGCTTGTGAACTATTTTCTTTCACAGTTTGGCATAAACGGTCCGGCCTGGTTACAAGACCCAAATTGGGCTATGCCGGCTATTATTTTAACTAGTGTATGGAAAGACTTAGGATTCGTAATGGTTATATATCTTGCTGGGTTACAAGGAATTTCTCCAAGTTACTATGAAGCAGCTGAGATGGATGGTGCCTCTGCATGGCAAAAATTTTGGCATATCACCTTACCGCTTTTAAATCCAACGACTTTTTTTGTAACTGTGATTTCCTTGATAAATTCTTTCCAGGTTTTTGATCAAGTAATGATTATGACAGAAGGCGGTCCGGCAGATTCAACAAGTGTTATTGTTGAACGAATTTATAACCATGCTTTCCGTTACTTTGAGATGGGAAATGCGTCAGCTATTTCATGGTTACTCTTTTTTATAATCTTTTTCATAACTCTCCTCCAATTAAGAATTCAAAAAAGGATGGTTGGCGATGGAAACTAAACAACATATACAATCTGCTACGCCTGTCATAAAAATCAGTGAGCTTGATTCCTATAAGGTAGCAAAGAAAATACTCTTTTATCTAGTTTTAGTACTCGGGGCTGTCATTATGATCATCCCATTTGTATGGATGATCTCCACTTCTTTAAAAACAACTGGGGCAACAATGGTTTTGCCTCCCAAGTTGATTCCAGACGAATTAAACTTTGATAATTATAAAAATGTAACAGAAGCTTTTCCTGTTTACAGGTTTCTATGGAATTCCTTTTTTGTTGCGATTATATCTACCTTAGGACAGATTCTTCTATGCTCGATGGCCGCTTATGCTTTTTCGCGTTTGGAGTTTAAAGGAAGAGATCTCATTTTTCTAGTTTATTTAGCCACTCTTATGGTGCCATCTCAGGTAACAATGACTCCACAGTTTATTTTAATGAAATATTTGGGCTGGTTAGATACATATCAAGGTCTCATCTTACCAGGAATGTTTAACGCATTTGGCACCTTTTTACTCCGTCAGTTTTTTTTAGGAATACCAAAAGAATTAGAAGAAGCTGCATTTATGGATGGGGCCAGCCACTTTAGGGTATTTGCCCAAATTATTGTTCCGCTTGCGAAACCGGCTCTTGCCACCCTTGCTGTATTTTCGTTTATGCAATCTTGGAATAACTATTTATGGCCATTAATTGTCGTCAGTAATCCAAAAATGATGACGCTTCCTTTGGGTCTCTCTTTACTGCAGGGCCGATGGGAAACAAATTGGAATTTAATGATGGCCGGAGTTGTTATAAGTGTTATTCCTGTCTTAGCGGTTTATTTATTCGCTCAGCGGTACTTTATCCAAGGTATTACGCTTAGTGGAATGAAAGAATAACAAGGAATAATTATTGTTTTAGGAGGTGGTAACCGGAGGCTGTGAGGAAAAAGAAGATGATAATTCTGTCTTTTGAAAGTCAATTAACTTATCTTATCTTGAATTGGGGGCAATAAAAGGTATGCGAAATTCATTTAAATTCATAACTGTTTTGTTTTTATCATTAATATTGATACTTACAGCATGTAGCGGACAAAAAACCACTTCCTCTAAGAATGAGAATAGCAATAAAGCGAAAGATGAGAAAGTGACAATTGACTACTTCACTTTTTCTCCAGGGGACCAGCATGAAAAAGATTTAAAGGCTATGATTTCTGCTTTTGAGGCACAAAATCCAAATATTAAGATCAAGTATGAGATGGCGTCATTTGATGATTATTTTACAAAATTACAGACACGCCTGGCTGGCGGATCTGCTCCTGACACTTTTGAGTTGAATTATGAGAACTTTGTAAATTACGCATCTAAAGGAGCATTATTACCACTTGATAATTTATTAAAAGCAGATAAAGAGTTTGATCCATCTGAAATTAATCAAAAAGCATTCGATGCATTTCAATACAAGGGCAAACAGTATGGAATGGTTGAATCCTTTTCTGATGTAGTTCTTTATTATAACAAAGATCTATTTGATGCTGCAGGTGTGTCTTATCCTAATGCTGATTGGACATGGAAAGACGAATTGGATGCTGCAAAGAAATTAACAAATAAAGATAAAGGGATTTATGGAACCTATGCTCCAATTCAATTTTGGGAATTCTATAAAACAATCGCTCAAAATGGCGGATCAATCTTTAATAAAGATAAAACCAAAGCAACTGTAAATAGTCCAGAGAATATTGAAGCTTTACAGTGGATGGTAGATAAAGTTAACAAATATGGTGTAACTCCAACCGATGCAAAAATGTCTGGCCAGTCTGATGGAGATCTCTTTAAGGCTGGAAAAATTGCAATGTTGCGTACAGGTATTTGGATGATGGATTCATTCAAAGATACACCTTTTAAATGGGATATTGCTTTAGAACCAGGTAATACTCAAAAAGCACATCACTTTTTCGCGAACTCTCTAGCAATCTCTAAAGATTCAAAACATCCTGAAGCTGCGTGGAAATGGTTGAAATTCATGAGCGCCAGCAAAGATGCTGCAAAGATTCGCGTAGATAGTTCATGGGAATTGCCTGCAGTTAGCAATACAGATTTAGTAAATTCTTATTTGCAACAAACCCCTCCACAAAATAGAAAAGTAGTTTTTGATGCTTTAGATACATTGGTTGTTCCTCCGGTAATTCCTGAGTGGAATAAATTAACGGATACTTTTACTAAAGAATTAGATTTAGTCAAGTTAGGTAAGAAAACTCCTAAAGAAGCACTAAATGAACTTCAGCCGCAAGTTCAAAGCTTAGTTAAGTAAGCCATTTGTAAGTTGATCAACAGGAGAAGCTTAAAAGAATCAGCTTCTCCTGTTCAATGAACTTATAATATAGGAGGTAATTGAATGACTACAGTCCTTGAAACCTATATCCCTACCGGGAATGAAATGGTGGCACTGCCTACACTAAGACAAGATGGAAGTATAGAAAGTATTAATGTTTTAAGTATGCAATACAGGGGGCTATTAGAAATTGTTGGAGCTCCTTTCTTACAGCCATTTATAGAAGATAACAATCAATCTTTTAGGTTTGAAGAATTATCTTGGAACAGATTGCATAATTGGATACCAACCTTCAATGGAGAGAAAGATTACCTTCAATATAAAGGTACAATCCACGCCCCTGTTGGAGAGAGAGGATTTTATTACGAATTAATAGTAAAAAATCTGTCATCCAGTACAGTAAATGTATCATTTGGTTTTAAAGGTGAGTGGAATCATACGAATCATACGATTAATGAAACAAAGAAATTTAAAGGGGATTTACAGGTATTCCCCAGTGGTTGGAATGATTCAAGTGTAATGGAATTACATACGGAAACATCAAAACTAGCATTAGCTCCAATGTATAGCCATTCTTTGCAGATTGATGAATGGAATAATAGAAGTAAAAATCAGGTTGAGTTTAAATTTGGCAGGAACCTTGACTTAGAGCCAAATACAGAGAAATCTTTTATTGTTTATTGGGGAATTGGAATAGAAGAGGTTGGGGCAGCAACATCTGCAAAAGAAATGAAAAGGCAGAATGCTAAGAATCTATTAAAGCGTTCAACAGACTGGCTGTTTACAAGGCACTTATCACTGGTTGGTGAGGATAAACTAGAACAGATTATGAATCTCAATGCATTTTTTAATTACTTTTATGCAACGGGATTAACTTTCGATACAGAAGAAAATGTTTTAGTTACATCCAGAAGCCCTAGATATTATGTTTCTGCTGCGTATTGGGATAGAGATAGCTTATTATGGAGTTTTCCAATGATTTTACAGGTGGATTCGAAAAGAGCGAAAGAGATGCTAACATATGTATTTACCACACAGCGAAAAAATATTGGTGTTCATAGTAGATATATCGATGGCATTGTTCTTGAACCAGGTTTTGAGTTAGATGAATTATGTGCCCCTATCATTGCATTGTACATGTATATTCAAAAAACAAATGATTACTCCATATTAAATAAAAGCTATATACAGGACGGAATTGAATTAATACTCGAGCGATTAGACGAAAACAAACATCCGGAGATCCCCCTATACAAAACTTTTCTGCAACCTACAGACGATCCAATTGTTTATCCTTATTTGACTTATAATAATGTGCTGGTGTGGAAAGCTTATACGATTTTAAATGAACTTTCTCTTCATTCAACTTATCTTTACAATCAATCTTTTGAACAAAAAGCAAACGCTATTAAGGAAGCAATTTATTATCATTGTATATTTGAAGATGAGGAATATGGAAGCCATTTTGCCTGGTCAATTGATTGTGATGGAAATTATAACGTATATGATGAGCCTCCAGGCAGTTTACAACTGTTGGCTTACTATGGTTTTACATCCCCTGATGATAAGGTTTATCAAAATACAGTACGTCTTATCCGTTCTCATAGATATTCATACGCATTTAATGGATGTGAGTTTGAGGAACTTGGATGTGAGCACGCAGACCATCCTTGGGTTTTATCTATTGCGAACAGCCTTCTTTCAGGAAGAAAAGAACAAGCAAAAGATATATTGTTAAGAACTGCTTTGGATAATGGAATTGCCTGCGAAAGTATTAATGAACATACTGGTCTGCCAGAGACAGGTGAACACTTTGCAACTTGCGCTGGCTTTTTAGCTTATGCTTTATATTTTGCTTTTGGGCAAGAGGAGGCTCGATTATGGAAAGTCGCTACCCAGGCATTGGAATAATTGGAAATGACCACATATCTGCCTTGTACGGTGTTGATAATGGGATTGTGGATTGGCAAGGTACGGGAATACAGCATTTCTTTTATGGTTCTTTCCAGCAGGATCTTATTCATACCGCAACTACTTATATTCAACATGCCTCCTCGGGAGAAATTGAACTTGCTAATCGATTAATTTCCAAGGATACACATCCTGTTCACCAACATCCTTATGCATCAACTGTTGAAGAGGGATTCTGCTATTCAACTACTTTCCAATCACAAGTAAATGAAGATTTGTTTTGGACTGAAAAAGTTTACGCAACAAATCAGGATCAAATTGTATTTGAAACTACTATTAAAAATGAAAGTTTAATAGAACAAACATTTGTTGCAGGTGGTTACATTATCTTACGTAATCCAAGTTTCAAGCGGCTTTCCTACAATAATCAGTCCTTGAAGTGGGAAAATGATCAAACCGTTTTACACATTATTGGTGAACAGGCTGATGAAACTTACTTTTATAAGGAAAGTCCAACCGGATTTGTTTATAGAACACTCCAACAGACTCTTAATCATAAAGAAAGTGATTGTGCTGATGACTTTACAAGCAATACTATGATAGGAATTGTTACAAAGAAATCCATAAACTTAGAACCAGGTAAGGAAAAAACAGTCAGATGGATGATACAGGCAGGTTCAATAAAAAACATTATGGAAGATTCACAGGGGAATCCTAATGAATGGGAACGAATGTTCAAAACGGCGAAAACACATTGGAAAAAGTGGCTCGACAGTGGTTCTCTTCCTATTGAAAAATTTAACGAACCTCTTCGAAGCACGGTTAAAACAAATCTAATAGCATTAAAAGCAAGTCTTCTTGATGGTTTTGTTCCAGCGGATATAACAGGCCATTACTATTCAAATGGTTCACCAAGTTACTATGTAAGAGATTCTTTGATGATTGCAAAAGCCTTTCTGAATGCAGGTTTTCTACCAGAAGCAAAAAGTATAATTACTTACGCAGCAGCAAGAAAAATAAAGGAAGGAACCGGGGAGTTTTATCAAAGGTATAATGCTTTGGGTCAACCAAGTGAAGGGGCCAATAACAATGTCTTTCACCAATATGATTCCCAAGGATATTTCCTCCATTTAGTGGAGAGGTATTTTGAAGAAACAAACGAGTGGATCGTTCCTTTTGAGCAAGTCAAAGATGTTGCAAATGTTCTTTTTAGAGTTGAACGGAAAAATGGTTTGTTTGGTCCTGAGGGTGGTGTGAATGAAGGAGTATTTGGCCCAGCATATATAACATCCTCAAACATGTTTATTACGGGAGGATTATTGTCAGCTAGCCGTATTGCTTTCCATCATCATGATGCATTTCATGAAAAAAAATGGAAAGACCTTGCAAATTCCATAACTGAGCACATTGAAACAGAGACATGGTTAAAAGAACAGAAACGCTATGGATATGGATATGTACTTTATGCAGATGAATTGGTCCAGAAATATGATACCCCACAATATTTTGGCCCTTTATACGGTTATCCTGTAACAGAAAATTTTAAAAGCATGGTGGATGTTTCTTTGAAAGACCAATCATTTTTCGACTACGGGATTGGATATAGCGAACAAGAGTATCACCATGGTCCATGGATATTTAATACAGCTGCCAATGCACAGTGCCAAGTATTAGTAGGTAATAAGGAAAATTTTATTTTTATAATTAAGTGGATGCTTGATCATTCCAACGCATATGGTTTGTTTCCAGAAGCTATTGATGCAAATTCAGAAGATAGGTGCTTTATAAACCCACTTACATGGGCATGTGCAGAATTTATTTCGGCCATTGTTGGAGGACAATGCTTACTTATTGAATCATAAGACTTGCATAATAATCAGAAGAAAGGTGAAAAAATGGTCCTTACTACAGAAAAGTCTCTCTCCAGTTTCTTTCATATTCACTATTTGCAATTAAAGGATAAAGAAGAAAAAGCTCAGGGTTTATTAAAAAATGAAATAGAAAACTCCTCTTCCACTCCTATTGAACAAGCATTATGGACTTGGCTATTAACAGAACAGGTGATGAAATTTCAAAATAAAAATCTTTTATCTGAATATAAGTCATTCATTTCTCAGACGGTTGAAACAATTGAAAGTCAGTGGAACAAAAAACAGGAACATCTTTATTTGCCAATTCAGAATGATATTTTTACTGTTCATTTATCAATTTATTACGCAGTACTTGTCAATCTGAAGAATATTGGTTACTCACCAGATATACAAAAAACAGCTACAGAAGTTAGAGATCGCGTTTTTGAAAATCAATTAAAAGGTGGCATGGTAATCTGTTCACCAGAAAATTCTTTTGCCTCAACCGACTTGTTATTATCTGTATTGCCTTTCGGGCTCTTTTCTCCAGAAGATCTAGTAATGGTGGAAGCGGTTAAAAAAATGGAAAGTTCATTAGTGTCTAATAGAAGAATACTAGACACTCCCTTGTCAAACGAGCATTCAGATTTAGCTGCCTCTTTGCTGTCCTGGTACTTTCTGGAAAAGGGAGATAAGGAGAAATCAAAACACTATCTCGGTTTAAATACAGGCATTACAGGTTCATCTGCTCTGTATTTAAAAAATATAGTTGAATATTATTCTTCACTGGAAGAAAACCATCAAATCATACATGAGCCTTTTGGAAATGGAAACAGGTACGAACCTCAAGCATACGAACGGTTTCCCAAAATGCCTATTGAAAATGAAGAGGTGATTATTCAATTTATTGCCCCTTTCTCTGAAAATGCCAAAGCATTTATTCATGTGAAAACGAACGCAGGTACTAAAAAATTTCAGGCGACTTATACGAATAATGGTGAAAAATCATATTGGCAAGCAAATATAGGGTGTTATATTGCCCATGAGGAAGTCGCTTACCAAATTGAATGGAGTGAAAACGATAAAAATTTAACTTCTGCTTTTTACTCTTTTTATCCACTAGAAAAATTAGAAATTAAGAATCTTGTCGGTAACCAAATAGATGGAAACTCATTTGAATTTTGGTCTGATAAAGGTGAATATCCTTTTTCATTATCCTTGAATACAAATTTAAATACGATTCACATTACTAAGGAAAACAAGATAGAGGTAAGAGATGAACTTCTAGATATCAATAAAATATTGACCCAACATAATTTGCCCCGTTTGTATACTGACACCAATGTAGCCCCTATAACTTTACTAATTAACCGTTTTGGAGAATGGGTAGACCTGTCCATTAATTTTTATAGTCCTTCGGATGAGAGATTTTTTGGAATGGGAGAGCGCTATCATCAGTTAGAATACAGAGGTGAAATTTTAGATTGCTATGTTTATAACCAATATCGAGACCAGGGTGCTAGGACTTATATGCCCCTCCCTTTTTTCTTTAGTTCATTAGGTTATGGGTTACACATCGATACTAGTCGGTATACGAAATTTGATTTTGCTAAAACCTTTGATGATTTGTTAAGTATTTCTGTTGATCAGCAGGCGGACAACGGAACCACGATATCATTTTTTAAAGGTACACCTTCAGAAATAGTGGGACAATTTACAAATAAAACAGGTCCAGCAGAAATGGTGCCAGTTTGGGCATTAGGGCCATGGATGTCCAGTAATAATTGGGACCGTGACGAAATCGTCCGTGAACAGGTTCGTAAAACAACAGAGCTTCAGATCCCAGCCACTGTATTAGTACTAGAACAGTGGAGTGATGAAGCGACCTATTATATTTTCAATGATGCAACTTATGAAGCTACAGATGGAAGTACAGCTTTGTCATATGAGGACTATAACCATCCACAGGGGGGAAGATGGCCAAATCCAAAAAATCTTGTTAAATACATCAATGAACATGGCATGGAACTAATTTTATGGCAGATACCTATCATGAAATATTTAAATCGCCAGCATCATCCCCAAAAGGATAACGATGAAAGATACATGATTAAAGAACAATATTTCATTCGGGATAAAAACGATGAACCATATCGGATACCTGAAGGATGGTTTAAAGAAAGTTTATTGATGGACTTTTCAAATCCTGAAGGTGTGAAATGGTGGTTTGATAAAAGGAAGTACCTCCTTGATATTGGAGTTGCCGGATTCAAAACAGATGGCGGAGAGATGGTTTTTGGAGAGCATATTCAATTTGCTGATGAGAGATCAGGAAGTGAAATGCGGAATGAGTATCCAAACGACTATATTAAAGCCTACTATGAATTCGCTCAAAAACATCGGCCAAATAACTCAATGACGTTTAGTAGAGCGGGTTATACAGGAGTTCAAAAAATTCCGGCTCATTGGGCTGGGGATGAACGTTCAACCTTTGATGCTTTTAAACGCTCTCTGATTGCCGGACTGTCTGCCGGATTAAGCGGTATTATCATGTGGGGATGGGATTTAGCAGGATTTAATGGTGAAATACCGACAGCTGAATTGTTTATCCGTTCTGCTCAAATGGCAGCCTTTTGCCCAATAATGCAATACCACGCAGAAAGTAAAGCAGAGTTTAATCAAGATCGCACTCCATGGAATCTTGCTGAAAGAACGGGTGATGAGCGAGCTATTACTGGATATCGTTTTTATGCCAATGTACGAATGAATTTGCTGCCTTATATCGCTGAACAGGCAAAGCTTTCGGTGGAAAAAGGCAAACCATTGATGAGAGCCATGTTATTGGAATGTCCTAAAGACCCTAAGACTTACTCTATGTATGACCAATATTTCTTTGGAGATTTTTTGCTTGTTGCGCCAATAATCCAAGAGGGATCAGAAAGACGGTCTGTTTACCTTCCAGAAAATAAGTGGGTAAATCTTTTTTCAAAACAAGTTTTCGATGGGGCAAGGTTTATTGAAGTAGATGCACCTCTAATGGAAATTCCAGTATTTCTACGCAATAATAGCTGCTTAATCACTAATGTAAATAAAGAGAGACTATCAATAGGACAATATGTTGGTAATTCAATAGATTCTTATCAATACCCATTAGTTCATATTGTTAGCGACCAGAACTTTACTTATCAAGGGAAGGATCATTTAAATAACAATTGGGTTGTTAATGTAATGCATTTAGAAGAGAATAGCGTACTAGTTGAAATGGAAACAATTCAAAACGAATATGCTATTGCTTATACAAATACCTTAGACAAAAAAATCTCTTTATGTCTAAAAGACTTTGAAAGCACTCACATACTTGGACCACGCGAAACTAAATTAATTAAGTTCCCTGTATTTTGAGGTCTCAAACTTCCTTGATTTAGCGAGCTTTATAGATTGGTTTTGTATTTTAAAATCGGGGGTGAACAAACTAATTTTTTTTGATAATAGCTTTAAAAACTTCATAAAGGAGTGAGAAAAAGTGAGAAAGAAATTATTTAAAATTCCATTTAAAGGTTTTGTGGTTTTCGTTTTTATTTTTATGATTTTTGCTCAGTCCGCATTTGCAATAGATGGAGTATTTCACAATCCCTTTGGATGGGATGATCCTTATAACATTCAACCAACTGAAATATCACCTCACGACCCCATGGCAGGAGATAATGTTATTATTCATATTACTACTTGGCCGATTGAGCCTGGACAAACCGCGTGGGTCACTTGGACTAAGAATGGTGTGGAACAACCTGTGGTAGGAGCCGCGTGGGATTACAACTCAGGAAATAATTCTTACTGGAAAGCTAACTTGGGCAGTTTTGCTAAAGGCGATGTTATTACTTATACAGTTCACGGTAATAAAGATGGGACTAATCAAAAAGATATTGGACCTTATACATTTAAGGTATCAGGATGGGAATCAATTAAAAATATTAGCTCTTTTAACAATTACACAAATCATGTGGTATTTAATGCTGTGCCTAACACAGGGAGTTTTTCTCCTAAAATCAATATCTCTTTTACGTCTGACGATGTTTTTCGGGTACAGCTTTCTCCTAACGGTTCAGGTACCTTAGCTACAGGATTAAGTAATTATACAGTAACAGACAATGCAACAGAAACATGGATTAATACGCCAAAAATTAAAATAAAAATGACTAAGAATCCGTTTCGAATGGACGTTTACAAACCAGATGGTACCACTTTAATTACGAGAGAATATGACAGTTCGCTAAATCGTAATATGGCATGGGCCACCGATGGTAGTTCTTCAATTACCAAAGTGGAGGATCATTTATATTCAAATTCAACAGAAGCTATCTTCGGTTTAGGCGAACACTATGACCAACTAAACAAAAGAGGCCAAACAGTTCAAAACTATATCTATAATCAATATAAAAACCAGGCTAATGGCGACAAGACATATATGTCCATTCCCTTCTTTTTAAATTCTGGAGGTTATGGAATATATATTAATTCTACCTATTACTCTAGTTTTGATTTAGCAAACTCTCGATCTGATATGTTGGGTTTTACTGTGAATACTGGAGGCGCTTCTAATTCATTGCTTGATTACTACTTTATTGGCGGAAGTGACTTGAAAGGAGTTGTCAGCAATTATGCAAGTATCACATCCAAGCCTAAAGCGATTCCTAAATGGGCTTATGGCTTATGGGTATCAGCCAATGAATGGAGCAATCAATCCAAAGTAGATAATGTTGTAAATAATTTAAACTCCTATCAAATTCCTGCAAGCTCCTTGGTTTTAGAACAGTGGAGTGACGAGAATACCTTCTATATTTTTAATGACGCACAATATACACCAAAAACAAATGGTCAACCATTTAATTACACAGATTTTACCTTTCCAAGTACAGGCCGTTGGCCTAACCCAAAGCAAATGACCACCAATCTTCATAATAATGGACTAAAAATAATATTATGGCAGGTTCCAATTGAAAAATATATTACAGGAACATATGCACAGAAGGATAATGACGAATCTTACATGCTACAACAGGGTTATGAAGTAAAGGACGATAAAGGTAGTGCATATCGGATACCAAACGGTTCAGGATGGTTTGACAATAGTTTATTACTTGATTTTACGAATCAGAATGCAGTTAATTGGTGGATGTCACAACGTTCCTATCTTTTTGATGGAGTTGGGATTGATGGATTTAAAACCGACGGCGGCGAAATGGTGTGGGGACGTACAGCTACGTTTTCTAATGGAAAAAAGGGAGACGAAATGCGGAATGAATACCCAAATGATTATATTAAAGCCTACAACAATTTCGCAAATACAAAGACCAATGGAAATTCTGTAACACTTAGCAGATCAGGTACACAAAATGCTCAACAAAACCAAATTTTTTGGGCAGGAGATCAAGAGTCTTCATTTTCTGCTTTTCAACAAGCAATGAAAGCTGGTCTATCCTCGGGTATATCGGGAGTACCATATTGGACATGGGATATGGCTGGATTTAGCGGAGACGTTCCTACAGTAGAATTGTATAAACGTAGTTTTGAAATGTCTGCTTTTGCTCCAATTATGCAATTTCATTCAGAAAAGGCAGATCCTAGCCAAAACAATGGATACAGTGCTGAAAGAACACCTTGGAATATTCAATCACGTTATGGGGACACATCCGTAATACCGCAGTTTACCAAATATGCAAATATTCGTTACAATCTTTTACCATACATTTTCAGTGAAGGAACTAAAGCCTCGAATACTGGGGTTCCAATGATGAGGGCATTAGCTTTAGAATATCCAAAAGATTCAGAAACATATAATCTTACATCAGAATATATGTTTGGAGATAATTTGTTAGTTGCACCGGTAACCAACCAGGGGGAAACATTAAAAGATGTTTATCTTCCTGAGGGTGATTGGATTGACTTTTGGTATGGTGCCCAACGTCCTGGCGGCAGACACATCACATATAACGCAGATGTAAATACCATTCCAGTGTTTGTTAAAGCAGGCAGCATCCTTCCTCTGAATTTAAATTCTCAGTATGAACTTGGAGGATCGATTGGCAACAGTATCACAAGTTATAGTAACTTAAGTTTCAGAGTGTATCCATATGGTAAAACCACGTATAACTGGAATGATGATGTTGGCGGGTCTGTTAAAACAATTACCTCAACAGAAGAATACGGTCTTGGAAAGGAAACTATTGATCTTCCATCGATTAATGTATCTAAAACATTGCAGGTATATACTACAAAGCCAACCACAGTAACATCAAATGGAACTTCTTTGACAAGTTATGCCTCACTATCCAGTTTAATAAATGCATCAAGTGGATGGTATTATGATACTTTACAGAAATTAACATATATCAAGTTAGCAGCAAGTACTTCCTCCCAATCTATTGTTTTAAACGGTGTTAATAAAGCCGAATATGAGTCTGAGTTTGGTGCATTAACAAACGTTTCAACTAATACCAATCATTCTGGTTATACAGGGTTCGGCTTTGTTGATGGATTTGCAGAAGTTGGCGATTCAATTAAATTTGATGTAACTACAAAAGCGTCAGGGAGTTATTCTATTAATTTGAGGTACAGCACTGCAGGTGGAAACGCATCAAGGGCCATTTATGTAAACGGAGTTAAAACTTCAGATATTATATTACCTCAAACTTCAAGTTGGGATATTTGGAGTATAGCATCAACAACCGTAAACTTAAACTCAGGTAAAAACACTATCAGTATAAGTTATGATAATGGAAATTCTCTAGGAATTAACCTTGATAACCTTGCTCTGATAGAACACTAAACAATTTTTGATTATTTTATAGGGGTGGGAAGGGAGGTATATTCTCCCTCCCAGAATATTATTCCGGAAGGTGAAAAAATTGAAGAAAAAGTTCGGGAAAATTATTTTTTCGACAATTCTTGCAATTGCATTGATTGTTCCTAGTTATACAATAGGGGGTAGTAAGTCGGCTTTAGCTTATGCAAGTTCCTTGGGAAATTTAATATCAAGCTCTGTTTCTGGTGATTCTTTAACTCTCACTATTGATAATGGAGCCGAGCCTAATAATGATATTCTTGTTATTCAAGCTGTTGAAAACGGTATAGCAAAAATTGATTACCGTCCAAATGGCATTGCGCCGAGTCCTGAAACACCTATGATTGACCCAAACCGTTCTTGGTCATCCGTTGGAGCAACAATAAACACTGCAACTGATCCTATTAAAATTACAACAACTAAAATGGTTATCGAAATAACAAAAAATCCCGTTCGTATGACAATAAAAAAAGCAGATGGAACTACAATGTTATGGGAGCCTTCTACAGGAGGGGTCTATTATGATGGAATTCGATTCCTTCATAACACTTCGGATAATATCTATGGCATTCGTAGCTTTAATGCATTTGAAGGCGACAGTTCAAGTAATCTCTTACGTAATGACAACAATCACCCTGCGCATGCTGGGGAACAGGGAGATTCAGGTGGACCTTTTATGTGGAGTTCTGCAGGATATGGAGTATTGGTGGATAGTGATGGAGGTTATCCTTACACTGAAAGTGCTACCGGCAAGCTGGAATTTTACTATGGCGGCACACCTACCGAAGGGCGTAGATTCACAAAACAAAATGTGGAATATTATATTATGCTAGGCTCGCCAAAGGAAATTATGAATTCCTTTTCAAATATAACAGGTAAATCACCGATGTTCCCAAAATGGAGCTTAGGATTTATTAACTTTGAATGGGATACAAACGAAAGTGAAGTAACCAATAATGTTGATACCTACCGAGCAAAGAATATTCCTTTAGACGCTTATGGATTTGATTATGATTGGAAGAATTACGGCCAATCTAATTATGGTGAATTTTCATGGAACACCTCAAATTTTCCTGATGCCTCAACCAATGCATTGAAGACAAATATGGATAATCGTGGTGTAAAAATGATAGGCATCACGAAGCCGAGAATTGTTACACAGGATATAAATCATAATTCGACTACTCAAGGGATTGATGCTGCCAACGGAGGCTATTTTTATCCGGGGCAAGCCCCTTATCAAGATTATTTTATTCCAGTACAAGTTGAAAGTATAGACCCTTATAATCCCAATGAGCGAACCTGGTATTGGAATCATTCAGTTGATGCTTTTAACAAAGGCATTGTGGGTTGGTGGAATGATGAAACTGATAAAGTATCCTCAGGATCTACAACCTATTGGTTCGGTAATTTTACAACTTCTGGTATGGCGCAAACCATGTATGAAGGACAACGGGCTTTAACGAATAATACAAAGAGAGTCTGGCAGACTTCGCGTACCTTCTATCCAGGAGCACAAAGATATGCAACATCACTTTGGTCCGGAGATATTGGCATCCAATATAATAAGGGGGACCGTATTAATTGGGCTGATGGTTTACAAGAGCAACGTGCAGCAATGCTGTCTACAATTGATAATGCACAACCAAAATGGGGAATGGATACAGGAGGATTTAATCAAGCAGATGGAACAATAAACAATCCTAATCCCGACTTGTACACGCGTTGGATGCAATTTAGTATGTTGACTCCGACATTCCGTGTGCATGGGAATAATCATCAGCAACGTCAACCATGGTACTACGGTATGACAGCTGAGGAAGCAACGAAAGAAGCAATTCAAATGCGTTATTCACTTCTCCCTTACATGTATTCCTACGAGCGGGATGCCTTTGAAACTGGTAATGGTTTAGTTCATCCGCTATTTTTTGATTACCCAACAGATTCAAATTTAAAAGATTACAAAGATGCATGGATGTTTGGGGATTCGCTATTAGCTTCTCCAGTAGTTGATAAACAACAGACAATAAAAAGCATTTATTTGCCTTCTGGAACGTGGATCGATTATTTTCGTGGTACACAATACAATGGAGGGCAAACAATACAATATTCAATAAATCCAGATAGCCTTACTGATATTCCCCTTTTTATAAAGAAAGGGGCAATTATACCAAAACAAAAACCTCAGGATTTTGTTGGTCAAGCTGCCGTTACTAACGTGGATGTTGATGTGTTTCCTGATACAAAAGCAACATCATTCACTTACTATGATGACGATGGTGGTAGTTATAATTATGAAAATGGTGGATATTTCAAACAAAAGTTGACAACACAAGATCTCGGTTCTAACACATATTCCTTCACTTTAGACCCGAAAACTGGAAATTATATCTCGGATTTGAAGACTTATATCATAAAAATGCATGGGAATGCTGGAACTGGAGTTACCAATAATGGTGTGTCAATGAACTATTATTCGGATATCAATGTACTTCGTGCAGCAACAGGAGAAGGTTGGACGAAAGGGAAGGATATTTATGGAGATGTCACGTATGTGAAGGTAACGGCAGGAGCAACTTCATCAAAAAACATTTCAGTAACCGGAAATTCTCCAGTTTCATCGACGGCTATGTCATATGAAGCAGAAGACGCTTCACTCTCAGGTGATTCAACTGGAACAAAAGCTTCTATTAATACAAATCATGCGAATTATTCGGGAACAGGTTTTGTTGATGGATTTTCCAATAAAGGTGCTGCTTTAACTTTCTATCCATCTGTTAAAGTTGGCGGTGATTACAATGTTTCTCTCCGTTATGCAAATTCAACTGGTTCCGATCAAACAATAAGTATTTTGGTAAATGGCAAAAGGGTTAAACAAACGTCATTGAAAAACCAAGCAAATTGGGATACATGGTCAACACAGACTGAAACCATTCCGCTTACAGCAGGTAACAATATTGTTACCTATAAATATTATAGTGATGCTGGGGATACGGGAAATGTAAATATTGATAACATCTCAGTACCATTTTCTCCCTCTGTTCAGAAATATGAAGCAGAAAGTTCAAAACTAAGCGGAGGAGCAGCAGTTAATAGTAATCATTGGTTCTATTCAGGAACGGGCTTTGTTGATTCTCTTACATCCGCAGGCAGCCAGGTTAGATATACTGTTGACGTACCTACAGCCGGAAACTATCAAATAGCATTACGTTATGCCAATGGAACAAATTCATCAAAGACAATGAGCACTTATGTCAATAATAATAAAATCGGGCAAATAAGCTTCTCAAGCCCAAGCGGAAATTGGAATGTTTGGCAGGATAATATCCAAACTCTGTCACTTAATGCTGGAACGAATACGATTGATTTTAAATTTGATACAGGCGACAGTGGGAACATAAATATAGATCGTCTTCTTATTTCAACATCATCGCCCGGTACACCAGTGTCTGAACAGAATTTACTGGATGACTCTAACTTTGAGAGAGATCCTGCACAACCAAATAATTGGACAGAATGGCATCCAAGCGGACAAAGCGTAGCATATGGAATAGATAGTGGATCTGGTGGAAATCCCCCTGAATCACCATGGAACGGGGACAAACGGGCCTATTTCTATTTAGCTGGCGCCTACCAAGAGAGCATCCATCAAGTGATAAATGTTCCAACTAATAATGCATACTATAAATTTGAAGCATGGGTACGCTTAAAAAATACAACACCTACAACAGCCAGGGCTGAGATACAAAACTTCGGTGGAACAACAATTTATTCTAATATTAGTAACAATGGAACATGGAAATATATAAGTGTTAATAATATCTACGTTACTAATGGGCAAATTGATATTGGCTTTTATGTTGATTCACCTGGAGGAACTACATTGCATATTGACGATGTACGGTTAACTAAACAGTAAAGTGTCATCAAATAAACTAGAAAACAGAAGGAGCACTTCTTGCTTCTTCTGTTTATTTTTTCATGTTAAGAAACTCGTGTTAGGGAACCGCTTAAGCAGTCCTTCTTGCAATTTATATGCTTATTCAATTATTCGTATAATATAAATTAACGCTTAAACAAACTTAGGTCCAAAAACGTCTAAACCCTTGGTGTACAAGGGGTTGGACGTTTTTTATATTGAGTCATAATTAACGTAAAGAAGGATTAACGCTTATTATACGAATTAACGCTCATTTAACACCTAAAAACGGCAAAAAAGCTTTGGAAAATTGGCGGTAAGATGGACAAAAGACATGAATACCAGGAAGCTATTTAAATGAATTCTAAACTAAATGTTGCCAAATTTACTTCTCTATTGAACACGGTTCGACAATTATTTAGGTAATTGTTGGAAAATTAAGAAAATAGGAAATTATGCTTATTTTTGTTTGGTTTATACCAACTTATAATATATTAGAATTTACAGAAAATAACAGAAGAAAAAAGGAGTTGAGTGAAGAGATATTACAATTTCGTTTTTCAGTTTTATGAGAATTAGGGATCAGTACAAGTTTATCAGATAGAATGCTTTTTTAAGAAGATGAAATCTTCTTATGTTTACTCTCAGGGATTAGGGGGCCTAAAAGCAGGAGATTACCTTTACAAATAGAAGCGTAATAATTCAATTCATTAAAATTAATTTTTATACCAATAAAACAATAAATTTTAGAAAAATGGGGTTTAAACATGGGCAATGTAATAAAAAAAACAACTTCTATTCTCTTATCAGTTGTATTAGTCATTTCGCTAGCACCTTTTCAGATAAATGCAACAACTGTTAGTGCTGATCACCTTCCATCTCAATTTCAATCTCCTCCATCTGGATCAAAAAATATCGTGGGAGAAGATTTGAGTAAGAGGGAAGAAAATATAAAACATTTTTTATTAAAGGATCATACATACGAGGCAGATGTGTATCCCTTTCCAGTTCATTATAAAACGGATGGACAATGGAAAGATATTGATAACTCTTTAAGCGAGAAAACGGATAGTGAAACCAACGATAAAGTATTAGAAAATAAAGAGAATATGTTTAAAGTTCATTTTGCTGAAAAGACTAACAAAAAAGAACTTGTAAAAATGAAAAGTGGTAATTATACCTTAGGTTGGAACCTTGATGATACTCAAGATTCCGAAGCAATGAAAGATAGGGTTTCTATTCCTGGTTATGATAGCCTTACAGACAACGAAAAAAGAGAACCCTACAAAAGCTAACATCTTCTGTTACCTATCCTGAAGTCATGTCGAATACAGATTTACAATACAAGTTAGTTTCAGGAAGTGTGAAAGAGAATCTTATTTTAAAAGATGTTCCAACCGTCTCTCAATATTCATTTCATTATAATCAAAAAAATTTAAAAGCAGAATTAAAAAATAATACAATTAATTTTTATAGTGTAAGTAATCCAAAGCAAAAAATATTTACCATTAATGCTCCTTATATGTACGACCAAAAAGGTGAAGAATCCACTGCTGTTTTGTTAGAACTGCAAAATAATGGAGAACAATATCAGGTAATTATAAAACCGGATATGAATTGGTTACAATCATCGGATAGAAAATACCCGGTTGTCATCGATCCCACAGTTGAAACATCATTAAGCCCAGACAAAATTTTTGATAACCATGTTTCCCAAGGTTATCCGACAACGAATTACATGTTAAGCAGCATGGTTAAGGTAGGGGAAGGCTCTTCTTCTGGTAATAACCGAACATTTATAAAATTTAACTTACCTACTATTTCTTCAGCAAACGTGATTACAAATGCATCTCTTAATTTAACTTTAGATAGTGATAACACAGCGGGCACCCAGGTAAACCTCCATAATGTAACCCAAAATTGGGATTCAAATACCATCACATGGAATACCCAGCCAACCTATGATTCTAGTAAAGTACTAGATTATCAAATGGTACAAGGAAATACCAATTCCTCTTTCCTTTGGGATATTACCGGAATAGCTAAACAATGGTATTCCAACCAACCAAACTATGGAGTGATGTTAAAAGCTTCTGATGAACCAGGAAACTATACAGAGTTTTATTCCTCCGATGTTTCCAGTGCTTATGCAGCGTACCGTCCAGTTGCTACCTTTGATTATGTCAATAATAGTGGACTGGAAGACTATTGGACTTATCATTCTCATGATATCGGTCGTGCTGGTACAGGGTATATAAATGATTATTCCGGAAATCTTGTCTTCACCCACGATGATTTAAGCATGAATGGAGAAAGAATGCCTGTATCCATTAACCATGTTTACAATGGCAATGACCGATTAATCGATAATCAGTATGGTTTAGGCTGGCGATTGAACTTAAGTCAAAAAGTAGAATACGACAGTACTTTAAATCAGTATTTATATACTGATGAAGACGGGACAAAACACTATTTTAATTTGGACAGTACAACGAATATCTATAAAGATGAATCTGGATTAGATTTGACAATGGCCATCGATTCATCTTCCAGCACTGAAAAGTATAAAGTAAAGGACAAATCTGGCAACCAATTAAGCTTCAATTCTTCCGGCTATCTAATGTTTATTAAAGATAATAATAACAATAAAATTACTTTGGGTTATTCGGGAAATTATTTAGTCAATGTAACGGATGGTGCCGGAAGGCTAACGACAATAAAACGTGATCCAACCAGTAACTATTTAACTCAAATTATTGATCCTAGTGGGCGGATTACTTCCTATACTTATACAGGTTCGGATCTAACAAAAATTACTTACCCGGATGGAAAGTACAGTCAGTATACCTACGATTCCAATCATAATTTAACCGAAGCAAAAAACTTCGATGGATATCGAATCGACTATACGTATTATACGAATGCCCCATACCGAATTCAAAAATCAACTGAATCCAATATTGATAGCAACCAAGTCGTAACGAGTGGTCAATCTCTGCAGTTTACGTATGGAAATAACACAACGTCCTTTGTTGATAATAAAGGCAGAAAAGAAATTTACCAATTTAATGACAGTGGTCAAACCGTTAGCACAAACGATGCAGACGGTAATGGGCAATATTTTAAATATAAGACGAGTGGAACAAATGTAAATAAAATTTCAGCAGCTTCAAAATTGCAAAAAACCACTCTCAATTATTTGCTAAATCATAATGCTGAGACCAGCGATTATTGGGTAGCTGGCAATGATGGGGGTACGGGAACAGCTGGTTTTAGTACAGACTATAGCTATGTAGGCAATCAAAGTATTAAAATAACGAAATCAGATAATATCAGTAGACAGTATTCAACAGAGACAACATCACTGACAAAAGGGAAAACGTATACTTTTTCTGCTTATGTCAAAGCCTCCGGTGTTTCCAGTACAAATGGAAAAGGCGCGGTTATTAGTATTTATTATCACAATAGTACAGGAGTTTGGCAGCAAATTGATTCGAATTATGTGAATGGAACCAAGGATTGGCAAAGGGCACAGGTAACTTTTACTTTACCAACTGACGCTTCTGATGGAACCGTATTAACAAGATTATCACTGTGCCAAGAAACCGGGACGGCTTACTTTGATAGTATGCAATTAGAGGCAGGCAACATTGCGAATCGATATAATTTAGTGGAAAATGCAGATTTTTCCTATGGATCCACGACTCCTAGCTATTGGAATCAGGTTACGGGAAGTGCTTCATCCAATTTATATACCACTGTTAGCGGCGTACCATCTAGCCTTGATAGCAAGGTGTTCGGTATTGCTGGTAACGCTAACGAACTCAGAAATATCAATCAAATTATTAAAGTAAAAGGAAAAAAAGGTGATATCTTTACCATTGGTGGCTGGTCGAAAGGGGATACGGTTCCTATCACAGACTCAAGCAGGTACTATGCTTTGGATCTAAAAATCAAAAGAACGGATGGAACCTATCAATATATCGTTGTTCCCTTTAATCAGGATTCCTCAGATTGGCAGTACATTTCAGATATTGCAACAGCTGATAGCGATTATACAGAGGTTACTATATATGCTATCTATCATCATAATCAAAATACAGCCTATTTTGATGGGCTCCAATTATATCTTGAACCATTTGAGGATGAATATAGCTACGATAGTAATGGTAATTTAATCAGCACCCAAAACGTAAAACAGGAACAGTCATCTTTTTCGTACAATTCAACTAATGATCTAACTAAATATACGGATACAATGGGGAATGCAACCAATCTTACCTACGATAACAACCATAATATATTAAGCGCTGTTTCTCCAAAAAATATCGTATCAAGTTTTACTTATGATTCGTATGGTAATAAAACTTCGACTTCAATTAAAAGTTCTGATGGAACCTTATCCGTGGATAACAGCACGACTTATACGGCAGATGGGAATTATGTTGCTTCCACAACTGATGATTCAGGAAATGTGACTGCAAATAATTATGATTTAATGAAAGGAACATTAAAGGATAGTACGGATTCTAACAATAATAAAACAACATATTCTTATGATTCGAATACAGACAAAATGCTTTCCGTATCAAAAACAGCGGATCAACAAACAGCAACGAATAACTACCAATATCAAAATGATTTATTAAGCTCCATTACGCAAAACGGTAGTACGACGGGATTTCAATACAATCTTTTTGGAGATAACACTCAAGTTAATATAGGCACCAAAAATTTAGTAACCAATAACTATGACAATGCTACTCATTTATTACAAAGCACCCAATTTAATCAAGGGGATAAGATTTCTTTTGGTTATGATAGCTCCGACCGTATCATTTCCAAATCCTTAAACCAATCACCGATTCCGAATTTCCGCTATAGCTACGATAATAATGGAAATCTTGGGATGCTTACAGATAATGAAAATAGCTTAACGTACCGTTATGAATACGACTTACTTAATCGCTTAACGAGTGCAAAGGATACTTTAGGTAATAGTTTTCAATTTACCTATAATCCAAATAGTCAAATCACATCTCATCAATTTAATACGCCAAGCAGCACGTATACCACTTCATATTCTTATGATAGTGAGGATAATCAGACATCTGTTTCTTATAACCAGAGTAAAATAGACTTCACATATGATACGTTAGGTCGTTTACAGAAAAAGATTATTAATCTAACAAGTGGTAACTATGCAACATCGTATACCTATAAACAGGGCACAGCATCCGGAAAGACAACATATTTAATCGATACTTTTACCAATGGCACCAATAGTCCTTACTCCTATACAAATGATAAAATGGGAAATATTAAGACTGTTACGCAAAATGGAAAAACCATTACATATAAGTATAATGAATTAGATGAATTGCTCCGCGAGGACAATGCAATAAACGGACAAACCTTGGTATTTACCTATGATGTGGGAGGAAATATCAAAACCAAAAACATCTATTCTTATACGGACCCAACGCAAACACCTGCGAACCCGGTAAAAACGTTTACTTATAACTACGGGGATACGAATTGGCATGATTTGTTGACGTCAATTAATATCACCACATATACGAATGGCACACCAACAACCGTTACAACGACAGTCGTGTATGATCAAAATGTTATAGGAAATCCCACATCATATGATAATAATACACTAGCCTGGACATGGGGGAGACAGCTAAAAAGCTTCTCAAATACTAATAATAATATTTCTTATTCGTACAATGATGACGGGATTCGAACTAAAAAGGTTGTTACGAATAAACAAACAAATGGTACAGTTACAACCAACTATATTTTGGATGAGGACAAGGTTGTCTTCGAATCAGATGGCACTAACAATCTTCATTATACTTATGATAGCGAGGATAATCTTTTAAGTTTGAATCTTAACGGTAATGAATACTACTATATTTTCAATGCTCAGGGAGATGTTATTGGTCTATTAGATGGAAGTGGGAATCAAGTCGTAACATACCAATACGATGCTTGGGGAAACAATGCTTCGATTAGCGGAACTTTAAAAGATACTATTGGTAAACTAAACCCTTATCGCTATGGTGGTTACCGATATGATTCAGAAACAAATCTTTATTACTTGCAAAGCCGTTATTATAATCCGGACTGGGGAAGGTTTATTAATGCAGATTCTATTACTGGAAGTGTGGGAGACCTCCTCACTCCAAATATGTATGCATATTGCCGGAATAATCCAGTAAATAATATCGACCCAACTGGACTTTGGGATGATCCAAGGCCAACTATGACTATATTAAAAGGTATAGGGAGGGGAGTATCCTCTGCTAGCCGATATTTGTGGAAATCGGGTAAAAAGGTTATACAAAAGCTAAAGCCTTCTAAGGGTACGGGTAAAGTAAAAATACCATCAAGCCCTAAAAACTTTAATCCTAAAGGTTTAATCAAAAAGGAATATAAAAATGGTGAGATAATAAAATGGGTTGATCCTAAAACTAAAAAGGCTTTATTTGAGTGGAATAAAGATTTAAAATATGGGGATCATTTCCATATAACCCCTGATGGAAAAAATAGACTAATACATCCCGAAACAGGTGACACTCATTTATGGCCAGGTAACTCAATTCCGAAAGAATACCAAAGATATTTCAAGTAAAGGATTGGATAGTTATATGCAAAATTTATCTATTAAATTTAATAATTTAACAAATGAAGCTAATAATTTAGATTTACATGATGCTGAACTAAGAGATATTTATTGCAGTTATGACCTACATGAGATAGAAATACCTGTGATAATTGACACCCCTAAAAAAAGACAAATAAAATCAAAGTTAAAATTTATTGGAGTTCTTAACTTTAACTTAAGTTTTCTAGAGCCTTGGGGACCAGGAATTTATATTAATGAAATGAAAATTTCTGAAGGGGAGGGCAATTTCAATAAGAACATTAATTGTGAAATACTTTTAAATTCAGGAGATAAGATTAAAATTATTTCTAGTGAAATAATATATTCAGAAGGTGTTTGAAATAATAAATATCTTCAATGTTAAAAAATATACTTTGTATCAGCTATGTTTATAAATGTATAGTTATTTATAGAGCAAAAAAAATATTAGATTAATATTAAACCTTGATTGGCTATTTATGCCTTTCAGGGTTTTTGTTATTTAAAGCCTTTAATTAAAAATAATCTTATAATTTAATCATAAGCCCATGATGGAATGAGAAATTCGAGCTTGGTTGCGCTGACTTAATATGAAAAAAGCAAAACTTACTACTCGATCTATATTTGCACTCGAGAATGACGAAGCTCAAGATGCTAAAAGCGGAACCCTACAGTGCATAAAGCAAATGAACAAATGGAAGTAAGGATATTTGAGTAGAACAAATCGAAAAGGAGTTAACTATTCGTATAATATAAATTAACGCTTAAATAAACTTAGGTCCAAAAACGTCTAAACCCTTGGTGCACGAGGGTTTAGACGTTTTTTTATATTGAGTCATATTTAACGTTAAGAAGGATTAACGCTCTTTTTGTTGAACTAACGTGGTAGTTTAGTGGAGGCAGGAAATAATTTTTACTTGCCGAATAATAGCGATATAAAGCAATGGGATACTTAGGAGAAAAATATGAATACATATGAAGAATTATTAGTTAGAACCATTTTGAAGAATGAACCAATAAGAAAAGTCTTACTAACCCTAAAAGATTTAAACTTTCCATTTGAATACTATGTTGGTGCAGGCTGTATAACAAATACTATTTGGAATGATATCTCTGGTTATCCGCTTGACTATGGCATTTCTGATATCGATATAGTTTATTTCGACGAGTATGATTTGAGTTCAGATAGTGAAAAGGAGCTTAAACAAAAATTGAAAAGTAAACTTTTGGATTATCACTTTGATTTTGACGTTAAAAATCAAGCAAGGGTACACCTTTGGTATGAAAGCAAATTTGGATTTCCGATAAAACCTTACTCCTCTCTTGAAGCAGCAATCGATAGCTGGCCAACCACTGCAACCGCCGTGGGTATAAGAGTAGAGAAAAATGGTTTATTTAAGATTTATGCACCTTACAATTTAGATGATTTATTTTCGATGGTAGTAAGGCCAAATAAATTGCTAGTTACTAAGGAGATTTTCGAAAATAAAGCCAACAAGTGGAAGAAAAGATGGCCGAAACTCCAGATTATCCCTTGGTAAACGAAGCACAATTAGGGTAATGTAATCAAGTTTGTGAAGGATTGTACTTAAACTATAGGGGGCTTATGTGGAAGATGGGGTTGCTGCGGCAATCCTTTTGTAGTTGAACTAAAGGGCAGGTTAGTTGTATTTAGAAATAACAACCTTTCCTTATTATATAAGGGGATATTTTTATTAGCACTCGTATACT
>NZ_JAAOEO010000030.1 GCF_011393025.1 Neobacillus terrae | reverse complement strand
AAGTTACGTTGGCTGATGAATAAATTCATCATGTTATTGTTTGTTTGTTCACGCTTTGTTTGTTTAGTTTTCAAAGAACAAGTTCTCGCCATCACTCAGAAGCGACTTTAATAATATAACATTTATCAAAAATGATGTCAACAGTTATTTATTGATTTAATTTCATACTGTTTGGCAACAATCCGACTTTAATGATTATACCAGCCATTTATTTATTTATCAAGCTAGTAAACAAAAAAAAGGAGCAGCATATTGAATCTGTCTCCCGGGTTTAAAGAATTTCCTCTATAAAGATCCGTCGATTTCGGTCTAGAGGATATAATTCATCAGTTTCTATGATTCTAACAATTGGCCTTGTCGGCTGTTTCATATCAATAAAGAGGATTTCAGCTTCTCTGCCGTCTGACAATCGCACCTGGCTTCCGGCGGAGAAATTTAGAATGCCTGCCTGAAGCTCCTTCAGAATGCTTATATCAAACTGGCCAAAGTTATCTTCAAGAATCATCTCAAGAACCTTAAAAGGTGATTGCTTGCTCCTATACAGGCGTTCAGAAGTCATAGCATGGAAAACATCAGCAACAGCAATTATTTTTGCATATTCCGGTATTTTGGCATCGGCCTCTCCGAATGGATACCCGCTTCTATCAAGGCGTTCATGATGCATAAGTATCGATGCTTTTGTTTCCTTCCTAAGAACTTGAACACTTTCTACCATCCGATAACTATATATTGGATGCTTTTTGACTTCCTCATACTCAAATTGGGTAAGAGAAGATTTTTTATTTATTATTCCGGGTTTTATTTTTGCCATCCCACAATCAGCAAGGCAGCCAGCCATTGCGACTTGAACTATGTCACCCTTTTGGAATCCTAAACGCTGTCCGATAAATCCGGAAATAATGGCTACTGCAACTGAATGATGAAACAAATAATCCTCTTTTGTAGAAAAATGATAAAGGCTAAAGATCTCCGACGGGTTGCTGTCCATTTTATCCAATAAAGGCAATAACAAAGCTCTTACCTTTGCTATATCTATATTCAAGCCGGACTGCCAGGATTGAAATTCCTTTTTAAAAAGGAGAACAGATTGCAGAAATAAATCATGAAAGCTATAGGTGATAGGTTGTTTTTCAGTCTTCGGCTGCTCATCAATTACATGTGATGGAATAAAGGGCATACCTGAGATAAGAGTCTTTTCTACATCAATGTTTTGTATAAGGAAAGCTTTTAATACTTCTATCCGACTTTTATCCATAACAGTTTTCTTAGGGATAATAGGGCGATTTGTCCTGCAAAAAATATCCTCAGATAAAATACAGCCCTCTTGAAGTTCTTTTATACTTACGCGCACCGAAGCCACCCCGATAAATGATTTTCTGTAATAATTTTTATTTTACCAAAAAGAGGAACACCATAGGTGCTCCTCTCAAATTTTTTTTTATATTATTCACTTTCTGACTCAGAATCTGTATCGGTCTTACTGCTTTCGAGATCTTCAGACCCTTCTGAAACAGTTTCACTCATTTGCTGCTGTTCACTGCTTTCTAATTCATCTGATTCCTCGAAATCATCTGCCTTCTCTTCTTCTTTTTCTACTTTAGCAACAGTCGCAACAAACTCATTTTCATTTTCTCTTATGCTTATGAGTTTAACTCCAATTGTGCTTCTTCCCATTGTAGAAATGCCATCAACGCCCATACGGATGAGCACTCCTGCTGTTGTAATCAGCATGAGATCCTCTTCACCAGTTACTGCCTTCATGGATACAAGATCTCCGTTCTTGTCAGTTACATTAGCTGTTTTGATACCTTTACCGCCACGGCCCTGAATTCGATATTCAGAAGCAGGAGTCCGTTTACCGTAACCATTCTTTGTAACGATAAGAATTTCACTGTTTTCCTCTAAAACCTCCATGCCAACGACTTCATCATCGCTGCCAAGTGTGATTCCTTTTACTCCGGTAGCTGTTCTTCCCATTGTACGGACATCTGTTTCAGGGAAGCGAATGAGCATTCCTTTTTTCGTACCAATAATAATTTCTTTGGTGCCATCTGTTAAACGAACAGAAATAAGTTCATCACCTTCACGGAGGTTCAAGGCAATTAAGCCATTATTTCTGATGTTAGCAAAGGACGTAAGTGGAGATCGTTTTGAAATTCCCTCTTTAGTGGTAAAGAATAGGAACCAGTCATCAACGAATTCCTCAACCGGGATAATAGCGTTGACCCATTCTCCTTTTTCAATACCAAGAAGATTAATAATTGGAATTCCTTTCGCTGTTCTATTGAATTCAGGAATTTCATAACCCTTCGAACGGTAAACCTTACCTTTGTTCGTAAAGAATAGAATTGTATCATGGGTCGATGTAGTGATTAGGTGTTCAACGAAATCATCATCATTAGTTCCCATTCCCTGAATTCCTCGGCCTCCACGCTTCTGAGCCCTGTAGGTTGATACAGGAAGGCGTTTAATATAGCCATTATGAGTAAGGGTAATAACTACATTTTCACGCGGGATTAAATCTTCATCTTCAATGTTTTCAAGGCCGGCAGTAATGATTTCAGTGCGGCGCTTGTCATTGAAACGCTCCTTAATTTCAGTCAGCTCTTCACGGATAATTTCAAGTACTTTCTCTTCGTCAGCTAAGATTGCTTTAAGTTCCGCAATAAGTTTAACCAGGCCTTGGTACTCATCTTCAATCTTTTCTCTTTCCAAACCCGTTAAACGCTGGAGACGCATATCCAAAATAGCCTGTGCCTGCTTTTCAGATAAGCTGAAGTTTGTCATTAATCCCTCGCGGGCAATATCAGCTGTTTGCGAGCTTCTGATTAAATTGATTACTTCATCTAAGTGATCCAGAGCAATTCGCAAGCCTTCGAGAATATGTGCTCTTGCTTCTGCTTTTCTTAATTCGAACTCTGTTCTTCTGCGAATAACCACTTTTTGATGCTCAAGGTAATAAACAAGGCACTGCTTTAAATTTAATACCTTAGGCTGCCCATCAACAAGGGCTAGTGTATTGATTCCGAATGTTGTCTGAAGTGCTGTATGTTTATAAAGATTATTTAGAATTACGTTGGCATTTGCATCTCTTCGCACTTCCATCACAATCCGCATTCCTCTGCGGTCAGATTCATCACGCAAATCGGTTATGCCATCAATTTTCTTGTCACGTGCTAATTCCGCAATTTTTTCAATAAGGCGAGCTTTATTAACCTGATAAGGGATTTCATTAACAATAATGGTCTCTTTACCATTTGATTTCTGCTCAATTTCCACTTTTGCTCTAATCGTAATGGAACCGCGTCCTGTCTCATATGCCTTGCGGATTCCGCTGCGGCCAAGAATTAATCCCCCAGTTGGAAAATCCGGACCTGGAATAATATCCATAAGTTCCTGAACAGAAATCTCAGGATCCTTGCTGACAGCAAGAACACCATCAATAACCTCTCCAAGCTGATGAGGAGGGATATTGGTAGCCATCCCTACAGCAATCCCTGTGGTGCCATTTACAAGAAGGTTAGGAAAGCGAGCTGGAAGCACTACTGGTTCTCTTTCTTCACCATCATAGTTATCCTGATAGTCAATAGTGTCTTTATTGATATCCCGGAGTAATTCCATTGATATCTTCGACATACGGGATTCTGTATAACGCATAGCTGCTGCTGAATCACCGTCGACTGAACCGAAGTTTCCGTGTCCGTCAACTAGCGGATAACGATAGTTAAAATTCTGTGCCATACGGACCATTGTTTCATAAACAGCCGAGTCACCATGTGGATGATATTTACCAATTACATCGCCAACGATACGGGCAGACTTTTTATAGGGTTTGTCCGAATGCATTCCAAGGTCATGCATAGCGTATAAAATACGGCGATGTACAGGCTTTAATCCGTCTCGGACATCCGGGAGGGCACGCGATACAATAACGCTCATTGCATAATCAAGGAATGATGATCTCATTTCCTGACTAATATTAATTTCTCTTACTTGAGAATTCGGTGTTTCTGCCATTTCAGAAAGACCTCCTTTTTAGAAACTGGTGATACGAAGCACTTTTAACTGCAAAAAAATTTGGTCATAAAAGATAAAAGGAGGATAGCGGCAACACCTCTATCCTGCAAATATCCTTCTTTCAGGTCTTTAAATATCTAGATTTTTTACATATTGAGCATTTTCTTCAATAAAGTTTCTGCGCGGTTCAACCTTATCACCCATTAGCATTTCAAAGGTTTCATCGGCTTCAATTGCATCGTCCAGGCTAACCTGCAGCATAGTCCTTGTGTCCGGATTCATTGTTGTTTCCCATAACTGTTCAGGATTCATTTCACCAAGACCTTTATAACGCTGTATATTCGGCTTTGGCTGGCTTGGAAGCTCTGCGAATATTTGATCCAGTTCCCGGTCATTATAAGCATATTCAATACGTTTTCCCTGTTGGACTTTGTATAGTGGCGGCTGGGCAATGTAAATATAGCCAGCTTCAATTATCTGTCTCATATAACGGTAAAAGAAAGTCAAAATCAAAGTCCGAATATGTGCTCCGTCAACATCAGCATCCGTCATGATGACAATTTTATGATACCGTGCTTTAGAGATATCAAAATCTTCGCCAATTCCAGTGCCGATTGCGGTTATCATGGCTCTTACTTCATTGTTGGATAGAATCTTATCTAGACGGGCCTTTTCAACATTCAGGATTTTACCTCTCAAAGGAAGGATAGCCTGGAAATGGCGGTCACGTCCCTGTTTAGCAGATCCTCCTGCTGAATCACCCTCAACAATATATATTTCACTAATACCAGGGTCTTTTGAAGAACAGTCAGCAAGTTTACCTGGGAGGCTGGAAATCTCTAATGCACTTTTTCTCCGGGTAAGCTCACGTGCCTTTTTAGCTGCCATTCTTGCCCGGGCTGCCATAAGGCCTTTATCGACAATTTTTCTGGCCACAGTTGGGTTTTCCAAAAGGAATTTCTCAAAATGATCAGCAAAAACACTATCGGTTATTGTTCTTACTTCGGAATTTCCCAGTTTGGTTTTTGTTTGTCCTTCAAACTGTGGATCTGGGTGTTTGACTGAAACTATTGCAATTAAACCCTCACGGACATCTTCCCCGGAAAGGTTGGCATCTGCATCCTTAAAGATTCCATTTTTCCTTGCATAGTCATTTATGGCTCTTGTTAAGGCAGTTTTAAAGCCGAACTCATGCGTTCCGCCTTCATAAGTGTGAATGTTATTGGCAAATGAATAAATATTTCCTGTATAGCCCTCATTGTACTGAAGGGCTACTTCTATGGTAATTTCATCCCGCTCACCCTCAATGTAAATAGGCTCATCATGAACAACTTCCTTTGTTCGATTTAAGTGTTCAATGTAAGACTTAATTCCACCTTCGTAATGGTACTCATTCCGCTTATTTTCCTCACGCTTATCTTCAATCGTAATCTTAAGTCCTCGGTTAAGGAAGGCAAGCTCACGCAGACGGTTTGCGAGCGTCTCATAATCATATTCAAGAGTTTCGGTGAAGATTTCTGCATCCGGCTTAAAGTGGGTAATAGTACCAGTGTGGTCAGTTTCACCAATTATTTTAAGGTCCGCAGCGGGCACTCCACGCTCAAATTTTTGATAATAAATATGTCCGTCTCTATGAACATAGACTTCCAGCACAGTAGATAGGGCATTAACAACTGATGCACCTACACCATGCAGTCCCCCGGATACCTTATAACCTCCTCCGCCAAATTTACCTCCGGCATGGAGTACTGTCATAATAACCTCTACTGCAGGGCGTCCCATTTTTTCGTGGATACCAACTGGGATTCCACGTCCATTATCTTTTACAGTTATGCTGTTATCCTCTTCTATTATCACATTGATTTCATCGCAAAATCCTGCAAGGGCTTCATCTATACTATTATCGACAATTTCCCAGACTAGGTGATGGAGGCCTTTTCCACTTGTTGAACCGATATACATTCCCGGACGCTTCCGAACTGCTTCCAATCCTTCAAGTACCTGTATCTGGTTTTCATCATAAGCTTGTTCCTCAACTGCTTTATTCTCCATAGTCATACCGTTCACCTGCACTTTCTTGTAACTCTAAATAATCGCTAATTTTATAATGCTATTTTAAAACTCACTCATTTGAGTTGATCTTTTCTTCAACGTTCCTGAAGCAAAGGGGGAAAGGAACACTTTTCCCTCTGTAATAACGATTGATTTATAGGGATTTTTGGAAAGGTTTATCAGCTCTTTTTCCCTCTGTTTTAAAAATTCTTCTACAAAGGCGGAGGATGCTGAATCTTTATCTATAATAGCAATAATATCTTTTGCACGGAGGGAATACTCTTCTCCAATATGGATATACATGATTCCACCTCAATTAACTTTCCGGATTGTTCCTGATTCTACCTCATAGGTAGATGCTTCCTTCAATGTTTGATGGTCAATTCCCTCCACGCTGGTGGTAGTAACAAAGGTTTGGACTTTTCCTTGTATGGTATTGAGCAAATGGGACTGCCGATAATCATCCAATTCAGATAACACATCATCAAGGAGCAAAATGGGGTACTCGCGAATTTCCGAATGGATCAATTCGATTTCTGCCAATTTAATTGATAGAGCAGTTGTCCTTTGTTGTCCCTGTGAACCAAATGTTTGCACGTCTCTTCCGTTCACTATGAACTGCAAATCATCACGATGAGGTCCAAACATGGTCATACCGCGCTCAATCTCTCTTTTTTTGGTCTTATGAAATTTCTCTTCAAATCTTTCTATCATTTTCGACAAATCCTGGTCTTCTAATACATCAACAGAGGGATTATAATCTATTTTCAGCGTTTCCAGCTGTCTTGAAATGCCTTTATGAATTGGCAGGGCCCATTTTTCCAAAAGACGCAGGAATTCAAAACGCTTGGCAACAATTTTAACGGCAACCTGAATAAATTGCTCGGTCAATATTTCAAGCATTGTATGGTCACTTTGTTTATTTAACTGAAGCATTTTTAAATAATGATTACGCTGCTGAAGTATTTTTTGATATTGGCTCATACCATGAAGATAAACAGGAGAAACCTGGCCAATTTCCATATCTATGAATCGCCGGCGTACCTGAGGACTTCCTTTAACAAGGTTGAGATCCTCGGGAGCAAACATGACAACATTCACATTGCCTATGTACTGGCTGAGTCTTTGCTGTTCAATATGGTTGCATTTTGCCTTCTTGCCTTTTTTGGAAATGATCAGCTGCATAGGCAGCGGTCCGTATTGTTTTTGGACCCTGCCTTCTATTTTAGCATAATCCTGGTCCCAGCGAATAAGTTCTTTATCATTGGAGGTTCTATGCGATTTTGCCATGGCAAGAACGTAGATGGATTCCATAACATTCGTTTTTCCTTGAGCATTTTCACCCAGAATGACATTAACTTTATTTTCAAATTCAAGTGAAATGTCTTCATAATTACGATAATTTTTCAGTGCTAAATGCTCAATGTACATACTTTAACTTCCTTTTGCTATCGCGTTATAGTAAAAACACCATGTCCTGGAATTTCGATCCGGTCACCTTCCCGAAGTTTTCTCCCTCTTCTTTGGTCTTGTTCTCCGTTAATAAAAACCTCATATTCACTTAAAAACCACTTAGCCATTCCGCCTGTCTGGATTACGTCTGCTACTTGAAGGAATTGCCCCAATGTAATATATTCCGTCTCAATCTTTATTTTTGAAGGCATTTTTTCACTCATTTCCGTAATAGTCTCTAATACTTTATTTTACTAAAAAAAACTGATTTCTACAAAGAAAAGCTAAAAATAGTCTTTTGGAAAGGAAATAAAGCCGCCAGCGTTGTTTCTGGCAGCCTCTCTATGTCTAGTTTATGCAACCTCGTTCAGTGTATCCGAAGAAAAATTAAAGTGCCCTCTTGGCGCTTTAAGCTGGACGGAGTTTAAAGTCAAACTTTACTAAATTAATAAGTTCTTACAGGTAAAATCAACTGGAGAATTGTTTCATCATGCATCGGCCTAATGACAAATGGCCTCATTGCCCCGGTAAAACTGATTTTTATGTCTGTTCCTTCGAGTGCTTTTAAAGCGTCCATCATGTATTTAGCTGAAAATGAGATTTTCAGTTCTTCTCCTTCAATTGCTTGACTTTGTACTTCCTCAACAACCTTTCCAATCTCTGGTGTATTAGAAGAAATCTCAAGTCCTTCATCTTCAAGAGTAGCTAGCTTGACTACATTATTTCTGCCTTCTCTAGCCAGCAAAGACGCACGATCTATTGCCTGAAGGAAATCCTTCGTCCTTACTGTTACTTCTGTTTTGCTCTCATTTGGAATGAGTCTTGATGTATCAGGATAATTACCTTCAAGTAATCTAGAAAAGAAAAGCAGGTGTTTAGCTTTAAAAAGGATTTGGTTTTCAGTAATGACAATATCAACGTGTTCATTGCTGTCATCCACAATTTTGCTTAATTCATTTAAACTCTTACCTGGAATAACCACATTATAGTTATCATTCATTTCTGTTTCGACTCTTGACTTCCTTAAGGCCAGGCGATGGCTATCTGTTGCAATACAGATTAATTCCCCATTTTCCATTTTCCAGTTTACACCTGTCAAGATAGGGCGTGTTTCTGAGGTGGACACTGCAAAAACAGTTTGTCTGATCATTGCTTTTAAGAGATCAGTTGGAATACTGAATTTATTATTTTCTTCTATTTGCGGGAGGTGAGGATATTCCTCTGCATCCAGGCCATTTAAATTAAATTCTGATTTACCAGAACGAATAACCGTTTGTAAATGATTTTGCACTTCAATTTCTACACTATCGGTTGGAAGCTTTTTAACGATTTCACTGAAAAACTTAGCCTGAAGAACGATTGCTCCCGGCTGTTTAATTTCAACAATCTCATTTCCATCTTCCTCTTTAGGAATAAAAGATTCGATAGAAATATCTGAATCACTGCCTGTTAATGTTACTCCTTCATGATCAGCAACAATCTTAATACCTGTCAAAATAGGAATAGTTGTCCTGCTTGTTACAGCTTTCATGACATCCTGGACACTTTGAACCAGACGGTCACGCTGGATTATAAATCGCATACTCAAAATCCTCCGTTTTAGCATATTTAATTTGACGCAGTCATATAATAATAAGTTTTTAAAAAAGAGTAGAAGTACTAGTAGGGCCTGTTAGTATGTGGATAACTCTTGTTATCAAAGGAAACACAGCCTATCCACATGTGGACAGACTGTGTGTATATGAGGTCGAGTTATTCACAGATAGACTAGACTTTCAACAATTCATTTAATTCCTTCATTTGCTTTTGAAGGTTGGCATCTACCTGCAGCAGCTTAGAAATCTTTTCATGGGCGTGGATAACGGTAGTATGGTCACGACCGCCAAACTCTTCTCCAATTTTAGGCAATGAGTAATCCGTTAATTCCCTTGATAGATACATAGCTATTTGCCTTGGGAAAGCAACTGATTTGGTTCTTTTCTTCGCTTTAAAATCCTCAAGCTTTATATTATAATGCTGGCCCACAACCTTTTGGATCTCAAGAATGGTAATAATCTTGGGTTTTGAGCTAGGAATTATATCTTTTAACGCCTCAGCGGCAAGATCTGCATTTATATCTTTATTAATAAGTGAAGAGTAGGCTACTACACGAATAAGTGCACCTTCAAGTTCACGAATATTAGTATCAATTTGATTTGCAATATAAAGCATGGCTTCATTTGGTATATCCAGGCCTTCTGCTTTTGCTTTTTTTCGCAGAATCGCAATTCTTGTCTCAAGATCCGGAGGTGTAATATCGGTTATTAGTCCCCATTCAAATCGCGACCTAAGACGGTCTTCTAATGTCGGAATTTCCCTTGGCGGCCGGTCGCTGGAAATGACAATTTGCTTGCTTTCTTCATGAAGAGTATTAAAAGTATGGAAAAATTCCTCTTGTGTTGATTCTTTTCCGGCTAAAAATTGAATATCATCAATAAGCAATACATCAACATTTCGATATTTATTGCGGAATTCAATTGCTTTATTGTCTCTGATAGAGTTTATAAACTCATTAGTGAATTTTTCAGAAGACAAATAGACAACCTTTGCCTGCGGGTTATGGTCAAGTACATAATGCCCAATTGCATGCATTAAGTGGGTCTTTCCGAGACCAACTCCCCCGTAAATAAACAATGGGTTATAGGCCTTTGCAGGGGCTTCAGCTACTGCAAGTGAAGCTGCATGGGCAAATCGGTTGCCAGATCCTATAACAAATGTATCAAATGTGTATTTAGGATTGAGCATGCTTTGCGGAAACTCTGTCTGCTCATAATCTTTTTTTGGCTTTTTTACAGGGATCAGGATGGTGTCATCTTCTTCATTCCGGTTTTGGGGAATGATGAATTTAACCGTCAATTCTTCGCCGGTAATTTCATCTAGAATCCCCGAAATCAATTGTGAATAGCGCTCTTCCAGCCAATCGCGGGCAAATTCATTCGGTGCCGTAATGACAAGTGAATTTCCCTGAAGAGAATGTGCTTTTGTTGATTTAAGCCAAGTATCAAAGCTGGGCTTACTTATCTTTTTCTCGATATTGCTGAGAGCAGCATTCCAAAGATCCGCAATATTTTCCAATTGGTTCCCTCCTTTTCTATTTAAATTTTTAAACACCTGGGTCTTTTGGCATTCTGCTGCGCGAAAGAAAGATGTCCTGTTTCGTTAAAATAGGAGGTTATACAAGCTGTACAACCTATAATTTATAAATATACGAAACGTTGTTTGTGGAAAAAACATATAATAGGAAAGATTGTGGAGTTTCGACAATATCCACCTCTTGTGGACAAGTTTCTACAAAGGGTGGGAATAACCTGTCCACAAGTTATCCACAAACTGTGGATAAAAAAATAATCGAATAAAGTTATTAAGAGTGAAAACACAAATATAATATCAAATTTTTCTAAGACGCGCAATGCTTTTTCATAGTTTATCCACAAGCTTGACAGGATGTGCTTAAAAATTGTCCACAGGGCAGTGATTTGTGAAAAACTTGTCAGTAAGCTATGTGGATATCAAAAAAAATGTCGATTTTTTATCCACAGGCTTCTTTTTAAAGAAAAATGGGTAAATTTTTAGATATGGTAAATTGGTTGGATCGGCATGTGTGTATGCTTAGTTTTCGATTAAAATTTCTTCCAGGCTAAAAATTAAATAATAGGAAGTTTAGCTGATCGGATCCAGCTATATGATGAGATAGGTAAAATGAAAATTTTAAAGCTGTTTAAACAATAGTGTTGATTGAGAGGGACATTCACATTTCCTTCGTGCTGTGCTTTCTTATAAAAAGGTTCTTTCGTAAGCTTTGTTGTTTATAAAAGCAAAAATTGACGCGCTTTCCGCGGGCAATCCGCGAGCCTCCTCGGTCGCTAATGACCTGCGGGGTCTCGCCTGGCTTGCTTTTCCTGCAGGAGTCTCGCCAATTTTTACTCACAGTTTCTTCAAATTGCAACAATCTCTTAGAAAAGAGCCAGTAAAAATTAGCAGTTAAATTTAACTAATCCTTTTTAAAATAAGAGATGTTCTAGTATTAAGAAGGGGAAAAGATCCGGCTGATTTAAAAATTTACAATACAAAGCAAAAGGAAATATCGGAGGAGGAGTTGACAATTCGGGGGGTCCGTCTTTATAATAATTAAGACTGTCTTTAACAGCTATTCCTCAGGGAGGTGTCATATAATGAAAAGAACATATCAACCAAACAAACGTAAACACAGCAAAGTTCACGGTTTCCGTAGTCGTATGAGCACAGCAAACGGACGTAAAGTTCTTGCTCGCCGTCGTCTAAAAGGAAGAAAAGTATTATCAGCTTAGACCACTGAATGTCTCAGTGGTCTTTTTTTAAAAATAAATGGTTATAGTAGAATTGTCGCTCCATTTTAGACCAACTGGACTAAAGGTGAAAAACATGAAAAAAGAATTGCGTATTAAAAAGAATCAGGAATTTCAGGATGCCTTCAAAAATGGCCGATCGTTTGCTAACAGGCAATTTGTTGTCTATGCATTAAAGAAAGAGGGACAGCCTTATTTCCGGATTGGCCTTTCTGTAAGCAAAAAAATCGGTAATGCAGTAATGAGAAATCAGATTAAGCGGTATGTCCGTCAGTCTGTTTTAGAATTAATGGATCAGATAATGCCTGAAAATGATTATGTCATCATAGCTAGAAAACCGGTCGCAGAGATGGATTTTTCTGAGGTGAAAAAAAGCCTTACTCATGTTTTAAAAGTAGGGAAAGTGCTAAGGAAATAATCTGGCTGGCTGCGCCGGTTCTTACATAACTTTAATAATTATTATTCAAATATATTAGGACAGGAGGAATATGCGGTTGAAAAAAAGAATATTACTTTTGATCGGTTTGGTTTCCTTGATTCTGCTTTTAACAGGATGTTCAGAAATAAAGCAGCCAATTACCCCAGAAAGCAAAGGACTTTGGAATGAGTACATCGTTTATCCATTATCCTGGCTGATAACTGAGGTTGCACACCTTCTTGGAGGCCTCTATGGTTTGTCGATTATTGTTGTTACTATTTTGATCCGTCTGGTTATTTTGCCGCTTATGATTAAACAAACAAGAAATTCGAAGGCAATGCAATCATTACAGCCAGAGATGGCCAAGCTGAAAGAAAAATACAGCTCAAAGGATCAAAAAACACAGCAAAAGCTTCAGCAGGAAACGATGGCTCTGTTTCAAAAACATGGTGTGAATCCATTGGCAGGATGCTTTCCTTTAGTAATACAGATGCCAATTCTAATCGGTTTTTATCACGCTATTTCCAGAACGAGGGCAATATCGGAGCAAAACTTCCTTTGGTTTGACCTTGGATCACCAGATCCTTACTATATTTTGCCGCTTATAGCAGGTGCTACTACATTTATACAGCAAAAAATGATGATGGCCGGCACAGAAAATCAAAATCCGCAAATGGCTATGATGCTTTGGATGATGCCAATTATGATCATTATCTTTGCGGTTAAGTTTCCGGCGGCACTTTCCTTGTACTGGGTAGTAGGAAACTTATTTATGATTGTTCAGACATATTTTATTAAAGGTCCGGACCTGAAAAAGATACCAGCAGCCGGAAAAGCGGGAGGAGCAAAAAAGTGAAACAGGTAACTGCTACAGGACAAACCGTCGAAGAAGCAGTAGAATCAGCTTTAGCTCAATTAAAAACAACAAAAGACCGCACAGAAGTAGCTGTAATTGATGAAGGTAAAAAGGGGATATTCGGAATTTTCGGCTCAAAGCCGGCAATTGTAAAGGTAACTGTTAAAAATGACCCTGTTGAAGAAGCCAGGAATTTTTTAATGAATGTTGCTGATAAAATGGGTGCGCCTATCCAAATTGAAGTAAAACGCGATGGCAAGCATGTTCATTTTTTAATGACAGGAGAAAAAATCGCGCTTCTCATTGGTAAACGTGGCCAAACATTAAATTCACTGCAATATCTTACACAACTCGTGATCAATCGCTTTTCAGACCAGTACTTGACAGTATTACTTGATGCTGAGGACTATCGTCTAAGACGGAATGATACATTAACCCAATTGGCAAAGCGCCTGGCAGAAAAAGCAGTCAAAACTGGCAAAGATGTTGCACTTGAGCCAATGCCTTCATATGAGAGAAAAGTTATTCATTCCGCTCTAATGGAAAATAGGCGGGTAAAAACCACTTCTGATGGAGTAGAACCACACAGGCACATTGTCATATCTCCTGTCAGAAAAACCTAATGATCAATTGATAAGATTAATACAACACCCTGTCTCTAAGGCAGGGTGTTTTTTTTTTTTTTTTGCTAATGCCATTTAAGATTTGCCTCTCACATACAAAATGCTCGGCTTTTTTGAGGAAGTGCCGTTTAAGCGTTAAAAGTGTAACTAAAGCACTGCTCTCACCTTAAGGCTCGGGGAAATGCCAACTAGGAGTTCTGCTACTTGATACTCTATTTATTCTTTACTCGCTTCATTGTTATTCACATGTGGATAAGTTAAAATAGAAGAAGTGAAAATGCTAACCTGTGGATAATGTACTGACTAGTGTACAAAAATTCCTTAGAAAGAGCAGATTATCTTTTTTAAGGTAAATTGATATGGTATTCTAGTATTTTGGGGAATTTACCTAATAAGTGTGCCGAAAAGCACTATAATAGATCAGATTTTATTCAAGGTAAGAAAAGAGGTGAAAATGGTGGAATTTGATACCATTGCAGCAATATCCACCCCAATGGGCGAAGGGGCGATTGCCATTGTTCGCCTGAGCGGTGATGAGGCAATAAAAATTGCAGATAAGATTTTTGAAGGTATAGGTGGTAAAAAGCTTCTAAAAGTGACTTCCCATACCATTCATTATGGATATCTTTTTGATCCAAAGGATGGCAGTAAGGTTGAAGAGGTAATGGTTACGGTTATGAAGGGTCCGAAGACCTTTACAAAGGAAGATGTAGTCGAAATAAACTGCCACGGCGGATTAGTGTCCGTCAATCGAGTGCTCCAGCTTATTTTGAAAAATGGTGCAAGGCTTGCGGAACCCGGAGAATTTACAAAGCGGGCATTTTTAAATGGACGGATTGATTTATCCCAGGCTGAAGCAGTTATGGATTTAATCAGGGCCAAAACTGACAGAGCAATGAATGTAGCACTTGGGCAAATGGAAGGGCGCTTATCAAGGCTAATCCGAAAGCTTAGACAGGGAATCCTTGAAACCCTTGCACATGTAGAAGTAAACATTGACTATCCTGAATATGAAGATGTAGAAGAAATGACACATAAAATGCTGCTTGAAAAGGCATCACTTGTTCAAACTGAATTAAAGAATCTCTTGCAAACATCGCAACAGGGTAAAATTTTACGAGAAGGGTTATCAACTGTTATTGTTGGACGGCCAAATGTTGGTAAATCCTCGCTTTTAAATAGCCTGGTTCATGAAAATAAGGCTATTGTGACTGATATTCCTGGTACGACGAGAGATGTTATCGAGGAATATGTCAATGTAAGAGGAGTTCCGTTAAGACTGGTGGATACTGCAGGAATCCGGGAGACGGAGGATATCGTTGAAAGAATTGGCGTAGAGAAGTCACGCCAGGTTTTAAAGGAAGCAGACTTGATTCTGCTTGTGTTAAATTACTCTGATGCTTTAACTGAAGAGGATGAAAACATTTTTCGTGCAGTTAAAGGGCTTGATGTTATAGTCATTGTAAATAAAACGGATCTTCCGGCTAAAATAGATATGGACCGGGTAAAAGAATTGGCAAGAGATCATAAGATCATTTCTACTTCTCTGCTAGAAGACCGCGGTGTTGATGAGCTGGAAGAAGCTATTTCTTCACTATTTTTTGAAGGCTCAATTGAAAGCGGCGATTTGACATATGTTTCAAATACACGCCACATCGCCCTTCTGAACCAGGCGCTTGGAACCATTGAAGAGGTTATCGAAGGAGTGGAAATGGGAACTCCTATTGATATTGTACAAATTGACTTAACAAGAACTTGGGAATTGCTAGGCGAAATTGTTGGCGAAAGTGTTCACGAAAGCTTAATTGACCAATTATTTTCTCAGTTTTGCCTTGGAAAATAGGAAAGTGAAAGATTTTTTTAAAAGGAGGCAGCAAAATGTCATACGAAGCAGGAAATTATGACGTAATTGTCATTGGTGCTGGCCATGCAGGCAGTGAAGCTGGACTGGCTGCTGCCCGGCTTGGTGCCAAAACGGTTATGATTACCATTAACCTTGATATGATTGCATTTATGCCATGTAATCCGTCTGTCGGGGGACCTGCCAAAGGGATTGTAGTTCGTGAGATTGACGCTCTTGGCGGGGAAATGGGAAGAAATATAGATAAAACTTATATCCAAATGAGAATGCTCAATACTGGTAAGGGTCCTGCAGTTAGGGCTTTGAGAGCACAGGCTGATAAATTTGCCTATCAGAATGAAATGAAAAAGACAATTGAAAATCAGCCTAACCTGACTCTTGTTCAGGGCATGGTTGAGCGGCTGATTGTCGAAGATGAAGTCTGCAAAGGGGTTATTACAAAAACTGGAGCAGTCTATCGTGCCAAAACTGTTGTTATTACTACTGGAACATACCTTCGTGGAGAAGTTATACTTGGTGAATTAAAATATTCAAGCGGTCCTAACAACCAGCAGCCATCTATAAAATTGTCCGATCATCTTGAAGAGCTTGGCTTTGACCTTGTCCGATTCAAAACTGGTACACCTCCAAGAGTTAACAGCCAGACAATTGATTACAGTAAAACGGAAATCCAGCCAGGGGATGAAACACCAAGGGCTTTTTCCTACGAAACTACAAAATTTATAACAGACCAGCTTCCATGCTGGCTGACTTATACAAATGAAACAACTCATCAGCTAATCGACCAAAACCTCCACAGATCGCCTATGTATTCCGGGATGATTAAAGGTACTGGTCCGCGTTACTGCCCTTCTATTGAAGATAAAGTGGTTCGTTTCAATGATAAACCACGCCATCAAATTTTTCTTGAACCTGAAGGCAGAAACACCCAGGAGGTTTATGTTCAAGGATTGTCAACAAGTCTTCCGGAAGATGTACAGCAGCAGATTTTAAAGACAATTCCCGGCCTTGAAAATGTTCAGATGATGAGATCTGGCTACGCTATTGAATATGATGCGGTTGTACCAACACAATTATGGCCCACACTGGAAACTAAAAAAATTAAAAATCTTTACACTGCTGGCCAAATTAATGGTACTTCAGGTTATGAAGAAGCCGCTGGGCAGGGAATCATGGCTGGAATTAATGCAGGCCTAAGGTCTTTGGATAGACCGGAACTCATTTTGAGCCGTTCGGATGCCTATATTGGTGTATTAATTGATGACCTTGTAACAAAGGGAACGAATGAACCCTACCGTCTTCTGACTTCCAGGGCTGAGTACCGCTTGCTTCTTCGCCATGATAATGCTGATTTAAGGCTTACTGAAATAGGCCATAAAATCGGATTAATATCAGAAGAAAGATTCGGAAGGTATTCTGCTAAAAAAGATCAGATTGAAGCGGATAAGAAGAGACTTTATTCTATCGTTCTGAAACCTTCTGAAGAGGTTCAGAGCCTTATTCGAAGCATTGGCGGCAGCGAGCTAAAGGACGGAATCCGTGCCTCCGATTTACTGAAGCGCCCTGAGATGAACTATGAACTTCTTGAGAAGCTTGTGCCAAATGAAATAGATCTCGATAATGAAATAAAGGAACAAGTTGAAATTCAAATCAAGTATGAAGGATATATTGAAAAATCACTTCAACAGGTTGACCGACTGAAGAAAATGGAAAGCAAAAAGATTCCTGAAAACATTGATTATGATGCTATAACAGGACTTGCAACGGAAGCAAGGCAAAAACTAAAGCAAATTAAACCTTTATCCATTGCTCAGGCTTCAAGAATTTCAGGTGTTAATCCTGCTGATGTCTCCATTCTTCTTGTTTACTTGGAACAAGGCCGCATTGCCCGCGTTTCCAATGAATAAATACAGCCCGATTTTAATATAGAGCGAGGAAGAGTTGCGGATGAATAAAGAACAATTTAAAGCTATGCTCGCTGATAGAGATATCTTGTTATCGGACAAGCAAATGGAACAATTTGATACTTACTATAAGGTCCTGGTGGAATGGAATGAAAAGATGAACCTAACTGCCATCACCGATGAGGAAGAAGTTTATTTAAAGCATTTTTATGATTCCATTACAGCTGCATTTTATTTTGATTTTACAAAACCTATCCGGCTTTGTGATGTAGGGGCCGGAGCAGGATTTCCTAGTATTCCTTTAAAAATTGTCTTCCCTGAACTGGATGTAACTATTGTTGACTCATTGAATAAACGGATTAACTTTTTAAATCATCTTTCAGATGTACTGGGATTGTCCAATGTTCATTTTATTCACGATAGGGCCGAAACATTTGGAGTTCGAGGTGAATATCGTGAATCATTTGATGTAGTTACCGCCCGTGCTGTGGCAAGACTTTCAGTATTAAGTGAACTCTGTTTGCCACTGGTAAGGAAGGAAGGATACTTTCTGGCTCTTAAAGCGGCTAGTGCCCAAGACGAAATTGCCTCTGGCCAAAAAGCATTATCTGTATTAGGCGGCAAACTTGAAAATATTTTCACCTTTACCTTGCCTGTTGAGGAAAGCGAACGAAATATTCTTATTATCAGTAAAGAAAAAACAACACCGAAAAAGTATCCAAGGAAGCCAGGAACGCCTAATAAAATGCCAATTGAATAGGATCAGTTTACTGAAAAACTTGGTGAAACGACAGCAATTGCAGATGAAATTATAGCATGCAGCAGGAACTTGTCATTTTAACAGAGAATTAGTAATAGGGAGTTTCGAAAAGGTGGTGCTGGGGATGAAGCATTCGATTTCGCGCTTATTTGGCCTGAGCGATAAGGGAAACCAGTTGGGAATGGATCAGGAATTGGAAAACGAAAAAGTAATTGAGTCGGAAGAAATAAGAAAGCTGCCGATAGATCAAATTGTTCCAAACCGATTTCAGCCTCGAACGGTATTTGATGAGGAAAAAATAGAGGAATTATCAAGAACAATTCATATTCACGGCATTATTCAGCCAATTGTTGTCCGTGAATATGAAGAAGATCAATATGAAATTATTGCAGGAGAACGCCGCTGGCGGGCGATGAAAAAGCTTGGCTGGGAAGAAGTTCCTGCAATAATAAAAAATATGAGCGATTCTGAAACAGCTTCCGTTGCATTGATAGAAAATCTTCAGCGGGAGGAATTGTCACCGATAGAGGAGGCAATGGCCTATGGAAAGCTCCTCGAAATACACAGTTTAACGCAAGAAGCATTAGCACAGCGCCTGGGAAAGGGACAGTCAACCGTTGCTAATAAACTTCGCCTTCTGAAATTGCCTCAGGTGGTACAGGAGGCATTATTGAATAAGCTTGTCAGTGAACGGCATGCCCGCTCGCTTATTCCTCTGAAGGATCCACAAAAGCAGGTAAAGCTTCTTGAGGAAATCATTGAAAAGAATCTAAACGTTAAGCAAACAGAAGAACGAGTGGTTAAGCTCCTTGAAGAAAAAACAGGGAAACCCAAACCAAAAAGGAAAGCATTCAGTAAGGATATGAGGATTGCTGTTAATACAATCCGTCAGTCCTTATCAATGGTTTCAGACAGTGGAATAAATTTAGACGCAGAAGAAGAGGAATTTGAAGAATTTTATCAATTCACTATTAAAATTCCTAAAAAGAAATAGTAATCTCCTAAACCGAACAGAACTAGTGTTCGGTTTTTTTCTTTTATTCCTTTTCAAGTGACTTGAATATTTTTAGAAAAAAACCTACAATAATTCGTTTTCATGATAAAATAGATTTCGTGGCTGTTTATTTAAACTCCATGAATTTTTAAGGGGGTAGGTGACATCGTGGGCAAAATTATTGCAATCGCGAATCAAAAAGGGGGAGTCGGCAAAACGACTACTTCTGTCAACCTGGGCGCCTGCTTAGCATACATAGGAAAAAAAGTTCTGATGGTAGACATTGACCCGCAGGGTAATGCGACCAGTGGAATTGGAATTGACAAAGCTGATGTTGATCAGTGCATATATGATGTATTAGTAGATGATGTGGAGGCAAAGGATGTTATTAAGCCTACAGCGGTTGAGAATCTTTTTGCCATTCCGGCTACAATTCAACTTGCAGGAGCAGAGATTGAATTGGTTCCTACTATTTCCCGTGAAGTTCGTCTAAAAAGGGCTCTTGAGGAAGTAAAGGGAGATTATGATTATGTTATTATCGACTGTCCTCCTTCATTAGGCCTGCTTACTATCAATGCACTGACTGCTTCCGATGCTGTTTTAATTCCCGTTCAATGTGAATATTATGCTTTGGAAGGCTTAAGCCAGTTATTAAATACAGTACGATTAGTTCAAAAACATTTGAACCAGGATCTAAAGATTGAGGGAGTACTTCTAACCATGCTTGATGCCCGGACAAATCTCGGCATTCAGGTAATTGAGGAAGTTAAAAAGTATTTTCAGGATAAAGTTTATAAAACCATTATTCCAAGAAACGTCAGGCTAAGTGAGGCTCCGAGCCATGGAGAACCAATTATTATTTATGATCCCAAATCTCGAGGTGCAGAAGTTTATTTAGATTTGGCAAAGGAAGTGGTTTCAAATGGTTAAGGGAGGATTAGGAAAGGGCCTTAATGCTATTTTCCAAGAAGCAGGCAAGGAAGAAAAAATCCAGGATATTAAAATTATGCAGCTTCGCCCCAATCCTTATCAGCCACGTAAGGTTTTTGAACAGGATGCAATTAATGAGCTAAAGGAATCTATTTTACAGCACGGAATTTTACAGCCGCTTGTAGTCCGTAAAAGTATCAAAGGCTATGAAATTGTAGTTGGGGAAAGACGATTTAGGGCAGCAAAAGAAGCCAAGCTTGAATCTGTTCCTGCTGTTGTCAGAGAACTTTCCGAACAACAAATGATGGAATTAGCAGTGATTGAAAACCTTCAGCGGGAAGACTTAAACCCAATTGAGGAAGGGATTGCCTACCAAACATTAATGGAAAAGCTTAAACTGACTCAGGAAGAGGTTGCAAAACGTCTTGGTAAGAGCCGGCCGCATGTTGCTAATCATATTCGTCTCCTTTCGCTTCCTCCAAAGGTTCAGGAATTAATATCTGGTGGTAAAATCTCAATGGGCCACGGTCGCGCTCTTCTTGGCCTTCGCCAAAAGGCAAAGATTCCGGCAGTTGTTGAGAAAATAATTAATGAAAACTTAAATGTTCGCCAGCTGGAAAAACTAATTCAGAATATAAATGAAAATGTTTCACGTGAAACAAAAAAGCCAGAAAAGAAGAAGGATATCTTTATTCAGCAGCGTGAAAACTCATTAAGGGAGAAGTTTGGAACAACAGTCAATATAAAAGCTTCAAAAAATAAAGGGAAAATTGAAATTGAATTCTTTTCAGAAGATGATCTTGAGAGAATATTACATCTACTGGACCAGGGTGACCTATAAACCATCATTTGATGGTTTATTTTTTGCACTTTATCTGATTCTTCTCTCTCTTTGCTCTTCCATATGCTAGTATAATATGATAGTTTGGACTTAATACATTTCGTGATACGAAGAATAGGTGGATAATATGTTTTTACTAGGGACATTAGTGAATGGGGCCTTAATTATTATTGGTACACTTCTTGGGAAAGTACTTAATCGTATACCGGAGAGTATGAAGGTAACGGTCATGTATGCAATTGGGCTTGCTGTCATGGTTTTAGGATTACAAATGGGATTAAAGAGTGAGAACTTCTTGATCGTCATTCTCAGTCTGGTTATAGGTGCTGTACTGGGAGAAGTATGGGCGCTGGAGGACAAATTAAATAAACTAGGAATGTGGCTTGAACGAAAGCTGGGCTCCTCCACTGGTAAAGGCAGCATATCAGAAGGTTTCGTAACAGCCACCCTTATTTTCGTAATAGGGGCAATGGCTATAATTGGTGCTCTTGATAGCGGAATAAGAGGCGACCATGATGTTCTTTATACAAAGTCTATAATTGATGGATTCACTTCCATTATTTTAACAACTACTCTGGGGATAGGAGTACTTTTTTCAGCAGTTCCTGTTATGCTTTATGAAGGGTTAATTGCTCTTTTTGCTACTCAAATTGATACCATTGTTCCCAAGGCATTAATGGATCAGTTCATTACGGAAATGACGGCTACCGGAGGAGTCATGATCTTCGCTATTGGACTCAACCTTACGGGGATGACTAAAATAAAGGTAGCCAACTTTTTGCCGGGGATTTTGGTTACGGGCCTAATTGTTTCCATCATCTATCAATATCATCACTTTTTCTAAAATGTAAAGAAAACGTAATAAGAAATTAAAATAATATTAGTATAATAAAAAACAGGATTGGACCGCGGCTCCTTCCTGTTTTTTATATATAAAATGTAATATATCGGTAATTTTAATTTGTCTGTTCTTGTTCTCTGTTCCAATTAATTTCTGCCCAATTAACTTTTTTGGGATAGTGCTGGCTTGCATTATAAATGCCATTGGCAATTGTTTTTGCCATCTTTAAGACAAGACTCAAACGAGTGTTTTGGAGCACAAAGAACTCCATAAAGCCACTCACATTCACAATACCGGTTATATGCATGTCTCCAACCTCAGGAAGTTCCTTGTTTACTCCGGCACCAGGTTTGACTGGTCCCTCACCGAGCTGAATAAAGCCAACACTCTTAAAGCGGCCCAGACAGGCATCAATACCGATTATAAAGGGGTGGAAGTGCTTCTCTTTTATTTCTTTTAACTTTTCTGCAAGATTAACAGCATGGATAGGATCCTCAAGAGTCCCATATACAAAAAAAGATTTTGGATTTTTTTCCTCCAGCAGAGTTCCCACTAGCGGACCTAATGAATCTCCGGTAGAACGGTCAGTGCCTATACACACTATCACGATTGGACGGCTAGTCAGAGCAGGCAAATGAGAAATTAGCTCGTTAGAAAGCCTATCAGCTGCCTGGTGATCATCATGAAGAATCCTTGCGCTGGCCCTCCTGTCAAAAAAGGTTTGTTTTAGATTCATCAAGTCCACTCCTTATTTTTAATAGTAACAGTATACGGAAAATTAATGTAATGTATACATACCTGTAATACAATTTAACTAAACCAGTGAAAAAAGAAGGATGGTATTAAAGTAAGGGGAAAAAGTTCCATTTACCTTGGAAAAAAAAGATTAATATGAGCGGATTTTACACGTCCAGCAATAAAATTGATAAAATAGACTTGCACATATAAAGTAAGATAAAGAAACAGCAAAGAAGGTGGAGAAATGGATTCTATTTCAACTGATATTCATACGGCCTCCAAAACATTCCTGAATGAAGGAATGTGGATTGCTATTGGCCAGGGATTTATTAAAATTATAGCCATTATTTTTATTTCGGGGCTCATAATCCGTATTGGAAGGCTTGCCATACACAATACATTTAAATTAAGAAATAAGTCTCCGCTCAGGGTGTCGGAAAGACGGGAAACAACTCTTGAAAAGCTTCTTGATAATGTTGTTTCTTATGTAGTTTATTTCATTGCTTTTATGATGATTTTATCGACCCTTACAATTGATGTAAAAGCACTTCTGGCAGGTGCTGGGATTGTTGGCTTAGCCATAGGTTTTGGAGCACAAAATCTTGTCAAGGATATAATATCTGGCTTTTTCATTATTTTTGAGGACCAATTTTCAGTAGGTGACCATATAAAGGTTGGTCAGTTTGAAGGTAATGTGGAAGCGATTGGTTTGCGTACTACAAAAATAAAGAATTGGACTGGGGAACTCCATATTCTTCCGAATGGGAGCATCTCACAGGTTACCAATTTTTCATTGAATAATAGTGTGGGTGTAGTGGATGTAGGAATAGCCTACGAAGAAGATATTGATAAAGCTGAAAAGGTTATTACAGAGCTTCTTGAAAAGCTGCCGGAGCAATATGAACAATTAATTAAAGCTCCTGAATTACTTGGAGTACAAAATCTTGGACCGTCAGAAATTGTACTAAGAATAGTAGCAGAAACTTTGCCGATGCAGCATTTTTATATTGCGAGAATGATTCGTAAAGAGATTAAGATAGCACTTGATGAAAATGGAATTGAAATTCCGTTCCCAAGGCTTGTTATGTATTCAAGGCAGGATGAGGGAAAGGAACCGGGAAGAGAATAACAATTTTTTTCGAACCATCTTTACCATTGATTGCAGGGGGGAAATGAAATGGAACAAAAAGAATTTTTTCTAAATGATGTGGTTGAGATGAAAAAGCCCCATCCATGCGGAGCAAACCGCTGGAAGGTAATACGCCTGGGAGCAGACATCCGTATTAAATGTGAGGGCTGCGGACATAGCGTGATGATTCCAAGAAGGGAATTTACAAGAAAAATAAAAAAAATACTTGAACGGCACGAAGCAGAATAAACTTCGTGCTTTTTTTTTATCTTATTCTGTATTAATCTTATAAAGAAACTGAAGTTTACCAATTTTTTAGGGGAATGGAAACTACAAATTCTACTGTAAAAAGGACCAGATTTTTGCCGATAAGGTAAATGCGGAATCTTTATATAAAGAAATAAGTCAAATGGGGGTGGGGGAAATGAATGAAGTATATCAGTCCGCCTGTCCGTTAAACTGCTGGGACAGCTGCGGTTTCAAGGTAACCGTGGATAAGGGCAAGGTAATAAAGGTAGATGGGGATCCTAATCATCCTATTACAAAAGGGAAAATATGTGGCCGTGGCCGTATGCTTGAAGCACGGACCAATTCCTCTGAACGTCTATTGTATCCCCTAAAAAAAGTGAATGGTGTGTTTGAAAGAATTTCCTGGGAAAAGGCACTTGATGAAATTTCCGAACACATGAAGGAAATCAAAGAACAATTCGGCCCACTTGCCGTTCTTCACAGCCATGATTATGCAAATAATGGCGTTCTTAAGAACCTTGATCAAAGGTTTTTTAACTGTTTTGGCGGTGTAACTGAACTTAAGGGTTCGCTTTGCTGGGGAGCTGGAATTGAAGCGCAAAAATGGGACTTTGGCGATGCATACAGTCATGGACCTGAAGATGTTTTAAATAGCAAAAATATTATTGTTTGGGGCCGGAATGTTTCCAGAACCAATATGCACTTCTACCAGACTCTTCAAAAAGCAAAGCTTCAGGGAGCCCGCTTATTCGTGATCGATCCTATTTTTAATCCAACTGCTAAAATAGCAGATCAATATATTTCTATAAAGGCTGGAATGGACGGTTTTCTTGCTGCAGGCATAAGTAAAGAAATGCTCCGCCTTGGCCTGGAGGACCGGAAATTTTTGAACAGCTTTACCGAAGGTTTTGAAGGATTTTCAGAATTGCTTAATGGGATTTCGCTCCAAGAAATAAGCGAAATAACAGAAGTACCAGCTGAGGAGATAACAAAGCTTGCCTATATATTCGCAGATAAACCGACCTCAATTTATATGGGGCTTGGTATGCAGCGCTATAAGAATGGCGGAAATACTATCCGTTTGATTGATGCCCTTGCTGCTATTAGCGGTAATATTGGTATTAAGGGCGGGGGAGCAAACTATGCCAATCTCCAGGTAGGCCAAAGTTTCCAATATAATGAGTTAAGCTTATCAAACAGAAAAACTGGCCAACGCCAATTCACCATTATGAAGCAGGCAGAAGAGATTCTCGCTGCAAAAAGTCCTCCTATTCAAATGATTATTGTTACATGCGGTAACCCGCTTACTCAAGTTCCCGATAGTAATATTGTTAAAGAGGCATTTTTATCCGTCCCTAACCTTGTAGTTATTGATCACTATATGACAGATACCGCAATGATGGCGGATTATGTACTGCCAGCGGCTACTTCCTTTGAGGAAGAGGACCTTTATTATTCTTCTATGTACCATCACTATGTTAATTACGGACCAAAGTTAACTGACCCTCCTGGTGAGGCAAAGCCGGATTTATGGATCTGGACGGAACTAGCTAAAAGAATGGGCTTTGGCAGTGATTTTGATTATACAAGAGATCAGTGGCTGCAAATGTCGCTTGCGCTTTTAGAAGCAAATGGAATTACAGTTGAACAAATAAAACAAGAACACTTTACTGAGCTTCCAGTAAAAGAGATTCCCTGGAGTGACAAAAAGTTTAAGACTCCTTCAGGAAAATATGAGTTCACTTCCAAGCTTGGACAATTAAAAGGAGACAATGGTTTCTTAAAGCTTTCTTTCCCTGAGGAATCCAAGTGGGCAAATCCGGAATTAGCGAAAAAATATCCATACTCTCTTTTAACTATTCATCCCCAGAAATCCAATCATTCGCAGAATTATCATCTTTTTGCCAAGGAGCCTGCAGTGAAAGTGGAAGCAGCCAAGAATATTGCTGATCGCCTTGGGCTGCAAGAGGGTGATGAAGTTCGTGTTTGGAACGATCGGGGAGAAATAAAAGGTACCCTATCTATCTTAAAAAAGGCTCATCCAGACACCATTAATATTGATGAAGGTATTTGGAGCAAATTTGGCGGCTCTGTTAATCTGCTTACATCAAGCGGAGAATCCGACAATGGACTTGGCAGCATTTTATATGACTGCCTTGTTAATATTGAAAAGTGGGAAACTAAAACTGCATCATATTAAGAAAGTGAAATTCCTAGCAGGGTTTAAGATAGAAACTGCCATTTATAGGCAGTTTTTATTTGTTTGTTTATCCCCCAATCTGGTGACTTTCCTGCTTGATTGTCGCTGCTAGCGCTCACTTTCCGAGGGCACACCGGGAGTCTGTCAAACTTCAGCCCCTAGACTCCCTCAAGATTATTTCTGGCCCCTCCAGAAGCTTGTTGAGGCTGAAAACAAGGCACTTTTGTTCATCTTTCTCCTCGCAGCTGTACGCCCGCGGGATCTCCGCAATTTAATATATTTGCAAAATCAACATTGTAAATTTTAGGCTGTTAAGGTATTTGTGACATTCACTTTTAAAAAAAGCATATAACAATTTTAATTGCAGAGTGTACTTTTCAGCAATGCTTGTCTTTTTAGGTGTGAATGCCTATAATTGTGAGAGGATTTTTAAACCTTTTGAGACATAATGTTTTTTCATAGATATGATTGAATAAGAGGAGTGAAACAGGAATGGCACTAACAGCAGGTATTGTCGGTTTGCCGAACGTAGGTAAATCTACTTTGTTTAATGCAATAACACAGGCGGGAGCAGAGTCTGCCAACTATCCTTTCTGTACGATTGATCCAAACGTAGGGATTGTAGAGGTTCCGGACCACCGCTTAACTAAATTAACAGAATTAATTCAGCCTAAAAAGACCGTGCCAACTACCTTTGAATTTACGGATATTGCCGGAATTGTAAAGGGTGCTAGTAAGGGTGAAGGTCTTGGAAATAAATTTTTATCGCATATCCGTGAGGTAGACGCAATTTGTCAGGTAGTCCGCTGCTTTGCTGATGAAAATATTACCCATGTATCAGGTAAAGTAGATCCGATTGATGATATTACAACCATCAATTTGGAATTAATTCTTGCGGATCTAGAATCAGTTGAAAAAAGAATTGGCCGTGTAGAAAAACTGGCAAAACAAAAGGATAAAGATGCTGCAGCTGAATTTGAGGTCCTTTCCATGCTAAAAGAAGCATTTGAACAGGAAACTCCTGCCCGGGCAGTTGAATTTACAGATGATCAGCTTAAAGTTGCAAAAAATCTGCACCTCCTTACTATTAAGCCTGTTCTTTACGTAGCTAACGTATCTGAAGAAGAGGTAGCAAGTCCTGACGACAATGAGTACGTTCAACAGGTTCGTGAATTTGCAGCAAAAGAAAATGCAGAGGTTATTGTGATCTGTGCAAAAATAGAATCTGAAATTGCCGAGCTCGAGGGTGAAGAAAAGGAAATGTTCTTGTCTGAACTTGGAATTGAAGAGTCCGGCCTTGATCAATTAATTCGCAAAGCATATAGTCTGCTTGGATTGGCTACATATTTCACAGCTGGTGTTCAGGAAGTCCGTGCCTGGACCTTCCGTAAAGGTATGAAAGCACCTCAATGTGCGGGTATTATTCACTCTGACTTTGAAAGAGGTTTTATCCGTGCCGAAACTGTTTCGTATGATGACCTGATGGCTGGGGGATCAATGAATGCAGCCAAGGAAGCTGGTAAAGTAAGACTTGAAGGAAAAGAATACGAAGTAAAAGACGGAGATATCATCCACTTCCGGTTTAATGTATAATGCGATAACCCCGCAGATTTTATCTGCGGGGTTAATTTTTTTAAAACAGCGAGTTTTCGTCTTTGAAAAGCTTTTGGTGACAGCTAGGTGATTCTTGGTGCAGATAGTGCCAGCCCAAACGTCGCTTAATAGGCGCTTTCGCTTTTCTCCATTGCATAATGGAAAACACTATGCTATAATTTTAACTTGTGAGTAATGTTTAATTGCTCCTTGCCCATTCTGGGCCGTTTAGACCAAAAGGAGGTGAATGTGATGAGAAAGTACGAAGTTATGTACATCATCCGCCCAAATATTGAAGATGAAGCCAAAAAAGCTCTTGTTGAGCGTTTTAACACAATCCTTACAGATAATGGTGCGGAAAGTGCTGAAACAAAAGATTGGGGTAAACGCCGTCTTGCATATGAAATCAATGATTTCCGCGACGGATACTACCAATTAGTGAATGTAACCGCTAATGCTGCTGCAGTGGAAGAATTTTCACGTTTAGCAAAAATCAGCGAAGATATCATTCGCCATCTTATTATTAAAGTTGAAGCATAAAATCAATCAATCGATATAAAAAGTGGCTGGATAAATGTTCCTCATGGAACGTTTTCCGGAAGAAAAGGAGTTGATTCTGATGATGAATCGTGTCGTTCTTGTCGGCCGTTTAACAAAGGATCCTGAACTGCGCTACACTCCGAACGGTGTTCCTGTTGCTACTTTTACTTTAGCTGTAAATCGTGCATTTACGAATCAGCAGGGCGAAAGAGAAGCAGACTTCATTAATTGTGTAGTTTGGCGCCGTCCGGCAGAAAATGTGGCTAACTTTTTGAAAAAAGGAAGTCTTGCAGGTGTCGATGGCCGTGTGCAAACACGCAGCTATGAAGGACAAGATGGGAAACGCGTATACGTAACGGAGATTTTAGCAGAAAGTGTTCAATTCCTTGAACCTAAAAATGCTTCTGGCGGTAATGCTGGAGCGAAACCTGAGAACGAGCGGTTTGGCGGTTCAAGAGAACAGGGCAATCCTTTCGGAGGCGGCAATCAGAATCAGCGTTCCAACGGTAACAGTAATCAAGGTTATACAAGAATGGATGAGGATCCGTTTGCAGGAAGCGGTCAGATCGATATCTCAGACGATGATCTGCCATTTTAACCTTTCATTTAACGGACGAATATCAAAATGAAGGAGGGAAATACCATGGCAATGGGAGGACGTAAAGGCGGTCGCGCTAAGCGCCGTAAAGTGTGCTATTTTACAGCTCACGGAATTACACACATCGACTATAAAGATGTAGATCTTCTTAAAAAATTCATTTCTGAACGCGGTAAAATCTTACCTCGTCGTGTAACTGGAACTCACGCTAAATATCAGCGTAAACTTACAATCGCTATTAAGCGTGCACGTATGATGGCATTATTACCATATGTTTCAGGTGAATAAGTAATTGCAAGTAAAAAGGCAGTAGGGGCATTCCTTACTGCCTTTTTTTATTCTTAGCTAATCATATGTATATATTCCCGAACGCGCTATGGCTAAGGACAAGGTCGGCTTCATCAGCTTTAGCTTCGCACAAAGGAAAAGCACAGTTTTTACAAGGAAGGTCTATCAAGTGCTCCTGCGCCACCGCTTTTTCAAAGAAGCTTATGTTCAGCTCGTCGCAAAGCTGCATGTTGTCAGAACAGAGAAGCTGATACAGGAAGTTTACTCAGGTAGTAGCGTCGCTGAACGGGCGCTTGCGCTTTTCTTTTATAATTCCAATAGTTGAATACAGGTGCCTATGTAGCTAAAATATAGGTTAAGATACATAACAACAAGAAGAAGCTTATGAGGTGAAATGTTGAAAAATACTCGTCAGTTAACGGAAGGTGCTGTCCTGCTGGCAGCATTCGCTATTATATTATTGTTAACACTTTATGTGCCTTTTTTAGGAGCAATAATTATCTTTTTTCTGCCTCTTCCGTTTATGCTATTTACAGCAAAGTATAACTTTAAAGGGATAATAGTCTTTTTAGCCGCAGCAGTGATTATTTCAATAATAATCTCGGGAATTTGGGGTATTGTTTACCTGCTTCTTTTTGGCGCAACAGGAGCGGTAATGGGTTACTTGATTCAAAAGAATAAAAGCCGTCCATTTATATTACTAATTAGCACTGTTACTTTTTTAATAAGTACCGTAGCTCTTTATGCTATAAGTGTAGGCCTATTTCATATGAATTTCATTCAGCAATTCAATGATTCTGTTAATGAATCATTGAAAATAACCACTAGAATGTTAAAAGGTATGGGCCAAGGGTCTCAGGCGGACAAAGTAACAAAGCAATACAAAGACATGATTGTGACAATAAAAACTATTTTTCCAAGTTTGTTTGTCCTATCGTCGTTGTTTACAGTTTATATTTTACAGATTGTCAACTTCCCAATTTTAAAAAGACTTGGAATTACCATTCCTGTCGGGAAGCCTTTTAGAGAGCTTACCCTACCACGGAGCCTTTTATGGTACTATATAATTGCATTGGGAGCGAATTTAATTTTTCATCCTGCTGCAGGAACGTATTGGCACGCAGTGGTTATTAATTTATTTTATGTATTATCTCTACTAATGTTTTTGCAGGGCCTTTTTGTCCTATACTATCTTTTTCATAAACGGTCTATATCCAGGGGATTCCAGATTATCGTTACAATTCTTATCTTTGTGGTTCCAATATTTCTTTATGTTGTTTCTTTATTAGGTATAATTGACTTAGGTTTTGATTTTAGAAAACGTAGGGAAAATAAACAGTAAGAATTCCACTATTAATTAGGAGCTGGAAAGATGCCTGCATTTTTAGAAAAACGATCTATTCGTTATCCTTTTTATGGACTACTGGGCGTAGCTTTATTGCTCCTTTGCGTCCTGTTTTTATATAATTGGATTCTTGCCCTGGCTGGCCTCCTGCTCATTACTTTGCCTGTTTACTATATGTTTCATATTGATAACCGGCAGCGTAAAGAAATGGAGGAGTATATAACAACTCTTTCATACAGGGTAAAACGAGTGGGTGAAGAGGCGTTAATGGGAATGCCAATTGGGATTATGCTCATTAACGACGAATATTATATTGAATGGACTAACCCTTTCCTAGCCTCCTGTTTTGACGAGGATACGCTTGTAGGCCGGTCACTTTACGATGTTGCAGATGCTTTGATTCCTTTAATCAAGCAGGAAGTTGAAACGGAAATTATCACACTCCATGACCGTAAGTTTCGTGTCATACATAAACCAGAGGAAAGGCTCCTCTACTTCTTTGATGTTACAGAGCAAACAGAAATTGAAAAGCTATATCGAGAGGAAAGGACAGCCATAGCTATTATTTTTCTCGATAATTATGAAGAACTCACTCAGGGTATGGATGACCAGATGCGCAGCAGTATCAACAATCTGGTTACTTCCATTTTGAATAAGTGGGCCCAGGATAATGGGATCTTTTTAAAAAGGATATCCTCCGAGCGTTTTATCGGAGTGTTTAATGAACACATATTACAGGGGCTCGAAAAAGCGAAGTTTTCCATTCTTGACGAGGTTAGGGAATTAACATCAAAACAAAATGTTTCGCTGACATTAAGTATTGGTGTAGGCACCGGTGTTTCCTCCCTTCCTGAGCTTGGCACCCTTGCCCAATCCAGCCTTGACCTTGCGCTGGGAAGAGGGGGAGACCAGGCGGCTATTAAACAGTCAAATGGAAAGGTTAAGTTTTTTGGAGGGAAAACGAATCCAATTGAAAAAAGAACCAGGGTTAGGGCACGGGTTATTTCACACGCTCTTAAGGAGTTAATTGCTGAAAGTGATAAAGTCATTATTATGGGCCATAAAAGTCCCGATATGGATGCAATTGGTTCTGCCATTGGAATCCAAAAGGTAGCCCAGGTCAACCAGCGGGAAGGCTATATAGTTGTTAATTTTGATGAGATAGATACGGGTGTTAAACGGCTTGTAGAGGAAATCAGGCAGCATGGTGATTTATATACACATTTTATTAGTCCAGAAGAAGCACTTGAGATTGCTACCGATGATACTTTATTGGTTGTTGTCGATACCCATAAGCCATCTCTTGTCATTGATGAAAGACTTTTAAACAGAATTGATAATGTAGTCGTTATTGACCACCACCGAAGAGGTGAGGATTTTATTAAAAATCCTTTGCTAGTCTACATGGAACCTTATGCATCTTCAACAGCGGAACTCGTAACCGAGCTGCTCGAGTATCAGCCAAAGCGCGGCAAAATTGATATGCTGGAAGCTACTGCATTACTTGCAGGAATTATTGTTGATACGAAAAGCTTTACTTTGCGTACGGGTTCAAGAACCTTTGATGCAGCATCTTATTTAAGGGCACAGGGAGCAGATACAGTATTAGTACAGAAATTCTTAAAAGAAGATGTCGAAACCTATATTAAACGTTCTAAATTGATTGAATCTGTGATTTTCTATCGTGATGGTCTTGCCATTGCTAAAGGGCAAGAAAATGAGTTATTTGATCAGGTTCTTATCGCCCAGGCTGCAGATACGTTATTAACAATGGACGGGGTACAAGCCTCTTTTGTTCTTTCAAAAAGAAGCCCAGAGATGGTCGGCGTCAGTGCAAGATCACTTGGGGATGTAAATGTACAGGTTATCATGGAAAGCCTGCATGGCGGAGGGCACTTAACAAATGCTGCTACCCAAATGACTGGAGTTTCCATTGAGGGAGCCGAGGAGCAGCTTAAACAGGCTATAGATGAATACTTTGGAGGAGGAAAAAAAGAATGAAGGTAATTTTTCTTAAAGATGTAAAGGGTAAAGGAAAAAAAGGGGAAGTTAAAAATGTAGCTGACGGCTATGCACAAAATTTTCTTTTTAAACAAGGCCTAGCTGTAGAAGCAAATCAGGCTAATACAAGTTCTCTGGAAGCCCAAAAGAAGAAAGAAGAAAAAGAAGCAGCTGCAGAACTAGAAGAAGCAAAAAAATTAAAAGAAATACTTGAAAAAACGACTGTTGAATTAACAGCAAAAGCAGGTGAAGGCGGAAGGATTTTTGGATCTATAACAACAAAGCAAATTGCTGAAGAATTAAATAAAAAGCATGGAATTAAAATTGATAAAAGAAAAATGGAGCTTGAGGATGCCATCCGTACATTGGGGCATATAAAGGTTCCTGTAAGGCTTTATCACGATGTTACAGCATCGTTAACTGTCCATGTAAAAGAAGTAAACTAATTTTGGCAGTGCGATTACTGTCGAAAACGTGCTAAAATAGAATAGTTGAGATAAAAAGTGATCGGTACTGGCTGGTCACTTTTTTTCTAGTGGATTTCTATCATTACTTTTTAAAATATAGATTTATTCTGGTAAATGGGAGGTTGGCAGGATGAGTGAATTATTGGCAGACCGTCTTCCGCCGCAAAATATTGAGGCTGAACAGGCTGTCCTTGGAGCAATCTTCCTGGAGCCATCAGCATTAACTATGGCTTCGGAAATGCTTATTCCTGAAGATTTTTATCGAGCAGCCCATCAAAAGATATTTAATGCTATGCTCAGTCTGAATGATCATGGTAAAGCGGTTGATTTGATTACGGTAACAGAAGAATTGGCAGCATCCAAACTCCTTGAAGATACAGGTGGGGTAAGCTATCTCAGTGAACTGGCAGGTTCTGTGCCTACAGCAGCCAATATTGAATATTATGCGAGAATAGTAGGAGAAAAGTCGCTCCTGCGCCGCTTAATCCGTACAGCAACAGAAATTGCCCAGGATGGCTATACTCGTGAGGATGAAGTTGAAGCTCTCTTAAGTGAGGCAGAAAAAAATATAATGGAAGTGGCCCAGCGTAAAAATGCGGGTGCTTTTCATAATATAAAGGACGTTTTGGTCCGGACCTACGACAATATTGAACAAATGCACAACCGAAAAGGGGATATTACTGGAATTGAGACTGGCTTTAGGGAGTTAGACCGCATGACAGCCGGATTTCAGCGAAATGATTTAATCATTGTTGGTGCCCGTCCTTCTGTTGGTAAAACTGCATTTGCGCTTAATATTGCCCAAAACGTTGCGATTAAAACTGGAGAAAATGTTGCCATTTTCAGCCTTGAGATGGGTGCAGAGCAGCTTGTTATGCGTATACTGTGCGCAGAAGGCAATATTGACGCCCAAAGGCTTAGAACCGGTTCCTTGACTGATGAAGACTGGGCAAAGCTAACCATGGCTATGGGAAGCCTTTCGAATGCAGGGATTTTTATTGATGATACCCCAGGGGTCAGAATTAGTGATATACGTTCTAAATGCAGACGTCTGAAGCAGGAGCATGGCCTGGGAATGATTTTGATTGATTACCTCCAGCTCATACTGGGCAGCGGACGCAGCGGTGAAAACCGCCAGCAGGAAGTATCAGAAATTTCCCGTTCATTAAAGCAATTAGCCCGTGAATTGCAAGTTCCCGTTATTGCGTTATCACAGCTTTCCCGTGGAGTGGAACAGCGGCAGGATAAACGCCCAATGATGTCTGATATCCGTGAATCCGGAAGTATTGAGCAGGATGCTGATATCGTGGCCTTCCTTTATCGCGATGACTATTATGATAAAGAATCTGAGAATAAAAACATTATCGAAATCATTATAGCAAAACAGCGTAACGGCCCTACTGGTACCGTCCAGCTTGCATTTGTTAAAGAATATAATAAATTCGTAAACTTAGAGAATCGATTTGATGACTCGGCGATTCCACCTGGAGCATAAAGGCTGCCCGTTAAGGAGCAGCCTTTTTTTATATTGGCTCTGTTAAAGCTCATTGTGACTCCTCGGAAACGCTGTCGCATTTCCTTCGTGTGTGGGCGATTTCAAGGGAGCTATTTAATGTCCTGCGGGAAAAACGGCCCCAGGAGAGACTGCAAAGGTGCAAAGCGTCGAGGAGAAAGAATAACGGATGCACCACCTTATTTAGTCCCGACAAGCGCTGGAGGGACTTACGATGAAGGCAAAATTACTTCAACGTCGGGACTGAAGCGACCTCGAAGGGCTAAGCTAAGAATTTTGATAGGCACCGGACCGCCCGCGGAAAGCAGCACCGTTAGTGAAAATCGCACAGGCCAGATTAACAAAGCCTTTATATTAAAAGTTTAATATTTTTACGAACATATATTTAAAGATTACTATTAATGTTCGTATTTTGTTGACTTTGACTACTGCGAATTGGTAAACTAATGAAGGAATTTATGATTTTGCGTACTTACTAAATATAAGGTTAAATACCCGGAGGTGCTTTTAATGTCTTCAGTAGTAGTAGTTGGAACACAATGGGGCGATGAAGGAAAAGGAAAAATCACTGACTTCCTTTCTGAAAATGCAGAAGTAATTGCCCGTTACCAGGGTGGAAATAATGCAGGCCATACAATTCGTTTTGGCGGGGAAACTTATAAATTGCATTTAATTCCTTCAGGTATTTTTTATAAAGATAAAATAAGCGTTATTGGTAATGGTATGGTAGTCGATCCCAAGGCACTTGTGAAGGAATTGGCTTATTTGCTCGAAAAGGGCGTTACAGCTGATAATCTTCGTATCAGTAATCGTGCACATGTCATCCTTCCTTATCACTTAAAATTGGACGAAGTGGAAGAGGAAAGTAAAGGCGCCAATAAAATCGGAACTACGAAAAAAGGAATCGGGCCTGCCTATATGGATAAAGCAGCACGGGTAGGCATTAGAATAGCGGACTTGTTAGACCGTAAGTCTTTTGAAGAAAAACTTGCCCGCAACCTTCAGGAAAAGAACCGTTTATTTGAGAAAATTTATGAAACACAAGGATTTACCATTGAAGAAATTCTTGATGAGTACTACGAATATGGTCAGCAGATTAAAAAGTATGTTTGCGATACTTCCGTTGTTTTAAATGATGCTCTGGACGAAGGCCGTCGTGTTTTATTTGAAGGTGCTCAGGGTGTTATGCTCGATATTGACCAGGGAACCTACCCGTTTGTTACATCTTCCAACCCTGTAGCAGGAGGAGTAACTATTGGATCAGGAGTTGGCCCTACCAAGATCACTCATGTTGTGGGCGTTTGTAAGGCCTATACATCACGAGTAGGAGACGGACCGTTCCCTACCGAGCTAAATAATGAGATTGGCAACCAGATCCGCGAAGTGGGCCGTGAGTATGGCACTACAACAGGCCGTCCTCGCCGTGTGGGATGGTTTGACAGTGTGGTTGTCCGCCATGCTCGCCGTGTCAGCGGTATTACCGATTTATCTTTAAACTCAATTGATGTTTTGACAGGGATTGAAACGCTAAAGATTTGTATCGCATATCGGTATAAGGGAGAAATTATTAATGAGTTTCCTGCAAGCCTGAACGTGATCTCTGAATGTGAGCCGGTTTATGAAGAGCTGCCAGGGTGGACGGAAGATATTACAGGTGTTAAAACTCTTGATGAACTTCCTGTTAATGCCCGCCATTATATTGAGCGTGTATCACAGCTGACAGGAATCCCTCTTTCAACTTTCTCAGTTGGACCGGATCGTAACCAGACAAATGTTGTTCGCAGTCCTTGGAGACAGAACTAAATAAATTTGGGATTAATTCCTGGTCGGGTCATAGTGGCCCGGCCTTTTTTCTGACTTGCTGGGGAGAAGGATGGGCATACAAGTTTAAAGTTAGCCATAAGGCTTGGCGGACAGGCATTTACTTCCCTGATGGGGCATTTCTTTTACGAATCGTGCATTCTTTACGAGAGTTCGTGCATTCTTTGTAAGAAATCGTGCATTCTTTGAGTCAAGTCCTATTAATTGTGTAAAATCAAATGCAAGTGTTTTCAACTAAAAATTGTGGGGTGTGATCCAAACCCTT
>NZ_JAAOEO010000002.1 GCF_011393025.1 Neobacillus terrae | reverse complement strand
TGACAGCTAAGAGCTAAGTTATTTAAGTTAAAACAAGATATTCTTAACATAAAAGAAGCCGTATAAGAGCCCATCAATTGGACAAATAACGGCGAAGTAACTTAATCATATTATACCATATCGAGGTACTTTAATTGGTTTAATTTATTTTTTATTTTTTCAGCTATCCTACCCCGTTAGTTGAACTACTTCCCACGTTTTGCTTTGTTATAGGCTTCCTTAATCAACGGAAGAACTGTTTTGAAATTAAATATTAAATCGTCCATTGTTTTTATTGGCTTCACAAACCCAACATTGTAAACACCCCATCTATCATCTTCTGGTTCTATACAAGTGTTTAATAGGGCTTTTCACTTACATCCCAAATTAACCCTGCTCTTGAACCGTTCGGAGCCTGAACAAAGCCATCTCCAAATGTACATCCTTCTTCTTCATCAAAATCAAAATGGTCAGTTATTTCGCCATAGATAAACCCATCAGTTTTGGTCTCCAAAACAAGGGGATACCTATGATAAACCCTTCTGCCAAACTTTTGTCTTATTCGGCTCCAAATATTAGTTTTCATCATATTCCCCCATTTCGGAACTCCCTTTGAGTCAAAGTTGTTCTTAAGCTAACCTGCCCCGTTTGTTGAACAAGAAAAGGGATCGCCGCAGCCATCCCACCTTTAACATAAGCCCAAGTTAATTCAAGAACATTTTTTCACAAACTTAAAATAATATGAGTAACCAATATTTCAAATCTCCAAGTGATGTCTTTAACAACTGTGGTTCATTGTTAGTGCCTTAAAATCAGAAATCATACATGCGAATTTTTGTTTTTCTTCTAAAAACGGAGAGTGATTACTGCTTTCAAAGACATATAATCTGGAATTCTTTAAAATCGAATTAATTTCTTCTGAAAATATCAATGGGCATTGGGTATCATATTTTCCACAGTAAATAAAAGTAGGTAATTTAACTTCCCTAAGTTCACTAATAATGTCATAGTCTGGTAACTCTTTATAGGAGTAATAATCTAATCTCTTTTGGATCACTCTACCACTACTGGGCTTGGAAAAGTATTCATCCCATTTCTCAGGCTTGTAAAGTGACATACTTGTCCATTGTCTGCTTGCATTTTTTCGTTCTTCGCTCGTGGAAGTGGATGATTGTAATATCGAAAAAATACTCTTTAATTGTTTATTTAAAGGGCTATTTGGGCTGTACATACTACCTTCGTGTTCCATATATTTATTGGTTGCTGTTGCACCACCAACCAATAACTTTGTAAGTGAATCAGGGTAGACAAATGAATAAACTAATCCTAACATTCCCCCAGTGGAGTGACCAGCAAAGTTCCACTTTTTAAAACCTAATGCTTCTCTTATCGACTCTAAATCTTTAACTGTTTCTTTCATACTTAGTTCTTTGTCTGTTTTTGCTTTACAAGAATTTCCCGCCTCTTTTAAATTTACTAAGTATACCTTAAAATCATTGACCAGTGTGTCGGCAAAATAATTACCTAACTCATTAAACTCACTATATAGATGAGTAACACATATAGGCTCTCCGTGTCCTTGTGTAAAAAGTTCAAAAATTCCTCTCGGTGTTTGTATTACACTTTTCTTCCACATTACATTTCCCTCCCTTTCACTTAATAATTCTTTCTATAATTATTTTCAGAAATCCTCTCTTTCTAGAGCAACCTGCCCCTTTAGGGAACAAAAAAAAGCTCTACTCCTTATTGAAGTAAAGCACCCCGTTAGTTTAAGTGTAACCCTTCACAAAATAAAAGTTATTAAATTGTTATCCATAAAAAAGCCGATGTTCCTTGAAGGAAATCGACTTTTTGTAACTATGAAAAATAACATTATATATCTAGTTTACGGGTACCGATCCATTTCACCATTTCAGGGTCCCTGTGTGAAAAGAATAAGCTCTCTTTTGTATCTAAAGTGGCGATTTGGTCCATATCTTCTCGGCTTAATTCAAAGTCAAAGATGTTGAAGTTTTCGACGATTCTTTCTTTACGGACAGACTTTGGAATCACAACAACTCCTCTTTGCGTCAGCCAACGTAAAACCACCTGAGCAACAGATTTATTATACTTTTCGCCTATGGATACCAGAATTTCGTTCTGGAACATGTTGTTTTTTCCTTCGGCAAATGGCCCCCAAGACTCTATTTGTACATTGTTCTCTTTCATAAAGGCATGACTTTCAATCTGCTGATTGAACACATGTGTTTCAACCTGGTTAATCGCTGGAACAACTTCATTATGGATAATCAGATCAATCAGGCGGTCAGAATGGAAGTTACTTACTCCAATTGCCCTGATTTTTCCTTCACGGTACAATTCCTCCATGGCATGCCAAGAACCGTATACATCACCAAAAGGCTGATGGATTAGGTATAGATCCAAATAATCCAATTCCAGCCTTTCCAATGATTTTTCTAATGCTTTCTTTGTGTTTTCATAACCAGTATCCTGAACCCAAAGTTTTGTTGTGATGAACAATTCCTCTCTTGGTACACCGCTACGCTTGATTGCTCTTCCTACTGCTGCTTCATTTAAATAAGACGCTGCAGTATCAATCAGACGATATCCCGCCAAAATCGCATCGTAAACGGCCTGCTCACATTCATCTTCATCCTGAATCTGAAAAACCCCAAAGCCAAGGATTGGCATCTCTACACCATTATTTAACGTTACTTTTTGCATATAAAATCCTCCTGTGTTTATCGTAAATTATTTCCCTACCCTATTTGCATATTCAGCCGGATAGCGTTCTCCCGAGACATCAATATTCGATAAGGCATCATTTAAATCTTTGAGCTCTTCACGATTCAGTTCAATATCAACCGCCCCAAGGTTTTCTTCGAGACGCTCCAACTTTCGCGTGCCTGGAATCGGAACAATCCATGGCTTCTGAGCAAGAACCCACGCAAGTGCAATTTGAGCGGGCGTTGCGTCTTTTTCAACAGCAACCTTGTTTATCAAATCAACTAATACCTGATTTGCCTCGATATTCTCAGGTTTGAAGCGAGGAACAATGCTGCGGAAATCTGAACTGACAAACCTTGCATCCTTTTTAATTGTGCCGGTAAGGAATCCCTTGCCCAACGGACTGAAAGGAACAAAGCCGATTCCCAGCTCCTCAAGGGTAGGCAACAAGTCGTCTTCAGGGCTTCTCCACATCATTGAGTATTCACTTTGAACCGCAGTCAGTGGATGAACTGAGTGTGCACGGCGAATCGTTTCCACTCCTGCTTCAGAAAGTCCCCAATGCTTAATTTTCCCTTCCTTGATTAGGTCTTGGATTACTCCTGCTACCTCTTCAATTGGAACACTTGGGTCCACCCGATGCTGATAGTAAAGATCAATGGTATCGACTTTAAGGCGTTTAAGCGAGCCTTCGATTGACTGCCTAATACATTCCGGCTTACTATCAAGCACCTGCTTGCCATTAATTATCTGGATGCCAAATTTAGTCGCGATAACCACTTTACCCTTAAAAAGAGCAAGGGCTTCCCCTACCAATTCCTCATTGACAAACGGACCATATACTTCGGCCGTATCGAAGAAAGTAATACCCCGGTCAAGAGCCTTATGAATAAGCGTAATCATCTCTTGCTTGTCCGAGGCAGGCCCGTACCCATGGCTCATTCCCATGCAACCAAGATCTATGGAGGAAACCTCCAATTCAGCCTTTCCTAATTTACGCTTTTTCATGATGATTCAACTCCTCCCAGTCAAGATGTATAGAAAACTTTTAACTCCCTTATTATGCAATAAAAAAACAGGAAACCCTTATATCATTCCTATCAAATCATTGCCTAATCCTTTCACACCACTAACACTTCGGAGGAATATGTATTAATATGGAACTATAAAATACTGGGACACAGGAGGTTTTTATGTCCAAACAAATCGACAAACGGCGTTCGGAACTCACCCAAATTATTGAGAGGTACACAGGTAAGGATGGGGCTCATGAGACTGCTATATCTTCTTTATCATTCTCTCGGTTCTCTGATGTTACAGGTCCAGCTTACGGAGTTTACATGCCCTCCTTATGTATAATCGTTCAAGGTAGGAAGGAGGTATTACTGGCACAGGAGACCTATGTGTACGGTCCTGCAAATTACCTTGTGGCATCCGTGAACTTGCCAGTTACCGGTATAGTTACGGAAGCTTCTTCTGAAAATCCGTATTTGGCACTCAAACTTGAATTTACGCAAAACCAAATATTGGAGGTATTACAGGATTCACACCTTACAGTTAACCCAAAAGAAAATGCCAGAAGAGGCATGTATGTAAGCCAAATCGAGGATTCTTTGTTGGACGCTGTAACCAGGTTAGTACATTTGCTGAAAACTCCCAACGATATACCGGTTCTTGCACCTCTTATTACAAAGGAAATTATCTATAGGGTTTTACAGGGGCAGCATGGAGTTACATTAGGGCAAATAGGGCTAGAAGGAAGTTCAGCTCATCTAATTGGGGATGTTATTGAACATATCATGAAAAACTATGACCAGTCTTTTCGGATTGATGATCTTGCAGAAATTGCGAACATGAGTGTTTCTTCCTTTCATAGGCACTTTAAAGAGGTAACAGCAATGAGTCCTATTCAGTTTCAAAAACAACTAAGGCTACAGGAGGCTCGTCGCCTGTTATTATCCGAGTCAACAGATGCCACCGATGCTGCATTCCGAGTCGGCTACGAAAGTCCATCTCAATTCAGCAGAGAATACTCTAGGATGTTTGGTCTACCGCCTAAAGAGGATATTAAGCGATTGAAAGAAACCTATGAGCAGCAAATTATAAACCCATAATCCCTTTCCTTAAGAGAAACTGATTGCATTCAATGGTTAAATTAACGCAGTTCGTTGATTAATCAACAAATCAATTAAAATTGTGGATTATTATAAAAAACTTTTTGGCTTAAGGTAACGGAAATATTATTTTCAATCACACGTTTTTCCAATACCGTTTCAGCCCTTGGTTTAAATGATCAACATAAATTAACGCATCGAATCATTAGACCCGATGCGTTAACTTAATTATTATAATTTATTATACGTTTCGTCATCGACAGGTTCTAACCATTCCGGTGTACCTGCAGTGATTGCAATGTGTACAAACCAGCTATCTTTTGTGGCACCATGCCAGTGTTTCACACCATCATGAGTAACAATAACATCACCAGCTTTTAATAATTGAGCAGGTTTTCCTTCCTCTTGGTACCAACCTTCCCCGCCAGTTACTAGTAAAATTTGATATCCATCAAGATGGATATGCCAGTTATTACGGCATCCCGGTTCAAAAGTGACATTCCCAACACCGACACTTATTTTAGGATCAAAAACTAATCCTTTAAGATAACTTTGTCCTACGAAAAATTGTGAAAATGGATTTTTTTCTCCTGCTGGGAAAATAACACCGTTTTTTACCTCTTCATGTTTTGCCATTTTAATTCCTCCGATAAATTTTATTTTTATTAACCAACTTACAAGCAGGTTTTTGTCCGACCTTCATTTAGTATCTGGTTTATTTTAAATTCCCACCAAATACCGGGAAGAAGCTATGCTCACCATAATTCTGGATTTGCTCTACATTCTTCAAAGTCTCTATATCTGCATCGCTGATTGCAAAATCAAGTTCTGCATTGTTTCTCATGTGATCCAGATTTGCCGTCTTAGGTATTACTACAAGACCAAGCTGAATATCATAACGCAGGCAAAGCTGGGCTACAGATACTCCATACTTATCAGCTATTACCTTTACCTCTGCATTATCGAGAACTGCTCCGTGTGCAATTGGCGAATATGCCTCTACCAGGATGTCATTCTTCTGGCAGAATTCAATTAGTTCAAAAGGAGTATTGCTCACATGTGCCAATATCTGATTTACCATAGGCTTGATCTCACAGCTTGCAAGAATATTCTCTACATCATCCTGAAGGAAGTTAGAAAGACCAATTGCCTTTACCTTGCCTGTCTTATAAGCATCCTCCATCGCTTTCCATACTTCTTTGTTTTCCTCGAAGTAACGGTTCTCCTCACGGAACTCCTTCCAGGGCTGTGGACTGTGGATAATCAAAAGGTCAATGTAATCCAGTCCCAATTTTGCTAAAGACTCATCAATGGACAGAGCAGCTGCATCATAGGTCTTTGCTTCTGCTGCAACCTTTGTCGTGATGAAAAATTCTTCTCTTGTGACACCGCAGGAACGGATTCCTTCGCCTACACCAGTTTCATTCATATAAGCCTGAGCAGTATCGATATGACGATATCCGATCGATACCGCATCACGCACTGCCTGTGCTGCCTGTGCATCATCAAGCAGCCAGGTACCAAGACCTAATTTTGGAATTTCTACACCATTTGATAATTTATAAGTTTCATTAAACATGATTTTGTCTCCTTTGCATTGTTATATACTTTTTAATTTTCAGGAATAACTTCATTAACACAACTTAATGCGTTAAGCGTTCTCGGAAATCCAATATAAGGGAGGCAGTGAGTGAGAGCAGTGATCATTGTTTCTTTGTTATTACCTACATTTTTGTTACCAAGTACATGTGACTTTACTTGGCTTTCCGCACCTCCCAGTGCACTTATGATGCAGAGTGTCAACAACTCACGTGTTTTCAAATCCAGTCCGCCGCGAGTGTAAAAATCTCCGAAACAAAATGCGGAAAGGTATGCCTGCATATGCTTTTGATTTGACGGGGCACTTTCTTGCATTTTTGCAATCACATCACCAAAAATCTCTACCTGTACGGAAAGTCCCTTGTCAAAGCGAGTTTTTTCATCTACAGTCTTTTGGCTTTCAACTGGTAATGCGATATTCATAGCTTTGAAAACCTCATTGACTTCATTGATGGCGTTTAATGTTTTGGGAAATCCGATGTATGGAGCACATTGATAAACTGCCTCTTTGATTTCTACAGGTGTAAGCCCGACGTTCAGTGAGGCAACTACATGTGCTTTAAGCTGAGGCAATGTCTGGTTCGTGGTAAGCACAACCAATGTGATTAACTCGCGTTGCTTATCATCCAGATTTCCTTGATAGAATACTTCCCCAAAAATGAAACGGCTAAGGATGTCCTGAAAATCAGGATCGGTAGCATATGCGGCTGGTACTCCATTTCCAAATAGTTGTTTATATTTTTCTTTGCTTTTTTCAATGCGGTCCATAAAAAACCTCCTGTCTGAATTTAATTTACTTTTTTTATTCCAAAAATCAGCTGCAACTTGATGCTTTTAAAAATTAATATTGATTGATTAATCAACATCTGTTTATAATTATAAAAAAACCCTTCATACTATCAATGGTTAATTTCGCGCAATTCGTTGATTACTCAACAAATCAATCAAAATTGTTGATTATCGGCAGAAAGATTGGTGAATTAAAATGTCAAAAGTAGATAGAAGAATAGCCAAGAGCCAAGTAGCTATAAAAAAAGCAGTAACTGAACTGATGTCTGAAAAAAGTTTTGATGACATTACCATTCAGGATATTGCTGACAGGGCCGATGTGAATAGAGGAACAATTTATCTTCATTACACAGATAAATACGATCTCCTGGATAAGATGATTGAAGAACACATGGAAAATCTCCGAGAGCTATGCCAATCGGCATCTGAGATGACATTTCAAGAAGGAAATTATGTCTGGTTCGAATACTTTGAGCGTAATTATTTTTTCTTTTCAACGATGTTAGCCAGTAAAGGTGCCCCTTATTTTCGTAGTCGGTTTCTTGATTTAGTCATCGAAGAGTATAAGGCTGAAGTAGATAATACCGAAGGAAAAAATAAAGGGTTAAATATAGAAGTTATTCTTCAATTTTTTGGTTCAGCAATCGTAGGGGCAGTGGAATGGTGGTTCAGGAATGGAATGCCTCTACCAGCTCGAGTCATTGCAGAACAAACAGGAGCGTTGTTAGATAGGAACTTGGAATAGTCAACAATGTTTTTGGAAAACCCGAACGACCTTAGTCCATATTTGTAACGGACTCAGGTCGTTTTTTAAGGAATATAATTCAACAAATTCAAAAAAACAGTTTAGCTTATTTAACAATACTGCCCGTTAGCATACAAAGAAAAAAGATGCTGCCGCAGTGAGCACCAATACTCAACATAAGCCCCCGTTAGCCATCCATGAATCGCAAAATCTGCGCTTCACCACAGAGAATGAAAATGGACTCAATACTGATTCTACGGCTGGGAGAGGAAGGTCGATGAACTATGGTGCGTTAGAGCCCATCCGTTAGTCTGACTTAGTTCAATATGGTCAACGCTTTTATTGATATAACCAGTTCTGAAAGTTTCAAAAGGGTTTGAAAAAAGCTTTGTTGTTCCGAAAGATTCAGAACCGTATGCTATGCAAATAAAAACCGCCCATCAATGGACGGCCTTACGATTTGCTCTTATTAATGTGCTTTTTGAAATTCCTGTCATATCCTCCACTTGCTTATACGAATGTTCTTTAAGCAACGCCAGTGCGTGCTCTATCTGTCTCTTTGTAAATTTGCGCGGCCTTCCCTCACGGTAGTCTTGGCGTTGCCTCGCAATTGCCTTTCCTTCTTGTGTCCGTTCTACGATAAGATCTCGTTCAAACTCAGCAAAGCCACTCATTATGGTAAATATAAGACGCCCCGTTGGTGTATTTTCAATCAGGCCCATATTTAATACGTGCACCTTTACGCCACGCTCAAAGAGCTTTTTGACAATCATTAAAGCTTCAGATGTCGACCTGGCAAAGCGGTCCAGTTTCGTTACAACTAAAGTATCCCCTTCCTCTAACGTAGACAGCAAAGCTTTAAATTGTGGTCTATCTGCCTTTGTTCCGGTGAACTTCTCCGAATAAATCTTCTCACACACTTCTTTTTCTAATGCCTCTAATTGCGCCTGCAAATCCTGCCCCTGTGTTGATACACGTGCATAACCATATTTCATAAATACACCTCTTAATTATGACACTAATTTATGACACCGTTATAATCATTGATTATACTGGTTATCATTTTCAGTGTCAAAACTTTTAAGTTATGACACCGTTGGTTAAAATAGATGTCAAGCTTTTGTGTCAATTCATTTCAATCGTTTGTTATATTTAGCACAACCCTGTCAAGCTAGAAAAACGAGTAAGAATATAACAGATCATATATGCGTGTATTGTTATAGTTAGTTTTATTCCTGTGAAATACGTTTTAGTTGGTAGAATGTGTGGCAACAGGCTAATTTTCGCCACCATTTTGCCACCAGAATATGGCCATTATTCAATAGAGTTATACTATTACTGAATCTATACAGTAGTAGGTGTTGAATTTCCACGTTGGGCAAATTCCACTACATCTCAAATTTCCACAGCAAACTTACTTCTGTATCCTCATCTATCCCGCTTTCAGTGAGCCGTTTGAATCCTTTGGTGGCAACACCGACAACTTCATTGCAGCTATTTACTATCGGACCACCACTGTTACCATAAACAATTCTTGCACTTACAATAAAACGTTCTTGGAATGCGTCTAATTCTCCTGTTTCTTGGTTAAATGTAAACTCCATAAAATGATTCCTATATTGTCTTATATGGCCTTGATCCACTCCTAAAGAATCTACAATATTATGATTTGGATAACCGATAACCCTGATTTCCTGTTCACTTTCATTATGGGTATTATATTCAAAACCGTAGTCGTTTTCATAACCTTCGACTTTTAAAATCGCGATATCTTTTTCCGCATTATATTTAACCAGATCAGCATTAACCCTTTCAGGAGCATAGCGAGATCTATGAATTCGAATGTGCAAAGGGTCAACCGAATTTTTATTTTCTTTATAAATCCTAACAACATGCGCATTAGTGACGAAGCCTACTCCTCTTTAAAAAAATCCGGTTCCCTGTTCCCAGGGGGTAAAACCACTGCTGTCTATCGTACCAATCTCGACTACCCAAGTATATAACTTCAATAATTCTGCTTGGTTTTTAGCTATATTAAATATTTCATCTCCAGCAATATCATTATTCTTACGTGCCAACTTACCGAATATGGGATCATTCGCCATAGCGGTTAGTAAATACTATCGTAGTTTCTTTGCACAAATCTATATACTTCAAACAGTTAAGGGGGCCATAAAAAATACCCTAGACCGATGAATGTCTAGAGCCCATATTCCTAGAGTTGGCTTTCTTTTATTTTTGCTTGGAATTTGCACAACCTTGTCTTGAAAAATATTCTGTACAAGTACGCTTTTTCTTCTTTCGACATTGTGTAAATTCAGTTTCTATTGTCCTTCTATAATTGTGATATAAATAATTGGGGCCAACTGATGGACGGTTTTCAAGCGTTTTAATTATCCTTTCGATATGATTTGGTTTATCGTAGGTATGCTCTTGAAGTATATCTTGGCTGTATATGTTGATGAATTGAAATCTATACAAAAAGAAAAACCTTCTAAATTATACATTTTTTGTAACTTAATCGGAAGGTGTCGAATTGTTGAATTATGAACATTCTGTTATTCTGTTGTTCCTCCTCCCCAAAACAGATGCATTTATTAACTATATATCTGTTACAGAGTTAAATATTGACCTTACCAGTAGAAACCTTTTCTTCTAATAAGCGTTCGAATTTCCCAAAGTCTGTTCTACCATACTGTATTGGTGGCATTCCTTCTATAGCCAACTCCATCACATGATTATTTGTTTCACCTGAAGGTAAACCTAAGGAATTATGAATTTCAAAAACTTGCCATGGTATACCGGGTGTGAGTTCAAAATAATCATTTAGAATTTTACAATGCCCCTTTTCAGCTACTGTCTTGACAGGAAAAACAAAATTATGGTGAAGTGGGAAGTTATTAACTGAATTACTCGTATTGACAGACAAGTACCTTATACCTAAGATTTCCTTTTCGTTAGTTACGAATTGAAGAAGTAATTGAGGAATAATGTATTCCGGTTTAAAAGGATGATGTTTATTATTTACCTTTACCGAACTAGCTGCAATAAGTGGCCAAAGTATAAAGTAAGTCTTCAGCAGCTCTTCCACTTTTTTCTTATTTGCTTCTCCCTCTAGTAGATGATAAGAGTATTTTGCCACGTATAAAGGCGGAATCCCTAAATCAATTAGGGTTAGTCCTTCTGTGCTTTTATATAAGGAACAATTCAGATTCTTTAAGTTGGGGCGATTCATCTCCTCCCAGCATACATACAATGTACTTCCCAAGTATATGGAGGGTAATCCCGGAATACTAAAACGCTGGGTGCTAACCATGGACCTTAACTCAAAGGGAATATGAAACATTTCTCCCCTTGAAAAACTATGACTATGACCTTGATTATTTTCTCTCAAACGGAAAAATGTGGACGGGTTTTTTACTACATTTAACCCTGTAAGTTCACTTTCAATAGAATCTAAAACTTGTCTAAAATTCTCGTAGGCTAATGCAGGATTCCCCTTAAAATATTCTTCAACAGCGCTACTAACAGCTAAACTGACCATTTTAATTTTATCGATTGTCTCTTTTCCTAACTCTGCACCTAAGTCTGCTAAATCATTTCTGTATTTATCCATGTATTCTGATATAAAACTAAAGAAGTCTCCATCATAAGTTAGCGGAAGAATCATTCTGTTTTCTATATAATTTAAACATTTATCCATTATTCCCCATCCTTTCTATTTTCCCCAATCACTTTCTCTTCTTTTTCCTCTGTTAATGTACTCATATATCTTTGGATTTTTTTTATTTCACTGGGTAATGCATAAACATATTCCAAAATTATACTTGTAAATTTGAGAAGTGAGTTTATTAAGTGCTCATCAAATTCCCCTTCATCAGCATGTGCAGCTTGATTCCCAATGTCTTTGATGAGAAAGGACATTTCATCCAAAATGGGCGGGATAATTCCCTTTTCTGATAACTGTTTTAATTTTGTATACAAGTCCCTACCAGTTACCCCTTGATCCTTACACATTTTCTCTAATGTCCTTCTAATAGCTATCGCACATATGGCCCCATCAATATTTCTTACTTTTTGAGCTGCTTGATATGCTGCTTTTACCCCTGAAGGCAACTTACTTAAGGAAGTTTCTATAGCGGGATAAAGAATTTTTGTTGTTACCGGCATAGCCCCATTTGACTCTATATAAAATGTATTAGATTCCTCTAGCTCTAAGGTAAACCTATTACATACCGGGCACTTATAAAAATTATACTTCTCAAAGTATGCTCCTATTTGATAAGGCCCTTGTTCATCGTCATATTCAAATTCCCCTTCTTCATGTTCATGGGAATTGATTAATTCCATTTGAGTTTTATTTCCACAATGCAAACATACTTTAACTTCAGTCAATATATCTCCCCTCCAACAATTTGCTGCTTAAGTGTTCGACAAATACTTTTAAAATCCTTCTTTTTTATATTTAAACAAATATTCATGATAGTTAAAATAAAAATGAGGCGTTATTGACGCCTCACACACCACTTAAAGGCACTTAGTAAAAAAGTTCTTCAGACTGCTCAACAACCCACTCTCTTAGAACCAATTTCCATTTCTTTAAGTTATCTATTTGATCTTTTCTAAACTGTTCATCATAAATCTCTGGTTTTTCAACCTTTGTTTTAGCTAAATTAATCGAAGTATAATACTGCAGAAACAGGTCCATAAACAATTCATACTCTGAAAAGTATTTAGAAATATGCTGCCTTATTAAATTTATAATAATAAGCAAAATATCAGGGGTTAATTCTAATTCAATCACATCATTTTGAGCGAATGGCACCTTAATCTCAAACTCTGCAGAAAACGCGTGTGATTCTTCACTATTTGGTGTTGGTATTGCAAAAATTTTCCACGGGCTATATGGAATTAGAGAGATCTCTTTTATTTTGTATTTCCGTTTATCTCTTTCCATCTTATCTAGAATATTATCGATTAGCTTATCAATTTCTTGTATCTTCATTGGAATTGGCGCTTCAGTATTGTCAAATCTAATTACAGCGGCCATCAACCATTCGGCCATATAGGATGGGTCATCTAATTGTTTATCTGGTAGTTCTGCTATTGTTGGTAAGGTTATTTTATTTTCCAATAAATATTCCCATGTACTTATTTTCCTGATATCAACTAACCTTTCATACAAATCCATACAGTCTACGAACTCTATTCTTTTTTGTGAAAAATTGTTAAAGCTAATCACTAAGTGATATTTGCAACAGTTATCCCTATTGATTTATGATAACAATAGGTGCAAATGCTTGGTGTCCAGCTTTATTTGGAGGAAAAATAATGGCTGGTTATCCTAAGAAAGATAAGAATGGAACATATTATTTTGTTTTGGAGGCTGGAACAGACTCGAATGGCAATCGGAAGAGAATTAAAAGACGTGGCTTTAAAAAAATCAGCGAGGCAAAAGCAGCCATGGCCGAATTAATGCTCGAAATACAAAAAGGCAACTTGGTAGTTGAAAAGAAGTTGTTGTTAGGGGAGTATCTAGAATACTGGCTGGAAAACTACGCTAAGACGAATCTTAAGCCTAAAACGTTTGCTGAATACGAGAAGATCATCAAAACTCATCTTCACCCTTCTTTAGGTCGCATCCCATTGAGAGAATTAAAACCTATAGAGCTGCAAAACTACTATAAGGAAAAATTACAAACATTGTCGGCTCAAACTGTCACGCACCATCACCGTGTTCTGTCAAAGGCGCTAAATGATGCAATCGATTGGGAATTTATTAATAAAAACGTGACCAAAGGAGCTAAGCCTCCAAAACCAGTTAAACCAGAAATGAAAACACTTAGTGTAGAACAGCTCAATGAATTGCTGAAAATGGCAAAGGAAAAAACCCCGGTATACTTTCCGGTTATCTATGCAGCTGCCCATACTGGAATGCGAAAAAGCGAGTTAATTGGACTCTCTTGGGAAAATGTTGATTTTACAACAGGTAAGGTTTATATCCGCCAAACCATTACAGAAGCGAACGGGAAATATTTTTTTAATAGTATCCCAAAGAATGAAAAACCCAGAGGGGTAAGGTTAACTTCTGAATTATTCAAGCTTCTGCAAAACCTCAAGAAAGAAAACGACCACCCGGAAAAAATTCTCGGAGATTCATTTAACTCTCATAATTTGGTCTTTTGCAACACAAAAGGAAATATTATGGCTCCAACTGAAATAACTAGAGCACTTAAAAGGTGTTTAAAAGCGGCGAACCTTCCGGATATTCGGTTTCATGATCTCAGGCATTCACATGCAACGATTTTGCTGAAGGAGAATGTCCACCCCAAAATTGTCAGTGCGCGCTTAGGCCACTCCAAAATTCAAGTAACGATGGACACCTATTCTCACCTGACTGATTCAATTGAAGTTATTGCCGTCGACCATTTAAACGGATTGCTTGAGTAAGCCAATGACAAATGGCACCACTTAATAAAAAAAGACCGATTTTACTCGGTCTCCTGCTCTATGTATGATAGTTAAAAAGCCTTGATATTACTGGGTTGGCGGGACTGTGTGGGAATCGAACCCACCTGACCTGGCACGCAGGTCACAAGCGGTTTTGAAGACCGTGGAGGACACCAGTACCCCATTCAGCCCCATATGAGAACATGTTTTATTATACTAATAAAGTAGGTAGTCTTTCAATATATTTCACTTAATTACCAATAATAGACGTTTGCTTGTCTAATATAGTGAAAACAGTCTATAATAAAGTGAATTTATTTTTTGTAGGTGAAAAAAAAATGCAACTGCACGGTTGGTTTCTATGGTTTATATTGTTTTGGGTTCTTTTCCTGGTTGGATCATTTGCAATTGGCGGTTTCTTTATGTTCAGGAAGTTCCTGAAAAAGCTGCCAAAGCAGGATGGAAAGTCTGTTATGGACTGGGAAGAACATTTTGTAAATGAATCCCTCCATTTGTGGCACGACGAAGAAAAAGCCTTGCTAAATGATTTGGTTAGCCCCGTCCCTGAATTATTCCGTGATGTGGCGAAGCATAAAATTGCCGGTAAGATTGGTGAACTTGCCCTTAAAGAAAAAGCACCTCGTATCACTGAAGATCTCGTTATCCGAGGCTATATACTAGCAACACCAAAGCGGGATCACAAATTCTTACGTAAAAAATTAAATGAAAATAAAATTAGCGTTGCTCCATTTGAACATTTATTTTAAAACTGTCAGGCTGCCTGGCAGTTTTTTGTTTTTCCAAAACAAAAGCACCTGTCAACAGGTGCTTAAGCTTTTCTTCCACTATGAAGTTCTCTGTATAGCTTTTGATAATTACGGTACATCGCCACACGCCAAGGTACGATCATGCTGAACGCCAGCAGGAAGAACATGCCGCTGAGCTGGGTAACATCAATTTCAGAACTCAGGATGGTCTTTAGAACAATCCTGATGATAAGCAAGCCAATCAGGATAAAAACAAATGCTTTTGAACGTTTTAGATAAATGCCGTTATCTTTGATTTCAAATGTAGAAGTTTTAATAAGAAAAATGGAAAAGAACATTCCCACTACAACGGCCTCTAGGATTTCCATTCCTGTCAGTCTGAATGGCGGATAAAGATACATCAGGGCCCCTGTGCTCATAAAAAACGGAGGAAGAATTATTTTCCTTGCTGAAGCTGGTCTTTTTGCAGCTTTCAGTCTCACAAACATAACAGCTACGGCCATCAAGGCAGCACCAACAGAAGAAGCAATTACTGCATGGCTCATATAGATCATCCCTATCGAAATAAAATTGACAGCGAATATTAACACTGTATTTAACTGGTTTCACTCTATTTTATATCATACATTTTAACCTAAGTAATAATTAATTTCACTCTAAAGAAGAAAAAAGCCTTAAAAACGGCTTTTTATTTCAGCACTCTATTTATGGCGTCCAGTACCCGTCCTTCATCAAAAGGCTTTACAACAAAATCTTTTGCCCCTGTTTCAATTGCTTCTACCACCATTTTTTGCTGGCCCATTGCCGAGCACATGATGATAATCGCTTCGGGGTCGCCCTGTTTAATTTTTCTTACTGCCTCAAGCCCACTCATCTCAGGCATGGTAACATCCATTGTGACAAGGTCTGGTTTTAATTCTTCATAAAGTTTTACTGCCTCGCTGCCGTTTTCAGCCTCTCCCACGACATCATGGTTAGCTTTTTCTAACATATTGGTCAGCGTCATTCTCATAAATTTTGCATCGTCTACTACAAGTATCCTTGCCAATGCCGTTACCCCCCTAGCATATCCATTCAGACCGCTATGCCATCTTTCAATCTATTAATTTCAGCCTTTTTTAGAACCATATCCTTTAATATATCGGATTTTTTGAATAATTTCAATTTATTGCTTTGCCTTGTTCAGTAAGCTTTTTTAGAAGCCTGTAAATCCACCAAACAAGCTCTGGAAGGCAATAATGATTTTAGTCAGCCAGTTAAAGAACAGCATGATTCCCATTACGATCATAATATAGCCGCCGACCATCATGATTTTCGCGCTGTTGCGGCGAATCCATTTCATACGACCGATAAAGAATGAAAGGATAAAGAATGGAATCACAAATCCCAAAATATAACCGCTCATATAAAGCATACTTGAGCCAGGATTGGTTGCGGCAAGGGATAGAACCGCCCCTAGAATCGGACCTGTACAAGGCGTCCAGCCGGCTGCAAAGGCCATACCTATCAGGATGGATCCAATGAATCCGGAAGGACGGTGCTTGAATTCAAGACGGCGGTCCTTCATAAGAAATTCTGGTTTAAATACGCCAACTACCATTAATCCGAATAACACCATAAAGATGGCACCAAGCTGGCGGATTAAATCCTGATAATTATAGAAAAAGCGTCCCAGGAAAGAGGTTGTGAAACCCAGTGCAACAAAAATAATTGAAAACCCGATCAGGAAAAAGAACGTATGCAAAATACTTCTTTTTTGAAGCATGGCATTTTCTGTTTTCAGCTCCCCTACTGACATCCCTGTTATGTAAGAAAGAAACGCTGGATACAGGGGAAGACAGCATGGTGAGATAAAGCTTAAAAAACCGGCACCAAGCGCCAGGAAGAAATTCACATCAGTATGCATATCAAACAACTCCTTTGTTCACTGTCTCCATTTTAACAAAACTTACGCCAAGTTGTTAATGTCTGATTTGAAACTTTTGTGTCCCACAGTTAATTACTTAGTTAATAATGCCCTGTACAAAATTCGGGTTCTTTGATTGGATATTTATTTACATATATCTTTTGAATTGGTTACCAATATCAGGTATACTAGAAAAGGCTTGAAAATGGATTTCCACTAGACTCCATTTTAATAGATTGCAGAAAGGAACTTCGGCCGTGTTAAAACAGGAATTACTAGAGCTTATTGAAAAAAAGCGGTCAGAATTAATTCTGATAGCGACCAAAAACGGTTTAAGTTCCTCCATCGCCATCAAGTACAGCCAGGAACTTGATCACCTTTTGAACGAGTACGATAAACGATTCCTTAAAAAAGTCCAAGTGCAGCATTTTTAAAAAAATTAAGGTCAGACAATTTCATATGATAATTGATTAGAAAAACTTGGCATTCGCCAAGTAAATTCTCATTAGCGAAAAAAGCCTGGGGGACGCCCCAGGCTTTTTATAATATCTATTTATTAATTCACTACATCCTCTAGCCGCTCAACAGAACCGTTTTGCAGAAGGAACATTTTATGATACAGCCCTCTTAACGCAAGGAGCTCTTGATGAGTTCCTCTCTCAACAATCTCTCCGTGGTGTAAGACCAGAATCAAGTCCGCATCCTGGATGGTGGACAAGCGGTGGGCAATCGCAATCGTTGTCCTACCCCTCCTCATTTTTTCAAGGGCTGTCTGAATGGCTTCTTCTGTCTCAGTATCAATATTGGCTGTTGCTTCATCCAAAACGAGAATTTTAGGATTGGCTGCCATCGTTCTTGCAAAAGCTATCAACTGACGCTGGCCGCTTGAAAAAGTGGAACCTCGCTCGACCACTTTATGCTCGTAGGAATCCTCCAGTTTTTCGATAAAAGCATCAGCCTGAACGAATCTGGCAGCTTCCTTTACCTCTTCGTCTGTTATCGATTCATCGTGGAGGCGAATATTGTCTTTGACCGTTCCATAGAAGAGGAACGGATCCTGCAGAACAAGCCCCATTTTTTCTCTTAATTCATCCTTTGAATAGCCCTGAATAGGAACACCGTCGATTAAAATCTTTCCGCGCTCAAATTCGTAAAAGCGCATAAGCAGATTGATAATCGAACTTTTGCCGCTGCCTGTATGGCCAACGAGGGCCACGGTTTCACCGGGATTCGCAGTAAAGGAGATATTTTTCAAAACATCCCTTTTACCATCATAGGAAAAAGAAAGATTCTGGAACTCTATTTTTCCCTGCCCGATTTGCACTGGCTGGTCAACGATTTGAGCTGGTGCAAGGCTGGTATCATCCAAAAGCTTAAACACCCTTGAACCTGCAACAATCGCCTGCTGAAAAAGGGATAGACGCATCATCATCTGATTAACCGGCTCGAAAAAGCGGTCCAGGTAATTGATAAACGCGTACAGCACCCCGATTTGAACAGATGCAGTGAAAGACGTAATACCAAAATAGCTTAATACCATAATCAGCCCGAAGGTATAAATCAGGTCGATCGCCGGCCTTAGCAGCAGTCCGTCAATTTTAATATTTTTCATTCCGGCATCGTAATGCTGGTTATTAATATCCTCAAATTCGTTTCTTAGCCTTCTCTCCTGGCGGAATACCTGAATGATCGACATTCCCATCAAAGATTCGCTAAGCTTGGCATTCATCTGGCTCAGCCTTTCCCTCATACCGAGATAATACTTAGAACTGTATTTCCGGTACATTGCCATGACCAAGATAATAATAGGAACAAACACGACGCATAGAAGCGCCATTTTTACATTCAGAATGAACATGGCAATTAATATACCCGTTAGCAAAAATCCGCTCTGAATAAAGGTTGCCAGTACGGTTACGAACATATCCTTAATCGCTTCGGTATCATTTGTTACCCTTGAGACGATACTTCCTGCCGGCGTCCGGTCAAAATATTTAAGACCGAGGGCCTGAACCTTAGAAAACACGTCTATCCGCAGCCGCTGGATAATAAACAGCGCAAGCTCCTGGAATTTTACAAGCTGGAAATAAAGGATGAACATTTTAACCACTTGTATTCCCATATAAGCGATCCCTAGCATGAGCAATGGCTTGTAAGCAAGGTTGCCCGGTGTCAGGTAATCGTCTATAAAAATTTTAACGAGATAGGGGCCAACAATATCACCAAGCGTCGTGATCAGAAGGAACGTAAACGCGAGAATGATATCTTTTTTATACGGTTTTGTATAGGATAGCAGCCGGAAAAGGATTTTCCTTTGTTCTTTTTCGGTCAGCATTTCTGTTTTTTCCATTTTAGTGCCCTCCATGCTCTACCAGTTCTTCTAGCTGCTGCCGTAAATACATTTCCTTGTACCAGCCGCCGGCAAACATCAATTCCTCATGCGTTCCGCGCTCCGTTATCCTTCCTTCATCCATGACAATAATCAAATTAGCATGCTGGATGGCACTTAGGCGGTGAGAGGTTATGATGGTTGTTTTGCCTTCCCGATTTGCTTTTAGGGCAGAAAGAATGGCTTCTTCTGTTTTGGCATCAACCGCTGATAATGAGTCATCCAATATCAATACCTCAGGGTTCATCAGAAGTGCACGGGAAATCGAGATCCGCTGCTTTTGTCCCCCCGAAAGAGATACTCCCCGCTCACCGACAACTGTTTTATAACCATCCGTAAATTGTGTAATGTCATCATGGATATTCGCAAGTCTTGCCGCATTTTCAACCTGCGAAAAGGGAACAGTTGGATCTGTAAATGCGATATTTTCTGCAATAGTCGCTGAAAATAGGAAATGATCCTGGGGGACATAACCGATCGCTTCCCGCAACTTTTCAAGCTTATAATCCCTTATATTTTTATCACCAAACATGATTTGGCCCTTCGTTATATCAAACTCTCGGATGAGAAGCTTTAATAGAGTCGTTTTCCCTGAGCCCGTTTTGCCGACAATTCCAAGTGTCTCTCCCTGCATCAGTTCAAAATGGGTATCTCTTAAAACCGGTTCATTTTCACCTGGATAGGTAAACTCTTCTATATTATATTGAATGTCGCCACTTGGAACTTCATCCGTTAAGCCTTCCTTATCCTCAATATCGACCTTTTCAGCAAGCAAAGCAGCAACCCGGTCATAGGAAGCCCGGCCTCGCTCTACAATATTAAAAAGCCATCCAAAAGCTAGCATTGGCCAAATAAGCAAACCTAGATAAGTAGTAAAAGAAATCAGCTGGCCAATTGTCAGATCTCCATTGATAACATACTTAGCCCCAATCGCAATGGATAGAAAGAAGGAAATAGAGACAATAATTGAAATGGTTGGATCGTATAAAGAATCTATTTTTGCCACGACAATATTCTTCTGAACAACATCCTCAGACTGCCTGCGGAAATCTTCAATATCTTCCTTTTCCTGTCCAAACGTTTTAATTACTTTAATACCGGTGATGCTCTCCTGTGTTTTATCATTTAAGTCAGAGAAAGCTTCCTGTGCTTTATGGAAAGTGCGGTGCAGCATGGTTCCAAACCAGCTGGTCAAAAACACCATGACCGGCATAGGAATTAGACAAATTAATGTTAGCTTCCAGCTGACCGTAAACGCCATAGCCAGAATCACAAATCCACCTGTTGATAAAGAGTCTACCAACGTAAGAACCCCAGCCCCAGCTGTCTGCTGAATTGCTGAAAGGTCATTAGTGGCATGTGCCATTAAGTCGCCAATTCTCCTTTTCTGATAAAATGCCGGCGACATCGTCGTAAAATGCTGATACAGACTATTTCTCAGCTGCTTTGAAAGCTTTACGGCTGACCCAAATATCATGATTCTCCAATAATATCTAAGGGTGTACATACCGATTCCTGCTCCAGCCAGAACAAGAATCCATTGAATGAGAATACCCTTTGTCAGGGTTCCCTCTTTGATTTCATCCGCTATGATCCCAATTACTTTTGGTGGAACCAGCTGCAGCATCGCAACCACTAAAAGCAGAAAAACCCCTGAAATATAGGCTTTTTTCTCTTGCTGAAAAAACCACTTTAAATCTAAAAATATTTTCATATAACGCCTCCGTAACCCCCTGAGAAGATTTGTTTCTATGTATTTATTTCGGAAAACTAAGGAAAAAAACACCATATCGCCGAATTTTAATTTTACCAAATATTTTTGCAATAATAAAGATTAAAAATTTTTTCTTGTAATACAAAAAGTGCAAACGCCTTACTTTAATGATGAAAGGCTAAATTCGCACCATCCTCGAAAAAGCTAAGATTTTTTTCAACGTGCTATGTGGTTGCTGACGAAACTCTCCTTGTCCTGATTTCTGGAGTGATTTGACTTATGACCCCGAATGGGCTTGGCGCTGAACCGGATTACAATAACTTGTACGGAGTGACCACAAGGTAAAATATATAATTTACTAAAAACGAAAAAAGCACCCATAAAGTATGAGTGCCTTTTACATTTTATTATTTTTGAATAGGTGCTTCAAAAGTTAGTGTTTTATGGAAAGATGGAGAAATAAAATCAATTTGCACTGTGTCTGAAACTGTTTTAAGCGAGTAGGCTCCATGTGTTTCTGCTGCCCTGCCCGGTAAAATTTCAGTAGGCTCAGAATCAAAAGGATACTCACTTGCCAGCAAATCGATATGGGTTCCAGCCATCTGGTTCTTATCATAGACCGTTAAATCACTTTGATATACCAGTAAGGATTTGATTTTAGGCTCTTTTTTCAGATATTTATAGGTATAGTCCACCACAACAGTCTGCTTACTATCCTTTGGAACATATTCCATGTCTTCGGCAGGTATCTTGACTTCTTTAACTGAATTGATGGTAACAGAGTATATTTTTTCACCTTTAGCATTGCTCATAAAGCCTTCCTCATTTAACTTATAAATCTTCTTTTCTTCCTTAGCCGGAGCTGCGCTGTGTTTGGTTTTATCCTTTGCCCTCGCTGCCTTGTCCGCATTTTGGCATGCAGCACAAAGAAAAATGACGGCAACCAATAGAAATACACTGTAAAACTTTTTCATTATGTATTCTTCCCCTCTAGATGCTTCTTTTCAAAAAACCTTTTCAATGTTATTACTTATATAGCCAATAGTCAATTCCAATTATTAGCATTATTTTTTTCAAAATAAAAAACCACCTTACCCCGCATTTCAGCCGGAAAAAGTGGTTTTTTAGAACTAGTATCATTATGCTTGTCCGTTATTATTTCGATTGTTTGTTCATTGCTGCCATCATTTGATTGATCTTCTTCTGGGATGGTTTCATACCCATTTGCATCATCATCATTTTAAGCATTTGTTCATTGATTGGCGGATTTTTCTTCAAGTAGGTCATCATGTATCTACGTGCAATGAAAAATCCTAGTGCTATACCGACTACCAGAGCCAGGACACCAACTAGAATGTTAATTCCCATTTAAATTTCCTCCTTCATGTTGTCTAACATACAGTGTACTAAACAAAGCACAATTATACAATATCAGCCTTTATTTAGACAAATTTTCTTTCCTTTATAGGCTTAAGCCACCCAAAACGGCTTTTCTCGAGATCGATGGCTAAAAAAGAAGATTCACATTTGCGCAGCACTTCAAAAAAGACCGTTTCGGCTTCATAGCTTCCTAAACCTTCAACATATATTGCCTCTCCACGGACTTCCAATGTTGCCCTGCTTAGCTTTCCGCTTATTTCTATGGAATATGTGCCATTTTCTGCACTAAATCCTTTATCATTTCCAAGTTTTTTTTGAATCATCTGGTGAACGCGCAGTACCGGTATCGGCTTGGTAATGAACTTAATTTGTTTTTCTGTTATATACTTTAACTCGCCCTTTGAAAATTCACTTTCCCGGAACAATTGAAAAAACATGCGTTCTCTTCCGAAGTAATGTGCTGCAAATTCATCTTCTATTAAATATAGCCGATACTTTCTCACCACAATCTCTCCTTCGCCAGGCAACTCTATTTTCTTCATTATAAAAAAAGACTCGTAAAAATTTTGTCTTAAGGCGGCAAAAAAAATGTCGAATTCATAATATTCAACTATTTATTTTATTATAGCGGACTTTTCCAAAACTTGTCACGTGTGAGAGTGTAGTGTTCATGTATATGTCAATAGTTTTTTTATTTTGGATGAAGTCTGCGACACTTCTAAAACGGAGCCCGCACGCCCGTAAGGTTAACGTTTTGGCGTGTATGAGATAAATTTCCGCGCGTTAAGTCTTGAATTTGACGCATAGCAGGGATATTTTCGCGCATTAAGTCTTGAATTTGGCCATAGCAGAGACATTTCCACGCGTGAATATCTTTTTTAAAATCCCAAACAAAAAAGCTGTACCAAAAACCACCCTATCGGCAGTCTCTGAAACAGCTTAGTTTGAAAAATAATTATTTATTTAGCAAAGCTTTTACACGAGATACAACATTTTCAGTTGTAAATCCATATTCCGCCATTACTTTTTCTCCTGGTGCTGATGCTCCGAAGGTATCGATACCCAATACGTCGCCTTCGTCACCTGTGTACTTGTGCCAGCCAAATGAAGAACCCATTTCGATTGCAAGGCGCTTCTTCACTGTTTTAGGAATAACAGACTCTTTATATTCCTTGGACTGAGTTTCAAAGCGATCCCATGAAGGCATGCTGACAACTGCTACATCAATACCTTCTTTAGAAAGTACTGCTTGTGCTTCTACAGCAAGACCAACTTCGGATCCAGTTGCAAGCAATAAAGCATCTGCAGTTTCTTTAGAAGCAGGTGAAATCACATAAGCTCCTTTGGAAACTCCTTCATAAGCATTCTTGTCAGTATCCTTGATCGTTGGTAGGTTTTGACGAGTTAATACAAGTGCAGTTGGCTTGTTTTCAGACTCAATAGAAAGCTTCCAAGCTGCAGCTGTTTCATTTCCATCCGCAGGACGAATGATTGAAAGGTTTGACATAGCTCTTAAAGCCGCCAGTTGTTCAACTGGTTCATGTGTTGGGCCGTCTTCACCAACAGCAATACTGTCGTGTGTGAACACGTATGTTACTGGAAGTCCCATTAATGCTGCAAGTCGGATTGCCGGACGCAGGTAGTCAGAGAATACAAAGAATGTACCGCCGAATACCTTGATACCGCCGTGTAGCGCCATACCATTTAGGGCTGCACCCATGGCAAATTCACGAACACCAAACCAGATGTTTTTGCCTTCAAATGAGCCTGGCAAGAAATCGGAAGATCCCTTAATCATGGTTTTATTGGAACCAGCAAGGTCTGCAGAACCACCAATAAAGGTTGGAAGATTTTTTGCAATGCCATTTAACACTTCATGTGAGGATTGACGGCTTGCAACTGCTTTTCCTTCTTCATAAACTGGGATATCCTTGTCCCATCCCTCAGGAAGTTCATTTGCCATTGCTTTTTCAAGCTGGTTGCCGAGCTCAGGGAATGCGTTTTTATATTGAGTGAAAGAATCGTTCCATTCCTTTTCTTTCTTCTCGCCATTTTCAACGATCATTTTTTTGAAGTGGGCATAAACTTCATCAGGAACATGGAAATCCTGGTCGAAAGTCCACTTATAAGCTTCCTTAGTAAGCTTCAGTTCATCTTCACCTAGTGGCGCGCCGTGAACACCTGAAGTACCAGCTCTGTTTGGAGAACCGTAACCAATGACAGTTTTAACCTCAATAATAGTTGGACGATCAAGATCACCTTTTGCTTCTTCAATTGCTTTTGCCACTTCGTCCAAATTATTTCCGTCTTCTACACGAACATATTGCCATCCGTAAGCAAGGAAACGATCTTTTACACTTTCAGAGAAAGCTTGAGATAATTCTCCATCTAGGGAAATATCATTTGAATCATAAAGCACAACAAGGCGGCCAAGCTTTAAGTGGCCTGCAAGAGAAGCAGCTTCAGCTGAAACGCCTTCCATAAGGTCTCCGTCTCCGCAAAGTGCATATGTAAAATGATTTACAAGTTCATAGTTTTCTTTGTTATAAACACTTGCAAGATGGCGTTCTGCCATTGCCATACCAACAGCCATAGCAATACCTTGTCCAAGAGGACCAGTAGTAGCTTCTACACCTTCTGTGTGATGGTATTCTGGGTGCCCTGGAGTTTTGCTTCCCCATTGGCGGAATTGTTTAATCTCTTCCATTGGCAGGTTATAGCCTGATAAATGGAGCAAGCTGTATAAAAGCATGGAACCATGTCCTGCTGATAAAACAAAGCGGTCACGATTAAACCATTGTGGATTATTTGGATTGTGGTTCATAAAACGAGTCCACAGTGTGTATGCCATAGGAGCAGCTCCCATTGGCAAACCTGGGTGTCCTGAGTTTGCTTTTTCGATAGCGTCAATTGAAAGTGTTCGAATAGACGTTACTGATAACTCATCAATAGTTTCAAACATAAATTACATCCTTTCTTTAACCTTGGATATTGGTTACATCCTTATATTATAGGTCTAAAGCAATTAATACAACAAAAGTGAATGTTGTAAGCGCAGCCACTTTAAACCAAGGCTGTCATGTTTAAATTTAAAGTTAAAATCTGTAAAATATTAGTCATTATTGCCTATTCCCTCTTTATCATGGCACAAACAGAACAATTTTATGAAAAAAAAAAAAGGAGTACATTTCTGTACCCCTACTCATTAATGAAGTTTTTGATTTCTCTTGCGCTGCTTCAGTTTTTCAGGTGTTACATCATTGCCTTCCGGATCAATAATCTTTGTATTCGTTAAAGTATCCAGCATGGACGAGCGAAAGGTCTGAAGATATTCCTTTCTAAGGGCAGATTGTTCCTTAGCCTCAGCTTCAGAAAGTGAACTTTCCTTTGCTTTTTTCGCTAACTCATTTATTCTTTTCATTTTCTCTTTTGAAAGCATGCTTGTCCCTTCTTTCTTGAGGTTTCTATTATTAGATCAACACGATCAAATTATTTTTCTAAATATGACAACTGATTTTACTAAAAAAAAGACCCATTGGCAAGCCAAAGGGTCTTTACGATTTATATGAGTCTTCAGCAGCTAGGTCCTCCATATGCTGCTGATATCTTCTATGTACGGTAGCTTTGGAAACCTGGTATCCAAAACCCCTAAGCGTAGCAGCAATCTCGGCAAAAGTGAGGCCATTTCTTTTAAGACGCACTATTTCGTCTATGGGCACTTCAATCTTTTCCCTGCCTGCTCCCTCTCCTTGGTTCTTTAAATTTCGCTCGGGTTTGAAGCCATTTTTCACAGCCCGTTTCATTCCTCGTTTGATTTTAATATTATGGAGCTTCCGCTGGTATTCTTCCACCATTCCAACTATTTTTAAAACCATCGAATCCGATTCGGATAATTGCAGCTCTCCGTTATGGGAGATGCTATAGAGTTTGATTCCTTCTTTTAAAATGCAATGAAGGAGGGCAATTTTTGCATTACCTCTCCCCAGTCTGGTTTCATCTTGTATTAATACTGCATGAATTTCAGGTTTCCTTATTTCATCCAGCAGCTGAAGGATACCTTCCCTCTCCAGGTCATATCCGCTGGCCTGCTCCCTTATAATTTCTGCAATTTGAAATTGATTTTGATTGGCCAGCTGGGTTAATTCTTCCTCCTGCCTGATTAAGGAGGTTTCCTGTGTATCTTTATCCGTGCTGACTCTGCAATATATAATAGCATTCACGAAGCAATCAGCCCGCTTTCTTTTTATTGTTTATTCTCCTGCCGCACTGGCAAGTTCACCAGTAGATAAGATTTCTTCTTTTACCGGAATAACAAGCTCCTGGCCAGGAACAAGCTTGTCCCCATTAACTTCATTATGGAGCTTTACCCAGCTTACAAAGCGATCCTTTGACATATTGTTTTCCTCTTTATATTGATCAGCAATCTTCCAGATTGAATCACCTTGAGAAACAGTGACTTTTATGTAATTGTTCTCATCCGGAGAATCCATTGTAATTGATAGAACCAAAGCAGATAGACAGCTTAAACCTACAAGAATAATAGCATAGGAATACTTTTTCCACATTTTCTTCATCTCAAGCACCTCTATTAGAATATATGTTCGCATTTGCTGATTTGATTATAAATCGAACATGTGTTTTGCGTCAACAAAAATATTCGAACTTATGTTTGTATCAAAAATGGGAACATGTTATAATAAAGTCAACAAAAACCAGACGAGGTGCAATCAAAATGGCAAAATTATCAAAGCGGCAGCAGGATATCCTTGACTTTATCAAAGGGGAAGTTAAGAAAAAGGGATATCCGCCATCCGTTCGTGAAATAGGCGAAGCAGTTGGACTAGCTTCCAGTTCTACAGTCCACGGACACCTGGCCCGCCTGGAAAGCAAAGGGCTTATTCGCAGGGATCCAACTAAACCAAGAGCAATCGAAATATTGGAACTTGAAGAAAGTATGCACATACCTAGGGCAAGCGTAATTAATGTCCCTGTTGTCGGTAAAGTAACAGCTGGTCAGCCGATCACTGCTATTGAAAATATAGAAGAATACTTTCCCCTTCCAGAGCGAATCGCTGCAGCAAGTGAGCATGTCTTCATGCTTGAGATTATGGGTAATAGTATGATAGAAGCCGGTATTCTGGATGGCGACTATGTTATTGTTAAACAGCAAAGCACCGCTAACAACGGTGATATCGTAATCGCTATGACCGAGGAAGATGAAGCAACCTGTAAGAGATTTTTCAAAGAAAAGGACTATATCAGGTTACAGCCAGAGAACTCAACCATGGATCCGATTATTGTAAGAAATGCCTCTATTTTGGGCAAGGTTATTGGTGTTTATAGAGATATTCACTAGGGAGATAGACTTTATAATAAAAACCAGGATTTTAAACGATTTAAGGCGAGGCAGTGCAAAATGCCCGCCTTTTTTGTTTAAAATTATTCTAATTTAACTGATTGGTATTTTTATACAGTTATTTAGAACTATTTTACTTTTTGGAAAATTCAGTATTTTAACTCATGTATAGACTTTTCTTTTTCGATATAATGAACACACAACACGAATAGCCTTAGGTCACAAAAATATTTAGGCTTAAGGGAGTGTGAGGAGTTCATGTTTTTCAACATTGCTTTCTCAATCATATTAGGTGGCATGGTCGGTATCTGCAGTCATGTGAGAAAGAACGGAAAGCTTGTAGTGCCTTATCGCACCAAGAAATTTTTGTACCCCGGTTTTATACTGGAAATGACTTTGGGATCCCTCGCTTCTGTCCTCGTTATACTCTACGCGGAGCCAACCTCACCCGTACAGGTGGCCTTCCTTTCGATCCTGGCGGGTTATGGAGGTGATGCTGTCATAAGAAGATTTGATGTTCTTGGCTCTAATCATCACGGAAAATAGAGATAAAACCCAACTTCCCTTAACCGCCGATTTTAGCAATGGTCAAACTCACGGCTCACCTTTTATTCATACTGTGTAATTAACCCATAAATAAAAGAGGTGAGGAAATGCCCCCGTATATGTTTTCCGGATATCAGCCACATGGAAGCTGGCATCACGGTTATCCCCCATATGGTCACGGATATGGATACCATCATCACCATCCTTATTACCCATACCCACAACACTATCCTGTAGGATACCACCATGGCCCGTTCCATTATGGCGGCGGTTATCACCATCCTTATTAATGAAATGGTTTAAAAGAAAAATTGAAAAGGATGCCCTCAATTAAGGACATCCTTTTCTGTTTGAGAATAAAAGATTCAATGGTGACCCGATCCTTTTTTGATTAGAAAACATGCAGCTTTTCGACAATCTGAAGATAAGCTTATTGGATTAAGAAATCGCGCAGGAGATCTTTATTACTGATCCCAGGGAGTGCGGGATGCGCTCAAGGCGCGGTGCACGGAGCAAGAATGATGGATTATGTCGATTTTTGTTTACAATAAAGGGTTTCAAAATGGAGCGGAACTTGGTAAAATCAGTTGTGCGGATGTCTATTTTTGTAAAAAGAGGTTGGATGATGGAAAACTCACTGATTTTTTCTCCTTTTGAACTAAAGATTTATATCGAATACTTGAGAATTGATTTAATCGACAAAGGACAGCAGCTCGGTTTAATTAACGAAGTAACCGTTGAAGCCAGCCAGGAGCTGGATTATTTTATTTATCAGTATCAATTGCTGACTGGATCAAAAAACTTTCCGGAAGTGTCAGCTGCTTCTTTTTAAAAATAATAGGGAAATACATATACCACCTTCCATTTCCCTCCCCAGCCTAATAACTTGTTCCTCTAGATTCCTCCCCTTATCATAAATCCCTATCACTACCTGATTCTGAAGACAATCAGGAAGTACATATTAGTCGGATTGCCAAAGAAATAACCAGATGTTCTTATAATTGTCTTTATTCGGGTATAACCGAATGAAGACAGGCATTCTTAGACTAAGCCATGCATTTACTCGATCAACTCGGGCATTTCCTCAGAAAAATCGGGCATTTCTTCGATAAATTCGGGCATTTCTTCTCTACCCAGAGGGTATAACCAACGAAAAACTCTTTTTCTTTATTAAAAGTATTGAATATTAAACTAAAAAACTCTTTTTCTATCAAAAATGTCTCATGTTGAATACATTTTTTTATAAAAACCCATTATAAATTAGTATTACCACCTCAAAATACCCCGTAACGTATGTCAAAAAGGCGTCCCAAAGGAACGCCTCACCGAACCAAACATTTATTCCTGCTCACACACAGCCCATACGGACAAGCAGCCGCCATTTACCGGGAATGTGGCACTGCCATCCTCCCCGATTGTAATTTTCTCCTCCCTTGAATGGGTGATATCAACCCACACTTCGCCAGCTCGTTCCTCGCCTACATTCATTGTTTTTTCACCATTGTCACCATTGGATACTACAACAGCACAACCTGAGTTCTGCACGGCAGGGATTCCTTTCCGCACCCATCCAATGGTATTTGAATGATCAAAGTAATCTACCTGTTCTCCGTAGGCTTTAAACTGTCTTGCATAGAGAAGCCTATCGATGATATCCTTCATTCCATCGCGAGGTTCAGGCCCTTTGATACCGTAATAATCTCCGTAAAAGATGCATGGTAAGCCTTCCTGGCGCAGAAGAATGAGCGCATAGGCACTCGGTTTAAACCAGGGTTCAACCCAGGACTGAAGGGCTTCGTGCGGCTGTGAATCATGATTATCCACAAATGTCACTGCATTAAGTGGATGTGATTTTACAAGAGTGTCATCAAAAATCGTTGATAAATCAAACTCACGGCCCTTTATAGAAGCTTCATGAAGCTTGTAATGCAGGGAAACATCGAATAAATCGATTTTAAATTCAATGTTATCAAGGAAGTTTCGGCATGCCTCCAACTCAGGATTCCAGAACTCTCCTACAACGTAGAAATCCTTTCCGCAATGAAGCATCATTTCTATAACAAATTGTCTAATAAAATCATGGTTTATATGTTTAATAGCATCGAGACGAAAGCCGTCACAATGAGTTGCATCATAGAGCCATTTGCCCCATCTTGTCATTTCTTCCCTGACATCTTCGCGATTGTAGTCTATATTGGCAAACATCAAATAATCGTAGTTGCCAAATTCACTGTCTACATTTTCATTCCAATTCTTATCGTCACCGCAAATCCGGTAAACACCGACTCTTTCTGTTTTATTATCATAATCTGTTCCATTAAAATGTTCAAAGTTCCATTTAAAGGTTGAGTATTGATCACCTCTGCCCGGGAAATCGAATTTGGTCCATCCTTCGATGTCAAAAGGTGCTGAGATTTCCTTTGTTCGGTCATGAGGATCCACTTCGATAACCTTAAATAACTCCGTGTCATCAGCTGCCGCTTTGTGGTTCATGACAATATCCATGCAAACCTTTATATTGTTCATATGGCATTCATCAATCGCCGCCAAAAGCTCTTCTTTTGTTCCATACTTTGTTCTTACTGTTCCTTTTTGGTCAAATTCGCCAAGATCATAAAGATCATAAACACCGTAACCAGTATCCTCTGCTGACTGGCCTTTTGTTGCGGGTGGAATCCAAATGGAGTCAATTCCTCTCATCTTTAATTCTGCGGCTGCTTCTTTGAGCCTGTTCCAATGGTTTCCGTCTGCGTCTACGTGCCATTCAAAAAACTGCATCATCGTCTGGTTCTTCATCGCTTTCTCCTTCTATCTATCAGCATTAGCGGTCAATTTTTAATAAGTAAACTGCTTGTCTAAAATTTACCCCCTTGTACCGGCTCTCAACCTCTTTTTTAAAAATAAAAAAACCCCCAGCACCAAAGTGCCGAGGGTTCTTAAAATATCTTAGTACATGCTCATGTATTGCTCGCGTTCCCATGGGTGAACTTGAGTTCTAAACATATCCCATTCGATCTCTTTCGCTTCCACGAAGTGTTCGAAGATGTGTCCGCCAAGTGCTGAAACAATAACTTCGTCTTTCTTCAGCTGGTCAAGAGCTTGTGCAAGAGTTGCAGGAAGATCGATGATACCTTCTTCAATGCGCTCTTCTTTGTTCATTACATAGATGTTGCGGTCTACTGGAGCTGGAGGAGTAAGTTTGTTTTTGATGCCATCAAGTCCAGCTTTTAATAGAACTGCCATCGCCAAATATGGATTCGCTGCTGGGTCAACGCTGCGCACTTCTACACGTGTGCTTAGACCGCGTGATGCAGGAATACGGATAAGTGGTGAACGGTTTCTTGCAGACCATGCAACATAACATGGAGCCTCGTAGCCAGGAACCAGACGCTTATAAGAGTTTACAGTTGGGTTTGTTACAGCTGTAAAGCTTGGAGCGTGCTTAAGGATACCAGCAATAAATTGACGGGCATTTTCACTTAATTCCAATTCGGAAGAAGTGTCATAGAATGCATTTTCGCCGTTTTTAAATAATGAAAGGTTACAGTGCATACCAGAACCATTTACGCCAAACAATGGTTTTGGCATGAAGGTTGCGTGTAATCCGTGCTTACGAGCGATTGTTTTTACAACAAGCTTAAAAGTTTGAATTTGGTCACATGCTGTTAAAGCATCTGCGTATTTAAAGTCGATTTCGTGCTGTCCAGGAGCTACCTCGTGGTGGGAAGCTTCGATTTCAAAGCCCATTTCCTCAAGCTCAAGAACGATGTCACGACGGCAGTTTTCACCAAGATCTGTTGGAGCAAGGTCAAAGTATCCGCCTTTATCGTTTAATTCAAGTGTTGGTTCCCCAGCTTGATCTAATTTAAACAGGAAGAATTCTGGCTCAGGTCCAAGGTTAAAGTTTGTGAATCCAAGTTCTTTCATTTCATCAAGGATTCGGCGCAGGTTATTACGTGGATCTCCTTCAAAAGGCTCGCCTTCCGGAGTATAGATATCACAAATTAAACGTGCTACTTTACCTTTTTCAGCTGTCCAAGGGAAGATTACGAATGTATTAAGATCTGGATATAACAGCATATCAGATTCTTCGATACGAACAAAACCTTCGATGGAAGAGCCGTCAAACATCATTTTATTATCAAGCGCCTTTTCAAGCTGACTTACCGGAATCTCCACGTTCTTGATAGTTCCAAGGATGTCAGTAAATTGAAGGCGGATAAACTTTACATTTTCTTCTTTAGTTATTCTTTGAATATCTTCTCTTGAAAACTTTGCCATTTCCTAAATTCCTCCTGTTAAAAAAAGTAATAGAATAATTGCTTTGCTTCTATGTCATGTTTTCCCTATTGGAAAAATCGGGACATATCCCCTTGCCTCAATGATGATCGATTAAATCTTCCAGCATGCTGCAGCTCGCTGCGCAGTATTTTTCTTAATTCATCATCGGATAATTCGCGCCTTGCTTTTTCTGCCTGCTTTTCCATTTCGGCAGTAGCTGTCTGGTTTTCCTTAACGGCAAAGACCTCTTTAATTCCGGCCATATTTATGCCCCGGTCAATCAGGTCTTTAATTTCCAGCAGCCTATCAATGTCATTTAAACTAAACATCCGCCTGTTTCCCTCTGTTCTTGCGGGAGAAATCAGTTTATGCTCTTCATAATATCGGATTTGCCTGGCTGTCAGTTCTGTCAGCTGCATGACGATTCCAATGGGAAACAGCGGCATGGAACGGCGAATTTCATTACCGGCCAAGATTTCTCCTCCCTTTTACTGCTTTATAGGGGTATTATATGGCATGTTAGGTAAGATGTCAAACTTATGTTAGGTTTTCTGACATGAAAAAATTAATAAAAAAAGAGGACAACCTAAGCAGCCCTCCTTTAAGTTAACCTAATTTAAATCAATTAAACCTTTTTCCGCCAAAGAGCTTAGTGCGAGACAAACCGCCATTTTGACATGGGAGTAAGTCAGACCTCCCTGAACATAAGCAACAAAAGGCGGCCTTGTTGGCCCGTCAGCGGTTAGTTCAATACTTGCCCCCTGAATAAATGTACCTGCTGCCATGATCACATCATCTTCATATCCAGGCATATAGCTTGGGTAAGGAGTCACATGAGAGTTTACAGGTGAAGCAAATTGGATTGCCTGGCAAAAAGCCACCATTTTGTCTTTATCATCGAATTGAACGGATTGGATTAAATCTGTCCGTTTGGCATTCCACTTTGGCGAAGAATTCATACCTAGTTGTTCAAGCATGGCTGCAGTAAAAACGGCTCCCTTAAGTGCCTGCCCCACAACATGGGGAGCCAAGAAATAACCCTGGTACATTTCCTGGAGGCTGTACAGTGACGCTCCGGCTTCTGCACCGATTCCCGGAGATGTCATCCGGTAGGAACAAGCTTCCACCCATTGTTTTTTTCCAACAATGTAACCGCCTGTTTTAGCAATTCCTCCGCCGGGATTTTTTATTAAAGAACCCGCCATCAGGTCTGCCCCTGCATGGCATGGTTCGATATCCTCCACAAATTCGCCATAGCAGTTATCAACAAAAACCACTACATCGTTTTTAATTTCTTTTACAAAACGAATCATTTCCCCTATTTCTGCTACCGTAAAGGACGGTCTGACCGCATAACCCTTTGACCGCTGTATGCCGATCATTTTCGTGTTTGGCTTAATTGCGTTCGCCACAGCACCCCAATCAATTTTGCCTTCTTCTGTTAGAGAAACGCTGTTGTAGGAGATTCCGAATTCTTTTAAAGAACCTACTCCGTTCCCGCGAATGCCCACAATTTCCTCAAGGGTATCATAAGGCTTTCCTGTGATATAAAGAAGTTCATCCCCAGGTCTTAATACGCCAAATAAGGCAATGGATATGGCATGCGTCCCTGAAATGATCTGCGGGCGGACCAGCCCCGCCTCTCCTCCAAAAACATCTGCATAAATGGCTTCAAGCGTATCTCTTCCGGTATCATCGTATCCATAACCGGTAGAAGGGATAAAATGCGAGTCGCTTACCCTGTGCTTTTGAAAGCTTTGTAACACCCTGAATTGATTCGTATCAATTCTTCCGTCTATCTCTTTATGAACCTCAGCAATCTGGATCTCAACATCCTTTACAATTGTCTGAAGCTTCTCCCCGTATTTTAATTGTTGAAACATGATGCGACCCCTTATCTAAACACTATATTTTTGCAGCTGCCCTGTTATATGGTGGTCTCTTAAAGAGTACCCTTTGCATTCATACAGCTGAAATTGCTCATTAAAAGTCAGTTCCCTCAGGATGGTTTCATTTTTTAATTGTGAAAGGAGCTTGCCTTCTGTTGAAGGAACTTTCACGCTGTAGGCTTCCATCCCTTCTATTACTAGCTCTTCTATCTTTTTCTTTAACGCATTTCGATCTTCAACGTCATAAGCACTGATAAAGGCTGTTGGCGTTTGCGCAGTCGGTACAAAATCCGGATGCTGAATATCCCTTTTATTATAAACAGTCAGCTGCGGGATATCTTTAATATCAAGCTCATCTAATAGATGGTTTACCGTTTTTTCATGCTGAAAATAGTCCGGGTTTGCCATATCGACAACATGCAGCAATAAGTCCGCTTCCTTAACCTCCTCAAGAGTGGAGCGGAAGGCTGCAATGAGGGCAGTTGGCAAATCCTGAATAAATCCAACCGTATCTGTAATAAGAGCCAAAAATCCGCTTGGCAGAATGACCTTTCTGGTCATTGGATCGAGAGTCGCAAACAGCTGGTTCTCTTCATAGGAATCTGCTTCTGACAGACGGTTAAAAAGTGTGGACTTTCCAGCATTTGTGTAACCAACGATAGCGATTTGGAAGGTCTTATTTTTCTTCCGTCTTTCCCTGTAACGATCGCGGTGATGAACAATCACATTCAGCTGTGATTTAATATCATCGATGCGGCGGCGGATATGGCGGCGGTCCGCTTCCAGTTTCGTTTCACCGGGACCTCTTGTTCCAATTCCCGCCCCCAGCCTGGACATCGCTATACCCTGGCCAGCAAGCCGAGGAAGCAAATATTGAAGCTGTGCCAATTCTACCTGAAGCTTACCTTCTTTGGAGCGGGCTCTTTGTGCAAAAATATCGAGGATTAGCTGGGTCCTGTCGATAATTCGCGCTTCGAGCGCTGATGATAAATTCCGCTTTTGGCTTGGAGAAAGCTCGTCATTAAAAATAACCAAATCAGCTTCCATTTCATCAACGAGTGCTTTTAATTCCTCCACTTTCCCTTTTCCGATATATGTTGCAGGATGAACCCTCTCCCTCTTTTGAATAACTGATAGCAGGACTTCACCTTTTGCTGTCTCAGTTAAGGAAACAAGCTCCTCCATGGAATATTGAAACCTCAGGTCATCTTCATTGGTTGTCTGGCAGCCAACAAGTATTGCTTTTTCCAGATCTGTTTTTTGTTCCAATGGAACCCCTACTTTCCGTTGAATAATCTTTTTTCATCATATCAAAAAGTTTGTGGATACTCTAATTTTTCACTTATTTGCCCTCTTTCAACATTTTTAAAAAAAAAGATTGAAAATACAGGGACACGTGATAAAATCAATATAATTTGTATTTGAAAACGATTACGAGGGGCAGATAAAAAGGAATGACGTGGGAAGTACTAAGCATGATTGGCACAGTGGCATTCGCAATCAGCGGAGCAATTATTGCCATGGAAGAAGAATATGATATTTTAGGAGTTTATATTTTAGGGATTGTCACTGCCTTTGGCGGTGGTGCGATACGAAATTTATTAATTGGTGTACCGGTTTCAGCTTTGTGGAACCAGGGGTTATTTTTTCAAATTGCTTTGCTTTCGATGACAGCTGTTTTCTTATTCCCTATGAATCTATTAAAGCACTGGCAAAAATGGGGCAATTTGTTTGATGCGATCGGCTTGTCTGCCTTTGCCATCCAGGGTGCTTTATATGCATCAAAAATGGGCCACCCTTTAAGTGCCGTCATTGTTGCAGCAGTTCTTACAGGAATTGGCGGCGGAATCATTCGAGACCTGCTCGCTGGCCGAAAGCCGATTGTACTGCGTTCAGAAATATATGCCGTGTGGGCCATTATGGCGGGAATGGCGATTGGTTTGAAAATTGCTGACAGTCCAGCCGAGCTGTATTCTTTGTTTGTGATCATTACAGCTTTAAGGGTTCTATCGTACACGTATGATTGGAAGCTCCCCGTTAAGCGGGTTCACGAGAATTAAAAAATGTTGTAGTCGACAAACCCAGGATAGAAACGGGGTTTGTTTTTTTTATTAAAAGAAGGGAAAAACAAAGGGTATGCAGGTAATTCTTTTTTTGTAAAAGCTGGTTAGGTTAATTGACAGCATTACCGGATCATTTTACTATACCTTTAAGGGTATAAAAAATTTAAGGAGGCATACAAAATGAATGATATTACTGTTTATTCAACTAATACTTGACCGTACTGCACAATGATGAAAGAATTCCTTGAGGCTCAAGGATTAACCTACAAAGAAGTAAATGTGCAGATGGATGCTGATGCAGCGCAAAAACTAGTACAGGAGACCGGACAGATGGGCGTACCTCAGACAAAGGTAAATGGCCACTGGGTCCTGGGTTTTGATCCAGAAACGCTGATGCAGTACGTAAATAAGTAATTCCTAATGAAGCTTGCCGACTTTCTATAAGGTCGCAAGCTTTTTATGTATGTAAAAATAAAAAGACCCATTCCGGGTCTTAGTCTTCTTCAAATATTAAATCATTACTCCTTAAGGTCATCAGTTCGTAACGGTCATAGCTGTTATTCATCAGCAGTCTCATGGCCTGTGCCCGTATCGATTTTTCAATGATGTTCCTTATATATCTCCCATTTGAAAAGTGATTCTCTCCGATGATCGTTTTAATCCAGACAAGATGTTCACGAAGTCTTCTCTCCGCCTCATGGCTTAATGAATACTCTCTTTCCTTCAGCATGATATGAGCAATCTCCATCAGCTGGTCGATATTGTAATCCGGGAAATCAATGACCAGAGGAAAGCGTGAATGGAGCCCGGGGTTTAAGGTAAGAAAATATTCCATTTCATCCGAATATCCCGCGAGGATTAAAATAAATTCATGCTGTTTATCTTCCATATGCTTAACGAGGGTGTCGATTGCTTCTTTCCCAAAATCCTTTTCGCCGCCCCTCCCAAGCGAATAGGCTTCATCGATAAATAAAATCCCTCCAAGTGCCTTTTTGACCAAATCTCTTGTTTTTTGTGCTGTATGCCCAATATACTCTCCAACCAGGTCGGCACGTTCTGCTTCAATCAAATGGCCCTTCGAAAGGACATTCATTTTGTGAAAAAGCTTTCCAACCAGCCTTGCTACGGTTGTTTTACCTGTTCCAGGGTTTCCTTTAAACATCATATGAAGCGCTTGCTTTTTGGCTTTTAGCCCACTCTCTTCGCGTTTTTTATTAACATATATCCATGCATAAATTTCTTTAATGGTTCTCTTCATTTCCTCCATGCCAACAAGGGCACCAAGTTCTGTTTCAATTTCCTTTAGTGCAGTGTGCTCGGCGGGTATTGCCTTTTGAACGACTATTGATTCAGGAGCTTCTTTATGAATGGTTCTTTTTTGTGAGTTTAGCATTATGCTGATTTGACCGTTACTTTTCATACGCATTGGTTGGTCCAAAGCCTTCACCTCTCAATCTGCAAACAGTATACGCCATTATGCTTTATGCGTGACAAAAGCCCGGTGGTATCCCATTTCCTTCTCTATATAATAGGATGGACGGCTTCTTTAATTGACAAAATCCTGCTTTTTCCTGCTGCTTTTTCTTGTAATTGTCTAATCATGCGCTTTCCTGAGAAATACTTCTTCATACTATGTGTATTCTGTATATGGGAAAAACATGAGCAAAAGAAAGGCGGAGGTGCCCGTTTAGCTATGTAAGTGCCTTGATGAAATTACATCCGCCATATTCTCGAAATAGCTGTGCTTTTCCTACATGCAATGTAAAAGCTAGTGAAGCCTTCTTTGTGCTGCAGGCAGTTGCCACCATTGAAATCAGGGAAACAAGACGGAGTGGTAATAGTTACCCCTTTTCCTTCCTCCTGAGCATTTGGGGGCACAATACATTGGAGAAGGTCTATGTTGACTAATTGCAGCTGAGACAGGTTATTGCCAATAGCCGCCGAACCAGTAGCCAGGCAAGTAACAAAGACGAGCACAAGTTGAATCTTTTTCGCAAAATAAAAAGGACCCCTTTGCTGCTAAGGGGTCCTGACTATTCAATAAATTATTGTTGTCCTTCAAGGTCAAGCTGAACATTGCGCTGTGGAGCAAAAGTGGAAATAGCGTGCTTATATACAAGCTGCTGTTTGCCTTCTGATTCAAACAGAACAGTAAAGTTGTCAAAACCTTTAATTTGGCCTCTTAATTGGAAACCGTTTAAAAGGAACACGGTAACGCTTATGCCATCCTTGCGCAATTGGTTCAAAAATTGATCCTGAATATTAATTGTCGTTTTCATCTGTAAATCCTCCTCTTTTATCTCTACTAATATGTATTCGATTTCAGATGTAGCTTTCCTTCCACATACTGAGAAATTTCATTTATTTTTTTTGAAGCCATATCAGTATCTGTCATATCAAACCATTCCACATTCATCTTATTTCGAAACCAGGTTAGCTGTCTTTTTGCATAGTTTCGAGAATTTTGTTTTAAATTTTCTATAGCTGTCTCCAAACAACTTTTCCCCTCCAGGTATTCGTAAATCTCTTTGTAGCCAATTGCCTGGATGGACTGACAGCCTGAAATCCCTTGATGATAAAGGCTTTCCACTTCTTCCAAAAGCCCTTCTTCCATCATTAGGTCTACACGTAAATTGATACGGCCGTATAATTTTTCACGTTCCATTGTTAAGCCTATGAGGGCTGTATCATATAGAAGTTCCGGCTCTTGATTAGATTGAAAATCTCCCATCCTTTTCCCTGTACAATGATAAATTTCCAATGCCCGAATCACTCTTCTTACATTATTAGGGTGAATGCGGCTGGCGCTCTCAGGATCGACAGCTTCCAGCTTCTTATGTAATGCCTCATTGCCGATTTCTCCGGCCTGACGCTCAAGCTCTTCCCGAAACGAGGGATCAGAAGGAGCATCTGAAAATTGATAATCATAAATGACGGACTGAATATATAATCCCGTACCGCCGACTATAATAGGCATTTTGCCTTTTTGGGCAATTTCGGCAATTTTTTTTCGGACCATCCCCTGAAACTCCGCTGCTGAGAAAGACTCTTCGGGCTCTTTAATATCAATTAAATGATGAGGAATCCCTTCCATCTCTGATTCCTTTATTTTTGCGGTGCCTATATCCATTCTCCGGTATACCTGCATGGAATCACCGCTGATAATTTCTCCATTAAAGCGCCTTGCAAGCTCAATGCTTAATTTCGTTTTCCCAACTGCTGTTGGTCCGATAATGACAATTAATTTTTGCTTGGCTTCCACTTCCCTCACACTGCCTTTATCTGCTTTTTCTTGTCGGGCTTTTTTCCCTATATTTTAATATGGTAACACAAAAATAGAAAAGCAGTAGAACATCAAACTATTATTGGCTATAAATCCAGTTTTTATGCTGTTTAGCTTACAATTTTTCCTTTAAAAGAAATTTTTTCTTGATTCATTACAATTAAATAACGTTTTAGTTACAATCGACAAAATACCCCCAAAATCGTGTTAGAGTAATTAGAAGTTTATCATGTTAATAACTTTATTATGAATATTAATTATCCCAAAGCCGCAAAATGTCTGCTTAGGGAGCGGCCTTTCCAGAAAAAAATAAGTGAAAAAAGGTGAAAAATAATGTTATCTTCTTCTGAAATTGGAATTGATTTAGGAACTGCGAACATATTGGTATATAGCAAAAATAAAGGAATTGCTCTAAATGAGCCTTCCGTTGTTGCCATTGATACAGAAACAAAGAATGTCCTCGCTGTTGGACGCGAAGCAAAAGAAATGATCGGAAAAACTCCTGGTAAAATTGTTGCCATCCGTCCATTAAAAGATGGGGTTATTGCCGATTATGATATGACTACTGATTTGCTGAAGCATATTATGAGAAAGGCTTCCAAAAAGTTGGGGTTTGCCATCCGTAAGCCAAATGTTGTCGTCTGCACACCATCAGGCTCTACTTCTGTTGAACGCCGTGCAATCCATGATGCAGTCCGCAATGCCGGTGCAAAAAAGATTCATTTAATCGAGGAGCCGGTTGCTGCTGCGATTGGTGCAGGACTTCCTGTTGATGAGCCTGTTGCAAACGTGATCGTTGATATCGGCGGCGGAACAACTGAGGTTGCTATCATTTCTTTTGGCGGTGTTGTTGCCTGCCATTCTATCCGCATCGGCGGAGACAGACTAGATGATGATATTATTCAATACGTCCGCAAAGAGTATAATGTGCTGATCGGTGAAAGAACGGCAGAAAATATTAAAATGGAAATCGGATATGGGCTTGTTGACCATGACGAACTTACTATGGAGGTTAGAGGCCGTGACCTTGTAACAGGCCTGCCAAAAACAATCACTTTATCTTCCTATGAAATTCGCGGCGCGCTTAAAGAATCACTTCTTCATATCCTCGAAGCAATTCGTGCAACTCTTGAAGACTGCCCAGCTGAACTAAGCGGTGACATCGTAGACCGTGGGGTAATTTTAACTGGCGGCGGCGCATTGATGAAAGGAATGGAAGAATGGCTTAGCAAGGAGATCGTTGTGCCTGTACACTTAGCTCCTAGCCCGCTTGAATCTGTAGCCATCGGTACAGGCAAAGCCCTTCAGTACATCAACAAACTGCAAACAGCAATTAAATAAGTATCGGAAGCACCATTTCGGTAAAGCAATTACCTGAAAAACTTCTGGACATGCTTCCCTGACCTTGGCGAGCTGAACATCCCCTCCAGCAACAAGCTATGGTACAGGGCACCTTGGTGTTGACTTATTAACTCGCTGGGTGCTGGTGCTAGACACGGAAAAAGATAACTAAACAAAAAACTGCAGAGCGCTCTCTGCAGTTTTTTGCGTTATATATCGCTTTGTTTCTTTCTCATTTTATTAAAATAAAGGAAAATGGGCAGCGGTATGACGATGAATCCAAGGCTTTTTATTATTTGGTTTTTGGCGTTTTCCTTCGTTCGCGCTTTTTCATCTTCCACCATTTGGTCATAATCTTTGCGTATTTTCTCCTCGGACACAGTCGTTTTTGTTCCCACTTTTTCCGATACTCTCATTTGATGATAATCCTGATAGTTTTGGTAATAACCTGACGGACTTACCATGTCAGCCGCAGCCATAAAGATGGAAATTCCTCCGCCAATCACCATCATCAGTGTTGCGAACAGCACTAAATACGTATATAAATGCCTAATCACTCTTTCATCCCCCTTCTCTTTGTTTTTCGCGACAAATGCAATGGCAAAAACAATAATCACAACGGGCAAAATTGTTGTCAGCAGTCCAAAAACAAACAATCTCCCACCTCTTTCTTCCCAAGCAGATTAACTTTGTATATTAAGTATATCACTTACGTTACAATTGTTTCCTAAACCTTCCAGAAATAATTTTAATGAAAAAAGTCAAAAAAACATATGTATCTGTTAGATACATATGCTTTCTATTTAAGTATTTACATTACCCTCTTAAACATTTTCTCCATTTCATAAATTGAATAATGGACAATAATTGGTCTTCCATGAGGGCAGGTGAATGGATCGGATGCCTTCCTTAAATCATTGAGCAGTGTTTGAATTTCATCATTCCGAAGATGGCGGTTTGCTTTAATCGAGCCTTTACAGCTCATCATAATGGCCGACTCTTCTCGCAGCTTTTTAATATCGACTTTTTTCATGGATAAAAGCTGTTCAATAATTTCCTCAATAACTTCCTTTTCCTCGCCCTTTGGAAACCACTGTGGATGAGCCCGGACTATAAAGCTATTAAGTCCGAATTCCTCTAGAAAAATCCCAACCTGTTCCAGTTCTTCTCTGTTTTCTACTATCTTTATACATTCATCAGAGGAGTATTCCAGTGTGAGAGGAACGAGCATTTCCTGAAGCTCCCTTTCCACCTGTCCCACTTTCTCTCTGAAGTATTCATATTTAAGCCGCTCCTGGGCTGCATGCTGGTCAATAATATAGAGGCCCCGCTCATTTTGGGCAAAGATATAGGTTCCATGCATTTGTCCGATAGGGTACATCGGAGGCACCCGGCTCTCAGGCTGCTGAACAGGAGTCTCCTCTTCTACAAAATCGGCTGTTTCTTCTTCATCAAAATCATAAGATTCGATTTCAGGCTCCAAATCATTTACCAGCTCTGACTCTAAGGTTGTTTCTTCTTTTTGAACTGCTGCGCTTTGGATAGGCACCTTAGTTTCAAGTACCTTTAGAGCCGCGTCCAGACCAGACATAATGACTGCTGGCGGAACAGTTTCCGTTTCCGTCCTGGCCATTGGCGTCGGATTATAAGTATCAAAGGACAGAGTAGTCTGTTCTGACATTGGCTTTTCTTTTTTGTTAACAGGAGCACCTGAAGGAATTAATTCCTTTCTTTTAAAGGCTTCCTTAATGGTCTTGGTTATCAGTTCACTCAGTTCCGCTTCCTTACTGATGCGGACCTCCATTTTAGATGGATGAACATTCACATCTACCAAAAGCGGATCCATTTCGATGTTTAAGAGAACAATAGGATACCGGCCAATTGGGAGAAGTGTATGGTACCCTTCCTGAATTGCCTTTGCCATAGCATAATTCCGGATAAAACGCCCATTAATCATGGTAGAAATATAATTTCTGGATGCCCTTGTCACTTCGGGCATGGATGCATACCCAGAAATAGTATAATCAAGGGAACGTCCGGAAATCGGGATTAATTGTTTTGCGATACTGAGGCCATAAATGGCTGCTAGTACCTGGCGGACATCCCCGTTTCCATTTGTATGCAGCAGCTTACGCTCATTATGAATCAGGCGAAAGGATATCTCCGGGTGAGAAAGAGCTAAGCGGTTAACCACATCCGTAATATTTCCGAGCTCTGTATGGATGGTTTTCATATACTTTAACCGTGCTGGAGTATTAAAAAACAAATCAGTAATTGTCAGATCGGTGCCTTTTCGGCTTGATGATTTTTCGAAGGTTTCCACCTTGCCGCCTTCAATGACAACCCGGTGTCCCGCCCCTTCGCCTGTCGAGGTTTTCATTTCAAGACGGGAAACAGAAGCAATACTCGGCAGAGCCTCGCCTCTAAATCCCAATGTCCTGATTCTGAAAAGGTCCGTTTCATTTTTTATCTTGCTTGTCGCATGCCGCTGGAAGGCTGTGAGAACATCCTCTTCTTCGATTCCGTCTCCATTGTCGGTAATCCGGATTTTAGCAAGGCCAGCCTCCTCCACCTCAATCTCGATGACGGTGCTTCCAGCATCAATGGCATTTTCAACTATTTCCTTTACAACCGAAGCAGGCCGTTCAACAACCTCTCCGGCTGCAATTTTATTCGATAATGCATCGTCCAGCTGAATAATTTTACCCACGGCCTCTTACCCCCCGGTTAGTTCTTTAGTTTCTTTTGGATTTCATAAAGTGTATTGATCGCCTGCAATGGAGTAAGGTCCAGTATATCCAAGTGCTTTATTTGATCAAGGACTCTTTTTTCCTTAGCAGAAGGTTCATGTTTCTTTGTTTCTTTAGGCTCTTCATCAAAAAATGATAGCTGTGCTGTTTCTTTCGTATCGTGCACAGGAACCGTTTCTTCCACCGCAACAGCTGAAGGCTCACTGGCCATTACAGCTGCAGCAACTGGGACTGCCTGATAAGAAGGCTGTTCAAGTGCCATTAAAATTTCATTCGCACGCTTAATCAGTTCTGGCGGAAGATCAGCCAGCTGTGCTACATGAATTCCGTAGCTCTTGTCAGCCGGTCCTTCTTTGATTTTATGAAGAAAAACAACTTTTCCATTATGTTCAATCGCACTGACATGGACATTTTTAAGATTATCGAGTTCCTCTTCTAGAACGGTCAGTTCATGATAATGCGTGGAGAATAAGGTTTTTGCTCCGATTCTGTCATGAATATATTCAATAATCGCCTGCGCCAGCGCCATTCCGTCATACGTGGAGGTGCCCCTGCCGATTTCATCGAATAAAATCAAACTGCTTTGAGTCGCATTTTGGATCGCGTTTCTCGCTTCAAGCATTTCCACCATAAAGGTACTTTGTCCTGAAATCAGGTCATCAGCAGCTCCAATCCGTGTAAACACCTGATCAAATACAGGCAATACTGCCTCGGAAGCAGGTACATAGCAGCCTATCTGAGCAAGAATCGCAGTAAGTGCAATCTGGCGCATATAAGTACTTTTACCGGACATATTCGGACCTGTAATCAGCAGGACCTCCCGCTCGGAGTTCATAAAGCAATCATTTGGAACGTATTCCTGTGTATTAAGAACCTTTTCAACAACAGGGTGCCTTCCTTCTTTAATGACGATTCTGCGTTCATTGGAGAATACTGGCTTTACATAATGCCTGTTTTCACTTACCTCCGCAAAGCATTGAAGGACATCTAGTTCGCTGACTGTTTTGGCAAGAGCCTGCAGTCTTGGAATGTATTCTTTTATCGTTTCGCGAATTTCTGTAAAAAGTTCATACTCCAGCTCACCGCATTTTTCCTCAGCCTGAAGGATTAATGACTCTTTTTCCTTCAAATCAGGAGTAATGTAACGCTCTGCATTGGTCAGCGTTTGTTTTCTTTCGTACTGACCTTCCTGGAGAAGATGAAGATTAGCTCTTGTCACTTCGATATAGTAGCCAAAAACGCGGTTGTAGCCTATCTTTAAGGACTTAATTCCGGTTTTTTCCCTCTCTTGGCGCTCAAGCTGAGCGATCCAGGTCTTACCGTTTCGGCTCGCATCCCGGTACTGGTCAAGCTGTTCGTGGTAACCGTCCTGAATGATGTTTCCATCCTTTAAAGATAGCGGCGGATTTTCAACAATGGCTCTATCAAGGAGGTCTGTTACATCCTCACAAGGGTCCAGCTTATCAGCAAGCTGGCGAGTTTCTACAGTTCCAAACCTTCCCATTACCTCTTGTAAAAAAGGAATTTGCATTAAAGAACGCTTTAATTGAACAAGGTCGCGTGCATTTACGTTTCCAAACGCAACCCGTCCTGCAAGCCGCTCCAAATCATAAACTTCTTTTAATTTTTCACGAAGCTCCTGCCTCTCAAAATAACCATTAATAAAAGTTTCTACCAGTGCATGACGTCTCTCGATCTCTTCCCGGTCAATTAAAGGCCTGTCGATCCAGTGCTTGAGCGTTCTTCCACCCATAGCAGTCATCGTTTCGTCCAAAAGCCATAACAACGAACCTTTTTTTCCTTTAGAACGAATGGTTTCTGTTAATTCTAGATTCCGTTTAGAATAATAATCTATTTTCATATATTGATGGATTTGATAGGTAACAACTGGCTGAAGATGGTCAAGACTTCTTTTTTGTGTACGGTATAAATAGTTAATCAGCCTTGCAGCTGTCTCGAGCATTTTATCTTGATTCAAGCCTTTAGCTAACTCGGCAAAATGCTGCTCTACCTGTGTATTGTCTTCAAAAGAAAGAGCAAGAACATCCCGCTCGCGCATTTTCTTCTGAAGCTCCCCGTCAAAGCTGCTGCTAATAACGACTTCCTTGGCCCCAAGTACCGCAAGCTCGTTCAGCACTTCATCAAAGCCGCCAGCTAATAGAGTGACCCGGCTTTCACCAGTGGATAAATCATTGTAAGCAAAACCATAGGTTCCGTCGGTAAAGGCTGACACAGATGCGAGATAGTTATTTTCCTTATCAGATAATCCACGGCCCTCCATCACGGTTCCCGGTGTAATCAACTGAACAACCTCACGGCGGACTACACCCTTCGCCTGCTTCGGATCTTCTGTTTGCTCACAAATCGCCACTTTATAACCTTTTTCAATCAATTGTTCAATATAATTGGCAGCTGAGTGATATGGGACACCGCACATCGGAATTCGCTCCTCCATGCCACCCTCTCTGCTAGTCAAAGTAATTTCAAGCTCCTGTGATGCTTTAATGGCATCATCAAAAAACATTTCATAAAAATCGCCTAAGCGAAAAAATAAAAAGGCATCCTGATACTCTGCCTTCACTTTTAAGTATTGTTGCATCATCGGCGTATAAGCAGCCATAACTTCCTCCAAAAATGGGTTTCTATCATTCGAGTCTCTTCGACATATAATTATAACACAAGATGAAACTTACTTTCAGCGGGATGTTTTTCCGCTGAAAGTTTAGTTGAATGAATCGGGCATTTACGGGGAGTTTCCAAGTAATGGTCAGATATTTATCTTTGCACCGCTATTTAAAATGGTATAGAAATACTCGCCGTTTATGCGGGACAAAGTGAAACTTCCATCAGCCGTCCGGCTGATGGTTAGTTGAACCAATTGGGTACTTTGGGGGAGTTTTCCAAGCCTTTATTTAATTCTTTTAAAGCGATTACTCCCCCTTAGTGCGGGATAAGATAGGATCAACATTAGCGGTTCTATTTATGGTTAGTTAAACCAATTGGGGAAGATGTGCATTTTGTTTCTTCTGTGGGCAATAACCCCTTACTTTCGTGCAAAACCCTTTATACTCGGTTATAAGTTTTTATGGAGGTGCATTCATCAGGGAAAATCGTGCATTCCTTTTCTAAATTCGTGCATTCTTTTAAAAAAAACGTGCATTCCTTGAGCAAAATCGTGCATTTCCATGAATGAGGGAGAGTATTTCCTATAAAATTAGATCTAAATTTCCGGCTACCCAACGAGCTTTTTTAAGAAAATAGGGTCCTTTTTCTTAAAAAAGGAATCAATTAGCTGTTTTTTTTACTAAAAACATTTAAAATCAACGAGATCAATTCAAATTTACCCATCGAGGTATGATGAAGTTATTAAAAGAGGGCGTCCCACAATGGAACCACCCTCTTCCCCTCTTACTATTGAAGCGCGTTTACTGCATTAATAAGACCAAATCCAGCTTTTTCATCGTATCCTGGCTTGAATACATCCTCAGCGGAAGCTTGAATGATGTGCTTTACTTGTGCTGGAGATAGATTGTCTTTACCATATTTTGCAATGACCACACCAGCAAGTGCAGCTGTTTTAGGTGCTGCCATTGATGTACCAGCATAGTATGCATATCCATGACCTATAACATTCGCATTAGCATCAAGAACAGGTACAGAGCTCAAGCAAAGATATGAATTATCTCTTCCTGTTTTTTTAACAGGATCGTAGTTCGGACCAAGGTCTCCGCCCGGTGCCATAACATCAATTTTTCCCACACCATAGTTGGAATAGAAAGTTAGGTTCTTCTGTGCACCACCTGCAGAAACACGGATCATGGTCTGACTACTTGGGCTGCGGTGGGTGGAGCCATTATCATCTCCGGAAAGCTTGCCGGGGCTGCTAATATCTACTGCATCATTTCCAGCCGAACCAACAACAGTTACTCCGTTTTTAATTGCATATTGGATCGCTCTGTTAAATAAACGAACATCCGCCACAACATCCTTTGTAGCGTAAGCAGGATCCTGGAACCAGTCATATCCCCCGAGGGACATATTTACAACATCGACATTGTCATCGGCTGCAGTCATTAACGCCTTGGCGATATTTGATGTTTCAGCTCCGCCTGTTGGTCCAAACACTCTGTATGCAGCCACCTTTAAGTCTGGGCCAACACCCATAATTCTTCCTTTACCAGCAATAGATCCGGCTACGTGAGTTCCATGGCCGTTTTGATCTATTGGATCGGAATAGCCAGGAACAAAGGATTTTCCATAAGCATAGTTACCTTTTACATCAGGATGATTATAGTCAATTCCTGTATCCACAACTGCTACAACAATATCATCTCCTGCAGTTGGTTTTCCGGTTCCGCCTGGCAGATTCCATGACGCCCCGTTGTTTGTTACCTGTTTAATATCCCATTGAAGAGAATTGTATAAATCGGCGTTTTGCGCAATGGCATCAGATGTAACAGCTTCCTGGTCCACTGGCGTTTCTGGGTAAACAGTATTTTCAGCCCCTGCCTCCAATACGAGAGAGGAACTTCTCATCTCATTCAAAAAGTTTGGATTGGTGCTGCTTACTTCAACTGTTCCAAGCTTGCCAAGCTGACTTTTAATGGAACCGCCAGCATCCTTAATCATCTTTTCGTAACCAGCTGGAAGGCTATCCGAATTTTTAAATAAAATTATGTAATTCTTACTAGCACTTTCCGCCTTTACGGAATAAGCAGCACTTCCAAAAATGGCTGAAGCACTTAATGCCAAGGCCATGGCACTTCCTATTAATTTTTTCTTTGCCTTCATACTATTCCTCCTTAAATTTTCTTAATATTCATTATATTTGTTTTTCTATTATCCTCAAGAAATACATTTTTCTAAACAATAGACAATCTTTTTACTTTTCTAGGTATTAATCCCTCATTAATTTAAAATAGAATGTCAGGCACTCGGAAAAAGAAAGACTTTTTACACAAATAAGGCTGTTTTCACGAATAGTAAGTAAATTTATCCTTTTAAAAAATGATTCTTTTTTCATAGCTATTTTTATAGGCAGGTAATCATAGAATTGTTCGCGAAGTATTAAGTGTGATAGCTAAAAGGAGAGATAAGATGGCATTTGCAGAACTGGAGACTAAAAGACTTAGATTAATTGAACTCAAAAAGAAACATGCTCCTGAATTATTTGAAATATTATCAATCGAAAAAGTGACTAGATTTTACGGTACTGACCCATTCGTCAGCGAGAACGATGCAGTGAAATTAATCGAGATGTTTCAGAACAATTATTCGGAGCAAAGAGGAATTCGCTGGGGACTTGAATTAAAGGAAAACGGAAAGCTGATGGGAACCGCAGGACTTAATGCTTGCTCCTTTAAACATAAAAGAGCCGAAGTTGGCTATGAAATTCATCCCAACTATTGGAGAAAAGGTTATGCCAATGAAGCTATAAAAGAAATTCTGGACTATAGTATTGTCACCTTGGGCTTCTCGAGAATTGGCGCTATCGTCTATCCCGAAAATAAGCCTTCCTGGCAATTGCTTGAAAAGCTTGGTTTTAAAAGAGAAGGATTGCTGCGGAGTTATATGTTTCAAAATCAGAAAAGCCAAGATGTCTTTGGTTATTCAATATTAGCCCTAGAATGGAAATAAGCCGGAGATGCATATCACCGGCTTGTTTTTTTATTTTCCTTCAAAAAAATCCTCGAATACCTTTGAGTTTTTCTCCTGATAATACGGATTATCTTCCCCAACATTTTTAGGATCAAGATTCGTTTTGATTACTAGCATTGGAGTCGAAGGGCTTTCTTCGATAATTCGGTCATTTAGCTCCTTGAAATCGGGCATTTCACTGTTTCCAGGGTTTTTCTTTTCCAAAGTATGCACCTCCTCATAGAATAGAGTGCATTACTTTTTCCCATTTATGTGTACTTAACCGATTCCAGGTGTATTCATTAAAACAATCCTCCAGCCATCGGGATCCTCAATGGTCATTCCACCCCTGCCCCAGTAGGGGTTTTCTGGTTCCGTTTCCGGATACCCCATTAAACGGAGCTTCTCTGCAATCCTGTCCCTCTCAAATACATTTGGTAAATAAAATACGAGAAGATTTTCCTTTGTTGGCTTTGCAAGTTCTGATGGCTGCTCGGTTTGTGTAAATTCAAGATGAGCACTGTTATCCGGCAGCCCCAGCATAATTCCGTCATATCCTTCATGAGCATGAAACTCCCCAATCTTTTTCAATCCCAAACCATCATGATAAAACTCATAAAGCCGATCGATCTGATTAGTTGGCCGGGCAATTCTTACCTGGACAGCTGGGATGGTTCCTTCCCACTCTTTTCGGATTTTAATTTCATATGGATAATGGTTATGCCTGATATGTCCCGGAATTTCTCCAGAGACAATTACGCTGATTGGGTGAACGGCAGCTTCGTTCTCGGTTGGGTACCAATGACGGCCTTCCTTTACCATCACAAACACACCATTTTCATCCCCAAAGAATGAAAAAGTATCACTTTCACGCTTAAATATATTTAACTTATAATCCTCCAGCTCAGATTGGAATTGTGCGATATTCTCTACTGGGAGTCCGATTTCACCGACATCATGCCAGCCTTTTACCACGCCTTCTTCGCTCCAGGTATACGGGCGCTCAAGCAATTCAAGAATATTGCCGTCCGGATCAGTGAAATACGCCTGCCTTCCCTTCCAAAACATGCTGTAGCTTCCCTCTTCGTCGGGCAGAAGCAGTTTTTTTGATGATAATTTTTCAAACATGTCTTCAAAAAATTCATCATTGGTTCGGAAACACAAATGGTAGAATGTAATGCTTTCATCCTTTTCAAAAACTAGTTTGGTGGTTCCTGCCATTACAGCAAAATGGTTTTTTGACTCGCTAACAAGCGGCATTTTCAATACATCCGTATAAAATCCCTTCATTTCCTTAAGCCTGAAACTCTTAATATTGAGCTGATAGATTTTCATTTCGATCACTCCCTTGCTTTTATTATAGGAGGATCAATAAAGAGAGGCTTCCTTCTTTAGTCGTAGACGTCTCTGATAAATTATGCTGAGATACTTTATAAAAAAAAGAAAAACTAGGAAGCAAACCTTCCTAGTTAACTTTTATTCCTCTTCGGATCCGATAAGGAAATCTGGATTTAACTCTTCGAACTCCTCGTCTTCAACCACTGTGCCCCATTCCTCTTCTTCGCAATCCTTGCAGGCTTCAGGATTTACTTTTACGCAAACCTTTGTCTCGCCGATTACTTCAATAAGGAATTCTCTTTCTGCATTAACAATGATTTTATTTCCATTTGGAGAAATCACTGCTTCAACACAATTCGGCTGCTGCAGAACTTTAGCAATTACTTCTTTATCGCCCATTACATCATGGTCGCGATATTTAAGCTTAATGGTATCGGTATAAGTAACCCGTTCTGTGACAACCTCGGTCTTGGTATTATCGTTATAGGAGTACCAAAGGTTAACGTCAAAGTGGCCGGTTACCTCTACTGTCTTACCATGTTTTTTCGCTTCGTATTTATGGTTGATAATCCAACAGCCAAGAATGCTGGTAGGATTGTGTGCCGGGCAAATCGTATGATTGGACTGTGTAAATTTACGTCCTTTCGCTACGACCGCTTTGGTTATAATCTCTCTATAATCTCCCATTTCGAGCGAACCCTCCTCTTTCAGTTTCATTTCATCCTATGCGTTTGTCTCGATTGTTGTGCGATAAAATTTATATACCCTGGATAAAAGTTTAGTCATAATTCATCTTATGCGCTGATTTTTGGGATGTTCCCATTAACCACAATCGGGTTTCAGCACAGCTCGTCACGATATAGTATGAAATAGGAGGTTAATATAGAATTTACTTTTGTGTAAAAAAAAGAACCAGAGCTTTTATAAGCCTGGTTCAAGCACTGCATATTAATGATTATGGCCGTGATCGCAGCCTTCATCATTTTGAAGCGCTGCTCCTGTTTCACCGCGTAAAACATCGCCGCCTGTTGACTCGATAAGTTGATCGGTTACAGTATTAGAAATAGTTGAAGCAATGAGCTGAAGCAGTTCATTGACTTCAAGCTGTGACTGCTTAAATTCCTGTACTACCGGAATATCGTCTAATTCCTGTTCAATGGAAGAAATTTTATCCTCCACTTTTTTACGTGCCTCCTGCTTTCCGTAATGCTGTAGGTTAACAGCTTGTTTTTGAAGGCCTTTAATGTCACTGATCAGGCTGGTTACTTTTTGATTGCTGTGAATTTGTGCTTCTGCACGTTTAAAGAAATCCACTTCTTCTGTTTCGGAGATCATGCCTGCCAATTCCATGGCACGAGCAACGATATCGTCTTTTGTATATTTAGCCACCTTATTTCACCTCTGCTGTTTGTAATTCTTCTACCATTTCCCCGTTTAATGACCATGTTTTTGCATCGGTAATTTTTACTTTAACAATTTTTCCGATGGCAGTTTTAGGTCCAATAAAGTTTACAAGTTTGTTTTTACTTGTATATCCTGCAAGAACATTAGGATTATTTTTGCTTTCCCCATCAACAAGAACTTTTAAGGTCTGGCCTACGTATTTCTTATTGGCCAGTGCAGAAAACTCATTTACTACCGCATTCAAACGCTGCAAACGTTCTTTCTTCACCTCAAGCGGTACATTGTCCACCATTTTTGCTGCAGGTGTACCCTCGCGCGGTGAGTAGATAAAGGTATAAGCAGAATCATAGCCTACTTCGCGATACAGGGAGAGTGTTTCCTCAAACTGCTCCTCTGTCTCGTTAGGATAACCAACAATAATATCAGTTGTAAGAGCGACATCCGGAATAGCTGCTTTAATTTTGCGTACAAGCTCGAGGTAGTGCTCTCTTGTATATTTTCTAGCCATGATTTTTAATACATCAGTTGAACCTGACTGTACAGGAAGATGGATGTGGTCCATCAGGTTGCCGCGTTTAGCAAGCACCTCAATAAGATGGTCATCAAAATCACGCGGATGGCTTGTTGTAAAGCGAATACGCGGGATATCGATTTTTCTGATTTCCTCCATCAAATCGCCGAGACCATATTCCATATCCTCAAAGTCTTTACCATAAGCGTTTACGTTCTGGCCAAGCAGAGTAACTTCCTGATAGCCATGTGCGGCCAGCTGACGTACTTCCTGGATAATCTCCTCTGGTCTTCGGCTCCGTTCTTTTCCGCGTGTATAAGGAACGATACAATACGTACAGAACTTGTCGCAGCCGTACATAATATTTACCCAGCCCTTGATATTTCCGCGGCGGACCTTTGGAAGATTTTCAATGACATCTCCCTCTTTGGACCAAACCTCGATCACCATTTCTTTGGACATATACGCTTCATTCAAAATTTGAGGAAGACGGTGGATATTGTGTGTTCCAAAAATCATATCCACTTGGTTATACGTCTTTAAAATTTTATTTACTACAGATTCTTCCTGTGACATACATCCGCAGACACCAATAAGAAGATCAGGTTTTTGAGTTTTTAAATGCTTTAAATGGCCAAGCTCGCCAAATACTTTATTTTCCGCATTTTCACGGATTGCACAAGTATTCAAAAGAATCACATTGGCATCTTCTGTATTATCCGTAGGCTCATATCCAAGTGCCATAAAGATTCCTGCCATAACCTCTGTGTCATGCTCATTCATCTGGCAGCCGTAAGTACGGATATAAAATTTGCGGCCTTCGCCCATACCCCTGAATTCTTCAGAAATAGCAAAGTCATTATGATATTTAACTTCTTCTTTACCACGCTTTTTAGCATCCTTCAAGGAAGGAGCAGTAATAACGGTTTCGAAGTATTTGCTGTAATCCTTTACGGATTTTTTGTCCGAAGAATTACCAGTGTTTGCCTGCTGGCCTTCTAAGCGCTGCTTTTCGTTCATTTTTCTGTATCCCCTTTCTTTACTAGTGGAATTTATAAGTTATATACGAACATTATTATAGTATATAGCCTATCAGGCTCTAAAACAATAGCAAATACAGGCTGGCTCTTATGTACTCGCACTCTATAGCTAGTTTTATATCCCCATGATGGATACGCCCGAATCCGATCATGTTTAGCTGTCCATAATTATTAGGTTCTAGTACGCCGCTAGTTATGCGCCGATTGCAGATGGCGGAGCGCAGAAACCAGGATCCTTATGTGCAAAAATTCCCAGCAGGCATTACTCTCATATACAAGAATTCTATTCTATCTTTCTTATCCGATTTACGCTGTGACAGCCATCACATGAACCTTATTTGCAGAAAAAAAACGCGGGAAGGATTCCCGCGTTTTTCTGCTTTTTACATGAATTCAGCAACAAGTTTATCAAAATGTGCCTGGTCAAGCTGAAGGTCAGCCTGGCTAAGTGGAGTCTCAGAATATCCATGAACGAGTTCCTGATAGGATTGACGCTCAGTATTTTGATAGATAAGGCCAGTTACAAGGCCGTTATGCCGCATCAAAGTCTGCATAGCAAGTTCACGGTTGTTAGGATCATAGCCTTCAACAGTGCTAAGCTTAGTCAGGTTTTCTTTAAACCAGTCATATGTGTTTACTTTATTGTAAGTAACACAAGGGCTGAATACGTTGATTAAAGAGAAACCTTTATGATTGATCCCTGCTTCAATTAAAGCAGTAAGATCTTTTAAGTCTGTAGAGAAGCTTTGTGCTACAAAAGTTGCTCCAGCAGTAAGTGCCATTTCCATTGGAGAAATAGCCTGTTCAATTGAACCCTGAGGAGTTGATTTTGTTTTAAAGCCTGCAGCAGAACGTGGTGATGTCTGCCCTTTTGTCAAACCATAAATTTGGTTGTCCATTACGATATAAGTGATGTCGATATTGCGGCGGATTGCATGGATTGTATGTCCCATACCAATTGCAAAGCCATCGCCGTCACCACCGGAAGCAAGAACGGTAAGGTCACGGTTTGCCATTTTAACTCCCTGTGCAATAGGAAGTGAGCGGCCATGAATACCATGGAAACCATAAGAGTTAATATAACCCGAAATACGGCCCGAACAACCGATACCGGAAATAACAGCAAGATTTTCAGGTTCCAGACCAACATTTGCAGCAGCACGCTGAATTGCAGCCTGTACAGAGAAGTCGCCACAGCCAGGGCACCAGTTCGGTTTTACATTGTTTCGAAATTCTTTAAAAGTGGCCATTTAGAACAACTCCTTTACTTTTGTGTAAACTTCGTGAGGAAGGAATGGATTTCCATCGTATTTTACATGCTTAACGATTTTCTCAGCATGTCCAACATTCATTTTCATGATATTTGCAAGCTGTCCAGTAGCGTTATTTTCAACAACAACTACTTTCTTAGCTGAACGTACAAGCGGAAGAACTTCATCAGTCGGGAATGGATGAATCAGGCGGATCTGTGCGTGATTCACTTTCAATCCGTCATTTTGAAGGCGCAGCATCGCTTCTTCGATAGCACCTCTTGTAGAGTTAAATCCAACAATCAATACATCAGCATCTTCGTGAGGTGCATTTTTGTAAACTGGAGTATTGAATCGGATGTTTTCCACTTTACGGAAACGCTTATCCATTTGCGCAATTCTGTTCGCAGCAGATTCAGATGGCTTTCCTGTTTCGTCATGCTCAACACCTGTAACGTGGTGAATTCCATTTTTCATTCCTGGAATAACACGTGGAGAAACTCCATCAGCTGTAACTTCATAACGCTTGAAGTAAGCGCCGTTTTCTGTTGCAGGAACTTCGCCCTGTACCAGCTTTCCGCGTCTGATTTCAACCTTACTGAAGTCAAGCGGTTCAACAGTTTGTTTGCCTAATGAAAGCTGAAGGTCAGAAAGCACAATAACCGGACACTGATATTCTTCAGCAAGGTTAAATGCTTCTGCAGTATCGTAGAAAGCTTCTTCTACTGTACTTGGAGCAAGAACGATTTTTGGAATTTCACCATGTGTTCCGTAAATCATAGCCATCAAGTCAGATTGCTCTTGCTTGGTTGGAAGTCCTGTAGATGGGCCGCCGCGCTGAGTATCAACGATAACAAGCGGAGTTTCTGTAATACCGGACAAGCCGATTGCTTCCATTTTTAAAGATAATCCAGGACCCGCAGATGCTGTAATTGTACGAACACCAGCATAGTTAGCGCCGATTGCCATTGTACAGGCAGCAATCTCATCTTCAGTCTGGATAACTGTACCGCCAAGGGCAGGTAACTTTTTAATAAGGTATTCCATGATCTCAGAAGCAGGAGTAATAGGATAGGCAGCCATAAAGCGGCAGCCTCCTGCAATAGCTCCTAATGCAATTGCATCGTTACCGATCATGAACAGGCGCTTATTGCCATCTGCTTTTTCAAGCTGCATGGTTTCTACCCCTGCTCCAAGCTGATCTTTCATATAATCAAAACCGGCTTTAATGGCTTCCATGTTTTTGTCTACTACCTGCTGGCCTTTGCGTCCGAAAATCTCTTGAACTACTTCTACAAAAACAGTAATATCAAGATCCAGAACAGCAGAAGTCGCACCGATCGCAACCATGTTTTTCATCAAAGAAGTACCGAGCTGTGTGGCAATCTCTGTAAATGGTACCGCATACATTGCTGCTTGTGTATCAGCTGGCTGTTTTGGATCAAACTTGGAATCAGCCATGATAACGCCGTGGCTATGTAATTCTTTATAGTTTAAGTCAATTGTTTCCTGGTCAAAAGCTACTAGAATGTCCAAATCATCAGAGATGGAACGTACTTCAGTTGTGCTTACTCTGATTTTATTATTTGTATGTCCGCCTTTAATTCTGGAAGAAAAGTGACGGTATCCATATAAATAATACCCCAGGCGATTCAACGCGATGGAAAAAATTTCTCCTGTACTCTCGATTCCTTCCCCCTGCTGTCCGCCAACTTTCCACGAAAGTTGATTGATCATGTCTTACACCCCTTTATATACGTAAGAAAATATGTAAAAAACATTTGTATTTGTACAGCACGCTCCAAAAATTAAGTAGACTTTTAACCTAGCACTTTAAAGGACTAAAAATTATTTTCAGGAGATGTACTAAACGCTTACAATTCTAGACCTATAGAAGTGAAATTGCAACCCTTTCAAGATAAATATTGTCTAAAATTTGAATATTTTTACAATGTACAAATCCTGTTCCCAAAAGCTAAGAAATTTACTAGCTAAAAAGCTTATTTTTCAGGATATTTCCCCGTCATTAATAATGTTTTTATTTTTAATACTTTTATATTAAAAACCATCAACTTGTATTTTAGAATAGTATTATTACCATTCTTTTTTCACTTTTTAAAGTTACTTAGAATCACACGCCTAAAACGGTTCCTCTTCTGCTCTCCATATCTATTTTCATTCGAAAAAAAGCCTGCTTGATACCAAGCAGGCTAAGAACTAGTTTTTTGGTTTTTTTCAAACCGGGCCTTTCTCTTTCAACGAGGTTCAACAATTAGTTTTATCGCTGTGCGTTCTTCTCCGTCAATTAAAATATCTGTAAATGCCGGGATGCAAATTAAATCAACTCCGCTGGGTGCTACAAACCCTCTAGCAATCGCAACTGCTTTTACAGCTTGATTCAATGCACCCGCCCCAATTGCCTGGATTTCCGCGTTCCCTTTTTCACGGAGAACTCCGGCAAGCGCACCAGCTACAGAATTAGGATTAGATTTTGCTGAAACTTTTAATATTTCCATTCCTGGCTCCTCCTTGTATAATCCCGATCCCGCATGACAGTTCATGAACCAAATCAGGCATATATATCATTCCACTGCTACTATATTCGACCAATAAAAGACATATTCCGGCTTGGTCAAAAAAAGGCGTATGGATATTTTTTTTAGGAGTTTTCACTTTTAAAGACGGCTCTTTTAAATTTTCCTGTTGCTTTCCACTTCTTGCGCTAGCTTTCCGCGGGCGTTTTAGAAACCTGTCACCATTCCTCGCCTCACTCCTCGAAGTAACACCGCACGATGGAAATACAAAATGCATTTTCGAGGAGACCCAATCCCATCAACATGGTTAAAAATCACCAATGAGCTACAACATCATCTAAAAGAGAAAACCCCCGACATTAGTGTATGTCGGGGTACTTGTCATTTATGAATAGAAAGGGTTGTCATCATTTATAAGGATTCGCTGGGTTTTCTTAGCTAAGCCAGTTTTACGGTCCAGTTCAATATAAACTGCACTCAGCTGGGCCCTTCCCTCTGTAGGCACCTCAAAACGGACTGGTAGGGAAGTTAGAAACCTTTTCATAACCGCTTCCTTTTCCACACCAAGAATGCCGTCATAAGGACCTGTCATTCCTACGTCTGTAAGATAGGCTGTTCCGCCCGGCAGAATGCGGTTATCCGCCGTCTGTACATGAGTATGAGTTCCTACCACAGCAGATACTTTTCCGTCGAGGTACCAGCCCATCGCCTGCTTTTCACTCGTTACTTCAGCATGGAAGTCCACAAAAATAAATGGAGTTCTTTCTCTTGCCTCCGCAACCAATTCATCAGCCTTCCTAAATGGACAATCAAGTGGCGCCATAAAGGTTCTGCCCTGCAAATTAATAACAGCAACTTCCAGATCATTCATTTTAACGAAAACAATTCCTTTTCCCGGTGTTCCCTCAGGAAAATTCCCAGGACGAACAAGGTACTTGGCAGAATCAATAAATTCAAAGATTTCCCGGTTATCCCATGCATGGTTGCCGAGAGTTACTGCCTGTGCTCCTGATTCCAAAAATGAACGGTATATTTTTTCAGTGATTCCTTTGCCTCCGGCCGCATTTTCACCATTGATGATAGTCATTTGCGGGCGATATTTATCTTTAAGCTTAGGCAGGTACTCCTTCACCATATCTCTGCCAGGCGAACCTACCACATCACCGATAAATAATATATTCATGCTAAAGCCCCTAACGTAATTAAAATTTGCCTTATTAAAATTGTAACACAATAGGATGTGAATTACCCACATTCCCTGGCCGCAAAAAATAAAGCGGTGCTAAATGCACCGCTTTATTTTGCGTATTCTACGGCCCGTGTTTCCCGGATAACCGTTACTTTAATATGCCCTGGATAATCCAGTTCTTCCTCGATCCGCTTTCGGATATCCCTTGCAAGTCTATGAGCGGCCAGATCATCAATCGCTTCCGGTCTGACAATGATTCTTACTTCACGGCCAGCCTGAATGGCAAAGGATTTTTCAACACCTTCATAAGACTCTGAGATTTCTTCAAGCTTTTCAAGACGACGAATATAGTTCTCAAGTGTTTCACTGCGTGCTCCTGGTCTTGCAGCAGATAAAGCATCTGCAGCTGCTACCAGTACGGCAATAGTAGAAGTTGGTTCTGTGTCACCATGGTGGGAAGCAATACTGTTAATAACAACAGGATGCTCCTTGTACTTGGTGGCAAGTTCAACACCAATCTCTACGTGGCTTCCTTCCACTTCATGGTCAATTGCTTTCCCAATATCATGAAGTAAGCCTGCACGGCGGGCAAGTGTTTCGTCCTCGCCAAGCTCTGCAGCAAGCAAACCTGAAAGCTGTGCTACTTCCATAGAATGCTTTAGTACATTCTGTCCATAACTTGTACGATACTTAAGTCGGCCAAGAATTTTAATAAGGTCTGGATGCAAGCCATGAACTCCAACCTCAAAGGTTGTTTGTTCTCCAATTTCGCGGATATGCTCATCCACTTCACGGCGGGCCTTGTCAACCATTTCCTCGATTCGAGCCGGATGGATTCGTCCGTCCTGGACTAATTTTTCCAATGCCAGCCTTGCTGTTTCACGGCGGATTGGGTCAAATCCTGAAAGAATAACTGCTTCCGGAGTATCGTCAATAATTAAGTCGATACCTGTCAGCGTTTCAAGTGTTCTGATGTTTCGTCCTTCACGGCCAATGATGCGGCCTTTCATTTCATCATTTGGAAGGTTAACAACAGAAACAGTTGTTTCGGCAACATGGTCAGCAGCGCAACGTTGGATTGCGAGTGAAAGAATTTCTTTTGCCTTTTTGTCACTTTCCTCTTTGGCGCGATTTTCGCTTTCCTTAATCATAATTGCAAGATCATGAGTCAGTTCCTTCTCAGTTTTATCGAGAATGATTGATTTAGCTTCCTCGCGAGTCAAGCTTGAGATCCGTTCGAGTTCAGTTTGTTGTGCTCGTACCATCTCGTCCACTTTGCTTTCCATCTCTTCAATATGCTGTTGTCTTTGGTTCAGAGAATCATCTTTTTTCTCTAGAAGATTTTCTCGCTTATTAAGCGTTTCATCTTTTCGGTCTAAATTCTCTTCTCTTTGCAGTAAACGGTTTTCTTGTTTTTGAAGCTCACTTCTTCGTTCACGAACCTCACGTTCAGCTTCAGTACGAAGCTTGTGAATGTCATCCTTTGCTTCAAGCAGGGCTTCCTTTTTCATAGCATCTGCGTCACGCTTTGCATCCTCTATGATTTGGTCTGCTGCACTTTTGGCGCCTGCTATTTTTGATTCAGCAATGGATTTACGTATTAGATATCCAACAACTGCACCGACGATAAGGCCAAGCAAAATGGAGATGATTGTAATGGGTTCCATCGTTACACCTCCTCTTGCTATGAACTTTTAATTACGTTTTTTTAAGTGTCGACATGTATATTGTTTTGCTCAACATACTGCAAGCACCATGACTTTTAAACGGTGTAATATTACCAAAAATGTAAAATATACATGTTAATTGTACCGATGTGTCTATATATTGTCAAGGGTTTGTCCTTGTTGACTTTTTAAATATTTAGAATTTATTTCCCAAGAAAATAACTCTTGTTCAAAAAATCCATGTATAATAATCCAACTTTATGTATAGAACAAAAGGCGTAAGCGCCCTGGTTAGATGATGAAAGGCTAAAATCGCCACATCCTGTGGGCCTCCAACAGGCATAAGACGAATCACGTAGTCATCCTCGGAAAAGCTAAAGCTTTTCCTTCGTGCGATGCGGATGCTTCCGAAGCTTTCCTTGTCCTGTTTTCTGCAGTGATTTGGCTTATGACCCCGAGGGGCTGGGTGCTGGAGCTAGATTACAATAACATAGTTGAGAGTTATCCATAAGGTGAAAATATAAAACTTTTTAAACAATAAAAAAGCAAAGCCGAAGTTCAGGCTTTGCTCCATACATTAGTCTATTAACTCAAACTGATCTGGTTCTTCTGTTTCATTAATCACTTTCTCTTCATCCAGACCATAATGGCTGCGGATTTTTCCTGAGATTTCAAGACGAACAGCAGGATTTTCCTTAAGGAATTGCTTGGCATTTTCACGGCCCTGTCCAAGTCGCTCCTCATTATAGGAATACCAGGAACCGCTCTTTTGCACGATATCCAAATCTGAACCAAGGTCAATGGTTTCTCCTTCTTTGGAAATTCCTTCTCCATACATAATATCTACTTCGGCAGTACGGAATGGAGGAGCTACCTTATTCTTAACAACCTTAATTTTTGTTTTGTTTCCGACAATATCATTGCCCTGCTTTAGAGCCTCTGCACGGCGCACTTCCAGACGAACGGTGGAGTAGAATTTAAGCGCACGTCCACCAGGGGTAGTTTCCGGGTTACCAAACATAACGCCAACTTTCTCACGAATCTGGTTAATGAAGATGGCAATCGTTTTCGATTTATTGATGGCACCTGATAATTTACGAAGAGCCTGGGACATCAAACGAGCCTGCAAACCAACGTGTGCGTCACCCATTTCGCCTTCAATCTCAGCTTTTGGAACAAGAGCCGCAACTGAGTCGATAACGATAATATCAACAGCTCCGCTTCGTACAAGAGCTTCTGCAATTTCAAGCGCCTGCTCACCTGTATCCGGCTGGGAAAGAAGAAGTTCATCGATATTTACTCCAAGGTTATGTGCGTAAGCAGGATCAAGAGCATGCTCAGCATCAATAAAAGCGGCCTGTCCGCCTTGTGCCTGAACCTCGGCAATTGCATGAAGAGCTACAGTTGTTTTACCTGAACTTTCAGGACCATAAATTTCAATTACACGTCCTCTTGGATATCCGCCCACCCCTAGTGCAGCATCCAATGCAAGGGAACCACTTGGGATAGTAGAAACTCTGCGGTCTGTCTGTTCTCCGAGTTTCATAATAGAACCTTTACCAAATTGCTTTTCTATTTGTTTTAGGGCCATTTCTAAGGCAGCCTGACGATCACTCACTATGTGTTTCCTCCTTTTATATATAAAAAAGACTGTGCTTGTTGTTACTATCTCTGTTAATATCTAGTATCTATCAAAAGATTGATTATTGTCCAGCGAAGGCCGAAATACATTGCTAGACGGCGCTTTCGCCTTTCTTTAACCTATTAATAATATATACCATTTTTGGGTTTTTGTCGAGCAAAAAATCGAACATTTATTCGTTTTTTTTAAAACCAGGGAGTACCTTCAAAACATCTGATTTTATAGAGGAAACTTCCTTTTTGTGGTTAATAAAACCCTTAAAACTAAAAATCCCTCTATTATCTGTCTTTTAATATTTATCCATGATTCAATACTCCGAAACAAGGCAAAAAACCACAGAATGCAAGTCTTTGCTTTCTGTGGTTTTAATAGAAGGATATTCACCATAAGAAAGGTTTATTGTTAAACTTGCCTTTTGATCTTCGCTGCAGCCGCTTGCTTTATGCGGGCGTCCAGGAGCTTAATTGGATTATCCTTTTTTCAACTGCTCGATCAGGAAGTGGCATCCGTATTTAACTGTTCTTACACGGTTTGCTGCACGGCTTCCTCCAAGATTGAGCTTCTCTGCTCTGACAGGCTGTCCCTTAATGGCAATACCAATGTATACCGTTCCAACCGGCTTGCCCTCCAGCTCATCAGGCCCTGCAACTCCTGTAAAACTGATACCGATATCAGCATTCGTCAGAGCGGCGATATTTTCAGCTAGTTCTTTTGCACATTGTGCACTTACAACACCATCATTCTCGATGGTTTCTTTTTTTACTTTTAAAACCTCGTGTTTAACTTCGTTGGTGTAGCAGACAACTCCGCCCTTAAGCAGGCTCCCAGCTCCCGGAATAGAAGTAAATTCCTGCTGGAACATTCCTCCGGTAAGACTTTCTGCGGCAGAGATTGTTAATTCCTTCTCCTTCAAAACCTTTGTCAGTTCTTCCATCAGAGAAGTGTCATCATACCCGTAAAAATACTGGCCCACTCTCTCCTGGATTGCTTTTTCTGCTGAATCCAGAAGTTCCAATGCTGTTTCAACAACAGAGTGCTTGGCAGTAAGCCTTAATGTAACCTCACCATCTGAGGCTAGAGGAGCAATAGTTGGATTGCTTTGATTATCAATTAAATCCTCAATTTCAGTTTCCAGCATGGACTCGCCTATTCCAAAGAACCTTAACACCCTGGAGATTATTTTATCTTCTGATTCCAGCTCATTAAGAAGAGCGGAATGTCCATATTTTAAAAACATAGGTTCCATTTCCTTAGGCGGTCCTGGGAGGAGTATATAAACCCGGCCATTGGCATTTGCCTTCATACCAGGAGCCATACCATGTTCATTAGGAAGAACATGTGAACCTTCCAAAATAAGTGCCTGTTTTCGGTTATTATCGGTCATTATTCTGTTGGTTCGCTTAAAGTACTCTTCTATTGAATTTAATGCATTTTCATCCATAACTAATTTTTTCCCCAAGTGTCCGGCAATTGTTTCTTTCGTCAGGTCGTCCTTGGTTGGACCCAGCCCGCCGGTGAGGATAATTAATTCAGAGCGAACATCCGCAATCTCAAGTGCTTTTTTAAGACGGTCCGGATTATCTCCAACCACCGTATGGTAAAAAACGTTTATTCCGAGTCCGGCAAGCTGCTGAGATAGAAATCTCGCATTTGTATTTACAATTTGTCCGAGCAATAATTCTGATCCTACTGCAATAATTTCTGCATTCAATTAAACTCACCTCTTGATTTGAATGAAAAGAGGCCGATAAACACCAGCCTCTTTTTTGATCCTATTTAGTTTAAAGAACTGAAACTTATTTAGAATTCCGGAAAACATGCGTATTTTTTGCAAAGTAATCCCAACCGGACCAAATAGTGAAAATCATTGCGACCCATAAAGCAAGATCTGCGAATGGAAATGATACCATTTCAAAAATTATGTTATGAAGTAGCAATGCAGAGATTGCAACAATCTGAGTCCAGGTTTTTATTTTTCCAAGCATATTGGCTGCAACTACCTCGCCCTCTCCTGCAAGCAGCAAACGCAAACCAGTAACTGCAAATTCCCTGCTAATGATAATGATCACGATCCAGGAAGGCGCAAACTGAAGTTCTACAAGGATAATCAGAGCTGCAGAAACGAGAAGTTTATCTGCAAGAGGATCAAGGAATTTCCCCATATTGGTAACAAGGTTGAGCTTACGGGCCAAATACCCGTCAACCCAGTCAGTCGCTGACGCAATAATAAACAGAAGAGCCCCGGCCAAATGTGTTACAGGGAGATCAGCGCCAAGCAAATGAACCTTTCCCCAATGGAAGGGAACAAGCATAAGAATCATAAATATTGGGATTAAAAGTATCCTTGATACAGTTATTTTATTTGGTAAATTCATTTTCTTTCCTCCAACTAAAATTCAAAAGAAACATATGTGAAAAGATAAAGCTATTGTTTTGGAACGAACCGGACGGTAATATCCTGGCGAACCACACTATTAGGCGGAACAGCGTACTCCAATTTTTGATCATTGACATATATTTCAGTATCCATTGTTCGTCCAACTACAATAACAGCTTCACTTTCCTTCGTGAGGTCTTTACTTTGAGTTTCCCCTGCTTTCAGCATACCCTGGAAGAAAGAATACCCTTTGCCATTTTTAATATTTACCCATGTCTGTCCCTTGGAAACTACTTTAACTACAAATGCGTCGGCGTTTTTCAGTTCATAAGTTGACTTACTTCCCACACTTTGAACCACAGCTAAATCCTGCTTAGGCGTTTCTGCTGCTGGAGGTGCAGTACTTCCCTTGGTCGTATCTTTCTTCTTCTTTTCTTTCGGTTTTGTATCTTTCTTTTTCTCATCATTTTTCAGATTATCTGATTTAACAATCTCAGCCGGTTCTTTTTTATTATTTACTGCCTGGTCGGAATTCTTGTCTGCGTGCTGTGAGAAAAGATAATAAATAAGCGCAACAATTCCTACCGCAACAATTCCTATCAATATTTTAGGCAATAAATCAAGCACCTTGGGACTTGGTTCTGCCAATTGTTTATGAGTTTTAACCCTTGACAATTGCTCTGGAAGCTCATCATGCTGAGTCGCCGGAATTTCTGATTTATAAGTCTCAAAAATTTCTTCAGGGTTTAGCTGTACCGCTTCTGCATATTGTCTAATAAAAGCCCTGGCATAGAAGTTTCCTGGCATAGAAGAATAATTGCCTTCCTCAATGCCTGTGAGATACCTCTTTTGTATTTTGGTCATTGTCTGAAGATCATCCAGACTAAGCCCTTTAGCCAGACGGGCTTCTTTCAGTCGATTACCTAATTCTGTCACGATAACACCTTCCATTTTTAAAAATCAAAATCTCCGAATTCAGAACCGGAGAACATATCGTTTTGATGAACCATCTCATATGTAATTTTTTCTTCGGGATTATTCCGAAGTTCAATAATATAATCAAAATCATCGAGGGTATATTCTGTATTTTGCACAAAAATATCAGGGTGCTCTACTACTTTTATAGCGGGTAGTCTCATAATTTCCCTCACGAGCTGCCAATGTCTTTCATTGGCGCGCCTAGTAGATACAATCCCGTCAAGTATAAAAAGGTTATCCTGGTTGTACTCATCTTCAATTAACTGGTTTCTAATGGTCTGTTTTAAAAGAGTCGAAGACACAAATAACCAGCGTTTGTTGGCACAAACACTTGCTGCAACAACTGATTCTGTTTTACCAACCCGAGGCATCCCCCGAATTCCAATCAGCTTATGCCCCTCCTGCTTAAATAATTCTGCCATAAAGTCTACCAATAGTCCAAGCTCGTCCCTTACAAACCGGAACGTTTTCTTATCATCGGCATCCCGCTGAATATATCTGCCATGCCTGACAGCCAGACGGTCACGAAGCTTCGGCTCACGAAGCTTGATAAGCTTTATTGTATCCATTGTATGTAAAATTGACTCAAGTCTCTGAATCTGATCATCATCTTTAGCTAAAATCAGAAGGCCCCTTCTGCCTTCATCTACCCCATTAATGGTAACAATATTAATAGAGAGCATTCCCAGCAGGGATGAGATATCGCCTAATAAACCGGGCCGGTTTATTTGAATCTCATATTCTAAATACCATTCTTTTTTCTCCATAAAACCCCTCCTCAGTTTAAAAGAAAAGTGGAAGCTCCGGTTTAGCAAAGCTACTGCCTGATAACCATCCTTGCATCCAGCAGCTTTAATTGGAACATCCTGCAGCTTACGACGAAGCTTCCCTGAAAAAGCGACGGCGCAGGAGCACCATAAGTATACCTAACACAGGGTACGGTTCGTTGTTGACTTATCGTAGGGAGGAATGGGATAGGTACTAGCTGCATCAAATTTCCATGTCAAGAAATATTTCGAAAAAGAAAATCGACAATTTCCTTCATTTTCTCTATCCCCCTAATAATATATGATTTTATGTCAAGATGAAAGGAAAAACAAAACCTTAATGTATTTGCCAATAATCTGTCTTTTGAGAAGAGGCCAAAAAAAAAGAGAGGTTTCCCTCTCTCTTAGCGTGAGCCATTATTTGAAACAAGTTTAACCATAATATTTGCAATGGCCTGCTGTTCTTCTGGACTGGCTACAGACCATAGGTCAGAAAGAACTCTTTGCTGCTCATTCTTAGGCTCTACCTGGTTAGCTAAATAGTCGCCAACCTGGTAAGCAAGATCACCAATTGTACCTTTGCTCATTCCTTCACCTTCAGCATGGTGCATACGGTCTGCAAGGAAGTCTTCCCATTGTTTCCAGTTGTCTAAAACTGACATATTGTTAATCCTCCTTTAAAGTAGTACGAACTTATTTTGCAAAAAAGGAGCTCAAAATATGCATGATGGAAAAAGAATTTCATTTTAGGTATACCAGCCGCCATTAATTCCAATAACCTGCCCCGTAATATAGGAGGACTGCGGAGAAACGAGAAACCTAACACCCTCAGCAATTTCCTCTGGCAGGCCGAGTCTGCCCATTGGTATTTCCTCTGTGATACTGCTTAGTTCTTCCTCATTGAACTGCTCCATCATTGCCGTTTTTATGGCACCCGGAGCAACGGCGTTAACGCGAATACCATTCAATGCAACTTCTTTACTTAAGGCCTTTACGAATGCAATCTGGGCACCTTTTACGGCTGAATACGCCACTTCGCAGGCACCTCCAGTCTGCCCCCAGATAGAAGAAATGACAATAATGCTTCCGGATCTTTTGGAAATAAGCTTTGGCAGAAGTTCCCTCGTCAGCATCAAAGGACTTGTAACATGGAGCTGGATAATTTTTTGAGCTTCCTCAGTTTCGAGGTCCATAAGAAGGCCATAATGGCTGCTGCCGCTTCCATGTATCATCGCATCAAGAGAAAATACACCTTCAGCAAGCTGTTTGTAGCCCTGGGGATTTGTTAAGTCAGCCTGGATTGGAATATACTCTCCCCCATATTCCTGAAGATTTTTCAGAAGCTCATTAATGGCTTTAAGGTTCTTATTATAATGCAAATATAAGTTGAAGCCTTCACGGGCTAAGGTTAAAGCAACAGCCTGTCCAATGCCTCCGCTAGCCCCTGTGATTAATGCATATTTCCCCATCTTTTTTATCACTCTTCCTTATAAGAAAAGCGCAAGCGCCCGTTCAGCGACGTATGGACACTAGCTGCACCAAGTATCACCTAACGGTCATACTTGATGCAAGATAATCCAGGAAGCTTATCTAGGATGAAACTCGCTGGGCGCTGGAGCTAGACAATTTTAATAAAACTTTTTAATTTCTTAATCATGAACAAAAGGCGCAAGCGCCCTGGTTAGCCCCAACAGGCATAAGACGAATCACGTAGTCATCCTCGGAAAAGCTAAAGCTTTTCCTTCGTGCGATGCGGATGCTTCCGAAGCTTTCCTTGTCCTGATTTCTGAAGTGATTTGGCTTATGACCCCGAGGGGCTGGGCGCTGGAGCTGGATTACAATAACCTAGTTCGGAGTTTTCCACAAGGTGAAAATCTATAATTTCCTAACCGATGAAAAAAAGCGCCGAGAACGGCGCCCTGCTTCTATTACTTATTAGGAACCACCTGGCAGACGGAGAATCGGTCTTCAGAAACCAATTCTGCTGCAAGCTTCTCAACATCCTGCAAAGTTATTTTTTCAAGTACCGGTACAACCTCAAATAAATTCATATCATTAAATGCATAACGTGTAAACTGGTTGGCGATATATTCTGGTGAATTGACCGCCCTCAGGAATGAACCAATTTTCTTTTTGATCGCTCTGCCAAGCTGTTCTTCGTTAAATATGCCGCCCTTCTTAGCTTCCATAAGCATATTTTCAAGTGTTTCTGCCAGCTTATCAGGCTCTCGTGTATCGCCGCCGACCATCGCAAAACCGAAGCCCTGTTCCTGGGTATAATCATATGAAAACGTCTCATCGATAAGCCCGCTGCTATAGAGCTTCTCATAATTAGCAGAGCTTTTTCCAAATAACAGATCAAGAAAAACATTCATTGTCAATTCGTTTTTCAGCATTTCTTCTCCGGATTGGTTTACATGGAGTGCCTTTATTCCAAGCAGACATTTTGATGTTTGTACATTCATTTTTAAGACTTGTTTCTTTTGATCTGCTTCTATTGGCTCTTCATCAAACTTCCTTTGAATTTCTGGCTGGCTGCTGTATTCCTTTTTCCCTTGATTATCTCTGACCTGGTCCATAATGGCTTTTGGATCAACAGGTCCAACAATAAACAAAAGCATATTACTTGGATGATAGAAAGTCCGGTAACATTCATATAGAAGGTCAGCTGTGATAGGAGAAATCGATTCAACTGTACCAGCAATATCAATTTTAACAGGATGATTTTTATAGAGATTTTGAATCAAACCAAAATACAGGCGCCAATCAGGATTATCATCGTACATGGTAATTTCCTGGCCAATAATCCCCTTTTCCTTCTCGACTGTTTTTTCTGTGAAATAAGGTTCCTGAACAAAATCAATTAGGGTTTCAAGGTTTTGCTCTACATTTGAAGTGCTCGAGAAAAGGTAAGCTGTTCTTGTAAATGAAGTAAAGGCATTAGCAGACGCCCCCTGGCGGCTGAATTGCTGAAATACATCTCCATCCTCTTTTTCAAACAGCTTATGCTCCAGAAAATGGGCAATGCCATCCGGGACCTTCACAAATTCCTTTTTTTCAAGCGGCACAAAATGATTATCGATGGAACCATATTTAGTTGTAAATGTTGCATATGTTTTGTTGAATCCTTTTTTCGGTAGTACATAAACGCTCAGTCCATTGGACATTTTTTCGAAATATAATTCTTCCTGAAGCTGGTCAAATGATATTTTTTCCATGTTATTTGCCCGCCTCCGTTCCTGTTAAAAAGTAAATGGTGTCTAGCTCAATTTTATCAGCTACTGCTACAATTTCTTCCTTTGTAGTTTTCTGCATGCCTGAAAGCCATTGATCAAGAGGAATTTCCTGGCCGGAAATGACATTATGATAAAGTATTTCTATAAGCCCTCTTGCCGTATCGACTGTCTCCAGCATCTGATTTTGGATGACGGCCTTGGTTTGTTCAAGTTCTTTATCTGTAAAATCCCCTTTTTTCATTGCTTCCATTTGTTCTTTAATAATGCCCACTGCCTGATCATAATTTTTAAGATCGATTCCCGACATGACCATCATTAAGCCTTTATGGCTTTCAAGACGGCTGGCTGCATAATAGGCCAAGCTCGCTTTCTCTCTGACATTGATAAATAGCTTTGAGTGCGAGAATCCGCCAAAGATGCCGTTAAATACCTGCAGAGCATTATAGTCCTTATCTCCATAAACCACATTTGTCCGGTATCCGATGTTCAGTTTACCTTGTTTAACATCCTGTGCTTCCTTAACTTCCTTGACTTCTGATTTCGTGCGAGTACTTCCAGCCTGAGCCTTTTGCGGTTCACGAGCTTTAAATTGGAGAAGTCTTGATGCAGCATTTTTTACTTCTTCTACATTCACGTCTCCGATTACATATAAGTCCATCTCATCTTCTGAAAATGCTTTTTGGAAGTAATCATAAAGATTCTCTGGAGTGATTGAATTAACATCATCTAGTTCACCATTGACCTGAAGTGCATATGGTTCACCTTTGCACATTTCTTCAATCAAACGCATATTGGAATAGCGCATCTTGTCATCAAAAACAGATTGTATTCTTTGTTTGAGCGTCCTTTTTTCTTTTTCAACTGTGTCCTGATCAAATGCACCATTGTTGGCATTCGGATTTGTCAGGATTTCAGCTAAAAACTCTAAGCCCTTTTCGAGCAATGGGCTTGGATCGCTCAGGAACTTTTCATTTGCTATCTCAAAAGAAAAGCTAACGACATGATACTCACCTTTTTTGGCCAGATCTACAAACAGAGTTGCTCCGTAAAGCTCATCAAGATATGATCTTAGACTTGCTGTAGTAGGGTATTTTAATGAACTGCTTTGCAAAACATGGGGAAGCAATGCCCTTTTCGTTAAATCCTCTTTAGCAAGTGGTGTTTTCATTCTCCATACAATATTGTTTGTTTTATATTTGTCAGTCTTTACAACATGCAGCTTATAGCCCTGCATTTCTGACACTTTTTCTGTCAATGCATCCATTTGCGGTCCTCCTTCGGGGTAAAGCATGCCAGTTTTTCAGCCATGCCCACTGATACGGTTATTCTCTATCTTTTCCACTGTAATAAAACCTATTCTTACTATAATTTGTCATGCAAGGCCAATACAAATTTTTACTCCTTTTTTATAAAAAAAATGTTTGTTATCTAAAAAAATGGATGATGGCAAAGCAGCTTTATGTAATAGTTACTACTTTTCTTTCTTGTGCCCAATGGGGCATAGTACTTCGGATAATGTTAACCCTTTCCCGGACTTAAAACGAGAGGGTATACGATACTATCGTTACCCCTTTTGCAGGCTTCAAACCATTTGGGGGCACCATACTGATCTTATCCATACCCCTTTTACTGTCCTCCACCCTCTTGGGGTGGGATTCTGGCGGGATTAATAACAGTAAAAATATAGATAACAAAAACCGGCCCTTAAAAGGACCGGTAATTTTAAGCGTATACTGGCTGAATTACTTGAACAATTTTATTTTCCAGAGTGGAGCCATCTTCAAAGCAGGCTCTGTTTTTCCCTTCATTTTTAGCTTTATAAAGGAGACCATCTGCAGAAGCAAGCAAGATATCGGCCGTCTTAGACCCATTAAAAATAGACACTCCGAAGCTTATGGTTGTTGTCCAGCCTTTCTCTGTAAATGGTCTTTCATTGATATGCTGATAAATTTCGTTGACAAAGGCATGAATATTTTCTTGAGACGAGTAAGGAATTAAAAAGGCAAACTCCTCCCCACCGTACCGAAAGGCAAGTCCACCGTGTTTGTCTGCGGTATCATTAAAGATTTTCCCCAGGCACCTAAGGACTTCATCCCCAACTAAATGACCGTATTGATCATTTATTGGCTTAAAATTGTCTATATCTCCCATAATCAGAACAAATGATGATTCTTTGTCCGATAGCATCCTAAGTTGCTCCTGAAAATGGCGATGATTATATAAACCTGATAAGTAGTCGGTAACAACAAGTTCATGATATATTTCTTTCATTTTTATATGCTTTCTTTCTCTCAGGACAATCATTGCTCCAAAAAGTCCGATGATCCAAATAAAAGTAATATTCATCAGAAACATTACCCACATATTTTCAGTATGCTGCTGTTCAAAAAAGAATATAACCGCATAACCTAGAGTTGCAAAAGCAGAAGAGATAAACGAACCTTTTGTTTTCCAATAAATTGTTGCGTGCATGACAAGAAGATAGGATACAGGAAAAAGCATGCTTTCTACTCCACCGGTTAAAACCATTAACCACATTAGTGCAATATAATCAAAGACAATCCCGCATTTAATCAAAAGATGAAAATACTTATGATTGCTATCCATCCTCATAAAAACAGCTTGGGAAATGGCCATATAAAGAATTCCCGTAATCAAGAGAGCGGGAAAGGAACGATGATCAAATTTTAAGATGGCATCCAGCGGCGGATAGTAAAACAAAGCACAAGAAATGAATAGAAAAATCCAGCGCAAGAATGAAAATATTTTTTCTGTCTCGTAATCCTTTAAATAAAGTGTAAACCGCATAAGTCTTCCCTCTCCGCGCTTTATTGTTACCTTTTTATCCAATTTTTTCTATAATCCTATAAATCAACATTATCATGAATTCAAAGTTTCTGACAAGCGTGGAATGTGCAAGGAGAATTTTTTCTAACAGCGCCGGAGAAATTAAATAGAATTAATAAAAAATCCCCCCTTTGAAAAGGAGGGATTTTTATTATGTTCTTATCTGCTGCCTTTAATATAATGAACTCCATCCGCTTTAGGAGCTTCTGCACGGCCGATAAACCCTGTCAACGCTAAAATGGTTAACACGTAAGGAGCAATTAAAAGATATACATCTGGTATTGATTTTAGGAACGGTAAGCTGGATCCGATAATACTAATACTTTGAGCAAACCCAAAGAATATAGCCGCTCCCATAGCACCTAGTGGATGCCATTTTCCAAAAATCATCGCCGCAAGCGCCATGAAGCCTTGGCCGCTAATGGTTGCATGGCTGAAGTTTGAAGAAATCGACTCTGCATAAACGCCTCCGCCAATACCACCAAGTGCACCAGATATTATTACGCCTAAATAACGCATCTTGGTAACATTAATTCCCATTGTATCCGCAGCCATTGGATGTTCCCCTACAGAACGCAAACGTAATCCAAATGGAGTTTTATAAATGATATACCATGCAATTACAGCAACGATAATGGCTACAAAAGAGGTCCAGTAAGTATTTTGGAAAAAGATTTTTCCAATAACCGGAATATCCTTTAGGACCGGAATATCAATTTTACTAAAGCTTTGTTTGATAATATCAGTTTCACCTTTATTATAAATTAACTTAACTAAAAACAAAGTTAAACCAGTAGCCAGTAAGTTGATAGCCACACCGGAAACAGTATGGTCAGCACGGAATGTAATTGCCGCAACAGCATGCAATAGAGAAAATATTGCACCTGCTGCCATCGCTACCAATAAGGCAATCCAAGGTGTTGCAGCTCCAAATGTGCCGGCAAATGTAATGTTAAATACAACGGCAGAGAATGCACCAATTACCATTAATCCTTCAAGACCGATATTGACAACACCTGAACGTTCCGAGAATACACCGCCTAATGCAGTGAAGACAAGTGGAGCAGCCCATAATAATGTGGACGGAATAACGATCATTAAAATTTGCATAAAGCTCACTTACTTCACCTCCTTTTTACCGAATCGATCAAGAACTATCCTTATGATATAGCTGGAAGCAACAAAGAATACAATCAAGGCAATAATGATATCAACAAGTTCTTTTGGTACACCTGCTTCAAGAGGCATTGATAAAGCTCCGATTTTTAAAGCACCAAAGAGCAACGCAGCGAAGAATACCCCAATAGCTGTATTGCCGCCAAGCAAAGCAACGGCAATACCGTTAAAGCCAACACCGGTAAATCCGCCCTGAACGGCCATATATCCAAAAGTACCCAATCCTTCCATGGCACCTGCTACACCGGCGAAGCAACCGGAAATCACCATTGAAAGGATAATATTTTTATTAACGCTCATCCCAGCATAATGGGCTGCATCCTGGTTGAAACCTACTGCTCGCAATTCAAAACCTCTTGTGGTCTTTTCTAATAGGAACCACATAAAAACACAACCTATAATGGCAATAATAATACCCCAGTGGAGGGTTGAATGTGTCGTAATTTCCTGAAGCCACGGAGACCGTAAGGATGCTGAGTCATGAATCATACCTGTTTTGGAAGAACCTTGATTTAATTTATTATTGATAATGTAATTGACTGAGTGCAAGGCAATGTAGTTCATCATAATCGTTACGATAACTTCATGAACCCGGAAACGGGCTTTTAATAAGCCCGGTATAAACGCCCATATCCCACCAGCAACCATTGCGGCTATAATAGCAAGCGGCAAGTGAATGATTTTAGGCAGATCAAACGAAACCCCGACCCATACCGCTGCAAGCCAGCCAACAATAAATTGACCTTCAACACCGATATTAAACAAGCCAACCCGGAAGGCAAATGCAACCGCAAGACCTGCTAAGATATAAGGAGTTACCTGGCGGATAACCTCACCGGTATAATAAACATCGCCAAAAGCACCATTCCACAAAGCTGTATAGGCTGCCACAGGATCATATCCGCTTACTAGCATGATAATCGTCCCAACGATGATACCTAACACTACAGCGATAAGTGGAGTTAAAATATTACGCAAGCGTTTAGACATGTGTTCCTTCCCCCGCTTCTTTCCGATTCGAGCCAGCCATTAATAGACCAAGTTCTTGTTCCGTCGTTTCCTTAGGGTTAACAACAGCTACAATTCTTCCTTCATATATAACCGCTATTCTATCACTGACATTCATGATTTCATCAAGCTCAAAAGAAACCAATAATACCGCTTTCCCGTTATCACGCTGTTCAATCAAACGTTTATGGATAAACTCAATGGCTCCGACATCCAATCCGCGAGTAGGCTGTGCTGCTATAAGCAAATCCGGATTCCGATCTACTTCACGTCCAATAATAGCTTTTTGCTGATTTCCTCCGGAAAGGGCGCGTGCTAATGCATATTCACTTGGAGTCCTAACATCGAATTCAGCAATCAATTTTTTGGCTTTTGAGTAAATTTCCTTGAAGTTTAAGATGCCATTTTTTGAAAAAGGCTTTTTATAATAGGTTTGCAAAACCATATTTTCAGCAATCGGATAATTTAGAACTAAGCCATGTTTGTGTCGGTCCTGAGGAATATGTCCAACCCCAGTTTCAGTAATTTTACGCGGTGTAAGACCCATAAGCTCGTTGTCGTTTAATTTAATACTTCCGCTTTCAGCTTTTCTTAATCCGGTAATGGCTTCAATAAATTCAGATTGTCCGTTTCCATCTACACCGGCAATTCCTACAATCTCACCCGCCCGAACGGTCAAATTTAAACCATTAACTACAGCTATACCCCGAGCATCTTTAACGACAAGGTCCTTAACATCAAGTACATCCTCTTTTGGAATGCCCTCTTTTTTCTCTGTTTTAAAAACAACTTCACGGCCAACCATTAAGTTAGCAAGTTCATTCGGGTTTGTTTCACTAACATTAACTGTACCAATCCCTTTTCCTTTACGGATAACAGTACAGCGATCGGCAACTTCCATAATTTCTCTCAATTTATGTGTGATGAGAATGATGGATTTACCTTCTTTTATTAGCGTTTTCATAATTTGGATTAGTTCTTTAATTTCTTGTGGTGTTAATACGGCAGTCGGCTCATCAAAAATTAAAATTTCCGCTCCACGATAAAGTGTTTTTAAGATTTCAACACGCTGCTGCATTCCAACTGAAATTTCGGATATTTTCGCTTGAGGGTCTACGGCCAATCCATAACGTTCGGAAATATCCCGAACTTCTTTTTCTGCTTTTTTAAGATTGATTCGACCGCCAGTTGTAATTTCTTTCCCTAAAATAATATTCTCAGTAACTGTAAATTTATCAACAAGCATAAAATGCTGGTGAACCATTCCGATCCCAAGGTCATTGGCAATATTCGGATTAGATATTTTAACAGGTTTACCCTTAACACGAATTTCACCTTGTTCAGGCTGGTACAAACCAAAAAGAACATTCATTAAAGTAGTTTTTCCTGCACCGTTTTCACCAAGCAGTGCATGAATTTCGCCCTTCTTTAATTGAAGAGTTATGTTATCATTTGCAACAAAGTTGCCGAATTCTTTACGGATATTAAGCATCTCAATAACATATTCCATTATTTTTCACTTCCTTTTATAAAGGTTTTTGGAAATTATTCATAGTAGTAAGAGGTCAGACTTTTCTCCTTAAAAAAAACAGGGGAAACCTCCCTCTTTAAAACTCTAAGTGAAAGGTAGAATCACAGATTCTACACTTCAATTAAAGTTTCAATTCATTAAAAAGGAATAGGCGGGCGGTAATTTCCCCGCTTATTCCATATGGATTCATTATTGTGCTTTAAAAGTTTTTAGCTCTTTAAGTGTTCCCGGAACTTTAACTGAACCATCTTTAATTTTGGCAGTCCATTCTTTAACTGCTTTATCAATTGCATCTTTAGCGGAAGCTTTGCTGTTTACAGGAGCTAAGCCAACGCCATCTTCATGCAGGCCATAAACTGTTGTTTGGCCGCCAGGGAATTTGCCATCTTTAGCTTTATCAGCAACATCTTTAACAGCAAGGTCAACACGTTTCATCGCAGATGTAAGAACTACGTCCGGACCCATAAAGCTTTGGTCTTGGTCTACACCAATTGCCCAAATTTCTTTGTCAGGATTCTTTTTCTTAAGGTCAGTAGCTTCTTTGAATAATCCGTTTCCAGTCGCACCAGCAGCATGGAATACAACATCGTCACCAGAAGCATACATTTTTGAAGCAATTGTTTGACCAAGCTCGGCTTTGTCAAATGCTCCGGAATATTGAACATCAACTTTCGCTTCAGGCTTAGCAGCTTGAACACCAGCTAAGAAACCAGCTTCAAAACGTTCGATAACAGGAATTTTCATACCGCCGATGAAACCAATTTTATTTGATTTAGTTTGTAATGCCGCTGCTACACCAGCAAGGAAGGCAGCTTCTTGCTCTTTAAATAGAACGCTTGCTACGTTTGGCTGTTTTACTTCATCATCAATGATAGCAAAATTGCTTTTTGGCTGCTGCTGTGCAATTTCGTCAACAGCATTATGCATTAAGAAACCAATACCAAATACTAAATTGTAGCCTTGGCGTGAAAGAGTATTTAGGTTCGTGGAATAGTCAGCATCAGATGTGGATTGAAGGTAGTCAAACCCATTTTTACCTTTCTCCAGGCCATTTTCTTTACCGTAATCTTGAAGACCTTTCCATGCAGATTGGTTGAAAGACTTGTCATCAACACCACCGACGTCAGTAACCATTGCAACTGTGTAGGCTTTTTCTTTGTTTTCACCTTTGGATGCATTGTTTTTAGTGTCATCATTTGATTTACCACAAGCACCTAACAGTGTTCCGGCAGCTAAGACAAGCGATAAAGCTAGGCCAAATTTACGCTTTTTCAAGGTTTTTTTCCCCCTAGAGAATGTTGTTTGATTTAGTAGAAACGTCTAAATAGAAAATCTTGTTTGCGTTTTCAAGAATAATAAAAAATTAAACTCTTTTTCTCAGAACCTGAAAACTGAACTTATCTGCCCTAAAGTAGTTTACCGAAAAAAGTATAGGTTCATCCGTCTCATCAAAATGCATTTGCTTCAAAACGAGCAATGCTGTTTCTGGCTCACATTCCAGGATAGGAGATATTTTTTCATGATAGCCAAGTGGCTCAATCTGGGTCACCGCGTATGTAATCCTCCGATTTGCCATTTCTTCAAGGATATTGAAGATAGACTCTTCTCCTCTGGGAAGGTTATCGGGAAAAATATGTTCTGGAACCTTGTCGATGCAATATACGACCGGATCCCCATTGGCGGTACGAACCCTTTCAATCAATACAATCTCTTCTTCCGGTGAGCAGGAAAAACGGCGAATATCCTCTTCGGTAGCCCCTTGGGTTGATGAACTCAGGAAAATCGTCCCTGGTTTCATGCCTGCTTGCTTAATCATGTTCGTGACACTGTTAAGCTGTTCGATCCCTGAGGTAAACAATGGTTTGGCATTTACGAATGTTCCAACGCCGTGGCGCCGAATAATTACGTTTTCCTCTTCAAGTATGCGTAATGCTTCTCGAAGAGTAGCCCTGCTTACACCCAGATGTTTAGCAAGATCGAATTCGGAAGGCAATTTTTCTCTTTCTTTATATCTCCCTTCTTCAATATCTTGCTTTAACCGATCGATAACTTGTAAGTACAAATGTCGGTTATCTGACTTAATAGACATGCAGGTTCCTCCAGCTCTTTTTCCTAAGACATCAGACATCTGATGTATAATCATTCCTACTAATCGAAAATACTATAACATTTTTAAGGGTATAAATAAATAGCATTTATTGATTTTGTCGAAAAAAGCTAAAATGATTTTAATTGTCAAAATTCACGTAATTCTGCATCCTTTTATTTGATATAATAAGATTTTGGAAATGCCTTCATTTAGTTGTTTATTTGGGTTAAACATTTTTCACTATTATGAAAAGGTTTACAATACTATAACCTTTAACTAGATATTTCTATATAAATAGGTAGGGTTTCAGAAAAAAGGTATTAGCCTTATTTCTGAAAAAAATATTATTAAATTACCATATGTCAAGTCCTATTGGCGGATAACTTAGTTTTGCTTATCACACTCAAAATGGCATATCCTCGAAAAAGTTATGCTTTTTCTTCGTGCGAGGCAAAGCTGACCGTAGCTTTTTATATTCTGTGCCTTTCGCCTGACTGGGATATCCTTGGAAAAACTGGTGCTTTTCCTTCGTGCGATGACATCGCGGACGAAGCTTTCCTTGTCTCTGTCGTGCGTTCAGAATTTATGAATATAAACTCTATTAGCCAAAATAAACGCCAGCTAAAAAAGCCGGCGTTTAGAAAAACTTTGCTGATTGATTTAAGATATTTTTGGTGCTTCGACCCTTTTTGTCTTTCATACCCCGTATGAAAGACCTTTTCTAATGGACAAGATCACGTTCTGTCATCTATAAAACGAATACAGCCTTTTTTTACGAACTAGCTTCTTCTTTTGGTTTTGTTACAAGTACTGCACGTGGTTTGCTGCCTTCATAAGGCCCTACAACTCCCCTGGCCTCCATTTCGTCAATGAGGCGGGCTGCCCTTGTATAACCTATCCGGAAACGGCGCTGCAGCATAGAAACAGAAGCAGTTTGCATCTCCACAATCAAATCAACTGCATCCTTATATAAATCATCATCCACTTCACCACTGGCTTCGGGAATATCATCAGGGATCATTTCCTCCTGATATTGAGCCTTTTGCTGGGAGATTACGAAATTCACTGTATCTTCTACTTCTTCATCAGATAAAAATGCTCCCTGTACTCTGACAGGCTTGGAAGCTCCAACAGGAAGGAAGAGCATATCTCCTCTGCCCAGAAGCTTTTCCGCTCCACCCATATCCAATATGGTTCTTGAATCCGTCATACTGGAAACAGCAAAAGCAATCCTTGAGGGAATATTGGCCTTGATGACACCTGTGATAACATCAACGGAAGGGCGCTGGGTTGCGATAATTAAATGTATACCTGCAGCACGGGCCATTTGAGCGAGACGTGTAATGGAATCTTCCACATCGTTCGAGGCCACCATCATTAAATCAGCAAGCTCATCGACAATTACGACAATATAAGGAAGCAACGGCTGCTTATCGTTTTCTTCCAGATTGTGTTTTCTCACGTGGTCATTATAGCCTTCAATATTTCTTGTTCCCGTATGTGAGAATAATTCATAGCGGCGTTCCATCTCGCTAACTACTTTTTTTAGAGCCTGAGATGCCTTCTTGGCATCGGTTACTACTGGAGCAAGCAAATGAGGGATACCGTTATATACATTCAATTCAACCATTTTGGGATCGATCATCATCAGTTTCACTTCATGAGGCTTAGCTCTCATTAAGAGGCTCGTTATAATGCCATTTATACATACGCTTTTTCCGCTTCCTGTTGCACCAGCAACAAGAAGATGGGGCATTTTGTTTAATTCGGCTAAAACCGCTTCACCCGTAATATCTCGCCCCAGCCCAATAAGGAGCTTGGCATCAGGTTTGTCGTTTTGCTTTGATTCTAGGACCTCCCGCAATGATACCATTGCTACCTCTGAGTTTGGAACTTCAATTCCGATAGCTGATTTTCCTGGAATAGGGGCTTCTATTCGGATATCTTTGGCCGCTAACGCTAAAGCCAAATCATCATTTAAGCTTACTATTTTGCTAACCTTAACACCCACATCGGGATGCACTTCGTACTTTGTAACAGCTGGGCCTAAGTGTACCTGGGTAACACGTGCTTTAACACCAAAACTTTGGAAGGTTCTTTCAAGTTTGGCAGCATTAGCATGGATTAATTCATATTCCCCGCTTTGGTCAGTTTTTCCCGGAAGCTTCAACAATCGTAACGGAGGCAATTCATATGCCTGATTTTCAACCTCGGTAAAGGTAATTGGAGGAGTATTATCCTCCTCCTGAGCCTCTGTCTTATCCGGTTTACTTTTCGCCTTGGCTTCTTCATGCACTTCTTTGGGCTGCCGTTCTTCCGGATAGGCACGGTCTGCAAAGCTCGAAATAATCGGTTCAGGGATAATATCATCCACAGCCTCTGTATTGGCCTGAGGAATGGTTGTAACTGGTGCCTGAGCACTGGCTGGTTTTTCAGACCGTGCTTTTTTCTTCTCTTCTTTTTGCTCAGAGCGGTTTTCCTGCCTTTTCTGTTTCCATTCTGAAACATCAGTTTTAAATGCATCCCACTGATCCTTCCCAAAGCCAAACATGGCAGGAAGGATTCTTCCCAATGCATCCCCGACCGTCCTGCCTGTAAGCAGAGTAATCCCAATCAGGATAAAAAGAACGGCAACCAGCTTTGCCCCTGTTTCAGCAAAAAGGAAGTATGTCATGGCAAACAGCACAGCCCCGATCATGCCGCCCCCAAGCTCATGTGTACTGGTTCTTCCGTATATTTCATCTTTATAAAGATTAAAGGTCCTTTTTATAACACTTGCATTCTCAAATGCTCCATCCTTAGACAGAGAGTGAAAGAGATAAATATGGTCGAATAATAAAATAGAGCCAATAAGAAAATAAAGCCCTATTAATCTCCTGCTAAAGAAAAAAGGAACTTCTCTTTTCCACATTAAATAAATACTAATTATCATTAGCCCAATCACACTAATTATGTACCATTCACCCATCCAAAAACGGAAAAAGTTAATGAAAACTTTCCCTGCCCGGCCCAAATCCGCTGCGGCAATGATGGATAAAGATAATAAAACAAGCCCTGTCAATTCAAATTGGGCTGTTCTTTTTAAGGGATTATCTTTTTTTCTTGTTTGTCTTCGCTTTTTTTTGGCCATTTGATCACCTTATGTTTCTTTTAATATATCTTCTCTTGTTTGGTTTTACCGCACATAGTCCTCATAAATATGTAATAAAGGAAGAAAGCAGCCTCATATGGCTGCCTTTGTCTCCCTACCCTGATTATACCATAATGTCGCCTTTATGAGGACAAACCTTCCAGAAATGAAAAAGAAATTTTGGTTCCCGGACAGCATCTTTCATCCAGAAAATCCTGTGGATTTGTGCTTAAAACCCGCACAACCCTGGCATATTGAAAATCTTCCGCTTCCACCATGAGAGGGATTCCTTGAAATGTTACCTGCTTTACTTTTCCGTAAACAGTGCTTTCTTCAGGGAAAACCTGTTCAAGCGGCATAACTGTATATAGAATCATTGAACCAGCCCCTCAGCACTTTGCGATTTATGAAGATCAATCAGTTCATTAAGTTTCTTCATTGCTAAACCCAGCCCGCCGACTTCATCAATCAGGCCTGAATTTACTGCATCTGTTCCAATTACATTCGTACCGATATCTCTTGTTAGGTTTCCTTTTGCAAACATTAAATCCTTGAACGTTTCTTCTGTTATATTTGAATGCTTCGTTACAAAATTTACGACGCGCTCCTGCATCTTATCAAGATATTCAAATGTCTGTGGAACTCCTATTACCAATCCTGTAAGACGAATTGGGTGAATCGTCATCGTGGCTGTTTCTACTATAAAAGAGTAATTGCAAGATACTGCAATCGGCACTCCAATCGAATGGCCTCCTCCTAAAACAATGGAAACGGTAGGCTTCGAAAGCGAAGCAAGCATTTCTGAAATAGCAAGACCAGCCTCCACATCACCGCCAACTGTATTTAGAACAACAAGCAGACCTTCGATATTTGGGTTTTGCTCGATAGCGACCAGTTGTGGAAGCAAATGCTCATATTTAGTCGTCTTATTTTGCGGCGGCAGTGCAAGATGACCTTCAATCTGGCCAATTATTGTAAGGCAATGGATCTTAGAATCACTGGAAAGCTGCGGAACATTTGTCTGACCAAGCTGCTGGATTTTTTCTATAAGAGCTGAAGCAGGCCTTTCTTCCTTTTGTGGCTCCTGCTCCATGTCATTTTGTGTATAGTCATTATTCATCCTAAGTTCTCCCTTCAGACATAATATATGGTTAGTATTATCCTTTAGGGTAAATTCATTCCTGTAGAATTAGAAACAACTGGCACAAAATATTATGATGAATTACTTATTAGAAATTTGGCGACTCTTCTTGAAGCGGGTTGTTCTCTCTGCAGCCATTATTGAACACTTTTAGTCCCCTTTTTATAAGCAGAATGTGCTCAAGCCTTTCTACCAACACCATACTGACTCTAAAAAAAACGGCAAAGCATTTCTGCCCGCCGTTTTCCTCGATATCCTTATGCTTTTTTCTCTGCTACTTCCATGATGATCGGCATAATCATTGGTCTTCTTTTTGTTTTTTCAAACAAGAACCTGTTCAGCTCATCTCTCATTTCCTGTTTTAAACTGGACCAGTCAAAAGACTCTTTTGCAACATTCTTTTCTACTACGTCTCTTACCAGCTTTACGGAATCATCCATTAACTTCTCAGATTCGCGGACATACACAAATCCACGGGAGATGATTTCGGGCCCTGCAACTATATTTTTCTCTTTTTTTGAAAGAGTGACAACTACAATTAAAATACCATCCTGGGATAAAAGGCGTCTGTCGCGGAGAACTATATTGCCTACGTCCCCTACTCCAATGCCATCAATCAGAACATTTCCAGATAGCACCTTGCCTCCTGGCATCATTTTACCATCCTTAATTTCAATAACTTCCCCTTTTTCGGCAATATAGATATTCTCAGACGGAATTCCACATGCCTGTGCTACTTTCATATGAGCCTTCAGCATTCTATACTCACCATGTACGGGAATAAAGAATTTGGGATTCATTAAATTAATCATGAATTTTAATTCTTCCTGGCTGCCATGGCTCGAGGCGTGAATGGTTCTTCTTCCGGAAATCACGTTTGCACCCGCGCGGAAAAGCATATCAACGGTTTTAAACAAAAATACTTCGCTGCCCTTTAACGGAGAAGCAGCTATTATAACAGTATCTCCATTTTGAATATTTACTTGTTTATGAGTTTGCTTGGCCATTTTTTGCAGAGCTTCAATCGGTTCACCCTGGCTGCCTGTTGTAAGAACAACAATTTCCCTTTCCGGATAGTTGGAGATGTCCGCAATTGGGATAATGAGATCTTCAGCTACATTCAAATAGCCTAAATCAAGGGCGATATGGTAAATGCGCTCAAGACTTTTCCCTACTACAGCTACTTTTCGGCCGCTTTCAAGCGCGGAATCAAAGACATGCTGAATACGATTTACGTCAGATGCGAAACAAGCTGCAATAATTCTTCCTGGTGCATTGAAAAATGCTTTGCTCATTTCCTGTGCAACATTTGCTTCAGAAACTGTGTAACCGGGTTTTTCTGCATCTGTGCTGTCTGAAAGAAGGCATAGTACACCCTTTTCTCCTATACCAGCCATTTTTCCGATTTCCGCTTTATACAATTTGGTAGCTGCCTGGTCAAACTTAAAATCCCCTGTCTGCACTATCGCTCCCTCAGACGTATGGAAACATATTCCCACAGAATCAGGAATGCTGTGATTGGTTCTAAAAAAGCTTACACTAACGGACTCCATTTCAATAACCGAACTTGAATCCACTTCAATAAACTCCGGGTTCCCCCTAAAGTCCTGTTCCTTCATTTTTGCCTTGGCAAGAGCCAGTGTTAAGCGAGTTCCGTATACAGGAACATCCATTTTGCGGAGTACATAGGTTAAGGCTCCGATATGGTCTTCATGGCCATGGGTAAGGAAAATTGCTTTTACTCTTTCCTTATTATCAGTAAGGTAGGAAATGTCAGGAATTACGACATCAATGCCTAGCATTTCATCCTCGGGGAACATTAAGCCGGCATCAACGACAAAAATATCCTTGTCCACTTCTACCACGTACATATTCTTGCCTATTTCTCCTACTCCTCCAAGCGCTATAAGCTTGATGGTATTATTCTTTCTCTTTCTCAAGTTATGCTTCCTCCTACTTTGATGTTGTGCCGATCGAAATCAGTTACAACCATTATACTTGAAATTTGAAAGGCTTTACAACCAATTACCGTATACCTTTCATTTTTTGATTTTTAACTTTATCAGAAATTTCATAAAAGAGGGCAAATTCCGCATTGCGAAACAAGTGCCCTAACCTTACAATAATATTTAACTGTTAAATTTTATTGGTTTTTATTTAGGCTCTTTTTAAACTTTGTTGTGTAATTAAAGCAAAAATAGACTCGCTTTCCGCGGGCAATCAGTCAAGCATCCTGTCTCGTGCCTGGATGTAGGGTCTTAAAAGCCCGTTTTTCTACTGGAGTGTCGCAGAGTTCCTTTTAACAGTCAACTTATAAAAAAAAGATGTACAGTATGAACAGAAAAATCTACTTATATGTAAAAGCTTTCTCCGATCTGGGATCCTTTATGGATATGATCGCATTAAATGCGGTTGTTTACGCCGCTACAGACAGCTCGGGCTGGCTTGCTGCCTCTATGGCACTGCGCACCTTCGGAGGTGTCATTTCCAGCATTTTGTCCGGCCTGGTGGCAGACAGGTTTGATAGAAGAAAAATTATGATTATAACAGACTGGTTAAGGGGTGCTATTATTCTCCTTGTCATTCCTTTTCCTAATCCAGTGATGATAACAGCTGTTTCTTTATTCATTGGGTTAAGCGGAAGCTTTTTTGCCGTCAGCTTCAGTGCTGAAACTCCTCAAATTTTTGGAGAAGATAAAGTACTCGAGACGAACTCTCTTATCTCACGGCTGACCTCCATAAGTATGGTTGCAGGATTTATCTCCTCCGGCATCATTACCAGCTTTTTGGGATTCAAAGCCACCCTTCTTATTGATGCTATTACTTACATCGTTTCCGCCTGTGTATTAATGAAGATGAAATGGGATCAAGAGGAGACTCAGATGAAGCCATTGGCAAATGGAGTAAAAGATAAAATTAGGCCATTGGTCTCGATCTTAAAGAGGTTTATTCTTATATTAAATTAGCTCCCTATCTTCTCATGATAAATATTGTATTTTTGGTGGGAGCCTTCGCGGGAAGTTCACACAATATCGGGATTCCCTTGCTGGCGGAAAAAACGGATCCAGTCCGGCTGAGTCTCTACTACGGGTTTATTTGGGGATTTTGGGGAGTAGGTTCTGCTATCCACCATAATTCTGCCAAAGCTTAAGTGGCTGACGGGCATCGGCTTTATGTAGTAGGCTTTGTCTCTGCTTCTCTAATGTCTGCCGGTTTTATCACCTTTCTGTCATCCGTTAATCCCCTGGTAGTCTTTCCCTTTGCTTTTTTTACTGGGATTTTTGATGCGGCATTTACCACGCTTTATTCCACAATTCTTCAAAAAGCAGATAATTCGATTCGCGGAAGAATTTTTGGAGTATGAAATTTGTTGAAATCCCTGGGATTTGCACTTGGATTCCTGGTTGCACCTCTTCTGTTAAAAAAACTGCCGCTGCCTGAAATGGTTGCGAGCATGCATGGCCTGCTTATAACAACTGTAATTGCCATGCTCGTTATAGCTAATAGTTTTCGAATCAAGGCTAATAACACAGCCATCGGAAATAAATCGCAAATATAAAGATACCCGGCGAATAACAGACTTTACGTTGTCCGCATCTGCATTCGTTAAAATTTAGCTTGGAAAAACTTGGAATACACCAAGTCCTTTGGCGAATGCCCTAATTTTGCTTATCACGCTCAAAACGGCACATCCTGTGCCTTTCGCCTGACTAGGACCTCCTGTCCGTCGTGCGTTCAGAATTTATGGATCTAAATTCTAATTAGCTAAAGAAAGGCCAGCAGGGATTTTTCCTGCTGGCTTTGTATATTATTTACAAATTTAAAAGTGAGGCCAATGTAGCTCTTTCCTGTTCGGTTAGCGGCACCATAGGCAGGCGGACTGAACCAACATCCAATCCCTTTAACTGCAGTGCAGTTTTGACTGGAGATGGGTTTGGTGCTGCAAAGAGCCCTTGCATAATTGGGAGCAGCTTCTGATGGAGGAGAGCTGCCTTTTCATTTTCCTTGTTTAAAAAGGCTTGAACCATTTCCTGCATTTCTTTTCCTATTACATGGGATGCAACCGAAACGATTCCTGCTCCGCCAATAGCAAGTACTGGAAGAGTGATTCCGTCATCACCGCTGTAAAGATAGAAATCATCAGAAGTAATGGCAATAATCCGTGTCATTGCATTTAGATCGCCGCTTGCTTCCTTAACGGCCACAATATTTGGAATCTCCGCAAGGCGGATAATTGTATCAGGTAGAATATTTACAACTGAACGGCCTGGTATATTGTAAACCATTACTGGCAGGGTTGTTGCCTCAGCCACAGCTTTAAAGTGCTGATAGAGCCCTTCCTGATTTGGCTTATTATAATATGGAGCAACCACCATAATGGCATCAACGCCCAATTGCTCTGCCTTTTTGGTCAGTTCAATTGAGGCGTAAGTATTATTGCTTCCAGTTCCCGCAATGACTGGAACCCTTTTATCAACCGCTTTAACAACATGGTCAAATAAAGCCAGTTTTTCTTCTTTTGATAGGGTTGGTGATTCTCCAGTTGTTCCAGCAACAACGAGTGATTCTGTTCCATTTTCAATTAAATAGTTAATAAGTTGGGTTGTTTTTGCAAAGTCAATATGTCCTTTTTTATCAAAAGGGGTAATCATTGCGGTAGATACTCGTCCGAAAATCGCCATTTATTCTGCTCCCTCCACCTGGCCGGGCTGATTGGACAAATTACTGTTCACCAGCCCGGAGGATATCCTTTTTATTATTACTTGTTCTGATTACAAATCTTTCTTCTCGTACTCCAGATGTTCTTTATCCAATTCAAAGGCATCATGGAGGGCATTTACTGACTTAACCAGATCCTCTTGTTTAACCAGAACCCAAATAGTAGTATGGCTGTCAGCCGATTGCAAAATCCGCACTCCCTGTTCAGAAAGAGCAACGACAATTTTCGATGCAACTCCTGGCATTCCAGCCATCCCTGCTCCCACGACTGATACCTTCGCACAATTACGTTCCAAGGCTGGGTCATGGCCAAGGCTTTCCAATACCTCAATTGCTTTATTGGTCATTTCCTCAGAAACCGTGTAAACCACTCCATTCGGAGAAATATTGATAAAGTCTACACTGATTCTTTCATTTGCCATAGCCTTGAAGACTTCTGCCTGAAGATCATACTGCCCTTTTTTAGCTGTAACTTTAATTTGAGTCACATTGGACACATGTGCAATCCCTGTTACAGGCCTTTCTTTTATGTCACTGCCCCTGTTTTCCTTATTAAGAGTAGTTACGAGAGTTCCAGGACTATCCGAATACGTTGAGCGAATCCGAATGGGAACCTTCGCCTGCATCGCAATCTCTACCGCACGGGGGTGTATAACCTTTGCCCCCTGATAAGCCATGTTGCAAACCTCTGTATAAGTTACAACAGATAATGGCCTGGCGTTTTCAGCGATACGTGGATCTGCTGTCATAATTCCTTCGACATCGGTAAAAATATCAATCCATTCCGCATTTAAGGCAGCACCAAGGGCTGCAGCCGATGTATCACTTCCGCCGCGTCCAATCGTTGTAACATCACCATTTTTGGCTGCTCCCTGAAAACCGGCTACTACTACTACATCTGAAGTCTCCAGTTCCCGCAATAGGCGGTCGCATTTCATCTCCATTATTTTCGCATTGGAATGGTCTGCATTAGTCCGGAACCCTGCCTGAGCGCCAGTTAAGGCTGTAGCATTGATTCCATGTTCAAGGAGCATATTGGAAAAGACTACACTCGAAATAACTTCCCCGCAGGAAAGAAGTAAATCATGTTCCCGTTTGCTAATCTTGCTGAGGTTCCCGCCAATTAAGGAAAGCAAGGTGTCTGTTGCGTACGGATCTCCTTTTCTGCCCATGGCAGATACAACCACAACCGCTTTGTATCCGTCAGATAATGCCTGCTTTATATGCCTTAGGGCATGCATCCGGCTTTTTTCATCTTTTACTGACGTTCCGCCAAATTTCTGAACAATAAGTTTCATTATTACACCTCAAACCTGCCTTTGTGTTGTCTATCTCTTTTAAATAATATCTAGTTTCATTAAACTTTCAGCAATCTGTACTGAATTCCAGGCTGCACCTTTTAAAAGGTTATCGGAAACAACCCACATATGGAATCCGCGAGATTCATCCAGGTCTTTTCTGATACGGCCAACAAACACATCGTTTGAACCAACACAGTTTGCAGGCATTGGATATACTTGGTTAGCCGGATCGTCCTGCAGTACTACTCCTGGGGCATCTTTAAGAAGTGCCTTAATTTCCTCGGCACTAACGCCATCCTGTTCTACTTCAAAATAAACGGATTCAGAATGGCCTGTCTCTACCGGAAGCCTTACACATGTCGCAGAAACCTGCAGCTCCGGCATGTGCATAATTTTTTTCGTTTCATTGATCATTTTCATTTCTTCAAATGTAAAGCCATTTTCTTCAAATTTATCGATTTGAGGAATAGCATTATATGCGATTTGGTAATGCTTTTCACCGCTTTTTACAGGCAGGATGTTTGCTTCTGGCTTTTCACCATTTGCAATAGCTTTTGTCTGGGCTCTTAATTCCTCGATCGCTACTGCTCCCGCTCCGGAAACAGCTTGATAAGTTGAAACAATGATCTTCTTCAAGCCATATTTTTTCCTCACTGGCTCAAGAGCAACTACCATTTGGATGGTAGAACAATTTGGATTAGCAATAATATTATTATGTTTGTGCAAATCCTCTTCATTTACTTCTGGTACCACTAGAGGAATGTTTTCTGCCATTCTGAATGCGCTTGTATTGTCTACAACAATTGCTCCCCGTTTTGCAGCTTCAGGTGCAAGTTCTTTTGACACGCTGCCGCCTGCACTGAACAAAGCTATGTCTACGCCTTCAAAGCTTTCAGGCTTTGCTTCCTGTATCGTATATTCTTTGCCATTGATTACTTTAGTAGTTCCAGCTGATCTGGCAGAAGATAATAATGTTAATTTTTCAATCGGAAAGTTCCGGTTCATCAATGTTTGAATCATTTGCTGTCCAACCGCGCCAGTTGCACCAACAACGGCAACATGGTATCCGTTTTGCTTTTTCATTCCAAAAACCCCTTCCACTCTCTCTGCAGTTTCAAAAATCTCTTGGTTATTTCTTCGGGAATATCGACAGGATGCTTTAAGCTCCTGAAAAATAAAAATTAACACTCGCTTCCTAACTGGGTTGTTGTTTGTTAAAAAGCATTAATTTATTTTACCATATTCCCTCCGAAAGGATAACCTTTTAACTTACGAGAGAATGAATCTTAATCCTGATCTTTATACCTTTCTACCAGCACTGGCTGCAGTTGTTTTCCATTTATTGCTTCCTCAATAGTTTCCGATAGCATTGTCATTCTGGCAACCATTGAATTAGGCTTTTTAACAGGATCATCCTGGCCAAAAGGAATAAAATAAATGTTTTTCGTTGCCATTAATTTCATTAAGTTCATACCATTTAAGCCCAGCGCATCATTGGTAGAGATACCGACCACTACAGGCTTCTGGTTTCTTAATGTAGCTTTTGCAGCCATTAAAACCGGGGAATCTGTCATGGCATTCGCGAACTTACTCATTGTATTTCCAGTCATAGGAGCAATGACCATACAGTCCAAAGGAATTCTGGGTCCAAGGGGCTCCGCCTTAACAATGGAGTCGATTACCTTATGTCCTGTAAGCTCCTCAATCCTTGTTATCCAATCTTCACCTTTACCAAATCTGGTATCTGTACTTTGAACGGTAAAAGTTACTACCGGAAGGACCTCTGCCCCTGCATTTACCAATTTCTCTATTTCCGGAAATACCGCATCATACGTACAATGTGAACCAGTCAATCCAAAACCGATACGTTTACCCTTTAAGCTCATTGAGCGTTCCCCTTTCTATTATCCAGCTTATCATGCAGCAATTGAGACAGAACATTTGCCAAAATCTGTCCAGCTGTTTTCGGCGCAACAATTCCCGGAAGCCCCGGGGCGAGTAATGCTTTGATTCCACGCTTTTCGGCATAGCGGAAATCCGTTCCCCCTGGTTTTGATGCCAGATCGATGATGAGAGTATGCACAGGCAGCTTGGATAAAACCGAGGCGCTTACGATTAAATACGGGATGGTATTAATTAAAATATCTGTATCTCTAACCTCTTTTTCTATTTCGCTTAAATGGAACGGTTCCACGCCCATTTCTGTAATTCTTGCAATATGTTCGCTCTTTCTGGCTCCAACCTTTACCTTTGCTCCGAGTGCGTGAAAGGTTCTGGCAACACTCATCCCAACCCTTCCAAGACCCAAAACGGCAACATTCGAACCGTGAATTGTAAAGTCTGTATGCTGTATGGCCATCATGATAGTTCCTTCTACGGTAGGAATCGAATTATAAATGGCAACATCATCCCGTTCAAAGAGCTGAACGAGTTCTCTTTTTGTCTTACTGATAATCCCATTTAGATAACTATTGGTAATACCAGAATAGACCGTACAATGTGCAGGTGTTTTTTGTAAGATTTCTTCTGTAAAATACACCTTTTCATTGGAAAAGATGGTTTCAACCTGCCCTTCAAGATTTGTACCTGGAACGGGGAGTAGGATGGCATCCATATTAGAAAAATCAACTTCATCTATTTTTTCCTTCACAGCACCAGTAAAGGCATGGTCTAGCTGCTCAAAGCCAACCAGTGATATCTTGGCATCCAGCTCGGTTAGCTTCCGGATAATTTCCAGCTGTCTTGCATCTCCGCCGATAACGGCAATCTGCATACCTGTCAGCATGAAAACATTCACCTTCTTTTCAAAAGATCCTTAATTACATTCTTTTATTACTTCAACATCTTATGAACGTAAGGGCATTTCGGTGAGTATATAAACCCTATCTAAAAAAAAAGCCCCGGCATCTGACTCATGCCTGGGTTAATAAACTCTTTATTAAAAAAACTATTCCTCTTGTCCTTGGCCAGCTACATCAATGATAATCATATCCGATCCAATTTTCTTGATATGGCTCCAGGGGACTCTGATTTCATCCCCTTGCTTTCTAAGGCCAAACCACTTTAGTGAAGGAATAAGGAGAGCTTGTATTTGACCGGTTCCTTCATTAATTTCCAAATCTGTCTGCCCAAGGATACCCAAACGCTCAGCCTTTTTCACATCTACAATTTCTTTGCCGCTCAATTCACTCAAACGCAATATAGGCAGCCCCCTCCATGTTGTTTAGTACTAGTTTATCGGTGTTTTTTTAAAAATAGACTTATTAAATGAAGGAGACTTATTTTTTACATATGATCTTTTTGTAACATGTAAAAATCAGCTGTTGATATTTTCAAAAATCCGCTCCCTTTCCGCGGACGAACCACCGAGCCTCCTCGCTCGTTGCTCACTGTGGGGTCTCGGCTGGCTCGTTTTTCCGCAGGACATTGAATTAGCATCCTGGAAAAACACCGCACGAAGGAAATGCGAATGCATTTTCGAGGAGTGTCGCGGATTTTGCCACTTTAAAATTTAGTAAACTTGATTGCCTTTCTATAGCATCTATATAGTGCACAAAAACTCGTAATAGGATAAAATGCAAGAAAATCGCCCCGCCTTCGTTAACATGCAAAAACTACAAAAAAACAGCCCATAAAAGGACTGTTTTAGGATTGGAAATTAGGTTATCTTAATTTTTGAGGCATTTCACCCTCAGGTCCAATAACAGAAACAGAGTAATGATCTGTAAAAATAGTATTAGCTAAATCATTTACACTAATTTCAGTAACCTCATCAATTTGCTCCGTAATCTCATCAAGTGAACGGTGACGTTTTAAAAGAAGCTCATTTTTACCATTTCGGCTCATTCGGCTGTTTGTGCTTTCAAGGCTTAGCATCAAACTTCCCTTTAGCTGTTCCTTACTGTTATTAAGCTCCTTGGACGTGATGCCATCCTTCTTAAGCTTATCCAGTGTCTCCTGAACGGTTTCAAACAGGGTATCAAGCTGCTTAGCTCCTGTACCTCCATAAACGGTAACAATACCGCTGTCCTGATAGGCAGAATGATAGGAGAAAACTGAATAAGCAAGACCTTTTTGTTCACGGACATCCTGGAATAAACGGCTGCTCATGCTTCCGCCCAAAATATTGTTAAGTGTAATCAAACTGTAAATATCTTTATGGCCGACCTGCAAACCTTCAAAGCCAATACAAAGGTGTGCCTGCTCTGTTTCCTTTTTCCTTGCAATGCGATTGGCATGGAATTCAGGTTTTGTTTCTCCTCTTTCCCCTTTTCCGCCTTCATAGGAACCAAAGTACTTTTCTACTTCATTAATGAAGGTTTCGGAAACATTTCCTGCAATGGAAATAACAACATCGTCCGGTGTGTATCTCTCATGAATATACTGCTGCAGTTTTTCACCAGTGAAGGTTTCTAGTGTCTCTTCGGTTCCCAGAATAGGATATCCAAGCGGATGGCTGCCATACACAGCCTTGCCCAATAAATCGTGAACAAGATCGTCCGGAGTATCCTCATACATTTTGATTTCTTCAAATACTACATTTTTCTCTTTTTTTAATTCCTCATCTACAAAGGTAGAATTAAAGAACATATCAGATAGGACATCTAGTGCGAATTGAGCATGAGTGTCCAGCACCTTTGCGTAATAGCAGGTATATTCCTTTGACGTAAAGGCATTTACCTGGCCGCCTATGCTGTCAAATGATTCGGCAATTTCCCTTGCAGATTTGGTTTTGGTACCTTTAAAGAACATATGCTCCAGGAAATGAGAAATCCCGTTATTTTCAGGTGACTCGTTTCTGGACCCAGTTCCAATCCATACCCCGATCGCAACGGATCTGACAGTCGGGATATTTTCAAGTACAATTCTTACTCCATTTTGGCATGTATATTTCTTGATCAAAAGAAGTCCTCCTGTTCATAGGCAATTTGTCCGCCTTCGCAGCAAATCAATTTATAATTATTTTCTCCAACTTTTTGCTAATTCTTCGGATTATTTTCGATAATCCTCTCTTCATTCATTAAATCAGAGATAGTGCCAATTGTTAAATTTTTTCTCTCTAGATCACTGATAAGGCGATCAAGGGCCCTGGCAGTTGAAGCGGTAGGGTGCATGAGGACAATGGATCCATTGCCGGCTTTTCCTACCACACGTTCGATAATGGTATCAGGAGAAGGCTTTTGCCAATCAATTGTATCAACAGTCCACATGATGGTTTTCATTTTTAAATCATTGGCAATTTTAATAGTCTCGTCCCGATAGCTGCCACTCGGGGGGGCGAACCATTTTACTTTCACTTCAGTTGTAGCTTCTATTACCTCATTTGTGGTAAGAAGCTCCTGTCTCGTTTTTTCAGCAGACATATGTTTTAAATCAGGGTGTGAATAGGAGTGGTTTCCAACCTCATGTCCTGCTTCAACAATCATTTTGGCAAGCTCTGGGTTTTTCTTTACCCAATTTCCCTCCAGAAAGAAACTTGTATGGATATTATGCTTTTTAAGTGTAGCAAGCATATCAGGAAGAAACTCATTTCCCCACGCAACATTTATCGCAAAACTGACCATTGGTTTGTCCGGGTTCCCTTTATATATCGGTGCAGGCGGCAAATCGTTAAGATGTATTCCGGGTCTTATTTGTTCATATACCAGTTTATTTTCTTCAAACCGTCCATTTTTTTTCATGGCTCTATAGGACGAAGGCACATCCACTTTTATGCCATTATAGCCTGGGATCATCTTCCAAACACGGTCAATTTTTGCATCAGAAGGGTTTATCGTATATTTGGGAGCGTTTTTAACAATTACCTGGTACAAGGGGTCTCCATGTTTCACAGCAGGAAGTACCTCCGCTTTTATAACACCCTTATAAAAATTGGTTATTTGGCTGCCAGCAACCAGCCAGACTGCTGTTAATAGTATAGCTATCTTTATTGCTTTCCTCATTTAGACATCCCCCTTCCTTAAACATTATGAAGAAGAGGGACAAGGTAGAACGTTTTATGTAAGGTTTATTACATGGAAAAAGTCAGGGTTGCCCCTGACTTCCATATATATTTTGCAGCAATAAGAGCAAGCTGGAGCACTGCACAACGGCCGGCGTGAAAGGCACTGTCATATGTCGTGGAGACGTTAACCTTTCATACCTGTTTTGTGTTACTCTTGATTTTGTTCTTTTTGCTCTCTTTCCTTTTGTTCTTTCAGAACAGCTTTACGTGATAGATTTACACGGCCCTGACGGTCGATTTCTGTTACTTTTACCAAAATTTCATCACCGATGGAAACAACATCCTCTACTTTTCCTACGCGCTCTTCAGCAAGTTCGGAAATATGGACCAATCCATCTTTTCCAGCGAATATTTCAACAAAAGCTCCGAATTTTTCAATTCGTTTTACTTTACCAAGGTATTGTTCACCAACTTGAACTTCACGAACAATATCCTCAATAATTTGCTTAGCTTTTTGGTTCATTTCTTCATTAGTTGAAGCAATGAACACTGTGCCATCTTGTTCAATATCAATTTTTACGCCAGTTTCTTCAATGATTTTATTGATCTGCTTACCGCTTGGCCCAATAACATCACGGATTTTATCCGGATTGATTTTCATGGTTAAAATCTTAGGTGCATACTTGGAAAGCTGCGGTTTTGGTTCAGAAAGAGTAGCAAGCATAGATTTAAGAATTTGCATTCTGCCTTTTTTAGCCTGCTGAAGCGCCTCTTCAAGAATTTCACGAGAAAGACCTTCAATCTTAATATCCATTTGAAGTGCAGTAACACCTTTTTCAGTACCTGCTACTTTAAAGTCCATATCCCCAAGGTGGTCTTCCATTCCCTGAATATCAGTTAAAACAGAATAGTATTCACCAGACTTAATAAGACCCATAGCAATTCCGGCAACAGGAGCTTTAATAGGTACACCAGCATCCATCATCGCAAGCGTACTAGCACAGATACTTGCCTGGGAAGTGGAGCCATTGGATTCCAATACTTCAGATACAAGCCTGATAGTATATGGGAAATCCTTTTCAGAAGGAATGATTGGCTCAAGTGCTCTTTCACCCAATGCTCCATGCCCGATTTCACGGCGGCCCGGTCCTCTGATTGGACCTGTTTCACCTACACTAAAGGAAGGGAAGTTATAATGGTGCATAAAACGTTTTTCTTCTTCAAGTCCTAAACCGTCCAATATTTGAACGTCACCCATTGCACCCAGCGTACATATGCTTAATGCTTGAGTCTGACCGCGGGTAAACAGGCCTGAACCATGAGTACGAGGCAATAAATTAACCTGTGAAGACAGCGGACGAATTTCCTCTAATCCACGGCCATCCGGGCGAACCTTTTCCTCAGTAATTAAACGGCGAACCTCACCCTTAACAATCTTATCAAGGATTTGCTTGATTTGTTTTAACGTATCATCATTTGCTTCCTGCTCTGTGTATTTCTCCAGAACTTTGGCTTTGACTTCTTTTATGGCCGCTTCACGGGCGTGCTTTTCCTGAACCTGAATAGCCTGTACCATTTCACCTTCGCACATTCCTCTTACTTCTGCTTCAAGTTCTTTGTCTAATTCAAATAAAACAATATTCAATTTTTCTTTACCGATTTCAGCCACAATTTTTTCCTGGAATTCAATTAGACGCTTGATTTCCTCATGACCGAACATGATTGCCTCAAGCATGACTTCTTCAGGAACCTCAAGGGCACCCGCTTCTACCATGTTGATTGCGTCCTTTGTTCCCGCAACCGATAAATGAATATCGCTCTTTTCACTTTGTTCCACAGTTGGATTGATGATAAATTTACCATCAATACGTCCAACAATTACCCCAGCGATCGGGCCTTCAAATGGAATGTCCGAAACACTTAAAGCAAGTGAAGAACCAAACATCGCAGCCATTTCCGGCGGACAATCCTGATCCACACTCATTACAATACTGATAACCTGGACATCATTTCGGAAACCGTCTGCAAAAAGAGGACGAATTGGTCTGTCGATTAAACGGCTTGCCAAAATCGCTTTTTCACTTGGACGGCCTTCACGTTTAATAAAGCCACCAGGGATTTTTCCTACTGCATACAAACGCTCCTCGTAGTTTACAGTTAAAGGAAAGAAGTCCAGATTTTTTGGTTCCTTTGATGCTGTAGCAGTACTTAAAACAGCTGTGTCGCCGTAACGCACCATAACTGCTCCATTAGCCTGCTTTGCGAGCTGGCCTATTTCAACAGTAAGCTTGCGGCCTGCCCATTCTATGGAATATTCGTGTTTATTTTGTTCCATTTATTTTACCCCTCTCTGCCTGAATCACGGCAAAGCATGATTTCAGGTATATAGCGCCATTGACTGTTACATAAAAACTGGATTTTATTTGACAAATTATTATTAGTATGGACAATTTCAAGGAAGTTTAAATATATGTATAGAAGATTCTTTATCTTTTTTAGGCTAATAAAAAAGCGGGAAAAAATCCCGCTTTAACAGACTATCGACGTAGACCAAGCTTATTGATTAATACGCGGTAGCGTTGAACGTCTTTATTACGCAGGTAAGTTAAAAGATTACGACGTTTACCGACCATCTTCAAAAGACCGCGACGTGAGTGGTGGTCTTTCTTATGCGTACGTAAATGTTCATTCAAAGTGTTGATTGATTCAGTAAGGACAGCGATTTGAACTTCTGCAGATCCAGTGTCGCTTTCATGAGTTTTATACTCATTGATCAGTTCATTTTTACGCTCTTGAGAGATTGCCATCCTGTTCACCTCCTAATTTTCGTATCCCCTGTTACTGAGCAAACGTTGGTGAATCGCATTGCCAAGCAAAGGTTCTTTTGTAATACGTTTATAAGAATACAGGTTTTCGCTAAAAAATGCAAGTATTAAGAAGATGTTTTTGTTTACTATTTGGCTCGGTTATAGTTCACTGTTGATTTTCGGCACTCGGCGCTTGCTTTCCGCTGCAATCAACATAGCGCAAAATCAACAATATGCTTTAATATTTTAAATGCGCATTGTAATTCTGAAAGTATTCCTGTGCGGTCTGTTTATCTTTTTCGATTTGAGCGACCAGTTCATTTATACCAGAAAACTTTTGTTCTCTTCTAATAAACTGATGCCATTCCACAATAGCTTCTTCCCCGTAAATATCCTGATCGAAATTAAATAGATGTACCTCAACCGAAGGACGTTTTTCAGCCTGGCTCTTAAAGGTGGGCTTATTTCCGATATTGCATACACCCTCGTACCAGGACCCTTTAACATGCATTTTTACGGCATAGACACCAAGCGGAGGAAGGATATAATCATCACTTACTCCAATATTAGCTGTCGGGAAACCAATCGTTCTCCCTCGTTTATCACCATGGATAACAGGGCCCGGTGTTCTATAAAATCTTCCTAAAAGTTCAGGGAGTTCGGCAGTTCTGCCATCTCTCAGCAACTGGCGAATTATAGTGGAGCTAACTTTTTCTTCATGTATGGTCAATTTGGGTACAACAGTGAAGGAGAACTCGCCTCTCGAATGAAAGGGTATTGTTTCCATAGTCCCTTTTCCCATTCTTCCGTATGTATAGTCAAAACCCGCAACTAAATGTTTAACATTTAGATTAATAATATATTGATCAATAAACTCCTGTGGAAGGAGGTTCGCAAACTCAGCTGTAAAATGTACAACAAAAAGAAAATCAATGCCAAGAGCGGAAATCACTCTGATTTTTTCCTGTAAAGGAGTTATGTACTCAACATGCTGTACACTCTTGCCAAGCACTACTGAAGGATGGGGATCAAAGGTCATTACGGCACTTTTCCAGCCATTTTCCAGAGCTGTCTTTTTAGCTTCCAGTATTACTTTTTGATGACCGAGATGAACTCCGTCAAAATAGCCCAGGGCAATAGATAGCGGGGGCATTTCAGTTTTATTAATATAATTAGGGAAATTTAGCTTGATGATTTCCACGATTTAAGTCACCTTTTCTGTTCAGTACCTCTACAGCTCCTGATCATTTCGTAAAACCTTAATAGGCTTCATAAGCCCTGTTTTCTCAGGATGATGTGAATAGATTGCGAGAGCTAAACCATTTTCAGCTTCTACTACAATCGGGCCTTCTATTTCCTTTAATTCTTCGGGAATATTCAGTACTGCACCATTTTTCACTTTCTCTGCTACTTTATCACTTATCCTTAATTTCGGCAAATGAGAAAGCGCTGTTTCAATGGGCCTTAAAACCTCTTGAATGCAGCCTGTTTCCATCCTCTCTTCCACTTGTTCAAAAGTCAGACAGTCCTCAATCGTATATGCTGCCGATTCAATCCTTACGAGATTGGACATATGGGCAGGGCAGCCTAGCTTTTCCCCTATCATTACAGCTAGTGTTCTGATATATGTTCCTTTTCCGCAATGTACCCTGAATCTAAAGGAAATCGTACTTCCTGAAAACTCCGATCGTGAATCGAGCAGTTCAATACTTTTTATCATTACTTTTCTAGTCGGCCGTTCTACTTCAATTCCTTGCCGTGCATATTCATAGAGTCGTTTTCCATTCACTTTTACAGCTGAAAACATGGGAGGAGTTTGTTCAATCAGCCCTGTTAAAGATTGAAGTACATCAAGAATCTCCTCTCTTGGAATAACCCGGTCTACAGCTTTTTCTTCCACTGTCTCCCCTGAAGCATCTTCAGTCGTAGTTGAAAAACCAAGAGTTGCTTCTCCTTCATATGATTTACCTGCATCGGTTATGTATTCAGCAATTTTGGTTGCTCTTCCAATGCAAATGGGGAGCACTCCGGTTACATCCGGGTCCAGGGTTCCGGTGTGGCCAATTTTCTTGGTTTTTAAGATTTTCCTAAGCCTAAAAACACAATCATGCGATGTCATTCCTGCTGGTTTAAATAATGGTAAAATCCCTTCCAAGTTGTTCCCTCCTTATTGAAAATTGATAGGCTGACACTAATTTTTTTATAATTGCAGCTTACGGTCTTTACTAGTATATCTCTTATTAGCCGAAAAAAATGGATAGACAAATGTCTATCCATTCTGTAATTACTCTTCATTCTCCGTATTACTTGAATCAGATTCATCCTTATGAATTTCATGAAGAATTGTTTCTATTTTGTTTCCATAATCAATCGATTCATCGAATTCAAATACAATTTCCGGAGTTTTCCGCAAGCGGATTCTTTGGCCAATTTCCGTTCTGATAAAGCCTTTAGCTTTAGCAAGTCCCTTAAGAGTATTTTCCCTCTGTTCCTCGCCGCCCAAAACGGATATATAAACTTTAGCCTGTTGAAGATCACCTGTGACCTGAACATCTGTGACGGTGACAAAACCGATCCGTGGATCTTTGATTTTGCGGCCAATGATGTCACTAAGTTCCTTTTTCATTTGCTCTCCAACTCGATTTGCTCTGTGGCTCATTATTATTCACCTCAAACTTTAAAGCCATTCTACTTCGGTAATTGTCCGCTCTATTTCTGGAAACGAATCAATCATTTGAAGGGCACTCTGAAGTTCTTTTTCAACCATAACCTTCGAAGAGGAGACCCCGGCAATGGCAATCTTCGTTCTTTGCCATACGTCCTGATAGCCTGCCTCAGCAACCGAAAGATTATACCTTTGCCTCAAACGGCTCAGTATCCTCTGTAGCACTGCCCGTTTGTCTTTCAAAGAATGAGCGTCATAAATGATGCATTCACATTCGGCAACGCCGACGATCATTTACGCTCTACTTCTTCCATTATAAATGCTTCAATAATATCTCCTTCTTTAACATCATTGAAGTTTTTAATGGTAATACCGCATTCGTAGTTCTGGGCAACCTCTTTCACATCATCCTTGAAGCGTTTGAGGGCATCGATTGTACCTTCAAAAGTGACCACTCCATCCCTGATAAGGCGGATTCCGCTGTCACGGGTAATCTTTCCATCCGTTACATAAGATCCGGCAATAGTACCAATTTTAGATACTTTAAAGGTCTGGCGGACTTCTGCCTGGCCAATGATTTTTTCCTGGAATTCCGGATCCAGCATACCCTTCATTGCAGCTTCAATTTCTTCAATTACCTTGTAAATAATGCGGTGAAGACGAACATCTACTTTTTCAGCTTCAGCTGCACGTTTTGCATTCGCATCTGGACGAACGTTAAATCCAATTACAATAGCGTTTGAAGCAGCCGCAAGTGTGATATCAGATTCGTTGATAGCACCTACTGCTGTATGGATAATGCGGATATTGACACCCTGAACGTCAATTTTCTGTAAAGAAGCAGATAGAGCTTCTGCAGAACCTTGTACGTCCGCTTTAATAATTACGTTTAGGTCTTTCATTTCCCCTTGTTTCAATTGTTCAAACAAGTTATCCAGACTTACACGAGATTTTTCTCCACGCTGTGCAACCAATGCCTGTTGGGAACGGGCTTCTCCGACCTGGCGGGCAGTCTTTTCATCAGGAAGGACTACGAAACGGTCTCCTGCCTGAGGAACATCATTAAGACCAGTAATCTCTACAGGTGTAGATGGGCCTGCTTCTTTTACGCGGCGGCCAAGGTCATTTACCATAGCACGCACACGGCCAAAAGTATTTCCGACAACGATTGGATCGCCAATTTTAAGAGTTCCATTTTGGACAAGCAATGTTGCTACAGAACCCCTGCCTTTATCCAATTGTGCTTCAATGACTGTTCCTACTGCATTTCGGTTTGGATTAGCTTTATATTCTTCCACTTCACCAACAAGCAGAATCATTTCTAACAATGAGTCAATGCCTTCACCTGTTTTAGCAGACAGTGGAACGAAAATGGTTTCCCCACCCCATGCTTCAGGTACTAGACCGTGTTCAGTCAATTCCTGCATAACTTTATCCGGGTTGGCAGCTGGTTTATCCATCTTGTTTACCGCTACAATGATTGGAACTTCAGCAGCTTTGGCATGGTTAATCGCTTCAACTGTTTGAGGCATTACACCATCATCTGCTGCTACAACAAGAATGGTAATATCCGTGATTTTTGCACCGCGTGCACGCATCGTTGTAAAAGCTGCGTGGCCTGGAGTATCAAGGAATGTAATCTTTTTGCCGTTTTCAACTACCTGATAGGCACCAATATGCTGGGTAATTCCCCCTGCTTCGCCTTCCGTTACTTTTGTGTTACGGATGCTGTCAAGCAAGGTTGTTTTACCATGGTCAACGTGACCCATGATTGTAACTACTGATGGTCTTTCAACCAGATTTTCTGTTTCATCTTCTGTAAAGTAAACTTCAAGGTCGGTTACATCGATCTTGATTTCTTCTTCAACTTCGACACCATATTCACCGGCAATTAATTCGATTGCATCTTTATCAAGTTCCTGGTTAATGGTAGCCATTACACCAAGAAGGAACAGCTTTTTGATGATTTCAGATGGCTCCCGGTGAAGTTTTTTTCCAAGTTCAGCAACTGTTAATGATTCACTGAAAGTGATTTTTGCCGGAAGCTCTCTTTCTTTCTTAGGCTGTGGCGGCTGATGGTTAGTTTGATGCTGCGGCCGCTTATTGTTATTATTATTTCTTTGCTGAAAATTATTATTTCTGCCTTTTCCTTTGTTGAAGCCGCCTCTATTTTGGGGCTGGTCGCTCTTTTTAACCTGTGCTTCCTTTGCTTTGGTAGCGGCAGTATTTACCTTAACCTTTGAAGGAGCTACATTTTTTTCATCATCGTCATCAAAAGCCTGTGCTTTTGTCTTTGGTACTACTTGAGCTGCCGGTTTTTGAGGAGATTGTGAAGGTCTCTGGCTTTGATTTGGACGCTGTTGACCGCTTGCCTGACCTTGGCCCTGCTTTTGCTGCTGGCCATTTCCAGACCTTTGCTGCTGGCCCTGAGCATTGTTTTGCTGAGTATTTGCAGGACGCTGTTCGTTCTTTTCTGCTTTTTTATTATAAATGGCATCCAATTTTGTGAGTGCCTCATTTTCAATTGTTGCCATATGATTGGATACCTCTATATTCATATCTTTTAATTTTGAAATAACATCTTTACTTGAAATATTGTATTTTTTCGCATATTCATATACACGAGTTTTCGTCATACTTTCACCCCCGCTAGAATTAATCGAGCATCGAAACCAGCTTATTGGCAAATCCAGCATCCATTACAGCAACAACTACGCGGGCTTCTTTGCCAATCGCATGCCCTAGAAGATGGCGATCTTCCACAATCTTGTATGGAACCTCGTAAGATTTACATTTATCTGTAATTTTTTTCGTTGTATTTGCAGATGCATCTGCCGATAATAATATGAGCTTCGCTTTACCGCGTTGGATTTCCTTAACGGAAAGCTCTTCACCCGAAATGATCTTCCGTGCCCGATTGGCTAAGCCAAGTACTGACATCCATTGATTCGTTCTCATTAGGATTGTCGTTTCTCCTTCTCTATGAGCTCAAGAAGTTCTTCATATAATGATTCATCTATTTGTGTCTGGAGATGATTGGATAAGGTGTTTTTTTTCCTAGCCAGAAGGACAGCGTCTTTGTCTTTTGACAAATAAGCGCCCCGACCGGATTTTTTACCGGTTAAATCTAGGGAAACCTCTCCCTCTTTAGTGCGAACGATGCGAACGAGTTCTTTTTTCGGCTTCATTTCACCGGTTGCCACACATTTGCGCATTGGAACTTTTTTCACGATCCCTCACCCCGTTAATCCAAATCTAAATCCTGATCAAAATCATCGTCCGCAGTATCTTCTTCCTTCAAAAGTCTGAATGACTCTTCACGAGGATAAATACCAATATCACGGGCATCTGTTTCTGATTTTATATCAATTTTCCAGCCTGTAAGCTTTGCAGCAAGGCGTGCGTTTTGACCGCGTTTACCAATAGCAAGAGAAAGCTGGTAATCCGGAACAATAACAGTTGTCGCCTTTTCACCCTCATTTACAATAACATCAAGCACCTTGGAAGGACTCAATGAATTAGCGACAAAAACAACCGGGTCATCTGACCACTTAACAATATCAATTTTTTCGCCCTTTAATTCATTTACAACCGCCTGTACCCTTGTCCCTTTTGGACCAACACAAGATCCTACTGGGTCTACTTCGGTATTTTCGGAATGAACAGAGATTTTGGAGCGGTCTCCGGCTTCCCGGGCTACAGATTTAATTTCAACAGTGCCATCATAAATCTCTGGAACCTCGATTTCAAATAAGCGCTTGAGCAGGCCAGGATGAGTACGCGAAACAAAGATTTGTGGGCCTTTTGTTGTTTTTTCTACCTTTGTAATATACACTTTAATGCGGTCATGAGGCTTGTAGCGTTCATTTGGCATTTGCTCATTAACTGGGAGCAACGCTTCTATCTTGCCAAGGCTCACATAGATAAATTTGGAATCAAGCCTTTGAACAATACCAGTCATGATATCTTCTTCCCGGTCGATAAACTCCGAATAAATAATGCCTCTTTCAGCTTCACGAACACGTTGTGTTACCACCTGTTTCGCAGTTTGAGCGGCAATTCTTCCAAAGTCCTTTGGCGTTACTTCCATCTCTACTACATCTTCAACCTGGTAATTTGGATTCATATTTTTTGCTTCTTCAAGAGAAATTTCAAGGCGTGGGTCAAATACCTGATCCACTACTTCTTTTCTTGCAAAAACTTTCATAGATCCGTTCCCGAGATTCAAGTCGATCCGCACATTCTGTGCCTGGTTAAAATTACGTTTGTATGCTGAAACCAGCGCTGCTTCCATTGCTTCTATTAAGACATCCCTGGAAATGCCTTTTTCTTTTTCCAGCAATGTTAGAGCATCCAATAATTCACTGCTCATAAAAGGTTATCCCCCTTTAACTTCATATTCAATTTTTACCAAGCCTGAGCTAGGCTAGGGTGCTTACGCTTTTCTTAATCATCCAAATGAAACCGCAAGACGTGCGCTTGCAATTTTTTCATAGGGGATTTCTACCTTCTTGGTGCGAGTTTTAATTTGAACGTTCACCTTAACAGTCTGGCCGTCAAATTCAGCCAGTGTTCCTTCAAATGTTTTTTCACCATCAATAGGTTCATATGTTCTCAAAAATACTCTTTTGCCGACAGCCTTTTCAAAGTCCTTATCCTTTTTCAGAGGCCGTTCAGCTCCAGGAGATGAAACTTCAAGAAAATAGTTATGGGGAATTGGATCTAATGCATCAAGTTTTTCGCTAAGCTTCTCGCTCACGACACCGCATTCTTCAATATCCACGCCATTATCCTTGTCAATGTATACACGGAGGAACCAATTTTTCCCTTCCTTTACATACTCGACTTCAACAAGTTCAAGTCCCAGCTCATCTGTAATCGGTAAAACAAGTTCTTCCACTGTCTCTGTTACCTTGCTCATGTCCGACCTCCTTTTTTCGTAAACTCGTTACTTATTTTACGTTTTTAAACGGATTGTTTTATGCCTTTAACGGCTATCAGCATGCTAAAAAAACCCAATACAATACGAAAGAGCGGGTTGCCCCACTCTTGAATACGAGAGTATTTCTTAGTATTTCCAATAAAACTATACCATAACCATATTCTATATGCAAATGAATTGGAGCAGCTCCAGCCGCTCACCACTTAGAATAGTGAGAGCTGGTTTTGTTCTGGGAGTGAACCCAGACAGCCCTGTTTATCCAGATACTCCAGGATGGTTTTTGATACTTTTCCTCGCTGCTGCAGATCCTCTTTTGATAGGAACTCTCCATTCTTGCGGGCATTCACTATATTGACTGCCGCATTCGTACCAAGTCCAGGTATTGAATTAAACGGCGGGATTAGAGTATTTCCTTCAATAATAAATTCGGCCGCAGCTGATTTATATAAATCAATCTTTTGGAAGGACAAGCCTCGCTCCGTCATTTCCAATGCCAATTCAAGCACAGTCAGCAAACTCTTTTCTTTTGGAGCAGCATCCAGGCCTTTTGCATTAATTTCTTCAATTTTAGAACGGATCGATTCGGACCCCCTTGCCATGGCCTCAATATCGAAGTCTTCTGCTCTTACCGTAAAGTAGGCAGCGTAATACATCAACGGATGATGGACTTTAAAATAAGCAATCCTTACTGCCATCAAAACGTAAGCGGCCGCGTGGGCTTTAGGGAACATATACTTAATCTTCTTGCAGGAATCAATGTACCATTCTGGCACTTCGTTCTTCCGCATTTCCGCTTCCATTTCCTCGGACAAACCTTTTCCTTTACGTACAGATTCCATAATTTTAAAGGCAAAGGCAGGATCCAGTCCCTGATAGATCAGGTAAACCATGATATCATCACGGCAGCCGATTACCTCGCTCAGGTTACAAATTTTATTATGAATCAGTTCCTGCGCATTTCCAAGCCATACATCCGTACCGTGTGAAAGACCAGATATCTGAACTAATTCAGAAAAGGTAGTTGGCTTTGTGTCTTCAAGCATTTGCCTTACAAACCTTGTTCCAAACTCTGGTATACCCAAAGTTCCTGTTTTACACATGATTTGTTCTTCTGTTACTCCCAGCGATACGGTATTGCTAAATATTTTCATAACCTCAGGATCATCAGTTGGAATGGTTTTCGGATCTATTCCGCTCAAATCCTGAAGCATCCTGATAACCGTTGGATCATCGTGTCCAAGTATATCAAGCTTCAGCAAGTTATCATGAATGGAATGGAAATCAAAGTGTGTTGTTTTCCATTCAGATGAACTGTCATCCGCAGGAAATTGAATAGGAGAAAAATCGTAAATATCCATATAATCAGGTACTACGATGATTCCCCCCGGGTGCTGTCCTGTTGTCCTTTTTACCCCGGTACAGCCGGAAGCCAGACGGTCAATTTCTGCCCCTCTGATCATGAGATTGTTATCCTGCTGGTAAGCTTTTACATAACCATAGGCTGTTTTGTCTGCAACCGTACCAATGGTTCCTGCACGGTAAACATTATCTTCGCCAAAGAGAACCTTCGTGTAATTATGTGCTCTTGGCTGATATTCACCTGAGAAGTTCAAGTCGATATCCGGGACCTTGTCCCCCTTAAACCCAAGGAATGTTTCAAAAGGAATATCATGTCCGTCCTTGCGGTATTTTCCGCCGCATTGCGGACAATCTTTATCAGGAAGGTCAAAGCCGGAACCAACGGAACCGTCATTAAAAAATTCAGAATGCTTGCATGCCGGACAGACATAGTGCGGCGGAAGCGGGTTTACCTCGGTAATTTCCATCATAGTTGCGACAAAGGACGAGCCAACCGAACCCCGGGAACCTACCAGATAGCCATCATCAAGCGATTTTTTTACGAGTTTATGAGAGATAAGATAAATAACCGAGAATCCATGGCCGATGATACTCTTAAGTTCTTTCTCGAGCCGCGCTTCCACTATTTCAGGAAGTTCTTCGCCGTAAATGCTCCGGGCCATTGCGTAACTCATGTCACGTGTTTCATCCTCGGCACCTTCAATTTTGGGCGTATAAAGATCATCCTTTATCGGCTTAATAGCGTCAATCATATCAGCAATTTTATTTGTGTTATCTACAACTATTTCTTTTGCCTTTTCTTTGCCTAAGAATGAAAACTCATCCAACATTTCATTAGTTGTCCTAAAATGAACATCCGGCAGCTGATGCCTGTTTAAAGGATTAGCACCGCCCTGGGAATTAATTAGGATTTTGCGGTATATCTTATCGTTTTCATTTAAATAATGAACATTTCCTGTTGCGACTACCGGAATTCCAAGTTTATCTCCAAGCTTGACTATGTTTCCAATAATCTCTTCAAGCGCTGTGCGGTCGCGGACTAATTCCATTTCAATCAGCGGTGCATATATAGGCTTAGGATGAACTTCCAGATAGTCATAGAAACGGGCAGCTTCCTCAACCTCTTCAGGGGATTTCTGCATCATTCCTTCGAAAACCTCACCTCTATCACAGCCGGATCCGACAAGTATACCTTCACGGTATTTTTGCAGCACGGATCTTGGAATTCTTGGTACACGATAGTAATAGTTGAGATGTGAAATGGAAACAAGTTTGAACAGGTTTTTCAGTCCTGTATCATTTTGAGCCAGAAGCGTTATATGATGAGGGCGCGCACGCTGAAAGGCATTTCCCTTACCCATATTATCGTTAAACTGATCGTGGGATTCGATACCTTTTTCCAGAGCATCCTTAAGCATTTTTAATAGTAAATAACCTGTTGCTTCTGCATCATAAATCGCACGGTGATGCTGCGTTAGTTCTACATCGAATTTTTTTGCGAGTGTATTTAAGCGGTGGTTCTTCATTTCAGGATGTAGGAAACGGGCAAGCTCCAGCGTATCAATTACTGGATTCGGTGCTTTTTCCATGCCGATCTTTTTATAGCCAACATTCAAGAAGCCCATATCAAAGGTTGCATTATGCGCTACGAGAATGGAATCAGCGGCCCATTCGTGGAATCTCTTCAGTACATCACCAATTTCAGGGGCATTTTGTACCATATCATCCGTTATACCAGTTAAGTTTATGGTAGTTGCTGAAAGGCGATGGTGCGGATTGGCGAAGGATTCAAACCTGTCGATAATTTCTCCATCATGAATCTTCACCGCTGCTAATTCAATGATTGTGTCATAAACGGCTGAAAGTCCTGTTGTTTCTACGTCAAAAACAACATAAGTGGCTTCAGCTAAATTCCTTTTTGTATCATTATAAGCAATCGGAACTCCATCATCGACAAGGTTAACTTCTACACCGTAAAGGATTTTAATATCATTCTTTTTTCCGGCGCCAAAAGCCTCAGGGAACGATTGGCATACAGCATGGTCTGTCACTGCAATGGCTGTATGTCCCCATTTTTTTGCTTGTCCGATCAATGCACTCACTGGGGTAACAGCATCCATCTGGCTCATCGGTGTATGAAGGTGCAATTCTACACGTTTCTCCCCTGCAGGAGCAGTATCCTTGCGCTGCCGTGGTTTTATTTCGTTAATATCATTTCCTATCATGACAAGGTCTCTAACAAAGGTATCGTTTTGAATGCTTCCTCTTACCTTCAGCCACATTCCTTTTTGTACCCGCTGATACTGTGCAGCATCTTCCTTGTCCCGGGAAAACATTTTAACCATGATAGAACTTGTATAGTCAGTAATCTTAAAGGTTAACAGTGTTCTGCCGCTTCTAAGTTCCCTAGTTTCTGCAAAGAAAACATAGCCTTCAACTGCAATTCTTCTTTCCTCGTCCACAATATCTGCAAGACTGCGGAAATCAGCATCATCTTTAATGGTAAGGCCAATAGTAAGTGGACCATCAGGAACATCTCCTGAGCCCTGGTCTTTTTCAGCTTCACGCTTCTGCATTTCAACCATTGCAAGCAAAGCTCGCTCCTGGTCCTCTTTTTGTTTTTCCTTCAGGAACTTTTCATATTCTTCATTCTGCTCCTGAACTTTAATTTCTGTATCTATTGTAAAGTAAGGGAAGCCATAGGTCTGATAAATATTTGTAATCATTCCTGCATACTTATGCTTTATCGTCATTCCTTCTGTTTCATTTCTCACAGAAAGAACTAACTTAGTTCCCTGAAGTCTTGGTGTTTGTTCATGTAATAGCTTTAAAAGCGGCGGTGAAATTCCGTCGATTTCTCCAATGCAGTTTTTCCAATAATCAAGAACAATCTCCTCATCAAAGGATTGATCTGTTACTTGGATACTAAAGGAAACAGTTGCAATCTGGGAAAAGGTCTTTTCAAGCTGTGCAGTAAACCGGCTGAAAAGGCTGCAAGGCAATACTTTTTCTAATAAAAATTCAAAATGCCATTTACGCGCTTTTTTTTCAACGATCATTTTTTCAATATGTGCATTGTGAAAATGCGGTACTACTACATCTTCTGTCAATTGCAGCTGCTGGAGCAAAAGCTGGAATCGCTCCCTTTTGCCCTGGGTATGATCGCTCATCGGTCTCTCTCCCATCTTTACTAATCTATCTGTTATAACCTTATTGTCAAAAGTTTATTATAGCATAATACAGCTGCCTTTTCGGCTCTTTTCGACATTTTCTTTAAAATGGCTATTTTAATTTTAATACTATTTTTATTTAAAAAACCAGCCTAAACTATCGTGTTTTTATTCGCTATAATCCGCTCCCTTTCCACGGACGAACCACCGAGCCTCCTCGCTCGTAACCTCACTTGCGGGGTCTCGGCTGGCTCGTTTTTCCGCTGGAGTGTCGCAGATTTTAGCTTATATCTAAATATCCTTTTAAATTCAACAGAATTACACGAAGAAAAAGCAACTTTTTTTTCGTGTAAGCGGGTCCGCTAGCCATCACCAAAAAAATTACGACTTCTAACTCTCATACTTCCTCATACAGACAACGAAGTCTACATGATAAAGAAATTAATTCCCTTGAATCCAATTTACGAGAAAAACAGCACCAGCCAATAAAAGGACTAAGCCATTGCTCCAGACAATGATTTTAATTATGAAAACCGCCCAATTCTTTTTTCGCTGTCCAAAGTAGAAAACAACAGCAAAGATTAAAAGAGTTATGATCCCCCTTTTAAAACTGCCTTCTTTGAAAAGGCTAAATATACTAAAAGCCATAAATAAAACATACAGAATTAAATAAATCTGAAACTTCTTTTCTTTTCTTTTTGCCACATGCTCAAATAGATATATGGCTGCTCACTCCAACAAAAGGTCCTTCGTTTTATCTCATATTATCAGTTCAATTCGCAAATTCAACAGAAGAAAAGAGAGTGCCCCAACCTAATAGGGCACTCTCTCATATTTTTATATACTTTTCAGCATGCTTGCCAATGTTCCCGCTAGCTCGCTTCGATTAACTTCTGTTACTTCTCCAGTTTTGCGGACTTTGACTTCAACAATTCCTTCAGAAGCTTTCTTCCCAACTGTTATTCTTAATGGCAGGCCAATAAGGTCAGAATCTGCAAATTTTACACCAGGGCGTTCCTGTCTGTCATCAAACAGAATTTCAAAACGCTCTCCCTGCAGCTCCTTATATAATTCATTAGCCAGCTGTGCCTGTGTTTCGTCTTTCATATTAACTGCAATCAGGTGCAGCTGATATGGGGCGATATTTGCAGGCCAAACTAAGCCGTTTTCGTCATTATATTGTTCTGCTACTGCAGCCACAGTCCTCGAAACCCCAATACCATAACAGCCCATAATCATCGGCTGGCTTTTTCCATTCTCATCCAGGTAAGTAGCGTTCATTGCTTCACTGTATCTAGTTCCCAATTTAAATACGTGGCCAACTTCAATCCCTTTGGCAAAAACGATGGTTCCACTTCCATCAGGAGATGGATCCCCTTCTTTAATAAAGCGCAGGTCTGCATACTGCTCAACATTAAAGTCACGGCCAGGATTCACATTAATAAAATGATAATGTTCTTCATTTGCTCCGCAAACGCCGTTGACAACTGCCTCTACCGCATGATCGGCTACGATTCTTACCTCTGTTACACTTACAGGGCCGAGTGATCCTACAGGACACGATAAAACAGTCTTTGTTTCTTCGGCACTTGCCAGTTCAACTGATCCTGCTTCCAGGAGATTCTTCAATTTAACATCATTAACTTCATGATCTCCGCGAACAAGCACCAAAACATACTGGTCGTCCACTTTGAATAAAAGGCTTTTTATAAGGTTTTCATGACTTACTTCAAGAAAGCCCGCTACCTCTTCAATCGTCTTTTGATTTTCCGTTTTAACCTTATCCATTTCCTTCAAAGCTTCGCTGCTACGTTTATATTCCATCACTATCGGAGCCATTTCAATGTTGGCTGCATAATTGGAGGTATCAGAATAGGCAATAGTATCTTCTCCAATGTCTGACAAGACCATGAATTCATGCGTATCTTTTCCGCCCATAGCCCCTGAGTCAGCTATTACGGCACGGAAATTTAAACCGCATCGGCTGAAAACATTGGAATAAGCCTGAAAAAGTTTTTTATACACCTCGTCAAGGCTTTCTTTGGATGAATGAAAAGAATAGGCATCTTTCATGATAAACTCACGGCCGCGAAGCAAGCCAAAACGAGGACGCTTTTCATCACGGAATTTGGTCTGAATCTGATACAAAGTAAGAGGTAATTTTTTATACGATTTAACTTCATCTCTTACAAGGCTTGTAATTACTTCTTCATGAGTCGCACCAAGGGCAAATTCCCGATCGTTACGGTCTCTTAATCTCATTAGCTCTGGTCCATATGTATACCATCTTCCCGATTCCTGCCACAGTTCGGCCTGTTGAAGTGCTGGCATTAATAACTCAACTGCATCGGCTCCGTCCATTTCTTCACGAACAATATTTTCAACTTTTTGCAAAACCCTCTTACCTAAGGGTAAAAAGCTGTATACTCCACTTGCGTTTTGGCGCATAAACCCTGCCTTCAGCAATAATTGGTGGCTTTTGACCTCTGCGTCTGCAGGAATTTCTCTTAGCGTTGGAATAAGCGTCATACTTTGCTTCATATTGCACCTCTTTAATATATTCATAATTAATCATCAGGAAGCCGCTGAACAATTAATTGAACAGCGGCTTGGGTTGAACCTTCTGTAATACTTAAACTGTGTATTCTATTTTAGAAAAAAGCGCTGAATGTCATTCCAGGTAACGACCAGCATAAGAAGCATTAGGAGAGCAAATCCGATAAAATGGACCATACCTTCCTTTTGGCGGTCAATTGGTTTTCCTCTTAAAGCTTCAACGGCAAAAAACATTAAACGTCCGCCGTCCAGTGCCGGAATTGGAAGAAGGTTCATGATTCCAAGGTTAATACTTAAAATCGCTGCCCATCTCATCAAGTAATAAATTCCGGATTTGGCTACAGTGTCAGTAGAAACGTAAATGCCAACCGGGCCTGAAAGCATGTTTATAGAGAATTGGCCTGTTACCAATTTACCCAGCATCACAAAGATTTCTTTTGTCCAAAAGTAGGTTTGATCAAATCCAAATTTAACAGCCTGCAGAGGAGATTTTTCTACCGGACTGTAAACCCCGATAATTCCTATCTTTTTGCCATCCACTTCTTGTTCCTTTGGAGTAACTGTTATATTTGCATCCTTGCCGCCACGTTTAACCTCAAATTCCAACGGTTTATTTGGGCTTTTGCGAATGATTTCAACAACGTCCTGCCAGCTGGAAATTTCAGCCCCGCCGATTGATTGTACAATATCTCCCTGTTTCAAACCAGCATCTCTTGCTACTCCATCAGGGGTCAACTCTCCAAGCTTTGGATCATTAGATGGTACTCCCTGCAGAAAAGCGATAATGATAAAAACAACGAAAGCAAGGATAAAGTTCATCATCGGGCCTGCGAAGATAGCCATAGTTCTCTGTCCAAGTGTTTTTGAACCAAACTGTCGGTCAATCGGAGCAATTTGTGTCTCAGTTCCATCTTCTACAATATTAGCAACAGGGCTAATCCGGAAAGTCTGCAATTGTTCAGGAGCATCCTCGGCATAGCCTTTAATGAATAAATCCCGTTCAATATCTGCTGTTTCGACTTCCACTATTCTTGCATCAGGGAATTTTTCCTTATTGTTAATGATAATTTTTTTAACCATTTCTTCCTTGTCGAATAATAAACCGATGCGGTACCCTGGTTTAATTTCAATCATTTCAGGGTCTTCACCCGCCATGCGTACAAAACCGCCTATCGGTAAAAGGCGGATTGTGTAGACAGTTTCCCCTTTTTTATGCGAAAACACCTTTGGGCCAAAGCCAATTGCAAATTCACGGCAGAGAATTCCCGCCCGTTTTGCAAATACAAAGTGGCCTAATTCATGGAAGAACACAAGGGCTCCAAAAATAACGATAAAGGCTATTACTGTACTCAAATTAAAACCACCTTTTTAAAAAATAAGGAAAATGATTTCCTTCTTTCACGAAAAACATCTACCTTCAGACCGGATTAAACGTGCGCTTACGCTTTACTAACGAGTGATGTTACATATTTTCTTGCTGCATTGTCTGCTTCCCCAATAGCTTCAAGACTTGGATTAGCAATTGTATTATGAAAGCTCAATGCTTGTTCAATCAAATCTTCAATTTGCAAAAATGTTATTCGGCCTTCAAGAAAGGCAGCAACGGCTGCTTCATTTGCTGCATTTAAAACTGAAGGCAATGTGCCTCCTATTTTTCCTGCTTCAAAAGCAAACTGAAGGCAGCGGAATCGCTGAAAATCCATCTTTTTAAAATTCAGTGTACCAACATCCGCAAGACTTAATCTTTTGGAGGTTTTTAGCGGCGCCCTGTCTGGAAAAGTCAGTGCGTACTGAATGGGAACCCTCATGTCTGGTGTTCCCAACTGGGCAATTACACTGCTGTCATGAAATTCAACCATCGAGTGTATAATACTTTCACGATGAAGCAGAACATCAATTTTTTCGTAAGGCATTGAAAACAGCCAATGCGCTTCAATCACTTCAAGGCCCTTATTCATCATCGTTGCGGAATCTATCGTGATTTTTGCCCCCATTGACCAGTTTGGATGATTAAGTGCATCCGCTACTGTAACATCTTTTAGCTCTTCGCGGGTCCTGTCTCTGAAGCTTCCTCCAGATGCAGTTATAATTAATCGTTCGATATTTTTATATTTTTCTCCCTGGAGTGCCTGGAAAATAGCAGAGTGCTCACTATCAACAGGGAGAAGCGAAACTCCATGCTTCTCGGCCGCTTCCATGACAAGATGGCCTGCAGTAACAAGTGTTTCTTTATTGGCGATGGCAATCGTTTTTTTACTTTCTATCGCCTGCAAGGTTGGATAAAGGCCAACGCTTCCTAATACCGCATTGACTAAGACATCTGCTTTCTCATAAACAGCAACTTCTGTTAATCCCTCGCTCCCATAGGTAAAGCGAATCTGGGGAAACTCAGTTTTAAGCTTTTCACAATCGTCTTTTTTCTGAACCGAAACAAGTTCAGGCTGGTAATCCGATATGATTTGTCTAGCACCATTAATATTTTTTCCTACTGACATCGCCACAAGCCTGAACATATCAGGATGCTCTCGGATGACATCAAGGGTCTGGATACCAATAGATCCAGTAGCTCCCATTAAACTAATCTTCTTCAAAAAACTCAACTCCCTAACACGAAAAGCATAAATGCCCTTTTAGCGGCGTATGGCCTGAGCCCCGCTTCCACTGTGATAAAGGATCCAAGAATCGGTTGCGATTCGGTGTTGACCTATCATAGGAAGGGGAAGGGTTGACACTAGCTGCATCAAGTATCACCAAGGGTCAATTTAATGCAAGATACCTAATGAAGCATTTCTTAGGTGAAAACTCGCTGGGCATTTGATGCCAGACAAAATAAAGCAAAAACCCGGCAAATGCTGGACCTAAATCGGCTACAAAACACTATTGCTGCTTGCCTTTAAAGCAAATGGAAAAAGTGCAGCAATGGCCAAACAAATATAAGACTGTCAAACCTGTCCAGAATACCTCCATGACCAGGAAGTATATTGCCTGAATCCTTTACATTATAATGCCGTTTAAAGGCTGATTCAACCAGGTCACCAAGCTGTCCAAAAACAGATAAAACAGCAGTAATGCCCATCAGTTCCAGCAATGCAGCATCAATGTCAGTAAAAATGACAAACAGGACAGCCACTATAAGGGCGCATATGACACCGCCAAGAGAACCTTCCACTGTCTTGTTCGGGCTGATTTCAGGCCAGAGCTTTCTTTTCCCAAAAGCTTTCCCTAAAAAATAGGCCCCTGAATCTGTTGCCCAAATAATAAATAAAGAATAAAAGATGTAAACTAAGCCAGCAGCACGGGTTTCATAAAAGAAATAAAATCCAATGCCCGCGTATACAGCAGCAAAAATACAAAAAGCTGCATCGTCAAATGTAAACCTATTTTTCGTTATGACGGTATAAATCAGATATAGAAAAACGGCCAAGATGGCCAGTTCTATTTTCGAATAGTAGAAATCCGACCATATTCCTTGATATTGTTTCGGGATCATAATGACCCAGAGAATAATAAAAGACAGTATACCAGGTATGGACAGGAAATTAATCTTCCTCATTTTTAACAATTCATAAAGTCCAACTGTTGCCAGCACATATGCCAGAATTACTGTTGGCATCCCTCCATATATAACAATTGGAAGGAAAAGAGCGGCTGCTATAACCCCTGTTAAAATTCGCTGCTTCATCTAAGCTTCAACACCTTCTTTAACAATCACTGTGATTGAATAAATATTGCTAATAATTATACTCCTCCGAAACGCCTTTGACGTTTTTGGAACACTTCAATTGCTTTAATTAAATGATCTTCTGCAAAATCTGGCCATAAAACCTCAGTAAACCAGAACTCGGTATATGCCAACTGCCACAGCATAAAGTTACTTAGCCTTATTTCTCCGCTTGTTCTGATTAGAAGATCAGGGTCTTCCAATTCAGAAGTCATTAAATAAGAAGAAAAACTGTCTTCGTTAAGTTCATTCATATCTATGATGCCCTCCTGGCAATCATTTAAGACTCTCTTAACGGCATCAAGTATTTCTGCTCGGCTCCCATAGTTAAGGGCAAAATTCAGAATCATTCCATCATTGTTTTTTGTATCTTCCATTGCCTTTTCAATTGCTCTTAAAGTATGTGAAGGCAGTTGTTCCTTATACCCAATCATTTTTACTTGTACATTCTCTTCAATTAATTCCGGTAGAAAGGTACCAAGAAATTCTTCCGGCAATTTCATTAAATATTCAACTTCATTCTTTGGCCTTTTCCAATTTTCAGTCGAGAATGCATAGAGTGTCAAGGCTTCAATACCCAGTTCATTTGCCAGTTTCGTTGTCTTCCGTACCACCTTCATCCCTGCATGATGGCCGGCTATTCTTGGCAAAGCCCTTTTTTTCGCCCATCTGCCGTTCCCATCCATAATAATAGCAACATGGCGGGGCACTGGCAGCTTCTTAATATCTTCTATTCTTTCTCGGAGTGTGGAAGACTGAGATTGATTCTTCCATAGCTTTATTTTGTTTAACATAGCATTGCTCCTTCAAATAAAGTTGATCCTTACCTCCGAAAGCAGATCAAACCCCTGAATGTCTGAATAAGTATGTAACTATTTTTTCAGCATGTTTTAATCATACCAAAAAAACAATAAGATATCTCTATTAAATACCATATGTAGGTGAAATCAAAATAAGAAGGGACATATTTAACAGATAAAATTACACATTTAACTGAAAGAACCCTTGAATATAGTGAAAAAACCCCCTAAAAAAAGAGGGCTTGTCAAAAAAGAAACGCCTGCTGGCGGCGCTGAAGGATCAACAATTTATAACCCAGCCGCCCGGCAATACGGACGGCAAGGGTTCTCATTATTGCAGCTTAAACTTCCAAAATTTCTTTTTCTTTATCTTTAGTGATTTGATCAATTTTATTAATATGATCATCAGTAAGCTTCTGAATGTCTTCTGAGTAGCCTCTTTGTGCATCCTCAGTAATTTCACCGTTTTTCTCAAGTTTTTTCAGATCATCATTGCCATCACGACGGATATTCCGGATAGCTACTTTAGCTTCTTCAGCCTCTTTTTTAACTACTTTAACCAGTTCTTTTCTGCGCTCTTCTGTGAGCTGAGGAATCATGATTCGAATTAGGCTTCCATCATTACTAGGATTAAGTCCCAGGTCTGATTTAAGAATAGCTTTTTCAATTTCGCCAAGAATAGTTTTATCGTAAGGCTGGATAACCAATAATCTGGCTTCTGGTACTGAAATACCTGCTAATTGATTTACGGGTGTTGGTGCACCGTAATAGTCCACTGTAATTCTGTCAAGTAGGGATGCACTGGCTCTTCCCGCTCTGATAGAAGCTAGCTCACGAGTAAAAGCCTGAATTGCTTTCGTCATCTTATCCTTTGTATTAGCGATAACTTGTTTTGGCATTATTTTTTCCCCCTCACAATTGTTCCAATATTTTCACCCATTACTGCACGTTTAATATTGCCCTTCTCCATAATTGAGAAAACGATCAGCGGGATATCATTATCCATACATAAAGAAGAAGCGGTTGAGTCCATTACAGCCAATCCTTCTTTAATTACATCAAGATACGTAAGTTCATCATATTTTGTTGCAGTTTTATCAAGACGAGGATCTGCTGAATAAACTCCATCAACATTATTTTTAGCCATCAGGATTACTTCTGCTTCAATTTCTGCTGCTCTTAATGCTGCAGTTGTATCTGTAGAGAAGTAAGGATTTCCTGTACCTGCTGCAAAAATAACTACGCGTTTTTTCTCCAGGTGTCTGATTGCCCGGCGTCTAATATAAGGTTCTGCAACCTGGCGCATTTCAATAGAGGTTTGTACACGTGATTCCACACCGTACTGCTCAAGGGAGTCCTGAAGAGCCAGTGAGTTCATAACAGTTGCAAGCATGCCCATATAATCTGCTGTTGCTCTGTCCATACCCATTTCGCTGCCGATTTTCCCACGCCAGATATTTCCGCCGCCAACTACTACTGCAACTTCAACTCCAAGTTCTGCAATTTCTTTCACCTGAGCGGCAATAGATTTAATAACAGAAGGATGAATGCCAAAACTAGTTTCACCGGCTAAAGCTTCACCACTTAATTTTAATACTACGCGTTTGTATTTAGGATTGCTCATAGGAACCTCCATATGTATTTTTTGTATTTTTGAGACCCTGAACATCCCAGGATTCTTAGCTGTTTTACGGAGAGCACCTCCGAATTTCGAACTTTTAACGATGTTATTCAGGTAATTGCTTCCCTAAACGGGAGGCTTCCGCATTTCTATCGCTAATCAGAATTTTTATATAAAAATTCTAAATGCACGACGGACAGGACAAGGAAGGCTTCGTCAGCAAAATCTTCGCACGAAGGAAAAGCACTAGCTTTTCCGAGGATGTCCTAGTAAGGCGTAAGGCACAGGACAAGGAAAGCTTCGTCAGCTTTGCCTCGCACGAAGAAAAAGCATAGCTTTTTCGAGGATGTGCCGTTTTTAGCATGATAAGTGCAACTACGGCTCTGCCTTCGCCTATAGGCTCGGCAATCACCGAGTTTTCTTTAATTGTCCAGTTCCAGCCCCCAGCGAGTTTTCAACCTTGAAAAGCTTCTTTGAATATCTTGCATCAAGTATGACCGCAGGTGATACTTGGTGCAGCTAGTGTTCATCCCACTCCTCCCTACGATAAGTCAGGGCACATGTGCTCCTGCGCCATAGCGTATTCGAGGATGTCGATGTTCAGCTCGTCGCAAAGCTGCTTGATGTCAATTCAGAGAAGCATTTCACGGTGTTATTCAGGTAGTCGCTTCGTTGAACGGGTGCTTTCACATTTCTTTAAAAATAGGGAACACAAAGTGTCCCCTATACAATAAGTCTATTTTGCATATTCCTGATGGAATGAATATGCCAGGAAAAATTATTTTTTGTTTACTTGGTTCATTACTTCTTCAGCAAAGTTGTCTTCACGCTTTTCAATACCTTCGCCTACTTCATAACGGATAAATTCGCGGATTGTAGCACCTTTTGATTCTACAAACTGGCCAACTTTTTGATCTGGGTTCTTAACAAATGTTTGGTCAAGGACACATACATCTTCAAAGTATTTGCCAAGACGGCCTTCTACCATTTTAGCTACGATCTTTTCTGGCTTGCCTTCGTTAAGAGCCTGTTGAGTAAGTACTTCGCGTTCATGCTCCACTTCTTCCTGTGAAACTTGGTCACGTGAAACATACTTAGGTTTTAAAGCAGCAATGTGCATAGATACATCTTTCGCTGCATCTGAATCAGTTGTTCCTTCAAGAACAGACAATACAGAGATGCGTCCGCCCATGTGAATATAAGCGCCAAAAGCATCGTTATCAGTTTTTGATACGATTACAAAACGACGAAGAGTAAGCTTTTCACCAATTTTAGCGATAGAAGCATTGATATAGTCGTTAACAGTTGAACCGTTATCCATAGTTTGAGTTAAAGCTTCTTCTACATTTGCAGGCTTTTTAGCAAGAAGGTGTGCTGCCAATTCTTTTACAAGGTCTTGGAACGCTGTGTTTTTTGCAACAAAGTCAGTTTCAGAGTTTACTTCAAGAATAACAGCTTCATTTCCTTCAGCCATAACAGAAGTTAGACCTTCTGCAGCGATACGGCCAGCTTTTTTAGCAGCTGAAGCAATACCTTTTTCACGAAGGAAGTCGATTGCTTTTTCCATATCACCATCAGTTTCTGTTAAAGCTTTTTTACAATCCATCATACCTGCGCCGGTTTTTTCGCGCAATTCTTTTACCATTTGTGCAGTAATTGCCATAATATATTTCCTCCTTTATTTACTATGTACTATTGTAGCCTTAACAGCCACTGTTAAGCATAAAAACAAGTTTACTCTGCATTTACTTTAAAAAAAGGTGATAAAGGGTCTCCCTCTTATCACCTTTTTATGTCCTAACTATTACTCTGCAGAAGCGACAGCTGTTTCTTCGCCTTGCTTAGCTTCAAGGATAGCATCCGCCATTTTGCCTGTTAATAGCTTAACAGCACGGATTGCATCATCGTTTGCTGGAATAACAACATCGATTTCATCAGGATCGCAGTTAGTATCAACGATACCTACGATAGGGATGTTCAATTTCTTAGCTTCCGCAACAGCAATACGCTCTTTGCGTGGGTCGATAATGAAAAGAGCATCTGGAAGAGTCTTCATGTCTTTAATTCCGCCTAGGAATTTTTCAAGACGTTCTTGTTGTTTTCTTAATTGAACAACTTCTTTTTTAGGAAGTACGTCGAATGTACCGTCTTCAGCCATTCTTTCGATATCTTTCAAGCGGCCAATACGCTTTTGGATTGTTTCAAAGTTTGTTAAAGTTCCGCCTAACCAGCGTTGGTTAACATAATACATGCCAGAACGTCCTGCTTCTTCTTTAACAGAGTCCTGAGCTTGTTTTTTAGTTCCAACAAAAAGGACAGTACCGCCGTTAGCAGCAAGTTCCTTTACCCAGTTATAAGCTTCTTCAACCTTCTTAACTGTTTTTTGAAGGTCGATAATATAGATGCCGTTACGCTCAGTGAAGATATATTTCTTCATCTTTGGGTTCCAACGGCGAGTCTGGTGACCGAAGTGTACACCAGCTTCAAGCAATTGCTTCATTGAAATGACTGACATTGTGGTTCCTCCTAATGGTTTTTAGTTTCCTCCGCCCATTTCATTTTCAAACAGAAACTGTTCTAGACAGCACCATCTGTTTAAATCCATAAGCGTGTGTATTAACACCATGACATAATATAGCACATGTCGGTTACACAATCAAGTTATTACTGTTTATTTTGTTGAAATTTAAGGATAAGCTCAATTTCTGTCTTGCCCCGCTTAAGCTGACGGGCAATTTGCTCCATACTTTTGCCCTGTTTTTGAAGATTTATAATCTGTTCTGCAAGTGTTTCCTCTTTTGGAGGCACTTTAATTAATTCTTCTCTGTCTTTTTCTCCAGATAAACTTTCTTTGCTAACAGTTTTATTGGTTTCCTCTGAATAGAAGCTTTCAAATGGTTCTTCAGCCTCCGGTTTCTCTAAAGGAATACGATTGGTTTGGTATGCCTTTGCCGCAAGCAAGCGGGATGTTGAAGGCCCAGTCATTTTGATTGGAGATTCGCTTTCCTTCTCTGGCAGGTTTTTCACAAGAGGAGGTGCCTGGGCTGCTGTTTTTTTAGATGTCGCAGAATTTTCTGGTGCCTCGCCATTTATATTTTCAAACCTGTGAAGAAATTTCTCATTTTCTTCTTTCATTTCAAATAGATACGAAGAAATCAGGTCTTCCATATCCTTTATTATTCTTTCCTGCTTTTTATCAAGATCAGCCAGCCTGTTTTGCCTTGTATACAAAACAATGATTGCATAAATGGTTAAAGCATTTAATAAAAAGCTGACCACTAAAAGAAAAGTACTCATTTTACCCCTCTATCCGCTATAATCAATGATGGTTCCCTTATACGGGTGCTTTTCCTTCCCGCTTTCATCTAGAGACGAATTTTGCTGCTTTTTGCTTTTCTGCTTTCCGTTTTGCTGGTCGGAGCTGCTGTTTCCAGAGTTTAATTGGACCCGTTCTTTCTGTTCCTGTTTCATAACAGTGCTCCTGCTTTTCTCCGCTTCCTTTCCGAGTTCCGCAGCAGCATGATGATTTGAAACTTGTCCTCTTTGCTGAAGCTGCTCCTGAAGCTTTCCGGCTTCATGAGTCCTTGGCAGTGCAATCTGCATTTCAACAGCCTTAAGGCTCATTCACTCACTTCCCTTAGAAAAGCGCAAGCGCCCGTTCAGCGAAGCGACTACCTGAATAACACCGTGAAATGCTTCTCTGAATTAACATCAAGCAGCTTTGCGACGAGCTGAACATCGACATCCTCGAATACGCTATGGCGCAGGAGCACATGTGCCCTGACTTATCGTAGGGAGAAGCGGGATGGACACTAGGCGCTGGGCGCTGGAGCTAGACAATTTAAAAGGTAAAACTTTATACGTTCTTAACCATTAGAAAAGCGCAAGCACTCCATTTCTGGCGCCGGTGCTTTAAAAGTTAAGAACGTAATTTTTAAGAAAAGGAAAGACCCGCTGTTCTATTATCTTAATGAACTACCGAGCCGAATCTGCTAGAATATTATTTTACCAAGTGATTCCCTTAATTTAAAAAGAGCTTTCGAATGAATTTGTGAGATTCGAGATGTGGATAAATTCATGACATGTCCAATTTCTGTAAAAGTCAGCTCTTCATTATAGAATAAACTGATAATTAATTGCTCTTTTTCACTTAAACTTTCAATATGGTTTGCTAAATTTTTATACATTTCCTCTTTAAGAAGCTTGTCCTCAGGAAGTTCTGTTTTATCGTCCTTCAGAAGAAAGGAAGCCCCTTCTTTATCATCCTGGTCAGAAGGCTGTTCATCTATTGATAATATATTGGCAAAGAAATGCTCAGCCATAGTGGAATAAACCTCATCCTCATCCATCCCAAGCTCCTTGGCAATGGCCGAAGCAGACACTTTTCCAAGATGGCGCTGTTCAAGCCTTTCAATAGCGGCCTCTATCTTTTTAGCTTTGTCTCTGGTCGTCCTCGGCAGCCAATCTTCTTTTCTTAACCCATCAATAATCGCACCGCGGATTCTAAAAGATGAATAAGTATCAAATTTTAAATCCCGTGAAGAATCGAATTTTTCCAGTGCGTCGTATAGCCCCATTAAACCCAGGCTATTTAAGTCCTCCCTGGAAACATTTTTTGGCAAGCCTGTAGATATCCGCTGGACATGGTAAGAGACGAGAGGCAAATATTTTTTTACGAGAAAGTTTCCTGCGTCCGCATCACGTGTGCTATTCCACTTATCCCAGTATGCTTTTTCTTCTGATGCAGAAATATGTACCATTTTACTCCTCCTATTCCCTACGGGCGATATGGCAGGTACAGCCATTGTACCAAACCTTTTCCAGTTATATAAACAGGCCCTTTTTACCGGTTTTAGCCCTTGCCTTCTTTTTGAAGTATACCTATGTTTAAAGCTCAAGACACTCCAGCGCTTGTCAGGGCTGAACAGGCCACTGACGTTATCTTTTGCCTCCTCGGCGGTATTCGCTCCGGGGCTCCCTTATCCTGCTTTTCCCGCTTGAGTCTCTCTCCTAGTGCTCCTATTAATCTAGTAAAAATCAACCATGAGCTTTCATACAGCCATAAGTCTCTATTAGATTTCATGCGTTCCTTTGTTTACCGTTCGAATATGAAGCATACCCGTACCAGGATCAAATTCAATGGTCCGTCCGCTATTCCCGCCAACATCCTCCCCAAGGAGGGGAATATGAAGAACTTCTAATTCTTTTTTGACTGCTTCAACATTTCTTGGACCGATTCTCATCATGTCGCTTCCAGATGTGAATTGAAACATTTGCGCACCTCCTGCAAGCTTTGAGGAAAGAGAGTGAGGTCGCGCTCCCTCAGCCAAAAGCAGGCGGACAAGCTGTTTTATAGCGGTATCAGCATACTTCGCATGATTAAATTCATTTTCCTTGGCAAGCCCCGAGTTTGGGAGCATGATGTGAGCAAGGCCTGCTATCCCTTTTAAAAGATCATAGATGACCACGCCTACACAGGAGCCGAGTCCGGATGTGCGAATTGTATTTGGCGATTTAACCATTCTCATGTCAGCAATTCCAACTTTGATTACTTCGATGCTATTCATCTTCATTAACTCCGAGAGTTTTAAAAATGGTCTTGAATGAATCCGGAAAAGGTAATAAAAAGAAGTGCCCTCTCACTTCCTTTAAGGTGTCACCCATATCCTCATTAAAGGAAGTATCGATGACAATCGCATAGTCACCTGCCTGTGAATGCTCCATAAGTCCTGAGCCAATAATGGCACCTGCCATATCAATACTAAGAGCTGGAACCGAGGGGTAAAGTGCGAGATCAGTGAAATCAGATAATGCAGACAGATAGGAGCCTGCCAGAATATTTCCCAGCTCCTGAAGTGCGGAAAACGCCATCTCATTTGGAATAGGGTTGGAAAAGGAAAACTCCTCCTCTCCTATCATTTGCCTGATGAAGTTCTCTGCCTGAGGGAGAGGAAGGATAAAGAACATATTCCCCGGCGCCTCACCTTCTATTCTTAGAAAAACCCCGGCAGCAACAGAGTCTGCCCCTCCGGCCAATTCTACTATTTCATCAAAAGAAACAATTTTGACATCAGGAACCTTCATATCAATTCTTTTATTTAAAAGCTTCGAAAGGGATGTAGCAGCATTTCCTGCTCCTATGTTTCCAATCTCCTTTAAGATGTCAAGATGAAGCGATGAAAACTGAAAAAATGCCATATATGAACCTTTACGCCTCTATCGAGTTAAGCGGTCCTTTCAAATTTTCATTAAGGACTTTAGCTAAATCAAGCAAGATTAATAATCTTTTCTCGATTTTAACAACACCGTTTATAAAAGGAGTATCAATCCCACCCACAATTTCCGGCGCAGGTTCAATTGAATCAAAGGCAATATCAAGGACATCATTTGCTGAATCAACGATCAGGCCGACTTCAATTTCTCCAAGAGTCGCGATAATTACTCTTGTACTGTCGGAGTATTCCTCTTCGTCCAGGTTAAATCTCTTTCTTAAATCAATAATGGGAGTAACAAGACCGCGAAGGTTAATAACCCCTTTTATAAAAGCTGCAGTTCCAGGAATTCTCGTAATATGCTGAATTTTTTCAATGGAACGGACCTGGCTGACAGGTATGGCATACTCTTTTTCCTTTAATTGAAAAACAATAATCTTTAATTCTGAAGCTATTGCTTCTGCCACAATGGTTCACCCCTGTTTTTTCGATTGGCTTCCCTATTTAATTAATGCATTGCAATCAACAATAAGCGCTACCTCTCCGTCTCCTAGAATAGTAGCCCCGGAGATAGCAAAAGCACCTGACAGGTAATTGCCAAGGGATTTTAAAACCACTTCCTGCTGTCCAATGAAGGAATCAACTACAAGACCGGCCATTTTATCACCTTTTCGAACAATAACCACGGAATAAAAAGCATCATTCTCTTTTACAGAAGGTACTTCAAAAAGATCCTTCAAGAAAAGCAGAGGCACTACCTTGCCACGGAAATCAATAACCTTTTGATTATGTGCATTTAAAATCTCGTCTATTCTTACGATAGCTGTTTCAATAATGGAAGAAAGAGGCACAGCATATTTTTCTTCCTGAATTTCAACCAGCATTACCGAAATAATGGATAGTGTTAATGGCAGCTGAATTGAAAAAATTGAACCTTTCCCCAGCTCCGAGTCTATTGTTACAGAGCCTCCAAGAGATTCGATCGTATTTTTCACAACATCCAGACCGACTCCGCGCCCGGAAATATCCGAGATTTTATCAGCTGTCGAAAATCCTGAAGCAAAAATCAATTCATAAACCTGCTTATCTGTCAGGGCACTGGCTGCATTATCATTAATAATTCCATTTTTGATAGCTTTATTGAGGACTTTATCCCGGCTGATTCCTGCCCCGTTGTCTTCTATTTCAATAAAGACATGGTTGCCGCTATGGAAGGCTTTTAGGCGTATTGTCCCCGTTTCAGCTTTTCCGTTTGCTTTACGGATATCAGGCGTTTCAACCCCATGATCAAGGGCATTTCTAAGTAAATGTACAAGTGGATCTCCAATCTCATCAATTACGGTCCTATCGAGCTCTGTCTCTGCTCCTATAATTTCAAGATCGATTTTTTTATTAAGATCCTTAGCAAGCTGGCGTACCATACGAGGGAAACGATTAAATACGGTTTCTACAGGTACCATTCTCATATTGAGGATGATGTTCTGCAGATCCCCCGAAATACGTGACATCCTTTCAACTGTTTCATTCAAAGCAGGATTGTCTAATTCCCGGGAAATCTGTTCTAGCCTTCCGCGATCAATTACCAGTTCTTCGAAAAGGTTCATTAATATATCAAGCCGTTCAATATTTACACGAATCGTTTTATTAGCCGAATTTCCTTGTTTAACCCGATTTGTTTCCTTGTTATCACTCTGTTCCTCAATTTCAGAGGCAGGAGCATCCAGTGTCTGAACTTTTTCTCTTATGTCATTATTAGCTGGCTGCTTAGGCTCTTGTTCTTTTGGTGTGCGAAGGGCATCTGATGAAATTTTCAAAGCTTCTGCCTTTACTACCTCTGAAACATTCATGATTGCCTTTTCTATTAAACTTCTATCTTCCTTAGAAACAAGGGTTATGGTAAAAGAAGTATCAAATTGTTCCTCCTCAAGCTGTTCTACAGGAGGGTTTGCCTTTATCACTTCACCCAGCTTTTCAGCTGCTTCAAACACCATATAAACACGGGCCGCCTTAAGTAAACAATCCTCACGTAGAGTAACACCTACTTCATAAGGATAAAATCCATGCTCCATTGATTGCTGAATAACCGTAATCTCAAACTCGTCATATGTATTCTTTAAAGGGACTTCGGCCACGGCAGCTGATGCAATTTCTTCCTTTGCAGCCGCTTCATCGGGGCTTTCACCTTTTTCAATCAAAGTTAATTTCCTAACCGCTTCGGTTACGTCACGCTTTCCATCTCCGCCTTCAGATATAGACTCGACCATAGCTTCCAAATCATCCACTGCCAGAAAAACAACATCCAATAAAGCTGGCGTAACAGGAATCTTTGACTGCCGAATGCCATCCAAAACATTTTCCATTTGGTGGGTCAGCTTGGCAAGATCCTCATATCCCATTGTTGCTGACATTCCTTTAAGGGTATGCGCGGAACGAAAAATTTCATTCACAATCGTCAGGTTCCCCGGATTTTTTTCTAGCTCCAGCAAGTGTTCATTGCAGGATTGAAGATGTTCTTTGCTTTCTTCAATAAAGACTTCTAAATATTGGCTCATTTCCATATAACTTCACCCCTTAGCCTTTAAATATATTTCATAATAGTATTTGCGATACAGTCTAAGTTTTGGACTTCATCTACAAGCTTTGTCGCTATTGCTGCTTTTGGCATCCCAAAAACAACTGATGTTTCTTCCGATTCTGCAATTGCCATTACTGGTCCCTTTTTTTTCATTGCAATTAACCCATTTGTTCCATCAGCACCCATTCCTGTCATAATCACAGTGATTTTCGAAAAACCACTAAGGTCCGCAGCTGATTCAAACATGATATCCACTGAAGGCCTATGGCCATTTTCAGGAGCTGAGAGGTCAAGCTTAATAACTGGACCTTTTGTTCCCGAGCTGACTTTTAAATGGGAACCTCCTGGTGCAATATAGGCAATTCCTTCCTTCAAGGCTTCACCATCCTCGGCTTCCTTGACAGTGATATGGCATATTGAGTTGAGTCTGTCGGCCAGTGACTTTGTAAAGCCTGGCGGCATATGCTGGACAATTAAAATGGGAGCTTTAATTCCCGCCGGTAATTTGGTAAGAACATTTTGCAAAGCCCTTGGACCGCCGGTTGAAGTACCTATACAAACTAATTTCTTAGAAGATATCTCCCAGTCCGAGGCTGTTTGTTCTTCTATTAAAATTTCTTTATCTGGGTCTATTTTACTATAACCCTTAGTTTGCTGGTGTGCTTTTTTTGTAATAGTTTGTGGTCTGGTTAAATTTTTTATATTTACTTTACTTGCGGATAAGACCTTTTGAATCAGCTCCTGGCCAATCTTTTCTAAATCAAGAGATATAGAACCGGAAGGCTTGGCTACAAAATCCGCAGCACCATACTGTATAGCCTTTAAGGTATTCTCCGCTCCCTCTTTCGTAGTGCTTGACAGCATTACAACCGGGACCGGGGCTTCGTTCATGATTATTTTCAATGCATCCATGCCGTTTAAAACTGGCATTTCCACATCCATCGTGACCACATCAGGACGTCCTTCTTCAATCTTTTTAAGTGCTTCCTCCCCATTTCGTGCTGTTCCGAGAATTTCTATTCTTGGCGAAGCGGAGAGAATATCCTTTATCAGCTTACGCATGAATGCTGAATCATCTACGATGAGAGTCCTGATTTTTTGCATGCTTATGCTCCTACCTTTCAAAGAGAAACTTCTTTAACTTTGAAACAAAAGGGAGAGAGGTAACCTGTTGGGTATCCTTCAATTTGTTTTGTTTATAACGTTCTGCCAAATCAGTCAGTGCTTTTGAAGCTGACGATTTAGGATTTAATTCAAGAAAAGGAATCTGTCTGCTGACCGCCTGCTGAATAGAACGGTCCTCCGGTATTATCCCTAGCTTGATTGGTTCAATGCTTAAAAACTTTTTAAGAACATTACTTAATCTTTTTAATGTTTCCTCGCCTTCTCTTGGGGAAGGAGACTTGTTCGCGATTAGGAAAAAAGGAAGTTCTGGATTTGCCAGGTATAAAAATTTCATTGTCGCGTATGCATCCATAATTGATGTTGGCTCCGGGGTAGTAACAACAAAAATTTCATCTGCTGATAGCAGGAACCTTAACGACTCCTCATTTATGCCTGCACCCATATCAAATATCACGTATTCGTATTTCCCAAGCAGAGCCTCAAGTTCTTGGATAAGGAAATTTACCTGGTCTTCCTCCATCCTCACAAGCTGTGAAAGCCCAGATCCTCCGGCAATATAGTCAATACCGCCGAAACCAGTCAGGACAACATCTTTTAAGGACGATGACCCCTGGAGAAAATCAACAATCGTTTTACCTGATGATCTCCCCATTAATATGTCAATATTCCCCATTCCAATATCCATATCTAGCAGGAGAACGGAAGACCCGCTTTTAACTAGGGATAAGGAAAAATTTAGCGAAAAATTGGATTTCCCTACCCCTCCCTTTCCGCTAACCACTGCAATTGCTTTTGTTCCCGAGCCCTCTGCCATTTTTGTCAGTTTCAAACGCAAGCTTTCTGCCTGGTCATTCATGGCGTTCGACCCCTAGCAAAAGATTAATAATGGGTTCCGGGCTGGCTGCTATCATATCATCTGGCACATTTTGTCCATTTGTTATATAGGAGACCCCCACCTTATTTGCATGCATCATATTGATCATAGAACCATAAATAGAAGTTTCATCTGCTTTGGTAAAAACTAAGCTATTAATCTTGATAGCAGAAAACTGTTTATATATTTCCTCCATGTCCTTCTGTTTTGCAGCAAGAGACAGTACGAGAAAAGTTTCCATTTCCTGGTCAAAATCGATAATTTTCTGCAAATCCTTTACATATTGCGGATTCCTGAAATTACGGCCAGCTGTATCAACCAAAATAACATCAAAGCTTTCAAACTTTCTGGAGGCTTCCTGAAAATCATCCATGTTGTAACATACCTCAATAGGAACATCCAGGATTTTAGCATATGTTTTTAGCTGGTCGATGGCTGCGATTCTATAGGTATCTGTTGTGATAAAGGCTACCTTCTTTTTATATTTAATGACACAATCTGCTGCCATCTTCGCTAATGTTGTTGTTTTTCCTACACCGGTAGGACCAACTACATTAACGAATTTTTTAGTAAAGGAAATGCCGCCAAACTGGCAATTTCGCAGATATTCATCGAGCTCTTCACGAAACCAGAATGTTACCTTCTTTTCATGGCCTTCTTGTCCATTTCGGTACCATCTTTCCAATAAAGCAGAAATAAAATGTTCCTGAAGGTCTCTGGCTACTTCCTGTTCTTCCATTAGTTGCTGGATATGATTAATGGGTTCAGGGTAAACTGGCCTAAGCCTGTCTGGATTGCCCAATTCTTTTCTTATCATATCCTTAAGGCCATTGATTTCTTTAATCAGATCGGAATCTGATTTAGAATGGGTTACTAACTCCTCTTCTTTGTTTCCTGCTTTTTTTAACGTCTCATGGACTGGTTTTGTCTTTTCTTTTATTAATGGTTTAGATTTCTGCTTAGGGGCAGGGTCAACAGCAGCTATCACTTCAAAGTTTTTCTTTCGAAAAAAGCCTAAAAAACCTCCGCTTTCGACTACTCTGGAATTTAGGATAACGGCATCATTTCCTAGTTCGGCCCTTACAAGCTTCATTGCTTCGGGCATCGAGGGAGCCATAAATTTATTTACCTTCAATCGATGTTCACCACCCCAACGCTTTGTACCTCCACATTTGCTTCCAATTCATTGTAGGACAGTATAGGCATTTTTGGAAAATATCTTTCTGTCATTTGTCTAACGTACATTCTTACCGCCGGCGAACAAAGAACAATGGGTGTCTGTTCCATTAGCGAAAGCTGTTCTGCCTGCGAAGCAATTGATTCCAAAATGGCCTGCGAAAGTGAAGGATCTAATGATAAATAGTTGCCATGTTCTGTTTGCTGGATTGCATCGGCAATAGCTTTTTCTATTTTTCCTGAAAGGGTTATTACTCTTAATGTGTCCCCCTGAATGGAATATTGATTGGTTATCTGCCTGGCAAGCGACTGCCGGACATATTCCGCAAGTATATCTGTATCAGATGTTACCTTTCCGAAGTCGGCCAGTGTTTCAAAAATAACAGGCAGGTTCCGAATGGAAACATTTTCTCTTAGAAGTTTTGCCAGAACCTTTTGGACCTCACCTACAGATAACGGATTTGGAGTGACCTCTTCTACAAGAATTGGATACGATTCTTTCAGATGATCGATCAGCTGTTTTGTTTCCTGTCTTCCAAGCAGATCACTTGCATATGTTTTAATCGTCTCTGTAATATGCGTCGAGACAACCGAAGGCGGATCCACCACTGTGTAACCGAAAATTTCTGCCTGTTCCTTCATTTCTTCAGGTATCCATTTAGCAGGAAGACCAAAGGAAGGCTCAATTGTATCTATACCTTCTATTGAATCATCTTCTATCCCAGGGCTCATCGCGAGATAGTGGTCTAGCAAAAGCTCGCCTCTTGCCATTTCATTTCCCTTAATCTTTAATCGATACTCATTTGGCTGCAGCTGAATATTATCGCGAATCCGAACAACTGGAATGACCAATCCCAATTCAATAGCGAGCTGCCGGCGAATCATGACAATCCTGTCTAGCAAGTCTCCGCCCTGGTTCGCATCCGCCAAAGGAATTAGCCCATATCCAAACTCAAATTCGATTGGATCGACATTCAGTAGATTAACTACGCTTTCAGGGCTCTTCATTTCGTCAGTCTCGATTTCCTCTTCCATTTCCTGGAGCTGTACCGTATCTGTTTTGGGTGCTCGAGAGAACATATAGCCTCCAACTGCAAGCAAACCGGCAACCGGAATGGTAAGAAAGTCATTAATCGGTGTAAAAAGGCCAAGACAGAAAATGGTTGCTCCTGCAATATAAAGCATGTAAGGGTATGCGAGGAGCTGAGATGTAATGTCTTTACCCAAATTACCATCCGAAGCAGCACGGGTAACGACAATACCAGTGGCAGTCGAAATCAAAAGTGCTGGCACCTGGCTGACAATACCGTCACCAACGGACATCAGAGAGAAATGCTGTGCCGCATCTGCTGCAGACATCCCCTGCTGGAGTATCCCGATAATCATGCCGACAATTAAGTTGATCAGCACTATAATAATGGCCGCTATCGCATCTCCTTTTACGAATTTACTCGCACCATCCATTGCTCCGTAAAAATCTGCTTCTCTTGATACTTTTTCACGGCGCTCTCTTGCCTGCTGTTCCGATATCATACCTGCATTCAGATCAGCATCGATACTCATCTGCTTTCCTGGCATGGCATCCAGAGTAAAACGTGCTGCAACTTCAGAAACACGTTCCGCACCCTTTGTGATAACAATAAACTGTATGATGATTAATATAAGAAATAGGACAAGTCCAACAACAACGTTTCCGCCAACTACGAATGTTCCGAAGGTTTCAACTACATCCCCCGCGTCACCGTGAGTCAGGATGGCACGGGTTGTCGACACATTTAGTGCAAGACGAAACAACGTCAGCAATAAGAGTAATGAAGGGAAAACGGAAAATTGGAGCGGTTCTGTCATGTTCATCGAAATAAGCAAAACGAGCAGAGCCAGGGATATATTTAAAATAATCAGTATGCTAAGGATCCAAGTTGGAAATGGGATGATCAACATAGCAATTATTAAGATCACACTTAACAATACTGATAAGTCTCTGCCTGACATAGTATTTCTCTCCTTAATTCCCCACTATTTGAACATGGCGAAATCAATTTTTCTACCTAGATTAGTATAAATTCATTTTCTTGCTTAATTGAATCAAGCCTCGGCGTCCAGTAAGTTTTCATCATTGAAAAGCTTCTTTCAGCATCCTGCAGAAATATGACCGCTGAGTGATACTTGGTGCCGCGCTAAACGGGCGTCTCGGGCTTTTTATTCAACTTTATTTTTAATTCTATATACATAAGCCAGAATTTCTGCAACTGCCTTGAAGAACTCTTCCGGTATGGAATCCCCTATTTCGGTCTGGCTGTAAAGTGCTCTTGCGAGGGGCCGGTTTTCTACCATAGTCACATCATGTTCTTTAGCGATCATTTTAATCTTTTGAGCAACAAAATCGACGCCCTTTGCTACGACAACGGGTGCATCCCTATTAGCTTCATCATATTGAATGACAATGGCAAAGTGGGTAGGATTCGTGATGACAACATCTGCCTTAGGGATTTCCTGCATCATTCTCCTCATCGCCATTTCTCTTTGCCTTTGTTTTATTTTTGATTTGATTAGCGGATCACCCTCGGCACTTTTATATTCATCCTTAATATCCTGCTTGGACATTCGGATATTTTTTTCGTAATCATATTTTTGATAGAGAAAATCCAATAGAGCCAAAAACAGCAGCGCTCCAGAGGCATATAATCCCATGTCCACCGTCAGTCCCCCAATAAGAGCGAAAGCAGCCCCAACTGGTTTCTGAGAAAGTGCCAGTATCTGATCCATTTTCGTCCATAAAACAGAAAAAGTAACAGCCCCAACAAATCCTATTTTTAGAATCGATTTAATTAATTCAATAATTGCTCGAAGTGAAAAGATTCTTTTAAAACCGCTAATAGGATTGATTTTTTCAAACTTTGGCTGAATCGCTTCTGATGAAAAAATAATCCCAACCTGAGCATAATTAGCAGCAACACCTGCTAAAAGCGCAACAAGCAAGATTGGTCCAAGATACAAAGCCATCGCTTTTAGGGTCGCAACCAGAAGGACCTGTACATTATTTTCCGTCAAATCCATTAGCAAACTATCTTGCTGAAAAGAATGGCTAAACAAATCAAATATTCCTTTTTTTAAACTATTTCCTGCAAAGAGCATATATAGAAAAACCGATAATAAAACCGCTGCAGTGTTTATATCCTGGCTCTTTGCTGCCTGTCCCTTTTTTCTGGCCTCCTGCCTTTTTTTAGGGGTGGCTTTTTCTGTTTTTTCACCTGCAAAAAGTTGCAAATTCAGCTTTAACAAGTTCATTTAAGAACCCCCAAGCAGTTCCATGAGGCTCCTCATCGAAACCAGCATAGATTGAAACATATTGGATACGGCAGCAATCATAGCTCCCATTACAGCGATAACAACTAAAAAGCCAACGATTGTTTTAACTGGCATTCCCACAACGAAAATGTTGAGCTGCGGTACGGTTCTTGCAACAATCCCAAGAGCAATGTCAACAAGAAACAAGCTGCCAACAACCGGTATAGACATTTGAAAGGCTGTCATAAATGTGGTGCTAAAAGATTTAACAACATATTCGGCAAGATTTGCATCACCCAGAGGCAGCCATGGTTTATCAATCGGAATAAACCGATAGCTGTGATAAATGCCGTCAATCAAAAGGTGATGTCCATTTACTGTTAGTAACAGAAGAAGTCCAAAAGTATATAAATATTGGCCCATCAAAGGGCTTTGTGCCCCAGTTTGCGGGTCAATAACATTTGCAATGGCAAATCCCATTTGAAAGTCAATGAGGCCTCCGGCAATTTGAATGGCTGACATAATCATATAGGCCATAAACCCAATTAATAAGCCAACCATTGCTTCTTTGATAATCAGGAGGTAATAAACCAAATTCACTTCCAACACAGGTGGGTGGATGGTATAAAAAATAATCCATGCTAGAAAAAAACCCATCCCTATCTTATGTGCTGCCGGTATAGTCCGATACGAAAAGAGCGGCATCATTAGAAAAAAAGATGTTACACGAACAAAAATAAGTAAAAATGCTGGCAAATTTGGATATAGTTCATTCATTGATTAGCCTACAAACCTAGTTAAATTAGAAAATATTTCACTCGCATATGAGAGCATATGGCTCAGCATCCAGGGCCCAAAAAATACTATTCCCAGCATGACAGCAATAATTTTTGGAACAAAGGCAAGTGTTTGCTCTTGTATTTGGGTTGTTGCTTGAAAAATACTGATAATCAGGCCTACCACAAGCGCTATTAACATAAGCGGGCCGCATACCATCAGAACGGTATAAATTCCACGTTCAGCTATTGATATTACTGTTTCCGGACTCATTTCTGTTCACCTGCTTAAAAGCTTTGTAGTAAGGATTTGACCACTAAATACCAGCCGTCGACCAGAACGAATAATAATATTTTAAAAGGAAGTGAGATCATAACTGGCGGCAGCATCATCATTCCCATCGACATTAGGACACTCGCAACCACCATATCTATTACAAGGAATGGAATAAAAATCATAAAACCAATCTGGAATGCTGTTTTTATTTCACTAATTGCAAATGCAGGAACTAGTGCAGTGAGCGGTATATCCTTTACCGATTCTGGCTGTTTCGCTTTCGAATATTCGAGAAACAATGAAAGGTCTTTCTGCCTTGTATGATCACTCATAAAGTCTTTGAAAGGCATTGCGGCCCTGTCGTAAGCCTGGTTTAAAGTGATTTTGTTATCAAATAATGGTGTAAGGGCTTTGTCGTTCACCTCGTGAAAAGTGGGAGCCATTATAAAAAAAGTTAAAAACAATGACAATCCGACAATAACCTGATTAGGCGGCATTTGCTGTGTAGCGAGCGCCGTTCTGACAAAGGAAAGAACAATGACGATCCGTGTAAAACATGTCATTAATATTAAAATGCTGGGAGCCAATGAAAGCACCGTCAATAGCAGGAGAAGTTTAACGGATGTAGAAACATTCTCAGGTGAACTGGTATTAAAAAAATCCACGAACTGATTCATTGCGTGTCTGACTCCTTCTTCTCCAGCTTATCGAAAATTTTCTTTCTTCCCTTGGTAATATCGTCCAGCTGAGTTTTTAGAACGGCGGAGAAAGACTCTCCATTTCCGTTTGATGACTGAAGTTTTCTGGTTCTTTCAATGATCTTTGTCACAATATCGCTTGGCTGGATAAGCTGGTCCATCCTGCTGTTATAATCATCGATAATTTGGTTTCGCTCATTTTCGTCCTCAATTTCCTTTAACAGCTGAATGCTTTCGCCCACACCGACTATAAACAGCTGGTTCGCAATTTTGATAATTTGAACCGAACGGTTCGCGCCAAGACTGGTTCCACCCAGGTTTTCAACCAGCTGAGAGTGTTTGTACACCCGGCTTTTCTTATTAATAAACCTTAAAAGAAAATAGAGCAGGGCAACGACAAAGGCTGTTGCAAAAATCATTCTAACAAAATCCCAAAAAGTAACTCCTACCTCCTGGGCTTTCGCCTTCTGTTCCCCGCCATTTTTCACTGGTGCCACTGTATCCTTGCATTTTTCGGGGTGTTTAATGCAATCTTTAACACTATTATTCATTTGCTCTGCAAAGGCAGTATGCTGGGAGCCAAGCAGAGCAATAAAAACCAGTAACAATATTTTTATGCCTTTTTCCAAATTAACCAAGGCGTGCACCCTCATTTCATTAGACCAGCGCTTTGGAAATCGCTTCTATAACACGGTCAGCCTGGAAGGGCTTTACAATAAAGTCTCTTGCTCCTGCCTGTATCGCATCAATAACCATTGCCTGTTGGCCCATAGCTGAACACATAATCACTTTAGCGCTTGGATTTAACTTCTTAATTTCTTTTAATGCAGTAATTCCATCCATTTCTGGCATAGTAATATCCATTGTTACAAGGTCAGGGTGTGTCTCCTTGTATTTCTCAATCGCCTGAGAGCCATCGGCTGCCTCGCCCACAACTTCAAAGCCATTCTTCGTTAAAATATCCTTTATCATCATTCTCATAAATGCCGCATCGTCTACGATTAAAATCTTGTTAGCCATTTATTCATTTACCTCCGGGTACATTATTATTTAGCGTAATTTCTTTATTCTGTCACTTTGGCTGATAATATCAGTCACTCGTACGCCAAAGTTTTCATCGATTACCACAACTTCTCCTTTGGCAATTAAACGGTTGTTTACTAAAATATCAACAGGCTCACCTGCAAGTTTGTCCAGTTCGATGATGGAACCAGGAGAAAGCTCAAGAATTTCTTTAACAGTACGCTTGGTCCTTCCAAGTTCTACTGTTACCTGGAGAGGAATATCAAGAAGCATATTCAAATTCTTCTGTTCTGGCTCCTGATGTCTCATTGGTTCAAAATTAGAAAACACCGCCGGCTGGACAGCTGGCTGCTGGCCGCCACTAAAATTCGCACCTATATGCTGAGGACTATGCTGCTCCTGCTGATAAGGTACTGTTTGTTGATTAATATTTTGATAGTTATTACTCTCTTGATTAATGCCTGTGCTAGAACCATTGGATTCAGAATGGTGAGCAGATATGGCTGCCTGTGGCGAATTATTTTGCTGCTGAGTGCCAGCACTTGTCTGTATATGCGGATCAGCTTCTGCTTGGCCCGGGTTCATCAAATCAAATACCAGCTTTTTTGCAAAATCAAGCGGAACAATCTGCATGATGGTTGAATCAATTAGGTCACCAACCTTCAGACGGAAAGAAATTTTCACCAGCATTTCTATTCCTGAAATCCTCTCGGTACCTTCCCCCTGTTTTATATCAAGTATGCTGAGCGTCGGAGGGGATATATCAACTCTTTTATTAAAGATGGTTGACATCGAGGTTGCTGCTGAGCCCATCATTTGATTCATGGCTTCCTGGACAGCACTCAGCTGGATTTCCCCCATATAATCTGCAGGATTTTTACCATCACCGCCAAGCATCAGGTCAACAATTATAGCCGCATCACTTTGCTTTACAATTAAAATATTTCTGCCTGAAAATCCTTCCGTATAGCTGACCTCAATACCTACATATGGATGTGGGAATTCGTCTGCCAGCCTTTCTTTTTGCACAGCTGTTACAGTAGGAGTGGTTATTTCTACTTTTTGGTTCAATAATGTGGACAACGCGGTTGCTGAGCTGCCAAATGAGATATTGCCTATTTCACCAAGGGCATCTATTTCAATCGGAGAAAGATACTCTTCTTCTTCTTTTGGCTCTTCTGCATCAAAAGTATCATCTTCATCTGTTGCGCGCAGAAGCGCATCTATTTCGTCCTGAGAAAGCATATCATCACTCATCATCGCCATCTCCTCCTTTCAATGTATCAAGCACTTGGATAGCCATTTTTTTATTCACTTTTCCTGGCTGGCCATAAAACTTAGGAATCTCGCCAACTTTTATCAGAAGCGGTGTTGTTATTAATTGATCCAGTTCAATCACATCATCCACATCCAGCATGAGAAAATCCTGAACCGTAATATCGGCATTTCCCATTTCCACGCTGACGGATACGTCCGCATTCTGGATATTTTTCTCTAAAACAGCTATTTCCCGTGGTTCTCTTTCCTTCTTCTCAGACTGCATCCAATAATGGACGGAGAGCTTTGGTATTATTGGTTCAAGGACAACATGCGGTATGCAAATATTTATCATTCCGCTTGTTTCTCCGATAACTGTGTTGAGCGAGATGACGACTACTGTTTCGTTTGGGGATACCATTTGCAAAAACTGCGGGTTAACCTCAAACTCTGACAGTACAGGATCAATATCAGCTAAACTGCTCCAGGCCTCCCTAAGACCTTCAAATGCACGTTCAAACATATTAGACATGATTTTCGTCTCAATCTCAGTCAGGTTATCTACCTTATTAACGCTTGCCCCTCTGCCTCCCAAAAGCCTGTCAAGCATGGCATAAGCAATATTGGGATTTACCTCCATTAAAATCCTGCCCTCCAGAGGAAAAACCTCATAGACATTAAGAATAGTCATTTTTGGAATGGACCTGATAAATTCTTCATAAGGAATTTGGTCTGCGGATGCCACCGAAATTTGTACATATGTCCGCAGCTGTGCAGAGAAATATGTAGTTAACAGCCTTGCAAAATTATCATGTATCCGAGTCAGGCTTCGTATTTGGTCTTTTGAGAATCTAAGAGCTCTTTTAAAATCATAAACTCTTACTTTTTTCTCAGTCTGTTCTTTCTTAAGTTCGTCAGCATCCATCTCTCCAGTAGATAAAGCAGAGAGCAGGGCATCAATTTCACTTTGCGATAAAACTTCTCCTGCCATACAGTCTCACCTCCATATCTGCATTAATTTAGTTTTCCCTGATTATTGAAGAAGAGAGTCTGTGATATATACCTTAACTACCTTTCCATTCTGCATTAATTGATTAATCCGGTGTTTCAAAGCATTTTCAAGCTGTAATTTGCCTTCTTTGCCCTGCAGATCCTTTGCCTGCTTTTCAGAGAGCTCTTGGATAATGATATTTTTCACTTGGAAATCTCGTTTTTGCACTTCGTCCTTTGCATCTGTGCTGTCTGTTTGAATTTTAAAAGAAATCCGGATATAATCGTCACTTGCCAGGTTAGTTGTGAGCTGCGGAATATCAACTGAGTCCTCCAGCACCTCATCAATAGTAGGACCCTTTGCTTCTGCTTTATTATTCATCTTGTATATAACAGTCACGGCTACCCCACCTACCAGTAAAATGGCAGCAAGCATAATCGTCATAATCATGAACAATTTATTTTTCATCATTTTCAATTTCCTCCAACTGCGGTTGACCCAGAAGACTTACAGATTGATAGAATCCCTTTATTTTCTCCACTGTTATCTGCTCCGATTCCCTCACAACGTACTTATGTCCATTTAGTAGTGTAATAGTAGTATCAGGGAAGGATTCAACAGTTTCGATATAGAGTGCGTTTAGTGTAAATTCTTTTCCATTTAATCTGGTTACTTTTATCACGTTTAGTTTTTAAGGGAAGAAAAAGAAGTTTTTTCTTCCCCCATCCTCCTATAAATTATCGTTTCAAATTAACAAGTTCCTGAAGGATTTCATCTGAAGTTGTAATAATCTTGGTATTCGCCTGGAAGCCACGCTGTGCAGTGATCATTTCGGTAAATTCCTCGGAAAGATCAACGTTTGACATTTCCAGCGATCCGGCAGCAATGGAACCTCTGCCATCCCCTGGTGTACCAATGTTTGCCGTTCCAGAGTTAATAGATTCCTGGAAGGAATTGCTTCCTGTCTTAGTTAAACCTGAAGCATTGCTAAATTTAGCAATTGCTAATATTCCCAGAGTCTTTACAAGGCCATTAGAGTATACCCCGTTAATTGCCCCGGATGAGCCAATGTTAAAGCTCTCAAGGCTGCCCTGTAGGTTTCCGTCGGGATTGACGAGTGCAGTTGTAGGACCTGCTTCTTGTTTTAGTCCGGAAAAATCGACAGTAATAGGTGCACTTCCAGCTGGAGTATACGTCAATGCTCCTGTTGTGCAGCTTTTATCTGCACCAAAGCTTAAAGAAGTTGGATTTGTTGGAGCGCCCGGAATGGTAACATCCCATCCGGAAGCAGATTTTGTGAAAGAAATCTCCATTTTCTGTTCCTGTCCTTGAGCGTCAATAGTCTTAATTTGCTGATTGTATACCGTTCCAACAATTGCATCTGCCGATAAATTATCAGCCATTTTAATATTTTTAGTTACAACAGGTGGCAATACTGCATTCACATTTACCGCAATATCCCCCAGTTGATTAGTAGGCTGCCCGGTAACAGGATCTACTTTATATGCCTGTACCTTTAAACCATCACCATTTACGAGGTTTCCTGAGTTATCAAGATAAAAGTTTCCTGCGCGGGTATAAGATAACTGATTACCTTGCTTAGTTACAAAATAGCCATCACCGGAAATCGCAACGTCAAGTGCTCTTCCTGTAGTTTGCAGTGCAGCTTGAGTGTCGACAGTATCAATGGTAGCAAAAGTGGAACCAAGTCCAACCTGCATTGGGTTTTTTCCGCCGCGGTTGTTTTGGGCAGCACTGGCGCCTGAAATTGTCTGGTTCATTGTATCCTTAAAGGTTACACGGCCTTTTTTAAATCCGAAGGTGTTGACATTAGCAATATTATTGCCGATTACATCTAGCTTTGTCTGGAAGTTTTTCATTCCACTGATTCCTGAGTACATTGAACGAAGCATTGTTTTTCCTCCTTATATTTGCAGCTGCGTCTGTCAGTCGGCAGCTCTTGGCTTCCTTTTCAAGGTCCAGCCATTTTATGAATCTATTAAAATCGTTCCATTAATATTGGTAAATATTTGCGACGCAGCTTCCTGTCTGTTCATCGCTGTAATTACCCTATTATTTTTTGCGCTTACGATTAGGGCTGCATCCTTTAAAAGTACTAGGGATTCATTAACCCCCATCTTTTTTGCCGTTAAAACCTTTTGTTCAATCTGGCCCCATTTTTCCTCGCTTATCCTAATATTCCGCTCTTTCAAACGATCCTGGGCATGCTTGCTGATTGATAAGCCCGAACTTGCATCAATAGCATTCTGAAGATGCATAGAAAAAGGATTTTTTGCCTGAGTCTGGTTTATGCTTGGCTTTAATGCCTTAGGTAACGGTGTTTTGGGAACGATGGAATGAAAAATAGGTTTATCCATTTCTATCATTCTCCAATCTTTATTCTATTTTTGTTATTTGCGCCGCATTAATTTTTGCCTCATCACTTAAAAGATATTGAGTTTTCCCATCCTTAAACGATACAGACTTTACAGTTGCTGTCTTCTCTTCCTTCTGGTCATTTGTATAATATACCGTTTTTCCAATGAGCATAGATGATTGAAGCATCTGGCTGTCAAGAGAGGTTTCATTAACCTGTGAAATATTAGCTGGTTCCAGGGTTGTTCCATCCTCTAATGTAAAGAGAACATTATCGTCCTTAAACTGAACAGAAACTACTTTACCTTCGCCCTGCTGAACATTTGACTGTCCCGTTTGCCCATCATCCTGTGCCTTATGCCAAGTTACATCCCTGCCAACAAATTGGCTGTATTGAATCAGCTTGTTCTGCTGTTCTGCAGAAACAAATTGGTCAATTGATTTCCCCATATTTGTTATCTGCTCTAATGTAGAGAACGTGGCCATCTGGGCAACAAAATCTTTATCCTGCATTGGGTTAAGCGGGTCCTGATTCTGCAGCTGAGTCATTAGAATTTTTAGAAAATCATCTTTCCCAAGTGTACTGGTTGCTTTTTTGGCTGTATTCTGGACTGTATTTAATAATAAAGATGAATCAATTGTATTTGCCATGTTCTCACCTAAACTTCCATATTTACAAGAGCTTCTTCAAGCGAAAAATTAAAGTCTCCATCATCTTCTTCGCTCTTTTTATTATTTTCCTGCGTATTCTGTCTCTGCCCCTGTGGCTGCCCCTGCTGCTCTCTCCCCAGGAAGCGATCAGGCTGGCTTAGCTGCTGGGATATTTCCAGTCTTTCCACTTGAATGTTTTGAGCTGCAAAAGCCTGCTTTAATCCATTCATGTGAGACTCCAGTGCATCTTTAGCTGCTCCAGTTGAAGTTAATATTTTCGCTGTAATCGTACCGTCTCTTTGAATTAACTCAATTCTTAATGAACCAAGGTTGTCAGGATGAAGATTAACCAATAATTTTTGCTCTCCTCCTGTACCACTCAATTGCGCCTTGGAGAGAATAGATTCAAACTGTCTAATTAATTCATTGGTATTAATAGGTCTCCCATTGCTTTGAAGCATAAGAAGAGGCTGTATAGATTTTCCTGTGCTTTGTGAATTTATCGTTTCCCCGCTGATATTTAGTTTAAAATCGTGCGAGTCTGTTTTAATTTCCTGCGATGGAAAAACTTTTTTATCTTTTTCCTCAGTTTTTTGGTTTAAGTCGCTAACTAACCGGGTAAATACATTTTGTAAAAATTCATTTCTGTTTGCTGGCTTTTGATTTGCAGCCAAATTACTTAGTGTTTCCTTTACTTTTTCAAGGAGACTTCCAAGACTGTCTAAGGACTTTGCCGAGTCCTTGTTCGCAGCCATAAGGTCGGATAGCTTAGCTGCCTTTAAAAAACCTTTTAAATCGTCTGCAGGTAATTTCATTAGCTTGTCCTGAGGCAATGATAAAAGGCCAGCAAGCATAGCTGCTAATAAATCCTGAGGATTCTTCTCATCTTTCTTTTCCTGCGGTAAGGAGCTGCCAATTCCTCTGGAAAGGGATTCTAAAAGACTGTTCCATTTTTCATCACTGATTCCAAGATATTGTTTTATGATCTGGAGCATATCTGTATCAGAATTACTCATAAGCTGATCCTTGATTTTAGACCCTCCCTCAATATCCTGGATATTCACCGTTCCAAGGAAAGACAAAAGGTTTGTTATGTCTAGGGCTGATAAAGAATTACTGTCCTTCTTTTGTTCTTCTTTCGGCTGAGTCTGAAGCCCGTTAAGAACACTCATAAAGCTTTCTTTTCCTTTTGTTCCTTGAGCATTTTGGGAAGTTGCCATACTTTTTACATATCCAAGTCCACCAATTTGCATATTTTCACCTCCTTTCAAGAAAAGCATAAGCGCTTGATGTGTTTATTGATTCTGGCTGTCTGTTTGATCCTGGGTGGTCAGCATGCCTGTAAATTTAGCAGCTTGAGCTGGATCCATGTTCTCCATTATTCCAGCAAGTGTTTCGGGCTTAATATTGGATAAAATCTTTAGCGCTTCTGTTTCAGGCATTTTAGAAATAATAGGTGCTGATTTTTTTACTGGCATAGTTTCATAGGTTCTTACAATATCTTTAAATGCCCGTTTGTTTTCTTCCTGAATAGCTACTAAGTTATTAACTTCCTGCTGCAGCTTGCTTTTTTCAAGCTCGCCCATTTGGATGCTTTTGTCCTTTTGATCCAACTGTGTTTTTAACTGCTGGATTTTTGCTTCACGGTCCTTGATTTGGCTTTCTAAATCAATTATGTTTTTTTCCAATTGCTGGTTATTTTCTTTTTTATCAGCTGCGAATAAGCTGCCCACTACGGGGATTTTGTTCCCATATTCCTTGGCTGCCTCAAACACGTTGATACCTGAAAATGTCATGACCACCAGTGCAACTGTTATCGTAAAGAGTAAAGGAATAAGAACAATATATATAAACCATTGAAAAGGACTATATCTTGAGCGTTCTTTTTCTTCAGAGTTTTTTTCCATTTTTCCACCTAATTTCCCCGGTTCATAAATTGCTGAATCGAGATATCATCCATTTGTTTTCCCTCAAAGGCAATCATATCTTTAAGGTAATGCTGATGATCTTTTTCTTTCATTTTTTGATATTTTTTTACTTCCACATTATTTTCCAGTAGCTTCTCATGATAAAAGTTCATTCTGCCGCGTGCATTTAACACCATTGTTTGATAATGCTCAATTGTCTTTTCGAGGTTTACAATGAACTGCTGATGATACCTGATTTCCTGTACGTTCAGTCCTTTTTCCAGCCTTGAAGATTGATGGGACTGCATATCCTCTTTCTTTTTTAAAAGGGAATACAGTTTTTCTGCTGCTTCCTCAAACTTTCGTACCGACTCATTATAGAAGGAGAGCGCTTCGTCCTTTTCTTTTACTTTTATATGAAGGATTTTATCAAATCTATATTGATAGACCATCAGCAAAATCACCATTCCCTACTAAATCAAATAACTGATAAATGCTTTCTTGCATAGAAACCTTTTCACTTGTAGATTGCTTTAAAAAAGAAAGGATATGAGGATAAAGTCTCACAGCTTCATCGATTTCAGCTGATGAACCCTTTTTATAAGCACCAATATTAATTAAATCCTCCGAATTGATATATGTGCTTAACAGATCGCGCAGCTTTTCTGCTGCTCTGGCCTGTTCAGAGGTTACAATTTGATTCATAATCCGGCTGATACTTTTTAACACATTTACTGCAGGATACTGCCCTTTATTTGCCAGATCCCGATCAAGGACAAAATGACCATCCAAAATTCCACGTACCGTATCAGCAACTGGTTCATTCATATCGTCGCCGTCTACCAAGACAGTATAAAAACCTGTAATAGAACCAGATTGATTTGTTCCTGTCCTCTCCAGAAGTTTAGGAAGTACGGCAAAAACTGAAGGAGTGTATCCTTTGGTTGTCGGAGGTTCTCCGACTGCAAGACCGACTTCCCGCTGAGCCATGGCAACCCTTGTTACAGAGTCCATCATCAGCATGACATTAAGACCTTTATCTCGGAAGTATTCGGCAATTGCTGTTGCAGTAAATGCTCCTTTTATTCTCATAAGCGCTGGCTGGTCCGAGGTGGCAACGACAACTATGGATCTTTTTAATCCTTCTTCGCCGAGATCCCGCTCGATGAACTCCCTTACTTCCCTTCCCCGTTCACCAATTAAAGCAATTACATTTAAATCCGCTTTTGTATTTCTTGCAATCATTCCAAGCAGCGTGCTTTTTCCTACTCCGCTTCCCGCAAAGATTCCAACCCTTTGTCCGTTTCCGACGGTAAGAAGACCATCAATCATCCTTACTCCCACCTCAATCGATTCCCGAATAGGAGGCCGATTCATGGGATTGGGTGGTGACTGTTCTGTTGGTACCGAAGTCAGACCTTTTGGAAGGAGAGAACCATCGAGCGGATAACCAAGAGAGTCAATAACGCTTCCAATAAGTGCTGCTCCAACTTTCACCTCAAGAGGTTTTGAAGAAGCCTCCACCAGACTGCCAGCTGATATATCCTGAACAGCGGTATATGGCATAAGAATAATGTTTTCTTCCCTAAAGCCGACTACTTCCGCCATGATTTTCCGTTTTTGTCTTCCGCCAACATGAATATAGCAAACATCTCCAATTGAACTTTCAGGGCCCTGTGATTCTATCATTAGTCCGACGACCCTTTTCACTCTTCCATATCTTCGAAACGTATCCAGTTCGTTTATATGTTCGAGAAGGGATGCAGCTTTCATTCTGTTCCACTCTCCAGCAAATCAATTAGTTTGTTTTTTATTTCATCCAGCTGGCTGTCCACACTTGCATCTATTCGTCCATTTGCCGACTCGATAAGACATGCTTCTTCTGAAAGGTCCTCATCAGGATAAATATAAAAATCTACTTCTCTTGGAAACAGTGCAATTAACTCATCCTTCTGTGATAAAAGGAAATTATAGCGAGATGGATTCACATGAACCTGAACCTCCCGGTATTCTCTTGCTTCCTTCAATGCCCGTTTAACGATGAGAAGAAAATCTTCCTCTTGTTCACTAATTCTGGTACCAAGAATGCGTCCAGCTACCTTCATTCCAAGTTCTAAAATGGTTCTTTCAGCCTTCTCTACATTTTTTCTATACTCTAATTTAGAATCTTCTACAATCTCTTTTGCAAAATTAATTGTTTCGCTGTACTCCTGGTAGCCCTGGTTTCTGCCTTCCACAAGGCCCTGCTCATACCCTTTTATTTGTGCGGCTTCTTCAAGGTTATGCCGCTGGCGTTCCCATTCTTCTTTTTCCGCAGCAATTTGCTCACGGACAGCCTGAGCATGGACAGCAGCTTCCTGCATAATCATGTCTGACTGCATATGGGCGCTTCCAATAATACTTTCCCCTTGCTCTTCGAAGGCATAAGGTGATTCCTCGGAACCTGGATTGTTGCTTTGCACCGTTTTTATACCAATTATTCTTTTTTCCGTTTTTGGCGCAGCCCACTGGGATTTAATTAATCTAGACAATAATATCATCCCCTCCGCCGCGGGCAATGACGATTTCTCCTGCATCTTCCAGACGGCGAATGATGGAAACGATTCTTGTTTGAGCCTCTTCTACATCGCGTAATCGGACAGGCCCCATGTATTCCATTTCATCCTTAAAGGTTTCTACCATACGAGAAGACATATTGCGGAATACAATTTCTTTAACCTCATCACTTGATACCTTAAGTGAAAGCATAAGGTCTTCATTTTCACAATCACGAATGACACGCTGTATTGCACGATTATCAAGAGTAACAATGTCTTCGAATACAAACATTCTTTTCTTAATTTCTTCTGCGAGTTCAGGATCCTGTATCTCCAGAGCATCAAGGATTGTACGTTCTGTGGCACGGTCAACTCCGTTCAGTACATCTACAACAGCTTCAATTCCTCCAGTTTGGGTGTAATCCTGGGTTACAGTTGCTGAAAGCTTTCTTTCCAGGATTTGTTCAACTTCATTAATAATCTCTGGAGAAGTACTATCCATCATAGCGATCCTTCTAGCAACATCAGCCTGCATATCCTGTTGGAGCTCAGATAAAATCTGTCCTGCCTGGGCTGGGTCAAGGTATGACAATATTAGTGCAATCGTTTGCGGATGTTCGTTTTGAATGAAATTTAGTATTTGAGCCGGATCAGCCTTTCTCGCAAAATCAAAAGGACGCACCTGCAGGGAGGAAGTCAGCCTATTGATAATAACGGAGGCCTGTTCTGTTCCTAAAGCTTTTTCAAGGACCGTTTTGGCATAGCCAATCCCTCCCTGAGATATATAATCCTGAGCTAGAGCTATATTATGGAATTCTTCCAAAACCTCTTCTTTTGAACTGTTTTCCACCTTTTTTACACCTGATATTTCAAGTGTTAATTTTTCAATTTCTTCTTCATTCAGGTGTTTATACACTGATGCAGAAACATCAGGACCCAGGGAAATGAGAAGAATGGCTGCTTTTTGTTTCCCGTTAAGTTCTTTTTGATTTTTTGCCATTTTTCAACACCTCATTTCTCTAGTCTTCTGCAATCCAGGTTCTTAGCAGCTTTGCAAATTCTTCTGGTTTTTCTTTCGCCATCTTTTCTAGCTGCTTTCTTCTTACTGTTGCCTCTGTATCATGTTCGTTGTTCACATCTGGAATATAAACTGGTTCAGGCTCTGTATATGGAAGCATTTCTTCCTCCTCCTGACGTTTTTTCCGTGAGCGCAGGAATAATATCAGCAGCAAGACGATGATGAGAAGCAGTACACCGCCAGCGGCGTATACCCACCAAGGAATCGTTTGCTGAGCTTCTTCGCTAAATTTAATCTTGCCATTGAAGGGCTGAACCGAAACAAGGATTTTATTTTGAATAGCTGCATCCGTTAAATCAGTGCCTTCTTTTTTATCAATGGAGGTACGTACAATACTACCCAGCATTTTTGAAATGTCGTCAACTCTAGCCTGTGGAAGAGAATTAGGATCGTTTGGTTTTGGCGGCTCAACCATTACCTGGATTCCAAGATCCCTGATTTTATAAGGGCTTTCGGAAATCTGCTTTTTAATCCTGTTTACTTCATAATTTACTTTGTCATCGACTTTTTCATAATCACCGTCACCATTAGTGCTTCCCTGTGCGTATGTGGAGCCCTGTGTATCAGCTGGGTTTTCAGCTGCAGGTGTTCCTCCGACTGCATTGGCACCTTTTCCAGTATAAGTTTCAGTGATTTTTTGGGCGCTGATAGCAATTCCCTTCATATTTTCTTTATCAACAGGTTCAACCAGGTTTTCTTCTCTGTTTTCCTGGGTAAAGTCCATATCAGCAGTTACTGATACAACTACTTTGTCCTGGCCCATTAAAGTTCCCAGCATGCTTTGAACCTGTCGTTGAATGTCACGTTCTACCTGCTTCTTAATTTCAGCCTGTGCTGTGAATGAACTTCCAGGATTAGAATTATTTTCTTTATTTAAGTCAAAATACTCAAAGTATTGATTCATAATGACGATATTATCTGTAGGAAGATTAGGAACGCTCTTTGAAACCAGCTGGTAAAGAGACCTAATCTGTTCGTCCCTGAACTGATATCCTGGTTTCGTGTTCAAAACGATTGATGCAGATGCAGCCTCTTTATCATCACTGACAAAAATACCTTTTTCCGGAAGGTTGATCATCACCTTCGCATCCTGCACACCCTCAATTCCTTTAATCAAATTTGCAAGCTCAGTTTGCATGGCATCAAGCTTGATCACACTGAATTCCTTATCCGTTGTACCCAGGCCGGCATTCTGGCTAAAAAAAGAGTAATCTATACTGCCTGACTTCGGTAATCCCTCAGCTGCCAGCTGAACTTTAAGAGTATCAGCTGATTTCTCAGGAACCATTATGGTTGTCCCGCTATCCGCAATTTGCGAGGTTATACCTTTTTGATCCAGGCTTTGTTTAATTGTCCCTGTTTCGGAAGGCGAAAGATTGCTGTAAAGAGGAACCATGGTAGTTCTCGTAGCAAAGTAAGACGCAACCGCAATAACTAAAATCAGGAATAAAAACGCCCCAATTGTTAGCGTTTTTTGCCTCTTGGATCTGCTCGTCCAATAATTTTTCAATTTTTCGATATATATTTTTATTGAATCGTTCATTTTAATCCCCCGGTTATTAGGTCTGGAATATCTGGCAGTCAATAACCGCTTTCTTTTTTCTTTTTATCTCTAGCCTTTTACACTTGCATTCTCATAGTTTCCTGGTAAGCTTCAATAACTTTATTCCTAATCTCGAGTGCAGCCTGCATTGTGATACTAGCCTTTTGTCCAGCGATCATTACTTGATGCAGGTCCACGTTTTCTCCCCTTGCCAGCTTATCTGTTAAAATATCCGACTGCAGCTGAGTTTCATTTACTTTATTAATAGATTCTTTTAATACGGACGCAAAACTTTTTTGAGGCTCGAATGATGTACTGGATGGGTTTTGTATTTGGTTTGTGCCCGCTGTAAAAACTTGCTTTACAGAAGGAAAAGTAACATTATTCATTTAAAGTTCTCCCTTATTTTCCTAATTCCAAAGCTTTCATCATCATACTTTTAGAAGCATTAAATACAGTTACATTCGCTTCATAAGAGCGAGTGGCACTAATTAAATCAACCATTTCACGAAGAGGGTCTACATTTGGCAGCTGTACATAGCCATCTGCATTAGCATCCGGATGTTCCGGATCGTAAACAAGCTTAAAAGGCGTTTTTGTATCTTCCTCAATTTTGGAAACCTTTACTCCACCTGCTCCAGAAGCACTCCCACTACTCATAGCCGAATTCAGAAAAGAAGAAAAATTTGTTCCCTCTGGCTGAAATTCTACAGTCTTTCTTCGATAGGGCTCCCATTTGCCATTTACATATTTCCCCCGGGTAGAGTCTGCATTTGCCATATTGGAGGAAATAACGTCCATTCTAAGCCGTTGAGCGGTTAAAGCGGAAGCTGTATTATTCATGCTTTGAAAAATAGACATTTTTATTTCCCTCCTCTAATCACATTTTGCAATGTTGAAAATTTCCCGTTTAACCTTTCAATTAACGCATTGTAATAAATCTGGTTTGTCGCTAGATCCGACATTTCTTTATCCATATCTACACTATTGCCGTTTGAATTGTATTGAACATTTTTTTTAGTAATTATCTCCCCACTATTAGAGGAACTATCCGAGAAGTCAAAATGGCGGCTGTCGGTCCGGTAAGTTTTAAAGCTATTATCAAGTTCGTTATTTAAAATAGATTTAAAGCTAACGTCCTCTGCCTTGTAATTAGGTGTATCCACATTTGCAATATTTTTGGATATTACCTTTTGTTTTAAAGATGAATAATTAAGTGCACGTTCTATTGTGGACATATTGGAAAACAAGTCCAATTATAACACCTCTTACTATGTAAAATTATGGAGCAATATGGAGTATTTAATCGATTTATAAGAATCTCTTATTAATTGTAATGATTCTGAAATACTCTGTCTATAACTATTCGGATTAAAAGTATCGTACAAATGGCTCATTTTGTCGTTTTTGCCTTTAAATTGTCAACCGTTTCCCTTGTTCTTCCATTATATTTGTAAAATTTGACAATTTACTGGCCAGACCACATTTTTTGTCGAATTACATCCCTTCACAATATTAATATATTTCTTTTGTTACGAATTGGGCCAAAAGACCCATTTTAGAATTTTCCCAATCCATAGTTACTTGCTTTTTCACAATAACAAAAAGCCTCTATCTAGAAACCTAAGTTCCAGATAGAGGCTTTTGTTCATATATAGCATTTCTTCAAATAGCCATACGTCGCTAAACGGTGCTTTCGCTTTTCTTATAATCAGCTAGTTCTTAGTTTGTCTAGTTCAACAAGGAATTTGTCATTTAATACCTTGATATAAGTACCTTTCATTCCTAAGGAACGGGATTCGATTACGCCTGCGCTTTCTAGCTTTCTTAGAGCGTTAACGATAACTGAGCGGGTAATTCCAACACGATCAGCAATTTTAGATGCTACTAAGAGACCTTCATGTCCATCAAGTTCTTCAAAGATATGTTCAATTGCTTCGAGTTCACTGTAAGAAAGAGAACTAATTGCCATTTGCACAACTGCTTTGCTTCTTGCTTCAACTTCAATTTCTTCCGCTTTTTCACGTAAGATCTCCATACCAACTACTGTAGCACCATATTCGCCAAGAATAAGGTCGTCATCATGGAACTTTTCTTGAAGACGCGCAAGAATTAGAGTGCCTAATCTTTCTCCGCCGCCAATAATCGGAACAATAGTTGTCAGGCCGTCTTGAAACAATTCCTTATTTTCAATTGGAAATGCTGTATATTGGCTCTCGATATCAAGGTTTGAAGAAGTCTCCTGAATATGGAAAAGGCTGTTTGTATACTCTTCTGGGAATTGACGGTCCTCAAGCATTTTTTTCATTCGCTCATTTTCGATTTGCTGGTTTATGGCAAAGCCCAATAGCTTACCGCGACGGCTTACTACAAATACATTCGATTCAATAACCTCACTAAGAGTTTCAGACATTTCTTTGAAGTTTACTGGTTTGCCAGCTGCCTTTTGCAGCAATGCATTAATCTTTCTAGTTTTTGTTAATAAATCCATTAATTCTTCCTCCTAAAAACTGTAAACATTATAATTGTTTTTATATTTATTAAATACGGTCTTTCTTTAGAAAACCGACCATCATTTTTACTTTACACTTATGTTCGATTTCCTTTTTTTTCACCAAAATGCCACTTTTACCTGGCCACGGATTCTTTTCACTAATACCCTCTCAAGATGGCTATAAACCGCCAATTTTAAAGGATAAATTGACTCAAATCCTTATTTCGGGAAATGTTTCCTAGCTTTTCTTCTACATATTGCGGAGTGATTGATACTTTATCCATACTAATATCAGGTGCTTCAAAAGAAAGATCTTCCAGTAGCTTCTCCATGATAGTATGAAGACGTCTTGCACCAATATTATCTGTATTCTGGTTCACTTCGAATGCCACTTCAGCGATCTTACGAATAGCATCGTCAGAAAATTCAATTTGTATACCTTCTGTTTCCAATAATGCTTGATATTGTTTAATCATAGCATTATCAGGCTCAACCAAAATCCTGAAGAAGTCATCGACTGTTAATTTAGTAAGTTCCACCCGGATCGGGAAACGTCCTTGCAGTTCCGGTATAAGGTCTGATGGTTTAGCCATATGAAAGGCACCCGCAGCTATAAAGAGAACATGATCTGTTTTAACTGAACCATATTTTGTAACCACTGTGGACCCTTCTACAACAGGCAGGATATCTCGCTGTACTCCTTCACGCGATACATCAGCAGACGAACCACCGGAGTTTTTGCTGGCAATTTTATCAATTTCATCAATAAAGATAATACCTGCCTGCTCGGCGCGGAAAACAGCTTCCTGTGTTACTTCATCCATATCAATCAGCTTTTGAGCCTCTTCATTGGTTAAAACTTTCCGAGCTTCTCTGACTGTCAGTTTTCTTTTTTTATGCTTTTTAGGCATTAAGTTTCCTAATACATCCTGCATATTCATTCCCATTTGTTCCATGCCGGAACCCTGGAGCATATCAAACATTGAGGGTGCCTGCTCTTCTACGTCAACAGTAACAAGTTCGTCCTCCAGCTGCCCAAGTGCCAGTTTTTCTTTTACTGCTTTTTGTTTTTCATAATCGGCAAAGTCCTCTTGCTTTGATGTTTCCTGCTCAGCCTGCTGGCCTCCGCCAAAAAGCATTTCAAGAGGATTTTTGTAATTAGCAGTTTTCTTAGCTGTTGGAACGAGAAGCTCAACTAGGCGCCGGTTAGCGTTTTCTTCTGCTCTTTCCTTAACGCTTAACATTTTCTCCTCTTTTACAAGCCTTACAGATGTTTCAACGAGGTCACGAACCATGGATTCAACATCTCTGCCTACATAGCCGACTTCTGTAAATTTGGTTGCTTCAATCTTAATAAAAGGAGCCCCTACCAATTTAGCCATTCTTCTTGCTATTTCGGTTTTTCCTACACCTGTTGGCCCAATCATCAGGATATTCTTCGGGATGATTTCGTCTCTCAATTTTTCATTTAACAATCCACGGCGGTAACGATTTCTCAAGGCGACAGCTACTGCTTTTTTTGCATCCTTTTGCCCGATTATATATTGATCAAGCCTCTCAACAATCTGGCGGGGAGTCAAATTAGATGTTTTTACCATAAAAATATTTCTCCTTCCCGATTAGAGCTCTTCTACAATAATATTGGTGTTGGTGTATACGCATATTTCCGCAGCTACCTCAAGTGAAGCCTTTGCAATTTCTTTTGCAGTCATATGTTCCCCTGCATAACGTTTTAAAGAACGTCCAGCTGATAATGCATAATTGCCGCCTGATCCAATGGCCAATATTCCATCGTCTGGCTCGATTACTTCACCTGTTCCTGAAACCAGCAGCAAATTTTCCCGATCCATAACAATCAGCATTGCCTCAAGTTTGCGAAGCACTTTGTCACTTCTCCACTCTTTAGCCAGTTCTACTGATGCTCTCTGCAAGTTGCCATTATACTCCAGTAATTTACCTTCGAACATCTCAAATAAAGTAAAGGCATCTGCCACAGACCCAGCAAATCCAGCTAACACTCTTCCATTAAATATCTTTCTTACTTTTCTTGCTGTGTGTTTCATCACTACTGCATTCCCAAAAGTAACCTGGCCGTCACCAGACATTGCACATTCACCATTGTGATGTACGGCAAATATAGTGGTTGCGTGAAATTCTGACATATGAAATTATTCCCCTTTCAGGAAGTGTATACTCCGACGCTCTTTGCCGGAAGAACCGTCTATACTCTAATAAATCTCCCCGGTACTCTTTTTAAGCCCTGGGATGATGGGACATATAGGTTTTTCTCAAATGTTCATTTGTCACATGGGTATAAATTTGGGTTGATGAAAGGAATGCATGACCAAGCAATTCCTGAACGCTTCTTAAATCGGCCCCATTATTCAGCAAATGCGTCGCAAAGGTATGCCGAAGCATATGAGGATGTATTTTCCCATTTAATGCTGAATGATCAATAATTGAATTCAATATCTTCCTGATGCCTCTATCAGTAAGAGGACCTCCTCTATGGTTAAGGAACAGTGTATCATTAGCCTCTTTGCCATTTAAGAGCTTTCGTCTTCCATCGTTTATGTATCGTTCGAGGGAGTCTTCTGCAAAGCTGCCAAAGGGAACATATCTTTCCTTATTTCCCTTTCCATGAACAAGTACTGTTGATAGATAAAAATCCAAATCCCGCAAGCGAATCTGGCAGCATTCACTCACACGAATACCTGTAGCGTATAATAGCTCGAGAAGGGCTTTGTTCCTTTGGCCTAAGGGTGTCTCTGCTTCACAGCTTTGAAAAAGCAGCTGAAGTTCATCTTCATAGAAAAACTCAGGAAGTCTTTTCTCAGCTTTTGGGATATTCACAAGTTTAAAAGGATTTTCATCCGTTTCCTTTTCCCTTACCATAAACTTATAAAAACTCCGCAGACTCGAAATTTTTCGGGCAACGGTTTTCCTTGCAAGCTTTCGCTCGTAAAGTACGGTTAGATAGAGACGTGCATCAGAATATTGGACATTATTAAAGTTAGTAATAGCTTGTTCAGACATGAACATAATAAAATTACTAATGTCGTGCTGATAATGTTCAATTGTATATTGTGAGTAATTTTTTTCAATTTGTAAATATTCGAGAAATAACTTTAAAGAAACGTTCACATTTATCAAGCCTTTCTCAGCTCACAAGGGCTAATAAAGCTTAACACACTTTTTTAGCCCTTGCAATAAATTTTACAAAACTTTCACAAAGTTCTGAATTGTTTCTAATGCTCTGTTTGCATGCTGTAAATTCCGCTCTTGCTTACCTTTTATTTTAACTGGAAGCTCAGGAAATAGCCCAAAGTTGGCGTTCATAGGCTGAAAGTTCTTAGGATTAGCATTAGTAATATATCTAGCCATGCTGCCAATTGCTGTCTCATGCGGGAATTCAAGTGTTTCTTCTCCTTTTACCAAACGAGCTGCATTAATTCCGGCTATTAATCCGCTTGCTGCTGATTCTACATATCCTTCAACGCCTGTCATCTGTCCAGCGAAAAATAAATCTTCCCGGTTTCGGAATTGGTAAGTTGCCTTGAGCACCTTTGGCGAAGCAATAAATGTATTTCGATGCATAACTCCGTAACGGATGATCTCTGCATTTTCAAGGCCAGGGATCAGCTGAATAACCTCTTTTTGAGCTCCCCACTTTAAGTGTGTCTGAAAACCAACAATATTAAACAGTGTGCCCGCTGCGTCATCCTGGCGAAGCTGAATAACAGCAAAAGGGCGTTTTCCTGTACGCGGATCCTCTAGGCCCACTGGCTTTAATGGCCCAAAGAGCATCGTTTTCTTTCCTCTTGAAGCCATCACTTCAATTGGCATACATCCTTCAAAATATATTTCTTTCTCAAATTCTTTTACGGGAACAGTTTCTGCACTAATAAGCGCTTCATAGAAACGGTTAAATTCTTCTTCTGTCATTGGACAATTTAGATAGGCCGCTTCCCCTTTATCATACCGGGATTTTAAATAGACTTTGTCCATATCGATGCTTTCTTTTTCAAGAATTGGAGCTGCCGCATCATAAAAGTATAAATAATCCTCACCGGTTAGCTGCTTTAACTTTTCTGAAAGTGCCGGGCTTGTTAAAGGACCTGTTGCAATTACAGTCGGACCTTCGGGGATCTCAGTAACTTCTTCATTCATTACTGTCACATTTTCATGATTTTTCACCATTTCAGTTACTCTTGCGGCGAATTCGTGGCGGTCTACCGCAAGTGCACCGCCAGCTGGTACTGAACAAGCATCCGCAGATGAAATAATAACCGAATCAAGCTGTCTCATTTCTTCCTTTAAAACTCCTACTGCATTTGTAAGAGTATTAGCTCTAAGAGAGTTACTGCAAACAAGCTCCGCAAACTTATCAGTATGGTGGGCTGGAGTTTGTTTTACTGGGCGCATCTCATAAAGTCTAACCTTAATTCCCCTTTTTGCTATTTGCCACGCTGCTTCACTGCCCGCAAGTCCCGCACCAATTACATTAACTACCTGTTCATTCATTTCTTTTCCTCCTGGTATCGCCTAATGGATTTATGTAAAATCAACTCATAAATTTTATTGCCAATAGTATTTATTCCTCATTTTCATCCATTCTGCATTTTACAATACGTTTATAAAAGAAAAAAGTTTCATGCCTACAAGATAAGCTGAGGCGCCTTGTTTGGGGCGACAAGCATAAGACAGGCCGGAGAGAAGGTTGTTCTTTAACCTTCACGACGGAATGGCTTATGACCTCGAGCCCCTAGGCGCTGAAGCTAGACAACAAGAAAAGCTGAGGCGCCTTGTTTAGGGGCGACAAGCATAAGACAGGCCGGAGAGAAGGTTGTTCTTTAACCTTCACGACGGAATGGCTTATGACCTCGAGCCCCTAGGCGCTGAAGCTAGACAACAAGAAAAGCTGAGGCGCCTTGTTTAGGGGCAACTGCCTATCATTTAATGGATGGCTAAGTTCCCCACATTACAAGAAACATGAAAAGAGTGAGCTTTGAGCTCACCCCTTAACTTTGCTGCTCTTCTTTGTAATCACATTCCGTACATTGGACCTGGACGCCTTTTTTCAATTTCTTTTCAACAAGGAGTCCTTCACATTTAGGACAGCTTCTTGGAAGCGGTTTGTCCCAGGAAAGAAAATCACATTCAGGGAAACGGTCACAGCCGTAAAAGATACGCTTTTTCTTGCTCTTTCTTTCAATAATATGCCCCTCTTTACATTTTGGGCAAGTCACACCAATCTCTTTTACAATCGCCTTTGTATTCCGGCAATCCGGGAAATTGCTGCAGGCCATGAACTTACCAAAACGGCCCATTTTAAATACCATCGGGCTACCGCATTGTTCGCAGTCTTCTCCAGCAGGTTCATCCTTTATTTCGACTTCCTGCATTTCTTTTTCGGCCACTCTAAGGTGTTTTTCAAAATCCTGATAGAAATGGTCGATAATTTTTACCCATTCCACTTTACCCGCTTCAACATCATCAAGATCCTGTTCCATCTTGGCAGTAAACTCGACATCAAGAATATCAGGGAAAAACTCAAGAGTCAATTCATGAACAATTTCACCAAGCTCTGTTGGAATAAAGCGTTTATTATCAAGGGCAACATAACCCCTTTTTTGAATAGTATCCAGCGTTGGTGCATAAGTGGATGGACGGCCAATTCCCAGTTCTTCAAGCGTTTTAACCAGCCTTGCTTCTGTATAGCGTGGAGGCGGCTGAGTGAAGTGCTGTTTTGAATCAAGATCCTTGTTAATCACTTCATCCCCTTCATTTAATTCAGGAAGCATTTTATCGCTTTCTTCAACTTGATCATCCGAACCTTCCACGTATAGCTTGGTAAAACCAGGGAATTTAATTTTTGATCCATTAGCACGGAAAATTACTGAACCGTTTTGTAAATCAACGCTCATCGTATCGATCACCGCAGGTGCCATCTGGCTTGCAAGAAAACGCTCCCAGATTAATTTGTATAATCGAAGCTGATCCCTTGAAAGAAATTCTTTTAAACTATTCGGATCTCGGAAGGTGCTGGTTGGCCGTATCGCTTCATGAGCATCCTGCGCATTTGTTTGCTTCTTTTCCTTACGCTGTTCTTCTTTTAAGTATGATTCGCCATATACACTCTTAATGTAGCCCGCAGCTTCATTTTGTGCAATCTCGGATAGCCTTGTGGAATCGGTACGCATATAAGTTATTAAACCAACTGTTCCTTCTTTCCCAAGATCGATACCCTCATATAATTGCTGAGCAAGCATCATCGTCTTCCTTGCACGGAAGTTCAGCTTCCTTGCTGCTTCCTGCTGTAGAGATGAGGTTATAAACGGTGGAGAAGGGTTTTTTTTACGTTCCTTCTTCGATACAGAGATCACTTTAAATTGGTTACCGTCGATTTTTGACAAAGCATCCTTTACATCCTGTTCTGAGGAAAGTGCGGTTTTTTTCCCGCTTATCCCATAGAATGAAGCTTCAAACGGTTCTTTTCCCTTAATAAAGCTTCCCTTGATGGTCCAGTACTCTTCAGGTTCAAAGTCCTTTATTTCTTTTTCCCGATCAATTATAAGCCTTACAGCAACAGACTGCACACGTCCTGCACTCAGTCCCTTTTTTACTTTTTTCCATAAAAGCGGACTGATATTGTATCCTACAAGGCGGTCAAGAATTCTTCGTGCCTGCTGTGCATCTACCAGATCCATATTAATCGGGCGTGGATGTTTAAAGGACTCCTTAATAGCGTCTTTGGTAATTTCGTTAAAAACAACCCGGCAATCAGAAGTAATATCAACATCAAGGCTATGGGCCAGATGCCATGCGATTGCTTCCCCTTCGCGGTCGGGGTCAGCTGCGAGATAGATTTTTTTAGCTTTCTTTGCCGCTGTTTTTAATTCTTTTAAAACTGGGCCTTTTCCCCGGATCGTAATATATTTAGGTTCGTATTCATTCTCTGTGTCGACACCCATTTGGCTTCTTGGTAAATCCCGGACGTGGCCCATGGATGCTTTTACTTTATATTTTTTTCCAAGATACCGTTCGATCGTTTTCGCCTTTGCAGGTGATTCCACGATCACTAGAAAATCTGTCATCCAATCAATCTCCTTATAAGGGATCTATCGTTTAGTATGTCCCTAGCCGTATTCCCGGCTTCTTTTTATTCATTTTTCTCAATTCAGCAATTAGCCTGTATATAAGGAAAAATGAAGCATTGTTATATGAAAACCTGCTGTCCAGTTCTTTGTGAAGTAATATCAGTTAAATAACCATAATCTAATTTCAATGGAAATATTCATATTATTAATGAAAGTAATTGTTTCTGTCAAATCTTCCTTCCTGTCAGGGGAAGAGATAAGCACAAAATCATTTCAGATATCTGTTGCAAAATGTATAACAGTTTGGAGATAATTTCAACCTTTTTCTATTAAAGTCGCTTAAATTTAATAAATAATCTATAAAAATTAGCACTTTTAAGCCCATTTAGATTTGTTACCTCTGAATTTTTAAAATGTTAAATATACCTTTTAATCTCCGTTGCAGGCACTCCAATCGCAATGTGCCAAATCAAAATAGGCTATCAACATATCCTTTATTAAAAAATGATTTCCTCTAGGATATCTTCTGCTGATGCTACCAGTTTGGCCCCCTGCTGAATAAGGTCATTGGTACCGCAGGAAAAAGGGTTAAAGATACTCCCAGGGAGAGAAAAGACATCTCTTCCTTCATTAACGGCATAGTTTGCGGTGATAAGAGAACCACTTTTGCGTTTTGCTTCTATTATTAATGTTCCTTTCGACATCCCGCTTATAATCCTATTTCGCGCAGGAAAATGCCAGCGCATGGGTTTGGTATCAGGCGGATATTCAGAAACAATCAGCTGGTTCTTCATCATATCTAATGCTAGATTCATATTTTCACGTGGATAAATATGATAAAATCCCCCGGCAATTACAGCAATTGTTTTCCCGTCATTTTGTATGGTGCATTCATGGGCAAGAGTATCAATTCCTTTTGCCAAACCGCTTACAATTAAAACATTTCTCTTGATCAGACCCGGAAACATTAAGCGTATAGCATTTTTACCATATTGTGTCGCCTGGCGTGAACCTACAACCGCTAGCTTCGGTTCTAAGGTTAGAAGGGACAAATCCCCTTTGGCAAATAAAGCCCATGGCGGCTGAAATATTTCTCTTAACATTGGGGGATATTCTTTATCAAAGACAGTTATGATGTGGATTTGGTTGGTTTTATATTGGCGGATTTGTTCATGTAAGATTTCAGAGGAAAAAGATTTTTGGAGCTGCTGGCTGATGGAGTGGTTTGTCGACTGGGAAGAATAATATTCCTGAGGCAGATCATATTTAACAGTTAAAAGCTTCGGATCCTTTTTCAATAATCGATCAACTGAATTCCAAGTAGTGCCGGGCCAATGTAGCAAATGGATAAGACGCCTTTTAAATTCCTCCATTTTCATCCTCCTTAATATACTAAAACAGGCAATAGCCCTCCTAAAAAAGAGGGCTAAGCCTGTTTACTTAAGCTTGTTTTTAGTGAGTTTTACACTTTTCGTAAAGACCTTGCTCCTTTAGAACTTCAATCAGCGTTTCACCCATTACGGAAGGAGTGTCAGCTACTTTAATTCCGCATTCGTTCATGACACGGATCTTTTCATCTGCTGTTCCTTTACCACCGGAAATAATGGCGCCTGCGTGGCCCATACGTTTTCCAGGAGGTGCAGTACGTCCGCCGATGAAGCCTACAACTGGTTTAGTCATATTGGCTTTTACCCATTGTGCCGCTTCCTCTTCTGCAGTTCCTCCGATTTCACCAATCATGATAACCGCATAAGTTTCAGGGTCTTCATTGAAGGCCTTTAGAACATCGATAAAGTTTGTTCCGTTAACAGGGTCTCCACCGATACCAACCGCTGTAGTCTGGCCGATTCCAGCCTGTGTAAGCTGGTGTACAGCCTCGTAAGTCAAAGTTCCAGATCGGGAAACTACGCCAACATGTCCTTTTGTATGGATATAGCCAGGCATGATTCCAATTTTGCACTCATCGGCAGTAATAACGCCAGGACAGTTAGGTCCTACAAGACGAGTTTTCTTACCTTCCATATAGCGTTTTACTTTAACCATATCCAAAACTGGAATATGTTCAGTAATACAGATTGCAAGATCCAAATCAGCATCAACAGCTTCAATAATAGCATCTGCAGCAAATGGAGCAGGAACATAGATAACTGAAGCATTTGCACCTGTTGCATCCACTGCATCTTTAACTGTGTTGAAAACTGGAATGCCTTCTACTTCAGTTCCTGCTTTACCAGGGGAAGTTCCTCCTACAACCTGGGTGCCGTACTCAAGCATTTGTTTTGTATGAAAACGGGCTGTTCCGCCAGTGATACCTTGAACAATAACCTTTGTATCTTTATTTATAAAAACGCTCACGTTAATTCCCCTTTCTAATTTTCCAGCTTCAGCGCCCAGCGCTTATTGTCCATCCTTTTTGTGCTCCTACTCCAAAGCTTATTCGATGCACCATATGTTCAGCTCGTCGCAAAGCAGCAGGATGGCTATTCCAGGCAGAAATAATCACGAAGCCCCTCAAGTAGTTGCTTCGCTGAATGGGCGCTAAAACTTTTCTAATGATCCTACTTCACTAATGTAACGATTTTTTGTGCACCGTCAGCCATGGATTCAGCAGCAATAATGTTAAGTCCAGACTCAGAAAGGATTTTCTTACCCAAGTCAACATTTGTACCTTCCAAACGAACCACAAGAGGAATATCAAGTCCGACTTGTTTAGCTGCTTCAACTACACCATCAGCAATAACATCACACTTCATGATTCCGCCGAAGATATTGACAAAAATACCTTTTACATTTGGATCAGAAAGGATAATTTTAAATGCTTCAGTAACCTTTTCAGCTGTTGCGCCGCCCCCAACATCCAGGAAGTTGGCGGGATCTCCGCCGTAATGCTTAACGATGTCCATAGTAGCCATTGCTAGGCCGGCTCCGTTAACCATACAGCCGATATTTCCATCCAAAGCAATATAGCTTAGGTCATATTTGGAAGCTTCGATTTCTTTTGGATCTTCCTCTTCAAGATCGCGGTACTCAAGTACGTCTTTTTGACGGTAAAGAGCATTGGAATCAAAGTTTAACTTTGCATCCAGTGCCATTACTTTTCCATCTCCTGTTACTACAAGAGGGTTAATCTCAGCAATGGAACAGTCCTTTTCGATATAAGCTGCGTAAAGGCCCATCATGAACTTTACAGCCTGGTTGACTAATTCCTTAGGGATATTGATATTAAACGCAATACGGCGTGCCTGGAAAGGCTGAAGACCGATTACAGGGTCAATCTCTTCTTTAAAGATTTTCTCTGGAGTATTAGCGGCCACTTCTTCAATTTCAGTTCCGCCTTCCTCAGAAGCCATTAGAACGACACGTGAAGTTGCACGGTCTAATACTAGGCCAACATAATATTCTTTTTTAATATCGCAGCCTTCTTCGATCAGCAGGCGCTTTACTTCTTTGCCTTCAGGTCCTGTCTGGTGTGTTACAAGGGTTTTTCCTAAAATTTCATTTGCATATGTACGTACTTCGTCAAGGTTTTTCGCTACCTTAACACCGCCGGCTTTTCCCCGACCGCCAGCATGGATTTGAGCCTTAACTACACATACTTGCGTACCCAGCTCCTTTGCAGCTTCCACTGCTTCTTCTACCGTGAATGCCACTTTGCCGTTTGGAACAGAAACCCCATATTTTCTGAGGATTTCTTTCCCTTGATACTCATGGATATTCATTTCCCATCCTCCTATAAAGATAAGCAATTGCATCCTGCTAAACTTTAAAAATAGCAAACAGGAGCAGTGCGCCTATCCATTTTTAATTACACTATTTATCAAATAAAAATAGACTGCGCTTTCATTTTATATAATGATAAATGCCTTGTCTACCTTTATGCCTAAAATATTAAACTTCCCTTAAGATTCTGATATTAGTAGGTGCAGGCCCAGCATGGACTGGACCGTAAATTTATTATTTTTTTGGAAAAATATTATTTTTGTAAAACAATTTAAACTCGATTGTTCATATCTCCAAAAATACCCGCCCTTCCAGGATGAACAACCGAACCTCCTTGTTCGTACCTCACTGTAGGGTCCCGTCTGGCTCTTTGTTCCACAGGACATTGAACTAGCATCCTCGAATAAACACCATGCGAAGGAAATGCGCATATGTGCCGAGGAGATTTACTGAATACAGTTCGAGTTTAAATCAACATTGTAATTTAAAAGGTAGGCTCTTTTCGTAAACTTTGTTGTATATAAAAGCAAAAATAGACTCGCTTTCCGCGGGCAATCCGCGAGCCTCCTCGGTCGCTAACGACCTGCGGGGTCTCGCCTGGCTTGCTTTTCCCGCAGGACATTGAATTTGCATCATGGAATCCGCCCACGCACGAAGGAAATGGGAATACATTTTCGAGGAGTCTCGCCTATTTTTGTTCACAGTTTCTTCAACTTGCAACAATCTCTTAGAAAAGAGCCAAAAGGTAAAACTTTACACTCTCTTATCCATAAAAATAAAAGCAGGAAGGACCTTACTGCCCTTTTCCTGCTTCTTTGTCTGTTTTATAAATAAACGCGAAAACCTCTGCTACAGCCTGGTACAATTCTTCCGGTATACTCTCGTTTATATTAAGTTTGCTTAATAAATCAATTAAACTCGGATCTTCCTGAATGGGAACCTGGTTTTCCCTGGCTCTGTCGATAATATTTTCTGCTATTATACCTTTGCCTTTCGCCAAAACACCGGGGGCATCTTCCGCGTTTTGGTTATATCCCAAGGCTACCGCTTCTTTCCTTCTTGTTTCCCTTTTATTTTTCATATACGGAAATCCACCCCTCCGTAAGATTCGCTTTTATAACTGGATAGAATACCTTTTTGCTTTTCCTTCACCTGTTCATCTCCGTAATCAAATGAAATAGCCGACAGGTGGTATTCCATCACCTTTAATTTATTTTTGAGCGGTTTGATAAACGGCGCGGCAGCTTCTTTAATTGCTTTATTTTCCGATGAAACCGCTATTCTCATAACCCGGTTTTGTACCTGCATATCAATAGTTGTATTCCCAAGCTTCTCCAAATCCAGATAAAACAAGACCCTGCAGTAATTAGGATCAATTTTGCCGTCATCCTGTTTTCTGCCGCTCCATTGAATGGTAAGATCTGTGGTTCTATTCCAAAATTGGATGGGAATCTGGGTTAAATACTGGACCATAGGACTGTTATCACTTGATAACAGCTGCATGCCAGTTATTCTCTGGAGAAGGTGCTGAGCAGCTTCATCCTGCCCTGTGCCCTTATGATCGTTTAAGTATTGGATCAGTAATGGTTTAAGGGCGTCGCTTTCCATTTTGGGCTCCTGCCTGCTGCCTAGCGACGCTAAATCCTTCTCATATCCATAACCCAAAAGGGCCAAAAGCTGCTTTAAATGATGAGCTGCTTCTTTCCCTTTGCCCCAATCCGGCACATTGTTCTTCAATAGAAGTTCCGCTAATCCTTGTTCAAGTTCTTCGTTTCCGTTTTCTGAGATCTGCTGAATAAGATCGGCCAATTTCCTTTCAGCTCCGGAAACTGTATTGCTATCTGCACCAAGCATTTTTAGCACCTGCACGGTACGGTTATGTATAACTTCTTTATTACTTTCACTACTATCATCGTCTGTTCCAAGCAGTGAATTTAAAAGGTTTTTTATTTCTCCAGGCAATGTCTTAGGGTCTAATAATTCTGCTGTTTCCCCACTTTCAAATTTCCCCAAAAGAAGATGATTATCCAATAATGACATTTTATTTAGGGGGATTTTATCAGGGACAAATCCTGTCTCCTGCAACACCTGAAGTGAGGCGGAATCCAATTTACCGGAATTTAGCCATTCTCGCATCAGTATAGGCAGTCCATCCCTCGCTTTTTCGACTGTTGAAGGAGAAATAAAGCTTTTTAAGACCTTTTCCAGCTGCTCTGCGGAGTCTTTTCCTGCTGATGAGTCAAGAGAAGCAAGGGTTTCGCTTATGAGGAGATGAAGCGGCTTTTCCTCCTTCAGCATATGCAGAGACGATAAAATCTCTCCAGAGGCCGGGATATTCTTAAGGGCCGCCATTTTAATTGTTTCCAATCCATTACTGCCGTCATCTAAATTTTTAAGCCATTCGGATGCAGCTGCCACAAATTCCTTTGTTACAGGGATTTGTTCTTTTACCATGTAACCAATTATCTCAAGATTTTCCTTTGATGCCGGCAGTCCAAGCTGTATTAGCACACCCTCAAGCGATTTTGCATCTCCACTGCCTATGCCGTTTCCTTCATAGAGGACTTTAAGGTTTAACTTCCCTTCTCCAGTCTGAACCTGAAACCAGTATTTTTCACCTGCAGAAAGCGGAATTTCCAGCTTAGCTATCCATTTTTGGTTTCCAATTTGCACTTCTGCAGTTTGGTTGGGAAAAAGCCTATTAATTTTCCCAAATACAATCTGTCCGGGTTGCAAAGACGCCTTCCCTTGTAAATTCACGCTCTTTTGAATGGTAGTATGAAAAATACGGGATAAATCCACTGAACTCACTCCTAGTTTTACTGGAAAAAATCTTTTATAGGGGCGAAGCTTTTTCGGTGATACGGGGTAATGCCATACGCCTCAATAGCGGCAATATGTTCCCTTGTTCCATAGCCCATATTTTGTTCAAAACCATACTCGGGGTACTTTTGGGCCAAATCCTGCATAAAGCGGTCTCTGGCTGTTTTGGCTACTATGGAGGCAGCTGCGATTGAAATACTTTTTGCATCCCCCTTAATAATGGATTCGGATGAAAAAGGCGTCTCAATTTTCATTGCATCAATTAACAAAAAGTCAGGGCAGGGCTGCAAGGTTGCCGCTGCTGACATCATCGCTTTTTTAGTAGCTTCATAAATATTGATTTGATCGATTTCCTCCGTGTGAATCATCATTACACTAACAGCCACTGCTTCACGGCGGATAATCACATCGTATTCCTCCCTTTTCCTAGAGGAGAGTTTTTTCGAATCATCAATACCGGGCAAATAAAAATCTTCTGGTAAAATAACCGCTGCTGCACAAACTGGACCCGCAAGCGGCCCGCGTCCAGCTTCATCCATCCCCGCAATTAGTTTGAATCCCTGTTTGCGGTATTTCCTCTCAAAGGAATTCATTTCATAAAATTTTTCTTCAAGAAGTTTTTTTCGTTTCAGATCCTTTTTCCATTTATCCAGAAGTTTTTGGACTCCCTTACGTTCATCCGCTTCTAATTTTAGAATAAATGGGTCCTTTTCACTCTTAAGTTCAGCCAATATTCTTTCAACCTGGGCTATTGATTTTACTTCCAACTCTTTCACCTGCTGTTTGTTTTTCTATAGTATGTATCGGATTATTTCCTAGATAAGTTTAACACTTTGAAACCCTTGATTGGTCCTGGAAAAAAATGAAAGCCCCCCATAAGGGGAGCTATTTTCTATTCTTTTGAGTTTTCTTCTTCATTTTTGATAAAGTCCGACGGTCTTTCAAATGATAGAGGTCCAAATTTTTCTGATCTAATCTCTCTTATGACAAGCTCCGCTGTTTTATCATAGTCAACCAGGCCGCCGCCCATTAAGCTTCCTCTAAGTTTGCCAATGTGATCAAAAAGTTCTACTGGATCCTCTGGAACAGTTTCAAATTGGTAGCGTTCCTTTAATCTCTCTGGATAATGTTCTTCAAGGAACCTAAGGGCATATAGGGTAAGGTCCTGCAAATTCAATAATGCATCCTTGATAGCCCCTGTAACCGCCAGCTTTCGGCCAATTTCCTGATCCTCAAATTTCGGCCACAGAATTCCCGGTGTATCCAGCAATTCCAGTTCCTTACCTACTTTAATCCATTGCTGGGCCTTCGTTACACCTGGCATGTTCCCTGTTCTCGCAATGTTCTTTTTTGCAAGTCTGTTAATAAGTGTAGATTTGCCTGAATTTGGAATTCCGACAATCATAGCCCTGATTGCTCTGGGATTAACCCCTTTAGCTTTTAGCTTATCAAATTTTTCCTTTAAGATATCATGGGAGGCCTGGACAATATCCCTCATCCCAACGCCTGCCTGAGCATTGATGGCAATAGCTCTGATTCCTTTTTCAGAAAAGAACGAGATCCACTCTTTTGTAATTTCTCTGTCAGCCATATCCGCTTTATTCAATAAAACCAGCCTTGGCTTTCGCTGGATTATTTCATCAATCATTGGATTTCTCGATGAATAGGGAATCCTAGCATCCACTAGTTCAAAGACAATATCGACTAGCTTAAGTTTTTCCGTGACCTCTCTGCGAGCCTTGGCCATATGGCCCGGAAACCATTGGATCGTCAAAGCGCCACCTCCTAAAATCTATTTCACTTTTTCAATTCGTGCATCTGATAAAGGCCAGTAAATGACGCTGGTTTTACCAAGCACTTTGCTCATCGGAACCGTTCCAATATGCCTGCTGTCCTTACTAAATCGGCGATTATCTCCCATTACAAATAATTCACCTTCAGGTACTGTATCGCGGCCGATCTTTTCTTTCAAAGTAAAAGGGTCTGTAAGAGGACCGTCAACAACCTTTTTCTTATATTCATCCAAATAAGGCTCTTTATAAGCTTTCCCATTTACATATAAAGTATCATTCTTGTACTCAATCTTGTCCCCAGGAAGGCCAATGACCCTCTTTATGTAATCTTTATGTTCAGGAGCATGGAAAACGATGATATCAAAACGTTTCGGCTCTCCAACTTTATAGCTTAATTTATTAACGATCATTCTGTCCTGGTCATGCAATGTAGGCATCATGGAAAGCCCATCTACCACAATCGGAGCGAATAAAAAGTACCTGATTACTGCCGCAAGCACAACCGCAATTACTAGAGCTTTCGTCCATTCCCAAACTTCATTTTTCTTTTTAGTCATTCGTGTTTCCCACCATTCCAGTAAAAAAATATTTTCTTCACTTTATTTTACATAACTGAAGCATATTAAACACGGGGAGACGTATTTTTTAATTAAACTTTAATAAATCATTCACAAAAAGTCTTCAAAGATACGAAAAAAGAGCCTGCAGAGCAAGCTCTTTTTCCTCAAAGCATAAAATGCTTTTGTTATTATCGGCGGATTTCTTTAATACGAGCTTTTTTACCACGAAGGTTACGCAAGTAGTAAAGTTTCGCACGGCGTACTTTACCATGGCGAATAACTTCAAGCTTAGCGATTTTTGGTGTGTGTACAGGGAATGTACGCTCAACGCCAACACCGTAAGAAACCTTACGAACTGTGAAAGTTTCGCTGATTCCACCACCACGACGCTTGATCACAACACCTTCAAACAACTGAATACGCTCACGAGTACCCTCGATAACTTTTACGTGAACACGTACAGTATCACCAGGACGGAAAGCAGGAAGATCAGTGCGAAGCTGTTCTTTTGTGATTTCTTGGATTAATTGTTGCATCGTTTTCAACTCCTCCCAACAGACGCTCTTGCACTTCTAGCCTTTGCAGCGGAACATCGTTTTAAGACCCATATCTGACTAGCAGCATAAGTCACAAGATGTATCTTACCATAAACAGAATGGCCATGCAATAACTACTCGTAATCTTTTTTGATTTCTTCCAGCCATTTAGTCTGCTCAGGTGTTAATACCATTTTTTCAAAAAGGTCAGGACGCCTTAGCAGGGTTCTGCGGAGAGACTCTTTAACGCGCCATTCTTCTATTAATTTATGGTTTCCAGATAATAGAACGTCCGGAACCTTCATTCCGCGGAAATCAGCGGGACGGGTATAATGCGGATGTTCAAGCATTCCAGTACTGAAAGAATCTTTCATGTGAGATTCTTCATTTCCCAACACTTTGGGCAGGAGGCGCACCACACTGTCTATGACCACCATTGCCCCAAGCTCTCCTCCGGTTAATACATAATCACCGATAGAAATTTCATCAGTAATTAGGTGTTCCCGAATTCTTTCATCATAGCCCTCATAATGGCCGCAAACAAATAAAAGATGATCTTCTTTTGCCAGTTCTTCCGCTTTTTGCTGGTTAAATCGTTCCCCCTGGGGACACATAAGGATAATTCGTGTTCCAGATTCACTGGAGGCCTCAGTCAAAGAAGCAACAGCGTCAAAGATGGGCTGCGGTTTTAAAACCATCCCTGCACCGCCGCCATATGGATAATCATCCACTGTATTGTGCTTGTTATCGGCATAGTCACGAAAATTAACCACATTATATTCAACCGCGTTCTTTTCTTCCGCTTTTTTGAGAATCGAATGTCCAAATACCCCGCCAAACATCTCGGGAAAAAGTGTCAGGACGTCAATTTTCATGACAAAAGCCCTTCTAAGGGTTCGACTGTAATTTGTTTTTCTTTAACGTCTACCTTGAGAACGACATCCTCAATATATGGAATAAGAATTTCTTTTCCGCCTTTGCCTTTAATTACCCAAACATCGTTTGCTCCAGGTGTAAGGATTTCAGCAACCTTCCCTAATTCTTCACCGGAAACAGTTGTAACGGTACAGCCGATAATTTCATGAAAATAATACTCATTCTCCTCAAGCTCACCCAGCTGTGAATCAGGAACCTTTAGGATTCCTTCTCTAAATTTTTCTACGAGCCCAATGTTTTCATAGCCCTCAAAGGTTAAAAGGTCAAAATTCTTATGTGGGCGGTGGCTTTTGACGGTCAGCTCGATTGGAGCTGAGGATTTAGGCATAAACAGATAAAGCGTATTTCCCAATTTGTAACGTTTTTCAGGAAAGTCTGTTTTTGAAATTACCCTTACTTCGCCTCTAATTCCATGAGTATTAACGATTTTTCCTACATTAAACCATTTTTCCATTATTTTCACCTCTAGCGTATATCTTCAACAATGCCATCCCTAATTATAATGGTCTTCCCTGACTCAATTGTATCCCAGGCATCCCCAATATTTACTTCGACAAGGGCTTGTACTTCCTTTTCTTTCAATTCACTTTCTAAAGGTAGCATATGTAATTGGCTGATTTGAAACTCAAGAAGCCTTTCTTTTTCTTGTCTGAGATTCATTTCCTTTTCAAAATGTTTTTTTATGCTCTCCGGTTGAAACTTTTTCGATTTTTCGAGTTTCTTCCATTCAAAACGGAGCTGCTCAATCTCTTTTTTTAGCTGCAGTATACGGGAATGATATTGCTCAAGCAAGTTTTGCCGGCTTTTTTCTGTCAGGATTTGTTTCACGACAACGGTCTGCAGTATTTTCATTCCCACTCCTCCAGAATTTTTTTATACGGATTTTCTATATAAAAGATTAGCAAAAAGAGAGGGTGTTAGCCCTCCCTTTTTCAGAAGCGGCAACCATCTGCCTCTCCTTCTTATTCGCCAATCTCTAAAAAGATCTTTTTCTGTTGTGATGAACCAGCTGCTGCATAGACTACTGTACGAATCGCCTTTGCAACGCGCCCCTGCTTTCCAATTACCTTACCCATGTCACTCTTGTTGACAGAAAGCTGATAGGTTACGCGTTGATCCTCTTCCGTGACATTCACACGGACATCCTCCGGAAAATCAACAAGGGGCTTAACAATCGTTTCAATTAACTGCTTCATTTCAGCAAAATTTACTTGCCAAGTTTAGCATTATGGAATTTTTCCATGATGCCTTGAGTAGAGAACAGGTTACGAACTGTATCAGATGGCTTAGCACCATCTTGAAGCCATTTAAGAGCAAGCTCTTCATTAATATCAAGCGCTGCAGGCTGAGCAACTGGATTGTATGTTCCAACTACTTCAATATAACGTCCGTCACGAGGAGAACGAGAGTCTGCTACAACAATACGATAGAAAGGAGATTTATTTGCTCCCATACGTTTTAAACGAATTTTTACTGCCATTTTAAATAAGCACCTCCGAATATGTTTCACACAAGATAGAATAATACCAGAAAGATAAAAGCTTGTAAAGGGTTTTTTCTTTACATACCTTTTTTTATTGATAAACTGATTCCTGCTGGCCGCGACTCAATGAACAGAACTTCCTTCAACTCACTGCGCCGCACAGCAGCAGTTCTAGATTAAAACGGTTTAAAAGGTAGTTTAAAGCCACCCTTTTTCTTACCCTTTTGCTGCATGCCTACATCACTGAAAAATCATCCTTGCTGGCATGCGACGAGGTGAACACTACATCCTCGAATTTGCTGTGCCGCAGGAGCATATCATACTGATACTAGATTAAAACGGTTTAAAAGGTAGTTTAAAGCCACCTTTTTTCTTACCCTTTTGCTGCATCCCAGCCATTTGTTTCATCATTTTCTTCATCTCTTCAAATTGCTTGAGCAATCGGTTAACTTCAGGAACAGTACGTCCGCTCCCTTTTGCAATCCGCCTTTTACGGCTGGAGTTTATGGTTTCTGGCTGAGCTTTTTCTGAGGTAGTCATCGATTGAATAATAGCCTCTACATGGGCAATCTGCTTTTCATCAATTTGCAGGTTGTTCAAGCCTTTAATCTTATTAGCACCCGGCATCATTTTCAGCAATTCGTCAAGCGGTCCTAAATTCCGGACCTGCCCCAATTGTTCCAAAAAGTCATCAAGAGTAAAGGACGCAGTTCGCATTTTTTGCTCAAGTTCTTTTGCCTTTTCCTCGTCAACATTTGCCTGGGCTTTTTCAATTAGCGTAAGCACGTCACCCATACCAAGAATACGAGAGGCCATCCTCTCTGGATGGAAAGGCTCAATCGCATCCATTTTTTCACCCATACCGACAAACTTAATCGGTGTTTGGGTAACTGCACGGATTGACAGTGCTGCTCCTCCACGGGTATCGCCGTCAAGCTTTGTCAGAACTACACCGGTCAGTCCAAGCTGTTCATTGAAGCTTTGCGCAACATTCACAGCATCCTGACCTGTCATCGCATCAACTACAAGGAAAATTTCATCAGGCTTTGTCAGTTCTTTAATGTCCTTCAGTTCATCCATTAAAGCTTCATCGACATGAAGACGTCCGGCGGTATCAATCAGAACATAATCATTATGATCTTCTTTTGCCTTGGCAATTGCCTGGCGGGCAATTTCTACCGGGCTAACCTGATCTCCCAGTGAAAAAACAGGCATACTCAGCTGTTTTCCAAGTGTTTCAAGCTGTTTAATCGCAGCCGGCCGGTATATATCGGCTGCTGCAAGCAATGGTTTACGGTTGTATTTTTTGCGAAGCAGATTAGCAAGTTTCCCTGAGGTAGTTGTTTTACCTGCACCCTGAAGGCCGACCATCATGATAACGGTAGGCGGACGGTTTGAAACAGCTATTTTGCTTTGCTCCCCGCCCATCAGCTCCGTTAATTCTTCATTAACGATTTTGATTACCTGCTGTCCTGGTGTCAGGCTTTTCAATACCTCCTGGCCAACGGAACGTTCACTGACCTTTTTGACAAAGTCCTTTACAACCTTGAAGTTAACGTCCGCTTCAAGCAAAGCAAGGCGGACTTCCCTCATCATTTCTTTAACATCCGCTTCATTTACTTTTCCTTTTCCGCGGATTTTCTGTATCGTATTTTGCAGTCGGTCAGCCAACCCTTCAAATGCCATGCTGCCGCCTCCCTAATCTAATTTCTCAAGCTCAGCAACTGCCTCAAGCAGCGCCTGCTTTGAAGGTGAATCTTCTTTTAGCAATTCTTTCACTTTTACAATAATACTGCTGCGCTCCTGAAATTTCTCAAGCAGCAATAGCTTTTTTTCATATTCCTCAAGCATGGCTTCTGTCCGCTTAATATTGTCATAGACCGCCTGGCGGCTGACATCATACTCTTCAGCAATTTCCCCGAGAGAATAATCATCAAGATAATAGAGAGACATATAGCTTTGCTGCTTTGGAGTTAACAACGACTGATAAAAGTCATAGAGAAAATTCATTCGCGTTGTTTTTTCAAGCATGCCTATCCCTCCGTGTTAAGTGAAATGCCTTTGCATTGCTAGTTTACACACAGGTTTTTTCCCTGTCAAGAAAACTTTCTTTACAATAGGTTGTGTTAATTTTTACTGATGATTTTCATTAAGAAAAAGCGCAAGCCCCGTTTTCAAAGCTTGCAGGTTTATGTTTATTAATGGCTCTTTTCATAAACTTTGTTATTTATAAAAGCAACGATTACTTAGAAAAGAGGCCATATAATTAGAATAGATTTATACTGATTCCACCTGGTCTGCAAAGAGTCCGTAAACATATTTTTCAGCATCGAATTCCTGCAGATCATCCATTTTTTCACCAAGGCCAACCAGTTTTACAGGAATTTGCAAATCATTGCGAATGGCGAGTACAATTCCGCCTTTAGCTGTCCCATCCAATTTCGATAGAACGATTCCCGTTACATCAGTCGTTTCCTTGAATGTTTTAGCCTGGATAAGTGCATTCTGGCCTGTGGTTGCATCAAGGACCAGGAGGACCTCATGAGGAGCACCGGGTATTTCACGTTCGATGACACGCTTTACCTTTTCAAGTTCCTTCATTAGGTTAACTTTGTTTTGAAGGCGTCCAGCTGTGTCACACAATAAAATATCCGCCTTGCGTGACTTTGCAGCCTGGATAGCGTCAAACATAACCGCAGCAGGATCGGAGCCTTCTGCCTGTTTAATAACCTCCACACCTACTCTGTCTCCCCATACTTCAAGCTGTTCGATAGCTCCCGCACGGAAAGTATCTCCGGCTGCCATTAGAACAGTTTTTCCCTCGCTCTTAAATTTATGGCCCAGTTTTCCGATTGTTGTTGTCTTACCAACACCATTAACTCCGACAAAAAGAATTACAGTAAGGCCATTTTCCTGGATATTCAGACTGCAAGACTGCTCCTTGCCGCCATTGTAGATATCGACCAGCTTTTCGGAAATAACGCTTTGTACCTCCTGTGGATCCTGGATGTTTTTGCGCTTTACCTCCATTTTCAGTTCGTCAATCAGCTTCATAACGGTATCAAAGCCAACATCAGCCTGAATAAGGATTTCCTCCAGCTCTTCAAAAAAGTCCTCGTCCACTTTTCTGTACCGTGCTACAAGATCATTCATTTTACCAGAAAAGTTAGTCCGGGTCTTTGTCAGGCCTTCCTTAAACTTTTCGGTCACGTTATCAGTTTGTTGTGTTATTTTTTCCTTTAATTTTTTAAAAAAGCTCATTTTCCCACTTCCTTACCATTAAGTTTCAACCAGTTCCCTTGTTTCTTCCAGCCTAACTGAGACTAGCTTGGAAACACCGGATTCCTGCATGGTTACTCCATATAAAACATCGGCTTCTTCCATCGTTCCTTTGCGATGGGTTATAACAATAAATTGCGTTTCAGTGCTGTATCGTTTTAAATATTGACTAAAACGATGAACATTTGCTTCATCCAAGGCTGCTTCCACTTCATCGAGAATACAGAAAGGCACTGGACGAACCTTTAAAATAGAGAATAGCAACGCAATGGCAGTCAGTGCACGTTCCCCACCAGAAAGCAGTCCAAGATTTTGAAGCTTCTTCCCTGGAGGCTGAGCAACGATTTCCACTCCGGTATTTAAGAGGTCCTCAGGATCTGTCAGTCTTAAATCTGCTCTTCCTCCGCCAAACAGCGCCTGGAAAACAGGTTCAAAATGACTTCGAATGCTATAAAAGGTTTCCTCAAACCGTCTTTTCATTTCAATATCCATTTCATCTATAACCTGAGTAAGGGTATCTTTTGCTTCCTGCAGGTCCGTTTTTTGTTCGAGTAAAAATTCATAGCGTTCGGAAACACGGTCATACTCTTCAATCGCACCCAGGTTGACACTTCCTAGTTCCTCAATAGCAAGCTTAATCAACTTTACTTTCTTTTTCGCTTCATCTGCAGGCATCAAAAGAGGATACTGCTCTTTTGCCCCTTCAAATGTAAGTAAATATTCTTCCCTTAGATGAGCAAGGCGGTTTTCAAGCTCGACATCAAGACGGTTAAGCTTTACTTCCTCATCCTTCAAAACCACTACCATTCCTTTATGCAGGCGTTTGAGTTCCTTTGCTTCAAGCTCTGCATCCTCAAGAGTATTTTGAAGCTTTAAACGCTCATCCCTTCTTAAGGAAATAAGCTTAATCGTTTCTTCCTTGTCCTTCTGTTTCTTTGCTGCCGCCGCCTCCAGATGTTCCTCTCCTGAAGAGCTCTGATTCATTTCCGAAGAAAGTAAGTGAAGGTCCTCTGTATATAAGGCATGCCTTTTTTCACTTTCATCCAAATCAGCAGTAATGCTGGCGAAACGTTCTTTTGCATGAGAAAATTGCTCGTTTGTCGCAGCAAATTCTACTTTAAGCTCGCTGATATCATTTAATAGAGTTTCCCTGGAGCTTAGGTCGCTTGTCTTTTGTTGGGTTAGCTGCACAATCAATTCGTCCATTTGGGCAATCTTGACGGTGAATTCCTCCAGCTGGTTCTCCAATTCCTGTTTACGGAATGTTAAAGATGACTTTTCTTCAGTATACTGGCTCTTTTCGAGGTCATAGATAGATAGACGCTCATTTATATTTTTTTCCTCAAGCTCGGCCTCTCTGAGATCCCCTTTTAACTCTTGTTCTCTAAACCGTAACTCTTCACCTTTTTTTCTCAAATCCTCTAAATTTACTTGCTGATTTTGGGAATCTTCCTTCAGGGATTTTACTAGATTTTCAAGCTGGGCCGTTTTGACTTCCATACTGGCCAATTTTTCTTTCAGATCATCCAACTCCGCTTTACGGCTAAGCAGGGATGAAGATTTCTGTTTCGCAGCCCCGCCTGTCATAGAGCCGCCCGGATTAACGATGTCCCCTTCAAGGGTAACCATTCTGGTTCTGTATTGGAGAGCTTTTGCTAATTCATTTGCACCCTTCAAATCCTTTGTTACAACCACATTTCCAAGCAGGTTTTGAATGACCTCAGAATATTTAGCATCAAAATCTAATAAGCTTACAGCTGTACCCACAAAGGATGGGTGCCCCTGAATGGATGCAAGCTGGACAGATGAAAGTGGCCTTCCCTTAATGACACTCAATGGCAGAAAGGTTGCGCGGCCATAATTATTTTTCTTTAAAAATTGGATAGCGCTCCTAGCGTTCTCCTCGTTATCCGTCACCACATGCTGAAGTGCACCGCCCAATGCTGTTTCAATGGCAGTTTCAAATTGTTTAGGCACTTGAATTAACTCTGCAACAGCCCCTTCAATACCCTGAAGACGAGTTCCCCGGGCTTTAAGGACTTCCTTAACTCCCTGGAAAAATCCCGCGAAATCTTCCTCCATATCCTCGAGCATATCTTTCCTGGATTTAGCCTGCTGAAGAAATTGATATGCCTGATAAAGCGTTTTTTCCTGTTTATCATATTGGCTTCGTGCATTCTCCAGCTTCCGCTGAGCCTCTCGGAAAAAGGTGACCTGTTCTTCGAGCTGAACCTGAATATCTTTAATGGAGGCCTGAATCTTCGCCTTCTTTGCCCCGGCCAATATCCTGTCCTCAAGGTATCTCTGGTTTTCTTCATCAAGCCTTGAGCTTTTACGGCCCTGCTGGTCAAGCTGCTGACCAATATACTTTAACTCGTTTTTAGCACCGGCCTGGTCATTTAAGAGCTCAATATATTCACTTTTTAACGAATCGATTTTTTCTTCAATATTCTCGCTATATAATTGAAGCTGCTGCTGTTTCTCCCTTAAACCGGCCTGCAGCATCTCCGTTTGTTCACTAAGAGTTTTTACTGCAGCTTCCTGGATCTCTTTTTGAGACTTTAATGCTTCAATTCTTTCAGAAAGGTCAACAATATTTTTTTCAAGCTGAGCTCTGTTGTGAACAGCATTTTTCTTACGTTCCTTCAAAACTTCCTTTCTGCCTTCTAGCTTTTCAAGTTCTTCACTCGCATAAAGCAGAACGTTTTGCAGGTCGCTGATAGATTCATCCAGAGCTGTAACCTTGTCTCTCGTTTCTTCAATTGCAGCTTCTTTGCTTTGTAAATCTGAAGAAAGCTTTAGTTCATCATTTTTGTGCTGTTCGAGCTGATTTGAAGTGTTTTCCCATTTTTGATGGAGATCTTCTATCTCGTAGACAGTAAGAGCTACTTCAATCTTTTCAAGTTCCTCTTTTTTCTCTAAAAAGTCCTTGGCAATGGAAGCCTGTATTTTTAAAGGTTCAACCTGGCTTTCAAGCTCATAGAGAATATCATTTACCCTGTTAAGATTTTCCTGGGTCTCTGTAAGCTTGGATTCAGCTTTTTTCTTACGGTTTTTATATTTTAGAACCCCGGCCGCTTCTTCAAAAATAGTCCGGCGGTCTTCTGGCTTGCTATTCAGGATTTCCTCTACTTTTCCTTGGCTTATAATTGAAAAGGCTTCCCGGCCAAGCCCAGAATCCATAAATAAATCGATAATATCCTTTAGCCGGCAAGACTGTTTATTTATTAAAAAATCACTTTCTCCGGAACGGTAAACTCTTCTTGTCACACTTACCTCGTTGTAGTCAATAGAAAGGCCGTGTTCTTCGTTGTCGAGTGTCAAGGTAACTTCAGCAAAGTTTAATGGGCGGCGTGAATCGCTGCCGGCAAAAATGATGTCCTCCATTTTTGAACCGCGCAGCGACTTGGCTGATTGTTCTCCCAGAACCCATCGAATCGCATCAATAACATTGCTTTTCCCACTGCCGTTTGGTCCGACAACGGCCGTTACGCCCTTCACAAAATCTATTTCAATCCGCTCAGCGAAAGATTTAAAACCAATGACATCCAACCTTTTTAAATACATGCAATTTCCTCCTTAGGCGGGCTGGTTATCATACTTACTTTTCCATCTTTGTCTTTAGCTTATCGAGAGCCATTTGGGCAGCATGCTGCTCTGCCTCTTTTTTTGATCTCCCCATACCTGTACCAAGCTCGTCCCCATTGAGTGAAACACGGGAAACGAATTCACGGTTATGGGCTGGCCCTTTTTCCTGAAGAACACGATATTCCAGTGCTCCAATACTATCCCTTTGAACCAGCTCCTGCAGCTGGCTTTTAAAATCCATCACATGAGAAAAAGCACCTGCATTGATTTTCGGGAAAACAACTTTATCAAGAAAATCAATAACGTGTTCAATTCCTTTGTCTAAATAAAGCGCGCCAATGAACGCTTCGAAAACATCTGCAAGGAGGGCAGGTCTTGTTCTTCCGCCTGTCATTTCTTCTCCTTTTCCAAGCAAGATCAAATTGCCAAATGAAAGTTCATTAGCAAATTCCACAAGGGAAGGCTCACAAACGATAGCGGCCCTCAGTTTTGTTAATTCACCCTCGCTCATCATTGGATATTTTTTAAAAAGAAATTGTGACACAGTCAGTTCCAAAACGGCATCGCCTAAAAACTCCAGCCTTTCATTATCTTCAAAAGGCTTTCTCCGATGCTCATTCACATATGATGAATGCGTAAATGCTTGTTTTAATAAATTTTCATTTTCAAAAAAGATGTTCATGCTTTTTTGAAATTCTTTAAATTGAGTATCTTTTGCGCGATTCATATTCATTTCGATATCCTTTCCGTAATTGCGCATGAAATATTTAACGGCTGCAATTCGTTTTCCGTTATTGAAATAGGATTCCCCATATTTTAAAGGTGTAAGCGAATTTCGTCTTAAGTCGAAATTCATATTACTTTTATAGTAAGGCTCTTTTCGTAAACTTTGTTGTTTATAAATACAAAAATAGACTCGCTTTCCGCTGGCAATCAAGCTGTAGCCTGTAGATAACTTCGTGATAAGCATCCTATCCGGCTACCTGCAGCTTTGCGACGAGCTGAAGGTCGCTACTTCGAATATTCTGTGGCGCAGGAGCACGCCTCCTAGGTCCTACGACCTGCGGGGTTTCGCCTATTTTGCTTACAGTTTCTTCAAATTACAACAATCTCTTTGAAAAGAGCCTTTAGCAAACACCCATTTCCTCTATAATACAGAAGAAAGCTCCGTTTGAAAACGGAGCTTTGAGTAGAAACCCAACGATTATTACTTGTTATTTATGTAATTAACAGCATCGCCAACTGTGCCGATCTTTTCAGCATCATCGTCAGAAATTTCCATATCGAACTCATCTTCCAGTTCCATTACTAATTCAACTACATCGAGGGAATCTGCACCCAGGTCCTCTTTGAAAGAAGCCTCAAGGGTAACTTGAGATTCATCTACACCAAGACGGTCTACGATGATTTTTGTTACACGTTCTAATACATCTGCCATGCTTGTTCACCTCCCCTCAAGCTATTATAGAGTATAACATCAAAAAAATAAAAGTAATATTAAAGAAATATTACATTACCATTCCGCCATCAACGTGAAGTGTCTGGCCAGTCATGTAAGAACTATCGTCAGAAGCAAGGAAAACTGCCACTTTTGCAATATCCTTCGGCTCACCAAATCTCGCTAGAGGGATCTGCTTCAGCATTTCGGATTTTACTTCTTCAGTGAGTTTTTCGGTCATATCGGTAGTTATGAACCCAGGAGCTACAGCATTAACTGTAATGTTTCGGGATGACAGTTCCTTCGCAGTTGTTTTCGTAAGTCCAATAACCCCTGCTTTTGCTGCAACATAGTTAGCTTGTCCAGGATTCCCGCTCACACCAACAATGGAAGCAATATTAACAATTCTTCCGCTGCGCTGCTTCATCATTTGCCGCGTTACCGCTTTCGTACAAAGGAATACTCCTTTTAGGTTGATATTAATAACATCATCCCATTCTTCTTCCTTCATCCTCATTATAAGGTTATCCTTTGTAATCCCTGCATTATTCACTAACACGTCAAGCTTGCCAAAGCGGTCAATCGTTTCTTTCACCATTGATGCAACGGATTCAGCATTGGAAACATCACATTGAACGGAAAATGCGTCTCTTCCCATTGCTTTTATTTCATCCACTGTTTCGTTAGCTTTTGCTTCACTTCCTGAAAAATTCACAGCAACATTGGCGCCCTCTCTGGCAAATTCAAGAGCAATCTCTCTGCCAATTCCACGGGAAGCTCCGGTAACAAGTACAGATTTTCCATCTAATTTCATCGAGTTTCCTCCTTCAAGGCTTCCATGACCGCTTTTCCGGTTTCCGCATCAGACACGGAATAAGTTTTTGCAGAACGGTCAACTTTTTTCACTAGGCCAGAAAGTACCTTTCCTGGACCAATTTCAATAAAGGTATCAACACCCAAAGCAATCATTTTACGGACAGTATCTTCCCATAAAACTGGTGAATAGAGCTGTTCAATTAATTTTTCTTTAATATCAGCAGAATCTGTCATTGGCTCTGCCGTTACATTGGCAATAACAGGAATAATAGCATTTTTGACATTTATATTGTCCAGAACGGAGGATAGTTCCTCAGCAGCAGGCTTCATCAGGCTTGAATGGAAAGGACCGCTCACTTCAAGAGGTATAACTCTTTTAGCGCCTGCTTCTTTTGCTTTCTCTCCTGCAAGCTCGACTCCTCGTCTGGAGCCTGAAATAACAATTTGACCCGGGCAGTTTAAATTCGCCAACTGTACAGGATTTCCTTCATCCGTAACAGCCTGTGTAACCTCTGTAAGGAGATTCTTGTCCATTCCCAGAACAGCCGCCATGGTACCTTCGCCATTAGGCACAGCTTTCTCCATTAGTTCGCCCCTTTTACGGACAGTATAAACCGCTTCCTGAAAAGAAAGTGAACCAGCAGCAACAAGGGCAGTATATTCACCCAAACTGTGGCCGGCAACATAATCGGCTTTAATTCCTGATTCCTGGAAATAATTAAGAATAGCGATACTCGTTGTAAGCAGTGCTGGCTGAGCATTAACAGTCAGCGTCAATTCCTCCTGAGGCCCTTCAAAAATGAGCCTGCTAAGCGAAAATCCTAATTTCTCATCCGCCTGGTTAAATGCTTCTGTTACCTTTGTATTTTGATCGGCAAGGCTTTTTCCCATACCAACAGTCTGTGAACCCTGTCCTGGAAAAAGAAAAGCTATTTTCCCCATGAAAAACACTCCTTTTTTTATTCCGATTTTTTGCCGGCTTCCACAGTATTTTGAGAAGCCTCCATCTGTTCAATAGTTGATTTAATTAGTCCAGTTACATTGCTGCCGACCATTTCCCTTGTTTGTCTTACAGCACTAAACAACGCCTGGGCATTGGATGAACCATGTGCTTTTATAACTGGAGCCTTTAAACCGAAAAGCGCAGCTCCTCCATGCTCTGAATAATCCATTGTGTTTTTAAGCTCTTTAAGATCAGGCTTTAAAACTGCAGCAGCAAGCTTGGTTTTTAGGCTGCTTGTTAAAGCCGTTTTAAGCATTTTGAAAACAGACATAGCCGTACCTTCAAGTGTTTTTAGGACCATGTTGCCTGTAAAACCATCCGTAACTACGACATCAGCAGCCCCTTCAAGAAGATCTCTTGCCTCCACATTTCCGATAAAATTGATATCCGCATTTTTCAGAAGTACAAAAGTTTCCTTAGTCAGGTCGTTTCCCTTTTTCTCTTCGGTGCCTATATTCAGGAGCCCGACACGTGGTTTAGAGATTCCTCTTACCTTCTGACTGTAAATCGATCCCATAATTGCAAATTGAAGCAGATGCTCCGGCTTCGCGTCAACATTAGCTCCTACGTCCAGCATAAGAAATCCTTCTCCGCCTATTGTAGGCATTGTTGGTGATAAGGCGGGACGGTCAATTCCTTCAATCCTGCCTATCACAAAAAGGCCTGAAGCCATTAGCGCGCCAGTATTTCCGGCAGATATACATGCATCTGCCTCGCCATCTGCAACCAGCTTGGATGCCAGCACCATAGAAGCATTCTTTTTCCGCCGAACAGCTCTCACAGGCTCGTCCGTTCCCAGAATGACCTCGTCTGTATGCAGAATGGAAATGCGTTCATGCCCATTCATATGTTCTTTAATTTTATTTTCGTCCCCTACAAGGGTAATATGTATGTCTGAAAAAGCCTGAACAGCTTTTAATGCCCCCAGCACAATCTCTTTAGGAGCATGATCGCCGCCCATTGCATCAATGGCTAGTTTCATTTTCATTTCGCATCCTTTAACTATGGTTTGAGCGGTACATTTCAAATTCACCCGAAAAAACAAGCTCGGTATTAACAAAGCTGTTTACTTCCACGAAAGTCCGGCCGCTTTCATCATCAATTTTTGCCACTCTTGCTTTGGCAACTACCCGCTCATTTTGCATGACCTGGCGTTTAAATTGTATATTTGCTTTTGCCGTCAAAGCCAATTCATCGTTGATAACTGCAACGGCTAGAGAGTTTGCCTGGGCAAATACATGATGGCCCCTGGCAATCTTATTTCTTTTAAAAACATGTTCTTCTTTTACATCGAAAATCGATATCGCATTCTTATCTAATTCAATATCAATAATTTCTCCAATTACTTCTTCGAGAGGAAGAGAACGCACCTCATCCTCAAATCGTTTTTCAGCCACTGTTTTAATCCGTTCCCGCAGCTCAGGAATGGAGAGCTCCAGGCGGTCAAGACGGATAGTTTGAACACTCACAGTAAACTTTTCTGCCAGCTCTTCGTCCGTAATAAAAGGGTTATCTTTTATAGTGGAGGCCAATAACTGCTGCCGTTCTTTTTTATTTCGCTTCATCTATTACACCGTCCGCGCTCTTATGACTAGGTACTAATAGTAGTATAAAATTTAGAAAAGCAGATTGCAAGAATTAGTTCTTTTTATCAAAGCCGTGTAATTAGTATGCCGCTGGCTCACAAAACATATATCCCGAAAATTCCAAAAGGAAACCAGGTTTTGGGATTAAGTTTTTAAGTTGCAAGTTTGTACATGGGCATAACCACACACTTACAGACATCCCCTGGCCCAGCAGGTCATTCCAACTCTTCAGTTGAGCATAACCGGACTGCAGGGAATAACCTTCACAAGGTTTGGTATATGTATTAGCTCGGGTATTAGAAGTACGATTAAAACCAAAGATTCGAATAATCTCCAAAAAGTAAGGAATCATGAAGCCTATATACTTATTGAGGTATAAAGAATAAAGGTTGTCCAGCAAATTGGACAACCTTTATTTAATCAAGCTTTTCTCCATCTAGTACACCCGTTTGTTTCAGTTCCCTTCGAAGCTGTTCAAACTCGGGCGCTTCCCAAAACATCCTAGACTGAATGAGCTTGGCCGCATCTTCCCTGGCAGTTTCCAGCGCCCTATAGTCATGGACCATGTCGGCCACTTTAAACTCTGGGATTCCGCTTTGCTTTTTGCCAAAAAAGTCACCAGGCCCTCTTAGCTCCAGGTCCTTTTCGCTAAGAACAAATCCATCATTAGTCTCTGTCATGATTTTCATTCGTTCTTTTCCGACTTCTGTTTTTGGATCAGCGAGAAGTATGCAATAAGATTGATCGCTGCCCCGTCCTACACGCCCGCGAAGCTGGTGAAGCTGGGAAAGGCCGAATCTTTCTGCATCATAAATAACCATCATTGTCGCATTCGGTACGTTTACCCCTACTTCTACAACTGTTGTCGATACCAGCACCTGGACTTCATTGGCGCTGAAGGCCTTCATAACTGTGTCCTTTTCGTCCGAACTCAATCGGCCATGCATTAAACCGATCTTGTAACGATTTTGAAAATAATGTGTAAGTGTGGCGTGTACATCAATTGCATTCTGGACATCCAGTTTTTCAGACTCCTCAATGAGCGGGCAAATGACATAAGCCTGATGCCCTTTACGAAGTTCTTTTTCAACAAAAGCAAGCACTCGGTCCAACATTTCCTGCTTTGCCCAGTAAGTCTCAATGCCTTTTCTTCCAGCTGGCATTTCATCAATGATGGAAACATCCATTTCTCCAAAAACGGTAATGGCCAAAGTCCTTGGGATAGGGGTTGCTGTCATAAATAGAACGTCTGGATTTTCTCCTTTTTCACGGAGGACTCTCCTTTGCTCAACACCGAAGCGATGCTGTTCATCTGTTATAACAAAACCAAGCTTTTTGAAGGTAACCTCATCTTGAATTAAAGCATGAGTTCCTATCAAAATATGAATATTTCCTTCCGACAATTCCTGCAGCAATTCTCTTCGCGCCTTGCCTTTTACTGAAGACGTGAGGAGCTCACACCGTAATCCAAAGGGACTAAGCATAGCCTTAAGGGACGATGCATGCTGTTCAGCTAGAATCTCAGTTGGAACCATCAGTGCGCCTTGGTAACCAGCAGTTACACCGGCAAATAGGCAGATAGCTGCTACGACCGTTTTTCCGGAACCAACATCTCCTTGAAGCAGCCTGTTCATCCTAAAGGGGGATTTCATATCTGTTAGTATTTCATTTACTACTCTTTTTTGTGCATCTGTAAGAGGAAAAGGAAGGCTGTCAATAAACTCTTTTAGCCTTTCAAAATCATAATTCATTTCAATACCGGGAGAATGTTCTCTTTCAAACTTTCTCAATGCCTGCATTTTCAACTGAAATGATAAAAATTCTTCGTATACAAACCTGCGCCTTGCCTGTTTTAAATCTTCACTATTATCCGGGAGATGGATAGCACGAAGGGCGTCTCTCCGGGTTAGCAGCTTGTATTTTTTTAAAATGGATACTGGCAGAGTTTCTTCCGCCAAAGTACCAAATTGCTGGAATGCTAACTTAATATATTTACGCATTCCCTTCATCGTTAATTTCCCTTTTAACGCATAAACAGGTTCAAAATCACTACTGTTTGTATAGCTTCCAATATGCATCTCATTCGCTGTAATAAGCTGCCGATGCTGATCCCACTTCCCAGTTACAGTTATGCTGTCATTAATCGAAATTTTATTTTTTAAGTATGGTTGGTTAAAAAACACAACCTGAATTAAGTATCGGTCAACAAGAAGGCGGAGAGTCAGCCTTGATTTTTTTCTTCCATAATAGACGAGAGAAGGCTCACTGTGAACCTTCCCTTCAACCGTCACCTTTTCATCATGCTTTACTTCTGCCAAATCACGCAGGCGGTAATCTTCGTACCTATATGGAAAATGCTCCAATAGGTCATATACTGTTAAAATGTTCATTTCCGCAAGTGATTCAGCTGTTTCCTCCCCAATTCCCTTGATAACCGTTACCGGCTGATTAAGATTTGGATTCACGTCTATTGAGCGGTATTCCGAAAATCTTGGCCTCCAATTCACGGCCTGTCGGAGTAGCCGCCAACCCTCCCTGTGCTGTTTCTTTAAGTGCGGTCGGCATGGACTGTCCTATTTTAAACATAGCATCAATAACCTCATCACAAGGAATACGGCTTGTGATACCTGCAAGCGCCATATCTGCAGCGACCATTGCATTAGCGGCACCCATTGCGTTTCGCTTCACACATGGAACCTCTACAAGGCCAGCTACTGGATCACAAACAAGTCCAAGCATATTTTTTAACGTTATCGCCATAGCATCCGCACATTGTTCAGGTGTTCCGCCTGCCATCTCAACAATAGCAGCAGCAGCCATACCAGAAGCGGACCCTACTTCAGCCTGGCAGCCTCCTGCCGCGCCTGAAATAGAAGCATTATTGGCAACAACAAAGCCGAAAGCCCCTGCCGTAAATAAGAATGAAACCATTTGTTCACGTGTTGGGTTTAATTTCTTTTGAACAGCAAATAATGTTCCTGGCACTACTCCTGCAGAACCAGCAGTTGGCGTAGCACAAATGGTACCCATCGCTGCATTCACTTCATTGGTCGCGACCGCTTTGCTGACGGCGTCAAGAATGGTTTCACCTGATAAAAAATTACCTTTTTCTATATATTGCTGAAGAAGAACCGCGTCACCGCCCGTCAGACCTGAATGGGATTTTACCCCTTTAAGCCCCCGTTCTACTGCTTCTTCCATAATTTTAAGATTATGGTCCATCTGTGAGAAGATTTCTTCTTTAGTGCGTCCTGTTACATTCATTTCCTGCTCAATCATAAGCTCGGATATTTTTTTATTCTGGCTGATTGCCAGTTCTACTAGTTCGGCAACATTGCGAAACATTTGTCCGCCCCCTTTTAAAAATACAATATCCCTAAGGATACATCTATGTTTAATCTACGATTTTAGTGACTTTCAAAACTATTGGCAGCTGTTCTATTTCATGTAGGATATGATCTCCAATATTATGATCTACTTCAATAGTCATTAATGCCATTTTTCCTATTTCCTTACGGGAAACATCCATATGCCCGATATTAATTTCATATTTAGCAAGAATATTAGAAACAGATGCGATAGCACCAAAACGGTCATTATGGACAACCAGAATAGCCGGGTGATGCCCTGATAATTTTAACTCAAAACCATTTAATTCAGTAATCTCTACTTTTCCTCCGCCAATCGAAATTCCGACAAGCTCAAGCTCACCTTTATCATCGCCAATTTGAATTCTTGCTGTATTGGGATGGTCTGTGAGGGCGTCTTCCTCGATAAACCTTATTTTCATACCATGCTCGTTTGCAATATCAATCGCCTGAATGATCCTTTCATCATAAGTGTCAAAGTCAAGTATTCCACCTACGATTGCTACGTCCGTACCATGGCCTTTATAAGTTTTAGCAAACGAACCATAAAGTGAAATATTAGCCCATTTCGGCTCCCGTCCATATAATGTTCGGGCAAGTCTCCCAATTCGCGCTGCGCCTGCAGTATGAGAACTTGATGGACCTATCATAACCGGGCCAATTATATCAAATACGCTTTTATATTTCATCGTACATTTCCCCTTTTTTAAAAAACTTGCTTCGAAATGAAAGCGGTTTTATAAATTAAGTTATATATAAAACCTTAACAAGGTCCTTTAGTTTTAAGCATAAAAAATAGAAGGGTACATCCCTTCTATTTTATCTTTCATTTAGGTATAGGTCTAGTAATAAAAATTGGGTTCAATTATTTATTCAACAGCAAAGATAAAGGAATAAAGCGGCTGCTGGCCATTGTGGATTTCAACCTCAACATCCTCAAAGTTTTCCTCAACAAATTGTTGAAGCGCACTTACTTCATCTTCTGTTACATCTTCACCATAAAGGATGGTTAATATCTCGGAATCATTATCAATAAGTTCTGAGAGCAAAGCTTCTGCTGCTTTTAATTTATCCCTGTCCTTTACGATAATTTTACTTTCCGCGATTCCCATAAAATCATCTTTTTGTATTTCAAGACCATCAATGCTTGTATCACGGACTGCAAATGTAATTTGTCCTGTTTTCACATGCTGAAGAGCTTCATTCATTGAAGATTCATTGGTTTTCATATCTGTTCCAGGATTAAATGCAAGCAAGGCAGAAAGCCCCTGCGGAACAGTCTTGGATGGAATAACAGATACTTCCTCTTCAGATACTTCTGCAGCCTGCTCGGCAGCCATGATAATATTTTTATTATTCGGGAGTATGAATACTTTCTTGGCATTAACCTCTTTAATTGCCTTTACAATATCCTCTGTGCTTGGGTTCATGGTTTGACCGCCTTCAATCACGGCGTGTGCTCCAATGCTCCTAAATAGATCTGCGATTCCTGCTCCCATTGAAACAGTAACAATCCCGAATTCAAGCTTTTCTTTTTTCTGTTGTTTAGGTGTTTCTGAAACCAGCGGTGTATGAGTTTCACCCACAATATTGGTATGCTGCTGGCGCATATTATCCACTTTAATATTGATAAGGCTTCCATAAAGCTGGCCATAGCTTAGAACTGTACCCGGCTGTTCGGAGTGAATATGAACCTTAACCAATTCTTCATCCGCAATCACAAGAAGCGAGTCGCCGTACTGGCTGAGATCCTGGCGGAATTTTTCCTCTTTGAAAGGATTGTTGGCAAGTTTATCGGCTTCAAATTTAATCATCATTTCTGTGCAATAGCCAAATTCAATATCTTCAGTGTTGATATGGCTTTGTACGCTCTTATGATGTTCTGCACTGACAAGATCATTCATAGAAGGAATGGCTGCTGGAGAATCTGGCAGCTTTTCTCCTTTTAATTCAGCAAGAAAACCTTCATATACAAATACAAGGCCCTGGCCGCCACTATCTACCACTCCAACTTCCTTTAAAACAGGAAGCAAATCAGGAGTTCGTTTCAATGAGGCCTTCGCTTCTTTCAGAACATCTTCCATGATTACAATGATGTCATCTGTATTTTGAGAGGATTGTACTCCTTTTTTTGCAGAATCCTTAGCCACTGTCAAAATAGTTCCTTCCACAGGCTTCATAACAGCTTTATAAGCCGTTTCAACTCCTGAGTTTAATGCCGCAGCAAATTCCTTGCCAGAAATAACAGACTTGTTTTCAATTGCCTTTGAAAAGCCGCGGAACAATTGGGAAAGGATAACACCCGAATTTCCGCGAGCCCCCATAAGCAAGCCTTTTGAAAGAGCCGTTCCGACCTTGCCTATATGTTCTTGTACATTGTTTTTTACTTCCTTTGCACCGGAAGTCATGGATAAATTCATATTCGTTCCGGTATCACCATCGGGAACTGGAAAAACGTTTAATGCATCTACCATTTTTGCATTTGCAGATAGGTGGTTAGCACCTTGAATCACCATTTCTGCAAAACGTTTTCCGTCTAATGCTGTAATTGACACAAAACTTTCCTCCTCACTAAAGCTCGCTGGAAAACGACCTACGGGTTCGTTACACGAACTCCCTGCACGTAAATATTTACCGAGTCAACGGCCAGTCCAACAGTTTTATCAAGTGTATATTTAACCTTTGATTGTACGTTGTGGGCAACCTCGGAAATTTTAGTTCCATAGCTTACAATAATATACATATCAATATGTACTTCCTGGTCTTCCTGACGGACAATTACGCCGCGGGTAAAGTTTTCCCTGCGCAGTATATCTGTAAGGCCATCTTTAATTTGGTTTTTGGAGGCCATACCGATAATTCCATAACAATCTATTGCTGCTCCGCCCGCAATTGTTGCAATAACTTCATTCGAAATATCTATTTGTCCGTATTTCGTTTTTAATTCGATGGACATTGATTGTTCCCCCTTTGGAAAATTGCTCCTTGGCTAAGCTAATTTTACTATAGTCCACAGGATTTTGAAAGCCAGACTTGCCCTGCTTACTATAGAGCCTGAAAAGAAAATGAATGTCAAGGTTTTTTTCTTGAAAGCTTGCTTCACAACTATTGCATTCACACAAGTTGTATGATAAATTATTAAAGTATCTTTACGACGAAAAATCTGGTCCGCCAGCTTTTTTCATGAAACGGATGGAAACATCTGATATTTTTATTGTGCATGATAGCTTTTTGCAATTAAGGAGGGAAATAGATATGCCACGTAAATGTGTAATCACAGGTAAGAAGACTACAACTGGTAATTCACGTTCTCACGCTATGAACGCTAACAAGCGCACTTGGGGTGCTAACTTACAAAAAGTACGCATTCTTGTTGACGGAAAGCCAAAGCGTGTTTGGGTTTCTGCAAGAGCGTTAAGATCTGGTAAAGTAGAACGCGTTTAATAACGAGCACACAGACATCCTTCCTAGGGTGTCTTTTTCTTTTTTCACTTTAATAGAGGAACTTATTCGTTTATAAAAATCTAGGGAATCCGCTCCCTTTCCTCGGACGAACTGGCAAGCCTCCTCGCTCGTACCTCTCTGCGGGGTCTTGCCAGCCCGTTTTTCCGCAGGAGTGTCGCAGATTCCCTTCCTTTACAAAATCGTTTTAAAAAGAGTATAAAGAAAAATTTAGACATACCTTAAATATCAGCTATAACTTTCTGTTATTCTTCCATATCTGCAAAAAAATAAAAGCACCCTCGGCAGAAGGTGCTTAAGCGGTTTAGAAAGGTTGTCTTGTTAATACGCAACCAAAGATTTCCATGTTTTTATTCATTTTTCTTAAAGACACCAATCATAGCGCGGACAAGTCCGCCTAAAAACCTCGGCAGTTTAATCGTATAAAACTTCATATTGTCCCTCCTCACCAATCTCACACGTCTGTCTTCTGTAAGCCTTCTTTTGTGTTCCCTTATCATCCTATTCAATGAAGCAAAATAAGTACTTAATTTGCAGAAGCATCTTTAATCCCGGCTTCTTACCACTATTAATATGCCTTCAGAAAATGAAAAAGTACCATAATCATCAATAAGTTCATTACTTATACATAGTGTCGATCCGAGTGAAATATGACAATTGTTTAGTGGGTATTTGAAGCCTTCTAATGTAATTCCGGCAGCCTGAAGTGTAACAGGGATAAAGGATATATATTTTTTGTCAGGGCGTTTTTCGATTATATAGCTACCTGGGCTCTTTAAAAAAATTTCATTCCTATTATCAATTAAAGACACCTTATGGCTCTGATTGTTTAAAAGAGGTTTTACAAGCAGCTGAATATTAGCCAATAAGTGATCCAGCCTTCCTCCGCTAAATCCAAATATCTTTATAGAATCTGGGTTTTGGTCCAATGCCCAATTAAGGGCCAGTTCCATATCTGTTTCGTCCTTTTCTGGCTTGAATTTTTTCAATGAGGGTACCTTTTGCTCAATTTCCTTCAGTTCAGCGTCTGATACAGAATCAAAATCCCCGAAAGCATGATCAGGAATAATCCCTTTTTTAAGAAGAGTGAACACCCCCCTGTCTACTCCGACCCATATTCCCTCTTCAACTGTAAGATTAGGAAGGAGATCTTCCGGTCCTCCTGCTAATATATTAATGTTCATCCCTTATTCATCCTTCCGTTAAAATTGCTCCCACATATTAAAAAGCCAGCGACAGCTGGCTTTTTAATATGTGTTTATTATTATCCTCTAAGGGCAGTAATAGCTGTGCCTCTATCCTCCTGATTAAAAACGGCAGATCCTGCCACAAGGACATTGGCTCCAGCCTCTATGCAAAGTTTAGCAGTTTCAGGATTAACTCCTCCGTCAACCTCAATTTCCAAATCAAGTCCACGTTCATCTGCCATTTTCTTTACCTCCTGGATTTTTGATAGAACTCCAGTGATAAATTTTTGGCCTCCAAATCCCGGATTAACCGACATCAGCAGAACCATATCGATATCTTCGATAATATGCTTTATCAGGTCTACGGGAGTAGACGGATTTAAAACAACTCCGGCTTTTACACCTAGGGACTTTATATAATGAATAGTACGATGGAGATGACGGCATGCTTCAACATGCACTGTCAGATAATCAGCTCCTGCTTTCGCAAACGCTTCAATATACTCATCCGGATTTTCGATCATTAAATGAACATCCAGCGGAAGCTGGGTAACGGGCCTGATTGCTTCAACAATTAAAGGGCCTATTGTAATGTTGGGAACAAAATGTCCATCCATAACATCAACATGGATATAATCTGCCCCGCCCCTTTCTACGTCTTTAATTTCCTCTCCCAATTTGGAGAAATCAGCAGACAAAATGGATGGCGCAATTTTTACCATTGTTAATACCTCGGCTTTCTATCTTTTATTTCCAGTAAAAAATCCAAATAATGTTCATATCGGTATCCCGGTATTTCACCGTTTTCAACTCCAGCCTTTACGGCACATTTTGGCTCCTTAACATGAAGGCATCCCCTGAACTTGCAATTTTCGCTTGCTTCTTGAAACTCAGGGAAACAGGCAGTTAATTGTTCCGGATCGATTTCCAAAAATTCAAGTGAGCTAAATCCTGGAGTATCTGCAACATGGCCATTTGCTACCTCAATTAATTCTACATGGCGTGTAGTGTGCTTACCTCGTCCCAAATGAGAGGAAATCCCGCTTGTTTTCAATTTCAAATCGGGCCTTAATGAATTTAAAAGAGAGGACTTTCCGACCCCAGACTGCCCTGCAAATACTGAGATTTTATTTTCAATATGCGGCAGTAATTTCTCAACGCCTGCCTCTGTTTCTGATGAAGTAAGAATCACTTCATAACCTGCGGACCTGTATTCTTCAGCATAATGCTCAATTCCGGCTCTTTGTTCCTCGTTTGCCAAATCCATCTTGCTGATGCAGATAATCGGCACAATATGATTGTACTCTACAAGAACTAAAAATCGGTCGAGCAGTGTAGTGCTAAAATCAGGCTCGACTGCAGAAAAAACAAGAAAAGCCTGATCGACATTTGCAATTGGAGGTCTTAGGAGTTCATTCTTACGTTCTTTGACCTCCATTATGTAGCCTTCCTTATCATTCTCTGCCTGAAATACCACATAATCTCCTACAAGGGGATTGATTTTGTTTTTTCGGAATACGCCTCTTCCCCTGCACTGAATTAATCTGTCTTCACTAGCAACATAATAGAAACCGCTTAGAGCTTTAACAATTTTTCCTTCAGGCATACTAACGCTCCCTGCCATAATTTTCTTTTAAATGCCTGCCATCGGCCAAAAAGATACCTGACATTATTTCGGATAATCTACCGTACCCTGATCAATGACTTCATTATCTCTTATAATTTGATACCCTGCTTGTTTCCCATATTGAACCATAAACCTTAAAGTTCGCTGCTCATTTTTAGTAATAGTAAATGTCTCAACGGGTACAGTCATGCTTTCGTGCTCCATGTCCTCTATAAAAATCTTAACTTGCTGCGGCTGGCCAGGTATCGTTGGTTCATAATTTATTGTTACATCTTTTGTTACTGGCCTAGGAGGGATTTCTTGCTGCCCTTTTGACAGAACCACCTTAATCGTATCGCCTTTTTCCAATTCTGTTCCTGCCCGCGGATCCTGTGAGATAACCATATCTTCCGGTATTTTATCACTGAAAGCCTTCTGTGACATATCGATCACAAGGCCAGTTGAATCAGCATAGTCCTTAAGTGTTTGTGAGTTATAGGCTGATAAATCTTTTAGAACTATTTTTCTAGGCCCTTTACTTACCTCAAATGTTACAACAGTATCCTCCGGCACAACTTTTATTCCGGCTTCAGGATCCTGGCTAAGAATGGTGCCTGGTTCACTTTCATCATAAACCTCATTTTGCTTAACGTCTTTAAAGTTTTTATCTTTGAGAAGAGCCTGTACCTCTTCAATATCCCGGTTTTTAAAATCATCCATTTCCAGCTTTTCTTTACCTATACTTTCGTAAAGAGTAATTTTGGAACCCTCCTTGGCAGTATCACCGCCATTAGGGTCTGTTTTAATTATTTGCCCTTCTGGTATTTGGTCGTCGGACATCTTTTTTGTTTTTCCGATCATAAAACCCTCGGCTGCAAGCTTTTCAACTGCCTTGTCCAGCTCCATACCGCTGACATCCGGCACAGTTATATCTTTTGGCGCAAACCATTTAGGAAAAACAGTTACAGTCCCAACAGCAAGTAACACTAAAATAATAAAAATGGATACGAGAACAAGAGGCCATTTTTTCCTCTTCTTTTTGACTGGTTCCTGTTCAGTGTTCTTTTTATCATTTGAATGAACAAGCGTGTGATCCAAATTTTGAAAAGGACGGTCATTGGTTATGACAGGTATAGCTTTTGTTGCCTCATCGTCCTCCGGAATTGAAAATTTTGGTTCATTTATCCGGTTGGGATATAATGAGGTCTGCAGATCTTCTTCCATTTCATCTACACTGTTATAGCGATGAAATGGATCCTTTGCAGTTGCCTTTAGAACAATATTCTCAACGCTTTGAGGAATATTGGGATTCCATCTTCTAACAGAAGGAGTTTCAGATTGTAAATGTTTAAGAGCAATTGAAACTGCAGACTCACCAGAAAAAGGAAGCCTTCCTGTTAACAATTCAAACATAACAATTCCAAGGGAATAGATGTCTGACTTTTTATTGGCCATTCCCCCCCGAGCCTGTTCAGGGGACAAATAATGGACCGATCCCATAACCGAGTTGGTTTGGGTAATACTTGTTGCACTAAGAGCCATAGCAATTCCAAAATCGGTAATTTTTACGTTACCTTTATTGTCAACGAGAATATTGTGGGGCTTAATATCCCTGTGAACAATATTGTTGTGATGGGCATGTGATATGGCTGAAGTAAGCTGCTTCATTATACTAAGGGCTTTAACCACATCTAAAGGTGAGTTTTTTTGTATGTATTGTTTTAAGGTTTGCCCCTCTACATATTCCATTACAATATAGTAAATATCGTTTTCTTCACCGACATCATATATATTCACAATATTTGGGTGTACGAGACTTGTAGCTGATTGTGCTTCACGGTGAAAACGGCGGATAAATTCTTCGTCATTCGCAAAATCAAGTCTCAGAATTTTAACGGCGACGTCACGATCAAGGATCATGTCATGCGCGAGATAGACATTTGCCATGCCTCCTCCGCCAACCATATCCAGGATTTTGTAACGGCCGCTTATTCTTTTACCTATAAGCATTTAACTATCACCCTCGGTGCCTTCCCAAAACTCAACAATCACTAAGGTAATATTATCTTTTCCGCCATACTCATTTGCGAGGGACACAAGGGTAGATGCCTTTTCCTCTAACGATTCTTCATTTGTCAGGATATCCCGCATTTCTGACTCTTTTACTCTGTCGGAAAGTCCATCCGAGCATAGTAAAAGCTTATCTCCATCTTCAAACATGACTGTCCTTATGTCGACGTCTACTTCCCGTTCAGTTCCCAAAGCGCGAAGCACTACATTTTTATGTGGATGATGTTCCGCATCCTCTTTTGTTATTTGACCAGACCTTACCAATTCATTTACTAAGGAATGATCCTCTGTTATTTGTTTAAACCCTGATTCATTTAACAGATAGACGCGGCTGTCTCCAATATGCGCAACTGTGGCAAATCCGTCCATACAAACAGCAGCTACAATAGTGGTTCCCATGCCCTCGCACTCTATATTATTTAGGGCATGTTCAAACAATAAAAGATTTACCTTTAGGATTTCATTTTTTAACCAGTTTTCTACTTCTCCTGCCGTTTTCATACCGGAGTTTTTTTCCCATTCAGTTTTTAAATGGCCAACTGTCATGGTGCTGGCTACATCACCAGCACGGTGACCGCCCATTCCATCTGCTACAATGGCCAGGCGGTATCCGTCAGAATTTATGAAAACGCCACCGGAGTCTTCATTATTCAGGCGTACCATGCCTTGATCTGTCATATAAACAGCTTTCATTGTTTCACCTCGTCTCCTCTTTACGCTCCTTTGCACGAAGCTGTCCGCATGCTGCGTCAATATCACTGCCATGTTCACGGCGAATGGTGACATTGATCCCCCGATTTTTCAGCGTTTTCTCGAAGGCGAAAATTTGCTCTCTTGGTGTCCGGACATAATCTCTTTCAGGAACGTAGTTAACAGGAATTAAATTGACATGGCATTTGATCCCTTTTAATAAATCGGCGAGCTCTTCAGCATGTTCTGCCTGGTCATTAACCCCGCCGAAAAGGCCATATTCAAAGCTGATCCTTCTGCCTGTCTTATCGATATAATACCTCACAGCCTTCATTAAGTCATCAAGTTTATAAGCTCGGTTAATCGGCATTAATCTTGAACGAATCTCGGTATTTGGAGCATGAAGTGAGATAGCAAAATTGATTTGTGTATTTTCATCGGCAAATTTATAGATTTTTGGAACAATCCCGCTTGTTGAAACCGTAATATGACGTGCTCCAATATTTAAAGCCTTGTCATCATTAATAATTTTCAGGAAAGAAAGCATATTATCATAATTATCAAATGGTTCTCCTATCCCCATTATAACCACTGAGCTGACTCGCTCATTTGTTTCGTCAAGAGCCTGCTGCACTTTAACTACCTGAGCAACAATTTCACCAGCTTCCAGATGGCGCTTCAAGCCGCCCAGTGTGGAAGCACAGAAGGTACATCCGATCCGGCAGCCTACCTGTGTTGTCACACATACGGAGTTTCCATAATCATGCCTCATTAAAACTGTCTCGATCGAGTACCCATCATGAAGCTCAAATAAAAACTTTATTGTGCCATCAGCTGACTGCTGTCGAATTACTGTATTTAGAGTGGTTATCTGAAAATGAGCTGTCAGCTTATCCCTTAAAGATTTCCCTAAATTACTCATATCTTCAAAATCAGTAATTCTCTTCTTGTACAGCCAATCAAAAATCTGCTCGGCACGGAAAGCTTTTTCTCCATTTGCGGTAAGCCATTCCTTTAAATCATGAAGCTCTAAAGAGTATATTGAGGGCTTTTTATTTTCTAATTCCATATTTGTATCAGTTGCAGTAATTTGTTCCAACTGCTACACCTTCTTTCTTAGGCATGCTATATAAAATCCGTCTGAACCTATATGCTGCGGTAAAATTTGCAAGTCAAAACCATTGATCAGCGGCTGTACGGCCTCGGGCATCCGTTCTTTAAAGCTGGAGTCCCCCTCAAAGTCGGGGTGTTCAGCCAGAAACGACTCCACGACATTCTGGTTTTCTACTTCATCTACTGTACATGTACTATATACTAAATATCCACCTTTTTTCACAAGTGGTGCCATTGTTCCCAGAAGATCTTTTTGAATGGAGGACAATTGGGTCAAGTCCTTTTCCTGCTTCACATACTTGATATCTGGCTTTCTTCTCATAACGCCCAACCCCGAACATGGGGCATCAAGAAGGATTCGGTCGAACATTTCTTTCTCGAAACGCTCACCAGCTGTCCTGCTGTCCATTGTAATTGCTCTAATATTACCAAGACCAAGCCTTTGAGCATTGTCACGGATAAGCTTTACTTTGTGAAGATGGAGGTCCAGGGAAACGACCTCTCCAGTATTATCCATTTTTTCGGCCAAATGAGTGCTTTTTCCACCAGGGGCTGCACAAGCATCAAGAATATGTTCATTTTCGGTTACACCCAGTGCATATGCAACCAGCATCGAGCTTTCATCCTGAATGGTAAGCATACCCCATTTGAACGCTCTTGAAGAAGCAATGTTACCTTTAAGCACTCTGATTGCCTCAGGTATGACAGGACTCTTTTCCACTTCAAAGCCTTCTTCTTTGAGAGTTTCCAGGCACTCATCTCTTGAAATTCTGGTAAGATTTACCCTTGCAGTCTGCATTGGGGCAATGAGATTTTGTTCACACATTTCTTTTGTTTTTTCAAAGCCGAACTGCTTATCCCACCGTTTCACAAGCCAAATTGGATGGCTGGTTTCAATACTCAGTCTATCCAATGGATCAGAAATCGTATCCATTGACGGCAAACCCTCACGCTGAATACTTCTCATTACCCCATTAACCATACCGGCAATTCCTTTATGACCCTGTTTTTTTGCAATTTCAACAGCTTCATGAATGGCAGCTCTGTCAGGTATTCTATCCAGATAAACCATTTGGTAAAGTGTTAGCCTTAATAAATTCATTACCCAGCGTTCCGTTTTTTTACTATTCTTCACAAAAGGCTTTAAATAGAAATCCAGGGTCATCTTTCTCTGAAGAGTGCCGTAAATCAATTCAGTCAATAGCCCTATATCTTTTGAGGGCAGTTGATTCTTTTCAATGGCATTGTTTAGGAGCAGATTGCTATAGGACTGATTTTTTTCAATTGCATCGAGTATTTCCAATGCTGTTTGACGGACGTTTTTTGTTTTGGCCATTTTAATCTCCCAGCTTAATTCCTGTTGTTAGTTTAGCACCTGAACCTTTCAAAAACTGTTCTGATGACATTTTCGTTTTTCCAGAAGGCTGAAGCTCGGTAATTTTTATAGCAGTAGAATTACCTGTTTGGACAACAAGTCCGTTAGGCTGAATATCTGTTATTGTACCAGGCTGCTGGCTTTCTTTGGATGGAAGCTTCTCGGCTTTCCATATTTTCAGAACCAATTGGTCCATTAACGTATAGGCAACAGGCCATGGATTCATTCCTCTTATTTGGTTATAAATATCTTCACCAGATTTGGACCAGTCTATTTTTTCCTGTTCTCTTTTAATATTATAGGCAAAAGTCGCCTCCGCCTCATTTTGGGTGATTGGCTCTAGTTTATTTTCGAGAAGCTTAGGAAGGGTTTCTGATAAAAGCTGGGCTCCAGCTGCGCTTAATTTTTCGTGCAGGGTTCCTACATTATCATCTTCAGTAATCGGAACTTCTACCTGAGTTAAAATATCACCTGCATCAAGCTTTTCAGCCATATACATGATGGTAATCCCTGTCTTTTCCTTTCCCTGAATAAGGGCATAGTGGATAGGAGCTCCTCCCCTTAATTCGGGAAGCAATGAAGCATGCACATTGATGCAGCCATACTTCGGCGCTTCAAGCAATTCCTTTGGCAGAATTTGTCCAAAAGCAGCAGTTACAACCAAGTCTGGCTGAAGGGCAAGTACTTTTTCAACTTCTTCCTTAATACGGATCTTTTCCGGCTGGAGTACAGGGATGTTATGTTTAAGCGCCTCTGCCTTTACAGGCGGGGGTGTTAAAACTCTTTTTCTGCCTACCGGACGATCTGGCTGCGTCACTACTCCAACAACCTCATATCCATCCTCAAGGATTTGCCTTAATACCGGAACTGAAAAATCAGGCGTTCCCATAAAAACGATTTTTGTCATTCTTGTTCCAACCCTTCCAACTCTTCCTCAGTTAAATATTTTTCCACTTTCTCAGTGAAGAGCACACCTGACAGATGATCTATTTCATGCTGGATCGCTCTGGCAAGAAATTCTTCTGCTTCAAGCGTATATTTATGTCCCTTTCTATCATAAGCCTCAATTTTCACCTTATAAGGCCGTGTTACTTCACCAAATAATCCTGGGAAACTCAAGCATCCTTCCGGCCCAGTTTGTTCGCCGGATGTCTCGAGAATTACCGGATTAATCATTTCAATGGTTCCTGACTCATCATCAATATCCACAATTGCAATTTGCTGATCTATACCAATCTGAGGTGCGGCAATTCCTACCCCATCAAATTCAATCATAGTATCATACATATCATTTAGCAGCCTGCCTAATTTCTTATCAAAAGCTGTAACAGGCTTGCATTGCTGTTCTAAAATATCTGCTGGATAAGTTACTATTTTACGAATTGCCAAAACTGTTCCTCCGTTAATCAATTCTATATTTATTAAGCTTTCCGCTTTCGCTGTTAAGTGGTTGTATTGTATAAAAAACAGCTTTAAAAGCATTTCTTTTTATTTTCTCCCAAAATCCCGATGCCAAAACAGCCGGTTTTTCAGACTCTTAAGATTACATTAAAATATATGGATTTACATCTACTGACACCTGAAGTCCGCCATTGCTTTCAGTCTGAAAACGGTCGAGAACGTATTTAAGTGTTGTACCTAATTCCGGTTCCCGCTTGTATTTTATCAAACATTGATATCTATATCTATCATTGATCCTTGGGATTGGAGAAGCCACTGGCCCCAGGACAACGGCATCCTCAGATACATGATTGCGAATATAGTTCGTTATTTTTTCAGTTGTAGAAACAGCAGCCATCAAATTTTCATGGCTAACTGTTACTAGAGCAATGTAATAGAAGGGCGGATACTTATGAAGCTTTCTGACCATCATTTCCTGCTTGTAAAATAAATCGAAATCCTGCTGGCCTGCAAGTTCTACACTGTAATGCTCAGGGGAATAAGTCTGGATCACTACTTCTCCTGGCAGAGTGTGGCGGCCGGCCCTCCCGCTTACCTGGGTAAGCAGCTGAAATGTTTTTTCAGATGACCTGAAATCGGGAAGGTGCAGCATTGTATCAGCTGTAAGGACACCAACTAGTGTAACATTCGGAAAATCAAGCCCCTTAGCGATCATTTGGGTGCCAAGCAAAATTTCAGCTTTGCCATCCTGGAAGTCCCTTAACAGTCTTTCATGTGAACCTTTTCGGGAAGTGGTATCCACATCCATCCTTATCACTTTTGCCTCAGGCATAATTTTACCCAGTTCATCCTCTACCTTCTGTGTGCCTGTGCCAAAAAAACGGATATGCTCACTTAAACAGTCCGGGCAGTTTAATGGTACATGGTCCTCAAATCCGCAATAATGGCACTTCATTCTTTGTGTTGCCCTATGATACGTAAGTGAAATATCACAATGAGGGCAATTAAGGACATAACCGCAATCTCTGCACATCACAAAGGAGGAATGCCCCCTTTTATTAAGAAACAAAACAGTTTGCTGACCTTTTTCCACCCGGTCCCTTAATTTCTCCAGTAAAACCTTAGAAAACATGGAACGGTTGCCTTGACGGAGTTCTTCTCGCATATCGATGATCTCCACGGAAGGGAGGGACTGCTGGTTCATTCGGTTTGGCAGATTTAATAAATGATAGACACCTTTTTGAGCGCGGGCAAAAGATTCGAGGGAAGGAGTGGCGCTGCCAAGAATAACCGGGCATTGATAGTTTCTGGCTCTCTCAATGGCCACATCTCTCGCATGATAACGGGGCATTTCCTCTTGCTTATAGCTTGTCTCATGTTCTTCATCAATAATTATAAGTCCGAGATTTTCAAAAGGGGCAAAAACGGCCGAGCGGGCTCCAACTACCACCTTTACTTCTTTTCGCTGAATTTTTCTCCATTCATCATATTTTTCTCCAGCGGATAAACCGCTGTGAAGCACAGCCACCTGATCTCCAAACCGCCCTTTAAAACGGTTAACCATAAGAGGGGTCAATGCAATTTCCGGGACCAGCATGATAGCTTCCTTGCCTTTTTCCATTACATCCTGAATGGATTGGAGGTAAATCTCCGTTTTTCCGCTTCCTGTTACCCCGTAAAGCAAAAATACTTCATGCTTTTCAGCTTGATTAGCCTCAAGTATTGGTAAAATTGCGTTCTGCTGTTCTTCTGTTAAAACAAAAGGATTTGTTCGTTCAAAAGTTCTGTTTTCATAGGGATCTCTGTATACTTCCATTTCCTTTTCAGCGAGTAATCCCCTTGATACAAGGCCCCTTATGGAAGAAGCTGAGAACTGATGTGCAGAAATTAGCTTCCTTAATTCAACTGGCTTTGAATTCTGTAGAAAATGCTCTAATACTTCTTTTTGCTTTGAAGCACGAGCAGGCAAACTGCCGATTTCATCCTTCAGCTTTTCAGCTTTTACAGCCGGATAAACAAAGAGAAGACTCTTCTTTTTAACTCTTTCTTTTACTTGATAAATAACTTCAACATGCCCTTTAGATGCTTCCTTTTGCAAAGCTGAGATAAAACCCTGCTGAACTGACTGATCCCAATCCAGCTCTGAGGTTTCGTGAAATAGCTGCTGAATATCTTCAGGAAGCACCTCGATCCCCTTTCCGGGAACCAGCCTGATTTTTTTCACATACTTCGCTTTCAATGCAGCTGGAAGCATTGCCTGATAGGCTGATATTTTAAAACTGAGAGTATGATCGGCTAGCCATTCACCCAGATTCATTAATTCTGGGTTCAAGGCTGGATATAAATCCATTGGTTCACTTATTTCCTTAAGCTTCTCAAAATCGGACTGTGATTTAATTTCCTTTACGAAACCCTGAATTTTTCGTGGGCCAAACGGGACTATTACCCTTATACCCGGCTGAATAATATTCTCCCATTTAGCAGGAATTAGGTAGTCAAATGATCGGTCGGTCTGCTTTGCAGGAACATCAACAATTACACTCGCGATCTTCATATTCACTCATATCCTTTATTAGGAGAGAAACCTCATTAATAATTTTCTCTGCCACTTTTTGTTTAGACATCAAAGGCAGGCTTTCTGAAAACCCGTCCTTTTTATAAATTGTTACTATATTAGTTTCAGTACCGAAACCGGCACCCTCCTGGCTAACATTGTTAGCAACAATCATATCTGCATTTTTTTTCTCTAATTTTCTTTTTGCATATTCATCGATATGGTCCGTTTCAGCTGCAAAACCTACTAAAATCTGTTTCGTTTTTTTCTGGCCAAGCTCAAAAAGTATATCCTTTGTCCGCTCAAGTTCAATAAGGGCATCTCCGTCCTGTTTTTTGACCTTATATTCATATTGTATTTTTGGACGGTAATCAGCTACAGCTGCTGTTTTGATTACTGCATCCGAATCTTCAAAATGAGAAAAGACTTCTTTGTGCATTTCTTTGGCACTTTCGACCTTAACAAGCTCCACACCTGGTGGTGCATCAATGCTAACTGGACCAGAAACAAGAATGACACGTGCACCTGCTTTAAAAGCTTCCTCCGCTATTGCATAGCCCATTTTCCCTGTTGAATGGTTCGAAATAAACCTGACAGGATCAATTTTTTCTCTGGTTGGCCCAGCCGTTACAATGACTGTTTTTCCTGCCAGCACGCCTGTGCGATTTTGAAAAAATGTCTCTGCAAGACTCACAATTTTTTCAGGCTCCTCAAGCCGCCCTTTTCCCACATAACCACAGGCCAAATATCCTTCACCCGGCTCAATAAAACGGTAGCCATAATTATATAATGTTTCTATATTTTTCTTGACTGCAGGGTGATCATACATATGAACGTTCATCGCAGGTGCAATCCACACTGGAGCTGTGGCAGCAAGAAGTGTGGTGGTAATCATATTATCAGCAAGTCCATTTGCTATTTTTGCAATGGTATTAGCTGTTGCGGGAGCAACCAAAATAAGGTCTGCCCAATCGGCTAAATCTATATGAGCAATTACTTTTGGGTTCTTTTCATCAAATGTATCTGTATAGACTTCATTTTTGGATAGCGCCTGAAAGGTTAATGGCGAAACAAATTTGGCTGCTGATTCACTTAAAATCACTTTCACCACTGCGCCAGCTTGAGTAAGTTTGCTGGTTAACGCTGCAGCTTTATAAACTGCAATACCTCCGGTAACACAGAGTAATATTTTTTTTCCATTGATCATTTCATTACCCCCGAATGCTTAATCCAGTTATCTTTTCTTCATTATGATGCAATTACGGCAAATTTTCATCTTTTTTGAACAAACACTCTGACAGTATAAAAGGTCTGACACATATTCGCGCCAGACCTCAATACAATTATACTTTTTGTTTCCTATGATTACTCTTCAGCAGTCTCAGGCTTTTTCGCAGTTCGGTAAGTAAGTTCACCCGAATAAATTTCTTCTAATGCTTTACCTACATATTTGTGGGAAACATACTTGTTCATTCTGTAGCCGCCACTTTGCTGCATAACCCGTGCACGCTTTGCTGCCACGGATACAAGGGAATATTTAGAATCAATTATTTCTAGCAATGAGTCAATAGATGGATATAACATACTTATTCAGCCTCCAATAATCTTTTATATTTATATGCCACGCGTTCTCTGCGGCAATGTTCCGCTGTCACAATTGCCTTAACTCTTTCAACAGCAAGCTCTACCTGGTCATTAACCACAACATAGTCATACAGGTCGATCATCTCAATCTCTTCCCGTGCGGATAGCATACGATTATTAATTAAATCCTCTGTTTCAGTTCCCCTTGTGACAATCCTGTTTTTAAGTTCGGTCAGGCTTGGAGGCATCAAGAATATAAATAATCCTTCCGGGAATTTTTCACGGACCTGGCGTGCTCCTTTTACCTCGATCTCCAAGAAAACGTCCTTTCCTCTATCAAGTGTCTCTCTAACATAATCGACAGGAGTTCCATAGTAATTACCTACAAATTCAGCATGTTCAAGGAGCGCTTCCTTTCGGATCATTTCTTCAAACTCATCTCTTGTTTTAAAGAAATAATCAACTCCATGAACTTCTCCCTCTCGAGGAGTTCTTGTTGTCGCTGAAACAGAATATTCAAAAGCCGTATTAGGCTGGGAAAAAATCTCTTTTCTAACCGTTCCTTTACCAACACCGGAGGGGCCAGAAAGTACGATTAGCAGTCCTTTATCTGTCATTTTAAAAAATCCTACCCTTCATCAATAATATCAGACCGGTCTGCCAGCCTGTGTGCAACCGTTTCCGGCTGTACCGCAGAAAGAATCACATGGTCGCTGTCCATTACAATAACAGCACGGGTCCGTCGGCCATATGTGGCATCAATTAATGAGCCGCGGTCACGGGCATCCTGAATAATTCTTTTAATCGGCGCTGATTCAGGGCTGACTATCGATATAATTCGGTTGGCAGAAACAATATTACCAAAACCGATATTGATTAGCTTAATAGACATGATGTTCCCCCATCATCAATAATTTATTTTTGCCGTATACCATTCTTTCTAAACACATTATTCTATATTCTGAATCTGCTCTTTGATTTTTTCAAGTAAACTCTTGATTTCCACTACATCCCTTGCTATGGAAGAATCCGTCGCTTTAGAACCAATCGTATTTGTTTCCCGATTCATTTCCTGCACCAAAAAATCAAGCTTTCGCCCAATGGGCTCTTTTTCTTTTAATATTTTTAAAAATTGCTGAATGTGGCTTCCCAGGCGGGTTAATTCCTCGTTAATATCGGCCTTTTCGGAGAAAACGGCCACTTCTGTCAGAATTCTGGCCTCGTCTATTTGCCCATTCAGGAAGTCCTGCATTCTCTTGGTTATTCGTTCCCTATATTGCTGAACAACCTCTGGAGCATATTTACGCAGTCCTGATACATAAGAATCAATCTGCGCTAGGTGAGCTGTTATATCCTTTAATAACTCCTCTCCTTCAGTCTGCCTCATTAAGGCCAGCTGCGAGGCCGCTTCCTCTACAGCAGAAAGGACAGCAATTTCAAGATCTTCATTAGAACCTTCTGATTCTTCAATATGTACAAATTCTTCCCTGCTGATGAGTTCCTGAATGGTAATGGATCCTTCAATTGCAAACTTTTCACGTGCCTGCTGGATAAATTGATAATATTCCTCTATCAAATTCCAATCGGCTTGAACTTTGCGGCAGACAGTTCCTTCACCTTCAAGAGTAATAAAAACTTCTACTCTTCCCCTCCTGATAAAGGCGCCAAGTTTTTTCTTGATTTTTTCTTCGATACTTAGAAGCTGGCGGGGCATCCGGATATGGAACTCGCAAAAACGGTGATTAACTGTTTTAATTTCTGCATTTACCGAAAAAGAGCCTGCTTCAATTTTGCTTCTGCCGAAGCCAGTCATACTAAAGGCCATCCATTTGACACCATCCAATCTATTAGGAAAATCGGCAAATGCTGAGGCGATAATACAACAGCAGAGCCGATGCTTACGATCTTCTTGTAAACAACAAAAGGTAATAGAGTACTTCTCTATTACCTTTTGGATTATATCATACTTTATTTTGTTTTTCTCACCAAAAATGAACCTGCCAGTAAAAAAGTAGGAATAGCTGACAATCCTATAATCAGCAGCCAATCTCTTCCGGCAATTGGAAGGGTATGAAAAATCGGCTGCAATGGAGGATAATAAATTACGACAAGCATTAAGGCAAGGGAGGAAATGACTGACCATACAAGATATGGGTTACCGAAAGGATTCCGTGATAAGACCGATTTTTCGCTTCGGCAATCAAACACATGTATAAGCTGTGCCATTACTAGTGCCGCAAATGCCACCGTCTGGGCATATTGAAGGCGATCTGGCTGGTTTTTGTAAACAATAATAAAAGCCAGCAGGGTTACTAAACCGATTAAAAATCCTCTGGAGACAACTTTCCATCCCAGGCCCCTGGCAAAAACACCTTCTTTAGGGCTTCGCGGCTTTCTCTTCATGACATTTTCTTCAGGACGGTCAAGGCCGAGAGCCATAGCCGGCAGACCATCTGTGACAAGATTAACCCATAGAATCTGAATCGGAACGAGCGGAAGCGGCAATGCAAGGATCATCGCGAACAGCATAACCAATATTTCACCCACATTGGAGGCGAGCAGGTAACGGATAAATTTGCGGATATTTTCGTAGATATTCCGTCCTTCAACAATAGCTTCTTTAATGGTTGCAAAATTATCATCAAGAAGTACAAGTGCTGAAGCTTCTTTTGCAACATCGGTGCCTGTAATGCCCATGGCAACACCAATGTCCGCCGCTTTAATAGCCGGAGCATCATTTACGCCGTCGCCGGTCATGGCAACAATATGCCCTCTGTTTTGTAAGGCTTTGACAATTTTCAGCTTATGTTCAGGAGAAACCCTTGCAAAAACAGAAACATCATCAACAACGTCCTCGAGTTCCTCTACAGACATTCCCGAAAGCGCATTGCCATCGACAATTTTGCTTTTGCGTGTTAAAATTCCCAGCTGACCCGCAATTGCTTTTGCTGTTATTACATGATCCCCGGTGATCATAACCGTCTTTATTCCGGCTTCACGGCATTCACTTACTGCCTTTTTCACCTCTGGTCTCGGTGGATCAATCATTCCTTGTATCCCTATAAAGGTTAAGTCTCTTTCTGCTTCCTGTTCACTAAGAATCAAGGTATTAGCTGGTACAGGTTTAAAAGCAATGGCTATATTTCTTAGAGCGTTTGAGGCAAGTCCATCAATAGCCTCCTGGACCTTAACCTTTGTCTGCCCTTCTATAAACTGCGTTTTACCGTCCCACAGAACAGACTGGCTTATTCCCACCAGAACATCGGGAGCTCCCTTAGTGACGATAAATTGACGGCCTTCCTTGTCCTTAACCAGAATACTCATCATTTTCCTGGCTGAATCAAAAGGGAATTCCTTAAGAATCTCAAATTCTTTCAAAAGACTATTTTTTTCATAGCCAGCTTTCATGGCACTGACAAGAAGTGCTCCTTCTGTCGGATCTCCGTCAAGAGTAATTTCATCCTCATTACGGATCAAATCAGAATGATTGCAAAGCATGCCGAAAATAAGCATTTGCTGAAGTGCCTTTTCGTCTTTTACAGAAACAGGCTTTCCATTTCTGTAAAACTGGCCTTTTGGCTCATACCCGACCCCATCCACACTCCAGAGCCGTCCTCCGCTCCAAAGATGGGTAACGGTCATTTTATTTTGCGTCATGGTTCCTGTTTTATCAGAACAAATCACTGATGCACATCCTAGTGTTTCGACGGCCGGCAGTTTTCTGACGATAGCATTTTTCCGTATCATTTTCTGAACACCCAATGATAAAGCTACAGTAACAATGGCTGGCAGTCCCTCTGGAATGGCAGCCACAGCTAGAGACACACCGGCGAGGAACATCGTATACAAATCGTTGCCCTGCATGACACCAATTGATACAACAAGCACCGTCAAAAGAAGTGCTGCCGTTATTAAAATTTTCCCGAGCTGTTCGAGCCTGTGCTGAAGTGGTGTTGTCGCTGTTTCAGCATTTTGCAGAAGGTCGGCAATCTGTCCCATAGCTGTCTGCATTCCAGTAGCTATAACTGTTCCTATGCCGCTTCCTCGGGTAACCATGGTTCCCATAAAAGCGATATTTTCCATATCACCAATTCCAGGGTTATCATTTTTTAATGGTTCAATATGTTTAGCAACTGGAACTGATTCCCCTGTTAAAGCAGATTCCTCAATCTCCAGGCTCCTAACGTCTATGAGCCTTACATCTGCACCGATTCTGTCCCCGCTTGTAAACTTCAGAACATCCCCGATTGCAATCTCTTTAGATGGAATCTTCATCCATTTTCCATCTCGCATAATGCTAACCTGTGGAGCAGACAATTCCTTTAAGGCCTGCAGTGACCGTTCAGCTCTTCTTTCCTGGAAAAAACCCAGGAAACCGTTGATTAGTACAATAGCAATAATGGCAATAGCATCGATATACTCACCGAGCAGCCCAGAGATAAGAGTAGCCGCCAGCAAAACCAGGACCATAAAGTCCTTAAATTGGCTGAAAAATAATAGCAAGGCGGATTGTTTTTCACCTTCTGCCAGTTCGTTATATCCATGCTCCTTTATTCGATTTTTTGCCTCTTCCGTTGATAATCCAGACGAAAAGTCCGTATTCAGTGTTTTTTCCGTTTGTTTTACGTCCATTTCATAGAACTTCATCCGGCCATTTCACTTCCCCCTTAAAAAGTACACATTCTCTTAAGTAAGCATATTCGGCCTCGTCCCAAAAAATGCTAATATAGGGAAAGTAAAAACATCGGTTTGGGTCAGGAAACGCAAAAGTTAAGAGGGAATAAGAGACAGCCTTAATTACACGGGGTATACTAAAAGGATAGTGAAAGCTGTAAAAGAAAAGGATGTTATTTATGTCATTTGATGGATTATTTACAAAAGCGATGGCTGATGAATTATCACAGAAGCTAAAAGGCGGAAGGATCAACAAAATTTATCAGCCTTATAAAAATGAAGTTCTTTTAACCATTAGAGCTAACGGAAAAAATCATAAACTGCTTTTATCTGCTCACCCGAGCTATGCACGTGCCCAGCTCACATCTGAATCCCATGAAAATCCGAGCGAACCGCCAATGTTCTGCATGCTCCTTCGTAAGCACCTTGAAGGGTATATCATTGAGGATTTATACCAGGTGGAAACGGAAAGAATCTTAATTTTTGAAGTAAAAGGCAGAAATGAGCTTGGAGATATTAGCTATAAACAGCTAATAGTAGAGATTATGGGACGGCACAGCAATATCATTCTTGTTGATAAGAACCGAAATGTAATTCTCGACAGTATTAAGCATGTATCGTTTGCGGTTAATACCCACCGGGCAATTCTTCCTGGCCAGGTATATATTGCGCCTCCTGAACAGAATAAGCACAATCCTTTCACTGCGGAGGAACAGGATGTTTTAAAGACACTTGACTTTAACAGCGGCAGACTCGATCGCCAGCTTGTGGAACAATTTTCAGGTGTCTCTCCTCTATTTGCGAAAGAGGTGCTTTTCAATAGCGGGTTGTCAAACCGGACTACTCTTCCGCCAACCTTTATTAAGATGATAAAAGAGATTGAAAGCGGAAAAATAGAACCCGCCATTACCTCTTATTTTGGAAAAGAAGCCTTTTACCTCTTCCCACTAAAACATTTAAAAGGTGAAAGCCGGACTTTCCGAAGCTTAAGTGAGTTGCTGGACCGTTTTTATTTTGGGAAAGCTGAGCGTGATCGTGTAAAACAGCAATTTTCTGATTTGGAACGGTTTATTGTAAACGAGAAGGAAAAAAACGAGAAAAAAATTGAAAAGCTGAAAAGAACGCTAGAAGAGGCTGAAAGAGCCGATGAATATCAAAGATTTGGCGAATTGCTGACTGCCAATTTATATGCTGCCAAAAAAGGCATGAAGGAAATTGAGGTTGTAAATTATTATGATGAATCAGGGAGCACTATCACCATCCCTCTTAATCCGTTGAAAACTCCTTCAGAAAATGCCCAGAAATATTTTTCAAGATATCAAAAGGCTAAAACAGCTATGCGGATTGTTGAGGAACAAATTCAAAAAGCCCATGATGAAGCCGTTTATTTTGACAGCCTTTTTCAGCAGGTACAGTCAGCTTCTCCTAAAGATATAGAGGAAATCAGGGAAGAACTGGTTGAGGGCGGTTACATCCGCATGCGGCAAAAAAGAAATGGCAAAAAGGCTTCAGCTAACGCTAAACCTGTTCTTGATCATTATTACTCCCATGACGGCACAGACATTATTGTCGGAAAAAACAATAAACAAAATGATTATCTGACAAACAAGCTCGCTGCAAGAGATGAAATATGGCTTCATACAAAGGATATACCAGGATCCCATGTTGTAATCCGCAGCAAGGAGCCATCAGAACGTACTATTGAGGAAGCAGCCAGGCTGGCGGCCTACTTTAGTAAAGCCCGCTCCTCCAGCTCTGTACCTGTAGATTTTACAAAGGTCCGATATGTTAAGAAACCAAACGGAGCTAAGCCTGGTTTTGTCATTTATGATAACCAGCAAACACTTTTCGTCACACCTGACGAAGAAACGGTTCTTCGATTAAAGAATAAGCCCGATTTTTAAAAGATAAAGCCAGGCATAAGCTTGGCTTTATCTTTTATGAATAAAAAACTATAAAGTTTTACCTTTTAAATTGTCTAGCTCTAGCGCCCAGCGAGTTTTCAACCTTGAAAAGCGTCTTTGAATATCTTGCATCTAGTATGACCGTAGGTGAAACTTGGTACCTAGTGTCCATCCCGCTTCTCCCTACGATAAGTCAACATCCACTGGTGCTCCTGCGCCATAGCTTTTTCAAAGAAGCTTATGTTCAGCTCGTCGCAAAGCTGCATGTCGTCTATTCAGAGAAGCCGTTACAGGAAGTTTACTCAGGTAGTTGCTTCGCTGAATGGGCTTTTCTTATTTAACGGCAAATTGATTGCTCCAGCTGCCAGGATCCTTTGCCCATTCAAGCAGACTTCCCTGGTCATCCCCGCTCACATACCCTTTTTCAATTGCTAACTCAACAAGAGTTTCGAAGTTTGTCAATGAGTGGCTTTCTATTTTCTCACTCTCTAACAGCACTCTTCCTTTTTTGAGTCCGTATGTAAAAATGGAAACGACTCCCAGAACCTCACATCCGCATTCCCTTAATGCCTGGACAGAAGTGATAACACTACCGCCTGTTGATATTAAATCCTCAACCACAACAACCTTCTGTCCAGCTGCTGCTTTCCCCTCAATCTGATTTCCTTTCCCATGTCCTTTTGGTGCAGAACGAACATAACACATAGGAAGATTCATTATTTCGCTTACCCATGCTGCATGTGGAATCCCGGCAGTTGCCGTTCCGGCTATAATCTCAGCTCCCGGAAAGTGCTCATCAATCAAGCTCTTTAACCCATTGGCAATCTCTCTCCTTACATCAGGATAGGACAGAGTAAGCCTGTTGTCACAATAGATGGGGGACCGGAGACCAGATGTCCAAGTAAATGGATCATTTGGCTTTAATGCCACCGCATTAATTTCTAGAAGTTTTTCAGCAATTATTCTCTTCATTTCCTTACCCCTTTCCATTCTTCCAGCCAATTAAGATAGCTGCTTAATGGGTCCAATGCTTTTGTAATTGAGCGTCCGACTACAATGGCAGAAACTCCTGATTCTCTTGCAAATTGAGGTGTAGCAATTCGTTTTTGATCCTGTACTTCATCGGAAGCAAGACGTATTCCAGGTGTTACAGTTAAAAAAGAGTCTCCAAGCTGATGTCTTATTTCTTTAGCTTCCCAAGCAGAACACACCACACCATCCATGCCAGCCTGGCTTGCAAGCGATGCATAATGAAGAACTGATTTCTCAAGTGAAGCAGAAACTAGCTGTTCCTCCTGCATCTGTGCTTCAGAGGTGCTTGTCAGTTGGGTAACAGCGATACACTGTGGACGTTCATTACCCGCTGGTGTCCCTGCATCTAGTCCTTCCAGAGCAGCCTCCATCATTTCCCGTCCTCCTGCAGCATGCAAATTGACAAGATCGCATTCTAGTCTTGCCAGACCCTTCATCGCATTTTTAACAGTATTTGGTATGTCGTGAAGCTTTAAATCAAGAAAAACCTGATGTTGCTGTTCCTTTAATTTCTGAATAATAGAAGGGCCTTCTTGGTAAAAAAGCTCCATTCCAACCTTTAAAAAAAGCTTCTCTTTCCCAAGCATCCCAAGGAAACCCTCTACTTCCGTCCAGTTAGAAAAATCAAGCGCGATGATTAACGGGCTGTTCATTCCTCTTCCAGCTCCTTCCTGTACATTCGGAAATATGTTCTATACCAAGCTTATCCAGCAGTGAAGGTAGTTTCTCAATAATAGTTGGACATACAAATGGGTCAACAAAGTTTGCCGTACCGACTGCAACAGCACTTGCTCCTGCGTAGAAAAATTCAACAACGTCCTCTGCGGATTGAATCCCACCCATTCCGATTATGGGGAGCTTCGTTTTCTGGCTTACCTCGTAAATCATTCGAAGTGCAACCGGCTTTATCGCTGGTCCAGATAAACCTCCGGTACTATTGGCCAAAATGGGTTTTCCCGTTTTGAGGTCCAGCCGCATGCCAATTAGTGTATTGATCATTGTCAGCCCATCCGCTCCCCCATCCTCAACAGACTTGGCCATCTCAATAATATTGGAAACGTTTGGTGACAGTTTCACGTAGACTGGAACAGCGGATACCTCTTTTACTTTTCTGGTCAGCTGCTTTGCCACATCCGGAATCGTACCAAAAGCAATCCCCCCTGTTTTCACATTGGGACATGAAATATTTAGTTCAAGGGCATGAACGTTCGCTGCCTGTGAGATAATCCTTGCCGTCTCCACATAATCATCTTCCTGTGAACCGGCTATATTAGCGATAACCGGAACATCATACTGATCAAGCCACGGTAATTCCTCGGTTAAAATCTTATGTGCGCCAGGGTTTTGCAGCCCAATGGCATTAAGCATGCCCGCTGACGTTTCCGCAACTCTTGGAGTTGGATTTCCAAAACGCGGCTCAAGTGTCGCCGCCTTGATCATGATAGCCCCAAGCACATCTAGATTGTAAAATTGGCTGTACTCCCGCCCAAATCCAAAGCATCCTGAGGCTGGCATTATGGGGTTCTTTAAATCCAATCCAGGCAAATTAATATTAAGCCTATTCATATTACAACCTCCCCCGCACGGAATACAGGACCGTCACTGCAAACCTTTTTATAAGAGAAACCTTTCGGATCGTCAGTTGTGTGGCATACACATGCAAAGCAGGCGCCTATTCCACATCCCATCCGCTCCTCCAGTGATAAAAATACTTTTTTATCCTGATAATTCTGTTCAATCGCACGGAGCATCGGAGTTGGGCCGCAAGCATATACAACATCAAACTGCAGCTTCAGCTCCCGAATCACATCCGTTACAAATCCCATAGCTCCATAACTTCCATCTGCGGTTGCAATATAGGTCTCTCCCAAACTTTCAAACTTTGAATCATAAAAAATACTATCTTTTGTTTGAAAGCCAAGTACATGAATTACTTTAACGCCTTTAGCCTTTAGCTGACGGGATAGTTCGTATAGCGGAGGCACTCCTATTCCTCCCCCTACTAAAAGGGCCGTTTCTCCCGTTTTTGCTTCATCCAGGGGAAACCCATTGCCGAGCGGTCCCAGTATATCAATGGCTTCTCCTGTCTTTTTTTCAGAAAGAAGGCCCGTTCCCCGGCCCTCTTTACGATAAATCATCGTTAGCTCATTTTTAGATCTGTCAATCGAAGAAATACTGATCGGTCTGCGAAGAAGGGGATCATAACCTCCAGCCGCCTTTACATGCACAAACTGGCCAGGAGTCCGGATATCCTTCACCATTTCTCCTTTTACAGTCATTTCAAAAATGGAATCAGCTATTTCTGTTTGGCGGATAACTTCACATAATTCTTTGCGGATCATGCGAAAATTGCCTCCTTTTTATCCGTGCCCATCGCTTCTGTTGAAAAGTTCATTGACTCAATTACTTTTAAAATTGCATCTGCTGTATCAAGTGATGTAAGGCAGGGAATACCATTTTCCACAGCCTCCCTGCGAATTCTGAATCCATCGCGTTCAGGCTGTTTACCCTTAGTAAGAGTATTGATAATAAACTGTGTTTCTCCTTTATGGATCACATCAAGCAAAGTCTTACCCTCATACCCGATTTTTCCTACCACTGTTACTGGGAGGCCTGCTTCTTCAAGCGTCCTGGCAGTTCCTTCTGTCGCCATGAGGCGGTACCCGTTTTCAGCAAATCTTTTCGCTAATTTTAGAGCTTCACCTTTATCTTTATCAGCGACTGTTAAAAGGACCGTTCCAAATTTCTGGATTTTCATTCCTGATGCAATCAAGCCTTTATAAAGTGCTTTTTCAAGAGTTAAATCCTTGCCCATTACTTCTCCTGTAGATTTCATCTCGGGTCCGAGAGTTATATCAACGCTTCTGAGTTTGGCAAATGAGAAGACGGGAACTTTTACATAAACTCCTTCTTTTTCAGGAAGCAGCCCAGTGCTAAATCCCTGTTCTGCCAAAGACTCTCCTAAAATCACTTTTGTTGCTATTTTAGCCATCGGCACCTCTGTAATTTTGCTGAGAAATGGAACAGTACGGCTTGAGCGGGGATTTACCTCAAGAACATACACTTCGTTTTTACACAGTACATACTGGATATTCAGAAGTCCGATAATGTTTAGTCCTTTTGCAAGTTTCTTGGTATATTCCGCAAGCTTTGCCTTAATTTCAGGAGAAAGTGTTTGTGGCGGATAGACGGCGATGGAATCTCCGGAATGGACTCCGGCGCGCTCTATATGCTCCATGATTCCAGGAATAAGAACATCCTTCCCATCACAAATGGCATCTACTTCAATTTCTTTACCTGTCAGGTAACGGTCAATTAATACAGGATGCTCCGGATTTACTTTTACAGCATTTTTCATGTAATAAAGAAGTTCTTCCTGGCGGTAGATAATCTCCATTGCACGCCCTCCCAGAACATACGAAGGTCGTACTAGAACTGGATAACCGATTTCTTCCGCTACAATAACTGCTTCCTCAACAGACATGGCAGTTCTGCCCGGAGGCATTGGAATTTTCAGTTCTTCAAGTGCGTGCTCAAACTTATTTCTGTCCTCAGCCCGATCTAGGTCTTCCAGGCTGGTTCCCAGGATTTTCACTCCATGTTCCGCTAATTTCCCAGCAAGGTTTATGGCTGTTTGCCCGCCAAATTGGACCACAACTCCTTCTGGCTTTTCAAGGTCAACAATATGCATAACATCTTCCGCGGTAAGAGGCTCGAAGTATAATTTATCAGAAATGCTGAAATCGGTTGAAACCGTTTCAGGATTATTATTGATGATGATTGATTCATACCCGGCTTCTTTAATCGCTTTTACAGAATGGACGGTTGCATAATCAAATTCAATTCCCTGCCCGATTCGGATAGGGCCAGATCCGAGCACAATCACACTTTTTCTGTCGGTTCTTACCGATTCGTTCTCTTCTTCATATGTCCCAAAGAAATATGGAGTTTCGGATTCAAACTCCGCCGCACAAGTATCTACCATTTTATAGACTGGAAGGATTCCCTTTTCTTTTCTCCAGGAATAAATCACTTCTTCAGAAGTATTCCAAAGCTCGGCAAGCTTCTTGTCCGAGAATCCTGATTGCTTGGCTTTGTGTGCAGATTCAACCTCAAACTTGTTCTTTTCAGTCTTTTGCTCAAGGAGAATGATCCCTTCCATCTTTTTAAGGAAAAAGAGGTCGATTTTGCTCCAATTGTGGATCGTTTCAATCGTAATTCCACGTTTCAGCGCTTCCGCGATATAGAATAATCTTTCATCGCCTGCTTTTCTGATTCGTTTTTCTAGCAGATCAGCATCTATTTCCTGTCCGTCCTTTAATTCAAAGTGACTTACTCCGGCTTCAAGAGAACGAATAGCTTTTAGCAGGGACTCTTCAAAGGTTCTGCCGATGGCCATTACTTCTCCGGTTGCTTTCATTTGAGTCCCGAGAGAACGGTTACCTGATTCAAATTTATCAAAAGGCCATCTAGGAATTTTGGTTACGATATAATCAAGTGCAGGTTCAAAGCTTGCGTAGGTTTTGCCTGTAACAGGATTTAGCATTTCATCAAGTGTAAGCCCTACAGCTATTTTTGCAGCAAGCTTGGCAATCGGATATCCCGTTGCTTTTGAAGCAAGAGCAGAGGACCTGCTAACCCTCGGGTTAACTTCGATGATAAAATATTCAAAGCTGTCTGGATCTAGTGCCAGCTGTACGTTACAGCCGCCTTCTATCTTAAGGCTGCGGATAATTTTAAGGGAGACATTTCTTAAAAGCTGATATTCACGGTCGCTTAGAGTCTGGCTCGGAGCAACTACAATTGAATCACCTGTATGCACTCCAACCGGATCAATATTTTCCATGTTACAAACCACGATGGCATTATCATTACTGTCACGCATGACTTCATATTCGATTTCCTTAAAGCCAGCGATGCTTTTTTCAAGCAGACACTGGTTCACCGGGCTGTTTTTGAGGCCGCTGGTAATGATTTCCACCAGTTCATCATGATCCCGGCAAATTCCTCCGCCTGTTCCGCCAAGAGTATAGGCAGGCCTTACTATTACCGGATATCCTGCTCTTTCAACAAAACGCTCCGCTTCCTCCATATGGTGCACGATTTCGCTGTCCGGCACCGGCTCGTTGAGTTCGTTCATCAAATTACGGAACAATTCCCTGTCTTCTGCTTTTTTAATGGCTGTCAGCTTTGTGCCAAGGATTTCTACTTCGCACTCATCAAGAACACCAGACTCATGTAGTTCAACAGCCATATTTAAACCTGTCTGTCCACCGAGAGTTGCAAGGAGCGCATCAGGACGTTCCTTTCGGATAATCCTACTCACAAATTCAAGTGTTAGTGGCTCAATATAAACCTTATCGGCTATTTCGGTGTCCGTCATAATAGTAGCGGGATTGGAGTTTACAAGAATAACCCGGTATCCTTCTTCTTTTAATGCCAGACAAGCCTGTGTTCCGGCGTAATCGAATTCAGCTGCCTGACCGATGACGATTGGGCCCGACCCAATCACAAGAATGGTTTTAATATCAGTACGTTTTGGCATAGCCAGCAGCCTCCTCTTTCTTGGAATCTATTAAATTCATAAACTGGTCAAATAAACCGTTTGCGTCCTCTGGTCCTGGTGATGCTTCAGGATGGTACTGCACTGTAAAGGCAGGGAACTCCTTGTGCTGAAGTCCTTCAACAGAATCGTCATTCAGAGCTATATGAGTAATCTCAAGTTCCGTAGAGCCTATAGATTCCCTTTCAACCGCATAACCGTGGTTTTGAGCGGTTATGGCAATTTTTCCTGTTCGAAGATTTTTAACTGGATGGTTTGAGCCGCGATGGCCAAACTTCATTTTACTTGTATCCGCTCCGCAGGCAAGGGCAAAAAGCTGATGTCCAAGGCAGATTCCGAAAAGAGGAACCTTACCCAATATACCTTTAATCATTTCAATCGCTTCCGGAACATCCTTTGGATCCCCAGGCCCGTTTGAAAGCATAATTCCATCCGGGCGTAAATGGAGGATTTCTTCAGCACTTGTACTATAAGGAACCACCACCACATCACAGTCCCGGCGATTTAGCTCTCTTAGAATCCCATGCTTCATTCCGAAATCCACAAGTACAACTCTTTTTCCCCGGCCAGGGCTGGGATAAGGATTCATGGTTGAAACCTGGCTAACCTGGTCAATTGGAAGCACAGATGAATGAAGCTGTGAAAGAACCTGCTGCGCATCCTCCGATATATCACAAATCGCTCCTTTTAATGTGCCATATTCCCTGATAATCCTAGTCAGTTTCCTTGTATCAATTCCACTTATTCCCGGAATCTTTTTAAATCGTAAATATTCATCTAATGTAAATTCGCTTCTCCAATTAGAAGGAAGTTCTGCTGCTTCTTTAACGACAAATCCCTTTACCGCAGGATTAATAGATTCAAAGTCATCCCGGTTAATTCCGTAATTTCCTATGAGAGGATATGTAAATGTAACAATTTGCCCGCAATAGGAAGGGTCAGACAGGATTTCCTGATAACCAGTCATTCCTGTATTGAAAACAACCTCTCCAATTGTTTTTTCCTGGCTGCCGAAGCCCTCTCCGACAAAAATGGTGCCATTCTCCAATATCAGCTGTTTATTCATTATTGTCCGCTCCCTTTCTGCCAAGCTATCTTCCCTTGGGCAATCGTCATTACTGGCCAGCCTTTGCAATTCCAGCCTTTAAATGGTGTATTTTTACCTTTAGATAAAAACTCTTCCGGATCGATTTTCTTTTCTTCCTCAAGATCGATAAGTACAAGATCCGCAATAGCCCCTTTTTCTATTTTTCCATAAGGCAGTGAGAAGGCTTCTGCCGGCTTGGCTGTTAGGAAATCAATCAACTCTTCAAGCTTAAGGATCTTCTCTTCTACCAGATTCGTGTATAAAAGCGGAAATGCTGTTTCCAAACCAACAATGCCAAATGGAGCCAGCTGCATTCCTTCGCTTTTCTCTGCTTCTGTATGAGGGGCATGATCAGTAGCGATAAAATCAATCGTGCCATCCAAGAGGCCTTCGATTAATGCCCTTCTGTCTTCTTTTCCCCTTAACGGAGGATTCATCTTGTAATTCGGATCCAGTCCAGGGATGTCGTTCTCACTCAATAATAAGTGATGAGGTGTTACCTCGGCTGTGACTTTAATTCCAGCCCGCTTAGCGTCTCTTACTGTCCTAACTGATTCTTTTGTACTGATATGGCAGACATGGTAGTGGCAGCCGGCTGCCTCGGCAAGCAATACGTCTCTGGCGATATGTACTGATTCACATACAGAAGGTATGCCGTTAAGTCCATGTTTTTCAGAAAAAATCCCTTCATGAACCGAACCTTTGTTAATAAGTGTATTTTCCTCGCAGTGCGCCACAATTGCCATCCTCGCAGCAGCGGCCTTTTTCATTGCTTCAAGCATCATAGAAGCAGATTGAATGCCTACACCGTCATCCGTAAAAGCAAAAGGCCTTGAATTTTTCAGTGCTTCAAAATCTGTAAGCTCCTGGCCAAGCTCTCTGACAGTAATGGATGCATAAGGAAGAACGCGGACATGAGCAGTTTCTTTAATACGACCCTGAAGCCAATCCAGCTGCTCTTTAGAATCAGGTACTGGCCTTGTATTTGGCATGGCAGCGAGAGTTGTAAATCCTCCCCTGGCAGCTGCATATGTTCCAGTTTCTATTGTCTCCTTTTTTTCGCCACCAGGCTCTCTAAGGTGAACATGGAGGTCAATTAGCCCTGGAGCTGTTATGAATTTAGATCCATCAATGACATTTGCATCTGTATAAGAAAGTTCCTCTCCAATTTCTGTTATGATTCCATCCTCGATTAGGATATCACCTTTTTGGAATTTTTTTTCAGTATTGAAGTACGTTGCATTTTGAATTAGCATTTTCATAGCTGTTTCCCCCTCCTATACTTTGAATCGATCTTTTTAAAACTGCCATACGAACGAATACTCCATTTTGCATTTGCTTAAAGATTCTGGAACGCTTCGACTCTACAAGGCTTCCTGCTATCTCCACATCCCTGTTAAAAGGGGCTGGGTGCATAATAATACTGTGAGATTTCATTGTTTTTTCCCGCTGTTCAGTTAAACCAAAGAGTTCATGATACTGGGATGCAGTTAAGCCCCCTTTTTCCTCATGTCTTTCATGCTGGATACGAAGCAGCATCACCACATCCGAAGATGCGACAGCTTCATCAATCGGTATATAAAAGGACTTATTTTTTTGGTCAAACCATTCTTGGGGTCCTGAGAAAGAAACCTCCGCACCAAGCTTTGTCAGAGCTTCAGCATTTGAACGTGCTACCCGGCTGTGCAGGACATCACCAATGATGGCAACCTTCAATCCTGAAAAATAGCCGAATTCCTGCTGAATTGTCATAAGATCGAGCAGAGACTGAGTAGGATGGTGGCCGCAGCCATCGCCTGCATTGATTATTGGAATTCCGATCCCGTCCAGCAGTTCATTAAAATAACAATCCTGCTGATGTCGGATAACAGCTGTGTTAATACCAATGCTTTCCATGGTTTTAACCGTATCATAAAGAGTTTCACCTTTTTGAATGCTGGATCTTTCTGCTTCAAACGGGATGACCTGCAGCCCAAGCTTCCTTTCTGCTACCTCAAAACTTGTCTTTGTCCTTGTGCTTGGTTCAAAAAAGAGATTAGCTGTGAATACATCCTTTTTCGGTTTCCATTCCATTCCTTTGGCAAACTCATGTGCATCTCCAAGAATATCGAGTATTTCACCTGCAGTTAATTCCGAAGTAGTCAATAAATGCTTCATCCATTCCACCGCCTCATTATTTTTAAAACAATTTTGTTATGTTTTTACTTTTATTTAATAGGTGAATCTGCTCCCTTTCCGCGGACGAACTGGCAAGCCTCCTCGCTCGTTCCTTCCTGCGGGGGTCTTTCCAGCCCGTTTTTCCGCTGGAGTGTCGCAGATTCCCATGCAATCAGCAACATGATTTAAAGAATCTTCATATTAGAAAAACTTTGCATTCGCCAAGTTCTTTTTGGCGGATGCCCAAGTTTTTCTTATGCGTTTAGAATTTATGGATATAAATTCTGATTAGCAAAAAAACACCCTGCCATTTAGGACAGGGTGTTTGCGCTGAAGCAAGCCCAACAAGGATTTTATTTTCCTTCTTGTGCCTGTCATCAGTTACGCTACACCCTTATTCGCCTCTCTGGACTCATTTAAAAGGTTCGCTTTCGCTTTATGCAGATTTTTGTTCTTCAAACAGATCTTCTTTTGCAGGCTCTCTGCCTGGAAGTACTAGGTTTAACACTACACCGATAATCGCCGCTAGAGCCATACCCTGGATTTGGAAGTTCGCGACCTTGATAAACGCGCCGCCGATTCCGATAACAAGGATTACTGAAGCAATCACAAGATTACGTTTATCACCAAAATTAATTTTACTGTCTACCAGCATACGAAGGCCAGAGGAAGCGATGATTCCAAACAGAAGGATGGATACTCCGCCCATAACAGGCGTTGGTATTGTGCTGATTAATGCTGTCATTTTTCCAATAAAGCCGAATAATACTGCAATTACTGCCGCGCCGGCAAGGACGTACACGCTGTAAACCCGAGTGATGGCTAGCACTCCAATATTTTCACCATAAGTGGTTTTAGGAGGCCCCCCGATCAGCGCAGAAATCATTGTCGCCGTTCCATCTCCTAAGATAGAACGGTGCAGCCCAGGATCTTTAATATAATCTTTTCCTACTACCTTACTTAAGACGAGCTGGTGGCCAATATGCTCAGAAAGCGTCACAATCGCTACTGGCACCATCAATCCAACCAGACTCCAGGTTACTTTTACTTTATAGTCAATAAAAGGGAAGAGAAAATCAGGCATTTCAAACCAATGAGCTTTACCAACTGGTGCTAAATCAACCACTCCAACTGCAAGTGCATAGATATAGCCTACAACAATTCCTCCGAGAATCGGAATCATGCTAAGCATTCCTTTAGCATAGATGGAGAAAATTACAGTTGCTGCCAGTGCAACAAGGCCAACTGAGAAGTGAAGCAGGCTGTATTTCCCTGCAGGGTTGTTCATTGCCATGCCTACAGCAGTGCTAGAAAGTGAAAGTCCGATTACAACAATAACAGGCCCAACTACTACCGGAGGAAGTAGATTCATAATCCAGCGGTATCCTGCTTTTTTAATAACTAAAGAAACAATTCCGTATACAAGACCTGCCATAAAGGTACCGATCATGGCTGCTCCCGGACCGCCTGACGCTTTTGCGGCAATTACCGGAGCAATGAAGGCAAAGGAAGAGCCAAGATATGCAGGTACTTTAAATTGAGTAATTAACAAGAAAGCGAGTGTTCCAAGGCCGCTTGAGATTAATGCGATGGATGGGCTTAATCCGACCAGGTAAGGAACAAGGATGGTTGCCCCAAACATTGCGAACAGATGCTGAATACTAAGTGTAAGCCATTGGGCGGGTTTTGGAACATCTTTTACATTCAGGATAGGTTTATTCATTATTTCTTTCTCCCCTTGTATTATATTTATTTTTGCAAGAAGAATTCCAACGGCTTTAGTGGTAGTAAATAATGCCGGTCTTTTCCGCTTCTCTTTAACTTTCCTTAAAATGCCTAAAAAAACCCTCTTTGCCTGATTAGTAAACAAAGAGGGTAAATGGCTCAAAAATCTGAGCTCCATTCTGACTCCCTTTGTCAGCCTCACAGGACTGCCATTAAAAGGGTTATTTATTTTTCAAAAATGCTGACCTGATCAGCATTGTCAATTTCCGAAAGCTCCACTACGATTTTTTCCGAACTGGAGGTAGGGATATTCTTTCCTACATAATCTGCCCTGATTGGAAGCTCCCGGTGTCCGCGGTCTACCAGTACAGCAAGCTGGATAGAGGATGGACGGCCAATATCCATTAAGGCATCCATACCCGCTCTAACGGTTCTTCCAGTGTAAAGGACATCATCTACAAGGATCACTTTTTTGTCTGTAATATCAAAAGGAATATCCGATCCTTTTACAAGTGGTTCCTGGTTTTCTGTTTTTTTAGTAAGGTCATCACGATAAAGCGTGATATCCAATTCACCAATGTTAATTGGAGTTCCTTCAATTTCCTCAATTCGATCGGCAAGGCGTTTTGCCAGGTAGATGCCTCTTGTTCGAATGCCAACAAGGATGCTGTCCTGAACTCCTTTATTCTTTTCAATTATTTGATGTGCGATCCTGGTTAATGCTCTGCGGATTGCTTGTTCATCAAGTACTTCTGCTTTTTGTTCGGCCATAAAAAAAACCTCCCACCGTTTTGGCGAGAGGTAACGTTTTGGCCAGTTTACCGGCCCCTTGCATTCCGTTTCCTTCTCAGCCTCACGGGACTGATTTAAAGGACTATTCAACTAAAGTTATCTTATCTTACAAACTTTGACATGTCAATTATTAATTCTTAAATAGCCCAGAAGCTCTTCAAAATCTTTTGGAAGAGGAGCCTCAAACTCAAGGTATTCTTTTGTTCTTGGATGTACAAACCCTAGAACTCCCGCATGCAATGCCTGGCCATCTATATCAAGAGTCTTTTTCGGTCCATATTTTGGATCACCCGCAAGAGGATATCCAATATACTTCATATGCACCCTGATCTGGTGAGTCCGTCCTGTCTCAAGCTGGCATTCAATAAACGTAAAGTCCTTGAACCTTTCTATCACATGAAAATGAGTAACAGCATGCTTACCCTGGTCCACAACTGTCATGCTCTGACGGTCTTTTGGATCTCTGCCAAGGGGAGCGTCTACCGTTCCGTAGTCATGCGGTATTACACCATGTACAATTGCTTTATATTTTCTTGTAACCGTTTTTTCCACGAGCTGATTAACCAGACTTTCATGAGCCATGTCATTTTTGGCTACCATTAAAAGACCTGAAGTATCTTTATCAATTCGGTGAACAATACCAGGCCTCATGACTCCATTAATTCCTGATAAATCCTTACAATGAGCCATCAGCCCATTTACCAGTGTCCCATGTAAATGTCCGGGTGCCGGGTGAACCACCATGCCGCGCGGTTTATTTACAACCAGAACATCACTGTCTTCATAATAGTAATCCAGGTCCATTTCTTCAGGGATTACATCCAATGGCTCCGGATCTGGAATAACAATTTCAATCGAATCATTAACACTGCATTTATAATTGGTTTTAACTTTCTGCCCGTTAACCAGAACATATCCATCTTTAATCCATTGCTGGACCTGTGACCTGGACCATTCTTCATTTATTGAGGAAACAGCTTTATCAATCCTGTCTCCCTTTTGGTCCTCAAGAACCGTGTGTTCCATTTTCTCCATATGATTTCTCCTTTGTTTCTCTCTCTTCTCGCAGCATTTGAATCATCAATAATGCCACACCGATGACAAGGGACGAATCTGCAACATTAAAAACAGGAAAGTTGTAACTGAAAATAAATGTATGGATAAAATCAACTACTTCTTTTCGAACGACACGATCAATAAAATTACCAATCGCCCCGCCCAGCATTAACGCAAGTGAAATGCCCAGCATTGGCTTTCCTTTTGCTGCTTTTTGCATGTAATAGATGATTCCAATAATTACTACAACTGTTATGGCATAAAAAAGCCACATCTGCCCTTGCAAAATTCCCCATGCCGCACCTCTATTGCGATGGGATGTAATATAAAGAAAATCCTTTATTACCGTTATGCTTTCACCAAATTGCATTTTTGCAACAATCAGCCATTTTGTAACCTGGTCTAATAAAATAATTAAAACAGCAATCAAATAATAAAACACCGGAAAACCTCCACATTATGCGATGACTTCCCTAGCATTTTAGCACAACCTGGCTTCATCGTAAATCTAACGGTCAAAAAACAATTCCTCATATGGTTTTTTATAAAAGAAATTTATAACAGCACAGTCTTTCTCAGTCCTAAGTATAGGAACAATGGAAAGCAGGTCCTCGGGTAATAATTCGCCCGAAAATTCACATTCACCAAATGTTCCCTTTTTGATTTTTCCCATTGCATTCTGAACATCTAAAAGTTCATCTTCCAAAATGGATGTGAACCATGTTTTATCCTTCATTTTACTTAAACGGTTTATCAATTCCTTTTCGGTATTACGGAGTTCCACATACAGCTTTTCAGTTGATGCTATCATATTCCTGCCTCCGTATAAGATTTTTTCTTATTATTGCCTGTGGCTTAAAAGCAAACCTTTAAAACATTTGTCATCATCACTAGCAATTGTCGGAGGTGGAAATAATAACATTTTAATAAGTAACATTTTAATGGATAAAGTCCTTTTGCCGGGAGTTGGAAAAATGCCCGTAAAAAAAAAACCCATGCAAAAATTTGCACGGGTTTTTTTGGTTATGCAGTATAATTTTCTTTTACTACTTGTGCGCATCGAGGGCAAAGTGTTGGAAACTCTTCTGCCTTGCCTACCTCTGTTGAGACAGTCCAGCATCTTTCACATGTTTCGCCTTCCGCTTTGGTTACAACAATAGCTGCAGTTTCAAGCTTTAATGCATTTTCCGGTGCAGCATCGTAGGATCCGGCTACTTCAAAACCTGAAACGATAAAGAGCTGGCTCACGCTCTCCTGGATAGAATCCAGTAATTCACGAGTCTTATCATTTACATACAATGTAACCTTTGCAGTCAAAGATTTACCGATCACTTTTTCGTTTCGGGCTTCTTCAAGAGCTTTTAGAACATCATCACGAAGCTTCAAGAATGCAGACCATTTATTTTCGAGTGCAAGAGCGTTCTCCAATGGCTTAAACTCAGGCATATCTGTAAGCTGTACACTTTCCTCTTTACCAGAAGGAATGAAGCTCCATACTTCATCCGCTGTATGAGAAAGGATTGGTGCAGACAATTTTGTAAGAGCAAGCAGAGATTCATAAAGAACAGTCTGGATAGAACGACGTTCATAATTGTCTTTTGATTCGATATATAAAACATCTTTTGCAAAATCAAGATAGAATGCACTTAAATCAAGAGTACAGAAATTATTGATTGCATGATAAATTCCTGCAAACTCATAATTTTCATAAGCGGAACGAACATATTTAATTAGCTTGTTCAGCTTTACAAGCATAAACTGATCTACTTCTCGAAGTCTTCCATACTCTACCGTATCTGTTTCAGGGTTAAAATCAGAAAGGTTTCCAAGCAAGAATCGGAAGGTGTTACGAATTTTACGGTAAACCTCAGCAACTTGCTTAAGAATGGCATCAGATACCCGAACATCGGATTGATAATCTACTGATGCTACCCAAAGGCGAAGAATATCGGCACCAAGCTGATTCATAACTTTTGCCGGTACCACAACGTTACCAATTGATTTACTCATCTTTCTTCCTTCACCATCAAGAGCAAAGCCATGGCTCAGGACGCCTTTATAAGGAGCTTTTCCTGTAACTGCCACTCCAGTTGAAAGGGAAGAGTTAAACCAGCCGCGGTACTGGTCGGAGCCTTCAAGATAAAGGTCTGCTGGACGCTGCAGGTCATCCCTTTCTTCCAAAACAGACTGATGAGAAGAACCGGAGTCAAACCAGACATCCATGATGTCCGTTTCCTTTGTAAAACGTCCATTCGGGCTGCCAGGATGTGTAAATCCTTGAGGCAATAGATCTTTGGCTTCTCTTTCAAACCAAACATTTGAACCGTTCGCTCTAAAAAGATCAGAGATATGATTAATGGTTTCATCAGTAATGATTGGGTCCCCGTTTTCAGCATAGAATACCGGAATTGGAACACCCCATGCACGCTGACGGGAAATACACCAGTCACCACGGTCCCGTACCATATTGAACAAACGAGTCTCACCCCAGGCTGGAACCCACTTAGTTTCCTTAACAGCCTCAAGAAGGTCATTACGGAAATCCTTGATGGAGGCAAACCATTGTGCAGTTGCACGGAAGATTACCGGTTTTTTGGTTCTCCAGTCATGCGGATATGAGTGTGTGATAAAGGTTAACTTTAGAAGCGCTCCTGCTTCCTCAAGTGCCTGAACAATTGGCTTATTAGCTTCATCGTAAAACAGTCCTTCAAATCCCGGTGCTTCGTTTGTCATCTTACCCCGGTCATCAACCGGACAAAGTACTTCAAGACCGTATTTTTGACCTACATGGAAATCGTCTTCCCCGTGGCCTGGAGCGGTATGGACGCATCCTGTACCTGCATCAGTAGTTACATGCTCCCCAAGCATAACAAGGGAATCACGGCCATAAAGCGGGTGAGATGCCAAAATGTTCTCAAGCTCGCTTCCTTTTACTTTCTGAACGACTTCAGCTTCTTCCCAGCCAAACTCTTTTTTAACAGATTCAAGCAGCGCTTCTGCGACTAGATATTTACCTCCGTTTGCTGAAACAACCACATATTCTAGCTCCGGATGTACAGAAATACCAAGGTTTGCTGGAATTGTCCATGGTGTTGTTGTCCAGATAACAATGCTGGTATCTGTATCGAGCACACCTTTGCCATCTTTTACTTTAAAAGCAACATAAATGGATGGTGATTTTTTATCTTTGTATTCGATTTCAGCCTCAGCAAGTGCAGATTCACTTGATGGGGACCAATAAACAGGCTTAAGGCCTTTATAAATATATCCCTTTTTCGCCATTTCACCGAATACTTTAATTTGCTGTGCTTCATATGAAGGATTTAACGTGATATAAGGATTTTCCCAGTCACCCCGGACTCCCAGGCGTTTAAATTGAACTCTCTGGTTGTCAATTTGCTCAAGAGCATATTCCGCACATAATTTACGGAATTCAGCAACTGTCATTTCTTTGCGTTTAACCCCTTTATTTGTAAGCGCCTGTTCAATTGGGAGGCCATGAGTATCCCAGCCTGGAACATAAGGAGCGTTATAGCCACTCATTGATTTAAAGCGAACAATAAAATCCTTTAAAATTTTATTTAGTGCATGGCCCATATGGATATCGCCGTTTGCATACGGAGGTCCATCATGAAGGATAAACATCGGGCGTTCTTTAGTTCGCTCCTGCACCTTATTATAAATATTCATTTCCTTCCATTTTTCCTGAATTTCAGGCTCTCTCTTTGGAAGATTGCCGCGCATCGGAAATTCAGTCTGCGGCATGAGCAGTGTATCTTTATAATCCATTTTTTCTTCCTCCTGACACTATCATCATTGACAAATCATCAAAAAGTTAAAAGGTATTGCCCCGCTATTTTTTCAGAAAACAAAAAAACCCTCTCATCCCAATAGGGACGAGAAGGTTTATTCCCGCGGTACCACCCTGATAGATCATGCGCTTATGCACATTTTCCTCTTTTACATTCGTAACGTGAACAAAACGCCTCTGCTTAATTACCTGTGAAGGCGTTCAGCAAGGAACTCAAGGGTGATATTCCAGCTTTCTGCTTATACCAGGCTCCCACCATCCCCGGTTCGCTAAAAAAGCAATTGAAAACTGTACTGTCCCTGTCACCGTCTTTTGACCTGTCAACTTTATTAGAAAATTATATGCGAAATGCTATCATTTCGTCAAGCTAGTGAATCTTCTTCCTCAGTAGCTTTCAGTTCAGTAGCATCGAGCTCATATTCCAGCAGATGATCCCAGTCATCTGTGTTAAGCATATCAAGCTGAGCTTCAATCAGCATTTTAAAACGTGTACGGAAAACCTTGGATTGCTTCTTTAAGTCCTCTATTTCCAATGCGATTCTTCTAGCTTTGGAAAGTGATTCATTTACAATCCTGTCAGCATTTTTTTCTGCTTCCTTAATAATTAGCTTAGCTTCCTTTTGGGCATTTCTTTTTACTTCTTCCCCTGCTTCCTGAGCTATAATAATTGATTTATTAAGGGTTTCTTCAATGGTTGTGAAATGTCCAAGACGGTCATTTAAATCTTTAAGACGCTCTTCCATTTCTTTTTTCTCTCTAATGATCAACTCATAGTCCTTGATAACCTGATCAAGAAATTCATTTACTTCGTCTTCATCATAACCTCTGAATCCTTTGTTAAATTCCTTATTGTGTATATCTAACGGTGTTAAAGGCATGACGCCACCTCCAAATGTATCAGAATCATTATGTATTAAAGCAAATATTCGACATCTTTCACATAAAGTCCTTCATGGACAGGATAAATTATTTTTGCTTACCAATGATTATTCTGATTTTTTCCTTTTTCGTTACACCTTCCAGTGATATGATTTTGACCCGCCCATGTCCCCTTACGGAAATAAGGTCGCCCTCTTCACACTCAAAGGAAGGATTTTCAATGTTTGTCCAGTTCACTTTTACATGTCCCTGCTGAACCAACAGCTGAGATTTTTGCCGGGAGAGATTATGTATTCCAGAAACAACCGTATCAAGGCGAAGTGAAGAAACAGTAATGGATTGCTCTGTTATAGATACGCCAGCAGATATAGCTTCACTGAATGCCATTTCCTTCAGTGTAACGGAAGCCCTGCCTATGGTTTCAAGCTGTGAAGTAATATAAGGTCCTATCTCCCGTACAGCTAGAAACTGAATCCTGTCACCTTCAAATAGAATGTCACCATATTTCCCTCTCTTAAGACCAAGTGACATGAGACTTCCAAGAACCTGAGGATGTTCGATGGTAACAAACTTTGAAGGATAGTCCACTTCATAAAGGCTGATTTGAAAATCCTCTTCCGATGGTTCCATATATTCTGGATAAATAATGGCTCTTTTTCTTTCAGCATCTTTAACTCCGCCAAAAAAATCCCATTTTACCGGGGTATGTTCACCTATTATAACCTTTAAAATATGCTGCTCCCTAGGATCAAGAAAATCAGTCAGCCTTGGTGCATAAGCATTATCAACATAATCCTTCCAATGCAGCACCTGGTCAATGAAATCTCGTTCCTCGGGCCTGAAATGCTGATATATATTCATTTCATACCTCTTTTAAAAGAGTAAGCGCCCGATTTTAGTTCCTGGTATACAGTAACCTGAAGGAAACCAGCTAAAGGGCGCTGATGTTTCAAACGTATTATCTTAAAAATTAACAGCCTCTCCGTTTCAGGGCAGTTCTTAGACAAACCAAATAGCTAATCTGTTAAGTCCGCTTGAAGCGAGATTCAGTACCATAAACGCAACAATAGGAGAAATATCAATCATACCAATTGCCGGAACGAATCTTCGGAAAGGCTCAAGATACGGTTCGCAGATTCTGCTTAAGAATCGGCCAACTGAGCTGTTTTGAGCATTTGGAAACCAGGACATTAAAATATAGATAATTAATATCCATGAATAATAGTAAAGCACCTTTTGCAGAAGATAAAATACAAATGCCATTAACTTCTACCACCTCGTGTCTCGTAAATCATGCTCCTGCATGATTTCTGAAATTGCTCCTGAAACTTCTACATTGTCCGGAGTGCATAGGAAGATACTGCTTCCTATTCGTTGAATATCACCGCCAATGGCATAAACGGTACCGCTTAAAAAGTCCACAATACGCTTTGCCTGGTCATGTTCAATACGCTGCAAATTAACAACAACAGCCCTGCGGTTTTTTAAATGATCAGCAATATCCTGGGCCTCTGCATATACCCTAGGTTCTACTAATACTACTTTGGAAGATTTTTGAACACTTTGAAGGCTGACGACATTCTGGCTTTTCGCTGCAACCGGCTGCTGCCTTTGCGGTTTTACCGGCTCTACTTCCTCAACATATTCCTCTTCAGTATAATCATATTCATCATCTAGAAAGAAAAATGTTTTGATTTTTGATTTAATGCTCATTTATTGCACCTCCTAATCTTCTTCTCCAACTAATGCAGTTCCGATCCTCACCATTGTTGCTCCTTCTTCAGCTGCAATGGAATAATCGTTTGACATCCCCATTGAAAGTTCCCTGCACGGAGCATGGGTAAACTGGCATTTTTGTATATCTTTTTGAAGGTTTTTTAGTGTTTTGAAACAATTTCGCAGTATATTTTCATTATCGGTATTTGGGGCCATTGTCATTAGCCCGTCAACGACAACATTTTTGAGAGGAGCCAGCTCCTCAATAAAATTAATAACATCCTCCGGCTGCATTCCATGTTTGGATTCTTCACCGGAAACATTAACCTGCACAAAGCACTTGATGGGGTTTTTAGCTCTTTTATTAATTTCTTCAGCAAGCGACAAACGGTCAAGTGAGTGAATATATTGAACCTTATCAATTATATTTTTGACCTTCCTTGTCTGAAGGGACCCGATAAAATGCCACACAGGCTTGTCCCTCAGTACTTCCCACTTTTTTAATAGCCCTTCGTCCCGGTTTTCTCCTAAATCAAGAATACCTGCCCCAACAGCCTCAATGGCTCTTTCGGTACTGACATATTTAGTAACCGCAATTATTTTTATATCTTCCGGATTTCTTCCTGCCCTGCGGCAGGCATCTTCGAGTTTATTTTTAATGTCCTTAAGCTTTACTGCAACTTCCATTATGGCTTAACTTCCTCCTTCCAGCCGATAAAGGCAGCCATTCTTCCAGTCTTGCCGGAATCACGCCGATGGGAATAAAAATGATCCTGATCGCAGCTGGAGCAGAGTCTGGTAACGCTGATATTCTGTTCTGGTATGCCAGCGGCCATCATAATCAATTTATTTGTTTCCTGTAAATCAAGTCTATACTGCCCCTCTTTTATTTGATTATAGGGCTTTTTTTCGACAGATTCTAGTGTATTTTGTACAAAAGTAAGAACACGGTCATCCACAATATAGCATTTTTCGCAAATAGATGGACCAATTGCTGCATAGATTTCAGATGGCTTAATACCTTCCTTCTCCCAGGCCTCTGCCATATTCCGGGCTATGCCATGGACTGTTCCTTTCCAGCCGGCATGTGCACAGCCAATCATCCCTGCTTTTGGGGCAATAAAAAAAAGGGGGACACAATCAGCAAAACAAAGAGTCAGCAAAATCCCCCGCTCTGACGTATAAAATCCATCCGTACTTTTAAAGGCGTCCTCATAGGAACGGGCTCCCTGCCCGCGGTCTGAAGCAGAAATTTTTCTTACAAATACTTCATGAGTTTGTTCGGCTCCAACCCAATTGTCCAAAGGAAAATCGATCAATTCTGCTAAACGGTCCCTATTTTGGCAAACCGATTTCTGTTCATCCCCCACATGAAAACCAAAATTCAAACTGGAGAAGTGATCCCGGCTAACTCCCCCATTCTTAGTGGTTATTCCTGCAGTCAGCCCAGGAAATTGATCTATCCAGTTTTTGATTACAAAAAAGGAGTCATTTTGTAAAATAAACGGTTCCATTTCTTACCTCGCGCTTTTTTTATATAGTTTAACATAAAGAGCCAAAAAAAGTGTTATTTCTAGGTTCATTCATTAGATTCGGGAATTTTCCCATTAAATCTGACAAGAACTACATCTTCACCTATTTTTAAAATATTCCTCCATGGGATAACAATTTCATCCTCTTTACCAAATAAGCCCAAAACTTTTCCGTTTTTATTTATGACCACTGATTCAATTTTTCCAGTATCAAGATTAATTTCTATATCCCCAATATTTCCAAGATTTTTTCCATTTGCCACATTGACAACATCCTTTATTTGAAATTCTGAAATTTTTATCATCTTCCTCACTCCTCTTTCCTGCTATTTAAAAATATATGTATAGGTTCGCCCAAAAATTTCTGGATAACAATGAAAAAGCTGCCCATTGGCAGCTTAGCTCTGGATATTTTTATTCATTTGTTTTATTGCTGCTTTTTCAAGCCTTGAGACCTGAGCTTGGGAGATTCCTATTTCATCTGCAACTTCCATTTGAGTTTTTCCCTGAAAGAATCTTTTGCGGAGAATGAGTTTTTCCCTTTCATTCAACCTTCTCATTCCCTCTTTCAGTGCGATCTCTTCAATCCAGTGAATATCCTTGTTCTTCTCATCACTCAGCTGGTCCATTACATAAATCGGGTCTCCCCCGTCATTATAAATCGGTTCAAATAGAGAGACGGGATCCTGGATTGCGTCGAGGGCAAAAACGATTTCCTCATGTGGCACTTCCAGTACACGGGCGATTTCTTCAGCAGTTGGTTCACGGGATGTTTCGCTCATCAATTTTTCTCTTACCTGCAGTGCTTTATAGGCAATGTCACGCAGCGATCTCGATACACGTATAGGATTATTATCCCGCAGATAACGCCGAATTTCTCCTATGATCATTGGCACTGCATATGTTGAAAATTTAACGTTTTGACCTAGGTCAAAGTTATCGATAGATTTCATTAGACCGATACAGCCTACCTGGAATAGGTCATCAACGAATTCGCCACGATTGTTAAATCTCTGGATGACGCTTAATACCAGCCTTAGGTTCCCGTTGACAAGCTTTTCACGCGCTGTAATATCGCCATCTTGCATTTGTTTGAAGAGCAGTCTCATTTCTTCATTTTTTAAGACAGGAAGTTTTGATGTATCCACACCGCATATTTCAACTTTATTTCGTGTCAATCATTTTCCCTCCTCATAGGAGCTGCTGTACAAAAAACAGTATCTCCGTGAGCAGGAAAATTATGCACATCTGTTTTTTCATGAAGGAAGTGAAATGGATCAGAAAAGCTGCCATTTCCCTTGCATTTCTGGGGGAAATTTTTCTTTTTGGAAATAAAAAAAAGATTTTTTAATATAGGTTTTTTGCGAGAATTAGTCAGTTAAGTTAAATGGATACCAGCAAAAAATCCATTTGCTTCTGCGGACGAAATCTCCGGCCCCTTTTTTTTCATTCCCTTTGTACGAATGAGACTTGTATTCGGACACGCTCTCGCTTTTTTTCAACCCTTTCGAGTTACTTATGTTAACGGCACTATCCCCTCCCTTTTGTTAACCCTTTTTGCCACTGGGTCCATTTTGGGGTTACAATACTGCTCCTTTCGTTACCCCTTTTGCCTTTTAAGACCATTTGAGGTTACAATACTGCCCATTTAATTTTCTCAAGAATAAAAAAAGCTCCCATTTTAGGAGCTGTCTGCTTTTGTTAAACCATTTTATTAAATTCTTTCCTCAGTCTTTTTATAATTCTTTTTTCCAGTCTAGATATATACGATTGGGAGATTCCGAGCATATCAGCAACATCTTTTTGTGTTTTTTCTTCCCCATTTGAAAGGCCGAACCGCAGTTCCATAATTTGTTTTTCGCGGTCTGACAGCTGATGAAGAGCTTTGGTCAGCAGTTTTCTGTCTACATTTGCCTCCAGGTCCTTTGTAATGATATCTTCATCAGTGCCAAGTACATCTGAAAGCAATAATTCATTTCCGTCCCAATCGATATTAAGAGGTTCATCAAAGGAAACTTCAGATCTAATTTTATTATTTCTTCTCAAGTACATGAGAATTTCATTTTCTATGCATCTTGAGGCATATGTAGCAAGCTTAATTTTCTTTTCTGGGTTGAAGGTATTAACAGCCTTTATTAACCCAATGGTGCCTATGCTAATCAGATCCTCTATGTTAATCCCGGTGTTCTCAAATTTCCTTGCAATGTATACCACAAGGCGGAGGTTTCTTTCGATTAAGATGGAACGGGCTGCTTTATCACCATTAGGGAGTTTTTTTAGCAGCAATTCTTCTTCATCCTTATTCAGGGGAGGCGGCAGTGCCTCACTTCCGCCAATATAAAAAACCTCATCCGTTTTAAGTCCCAGCTTTATTAAAATTTTATACCAATAATATGATAATCGAAGTCTCCATTTTTTCACGGAAGTTCCTCCTTCTAAATTGTTTAAAGTTGAGTATAGTATTATTAGCAAAACTTGCCGTTCGCCAAGTACAATTGGCGCAGGATTTGGACAGTATTCAAACTTACAAAAATATATCCTTTGGTACTCAACTCACCTGAGGCTCATTTACAGACTGACGGTGCCCTGTAAGCATTTTCGGATGTACAATGCACTCAAAGGCATCCTCCGAGGAAAGCTGCTGTGCAGTGAATGAAATAAGTCCCTTTTCGCAAAATATTTGTTCTTCCTTAGTTGTAACAATTATTAAATCTGGTTTAATTGCTGTTACCAGCTGATGATCTTTGCCAACGACCTTACATGGAATAATTCTCAGCCTGTTTTGCCATTCTCCAGAAATTTCAGTCTGACCCATAATAATTTCCTCAGATTCTTCCGCCAATTGAATAAATTCTTTCGGAAGCTGGTTGCGTCTCTTATTTATAGAAACGAACATAACCGGCATTTTCGATATAGGATCATAAACCTGATTCCCGCTATCAATCATACCTGAAAAATTATAATCCTTTTCATCCACCCTAATAACGACCGAAACTAACTGGTCATAATTGATTTTAGCTATTTCCATTCTGTCAAACCTATTTTTAGCAAAATGCCAGGCTGTTGGAAACCCCAGCATAATGAAAAACCAGGTGATAGGATCACCAAAGCCCTTTACACTTGAGATCAGGACATTTTCAGTAAGCTTTGGATCATATTGAATAAAATAGTGAACTCCAATCAATGCCCCACCTGCTATAAAGGTCGATAAATAGAGAGTTAAAAGCCCGTTAATAAAATACCTCCATCTTTTAAATCCAAAGGCTATCCAAACCATGAAAACGGAGCATACAAACTTTGAAACAGGGTGGCTTGTAATCCAGCTGAAAGGAGTAAAGGATAGCAAAACAATAAGTGAACCAATGAAACCTCCTGTAATTAGTCTCCAATATTTGAATTTCCTTTTCAGTAGGATAGCAGTCAGGTAGAGGAGAAGACTGTCAAACAGAAGATTGAGCAGCCAGATTATATCTAAATATACAACCAGAGCCCCCTCCTCCTTTACATATCATTGCAATACGAGAATAAACTTAGAGCCAAGCAATTCTATTAATATTCTGTTTACGGAAAAGTATAACCTAGAGTTAACGCTGAAGTGTGTCACTTTGTGTACATGAAAGTGGAGAAATTTTCATCCTTCTCTGCGGAATTTTGTCAGTTTTTTTTGGAAGGATTTAGAAGGAAAATAGAGGAGGAATAAATAGAAAGGCATGATTCCTAAGGAATCATGCCCCTCATTACAAAGGGCTATAGATACGTATGGTCGTTTTTTGCTCTGAATGTAAGAAGGTTAATCTCCGCTCCAGGCGCTTGCTTTCCGGGGGCGTTCGCGGAAAGCGCCCCACCCGAAGCTAAAATCCACAGTCAACCTAAATAGAGCCAAAAAGAAAAAAGACTGTAAACAAACTCAAAATTCTTCGAGTTTTTCTACAGTCTGAGGCATGATTCTAATGGAATTATGGCCTTATAAACAAATATTTTTATCTAGCTAATCCACCCAGCGAGTTTTCATCTCCGAGAGGCATTCCTGAGTATCTTGCATCAAGTCTGGCCTCAGGTAAAAGTTAACGAGTGCTTATACTTTTCTTCTTATCTTCTGCGGTTACGATTGCGCAGGAATGTAGGAATATCCAAAGCATCTTCCTGAGATACTTGAGTGTTTCTTACAGGAGGTTCCTGTTGAACCTCTTCCCGTTTTGGCTGTTCTCTTTTAACAGTGCCAATCGATGGCTTAACCTGTCCAAAAGAGGAAGGACGAGTCATTTTTGGCTGAATTACTTCTTCATTAAATCCTGTTGCAATTACTGTAACAATGATTTCATCTTTCAGATTCTCATTAATAACAGAACCAAAAATCATGTTCACTTCTTGATCTGAGGCAGTTGCAACGATATCTGCTGCTTCCTGGACTTCGTAAAGGCTAAGATTTGACCCGCCAGTAATATTCATCAATACACCCTGGGCACCATCAATGGAAGTTTCCAATAATGGGGAGCTGATTGCCTTTTTGGCAGCTTCAGCAGCACGGTTTTCTCCAGCGGCGATTCCGATTCCCATAAGAGCAGAACCCTTATTTGACATAATGGTTTTTACATCAGCAAAGTCCAGGTTAATAAGACCAGGGACAGCTATTAAATCTGAGATACCCTGAACACCTTGACGGAGTACATTATCTGCTTCACGGAAGGCTTCAAGCATTGGAGTGCTTTTATCAACAATTTCAAGCAAACGGTCATTCGGAATGACGATTAAGGTATCAACTGCTTCCTTCATAGCTCCAATACCGCCGGAAGCTTGTCCAGCCCGTTTTTTTCCTTCAAAAGTGAAAGGCCGTGTAACAACGCCCACTGTTAAAGCACCTAGTTCACGTGCGATTTGTGCAATGACAGGAGCGGCACCTGTTCCAGTTCCTCCGCCCATTCCAGCAGTAACAAATACCATATCAGCTCCTTTAAGAGCTTCTTCTACCTGTTCACGGCTCTCTTCAGCAGCTTTTTTCCCCACTTCAGGGTTGGCACCTGCACCAAGCCCACGGGTAAGCTTAGCACCAATTTGCATTTTCACTTCTGCCTTTGAGAGATTTAAAGCTTGTGCATCAGTATTGACAGCAATAAATTCAACGCCTTGTACACCATGCTCAATCATCCGGTTAACTGCATTGTTTCCGCCGCCGCCTACACCGATTACTTTTATCGTTGCTAGTTGGTCTAAATTAGTATCAAACTCTAACATGTAATATCCTCCTAATTCGTCAAGATCCCATTATCGCGCGTTTATTCAAAAAAGTATCCGAGGAATTTTTTTACCTTTGAGGTAACTTTTTCCTCCGGCTGCTTTTCCTGTTTAACTTTTGGCGGATGCTGCTGCTGCTGTTTTGGAATCCTCTTTTCTTTCGGTTCGGAAACTGGCAATGGCATACCTGCCAGGCCACCTCTTAATTTGGCATTTTTATAGGCAAATTTTATAAGTCCCACTGCAGTCGTATATTGCGGTTCCCTGACACCAATGTAATCGGGAATTGCAATCCTGACGCGGCTATTAAACATTTCCTGCGCAAGCTCAAGAACACCCTGCAAATTGGAAACCCCGCCAGTAAGGACAAATCCGCCTGGCAGATCTCTTACACCCATTTTTTTAATTTCATTTGCAACCAATTCGAAAATTTCTTCCATCCTTGCTTCTATAATATCAGAAATTTCAAGCTGGTTAAATTGTTGATGCTGATCACTTCCAATAATAGGAACACTAAATACTTCTTCTTCTGATGCATCATCGTAAAAAGCATGTCCATATTTTATCTTAATCTTTTCAGCATCTTCGGTGGAAGTTCTTAAACCTATGGAAAGATCCTTAGTAATATGTTCTCCCCCGACTGGAATTACACTTGTAGCTTTAAGATGCCCTTGTTCAAAAACGGCTAGGCTTGTTGAACCTCCGCCAATATCAACGAGAGCAACACCAAGGTTTTTTTCATCCTTTGACAGTGCAAAAGATGCTGCAGCTAATGGCTGCAGGGTTATGTCCAAGATATCCAATCCAGCCCGCTCCACACATCGGAGCGTGTTATGTAAAATCGTTTTTGAACCAGTAATGATTGTTCCTTCCACTTCCAGCCTAACACCAATCATACCGCGAGGATCATTGATCTCATCAAGTCCGTCAACTATAAACTGTCTTGGAATAACATCAATAATTTCTCTTTCTGGCGGAATTGAAACCACTTGGGCTGCCTCTATTACCCGGGCAACATCTTCATTTGTGATTTCTCGATTGTCACTGGATACTGCAACAACACCGTGGCAAGGCTGAAGTATAACATGGTTTCCTGAAATTCCGACAATAACTTGCCTGATTTCCATTCCTATCATTCTCTCAGCTTGTTCTATTGCCCTTCTAATGGAATGAACTGTTTCATCTATATCTACTATGGAGCCTTTTCTTAACCCTTCTGATTGGACATTGCCCACCCCAATAATATTCAATGAGTCATTGACCATTTCCCCAATGATAACTTTTACACTGGATGTACCGATGTCAAGACTTACATAAATTTCGTTGCTGTTCATTCACTGGCACCTCCTTTTTCATCTCTTAAAAGTTTAAATGAATTATATTTATCGATTTAATAGCATCTTAGTTATATCTTATAAAATTATTCGTCACAACTAAATGATTCCCTTTAAAAAAATTCATTTTTTTTCTGCTTTTTGCTGGTTCGTTGACCATTTCGTCAATAATATTCTTCGGATAACAGCAATATTTTGGAAAAGCCGCACACCAAATGCAAACACTGCTGCTAAATACAAGTCTACACCAAGATGAACACCTAGAAAAGCCAAACTTGCAGCTAAAAGAATATTAAAGAAAAATCCCGATACAAATACTTTTTCATCATAAATATTTTGCAGGTGGGCCCTTATACCTCCAAATAAAGTATCAAAGGCAGCGAGAACCGCTATTGACAAGTAGTTGGAGTATTCCTCGGGTATACGGATATCAGTCAGCAGCCCAAGAAAAATGCCGACAATCATCCCCATAATTGGAAGCCACATTATGTATTGCCTCCTTTTTCTCCTCCGGCGGTCTCCATATTCAGGACGCGGATAGGGTTTTCATATGCTGGAACCGTAACACTCGGTTTGGGCTCAGAAACTGTTAATCTCATATTATCGATAAAAAACTCTTCGGCAGATTTGGAAACCTGCATGTGGTTATACAGCTTTTCGGCATTCTTCAGGCTGTCAGTAACAACATGGATTTCTATTGGCAGATCCTTGATTGCATGACCGTCTATCTTTGTTTCCTTGTTTATGTCTCGAATAACAGTGCTATTTATTACCCGCTGCCCATCAATCGATACTTGTTTAGCTCCATACATGTTCAATTCGTTTTGAAGTCTCTTTAAGAGGTCAGGCGAAACGGTCGCTGTGACAGGCTCTCCTAATTTAATATCTTCATAAACGGGTTCAACTTTCAGAATGATCCCAGGTCCAGTTATATCGGTTAACCCAGCTTCTGCCTTCAGTTCATTAAGAGTTTCTCTTAATACTGCTTCCTTGCTTTGCTTTCTTTTTGATTCATAGGCAGACAGCTTTTCCTCATTGGACCTTATTTCCTTCAAAAGACCTGATTGCAGCTCTTTCTCTTTCAGTAAGTCCTCTCTTAACTGCCAAATATCCCGGGTATCCCTCTCGACCGGCTTTTTAATTGTCTGGAATTGAATTGCAATCATAAAACCAACAATCACAGCTACAAGAGTAAAACTGACCTTTTTGGGCTTGTCCACTTTTCTCACCTTCTAATCTCTTCAACTTCGTGGACGGAATGTGCTCTTTTTTAATTTCCTAAAATAGGGTCAAGGACAATTTCATCCTGCTCAAGTGTAAAAACAATATTATCGTTTACTAACTGGTCTTTTACCCCTCCGGTAAGGTTAATTGCCGAGGATAATACGTCAGGATCTCCAATAGCGGTTATAACAAACGGAGCCGGATGCTGATATCCATCCACAGTTATTACAGGACCATTGCAAACAATGTAAGAATGGCTTGATAACCTTTGACCGTTTATTGCTACTGCTGAAGCACCCGATATATAAAGTTCATTGATTACCTTAAATATATGAAATTCATGAACTAGATAGTTATTTACATTTTTTTCATCGGGATTATAATCACCATCATCCAGTTTTATCTTAACCCCTTTGCCCTTAACTTTTACCTTCCCAAGGAACTTCCTGTATTTCTCAGCATCTTCGGCTAGATTAAAGTTGATTTGGTCTTCCTTCGATAAGCTCTTTTCATTTTCAAGGACCTTATTCTGTTTACGTTTTAATTCTTTTTCAAGGTTCCGGTTTGTTTCTTCCTGATCGATGAGTTCATTCCTTAATGCCAGAGTTTCCTCATATTGTTTCCCGGACACTTTGTTAGTTTTTTTTTGGTTTTCTTCTTGGGTAAGGTGGTAGGAAAAAGCTATCATGTACCCTAAAACGAGACAGACAAGGGATAAAATAACATGATTACCTTTTACCTTCAGTTTTTTCACTGTTTTTTTCCCCCTCTGATTCATAAGCTTTAAAAAATGAACCCACTTCCAAATCAATTACACCTTTTTTATTGGGATCCAGCTGGCTTATGATTGAAGGATAATGCGACATTTTTTCAGAGAAAGTTCTTAATGTAGCGCTGACTTCAAAACCGTCGTTCATAAAAAGGGAAATATGGTACTTGTCCGTTTTATTCGGAGTATAATGAATCTCAGAAATAGAATTGGCAACCTCAGCAGGTAATTTCTTCAGACTGTCTACCATTAAAACCAGGACGTCCCCTTCTTTAAAGTCAAAAAGAACAGGCGCATTTACCGGAACATCTGCCGATTTTCTTCCTTTAACAATTTTGCCGTTTTCCAGGACCGGATAATAGGCAGAATCCTTCGCAAGGTAGGCTATCCTTTGGTTTTCCTTGACCTGAACGATAACCGAGTTCGGCAAGATAACGGATATCTTCGCATCTTTTATTTCAGGCAGCTTCTTAAGCTTTCCTGATACTTCTTTTTTTCTGATTTTCCAAATGTTTGTTTGTTCATTAAGGCCTGTCTGTTTTATTAATGCTTTCGATGAGTAAAACTCATTGCCTTTTACATAAATCTTTCTGACATGACTTAAAGGCGATTGAACATAAATAATACAGGCTATGAGGATAAAGAACAGCAGCAGAAGTGTAATCAGCCTTCTGTTAGCTTTTCTGCGCCTTTGCTGTTTCAGCTTTGGTATTCGGTCTTCAAGGGTAACGATTTTTCCCTTTTCCAAAATTTTCACCCCACTAGAATAGGAGAACCGTTAATAAAGGGTAGTTAAACCTTATTCAGAAAAAGTAGACAACGGCACGAGTATTCATGCCGTTATTTATTTCGACAGCTTTTTCCCCTATATCTAATGAATTATTATAGCACAATATTTGTCAGCGAAAAGAACATTTTATTGCTATTTCCTGCCTATTATTTCTACTTCTGTTTCCATTTGTATTTGATATAAATCATAAATAGTATCTTTAACATGCTGGACAAGCGCCAGTACATCCTGTGCAGTCGCGTTACCTGTATTAACAATGAAGTTGCCATGCATTTCTGAGATCTTAGCTCCTCCAACGCTATGACCTTTTAGGCCTGCTTTTTCAATCAGTTTCCCTGCATATTCAGGGAGAGGATTGCGGAAAATGCTGCCGGCACAAGGGAAATTCCAAGGCTGGGTTTCTTTTCTATAATCTTTATTCTTCTTGATTTCTGCTGTGATTTTTTCCCTGTCCCCTTTTTCCAATTGAAATACCGCCTCTACTACCACACCTGGGCGCTTCTTCTGCAGTACAGAGGAACGATAGGAAAACTCCATCTCCTTATTGGTCAGCCACTCTAGTTTTCCATCCTCAAAAAGAACAAGGGCTTTTTTCAATATTTTTGAAACGTCTGATCTGTGAGCACCCGCATTCATATAAACGGCTCCGCCCACTGATCCAGGTATACCACCTGCGAATTCCATTCCGGACAAACCTTGCTTACTTACAAGTGTTGCAAGACTAACTAATGAATGACCCCCACCAGCAGTTACTTTTTCTTCTTCAATTTTCAGCGTATCAAGACCAGGTCCCAGTTTTATTACAACCCCCTCTATTCCGGAGTCAGAAACAAGTAAATTGGATCCTCTTCCAATAGCACGCCAATTAAGAGTATGCTCTTGGATAAATTCCATTAACTTTTTCAAATTTTCCTTTGATGACGGTTCTATAAATAGGTCCGCGGGTCCGCCAATTTTAATTGTCGTATGATTTGCAAGCGGTTCATTCTGCTTTACTTTCCCAATACTTAAACCTTCTAATTCCTTTAGTAATTCGTCCATGGTTACCTCCAAATAGAAAAGCGCACGCGTCGTTTACCGAAGCTGCTCCCTGAGTAACATCATTATAAACCGCTCCAATGAGATCCTGCCGCTTTGTAAAAAGCTGACTGAAGGACCCTTTGGCGCACATAAGTAAGTGTATCTTATGCTATTAAAAACGATTCGATGTTGACTTATCGAAGAGAGAAGTGGAATGGCCACTAGTCACTTGACACGGCTGCTAGACAGTAATCAAATTTATAATCCTTGTTATATTTTTAAACCGGGGTTAATTCAATTTATGCAGTAAACAGGAAATGGGCTACCTATTGTTTTTCTTTGTTAGCTGTTTCATTACTTTAAACAAGCGGTCTGCTGAATCTGGAACTCCTATTTTCAGGGCGTTCTTTTTCATTTCCTTTTGTATATCCTTATCCAGCATTATTCGATCAATACTTTGAATAAAGGCTGAAGCATTTAAATCCCTTTCAAGGAGCATATCCGCAGCTCCGTTGTCGCTCAGTGAACGGGCATTTTTTTCCTGATGATTATTTGTTACATAAGGGCTTGGAATCAGAATGCTTGGTATTCCAAGAGATGTAATTTCCGCAAGAGTAGTCGCCCCAGCCCTGGAAACAACTAAATCCATTCCCGCAAGTACCTCTGGCATATTATGGATAAACGGCTTGATTATAACATTCTGTGGATTTCCAACAAGATCCGCTTCTTTCTTTACGTCTTCGAAATGTACATCACCCGTAACGTATAAAACCTGATATGGTTTCTCACCAAGTTCCGCTAGCGATTTGATTACCGCTTCGTTTATTGGCCTTGCACCTCTGCTGCCGCCAAAAATAAGAACGGCTGGAACATTGGTCTTTAGTCCTGCCGAAAGACGTCCACGGATGCCATCCTTTCCCTGGACTTCCGAAGCCCGGGGATTCCCTGTAAAAACAACCTTTTCACTTGGGAAATAATCTTCTGCTTCCTTAAAACAAACAGCGATTTTATCTACGTACCTGCTTAAAAATTTGTTTGTTAGGCCCGGCACACTATTTTGCTCGTGAATAATGGTAGGTATTTTTAATTTTGCAGCAGCATAAACAACTGGGCCGCAAACATAACCGCCTGTTCCTATTACGACATCAGGCTTAAACTCCTTCAGCATTCTTTTGCTGTCCCTTACACCTTTTAAAAATCTCATGACTGTTTTTACATTATCAAAGGACAGATTTCTTTTAAAGCCCGTTATATGTATAGACTTAAAAGGGATATTCTCCCTCGGAACCAGATTGCTTTCCAATCCATTTTTTGTTCCAATATATAAAAATTCATTTTGGGCTGATTCCTTTTGAATTTCCCTTATCAAAGCCAGCGCCGGATAAATATGGCCGCCTGTTCCCCCGCCGCTAATCGCAATTTTCATTTCTACACCCCATTATATATCTTCTTTTCGGGTACTTGCTAACCTGGCAAGTGGCTTTTGACCACCAACTGGATATACCCCATTCTACTATAAACAAAACAAAATCTGATGCTATACAAAAAGAATGTTAGACAACTGTAATAAACTTTAATAATGATTGGAAAGCCTAGGTATTTCTGGATTTATTAAAGATTGATAAATACAGTCAAGTGGCGTTTTCTTTTGATAAGCTCAAATCTACTTACAAAAGCTTTCCAGACGAAGTTTTTGTTTGTTAGGGACTCCAGACACTCCTCCAAAAAGTTAACAGTTCCTCTTCAAAAAGAAAACTCGCCGACTGGCGAGCTCTCCAAGAAGCATTCATACCTTAGTATCTCGAATAACGGCTTATATTCAGGAGAACCCCTATCGCCATCAGCATTAATGTCAGCGACGAACCTCCATAGCTTAGAAAAGGAAGTGTAATACCAGTAACTGGCATAAGTCCTGTAACTACCCCAATATTAATCATGACTTGAATAGCCACCATTGCGATAATGCCTACCGCAAGAAAGCTGCCATATAAATCAGGGGCACCAAGGGCAATCCGGATTCCACGCCAAAGCATTAGTGAGAATAGGAGCAAAATCAGAGATCCTCCAATGAAGCCAAGCTCTTCAGCAAGAATAGCAAAAATAAAGTCAGTTTGTGGTTCAGGCAAATAGAAGAATTTCTGGCGGCTTTCACCCAGTCCCTGTCCAAAAAGCCCTCCAGGCCCAATCGCGTATAAAGATTGGATTATCTGGAATCCGCTCCCCAGAGGATCTGACCAAGGATCAAGAAACGATGTAATCCGCTTAATCCTGTAAGGAGCAGAAGCCACTAGGCCTACAAAGCCAGCAACTCCCATGAGCCCCAGCCACGCAAAATGACTGATTCTTGCACCTGCAACAAAGATCATAATTACGCATGTTCCAATCATTACAGTGCCTGTACCCAGGTCAGGCTGAAGCATAATCATGGCAAAGGCAGCAAATGCAAGACCTAAAGACGGCACGAGCCCTTTTTTAAAGGATGTAATAAGCTTTTGCCGTTCTGATAGATATTTTGCAAGAAATGCTATCATTGCAAGTTTCATAAATTCTGATGGCTGAATGGAAAACGCACCAACACCAATCCAGCTGCGCGAGCCATTCCTGACATTGCCGATTCCCGGGATAAGAACTAAAACCAGCAAAACAAAGCATGTAATTAAAATAGCTTTTGACCAGGTGCGCCATGTCCAATAATTGATATTCATAATAAAAAACATAGCTGCAATTCCCACCCCCGCAAAAAGCATCTGCCTTTTTGCAAAGAAAAAGGAGTCATGGAATTTATAATCCGCCCAAATAGCACTTGCACTGTAAACCATGATCAGTCCTATTGCCAGCAGCGTAAATGTTACCAGCAATAAAATAAAATCGGGAGTTGTTTTCTTTGTCGGCACCGCTACACACCTCAACCGCTAGTATTGGGGCTTGCAGTGTTGCGAACTAAGGAGATCTCTGCATAGACAAGCCCTTACTTAAGCTTATTCACCGCTTCCACAAAAATGTCTCCCCTGACTTCAAAAGTTTTGTATTGGTCCCAGCTTGCACAGGCAGGAGATAAGAGAATAACATCCCCAGGTTCAGATAACTCAAACGCGACAGGGACTGCTTTTCCCACATTATCGGCCTGTGTTATTGTTTTTATTCCTGCTTTTCTTCCTGCCTTCTGAATTTTTTCAGATGTCTGTCCAAAAGTAATGAGCGTTTTTACGTTTTCCAAGTATGGAATCAACTCATCAAACTCATTGCCTCTATCAAGTCCCCCGGCTAGCAGAACAACTGGCTGCTTAAACGCTGCAAGTGCATTAACTGTGGCAAGGATATTGGTTGCTTTAGAATCGTTATAAACCTTTCTTCCCTGTACTTCCCCTATGAATTGAAGGCGGTGTTTAACCCCGCTGAAGGTTGTGAGAACTTCTCTAATAGCTTCATTGGTTACACCGGAAAGCTTTGCTGCCGCCATGGCAGAGAGAATATTTTCAAGATTATGATTTCCTGGCAAGACGATATCATCAATCTTGATTACCTGTTCCCCATTGAACCAGAGCCATCCATCATAAGCATAAGCACCGCTATCGAGCTGGCGTTTCACTGAAAAAGGTATAATAGATGCCTTTGAGTTCCGGGCAATCTCCATCACTTCATTCTGATTGGAATTAACAATGAAATAATCTGTTTCTGTTTGATTTTTAGTAATATTTGCCTTTGCAGCAAAGTATTCCTTCCTAGTTCCATGATAGTCAAGATGAGCATCATAGAGGTTAGTGAGGATCGCAATCTTTGGCCTGAATTGCTCTATGCCCATTAATTGAAACGAGGATAGTTCAATAACAATGGTATTCTCTTCTGTTGCTTCCTGTGCAACTCCAGAGGCTACCGTTCCAATGTTTCCTGCAATTAGCGGGTTTTTATGGCCAGCATTCAGCATTTCATGTACAAGCGTTGTTGTTGTAGTCTTACCGTTTGTTCCAGTAATAGCAATAAACGGAGCCTCAGAAATCTGGTAGGCTAGTTCAACCTCCGTTATAACAGGAATACCTTTTTCAATTGCTCCTTCAATCATTGGATTATGATATGGAATGCCAGGATTCTTAACAATTAGTTCGAAGCCTTCCTCAAGCAGCTCAATAGGATGGCTGCCGCAAATAACTTTTATCCCCTGTTCAAGCAAGCCCTGTGCCGCTGGATTTTCAGACAAAGGCTTCATATCATTTACGGTAACGAAAGCTCCCAGCTTATGTAAAAGGGCTGCAGCTGTTACCCCGCTCTTGGCTAATCCCAGTACTAAAATTTTCTTATGACAATACGTCTCTATCGTTTTCACTTACAACCACACCTCTATATAAATTCCAAGAATCGCAAATAACAAACCAACACTCCAAAAAGTAACAACTACCCGCCACTCGGACCATCCAATCAATTCGTAATGATGGTGAAGCGGGCTCATTCTGAAAATCCTTTTGCCGGTTGTTTTAAAAGAAGCAACCTGGAGGATAACAGATAAAGTTTCAATAACGAATACCCCGCCAATAATAATTAGCAGTATTTCCAGCTTTGTCAAAATCGCTACAGCCGCAAGCGCGCCGCCTAAAGCCAGCGATCCAGTATCACCCATAAACACCTTTGCTGGATGAGCATTGAAAACCAAAAATCCCAAAACAGCACCTACTGCGGCTACACAAAAAATAGCTATCTCAAATTGAGATTGGTTCCAGGCAAGAACAGCATAGGCACCAAATGCTATGGCCGCTGTACCGGAAACAAGTCCGTCTAATCCATCTGTTAAATTGACTGCATTCGAAAAACCAACCAGCCAAAAAAGAATGAAGAAGACAAAGAACCAACCAAGATTAATCGAATAGTTTCCGAATGGAAGATCAATGACAGTCGGAAACTCATTTTGTTTATAAATTAAATAAAAAATAACGGAAATAATAATTTGTCCCAATAATTTTTGTTTAGAGGTTAAACCCAAATTCCTTTTTAGGACTACTTTTATAAAGTCATCAAGAAAGCCTAACAGCCCAAATCCAAAAGTAACGAGAACAAGTAAATAAGTTTTGACAGTTGGCTCAGCAATTCTTCCTGTCATAACAAAGGTACTGATTATAATCGAGAAGAGAATCATTAAACCACCCATTGTAGGTGTACCCGATTTCTTCTGATGGGATTTAGGACCTTCTTCACGAATGCTTTGTCCAAATTTCAGCCTTCTTAAAAAGGGAATAAAAACAGGGGATATTAACACCGTTATTAAAAAACCCATTATGATTGTGAAAAACAGAACTTTTTCCAGCATTTTAGCCCCTCCTTTCCCGGCTGCCTAAAATGACTGCCAAGTTCCCTTCTATTACAGCTATATCATATGATAGATAAGATTTATTAAGAAGTTTTTTATCTAAAAAAAGATTGATGTTATTCATTTTTTATCTGCTCTTTCCATATTTTTTTATCTTTGAACACCTATAAAGCTTCAATTGCTTTTTTTGCTTCTTCCCGGTCGTCAAAGTCAAACACCTGACTTCCAATAATTTGGTATGTCTCATGTCCTTTTCCTGCAATTAAGATCACATCGCCTTTAACAGCATTATTGATTGCATACTTAATTGCTTCTTTTCTGTCCGGGATCAGTTGATATGTGCCTTCTATTGCTCCATCTTCCATATCCTTTAATATCTCGATCGGATCTTCACTTCTTGGATTATCAGAGGTAAAGATAGGGTCGCTAGCCAATTCGCAGGCTATTTTTGCCATCAATGGACGTTTAGTCCGATCACGGTCTCCTCCGCAGCCTACCACCACAAAGGTTTTCTTTTGGGCAAACTGGCGAATAGTTGTAAGGACATTTTCAAGACTGTCAGGTGTATGAGCATAGTCAACAATTACAGTAAAGTCCTGTCCAGCCTTTACTAGCTCAAATCGTCCCGATACTCCTTTTACGGTTTCAATCGAACGGATAATCTCTTCAGCAGGAATTCCTGAAACCAGCCCTGCGCTAATGGCCGCTAATACATTATAAACACTAAACTTTCCAATCAGCTGCATCGAAACAGGATATTCTCCTTGAGGAAGGATAAGTTTAAATGTTGTTCCTTCAGGAGTCATGCTTATTTCTTTAGCCATAATATCTGCTGCACTGTCAATACCATATGTGACTATGTGCGCAGCTGTTCCTCTTATGTAGGATTCGGAAGCTTCGTCATCTGCATTCAGGATCGCATATTTCGGTTTATCAGCCAGAAAAGAGTTTCCGAGCTGCGAAAACAATAAGCCCTTAGCGTGCTTATACTCTTCCATTGTTTTATGGTAATCAAGATGATCCTGTGTCAAATTAGTAAAAACAGCGATATCAAAGTCAGTTCCGTGTACCCTTCCTAAATCCAGGGCATGGGACGAAACCTCCATAACAGCTGATTGTACCCCGTTATCGTCCATTTCTTTAAATGTCTTTTGCAGTGTCAGGCTTTCGGGAGTTGTATTTTTTGTTTCAATCGTACGATCACCTATTTTAGTGTACATCGTTCCGATAAGGCCTGTTTTTTTGCCTGCGTCCGACATTATTTTTTCAATTAAATGACTTACAGTAGTTTTTCCGTTTGTTCCGGTAATGCCAATTAATTGAAACTTTCTGCTTGGATGTCCATAAAAAGCATCAGCGAGTACAGCCATAGCTCTATTGGTGTCTTTTACGATGATTACAGGCACATCAAGATTCAGTTCCCTTTCAGACAGAACCGCTGTGGCCCCTTTTTGAACAGCCGATGGAGCAAAGTCATGGCCGTCAACGGTGTATCCCTTAATACAGATAAAAAGACTTCCAGGCTGAACCTTGCGATTATCGTTTTCAATCGAAGTAATTTCAGGGTTGTCACCTGTAAAAGGAACTAAAAGATGCAAATGCTTGAGCAGCTCATGTAATTTCATATAATCTCAAATCCTCTCATGTCTAAAACATAGCGTTTATATTTTACATGATAATGAAAGACAATGCCATTGATTTAAAGAAAAGTGTAAGTGACCTTTAGCGAAGCAGCTGCCGGAAGGATCAAGCGGATGTTTCAGACAGCTTTTCGACGTGGTGAAAGAACTTCACTGAATAAGATGTTGCGGAGTGGGATGGACATTAGCTGTACCAAACATTTACCGAACGTTCATGGCTGATGCAAGATAATCTAAGAATCCTACCTCCCGCTGGGCGCTAAAACCAGATAGATTAAAAAGTTTAAATAATAATTATTATTACCGTTTTTGGAAAAAGAAAGCAAAAAATGGGACGGTAAGGGAAATTTACCGCCCATTTTTATACCTATTCCTTCTTTCCGAAGAACAGCCTGATGGTTGATCCTTCCTTTAGTTTAATGCCTGGCTCAGGAGATTGCCTTACTACAATATCCCCCTCACCGCTTGCATCAATTCTAAGATTGACCATTTGTTCTTGGAGTTCCGATTTTGTCATACCTACAAGATTAGGAACCTTAATCATTGGTGTATCTGTCCATTTCAGTTTTTTCTCAATTTGGTCTTTTCTAGGCTGTACTCCCATGGCCCTTAAGCTATCCTTCATGATATTCCCTACAATCGGCGCGGATACAACGCCTCCAAACTGCACAGTTCCTTTTGGATTATCTACAGCTACATAAACTACCAGTTCAGGATTATCTGCCGGAGCAAATCCAATAAACGACACGATATGATTATTTTCAAGATATCTTCCGTTTTGTGCTTTTTGCGCTGTACCTGTTTTTCCCCCAATCCGGTAGGAATCTACAAAAGCATTGCCGCCTGAACCCTTTGCTACGACGTTTTCCAATGCGTAGCGGATTTTTTTTGAGGTTTCTTCTGAAATAACCCTTCTCTTTGCAACAGGAGTTTTCCTCATGACGACTTCCTTTGTAAGAGGGTCAATTAGTTCCTTTGCTACATAAGGAGTATAGAGGATTCCGCCATTAACAGCGGCGGAAACAGCTGCAACCTGCTGAATGGGGGTCACTGATACGCCCTGTCCAAAAGCAGTGGTTGCCAGCTCTACAGGACCTACTTTATCGAGATTAAATAAGATTCCTGATCCTTCCCCTTGCAAATCTATGCCTGTTTTAGTACCAAACCCAAAATTCTTAACATAACTGAATAATTTTTCCTTACCAAGTCTTTCACCAAGAGCAACAAATCCCGGGTTGCAGGAATTTTGGACAACCTCTAAGAAGGTTTGGCTTCCATGCCCTCCTGCTTTCCAGCATCTTAGCCTTGCTCCGGCAACCTTCGCAAACCCCGGGTCGTGGAAATGTTCCTTGTCAAGATCTACCTTTCCCTCTTCCAAGGCGGCTGCAAGGGTAATAATTTTAAAGGTTGAACCCGGCTCATAGGTACTCCAAACAGGAAGATTTCGATTGTAAACTTCCTGCGGTACATTACGGAAGTTAGCAGGATCAAAATTAGGTCTGCTTGACATCCCTAATATTTCCCCATTATTTGGATTCATGGCAATTGCAATCAACCCATCCGGATTATATGCCGCCTGCGCATTATCAAGTTCTCTTTCCATGATAGTCTGTATCTTTGCATCAATTGTCAGTTTAAGATCAAGACCATTTTTCGGAGGCTCAAAATCGTCAGCCATATCATTCATCCGCTCGCCTTTGGCATTTGCATAAAATTTAACTGAGCCTTCATCGCCTCGGAGCTCTTTATCATAATATAATTCAAGGCCCATTAATCCCTGGTTATCAATTCCTGTAAAGCCCAAAACATGTGAAAGATATTTACCATATGGATAGTATCGCTTTGAATCCTCACCTATATAAACACCCTTAAGGCCCAATGCCCTAATCTCTTTTGCCTTGGCATGAGAAATTTTCCGTCCACCTTTTAATCGGACCATTGACTCTCCTGCGGTAATTTCCTTATAAGTTTTTTCTTTATCGAGTCCCAGCACTTTGGAAAGTTTGGTCGCCGTATCGGCAGGGTTTTTAAGCTGTCTTGGCACTACGTAAACAGTAGGTGTGCTTATATTTGTTGCAAGAGCAACGCCATTTCTGTCCGTTATCTCCCCTCTCTTAGGCTGAAAAGGAATATTTCGGCTCCATGAGCCCTTGGCAAGATCCGTTAGTTTATCTCCCAGAAAAAATTGAACATAACCAAGACGGACATCAATAATTAAGAAAGTCAGAATGCCGACAAATAAAGCAACCGTCAGCCGTTTTCTAACAGTAACATTAGAAACACGCATAAATGAACGATCCTCCTTTTCATGAGTCCGTTCATTTATATGCTTGTACGAATTTAATTAGAACGCGTCACGGCTCTTCGGTTATTGTTTAGTCCTTTGCTTCTTTCTGGCTTTTTTCATCCTTTTTCTTATCACTCTTTTGAGATTCCGCCTCAAACAGCTGCTCAGGTGAACGGAGTTTCACTATTAATGATTCTCCGTTTTTCGCCTCTGTACCAGCTGGGATACTTTGTTTTTCAACATATCCGCTGCCGGCAGAACTCAGCTTTATTTCCAGGAGCTTTGCCACTTTCATTACATCTCTTAATGACCATCCTGTCATATCCGGAATCTTGGCATTGCCGCCCGTGTAAATAATAACTTTCTCTCCCTCGAGGATCGATTCTCCTCCTTTAGGAAGCTGCCCCTCAATATTATTTCCATTTCCGATTACTACCGTTTCAAAGCCTTTATCCTTTAGAGTATTAACAGCTGTATCAGCCTGTTCACCGGTTAAATCCGTTAATTCAAGCGTCGATGGTTTATCCTGTTTTATTGGCTGTATATTTAAATATTGAAGGCTGCTCTTCATAACTGGAACAAAAATCTCCGACACAGGCTTTGAACCATCAAAATAAGTTTCAATATCAGGCTGTTGCACAGCAACATAAACAATTAATTTCGGGTCATCTTTTGGCGCCATACCAAGGAAAGAGAAAACATAGTTTTGTGCCCCTGTAAGGTATTTTCCATCTGGTCCTGGCATTTGTGCAGTTCCTGTTTTACCTGCTACATCATAGCCATCAATCTTATATCTGCTTCCTGTTCCTTTTGGTGAGGTAACGACTGTTCCGAGAATATCTCTTACCTTTTTTGCCGTTTCCGCAGATATCGGATTTCCCACGATTTCCGGGGCTGAATCTTGGACTACTTTACCTGTATCGTGTTCCACAATTTTTTCAACCACATGCGGCTTCATCATTTTTCCGTCATTGGCAACTGCTGTGGCAGCCTGAATTTGCTGGATAGGGGTAATAGCTGTACCCTGTCCAAAAGCTGTTGTCGCTTTTTCAATTGGCCAATGAAACAAAATCTTTCCGCTTGCTTCATCAGGAAGGTCAATACCTGTCGGTTTATCAAAACCAAATTTTGTTAGGTAAGTTCTTAATTTGTCGAATCCTAATTGCTCATTCGCAATTTTTGCGAATGCGACGTTTGAAGAACGCTGGACTCCCTCTAAATAGGTTATAGGCCCCCATCCAACATAGTTATGGTCATGAATAGTACTTTTTGCAATTTTATAGGTTCCAGACTGATAAATAGCATTCGGATTGAACGAATTTTCCTGAATAGCTGCAGATAAAGTAAAAATCTTCATCGTTGACCCTGGTTCAAAGGATGTTTCAATCGCTTCATTGTGCCAGCTCTTATCGATTCCTTCTCTTGTTGATGGACGGAAGGTTGGCCTCTGGCCCATAGCTAATATTTCACCTGTTTTAGGATTAGCCACAATTGCAATCATCTTTTTAGGCTTATATTCCTTATCCACCTTATTAAGAGCATCCTCCAAAAAGGTTTGGATTTTCTTATCGAGCGTCAAATATACATCATTACCGTTTTTGGCAGGAGTAATTTTTTTCTTGCTATCGGGTAACAGATACCCCCATAAGTCACTTTCATAATCGATTGTTCCATTTTTACCTTCCAACTTGGAATCTTCGGTTTTCTCTACTCCCATTTTCGCCTCGGTTTTATATGTTTGGTCCTTTTGTTCTTTTCTTTCCACAAATCCGACAACATGGGATGCAAAAATTCCATTCGGATAAAATCGTTTTGAGTCACGCATAAATATAATCCCAGGAAGATGCAAAGCCTCAATTTTTGTCTTCGTCTGGTGTGAAATATCCCGTCCTGCTTTCCCAAACTCCACCTGAAAAGCACTCTTATTCGTTAAACGATGATAAATTTCTGATTCGTCCATTTTAATGTAGTTGGAAAGTTCTCTGGCCGTTTTCTCTGGATCTTTAACATGCATTGGCTTTTTAGGATCGGTTGTCATTTTTTTATCAAGAATGGCAACAAGAGTGTATGCAGTAGTATCTTCTGCAACTACTTCGCCGGTTCGATCAAAAATGGTTCCCCGGGTTGCTTCTAACACTCCATGTTTCATATATTTCTGTTTAGCCTTTGCGGCAAGCGGCTGGCCAGCCGCTTCCCCAGTTATCTGAATGGAAAAGTAACGGAAAATCAATACAAAAAAGAGCAGGCTGAATATTACAAATAATATCGCTGCTCCAAAATTCATATTAGGCTGTTTTCGGCTCATTTTTGCTGCACTACCTTAACATTTTTATCATTGAATTGAAGACCAAGCTTATCCGTTATTGACTTGATACGTTCATATGTACTAAGTTCACTAACCTGAACCTTTAAATCATCATTTACCTTGCCCTGCTCCTTAATCGAGCTCTGAATTTCCTGGATGTCCTTGTTAACGCTGTAAATTTGAGACTGATTGGAAATCATATGGACCGCTCCAAAGCCAACCATTGTGGTAAATGTCAATCCCAGCACCATTTCTCCGGGTGTAAGCCAAAACTTTCTTGCCTTGGCCCTTTTAGGTTCGGTCAATGGCATTTGTTGCTGCTGCTGCTGATCCTGCAATTGTCTGGCAAGATTACTCATTTTTTCCCCTCCTGGTTTAATTATCTTTTTATCATTTTTCTTTCGAATATCTAGCTGTATTAACCTAGCTCCCGTATCCGCTTTATAATTTTTCTGCTATTCTCAGCTTTGCAGATCTTGCTCGATTATTTTCCTCTAATTCTTCTTCACTTGGCAAAATCGGTTTTCTCGTAATGAGTTTAAGGATAGGCTTATACTCATCTGGAATTATCGGAAGGCCTGGCGGCAGATTTGGAATTTCACTAGCCTTTTTAAAAGCTGATTTACAAATCCTGTCTTCAAGAGAATGGAATGTAATAACGCTGATTCTTCCGCCGGGGCTTAACAAGTCAATGGCCTGTTCAAGTGATTTCTCAAATACACCCAGCTCATCATTTACAGCAATCCTTACGGCCTGAAACACTCTTTTCGCCGGATGTCCGCCTTTTCTTCTTGCCGGGGCCGGAATGGCATCCTTAATCAGTTCAACTAATTCAGCAGTGGTTTCTACCGGCTTTTTTTCCCGCGCCGCCTCGATCTTACGTGCGATTTGCTTGGAAAATTTCTCTTCTCCATATCGGAAAAAGATCCGTACCAAATCTTCATACTTCCAATCGTTAATTACATCATAAGCAGATAGCCGGGCGTCACTGTCCATCCTCATATCCAGGGGAGCATCATGATGATAGCTAAAACCCCTTTCAGGTGTATCCAATTGCGGAGATGACACACCAAGATCATAAAGGATGCCGTCAACCTCTGTAACACCAAGGTCTTCAAGTTCTTCTTGCAGATTTACAAAATTGCTTTTAATAACGGTTAATTGCCCGCTGTATTCAGAAAGCTTCTCTTTAGCATTAGCAATTGCAGTCTCATCCTGATCAAAAGCATATAGTTTTCCATGTTCATTTAGCTTTGATAGCAAATAGGCGCTATGGCCTGCTCCACCCATGGTGCAGTCAACATAAATACCATCCGGTTTTATGTTTAGGCCGTCCACCGTTTCTTTCAATAACACCGTTGTATGTTCAAACATTAAGCATATAGCCCCTTTCCAATCGAACGGCTGATATATAAAACTATATCAGTATAGTATTCCCATTATATATCAAAGCCAATCATATTTTCCGCAATTTCTGCAAAAGATTGTTCAGACTCTGTAAAATAGTCTTCCCAAATTTGCTTGCTCCATATTTCAATTCGATTGGAAACTCCCAAAATCACACATTCTTTTTCCAACTTTGCATATTGGAGCAGTGGCGCAGGTATATTTACTCTTCCCTGCTTATCGATTTCACTTTCGGTAGCACCTGAAAAGAAAAAACGTGTAAAGGCGCGGGCATCTTTCTTAGTTAGAGGCAGCGCTTTTAGCTTTTCTTCTATAAGGCTCCATTCAGACAGTGGATAACCAAACAAACATTGATCCAAACCACGGGTTATAATAAACAAATCACCCAGGTCTTCTCTTAGTTTAGAGGGCACAATTAAACGGCCTTTATTATCAATGTTATGATGGTATTCACCCATGAACATACCACTAGCCCCACTTTCTATTTAAAATGTACCACAATCCCCCACTTTCCTCCACACCTTTTTTAAAAATTAATACAATCGTAAAACTTATCCACATGTGGATAAGTTTTTTCCTCAAACACAAAAAAAACTCACCAGTGATGAGGGTCCAGACTGTAGAGGGGGGCCTGTTGATTTCCGTTCCCAGACACTCGCTTTGCGAGGGGCGGGCGGTGAGCCTGTCAAACTTCAACGCCTAGCCCCTCGAGGTCGCTTCAATCCTGATTTTGAAGGAAAGAATGACTTCATCGTCAGGCCCTCCAGCGCTTGTCGGGGCAGAACAAGGCGCTTCCGTTCTTCTTTCTCCTCGGCGCACACGCCTGTGGGGTCTCACCTGTCCCGCTAATCCCGCAGGACATTGAATAAGCCTCTTTGAATCAACACCGCACGAAGGAAATGCCGTTGCATTTTCGAGGAGTCTTCGTGCCCTCCACTCCAATCAACTGGGTTTAGAAAGTTAGTGTGGCAATAGAATCAAGCGGCAGACGCTGCTTATAAGACACCAGCTATTGTTAACTTCCTGATCGAAGATGAAATCACCCCGGCCTTACCATATAATCGACCGCGTAGGAAGGATGGATTCTTCAGAAAACAAGATTTGTCTATGATGAATATTATGACTGTTGCCTCTATCCTGCTGGTGAAGTATTGAGTATTCGAACACGAATAAGAAAGGTACAGTCGAGCGTGTATTCGCCGATGCAATAGAGAAGCAAGCATGCGTTGGACAACCTTTAGTGGACTTGAAAAATGGTCGATGCTGGCGACGCTTACTTTCGCTGCCCTGAATTTAAAAAAGATGGCCAACTGGACATGGTGGGGTCCAGTAATCGCCTTGAATCAGTGAATAAGAATAGTATAATCCGATAAGAAATCTTAATAAACCAAAAAGGGGGTTCGGAATATAGCATTCCGAACCCCCTTTTGTCGACAAACTGAAACCTCACCTGTGGTGAGGTTGTTATAGCTTTATGACCTTATGGTTTCCATCAAATTCGTAGGAAAGTTCCATAAGTGAATGTACAAAATCAAGTCCATATTTGTTGATAAACCAGAAGATATTCCATATCCGTTCCTGAGGAGAACCTTCAGGTCTTAAAGCAAGATCAATTCGTGAAAACTTTTCCAGAACTGTCTCATGCTGCATCTTGACAGATCTCTCAAGTCTGCCTTCCATAAAACTGATTTGTTTAATTAATAAATCTTTATTTTTCTTTAATAAAGGAAGCAACCCTTTGTCCAGCTGCCCTGTTTTTTCTTCGATACGAAGGTACTGTCGAGTAAGCTGATCTCTCGCGGATGTAAAAAGTTCTTCCACTTCCTTATCTTTAATGGATTCAAGAAATGCATCCTTTTTACTCGAAGTACCAAACTGAAGAACTTCCGCAAGCTCCAATTCCAGCTCTTCAATATCTGTTTCAACAGATCTGTCCAGCAAAGTAATATTAAGCCTTGGAATAATGGGCGGCATTTTTATCTCAAAATGTTCAAAAACCTTCTTTAATTCTGCCCAATAAGCAATTTCGCCTGGACCCGCAATAAAACCGAGAGTTGGAAACAAAAAATCCTGCATTAATGGACGAGTTACCACATTATTGCTCAGTCTCTCTGGTGAATCAGCTAATACCCGGATTAACTCTTTCTTTGAAAAGGAAAGAACCCCATTCTTCCCGATGAACCTATCCTGAGTCCGATCGTATTCCAATAAAATACGTTCTTGCAGCATGGGCTCATAATAGAAAATGTTTGCCGCATTCTCAGTTGCTTCTAAAGTTAGCGAAAAACCTTTTTTGCTGATTTCCCGCTGCTGTTCAAGAAGAGAAACTGTGATTGAATCATGGTGATTGATTTGTTTTTCAAAAAATTCCTTTTCAATTTCCCTTAAGTTCGGATTTGCAGAATCAATTATTAACAACCCATAATCCTTATAAAATTCCATGATCACCGTTGCAAAAAAGTCTGTAAAACTCTCCGATTGTTTTAGAGAATCCTCCAGCATTTCCAAAATAGAGTTTGTATGATCTGTCTCTCCAAAATTCTTAATCAGGTTTTGTGCCCATGATAGACAAATCTCTTCGTCAATTGTTATATCTGACACCATTTTTTTCTGAAGAACCCTCTCCGGATATATCCATTTATCCGCTTTTTGCCCCACCGGAACAAATACATGATTAACCTCTTGGAAATCATGGTCTTCTCCGGCAATCCAAAAAACAGGGACTACAGGTATTCCCAGCTCGGTTTCCTTTTGTTCAGCCATCTTTATAATCGATATTACTTTATGTATGGTATAAAGCGGACCTGTTAAAATCCCTGCCTGCTGTCCGCCTATAATTACTGCGGAATTTTCCTGTTTTAGCTTCTCTATAGAGCTTTTTACAGCAGGGGAAGATGGAAAGCGGCTCATATAAGCCTCTATATGTTCGCCTAGCACTTTTCGGGGAAACGTCCTATTTTCCAGTTCCTTTAATCTATTTTTATAATCAGATAATTGATTGTATCGGTAATGAAAAAAGGGCAGAATTTCAGCCGATTGTTCCAAATAGCTTGATGCAAATTTATTCGTAGCAGGCAAAGAGAGATTCATCATCTCCATTTATTGTACTTCCTTTCTGTTCAACCAATATTCATTCCTATCGAGTATAGCATTTACTGCCATGATTGAAAAAAAACTTTGCCTGAAAATAAGATTTAAATTTTAACAGCCTTTTAAAATCAACAGGTGTATTCAATAACCCTGTAAATCATGCCTAAAACAATCAAAACAAAGTAAGCAAGAGCAAAGATTAAAAAAATAAATCGCCATGCTCCTTTAAAAACCTTTGCAAAGTGAATTTCTCCTTTAACTTTCCAATGGGTAATGACAAAAAAAGCTCCAATTATCAGAATTACCAGCAGAATCATCAAAAAAAGAGATTTTCCCCAAATAGTGTAAATAATAAAATAGACGGAAGTAACAAAAAAAATAGTGCTGCCGTCAGCGGCCATTTGAACTGATTTTCGATGGCTGCCCGTAAGCCATTTATAACCTATAAATATTAGCAGATAAGCTGCCAGTGGCAGCATAACCATCCCAGCAATAAGGAAAGAAATAAGATTTATCAAAATTTACCCTCCCTGTTTTTCTCCTTTCCTTTTAGCATGTGGTAAAAGTTCTCTGTGAGAGGTGCTTTAATATTCTGCTTTTCTGCTTCCATCACAACATACCCAAGGATGGCATCAATTTCTGTTTTTCGATGAGCTTCCACATCTTTTAGCATTGAAGATCTGTTCTTGGCTGTCTTCTGGCAAATTTCCATTACTGACTTCAACATCTCTTCTTTATTTTTTAATTTTAAAATATAAGCAATTTCCTCAAATATTTGATTAAATACCATAAGATAATAGGGATTGTCCAATAATCTTCCATTTGGGACACCAAGAACGGCCGTTAAGGGATTAATTACTGCATTTGCCACAAGCTTTTTCAAGAGCATTTCATAGTAGTCTTTTTCAAGGGAAATTGGAAAAAGACCAGAGAGCGTATTTGATAAAGATATTAAAGGCTCACTGCTTCCTCTGAATACTGCCGATTTTGTTATCCCTTCTCCATTATGCCTGACGGTCCATTGGTTTTCCTTTGAGGCCCCATGCTCTACGGACCCTACATAAATATTTTCCGAGCGGAGTTTTTGCAGTGTTTCCAAGTGGCCCATGCCATTTTGTAAAAAGAAAAGGTTTCCGCCATTTAATGCAGGAAGCACCTCATTTAACTGATATTGCTTAACTGCAAGAATTGTTAAATCTTCATTTCTAATATACTTTTCAAAGGGAAGGGCTTTTACTTGTACCCTTTTTTTGCTGCTACCCTTTAACAGAACGATGCCATGCTCCTCAATTAACTTTGCCTGTTCTATTGTCTTGGAATAAACAGCAACTTCATAGAAATCTGCTAAGTAGGAGGCAAATAATAAACCAATAGATCCTGCACCAATTATGGAAATTTCCATTAAAATCCCTCATTTGTTTTCTATAGAAATATTTTAACAGAACATGGCCCGGCGCGGTTAGTCATTTCTAAAAGGCTTGAATACAAAATAAAACCCTTTCCGATTCTAGATTGGAAAGGGTTTTATTTTCACACCGGGTATACAGGGTGTTTACGGACACTAAATGAAAGTTCCTTTGTTTCATAATATGCGAATCTTTGTATCAGGGTATCCCTTAACTCTGATCCTGCAACGATTTCATCAACAATTAATTCAGAAGCAAGCTTATATATATCAATATGTTCTTTATAATCCTGGTGCTTAGCCTGAACAAAAGCAATTCGCTCTTTTGGATCTTCAATTTCATTAATCTTATTGGAATAGACTGCATTTACTGCTGCCTCAGGTCCCATTACAGCAATCTGTGCAGTTGGAAGTGCGATGCAGCAATCCGGTTCAAAAGCTGGACCCGCCATGGCATATAAACCTGCACCATATGCCTTTCTAACAATAACAGAAATTTTGGGAACTGTAGCTGAGCTCATAGCAGCAATTAATTTGGCACCGTGCCTGATAATACCAGCTCTTTCAACCTTAGTGCCAATCATAAATCCAGGTACATCTGCCAGGAATAGTAAAGGTATATGGAAGGCGTCACAAAGCTGAATGAATTTTGCAGCTTTATCAGCTGAGTCCACAAACAAAACTCCGCCTTTTACTTTTGGCTGATTAGCGATGATTCCCACTGCCTTGCCATCTATTCTGGCAATACCAGTAATAATTTCCGGGGCAAAAAGCTTTTTAACTTCAAAAAAGCTGTCCTCGTCAATTAGTTGATCAATGGCTTCGTACATATCAAACGGGGCATTTTGATTTTCAGGAATGATACTTTCTAAAGAACGGCCCTTTTTTGGACTTCCTGCTTCGACAGCATCAGGTTTTTCTTTAAAATTAGCCGGGAAGTAGCCAATATATTTCTTTGCCTGCTCGATGGCTTCCTGTTCACTTGACGCCAGCACATCACCACAGCCGCTTACAGTGCAGTGCATTCGTGCTCCGCCCATCTCTTCGAGCGTGACCTTTTCACCGATTACTTTTTCAGCCATACGTGGTGAACCAAGGTACATGGATGCATTCTTATCAACCATGATAACTATGTCACAGAAGGCCGGAATATAGGCACCACCTGCAGCTGATGGGCCGAAAAGGATACAAACCTGCGGAATCATTCCAGAAAGCTTGACCTGATTATAAAAAATCCGTCCTGCGCCCCTTCTGTTCGGGAACATTTCAAGCTGATCTGTAATCCTGGCACCTGCAGAATCTACCAAATAAAAAATAGGCACCTTTAATTTTTCGGCCGTTTCCTGGATCCTGATAATCTTTTCTACTGTCCTAGCCCCCCAGGACCCCGCTTTAATAGTTGAATCATTGGCCATTACACAAACAGCTTGGCCATTGATTTTTCCCATAGCTGTAACGACACCGTCTGCAGGAAGATCACCAGCCTGGAAGTTTGCAAACTTCCCATCCTCTTCATACTTTCCATCATCAAACAATAAAGAAAGTCTTTCACGAACAAATAGCTTGTTTTGCTCAGCCAGCTTTTCATGATATTTCGGATGGCCGCCGGCTTCCACTTTTTTGTGATTCTCAAGCAGCTTATCCTGAATACTTTTATTCACAGTCATTTTTTCCTCCCCTTTTGGCAGTATCATATAGACGCCCTTCTATTCGAGGACCATTAAAACATCGCCTTCATTTACAAAATCACCGATTGCTGCCTTCATTTCCTTTACAGTTCCTGCATATGGGCTTTCAACTGGAATTTCCATTTTCATAGATTCCAGCATTAATACCTCCTGGCCCTCGGTTACTTCCTCGCCTTCACTTTTTAAAATATTTAGTACAGTACCTGCCATAGATGCAGTAATCTCTTTCATGTTTTTTCCTCCTTTTATTTCAGTACATTTGTATTTGTTAAAAATCCAGTTGTATAACTTCCATCCTGAAAATCTTTATCTTCTAAAATATTAAGGAACAGAGGGACGTTGGTTTTAATCCCCTCAATCTTCATTTCTTCAAAAAATGCTTTTGCCTTTTGGATAGCTTCCGCCCTTGAATCACCATGAAAAATACATTTGGCAATCATAGGGTCATAAAAAGGTGTAACCGTATCTCCTTCGCAATAACCTGTGTCTACCCTAATATTTTCTTCAAGACGCCAATCAAGTTTGGTTATTTTACCTGGAGAAGGAAGAAAGCGGACTGGGTCCTCCGCATATAAGCGAAATTCTATAGAATGCCCTTTGGAAACGATTTTATTTTGTGATTGGGGCAGTCTTTCTCCCCTTGCCACAAGAATTTGCCATTTAACCAGGTCAATTCCTGTATTTAATTCGGTAACAGGATGTTCGACCTGCAGTCTCGTATTCATCTCAAGAAAGTAAAAGTTCTCATTTTGGTCCACAATAAATTCAATTGTTCCGGCATTTTCATAGTCTACCGCCCTCGCTGCCCTCAAAGCAGTTTCAAACATTTTTTGCTTAGCTGTTTGCGATAGGAAAGGAGATGGGGATTCTTCGACCACTTTTTGATGCCTTCTTTGTATGGAACAGTCCCTTTCAAAGAGATGAACTAAATTCCCATGCTTGTCTCCAAAAATTTGAACCTCAATATGCCGGCCATTGGCAATATATTTTTCAATAAATACCTCATCAGAACCAAAATAGGCCTTTGCCCTGGCCTTCGTTGAATCGAAGGATTTAACGAGCGCTTGCTCATCATCACAGCGGATCATTCCGATTCCGCCTCCTCCGCTGCTCGCCTTTAACATTACAGGGTAACCTATACTTTGGGCTAGCTCTTTTGCTTCTTCAGTACTTTGAATTCCAGTGCCGCTTCCAGGCACAACTGGAACCCCTGCCCGCTCCATAGTTTGTCTTGAAACAATTTTATCTCCCATTAACTCAATAGTTTTGGATTTAGGACCAATAAAAGAAATACCTTCCTTTTCAGCCATTTCAGCAAAAGCAGCATTCTCCGAGAGAAAACCATAACCAGGATGAATGCCATCTACCTTTTCCTGCTTTGCCACTTCAAGGATTGCTTCTCCCAGGAGATATGATTTATTTACAGGAGCCTCCCCAATTCTGACCGCCTTAGTAGCTGCTTTTACAAAAGGCAATTCCTTGTCAGCATCGGAATAAACTGCAATGGTTTCGATTCCCAATTCGTGGCAAGTTTTGATAATTCTTAATGCAATTTCTCCCCTATTGGCAATTAAAATTTTTTGCACAGTATTTCTCCTTTCTCTATGCTTTTTTACCAACAATGTTATATCTTTCTACATGGTTTCCTGAATTTCCTGCAAATTATGAAAACGGTTTCTGTTGTTTTTTGGAGTTTTTTCTTCCATCTTGATGCTTCTGTGAAAATGAGGTTTAAAAGCAGCACACGTTGGAAGATTCAATCTATTTGTTATATAATTAAAATAATATATTATGAAAATACTACGGAAGGATTTTCATTTTTATGTTATTCCTTTAATTTTCACTATATACATTATAAAGATAAGAATTTAATTTAGGGGGTATCTTTAATGGCCGTCACAAAATTGCATATTAATTTTAAGACTCTTGAAGAATTTAAAAAGTTTAAAGAATATGGTCTTCAGGAACTTTCAATGCTGGAAGATCTTGAAGGAAATATTATTGAAGAAAACAGCGAGTCTCCATTCTATGGTATTTATTTCGGAGATAAGCTAGTTGCAAGGATGAGCCTTTACCAGGTTGACTCCAGGTTTGACCGTTACTTCTCCCCTCCTCAAAATTATTTGGAACTTTGGAAGCTTGAAGTTATCCAGGATTACCAGGGAAGAGGGTTTGGAAAGGCTCTGGTTGAATATGCTAAGAGCTTTGGCCTGCCAATCAAAACCAACCCTCGTGTCAATTCTAAAGATTTCTGGGAGAAGATGGGCTTTAAAAATGTAAATTATGAAATGGAACGGGACCGCGGTGAGAACCCGCTCGTATGGTACCCAGAAGGCGTTGACCCGCAGGTACATTAGAAAAAACGAATGTGCCCTAATAGCAACATATGGTAGTTTAAGAAGAGCTCAAATTGCCCTCGCCTCGAAAAAGCTACAGCTTTCCTTGTCGTGAGGGCCTACGCTTTGATTACTTTCGCAGGGAGGAATAGGACGGACACTAGCTTCCTTTCTATCACCCAGCGGTCATACTAGATGCAAGAAACTCAATGGTGCTTTTCAAAGGTGAAAACTCGGTGCGCCAAACTGGTTATTGAAAAAGATTATCGGATATTTTTCCAAATTAAAAAGCGGACAGTGCGTCCGCTTTTTTATATTTAAATATGAAAACTTACCCTTCTACTCTTTCAAGATTACCGTTTTTGTCCATTTGGAATCTCACCTTTTTTTGGCGATCCTCCTCCTGCAGAACCACCATTTTCCGGGCGCGCTCCATTATCTCAATCAAAGAACGGTAATCTTCCTCTATTGCTTTTAAGTTTTTAGAAAGCTTTTCATTTTCTGCAGCAAGATAGAATGCCTTTTTCTCTAAGTCTCTTATTTTTGCTTTATCTTCATCAGCTTTAGCGGATTTTTCAGCCTTAACATATAAGTTTTGAATATAAGTTACCACTTCCTGAAGGTTCAGCACACCAGTCCCCACTGCCTCTTCAGTATCTATTTCCTGTAAATTCCCCTGGACATTTTCAACTGTCTCTTCTTCTAATGCTGGAGTCTTCTTGGCTTCTTTTCGCTGTTTCTTTGCAAGCTCAATACCGGATTTATATTGCTTACGGACGTAGGAATTCCAGCGAAAACCACACGCCGCAGCAGTTCTCGAAAGCCTTGCCCCTGTTTCTTCAAAAGCCTGAAGCTGAGTTCCTCCCTCACGAATATGGCGAAGCACTATTTCAGCTAGCAGCAAATCTTCATCCTGCGTCCATGCATCCTGTCTGGTTGGTGACATCAGTATCCCTCCTAGTGTTTTTATTCATAATATGCATCTGCTAGAAAAGATAGACTGATATCAACCTGTATTATTGTTTATTCAATTTTTTATTAAAGAAATTGCTTATATACTCATGATGGGCGTCACTCTCCCATAAAATTGCGCACGCCTTAACTTCTTCCTGCATTCTTTCCTTTAGCTGTACAGCTTGCCATTTACGGATCCACATTTCTTTATAGGCCTGAATAACGTCTGTATTTAAGCTGAGTGTTTTTTTAATAAACAACTTCGCTGCTTCAAGTGGTTCCCCTTCATAAAACTCATCGATAAAACCCATTTTTTGTAACTCTTCCGCCCGCTTTATATTTGCCTCAAGCAGCGGTCTCATTCCGTTCGTCCCCGTTAGTTTTTCTGATGCAATCGATCCTCCGCCCCAACCGGTTGTAATCGCTTGCTTTCCCTGTACAAAACCTGCTTTAATAGTTCTTTTTGCCAGACGGAAATCGCAGGCCATTGCCACTTCACAGCCTCCTCCCACAGCAGCCCCGTTCATAAGAGCAATAACCGGCTTTGGAAGAATAAGCAAACCATAGAGAATAGCAGACATTCTTGAAAGCATTGAATAGGCTTCGTCCCTGGTCTTTAGTGAGTGGAATACAGATAAATCGCCGCCTGAACAAAAAGCCTGATCACCGCTTCCAGTAATCACCAGGGCTTTTATATCCTTATCCATCGCTATGGCCATAGCTTCTTTTAGGCCCTCCATAACTCCATAATTAATGGCATTCCTTTTTTCATTTCTTTCAATTGTAAAAACCAAAAATCCATCCGCATACTTTTTTAAAGTGTAATCCATTCCTTAACCTTCCTTTATATATAGTTCCTTAAAACGACAAAAGCACAAGGGCATAATAGTCCTTGTGCTTTTTATCATAATGATTATTTGTTTACAACGTCTTTTCCTTTGTAGGTTCCGCAAGCCTTACATATGCGGTGAGCAAGTTTCATTTCACCACAGTTTGGGCATTCTACCATACCAGGAACATTTAATTTAAAATGTGTACGACGCTTTCTTTTCGCAGTTTTAGAAGTTCTTCTAAAAGGTACAGCCATTCTTCCCACCTCCTTAAAGAGTTATAAGAAAGTAATGAAGGCCGAAATCACGGTCTTCACTTTGCTTCTTTTTTTTGCCGATTGTTAATCGGAGGAATTGTTGTCGTCAAAAAACTTAGCCAATTCTGCAAGTCTTGGATCAATCTTCTTTGTCTGATCTTCTTCAGTGACTACTTCCCAATCTTTTCCCGATTGAGGAGCCGCGCCTTCCTGATTATAATCATCACAAAATACTTGAATTGGCACTTCAAGAAGGAGTATTTCTCTAATGGCTGGCATTAGATCAATAACATCACCTTTAACTTGATGAGCTTCCTCCTCTTCTGTTACAGCTTCATATGCTGGAACATTAAAGAGGAATGTTTCAGTTGTTTCGACAGAAATTGGATAATTGACATCAACTAATGTTCGAGAACAAGGAAGAATAAGATATCCATCAATTTTCAAGTGAAATGTCACTCTAGTAGAGCCGATATCAGCCCGTCCAGTTACATGGATTGGCGAAACCTCTCTTATTGTTGAATCATCTTTTTTAATCTCATCCACTCTAATGGTTTCATCAATTAAAAATTCCTTATTTCGACTCTTTTGCAATTGGCTTAATGTCCATTTCATATGAATCACCTCAAGGCAACAAAGGTAATTATAGCCTCCCTATAATTTTTTGTCAATGTTTTTTCTTTACACCTGGAAGGCATTAAAACAATCAACCTTTGTCATTTTACTATAGAACATATTATTAGTTTATCCTTTATATATTTTTGCAAACCCCACCCTAAGGTAATCATCGTGAATACCCGTGACAGCAGGAATTGCTGAAAAAAATTTGATATAATAAAATTTACCAGAAAATCGTTAAAAATTAAAGGAGAAATTAAATGAAAGCTGTTGGCCTTATTGTCGAATACAACCCTTTTCATAATGGACATGCCTTTCATCTTCATGCATCTAAAGAAGCTGCAGATGCAGATATTGTTATTGCGGTTATAAGCGGAAATTTCCTTCAGCGAGGAGAACCGGCGCTTGTATCTAAGTGGGCAAGAACAAAAATGGCTTTGGCAGGCGGTGCAGATCTTGTATTAGAACTTCCATATATTTTCGCAGCACAGAAAGCGGAAACCTTCGCAAATGGCGCTGTATCTATTTTGGCTGCAGCGGGTTGTGATGCTCTATGCTTCGGCAGTGAAGACGGGGATATTAATGCTTTTCTTAATACGCTGGATTTCCTGAATGAGAACCAGGCCCAATATAATCATAAAGTAAAAGACTATATGAAATCCGGTGTAAGCTATCCCAAAGCTCTTTCACTTTCTTTTGAGGAATTTGAAGGAACTGATAGTCTCATCAGCCTGGCAAAGCCAAATAACATTCTTGGCTATCAATACATAAAAGCTATTCAAGATCAAAAAAGCTCCATTAAGCCTCTCACTGTAAGAAGAAAGAATGCTGATTACCATGATGAACACTTTGCTTCTGAAACAATAGCAAGTGCAACCAGTATCAGAAAAGCCATTTTTGGAGAAGACGAAAACGCGGACAAGATTAGCCAGTATGTTCCGCAAGCAACATTTGATCAATTAAAACTCTACTTTTCAGAATATGGTCTCTTTCATCAATGGGAAAACTACTGGCCTTTCCTTAAATATAGACTCTTGAATATGGAGGCTAATGAGTTGCAGAAAATCTACGAAGTGGAAGAAGGAATTGAAAACCGTATGCTAAAAGCGGCAGTATCCTCTTCTTCTTTTGGTGACTTCATGGAGAAAATTAAAACAAAAAGGTATACCTGGACAAGACTCCAAAGAGCCTGTGTACATATATTAACGAATACACATAAAGAAGAAATGTATCTTCCCCAGGAAAAAGCATCCTATATGAGACTGCTCGGGATGTCTTTGGCAGGACGGGAGTACTTAAACAAAATGAAAAGCCACTTTTCCTTACCGCTTGTATCAAAACTATCTTCTTTTAAAGAGAAGCCTATTCATCTGGATATAAAAGCAGCAAAAGTTTATTCATGTGCACTAAGTGGTGAAAAACAAGAGAAGCTTTTAAAAATGGAATTTAATCAGCCGCCAATTTATATGAAATAAAGGACTGCCCGCCGGTGGGGAGTCCTTTATTTAGCTAATCAGAATTTATATCCATAAATTCTGAACGCATAAGAAAAACTAGGGCATCCGCTTAAAAGGACTTGGCGAATGCCGAGTTTTTCTAATTGTTATCTAATTAAGATTTCATTTTAAGATTTTCCAAATAATGGACAGCATCGTTAAAGGTATCCACAGGAATGATCTTCATATCTGTATCTATATCTTTTGCGGTTTTAACAGCTGCTCGATAATTTGAGTCTTTCGCTCCCTTTTCATTCGGGGCAAAAAAGATTTCAGCACCTGCTTTGTCAGCTGCAATGATTTTTTGCTCAATTCCCCCGATAGGTCCAACCATTCCATTTGGAGTAATCGTACCCGTTCCCGCAATTTCATAGTTCCTTGTTAAGTCTTCCTTTGTCAGCTGGTTATAAATTTCAAGCGAGAACATCAATCCTGCTGAAGGGCCACCGATTTCATCTGTTTTGATTTTAACCTTTGGCAGAGTAATAAGATCCTTATCATCAACAAGTCCTATCCCTACCCCAACATGCTTCGGATCATTTTTAAACTTCTTGACAGACATATTCGCTGTATCTGTCTTTCCTTTTCTTGTGAAGGTAATCTTAATAGGATCTCCTTCATGCTTTTTGCTAACAGATTCAATAAATTGTCCTGAAGAAATAAACGGATGACCATCAACTTTTAGAAGCCTGTCTCCAGATTTTAATTTCCCTGCAGCCGGCATCCCGGGTACGATATCAAGTACATACACACTCTTGTAGCGGTACTGAACAGGGATTCCTGCCTTTTTAAAAGCAGTTTCTATTGCACTCTCTTTTGAGCCCTCCATCATTTGAAGCTGCCGGGTATTAAATTCTTCTTCCGTTTCTTTTTTTCCCATAATCATGTCTAAAGGGTAGATTTCATCATATTTGCTTACTTTAGCAGTGAGATACGAATAGAAATTGGCTCTGCCCATTCTTACAGTTGTCAGCATAAAGCTCCCTTTTTCGTGGTACCCGTTCTCTATTTTGATGATGGGCTCCAGTTCCTTTGCCATTCCCGGTTTGGAAACAAAATATGGCAAGGGATAATATATAGCTCCTATTAAAACTGCTGTTATTAGAATATAAGGCAGAAAGGATATTTTTTTTCGCATCTTTATTCTGTCTCCCTCCACTGATCAATCACATTCTGAATTTGAGAAAGATGCTTTCTCGCTTCATCTTCCCCGATTTTTATAATTTCTTCTATATTAGTAAAAGCTCTTGAACTGTACATTTCTACATGAGGGCGAATCATTATGTCGGAAGCCGCCTCCCTGCTAATAACCAGTTCCTTCTGCATAATATCTATGCTTTGCATAATTACATCAAAAATGGAAGTAATTTCAGCATTTTTCTTTACCTTTGCGACATCCACCGCAATAACTATATCAGCACCCATCTCCTTTACAACAGAAACAGGGACCCTGTCTGCCACACCACCGTCCACTAATATCCGGCCATTCAATTTTTCAGGAACCAATATTCCTGGAATGGATATACTTGCACGAACCGCCTCAGATATCGGGCCATCTCTAAAAATGACCTTTTCTCCTGCAATCAGGTCAGTAGCGACTACTGCAACAGGAATATCCAACTCTTCAAGATTCTTTCCATGTGTAAAGAGCCTTATAAATTCCTTTATTCGGTTCCCCGCTATAAATCCCATTTTTGGAACAGTAAAGTCAAGGTAATATTTTCTCTTAAAGGCTCCTGAAAGTTTATATAAGCGGTCCATATCAATACCAGCCCCGTAAAAGCAGGCAACTAATGCTCCCATGCTGCTTCCGGCAATTAAATCAACAGGAATCCCAGCCTCTCTTAACACTTTAATAACACCCAGATGTGCAAAACCTCTTGCTCCCCCTGAACCGAGCGCCAATCCAATCTTCGGACGCACCAAATTGAACTCCTCCTATACCTAGTAAAAACCGGTTTTCGGCATGCCTTTCCTATGAGACAAAATAAAAATATATTTTTAATTTTGGTTCTACCCTGAAATAACTGTGGATAGCTGTTCTTTCATTCTTTTGCCAATTTTTTTCACGGGTGTCTCTTAAATTTTTGCCTGTTTATTTCTGCTTAAGGAACTCGCTTTCCGCGTCCGGTTTTGGAGCCTGTCAAACTTCAGCGCCTAGCCCCTCGAGGTCGCTTCTGTTCTTCTTTCTCCTCATCCCTATGGGCCTGTGGAGTTTCCTTTGCCCGTTTTTCTGATAAGAGAATAGTCTTTCAATCTTATGGTCTAAAATTTCTTTATATGAGTATATTGTGGTATATGAGGACAAGGCAATATTCCTTATTCTAGCACTGATTTGGTACCTTGCACAGTAAGGAATTCCAGAGGAAGGAGGCTGTCCCATTTGTTTCGTTCAAAGCTAAAAACCCTCTTTTTATCTGTTTCAGTTACCATATTGGCAGGTTCCCTTATTTCCTTTCCACAGGAATCATTTCAGGCATCAATCAGGGGATTAAATATGTGGTGGGAAATTGTTTTTCCTTCGTTACTGCCCTTTTTTATTGTCTCGGAAATGCTTATCGGTTTTGGAGTCGTTAAATTTATAGGGGTCCTGCTCGAACCGCTAATGCGGCCACTTTTTAAAGTGCCTGGGGTTGGCGGTTTTGTATGGGCCATGGGTATGGCGTCCGGTTTTCCTGCAGGCGCAAAACTAACAGCAAGGCTTCGCCAGGAAGGACAATTAACTAGAACTGAAGCTGAGAGGCTTGTGTCTTTTACTAATTCCTCAAACCCGCTATTTATTTTCGGAGCTGTTTCCGTTGGATTTTTCAATAATGCTCAGCTGGGTGTCATTTTTGCCTTTGCTCATTATCTTGGAAACATCGGTGTTGGTATCCTCATGAGGTTTTATGGAAAGGAAGATTCACTGAAAAGGAGTGAAAGAAAAAAAAGGTTTGCATTTAGAAGTGCCTTATCCGCTCTTCATCAAACGAGATTAAAAGATAATCGTCCCATCGGGAAATTATTGGGCGATGCAGTGACTTCCTCCATTCAAACCCTTCTAATGGTCGGTGGGTTTATTATAATTTTTTCAGTGATAAATAAACTCCTATATCTTTTACATATCACTGCTTTCCTTGCACAAGTTGTTGATTTCGCCCTGCAGGCAATATCCTTTCCTGATATGCTGAGTATTCCCTTTATTTCTGGTCTTTTTGAGATTACCCTTGGCAGCCAGCTGACAAGCCAGGTTCAGGATGCCACTATGCTGCAGCAGGCAATGATAACAAGCTTTATCCTTGCTTTTAGTGGTTTTAGTGTTCAGGCGCAGGTTGCAAGCATCTTGGCTCAAACCGATATACGGTTCCAGCCGTTTTTTTTCGCAAGGATTATTCAAGGTGTTTTTGCCAGCTTATTTACACTTATTTTATGGAAACCACTTTATCTTCATTTTCAGGAACCAGAAAAGCCTTCAAATGCCATACCCGTCAGTCTTCTTAAAACGGCCATAGAGTCAGATCACTTATTTCAAAAAATGGTCCTTGCCGGTCCATTGATTACTCTTTTTGCACTTGGAGTTTATGTATTAATCCTTGTAAAAAGGAATGTAAAAGCGTAAAGAAAACTTGGCGATTGCCGAGCCTTTAAGTGAGAGCAGCCCCGCAGTTGCCCATATTACGCTCCAAAAGGCACGTCCTCAATAAAGCTTTGCTTCTTCTTCATGTGATGCAAAAGCTGATAAAGACTTCCTTGTCCTGTCCGTCAAAATTAATTCCGATTATCAAAAAACAGACCAGAGAACCAGCTCTGGTCTGTTTTCTTATATGTTATGATCTGCCTATTTTTTAAATTTCTGATGTAGAGCTTTTTCTACAGTGGAGGGAACAAGTGAAGAAATGTTGCCGTCATATTTGGCAACTTCTTTTACAATACTTGAGCTTAAAAAGGAATATTGATTATTTGTCATAATAAAAAAGGTCTCAATACTCTCGTTTAGTACCCTGTTCATAGATGTAATCTGCATCTCATATTCAAAGTCGGAAACCGCCCTTAATCCCCGGATGATGGCATTTGCATTTACAGATTGTGCATATTCCACCAATAACCCTGAAAACTCATCCACTTTAACATTAGGAAGGTCCTTCGTTACTTCTTTAATTAGATCAATTCTCTCATCGACTGAAAAGAGTGGCTGCTTGGAGGAATTGTTTAGAACAACCACATATAGCTGATCAAAAACTTTAGCCCCTCTTCTAATAATATCTAAGTGTCCATAAGTTATAGGATCAAAACTACCAGGACACACCGCAATGCTTGCCATATTCAGTTCCCTACTTCCTCTAATTCATTCTGAAAAATGGAGATGGATATGATTCCATACCTTTCATGCTTTATTTGCTGCAAACCCTCCAATGAGTCTGGAAGAATAACCTCGTGGCTGTGTTCACAGACAATCAGGCCTCCTTCAGCGAGCAGATTTTGTTCCCTTATTTTTTCCATAAGGCTCATGAGCTGCTGTTTTTTGTAAGGCGGATCTAAAAATATGTAATCAAATGCTATTTCTCTTTTTTTAAGTGCTTTTAACGCCCGTTCAGAGTCATTTCGATAGACCTCAGATTTTTCTTCAAAGCCGCATGTTTTTATATTTTCGTTAATGGTATGGATTGCCTTAGTTTCCCTATCGATAAAAATAACTTTATCCAATCCCCTGCTCAATGCCTCCAAACCCAGTCCGCCGCTGCCTGCAAATAAATCCAGGCCCAAGCCTCCATCAAAATATGGACCAATCATATTAAAAACTGCTTCTTTTACTTTATCGGTAGTTGGTCTAGTTGTGTTTCCGGGAACCGCTTTCAAGGCTCTCCCCTTGCAAATTCCAGAGACCACTCTCATCTTAATCACCACATATTCTGACAATTTTCTTATTTCTTCACTATCCTATCATAATTGCTATTTCCAAGCCAACAGGATAACTAATTTATAAAGCTGTTTAATAAAAATAGTAAGAATCAAGTTTGGGAAAATTTTAATTTATTATCAAACATGTGTATAAGTCTTCCTCTTGTGGAAATAATGTTACTAACAACATCAATTCGAGGATGTTGTTGCCAACCGCGGAGAAGACTTACGTTTCCCCATAAGTTCTTCCTCCGGTTTCTCCTCTCCCTTTGCCTTCTATCCTTTTTAAGGATATAGAAGGACCCTGCAGATTTTTTCTGCAGGGTTTTTTCTTTGTTAATCGATTAAAGTAATCTCCTTTTTAGTTTCAGTTACCTTCACTTTAAATATGGATTTGAGTCCAGCCTCGCTTATATAAACTTTTCCTGTTTTAACCATAAAAGGATTTATCAAAAGCCCGTAGCTTTGTCCATTCCGATAAAATATTTTCTTCTCAGGCTGGAAACTATATATGGCCTTTTGTTTCTTTAAAACAATAAACTTTTCTTCGCGTTGACCTGCCGTATATCCCAAAGCACCCATTGTTGCGACGAAAGGATAAAAATGGCTGCTTTGTGCTATTAGAATCTCAAGAGAGGGAGCTTTCGTACCATTGATAACAAGAGATCGGCTCTCAAAAAAAGTAAGAGGAATATTTTCGTTTGTTTTCTCTGCATTTAATGTAAAAAAGGACGTTTTCATCCCTTTTGTTTTCTCCAGAATAGAGTCTAAATCTCTGACATTCACTTGTGTTTTTGTCCTGTTTACCTTACCAATAAATTTTTTCCATTCCTTATCACTAAGGGAGGAATGCAATTGGTTTAAAGCAAATCTCCCTTTCTCAGTCCTGGGTTCATTACCAGAATAATTGGAAAGAAGCATATCCTTTATCCATTCAGATTCGGGTGCTTTTTTAAACTTCTGTCCATAGAAATATTCAGCAGCTGCCGCTTGTATTTCTGAAGCGGGCCGGCCATCCGCCAGGAATAGAAATCCTGGGGCTGATCCTGGTGGTGTCTTTTTTGTAAAAAAAATATTTAAAAAAGGCATGCTTTTCAGCCAGCTGGATTCAATGATCTTTTTCTCTGTATTCAATTCCTCTGGTCTATCACTATATATGGTATAATTCCCCGTTTGCTTTAACACATAAAGGGGACTCTCCTGCCAGTATAAAGAAACTTCTGGTTCTCTCCCCTTAAAAACGTAATAATCGATTAATTCCCTTTTCTTTAGCCCTGTTAAGGGGATACCTGCTATCCATTTCCCTTTCTGTTTTGCTGGAGAAATTATTGTGATTTTTGTATTTTGGATGCTCTCATTCTTTAAGCCCGCTGACCATTCCATGAGTAAAAATGCTTTTTCTTTTTTGTTTGTTTGCAGAGAATACTGTAGAGACAAAGTGCCTTTTGTGGCCAGAAAGGTATTCGGGTCGCTGTCTTGGCTGGCGCATTTTTCTCTATCGGCGCCTATACAAGTCCAATTTGGACTATACCGTGGAGGCAAGACTGTATATTCTTTTTTTGTGCTCAGTCCTGAAAATGTGTGAACGATGTTAAGAAGACCGCTCGCATCCGAATTTATGATAAGTTCCTGCGAAACCTGATTTTTTAGGCCGTCAGAATGTTTTTTCCCAATTTCTGAAAAGCTGTGCCACTGCCAATATTGAATTCCTCCAAAAGCAGCCAAAAAGATAAGCAGACAAATAATGATCTTTTTATACAAATGAAACTCCCCTTAAAAAACATTCCTTTTATACCAATAACATGATGTTTACGAAGACCACTTTTGGTTGGAAAACCTCTATTTCACTTTTCTTTCTATCCCTAAAGTGTTAAATTAATTTAGAAATTATGACAAAAAGGAGAACTGTCCATTGATACAGCGTTTTATAGAATTAGGTGAAGGGTACTCGGATATATATGAATTAATCGAACTTGCAAAATCAAATCCCAACCGGATCCAATACATGATGGCATTGCATACAACTATTGAAAAAAGAGAACTTACCTCTTTGGCAATTATATTGAAGCCAACAGATCCTGGAAAGTTTCAGCCTATTTATTTTTGCAGAGAAGGGATTCCAAATCCAGTCCACCTTCCAAATAAACGTTTTGATCTCTTTTCTGAAACGGCCAGAACACTTGGTAAGGAAATTTATGAACTGTCAGTTAAGCCATCAGTCATTTTTTCTGAAAATGAGCTTTACTACCAGTATCTGATAGGAATTTTAAGACTCAATCATTTTTTAGCACCCCTACAATAAAAAGGATAAGAAAAGGTGAGGGCTTAAGCCCCCACCTTTAAATCCCCATTTTATAATCGTATTCTTTTGCTTTGTCAGGAGCTGAGTTTTCATACTCCATTTTCAAAAAAGGTTTATATGACGGTTCAATTTTCTTAACGAAAGAATAGGAGTTTAATTTCTCCATAATGCCTTCCAAGTCTTCCTGATTGCAATAGAGGACTACATATTTCAATCTCTTCGAGACATAATGAACGTTGCCAAATCTTCTCAGCATTTTAGCCTGCTTTAAGGAATAGAGCCATATAACCAATCCCTGTCTCTGTCCAATCATATTTTTTTCCCCTTAAATGCACTAGTTTTTATTAGTCTAGCATAAAAAAGCACTAGATTTCAATTTAAACCTAAATTACTTCCCAAAATTCTAACAATAACAAGTAGGTGAAATTTATGGAGTTAGATCTTGTATGGGAAAAATTTATCATCCTGCTCCAGTCCTCCAATTCTATAATTGAAAAAGCAGAATGGAAAAAGATCACCGGAATCCCCTTCCTTTATATTATGCCAAGGGAGAGAACCATGGTCGAAGATATTCAAAAAGCTATTATGCAATCAGCGGCCAAAGCAATGCAAGGGAAACGCCTTCACAGTCAAACGGTTTTTGTACGGAAGGAAAAATCATTATTGGTTTTTAGACACCGGTTTTATGTTCCACAAAAAAAGATGTTTTGCTGCGGCAATCTATGTAATGATTGCGTAAGGTTTCAAAATGATTATCTTTCCGCAACGTAGACAACAGTCAAGTTAGATGTGGTTTTTCTTGTATCAGAACAAAAGGCGCAAGCGCCCTGGTTAGATGATGAAAGGCTAAAATCGCCACGTCCTGTGGCAACGCCTTCCTGACCCACATCCTGTGGGCCTCCAACAGGCATAAGACGAATCACGTAGTCATCCTCGGAAAAGCAAAAGCTTTTCCTTCGTGCGATGCGGATGCTTCCGAAGCTTTCCTTGTCCTGATTTCTGAAGTGATTTGGCTTAAGACCCCGAGGGGCTAGGCGCTGGAGCTGGATTACACTAACCTAGTTCGGAGTTTTCCACAAGGTGAAAATCTATAATTTCCTAACCGAAAAAAAAAACGGCAATTATGCCGTTTTATGCAGAACATCCACAGCTGCCTCCAGAACCGCAGCTGCCTCCACAGCTCGAAGATGTATCAAAAAAGGGATTTCCTGTAGGTACTTTCACATTGCGTGAAACTGCCCCGCCTATGAGGACACTGATATGGTTCAATAAATCCTGCAGATCATTTTCGGCTTTCCTAAACTCCGCTACGTGAAAATCAAGGTCCATCTCCCTTTTGGCTACACGGATTTCCATCATAACTTTTTTATAATCAGGATGGTATTTTCCGAATCGCTGAACTTCCTCGTATTGTTCCTTCAGTTTGGCGAAATGGCGTATTTTCCTTTGGGCCTCCTGATTGGACTGTAATTTATATAAACAAATGTAATAATTTTCTGCTACATCAGAGTCAATAATCATCTGGCTTAAATTTTCGGCTTGATCCAATAGTTCTATTCTTTCAAATGTTGCTAGCATGAGCCCACCTCCACTCCTTATTCTACCACGGTTAAAATAAGAAAGTGAAATTTTCAATTTAATTAGGGATATTTACCAAAAAATCTCTGCTCATCCCGTAAGGTTTATTTTTTAAGTTTAAGATATCAAGCTTTATCCGATGTGCACCAGGCGATAGGTTTCTAACTATAAATGCTGCTGAAGCTACCTCCTCCTTTTTCTTTCCATCAACCCAAACTGCTATTTTCCCTAATTTTTTTTGAGTAGGATCATTCTGCCGAAAGGAAACTCCATTAACCATGCATTCAATGAGCAGATTTTTTCCTCTTATGTCATAATGCACGCTAAAGTCCTTTTTGCCAGCGTCCATTCTTTGCGAAAGAGAGCTGTTATCCGGTTTCTTTTCTGAAGCCTTAACCATACTTGCTTTCGCTCTTGGTTTTGGCATGTCCCTTTGGCAGCCGGCAAAAATACTAAGCAAGAGTATCATCGCGATGAATCCAGTCAGTTTCCTTTTCAATTTCATCACTCCTTATGCATGTATTGTTCGCATTCCATTTGTTTTTTACTCTTAAAAACAAAGGATCAGGCAGAAGGAACACTATTCATATCATTATATAAACTTTTACAAAATAAAAGCGCACATAGTCTGGATTATGTGCGCTTTACCCCTGGCTTTTCATTGCCTGGAACATTTGAAACATCATAGAAGCCATCTGTACCCCATTTGTAAACTTCTCCACCTGATGGGGAACAGTTTTTTTATAATGATGTAAAGAAGCAACCTCGAGTGATTCCAGCTCATAAGGATTTCTGGACAGCTTTCTGTACCAGATGGGCTGTTCCCTAACAAACTGCTTTAATTCTTTTTTGCTATCCAAGTATTCTAGGACTTCTCTTCTCATCACATCTGGTTCCTTTCTTAATCTTTTCTAAACTGAAAAGGATGTTTTGGGCCTTCTGCAGGCTTTGATGGCCCAGGCTGATTTATTTGACCTGAACCCTGGAACTGGGATAATACTCCCTGTATTGCCCCGAGCGCCTGGCTGGCATTATTAATAAATACCTGCATCTGAACAGGATCCATTTTTTTAGCCATATTAGCTATCTGTCCCATCCAATCAGATTTCTTATCACCGCTGCTGTTTTTCTTTTCATCTGATTCCGTGGAATTGCCTGTTTCCTTAAACTGCTGCCATCTCTCATCCTCTTCGCCTAGAAGATACCATTCTTCATACAAATCCTGAAGGCTTGTTTTTCCGCTTTTAACCTCTGATAAAACTTCCGGATTGTTCCTCACAAACTCCCTGAACTTCAACACAGAAGGGTGCAATTTTTTTTGTTCCATAAATTTTCACCTCTGTCATAAATCGCTCGCCTATATTACCATATGTAGCTTTTAATTATTGGTGAAACCTCTTTGTAATTTGTCTCGTTTTATTTGGGCGTATAGTGGTAAAATCAAAAGGATACAGAAGCTCGCCATATAGGTACTATAGGCGGTTTGCGGAGGGGTTAACACTGGCATGGTAACAGCAATTGTTATTCCAATTATATGTATATATTTTTTTCTTTTAACAAGAAAAGAAATGAAAGAAAATGATATGAAGTGGAAGAATTCAGGGCATTTTAATGAAGAAGCCATTGTTGAAGGGGTTATAAAGTCAATATCCAGTGAAAAACAAAGATTTTATTATCAACGTTTTATTTTTGTACAGGAGCTTCAGGTGGAAACAGGGACTTCATCAACTGCTGTTAAAAAAGTGACACCAATTACAAAAGACTTTGTAATCGAGGAATTTCAAATTGGTAAAAGATATCAGTTCATCGGGGAGTGGAACCAAAAATACTTTTGCTGCAACCGATACTTCTCTCTGGATCCGGTAAAAGATCAAAAGGAAGCTCCAGTTTGAAGCTTCCTTTTTTTATGAAGAAAAATCATTCTTATTCTGTACTTAAATCGCTAAACAGGGACAACGCTTTTATTTTTATTTCTCATACTTTTGGATAAAGTTTTGAGTATAATACTTTTTGTAAACTCCAACTCCCAAATGAGTAAAATCCTTATTTAGCAGAGAGTCACGGTGCCCTTTGCTGTTCAGCCATCCTTCGACTACTGCCGGTCCATCTGTATAATTGGCTGCTATATTCTCTCCAGCAGACTGAAAGGTTACCTCCGCTTTTTTCAGGCGATCTGAAAGCGTACCGAATTTCTTTGAAGTATGGGAAAAATCATTATTCTCTGCCATGTCTTCACTGTGCGCATAAGCAGCTTCAGAAAGTTTTTCATCCCAATCCAATGTCTTCAAATCATGACGCGAACGTAATACATTTGTAAGATCAAAGATTTCTTTCTCGGTACCTTCTTCAATTGAGTGCCATTTATCCTGATCAGGCTGAATTGGATCAAGAAGCTGGCCACGGTAAACCAGTTCATAGGGTCTTTGCTTGACTAGAGTTGCAGCATTAAGAAAACGAACACTTGAAAGAGTGCCTGTAAACTTATCAATATACAGCTGGGCAAAAATATTGCCTAGCTGCAGTAGAGGCCGTGTGTTCAGGTCTGTATCATTAAGTTCAAATCGATAAATATTTCCTTCAAGTGTTATATTAATATTCGCATCAAAAAACTGGGTATTAAAAATCTCTTCAACTGATTCCCCTAGTTCAAATGGGGAAGCGTTAAGATCCTTGCCGACAGCGTAAATAGTTACCAGTTTCTTATTTTCCACGCCAGCCTGAAAATAATGAGCATTATCCTTTTTGTAGATATACCATTCATACCCATAGATGGTTTGATCAATCCGTGAAGGCTGCCCCCACTGTTTAACTAATTCATCCACATTTTTTCCTATTAATGTGGATAAACCTTCACTTGGCTGTTCTCGCTTATTAGTAGAAGTTTTGTCGGGACTTCTTAAAGCTTCCGGTTCTTTATAATGGGCCCCGGAGTTTTCTTTTATTAAAACATCTTTACTGCTGCGATCATTCAAATTCATATAAAAACCGACCATTAGAATAACCGCAGAAATAATAAGAATCCTAAAAAGTGTTTGCAGAGGCTGCCCCTCCCCATTTTGCCCTGATTAAATCGATATGTATTAAAATTATTATACCATTTTTAATATTTAATTTAACAAGAATCAATAAAAAATACTGACACCTTTCTTTATCGGCACAAAAAGAGGCACCTATGGGCACCTTTCTAATGCTGCAGATTATTATATTTTTGTTCTGATATGTCAGACAAGGCCTCTTTTGCCTGGTCGTCGGATAATTGTCTTATTGCAAAATCCCCCAAAGAAACAATCCCTACTAACTCTCCGTTGTCAACAACAGGCAGTCTTCTTATTTGATGCTCAGACATCAAATGAACAGCTTCCTGGCTTGTTGCATCAGGCGAAATGGTAATTAATTCACTGCTCATGATATCCTCTACCTTAGTAGAACCTGGATGCTTTTCCGCAACACCTCTAACAACAATATCCCGGTCCGTAATCATTCCTACCAATTTCTTTTCTTCTACAATTGGAATAGCTCCAACATTCAAATTCTTCATTTTTACAGCAACTTCAAACACATTATCCAAAAGAGTACAGCATTCTACTTCGTCTGTCATAATATCCCTTATCTTTTCCAACTTAAATACCTCCAATTAGATTCCCAAATACCTAAGATTCTTCATATTAGCTTTTCCAAGAAAGTCCATAATATTCTACAATATGATTTCTCTATTTAGAGGATGAATCTCTTACTTCAGTTGATGTATTCATTGCATGTTGTAACGTTTTCAACTATTATTAAATTGAATTTAAATTGTTCATAATTGGTGATAGAAAACACTTGTATTATGGAATTGTTGCAGGAGGGATTAATTTATGAAATTCGAGGGTATTGGAATCGAAAATTTAAAGGCGGAATTAAACCGTCTGGATGAAGTCATGCTAGACCACCGCCTTGTTCGTGAAGGCCAATGGGATTATGAGCGAGTTACATACGATCGCAAGTTCGAATTAAAAGACGGTGTTTACTATCTGCGCGTTTTTGGTTATGCAGTTGAAGGTGATGTTGGCTCTCACAAGGCAGTAATTCAGCTAATGACGCCACTTCTTGGAAAGCACTATTACCCGCACGGTGTTGAATATGGGGAAGGCGAAAATTTCCCTGAATCACTTGTTAACCAATGCAAAAAGATTCTCTCAGATATAAAAGCTGAAGTAGAGAAATTTGCGGAATAATTCACGAGGTTTCCTGAATTAATAAAATACGTAAAAAGTAAAAAAGGCGCATCAATCCTGCGCCTTTTTTACTTTTTCCAGACTAATATTAATTTCTTTTACAAGGCAGCCAATAAGGCTATTTGCATCTTGAAAGATTTGTTCCTGCAGTTTTTTAACCCTATCAATGACATCATCATACCCTTGAAAAAGAACAAACACATCTACTGATACTCCATCTTCTTTAGGCCGGACAACCATTCCTTTATACCGGACCAGCATTTTTTCTTTTGAATAAAAAGTATTTTTTTGGGAATAGGATCCTGTAAGAACAAAATTATATTCCTTTGCAGCTGACTCAATTATCGCCAATAAAATATGGGCAATAGCCTGGATGGTTTCCTCTGTAATGCTTTTTGGGCACATAGCATTACCGCCGCCTTCAACTCAATTTTAAATAAATAGGGCATAAGTGCAAATTACATTGTTTATTCCATTAAATGCGTACTATAATTTAATTGTTCAATCCTTTTATTTTTTTCATTTGCTTCATGGGAAGGGGTACCCTATTGAAAGTAATTTTCACAAAAATAAATTTGGTTTATTTATTGGTTTTAGCCATCATTTTTCTTTTGCTATATTTTATATTGCCCGTTTCTCTGCCATTAATTTTTGCTTTCATTACAGCCTCTCTTCTCAACCCGGCTTGTCTAAAGCTGGAACAGATTTTAAAAATAAAGCACCGGACAGCGGTTATCACTGTGTTTCTTATATTTGTGCTTTTACTATCTCTTGTTGGGTATTTTGTTACCACAAAAGTAATTACCGAAGCAGTGAAAACGGTAAACCACGCTCCTCAATACATCAATGATGTAACCAGGTCATGGCATAAAATGCAAAAGAGTTATATATCTGCCTCAAGAGATCTCCCTGTTGAGATTGTGCGTGAAATAAGTTCACAGGTAGAAAGCTTCCTTAATAACCTGAAAGCAGACCTTCTCACATATTTAAATATAAACAACTTAAAAGTAATTTTGACAAACATTCCTAATTACTTAGTTAATTTTCTTGTTTATTTAATAGCCCTATTTTTATTTTTACTGGAACTGCCTGCCTTAAAGCTTAAAACTTATAATCATCTTTCCGAAAAAACAGCTGAAAAAGTGAGCTTCATGACTTCCAGGCTTTCCTATGTCGTTGTAGGTTTTTTTAAGGCACAGTTTATGGTTAGTGTGATTATTTTTATTGTTTCACTAATTGGCCTGATTATAATTTGCCCTGATACTGCTCTTGTGGTCTCCCTTGTTATTTGGGGAATTGATTTTATTCCAATACTTGGTTCTATTCTTATACTTGGTCCGTGGAGTCTATACGAGTTTGCTATAGGAGACGTTTCAACAGGCACTCAGCTTGCCATTCTTGCAGCGATTTTATTAATTATTCGTCGAACAGTAGAACCAAAAGTAATGGGCAGACACATTGGCCTTTCCCCTCTGTCTACGCTGATAGCTATGTATTTGGGAATGAAGGTAGTAGGAATTCTCGGCTTTATAGTAGGCCCGTTACTTCTTATTATTTATACTACCGCAAAGGAAGCAGGCATTATAAAAGTGAAATTTAAGATTTAGTATTTTTCCAAGAAGTGAAAGATGACATCCACAGGAAGTCCTCTATTGTATTAATTTAAAAGAAATCATAATTAATGGTTTCTTATGGGGAATTATATGTTCAAGCTTATCTGCTTCCGAGGAATCTCCTCGAATGTACCCTAATTCAAATAATTCATGAGGGCTCTTATATCCAAAAAGTATAGCTGTTAAAGTATTAATACTTAGGGAGATTCCTTTTTTAGGATAATTGGTACAGGTACTTCCTTGCTTTTCTTTGAAAGCTTTGACTTCTGTAGGTCCTATTAAATAGCTTCCATTGTTCCATGGAGCATATCATCCTTCAAATGAATAAAGACCGATTCCGAACTCTGGCGGAAAACATATCTTTTAAGGCATTCTTTTATCATCAACAATTCTAGCCATAAAATAAGGAAATACTTCCGTCTTTTGTTTTGGCTGTTTTAAAAAATAAGGAAACGGGGCATGAACTGAAACTAGTAATGCCACTGTATCAACCATGGAGTCATGCTGTTAGATAAAATTCTATAAGCCTTCCCTTGCTTCCTGATTTAAATGACTAATTCCTGCACGTCCATTTTCCGATCGTTTATATTATAAAGGACATAACCTTTAGCTTCATTGTTGGTTTCATCGTAATAGACTGCCACTTGTTCATCTTGATAAATATTTTGATTCCACCAATCTTCATACCGGTGAAACGGGTCGCGTATGAATGATAAATATCTTCTAATTCCTTGTTATGTGTTTCTCTTGAAAATCTCTTTATAGTTCCATTTGCATAACCGATGGATTGAAAGTCTTTACTTTGGATTGTTATTTTCCGGTTCTCTGTGAAAATCTCACAGCCGAAACTTCGATAAAAGGCAATATCAAATGGATGCAGGAAAGACACAAGCAGCCCTTCTCTTTTATTTCCCTAATTGCTTCCTTTAATAAAGCATGAACAAACCCTATTGACGATATTCAGGATATTTTGCAACACCTGCAATCCCCCCATTTTCCATTGTGCCCCAGACATTATTATTTCCAGAGGAATAATATGAAGGTTGGCAGCCAATTGTTCTTGTTGATAAATTCCTCAAATTTTATATTTTTTAGCATTTCTTTTCTCTTTGGTATATCTTCATCTTTAATTTTATACTGAAAAACATACATCGAAAGCTCCATAGAATCCTGCTGTTAATTTATTAATTTCCATAAATCTCTATAAAAAGTCGATTAAGAGCAAAGCAATTCCTTTTCAATTATTGCCTTGTTTCCCACTTCAGGCACTCGCTTTCCGCGGGCGGTACAGGTGCCTCCACCGCGCTATGTGCCTGCATGGTCTCCCATGACCTGCTTTTCCCGTAGAACCTTTAACTTGCATCCGTTAACATAGACTTGCCCCTCTTAGTGACCAAAAATGGGTTCAGAGAAGCAAAATGGGTAAACAAAAAAAGCACCCAGAAAGGGTACTTTTGGTTTTAGAATCCCAATATAGCTTTGATTACGGAGGTTGTTTCTCCGCCTCGGTAAAATACGTACAATAATAAATAAACTGCGACTCCTGTTATGCCTGTGAAAAACCAAATAATACTTGTAATTGGTCCCAGCTTACGGTGCTTGGACAATTTATTTTTAAACCCGGTAAGAAGTGTGACAATCCCAAAAACTGCTCCGGTTGTTGCCAGTGTAATGTGAAAAATTAAAAATATAGTGTAATAAGGTTTGACACTGGCTGGTCCGCCAAAGGAAGTATTCCCGATAAAAACGGTTCTGCTTGCATAAATCAAAAAGAAAATAAGGGCAAATATTGCGGCGGTTATCATCGTCTTTTTATGAGCCTCAATATTTTTCCGGCGGATTTGCCACCATCCAATCGCAACTGTAACAGCACTCAAAACAATAAATGATGTACTTATTGTAGGTAAAACGGGCAATGAAGCATTCATATATAAGTCCTCGCTTTTATTTTATTCATCCATAATTTTAGTTTACTTGTCCTGATTTTACAAATCCTATTCTAAAAAAGTATGAAAAGAGCAATTCTTTTCGAAAAAGGGCTACGGATTGCTGCTAAGAATTAAAATAAAAATCCCCCTTATAAGGGAGATCTTGATATTTTATTTACTTGGAGAGGGTTTCAGTCTGCTGTTTATTTCTGGGTTAAGAGAGTTAGTAATCTCCAATTGGGATTCTGCCTGGTCCTTACGGTACCACTCAAAGAATACCTGTCCCAATACTGTTCCATAAACAATTTCCTGAATAACTTTCATTAACACCCCGCCCAGCTGCTGATCATGAATCAATGACATTGAATTGAATAATTCAGGACCGCTCAAATTCAGGCTGGCTAATGTAGCCGGGGGTACACATAATTTCATCATTTCTCCCCAGGTATGAGGATCAGAAAAAGTGGTGTACATTGGGTCATTTGCAAAAATAATAAGCGCGCAGGCCGGGGTAAGTAAAATGCCGTCACCAAAAATATAGCCGACTTTTTTTAGCCCGTTTAGCGTTTGATAATCTTCCAAGCGATTAACCAGTGGCCACCACATAAAGATAGCAGTAATAAAAAGTATCACTGTATAAGCGGCATGAAGGAACATGCTTTGCATAATATTATCAAATACCAAAGGGATATGGTAAATAGAAAATAAGCCGTTAAATACAATGAGAGCTATCAGTGGCTTTGTCATGACTGTAAAAACAGAGTTTATGACGGGATGTCTTAGTATCGCTCTCCACATCCACTGCGGAATACCCACAATCATAATCGGTGGTATAACTAGACATAAGACAGCCATTTGGATCATATGGGCGTAAAACATTAAATGCCCCATTAGGTCCAGCGGAGACCCTTTCGCTGCATACAATAGAATAATACCTATTGAAAAAGAAATCCCCTGCCCCATTGTTAGAGGGCTGCTTTCTTTAAAATTCTTCCTATAACGTGTTGTCAGGATAAAATAAATTGCTAAAACAATTAACAGTGAAACCAAAAAATATGGGCTCCAAAGCGCCTGAAATCCAAAAATATCTAATGAAAGCACTTATAATCACCTCTGTCAAAACATGTCTTTATTATACCTCTGAATTCGATTTGAAGCAAAGAAGGGTCCTTTTCCTCAGTTGACAGTTTTTTCTATTAAACACAAAAAGAAAATCGGCAGCAGCCGATTTTCTTTTGATTACCACCAAACGATGGTCATAAAAGTAAGGATTGCAGTAAGACCTACTCCTAAACCTGTAAAAAGGAAAAGGGAAGGGGCTTCATGCCCCTTTTGATTCATATGCATGAAATAATATAGTTGGAATATCACCTGAACAACAGCAAGCAAAAGAATAATTGGCACTGTAAACCAATGCGAAAAACCTTTTGCAGCAACCATACCAAAAGCAATAAATGTCAAAAATAGCATCATTGTAAATGAGACGATTTGATAACGCATTTCTTCTTTGCTTTTTTTACGGCGATATTCAATGTCAACTCTAGGGTTTCCTGAATTTAATTCATGATTTGCCATCAGTTTATCCCACCATTCCCATTAAATACACTACTGTAAAGATGAATACCCATACAACGTCAATGAAGTGCCAATACAAACTGAACACATAAAACTTTGGTGCGTTGTATAGATCTAAACCTCTTTTTGAATTACGGAACATTAATGTTAAACACCATAAAAGACCGAAAGCAACGTGGCCTCCATGGAATCCAACTAAAGTATAAAAGGCAGATCCAAAAGCACTGCTTGTAAAGGTATGGCCTTCATGTACATAATTTGTGAACTCGTAAATTTCAAGCCCAAGGAATCCAGCACCTAAAAGAGCAGTAAGACCAAGCCAAAGCATCATTTTTCTAAAGGCAAAGTTCTTCATATGGTACATTGCATAAACGCTTGTTAAAGAACTTGTCAAAAGCAGCATTGTTGCTGCAAAAGTAAGCGGCAATTCAAATAAATCTTTCGCATGCGGCATGCTTGTATTCGGAACCTTATCCTTTAAAGCCAGGTAAGTAGCGAAGAGAGAAGCAAAAAGAACTGTCTCTCCTCCTAAGAATAACCAAAAACCAATAAATTTATTTTTTGCTTCAAGGGTAGCTTTTTCAGAGTGAGCAGGCCAAGTTTCATAGGTGAATTTTTCTTCCACTTGCATTATGCCTCTACCCCCTTGTCAGTTTTTTCAATTAGATCTTCTTTATGGATATGGAATCCATGATCATCTTTTACAGAGCGTAAGAACATTGATGCAAAGGTTACTAATAATCCTATAACCATTACTGGGAGCGCCCAAGGCTTATGATCCACATGGTACATAGCACCAAACGCTGCAATAAATAAGCCAAGTGCTATTGTGAAAGGCAGGAAGGAAGCGTTCGGCATATGAATATCGCCAATTGGTTCTGCTGGAGTCATTGCCATTTTACCCTCCATTTTCTCTAACCAGTAAGCATCCAATCCACGAACTAATGGAAGCTGTTTAAAGTTATAGAAAGGCGGTGGAGATGGAATGGCCCACTCAAGAGTTCTTCCGTCACCCCATGGGTCGTTTCCAACCCTAACATTTCTAGCAGATGTGACAATGATATTAATCAATAGAACAATTACTCCGACAGCCATAAAGAATGCGCCGACAGTACTTACCATGTTTGCTGTTTCAAAGCCTTGTCCTGGAAGGTAAGTGAATACACGGCGTGGCATACCCCAAAGTCCAAGGAAGTGCTGAATAAAGAATGTTAAATGAAAGCCGATCAGGAATAATGTGAACGTAATTTTCCCCATTGTTTCATTAAGCATAGTTCCAAACATTTTTGGCCAGTAAAGATGCGTTCCAGCCAATATTGCTAATACTACCCCACCAACGATAACGTAATGGAAGTGAGCAACTACGAAATACGTATCATGATACTGGTAGTCAGCTGCTGCAGATGCAAGCATAACTCCCGTTACCCCACCGGCAACGAATGATGGGATAAATGAAACTGCATATAACATTGGAGTTGTGAACTTTACACTTCCTCCCCACATTGTAAAGAGCCAGTTGAAAATTTTGATACCGGTTGGTACACCAATTGCCATTGTTGCTACTGCAAAAATAGCGTTAGCTACAGGGCCTAGTCCAGTTGTGAACATATGGTGAGCCCAAACCATGAAACCAAGGAATCCGATTAAAACGAGCGCGAATACCATGGAAGAATATCCAAATAGTCTTTTTCTAGAGAAAATTGCAAAAGTTTCCGAAAAAATACCAAATGCAGGCAAGATAAGGATATAAACTTCTGGGTGTCCGAAAATCCAGAATAAGTGCTCCCAGATTACTGTATTACCGCCCATTGTAACTTCGAAGAAATTTGCACCGAATAAACGGTCGAACATCATTAAAACTAATCCCACAGTTAATGGAGGAAATGCGAACAAAATAAGTGCTGAAGTTACAAATGTTGACCATGTAAATAGCGGCATACGCATATAAGTCATGCCTGGAGCACGCATATTGATGATCGTTACAAGGAAATTGATACCCCCAATAAGGGTTCCAATACCTGAGATTTGCAATCCAAGTACGTAGAAGTCAACTCCATGACCTTTAGAGGCAATCGCTAATGATGCATAAGAAGTCCATCCTGCATCTGGAGCGCCCCCAAGGAACCATGAAAGGTTAAGAAATACTCCTCCGAAGAAAAACAGCCAGAATCCTAAAGCATTAACGAATGGAAACGCAACGTCCCTTGCACCAATTTGCAGAGGCATTACTGCATTCATAAATGCAAAAACAAGCGGCATAGCTGCCAGGAAAATCATGGTTGTTCCGTGCATTGTCATAATTTCATTATACAGGCCGGCACTTACAAAATCATTATTTGGCACTGCAAGCTGTATACGGATAAACATCGCTTCAAGTCCGCCAACGACGAAGAAAAATCCGCCGGCAATCAAGTATAGGATCGCAATTTTTTTATGATCGACTGTCGTTAAAAAGTCCCATAAAGTTGCGCCGAATCCTTTTTTTTGTGCGTAGGTACTCACAATTTTACCTCCCTTTCTCTTATTTCCCCTATTAATCCTGAACCTTCAAGCCCATCAAGTATTCAGCCAATGCATCTAGCTCCTGATCGGACATTTGCGGATATTTGCCAGTCATTTTATTTCCCGGCTTAAATTTTTCAGGATTTTTAATCCAAGCTTTTACATCCTCTTTTGTATGAGGTAAAATACCGGCTACACGAGAACGTTCGCCAAAGTTAGTCAAGTTAGGCGCCACACGGGCTTTTTCAGGTGTTGCGTTAGTTGGTGTAACAGCGTGACAGCCGATACAGCTTTGGCTGAAAATCTTTTGACCTTGCTGAGCCAATTCAGAAGTTGCCTGCTGCGGTTTTTTTACGTCTTTCATAGCGCTAACCCAGCTATCAAATTTGCTTTGGCTAATTGCTCTAACTTTAAAGTCCATTAGAGCATGGGAAGGTCCACAAAGCTCGGCACATTTACCATAGAATAGATTTCCGGCTTCATTTGCTTTTTTATCATCAAATTCGAGCCAGAACTTGTTAACGTTATCCGTATTAGTGTCCATTTTTCCCCCAACAGCAGGAATCCAGAAAGAGTGTTTTACATCTGAAGAATGCAAACTAAAGTAAACTTTCTTGTTTGTAGGAACTACAAGCTCCTGACTAGTGACGATACCAAGGTCTGGATATTCGAATTCCCACCAGTAAAGATTGGAACGTACTTTTACGACCACTTCATCCTTATGGGCACCTTTCTTATCCATCTTACCAACGTCTGCAAGCTTAAATACATCTGCTACAGTAGGTACTGCAAGAATGAGAAGTAATAAAATAGGAATAACAGTCCATAAAATCTCTAACTTGTGATTGCCTTCCACCTGTTTTGGGATTTCACTGTCATCTTTCCTTCTGAATTTAATTACAACCAGGATAAAGATAACGGTTACAACTGCGATAACCCCAACCATAATTAATGTACTTAGCTTCATTAAACCATATTGCATTTCTGCAACTTCTCCAGCTGGCCTGAGCGCAGACAAATATGGCTGGCCACAGCCGGAAAGAATAAGCGCTAAGATCGAAAACAACGAGATCAAACGCCACTTCGCAAGCCTTTTCATTGCTTAATCAAACCCCTCTTTCGCTAATGATTTCTTTGAAATGCATGATCAAATGAAATATATGATAAGTCCCCCTATCGGGCGGTCCCCCAATAGAAGGAACTTAACAGCAAAACTATATTAATGTGACAATTACCATCGCTGTGAAAATTATAGTCAAGTATTGCAGCGAATATACAAACATCAGTTTTGCCCATTTTATATCGTCTTTGATCTTATATCCATAAATCCCCAATACCAGCCAACCGATATTTAAAACAGTCGCCAGAATTAGAAATGGGATTCCTAAAGAAGTTAAAAAAAACGGAATAGGAAGCAAAGCTGCCACCCATAGAACAATATGCTTTTTAGTGGTACTAAACCCTTTTACAACAGGAAGCATAGGTATGCCAGCAGCCCTATACTCCTCCACCCTTCTCATTGCAAGGGCATAAAAATGAGGAGGCTGCCAGACAAACATTAATATAAACAAAAACCAAGCTATTATATCGAGGTTTCCATCAACAGCTGCCCATCCGATTAGAGGAGGCACCGCTCCGGAAATACTTCCGATAATTGTATTTGAAACCAGCTGCCGCTTAGACCACATTGTATAAAGAACGACATAGCTGAAAACACCAATAAGACCGATTAAAGTAGCAGTCCAAGTCGTCATTGCTAGAGACAGAGTTCCTATTGCTATTAGGAAAAGACCAAGGCTTAAGACTTTCCATGGGATGACCTTCCCTGTAACAGTCGGCCTTACTTTAGTCCGTTCCATCAAATGATCAATATCTCTGTCATAGTAATTATTGATAGCACAAGAACCAGCAATGATTAAAGCTGAACCTAACAAAGTAAAAAATACTATATCTAAATTCTCGAGAAAACGCAGTCCGCTAAAATGCAGAGCCAGCCAAACGCCGGTGAAGGTTGTAATCATATTGGAATTAACGATGCCTATTTTAATTAAAGCCAAAAAGTCTTTCCAGGCATTTGTTTCTTCTATATGTAGGCCAGTTGCGCCATCTTCCACGGCGACATCACTTAAAGCCTTCGGATTCGACATTTATATTCCTCCTATTTCTTTATCACAAAACTAAAAAACGAAACATGCAGGATCAATTATCTTCCATCCGGCATTATGCTTTTTACTATTTTTACTATATATACCTTGTTAAATAATAAATCATACAACGAAACACTTTCTCTGTATATTAAATCACACTTTTGGTGTTTTTTGTGAACTTTTTTTGTATAATTTTTAATTCATTTTAATGAAATTTTAATCCAGCCTTTTTAAAAAATTTAGAAATTGAAATATGCCAGAATAAATAATGAAAAAGCGGCATTAAGTCCCTTTAATGGGGATATTCTAAGGAACAATGGAAACTGTCTCTAAAAATTCCATAAGATTCCTATTAACATTTCTACCATTTTTGAGGCTAGATTTCAACTTATTCCACTATAACAATAGTGAAAACCCTTAACTATCTACTATAACGATTAAATATAATACTTAAATCGATTTTTATTTGCAGAAAACTGTTCATTTTAGATTTTTTTCGTTATGATGTATTAGGGATTTTTCTATTTTCCATTGTGTTTTATTATACTTTTAAGATTATTCTTTGACAAATTATTGAACTATTAACGAGAAGGTGAATTTTTTGCGGCGATCTTTAAAATGGTTTGCTGTCGCAACTACCATTGCAATGATATTTATTTTAATAGGAGGAGCACTTGTTACCAAAACCGGCTCAGGTGCTGGCTGTGGAAAGTCTTGGCCACTCTGTAACGGCCAGGTTCTCCCCACTCATATCACACCCGAATTGGTGATTGAGCTGGCACACCGGCTTGTGTCTGGTGCAGGAGGTTTCATGGTACTTGCTCTTTCCATCTGGTCGTGGAAGGCAATCGGGCATATAAGAGAAACTAAGTTTCTTTCGATCCTTTCTTTCTTCTTTCTTTTGCTGCAGGCGCTGATTGGAGCTGCTGCTGTAAAATGGGGACAATCAAGCTTTGTCCTTGCCCTGCATTTTGGCATCTCACTTGTTTCATTTGCTGCTGTTTTTCTTCTGACAATTTTAATATTTGAAGTAGATAAAAAATTTGATGCAGACAAGCTTGTCATCGATTCAAGAATGGGACGGCATATTGTACTTCTTTCTATTTACAGTTACATCGTGATCTATACAGGAGCGCTTGTAAGGCATACTAAGTCAAGTTTAGTCTGTAAGGATTGGCCGCTCTGTGTAAATACTTCCCCTGCCCTTCCCTCAAACATGTATGAATGGGTCCAAATGGGACATAGAATGGCAGCGGGCTTGATTTTTATCTGGATAGGCTACATCACTTACCTGGCGGTAAAGAAATATCGGGATCAGAAAGTTTTATACTGGGGCTGGATTATTTCATTTATCTTAGTAACTTTACAGGTGCTTGCCGGAGCTTTTATTATTTTCAGCCGTTTAAACCTTTATATAGCTCTTCTTCACGCTTTCTTCATTACCTGTCTTTTTGGTGTATTAAGTTATTTTCTGCTTCTGTACTCCAGGACAAAAAGAAATATATAGAACGACTGCAAAAAAGCTGCTGGCATAAGGCCAGCAGCTTTTTTATTGTTTTATTTGATAAACTTTTTTTGGTAAAGGATGAATGTTATTTTCTGTTTGTTCTTTTTGATTCTTATAATTTTTTTCATAATTTACAAACATGGAAACATTAACAAGGATTCCTGATGCGATGGCAAGCTGGATGAGCGAGGAGCCTCCATAGCTTACAAATGGCAGCGGTACTCCTGTCAATGGAATAAGCCCTGAAACGCCTCCTAGGTTAATGAATGACTGAATACCAATCATTCCGGAAATTCCTATTGCGAGAAGGCTTCCAAAAGGATCCTTACACTTCATGGAAACATATAAACCCCTTAAAACAATATAGCTTAAGAGAACTACTACAAAGCCAACTCCCCAAACACCAAGCTCTTCAGCTATAACAGCCATTATAAAGTCTGTGTGCGGTTCAGGCAAATACCCAAGCTTTTGAATACTTTTGCCCAGTCCCAGTCCATTTATACCTCCGGATCCAATTGCATAATAGGAGTTTGCAATATGGTAGCCAACTCCTTGTTCAACCGAAAATGGATCTGAATATGCCTGGAATCGGCCCATCCGGGTCTTTGAAAAAATCTTTCCTGCAAGTATCAGCACTAATGGTAAAGCTGTAATAGCCCCTATGACGATAAGTCGTAAAATATTCTTCATGTTCATCCCTGAAGAAATAATAATCGTTACAGCTATTAGAAAAATGATTCCAGCTGTACCAAAATCGGGCTGAATGGCAACAAACAAGCAAACTAAGAAAAGATAAGCCAAGGGAGGAACTACCCCTTTGTTAAACTCATTTATGTAGGATTGCTTCTTAGCGTATACAGCTGACATATAAATGATTACGCATAGTTTTACAAACTCTGATGGCTGCAGACTGCTGGTTCCAACCTTAAACCAGCTCTGCGCATTTCCGGCAACATGACCGAAAACAAAAAGTGCCCCAAGACCTATTAAAGAAAAGATAACCATCGGAAATAGTAATTTTGTACTTTTCATTGCTTTATAAGGAAAGAGAGCTGTTAAAATGAACACGAATGCTGCGAGAATAAGATGGAGCTTTTGTTTTTGATAGAAAAAATCACTGTCATAACCGTATCGCTGCATGGCTGTTACCATACTGGCACTATAGACCATTACCAGTCCAAAACAAGCAAGCAGTACGATAGCAATGATCAAAGTATAATCATAGGATTTGATAATTTTTTTTAGCATCTGACCTCTTCCTTAATTTGATTCGTCTTATTAGGTTCATTATAATAGAAAAAATAGATTATTACTTGGGGAAAAAGGCATTTTATCAATATTTTTTAATAACCTTAAACCCTATAACAAAAAAACTCAAACAATAAGCTGCATTGTTTGAGTTTTTTTTAAAAGTAATAGAAATAATTGACAGATGCCAATAGTTCTATAAGAAAAAACAAATGACACCCGCCTTGGCGAAAGCCATTTGTTTTTGAATTATTTTTTTATGGATGCATCGTGAAGCGAAGATAATTCTCTCTCGAGTTTATCCAGGATCGCTTTTCCATCCTTTTCTTCTATTAAGCCCAGCCGAACTGCAAAATCTATTTCTCTTGATAGACCAAACATTTGCGTATCAAGCACCTCTTCGTAAAGAGGACATTGTGGCATAGTTAGGTTATCCATTTGCACTTTGATCAGCCTCAATATTTTTTCAGCGTCCGCCTGAAGCAAGGCGTATGCTTTTTCCTGGTGATTAATAATCATTTCAGACGCCAACATGGATCCCCCCGTTTCCGAGCGTTTAACCAACTTATCTATAAATTTTACCGTTTGAAACACGAAATTGCAAGAACATTAGAAGGAATAACTAAAACAAACTATTTAATTCAGCGCGATATCTAGTGGGTTAAAGTTTTCATTGTTAATTTGCAACTTTTGATGGAAGCGGCAGGTGGGAAACCGCTCAATTATGCTTCCGGTTAATGATACTAAATTCATGGATATTAGCTTTTACAATCGTATTTCTTTCGGACAATCTGGGAAAGCGAGCCAATGGGGTGAAAATAACAGGCAAGAAAAAAATACGGCTCTTTTTGGTTAAGATACACTATTTCGAAAGGATTGTATGACATTCTTTTAAATTGGGGCTATACTTTACTAGTGAAGAAATGGAATGGGGGATTCAACTATGGAAAGAATTATACCAATTAAGGGGAACACACAATATACCATTACACTTGATCCAAGTGTATGGATTTTTGATGATAGGCGTATTGACCTAACTACTTACTTCGATGAAGAAAAAAAAGAGTCCGATAAACTCCAGGAGTACACAAAAGAGATTTCTAAGCACTGGGATCGGGAAATTATAGAAGGAGCTATTGTTCCTCCTACTTTGAAATCAGAGAAAAAGTTTAAAAAGGAACAAGTAATGACGGGGACATTTGGAATCGCTCTTAAACCGTTTCTTCAAAACGCTTCTCCTAAAGAGGATGCATCTGTGCTAATTCTAAAGACAGCTGAGGAAGAGTATTCTATTCCGCTTGAAACTGCCTTTGACCTAATTCTAGGGTTCTCGAATAACGGCAAGCCACTCCTTGAAGATGGGCCTGTCCATATTTATTTTGGAGATGGCTCCAACAAAAACAATCCGATAAAAGGCGTCAAAGAAATGGTAATTAGTTAATCCAAAAGGGCGGCTGGACCGCCCCTTTTCTTATAAAAGATCGGCTGCAAGCCTTGCGAGTCCCGATCTTTCACCCTTCATCAGCCGGATATTGCCAGAGACAGATTGCTCCTTAAACTTTTCTACAACATAAGTTAATCCATTATTGTAAGCATCCAGATAAGGATGGTCAATTTGGTCCGGGTCACCCATTAGCACTATTTTGCTTCGCTCTCCTACCCTAGTCAGAATCGTTTTCACCTCGTGCTTTGTAAGGTTCTGGGCTTCATCAATAATTATGAATTGATCCGGAAGGCTTCTGCCTCGAATATATGTTAAGGCCTCTACCTCAATTGAATTCATTCCTGCTAAAATAGCATCCAGTTCCCCTGGTTTTTTTGTATTAAAAAGAAATTCAAGATTATCAAAAATAGGCTGCATCCACGGTTTTAGTTTTTCCTGCTTCTCACCCGGCAAAAAGCCAAGATCCTTGCCTACCGGAACAATAGGCCTTGCTACCAGCAATTTTTTATATTCCCTCAGATCCTCAGTCTGCATAAGCCCGGCAGCAAGTGCCAAAAGGGTTTTTCCAGTCCCTGCTTTTCCTATTAGTGTGACAAGGGGGATATCCTTTCTTAATAGAAGTTCCACCGCCAGGGTTTGCTGAACATTCCTTGGATGTATGCCCCAAACATGCTCCTGATTAAAAATTAATTTCCTTACTCTCTTGCCTGTCGGCTCTACCATTCCAAGAGCTGAAGCTTTTCCTCCTAATACGTCACGCATAATTAGCGATTCATTTGGGTAGAAGGGCACCTTAGATATCTCCGAAAGCACCATTTCTCCTTTTTCATAGAATTGAGCTATTTTTTCAGCGGATAATAAGACTTCCTGGAAGCCAGTATAAATTTGTTCCGAGTCCACAACCCGGTCACTTAAAAAATCCTCTGATATTAGACCGAGAGCATCTGCCTTAACACGGACAAGAGCATCTTTACTAACTAGAATAACCGGTTTTCCATTTTCTTTTGTTTGTTCCTCGAGAAAAAGGTTCTTAGCGACAGCAAGAATCCGATTATCATTTGTTTTTTCCGTAAAAATATCTTGCAGCTCGTGGAACGACCTATGATTTATTTCTATTTTTAAACTTCCTCCGTTTTCAAGCTTTATTTTTTCGTGCAGCTTACCAGAGGTTCTTAAGCTGTCAATTAGTCTTGATACCTGCCTTGCGTTCCTTCCGATTTCATCCATATACCTCTTTTTTGAATCGACCTCTTCAAGGACCACTGCCGGAATAACAACTTCGTTTTCTTCAAATGAGAAAATCGAATTTGGGTCCTGCAACAGGACATTTGTGTCTAATACATATATTTTCTTCAATCTGATGCCTCCTGTTTCTCTTGTTCTTTTAGTTGGTTTAGGTACCCTTATTTAAAAGGCATTGGACATTGGTAAAATATATGTTTATTGGGATAAAGATAGAAGAATTTCCGCACAATAATGAGAGGATTTGTTAACTGCTATTTATACCCTTTTCCAAAATAGCGGTTTAAAACAAGGCGAAGTTATTCTTGACTGTTGATTTTCACTCCGGCTCCCGCTTTCCGCGGTCGACCCGGGAACCTCCTCTGCATTCTGCGCCTGCAGGGTCTCTCAATGGCCCGCTTTTACCGCTGGAAATGGAGGTGGCATCATGGAAGCCGCTCACGCACAAAGGAAATGCAATTGCATTTTTGAGGAGTCACGGCTTTGCACCAATCAACATGGTGAATACAAAATATGCTTCAGCCTAAACCTAAAGCATGAATCGGGGGGAAATAATGAAAAAGCTTGGCTTATTTCTTTTGGGAATATTCATTTTAAGTGGCTGCAGTTCTAACAATTCAGGAGAAAATAGAAATGCTGACCCTGAATTTGTAAAGGTAAAAAACAGCTATATTCAGGATGTTGACAGAAAATCAGGACAGGAGATATCAAGACATCTTGTCGATTTGGCCAACAGGACGCCAAATGTAAACGACGCAGCCGCTGTGGTTCTTGGAAGGTATGCCATTGTTGGCATTGATGTTGATGCTAACATGGAAAGATCACAGGTAGACACCACAAAATATTCGGTTGCCGAAAGCTTAAAAAAGGATCCTCACGGGGCTAGAGCTATTGTAATTGCTGATCCTGATACAACAGCAAGGCTGCGGGAGATTTCCCAGGATATTAATAATGGAAGGCCAGTTCAGGGTATTGTAAACGAGTTGGCTGATATTACAGGCCGTTTAATGCCTGAAGTGCCGGGCGATATTATCAAGCCGAATCCGAGGAACGGAATGGAGCAGCCGAAAAAGACCCTTGACAAGGGTCAAAGAAAGCAGCTTGAAAGACGGCAGGAAAAAGAGTCCAATCAGCAAAAATAAAAAGCTTAGCATTTGCTAAGCTTTTTTCATAGCTTCCATTACTTGATTATCAAGTCGTGCCGCAGCAACTTTATCATAGGTTTTATCATATACGGGCTCTTGTGTAATTTTAGAACCATAAAACATTACGTCACGTACTTCACTAATTTTCAATTCAATTAAAGCAAGCTTTAAAGGAACACCGCTTAACTTTTCCTCTTTAAAGGCTGCTTTTCCGCCAATGGAATATGTAGATTCATTTGCTATGATATTAAGGATAATTTGATCGTTTTTAGTGATATTCTGTACAATTCTCGACCGGTTATCAACAGCAAAATAAATCGTGCTGTTATCTTTAGCCAATACCCATGAAATAGCGCTGACATTAGGTCCCCCCGTTTCATGGTCTACAGTTGCTAATGTAACAAATCGTTCTTTTTGCATAGCATTATATAACGGCTCAATCAATTTTGGCTCAACCTGGTTTGCCATCTTCCCAACTCCTTTTGCTTTTAAGCTCTTCTGAAAATTCTATACTCATATTACTACTATACCTAATTTTCATCAACTTAAACGGAAATGGCTAACCATCCAAAATTCGGTATGATATACTATTATATAAATTATTCATAAAATAATTGTCGTTAAAAGACATTGAGGTGTTAAAATGAGAGTCAAATGTGTAATTTGCGATAAAATCGAATCGATTAATGATGAAACACTGGTGGCCAAAAGACTTCGCAACAGGCCTATTCATACATATATGTGTTCGGACTGTCATGATAGAATTTCTGAAAAAACTCAGGAAAGAATCGATACAGGAAATTTCAGGCTATACCGCTCCAAATCAGAAGAAGACGAATGGTAGGAAAGTGCCTGATAAACGTAATGAACTTACTGATTGGAATACCGGATACTGCTTTTCGTTAAGCCGAACCCTAGATTCTAGGGTTCAGCATCAGCTCAGGAACACATTACCTATCACAAAAAGCCCTCTTCGCCATTGGTTATGGGGCTTTGTTGATCCAAAGACCTTTTGTATTCCAGAATATATTTCAGCCTTTCAGTCTGTTAAATGATCATGAGGGTAGAACTAATCCAACTTTGGTCGTTCATAGCCTTGATGATCCTTTCCGTACTAAAAAAATACCCTCCGCCTTTTGGGCAGAGGGTATTTTTTATTCGTCAGGATAATTTTCGTATTTTTCAGGCTCAAGGTTAATCTGGTTTAAAAGAACTTCAATTAGCTCTGTTGGGAAGCGTGTAGATTTACTTTCACCATTTTGTTTATATGAAACCTCGTACATGGATTCATCTCTTTTTATTGCAATGTCAGTGACTCCATGCTGGTTTTTTAATATATCCGAGAACATTTTTTCTGTTTCTATTGCTGCAGTATCTTCCGGGCGGGCGTCAACTACAGCTCTAATGGTCAGCCAATTATAAAGAGCATCCTGAACTGATTTCATTTAGGTCCCTCCGTTACTTGGCTTCAGCCTGCTGTTTTTTCTGCTGATGCAGCCGAATCTTATAAATAATAAGGATTGCAGCTGCGACTACAAGGCCTTCCCCGATTGGAAGGAAAATTCCTAGAAAGGTAAAGAGGGTACAGCCTAAAATCAGGAATATATAGATGATAATCGATTGTCCCACTGGCAGTTTCTTTGCAAACCCCAGCTTGTACACAACGATCGAAAGAGCCACAATAGTTAGATATAGAAGCCACATTCCTATTTCTGGCTGTTCCTCTACACGATAGAGCGCGGCGAAAAAAGACAGATGTTCTGTCACATTCATTTTCGCAAACCTCCCTTGGGATTAATTCGTTTAAGCAAACTTTTTCTTTTTAGACATTCTTTCACGTTCATTTTTATCAAGGATTTTCTTGCGCAGACGGATTGACTCCGGAGTTACTTCACAATACTCATCTTCATTTAGATATTCAAGCGATTCTTCAAGTGTCATAATGCGAGGTTTTTTAATGACCGAAGTTTGGTCTTTGTTTGCTGAACGGACATTTGTTGCCTGCTTCACCTTCGTGATATTAACTGTAATGTCGTTTTCACGAGTGTGTTGTCCGACAATCATGCCTTCGTATATTTCAGTTCCTGGTTCAACAAATATAGTCCCACGGTCCTCAACCTGCATGATGCCGTACGTAGAAGCTTTACCGGATTCCATAGAAACAAGTACACCTTCACGTCTTCCACCAACTTGTCCCTGTGCCATTGGCTGGTAGCTGTCAAATGTATGGTTGATAATTCCATATCCACGGGTCATTGTTAAAAATTCAGTCGTATATCCAATCAATCCGCGTGCCGGAACATTAAATATCAGGCGAACTTGTCCTGAACCATTATTGATCATATCAATCATCTCACCTTTTCGGGCACCGATTGATTCCATTACTGCACCAGTATGCTCTTCAGGAACATCAATTTGAACTCTTTCTACAGGCTCACAACGGACTCCATCAACATCTTTAACAATAACCTCTGGCTTTGAAACTTGAAGTTCATAGCCTTCGCGGCGCATGTTTTCAATAAGAATGGATAAATGAAGTTCTCCTCGGCCAGAAACAATCCAAGCATCTGGAGAGTCTGTATTTTCTACACGCAAGCTGACATCAGTTTGCAGCTGTGCACGAAGTCTTTCTTCAATCTTCCTTGAAGTTAGGTATTTGCCTTCTCTGCCAGCAAACGGACTGTTATTAACGAGGAATGTCATTTGCAGTGTAGGCTCATCAATTCTAAGAACCGGAAGTGCATCCTGATGCTCAACTGGGCAAACTGTTTCCCCAACATTAATATCTTCCATTCCAGATACGGCAATTAAATCTCCAGCCACAGCTTCTTCGATTTCCTGGCGCTTCAACCCGAAGAAACCGAATATCTTAGTCACACGGAACTGTTTTACAGAACCATCAAGTTTCATTAATGCAACCTGCTGGCCAACCTTCATAGTACCGCGGAAAACACGGCCAATACCAATACGTCCAACATAATCATTATAATCAAGCAATGCAACCTGGAATTGAAGCGGCTCTTCACGGTTATCGATAGGAGCAGGAATGTGCTCAACGATAGCTTCGTATAATGACTGCATGTTTTCGTCCTGTTTTTCGGGACTTGTACTAGCAGTTCCATTGATTGCTGATGCATATATAACAGGGAATTCAAGCTGCTCTTCTGTTGCATCAAGTTCAATGAATAAGTCAATTACTTCATCAATAACTTCTGCAGGACGTGCAAAGTCACGGTCGATTTTATTTACAACAACAATTGGAGTTAAGTTTTGTTCCAATGCTTTCTTTAAAACGAAACGTGTTTGCGGCATACATCCTTCATATGCGTCTACTACTAAAAGAACACCGTCAACCATTTTCATGATACGTTCTACCTCGCCGCCAAAGTCAGCGTGTCCCGGTGTGTCAAGAATGTTAATTCTTGTATCCTTATATTGAATGGCTGTATTTTTAGCCAAAATTGTGATTCCGCGTTCCCTTTCCAAATCGTTTGAATCCATGGCACGCTCTTCAACATGCTCATTCAAACGGAAAGTTCCAGATTGCTTCAATAATTGGTCCACCAAAGTTGTTTTTCCGTGGTCAACGTGGGCGATAATCGCGATGTTACGTATACCTTCTCTAATATTCAAAAATGTCACTCCTACCTTTTATATATGAAATGGTTATAACCTTATTTTTTAAGCTTCCCATTCACAACTAAAACATTATACCATATTTACAGTAGAAACCTAAAATCATTTTATTGTACAATAGAAATTAATGAAAGCAAAATTTTTTTAGAAATTTTTGGTTTGCCTTATTTTGCGTTAAAGCATTTTTTTAAGGGGATGTCTAATATGAAACAAATTAAATGGAATATGCTCGCGTTTGCAATTTTAGCAGCTTGTGCAATTATGGGTATAGGTGTTGCAATAGCAGAAAAAAGCATCCTAGGTGGAATCGGCTGTATTATAGCTTTGATTCTAATTATGGGATTTGGTTTTAAAACAAAGAAGAAATTGAGGGAAAATGGACAATTATAAGAAAATGATAACCTGTCCTTTTCAGGATAATAAAGAAAGCTGCCAAAACCTTTAGTTTTTGGCAGCTTTTTTGGAAATATGATTGTTGAAGGAAAAGGTATTTGTTCCTCATTCAGAGTCCGAGTTTTTTTCCCATTGCCCATTCATAAGATAGTCCCTTAGAATGGTTTCGTGCAGGCCTGGCCTGGCAACAAGCAAGGTATCCTGAGTTAGGAAATCAAGTTTTTCGCCCCGCATGTTGGTTACCTTGCCTCCAAGTTCTTCCACTATGACAGCCCCGCCTGCAACATCCCACGGTGCGAGACGAAGTGAAATATAAGCATCAAGCCTTCCTGTTGCTACAAAAACCAATTCCAAAGCAGCAGATCCATAAGATCTGGTCCCCCGTACTTCTCTGGCAAGCGGGATAAGAAGATTATGGTCTATTCTCCGGTTTTCCATAACCCATGTCGCATTCAGGGCGATAATCGCTTCTTTAACGGTTCTGTCTTCACTTACCGGAAGCTTTTCACCATTCATGTAAGCACCCTGTCCACTCATAGCATGATAAAGCTCATCATGAACAACATCATAAATCATGCCAATTTTGCCAACGCCATTTTCATATACACCCAGAGAAATAGCAAAATTTCTTTGCTGATGAACGAAATTCATAGTACCATCAATTGGATCAATGATCCATACAATTCCATCGAGTGATTCAAATTTATCTCCAAAACCCTCTTCACCAAGGATCTTATGTTCCGGAAAAGTTTCCCTGACTTTTTTAATAAAAAATTGTTCAATTTCCTGATCTATATTAGTAACAAGATCGTTTGGGTTGGACTTCGTTCTGATATCTAATGTTTTATCAAAGGAAGAACGAATTTTTTCTCCAGCTTCCTTTACCCAGTTTTTAGCATGTGTATCAATATTATCCCAATTCATTTCCAGCCCTCCACTTGTTCTTATATCTTTTTATGTAAAAAACATTTGCTACTGTCTATTTTTAGCTTATTAAAAATATATAATCCCGGCAAATTTTATACTACCCTGCTTAATTTATTTTTACTTTCTTGCAATGAAAAAAGCGACATTTTTATTTAAGGAATTGGAGAAAACCGGAAAAAAATAAAATCTAAAAATAATAAACGAACTCTCGATGATCAGCAAGAGTTCGTTTTATGATGGACAGTGTCCTAGTTTACTTCTATTCATGTTAATCCAGAATCCCCTTAGCCCCATTTTATCCTGGAAGAAGGCGGAGCCTATATTAATATTTTATATTAAAGGGCTTTTAACCTCAGAAGTTCCTGTCTGATTCTTTCCAGCCTTTGCTTGCAGCTTTTCTTTTGTTCTTCATTATTTTCGTTCATTGCTTCGAATAATGTTGCCAGCTCATAGTCCATCTCTAATCGTAAAATCGTTGTCCTTTCTTTCTCCACTGCTTTCTTTCTGGTTGAACTAATTAATTGTTTCATTTAAATGCACCCTTTCCTAGTTTTCAATCTGATTTTTCAGATTTTTTACTATTATAGTATGAGCAACCCTCCCAGGTTGCAACTAATTTGTGTTTTTACCCAATTTCTTTGAATGCTTCAAAATTTCTTGTTGGTCCTGTATTATGCTAAAATAATGATGAAATTCGAATACAGGAGGACAAGATGGATTTTACAGGTTTTACTCATGATGATTTCGATGTTTTTACTATAGATGGATTAGACGCCAGAATGGATGCAATTAAGGGAAAAATTCGTCCCAAGCTTGAAAGTTTAGGTGATACCTTCGGACCTGTTTTATCCGTAATGGCTGGCGATGAAATGTTCGTTCATGTTGCTAAACATGCACGTCGTACAGTTAATCCTCCTAAAGACACCTGGGTTGCATTTGCGAATAATCCACGCGGATATAAGATGCTTCCGCATTTCCAAATCGGCCTTTGGGAAACTCATTTATTTATATGGTTTGCAGTCATTTATGAGTCTCCACAAAAGGAGAAAATCGGCGAAGCTTTTGAGAAACACATTGATAGCTTATATTCAAAGATACCGGGCCGCTTTTCCTGGTCTAGCGATCATACAAAGCCTGGAGCTGTGAAGCACAGCGAGCTATCAAAAGAAGACTTAGCTGCCCTTTTTAAACGCTTGAAAACGGTCAAAAAAGCTGAGATTCTTTGTGGTTTGCAAATTGACCGGGATGAAGTTGTTAAGATGGGCCCATCTTTGCTGCTCAAGGAAATTGATAATGTGTTTAGAAAATTATTACCCCTATATAAATTGTCATAAACCTTAAATAGCAAGGGATTGAAATAGAAACTTTCTATCTTATATAAATACTGGCAAATTATTAGGCAGATACTAATGGTACAGACTTTGCGTTTTATCTAAATAGAAAAGCTCCCTTGAAATTTACCAGGGAGCTTCTTTTGTAATAAATATTTTTAGTTTCGCATTATAATTTTCTCGTTTGAAGAGGCTTCCTTAGCTTTTTTTACTGTTCGATACGGAGAGTACCCACTAATGTCTTCAAATTCACCGCAAAGCTTTTTTTCCTCCGATTTCCCAGGAACAATTTCCTTGAACCTTCTGTATGCTGCCATTAGATCTTCTCTGCCAACACCTTTTTCGTAGGCTTTCTCGATGCTTTCGTAAAATTTGATTACATCCACTATTTCATCTGTAGACCAATGATAATCAATAGGGTATTGATATTCCATTCTGTTCACCTGCTTTCAGTCAATGAAACCATTTTACTGATTTTTAGTCCTAATTTCAATTTACCTATTCCCCCATTTGCCTCTGATTCTCTCCGCTTCTCCTATAGTTCTTTGAAACAGTTCAGCGACACTGGGAATATCATTTATTAATCCCATAACCTGGCCAGCCCATCCAAAGCCTTCATCTAAACTGCCTTCATAAATTAATTTTTTATTGGCTTTCCCGCTAACATAGTCCTTTAATTCTTCATAACCACGGTTTTCGCTTTCAAGCTCGAGGATTTTATTCGTCCATTGGCTGGCAATCGCCCTGGCTGGAGCCCCTAAAGATCGTTTTATAATAGTGGTATCTGACTCAGTACCTTCAATAAGAAGTTTTTTATAGACCTCGCTGGCATGAACGCATTCTTTGGTAGCAATAAATCTGGTACCCATCTCAATTCCTTCTGCACCCAGTGCAAGTGAAGCCATTAAACCTCTGCCATCCCCAATGCCTCCTGAAGCTATTACAGGAATAGAAACGGAATCAACTACTCTTGGTATAAGAACCATTGTCCCAATATCATCTTTTCCCAGATGTCCACCACCTTCCTGACCTACAACCATTACCGCATCTGCTCCTAATTGCTCCGCCTTTATTGCCTGCCTTCTCGCGGCAACCAAAACTAATTTTTTTGCCTTACTTCCTTTAAGCAAGTCAAATACTGGTGCAGGATTGCCTCCTGTCATTGAAATGACTGGAACTTTTTCCTCTACGGCAATATTAACAAAGTCCTCAAATGGCCTTCCGTGCTGGCCAATGGCAAAATTAACCCCAAAAGGCTTGTCTGTCAATTTTCTTACTTTCCTGATTTCTTCCCGTAGTTCTGCCGGTTCATTAAGAGACATTGCCGTAATTTGGCCTAATCCGCCTGCAATTGAAACAGCAGCTGCAAGCTCCGAATAGGCAAGATGGGCAAGCCCCCCTTGAATAATTGGATATTTAATGTTTAAAAGTTCTGTTACTCTTGTATTCCAGTTCATATTTCTCCTCCTGCTAACTAGTGGTTTACTGTAATTTCGTCTTTCAAGGTTAAATTTCCTTTTAAGAAGAAAAACTAAAATCGACACAGGTTAACAAAGTAACATATTTCTATGCAATGAAAGCTAATAATGCTATAATTCATTTGTTTTATGACTTTTTATTATGAATTGCAATTTGATGTAAAGAGGTGTGAAGCTATATTGTCACAATTTGAAACACCGTTATTTAGCGGATTAGTTGAACATGCGAAAAAAGAACCGGTACAATTTCACATACCCGGACATAAAAAAGGAGCAGGAATTGATCCTGAATTCCGTAATTTTATTGGTGATAATGCCCTTTCAATCGATTTAATTAATATTGGCCCATTGGATGACCTGCATTCCCCAAAAGGGATAATAAAAAAAGCTCAGGACCTTGCTGCTGAAGCTTTTGGGGCAGATCATACATTTTTTTCGGTACAGGGAACAAGCGGCGCTATCATGACCATGGTAATGGCTGTCTGCGGACCTGGGGACAAAATTATTGTCCCAAGAAATGTTCATAAATCAGTAATGTCAGCCATTGTTTTTTCAGGGGCAATCCCAGTCTTCATTCATCCGGCGATTGATGTGGAGCTTGGTATTTCTCATGGAATTACAACAGATGCTGTAGAGAAGGCTCTTTCACAACATCCTGATGCTAAAGGGGTACTTGTTATTAATCCAACTTATTTCGGTGTTTCAGCCGATCTTAGGAAGATAGTTGAAATTGCACACTCCTACAGTGTTCCTGTTTTGGTTGATGAGGCACACGGGGTGCACATTCATTTCCATGAGGATCTTCCATTGTCAGCCATGCAGGCAGGTGCAGATATGGCAGCAACGAGTGTTCATAAACTAGGCGGATCCATGACTCAAAGCTCGATTTTAAATGTTCGAGAAGGCCTAGTCTCAGCAAATCGCGTTCAGTCCATTTTAAGCATGCTGACAACCACTTCTACTTCCTACCTTCTCTTAGCCTCATTAGATGTAGCAAGAAGAAGACTCGCAACAGAAGGCCGTAAGCTGATTGACAAAACAATAAATTTGGCACAGTCAATAAGAAAACGAATCAATGAATTCGAACATATTTATTGTGTTGGTGAAGAAATTTTGGGTTCAAAAGCTGCTTTCGACTATGATCCAACCAAATTAATTATTTCAGTTAAGGATCTGGGTCTCACTGGTTATGAAGTGGAAAATTGGCTTCGTGAAAAGTTTAATATTGAAGTGGAATTATCGGATATTTACAATATTCTTTGTATTATCACTTTAGGTGATACTGACCGCGAGGGAGATATCCTGGTAGAGGCATTAAAAGCACTTGAAGATGAATGTGCCCATCGGGCTGAGAAGGTTGCTCCCCTTCAGGTTCTACTCCCTGATATTCCTGTTCTGGCACTCACACCAAGAGATGCATTCTATGCGGAAACAGAGATTATACCTTTTGCAGAATCTGAAGGACGTATTATTGCGGAGTTTGTAATGGTATACCCTCCAGGAATTCCAATTTTTATCCCGGGTGAAATCATTACAAAGGAAAATTTACATTATATTAAGAAAAACCTTGAAGTAGGGCTTCCGGTCCAGGGGCCTGAAGATGATGAGCTTAAAATGATACATGTAATTAAAGAATACAAAGCCATACGATAATTCAATAAGCAAAAGTGTCGTTCGCTAAAAAAACAGGGCTTCCGCAATGGGAGCCCTGTTTTAAATATGTTTTTTATTAATTCATTATATCTTCTTCATCTGAATGGTTGTGGCTGCTGCACGTTTTACAGTTGGAATATAGGACGGTCACTTTTTCATCTTCAAAATGATCAATAGTAGAGTTGCAAGCCTGACATACGATAGTACCCATTTTATCAATCCCCTTTTCCAATTGATTTATTTGAAAGCGCTTTATGATTCATATATTAATAATAATATAACATTATTATAATATCAAGCCTAAATTGTATAACATATTTAATAAAACATACTAAAAAAGCAGACCTTTAAAGGTCTGCCTTTTTAAATATTATTCATATTGGGTCTCAAATGGGATAGAAGGAATGGTTTCAGAGAAAAATTCACTTAATTCTGCAGCCTGTTTTTTACTATTTATTTTAAAAACTTTCTGCAAATGTTCAGTGTCTTTTATATCATGGGAGTCAAGGAGAGTTGAACGGCCTGTTTGCATACATACTACCAGAGGCTTTCCGAAAAACATATTTGTAAAGACGATCCCAAAGTCATATCTTGCTTCATCAGTGGCAAATCCGACAAAGCGTACTTTAACATTTTCATGCTCGTCATAGAGCTTTTCGAAGAAATTCATTTCACTCCTCCTTTATAAATTGTTAGAATATTATTATAATTCAAATTTCAATATAAAGCAATAATTATGGATTTTCTTCTGGCAACCTGTTGTCATTCTTTTTTACAGAGTGCTAGAATGTAAGTAAGGAGTAAAAGTGTTTAGGGGGAACTGGACATGGCTGAAAATGCATATATTAAACTCGTACCTTCATCAGCAAAAACTGATATATCGGTTGATGAAGTAAAGGAACTTTTTTTGTATTATAAACAAATAACCAGTAAAACTGGCAATCAGGTCGATTGGTCCTATAGTGAAATGGCTTTTCCATATGAAATAAAAGAAACAGCTGAAGGTAAAGGTAAGTGGTTCTATCTTCACTCCGACCATGAAAAATACTACGCCATTCTTCTAGGTGTCGATAAGGAAAATGTTCAGGATGAAGACGGCACAGTGCGGGAACAATCGTTCGTCCAGGTCACACTTCCTGAAGGCTGTACCTATGGGGACAAAGGGAAAGCTAATGAATTTTGTAAATTCCTCGGCAAGAAGCTTCAAGCAGAGCTTCATTTGTTTAATGGCAGAGTAATGTATTATAATCCAAGAAAGAAGTAAGACCACAAAAATTCTTTTAAAGAACAGCTAGCCGGCTGTTCTTTATTTTAAGAACTTAAGTTATTTTAATACGGAGGATTTTAATGTCTAAAGGAAAATTCATCATTGTATTTATTATCAGCCTGGGGCTCACGATTGCTTCTCCCTATTATTTTAAAAGCTATTTTGAGAAGAAACCTACAGATTTGAATCAAACGGTTCATTTCGGTGGGCCTATCCCTTTTGTTGGACAAACTGTGGTTCTTCCTGATGTAGATAAACAATATCCATTGGAAGTGAAGTTTCAATCCCCTATAAAAAAGAAAACTGATTTTAGCTTTGTGCCTTTTATCATTTCATTTATAATCCTGTTTGCTCTTTTATTTTCACTGATCAGCATCATTATTCGCTTTTTTAAAAAGGATATTCCATACAAAAAATAACACAGGCTATAAGTAAGGTTCAGACTGTAGAAAAACTCGATGAAAATCGAGCTTGCCTACAGTCTATTTATTTTAGTAGAGGACGCCTGTTGATTTCCATTCCCACGCGGGGCGCGGGGAGCCTGGCATAATTCAGCGCTTGTCGGGGCTGAACAAGACACCTCCGTTCTTCTTTCTCCTCGGCGCATACGCCTGTGGGGTCTCACCTGTCCCGCTAATCCCGCAGGACATTGAGTAAGCCTCTGGAATCAACACCTCACGAAGGACATGCGATAGCACAAGGAAAGCATACAGAAATTTACATCGCACTGAATTTCGCTGGGCGCTTGAGCTAGACAATTTAAAAGAGAAAACTTTATTACTTCTTATTAATTAAAATAGGGGGTCGGAATTAAGCTTTCTGAACCCCGTTTTGTCGAAAAACAGAACACAGCAATAAGCTGTGTTTTTTTAATGGGAAATAAGGGTCATTGTCATATGGAACGACCCATACAAAGCAAGACTGAAAGCAGTTATAAATAAAGTCATCCTGGCTGATTTTGTAATTGAGTTCCCTATCTGAAAAGCCAAGTAAAAGAAAATAAAAAACATAATGATATTGAAAACGGGCTGGTCATGCTTTGATAGCCATGAGGTAAGCGTATACCCACTCCAAAGAATTAATTGCAGAAGAATAACCACATAAATTTTCATTATACCACCGCCACGGATTTATATCTCTTTGCCGGACCCTGATGTTTTATGATTATATGTTGTGAATCGATAAGTTATTTTTCATTTATATAACATTTGGGTGACAAGCCAAAATTAGAAATATTGCCATGATAAAATGAATATACAAAAAGAGGGAATTATTTAATTTAGGTCAATTATTTACCCTGGAATTTTCTCGTTTCTAATCCAAAGGCAGTGGCAGATTTTAAAAAAATACAAAGCGAGGGCTATCCGAGTAATGAAAATACTTCCTTATATTGTGATGGTTTCTTTATTGGTTCTTAACGCCTCTTGCGATAAAAGACATACTGAAAAAAACATTGAGATAAATAAAGATATAAAACAGATAATTTTCTTTTCCAACGAAAAAGAAATTAATCAGGAAGCGGCATATTATGATGCTTTACTTGAATTAAAAAAGGACTTCCCAGAAGAAATGCATTCGATGCAGGTTCTTCCCGCTGATGAAAAGGAGGAATATATAACTTCTTACCATGATCAGACACGTCCTGCTTTATTGGTAATCTATAAAAATCAAGTGATGATAAATATAAATGGTGCAGTTTCAAAAGAACAGATAACACAGCCTGTGTCGAGAGTTTTACAAACAAATTAAAAAGCCTTTCCGTTGCCGGAAAGGCTTTTTTCTCTTACTTCATGATGTGGATTGGGCTGCCAAGAACAACTTCGGCTGCTTCCATAGAAATCTCTCCAAGAGTTGGATGTGCGTGAATTGTCATGGCAACATCTTCTGCTGTCATTCCTGCTTCAATCGCAAGACCCATCTCAGCTATCATATCAGACGCACCTGTACCAGCAATCTGTGCACCGATTAATAATCCATCTTCTTTGCGGGTCACTAGCTTCATAAAACCATCTGGCTCGTCTAAGGAAAGAGCACGTCCATTCGCTGCGAATGGGAATTTAGCAGCAACAATTTCAATGCCCTCTTCCTTAGCTTGCTGTTCAGTGTAACCTACTGAGGCCAATTCTGGGTCAGAGAATACAACTGCAGGAATGGCAAGATAATCGATTTCAGAAGTATGGCCGGCAATTGCTTCAGCTGCAACTTTCGCTTCATAAGATGCTTTATGTGCAAGAGGCGGTCCTGCAACAATGTCACCAATTGCATATATGCTGCTCACATTTGTACGGCATTGTTTGTCAATCTTGATGAGCCCGCGCTCACTTAGTTCCACGCCTGCCTGTTCCAGACCTAGCTCATCAGTGTTCGGACGGCGGCCAACCATGACGAATACATAATCTGCATCAATTTTTTGTTCTTCGCCTTTTACTTCAAAAGTAATTGTTACGCCGTCTTCTCTCTCTTCTACACCTTTAGCCAATGCTTTTGTAATTACTTCCGCACCCTTTTTCTTAAGGTTACGCTTTACAAGAGCAGACATTTGCTTTTCAAATCCATTCAGGATTTCATCCGCACCCTCAAGGATTGTTACTTTTGTTCCAAAGCTTGCGTATGCTCCGCCGAGCTCAGTTCCAATATAACCACCACCAATTACGACAATGCTCTTTGGAAGTTCCTGAAGATTTAGAGCGCCAGTTGAATCCAAAACACGTTTTGAATATTTGAAAGCTGGGATTTCAATCGGACGGGAACCTGTTGCAACAATAGCATTTTTAAATGTATAAGTCTGGGATGATTTTTCATCCATAACCTTAAGTGTATTGGAATCAACGAAATAAGCTTCACCTTGCACGATATCCACTTTATTTCCCTTTAAAAGGCCACCAACACCGCCAGTCAATTTCTTTACAACGCTTTCTTTAAAAGCCTGTACCTTCGAGAAATCAAGGGATACATTTTCAGCAATTACACCCATGTTTTCGGAATGCTTAGCATTCTCAAAACGATGGCCAGCTGAAATTAGAGCTTTTGATGGAATACATCCTACGTTCAAGCAGACGCCACCAACGGTTGCTTTTTCGACAATCGTTACTTTTTGTCCAAGCTGTGCAGCACGGATTGCGGCAACATAACCGCCAGGTCCGGCACCAATGACTATAGTTTCAGTTTCGATTGGAAAATCTCCTACTACCATTTATTATCCCTCCATTAACAATAGTTCTGGGTCGTTCAATAAACGCTTAATATGGTTCAATGCATTTTGAGCAGTAGCTCCATCAATCATTCTGTGGTCAAAGCTTAATGATAATGCAAGAACTGGAGCAGCGACAATTTCACCATCTCTAACAATTGGCTTCTCTGCAATACGTCCAACGCCAAGAATAGCCACTTCAGGATGATTAATTACTGGAGTAAACCATTGGCCGCCTGCAGAACCAATATTGGAAATCGTACATGAAGCACCTTTCATTTCGTTTGGTGCAAGTTTACCTTCACGTGCTTTTCCTGCAAGTTCATTAATTTCATTTGAGATGGAGAAGATTGATTTACGGTCTGCATCCTTAACAACTGGTACTAATAAACCTTTTTCAGTATCCGCTGCAATACCAATATTATAGTAATGCTTATGGACAATCTCACTTGTTGCATCATCCAAAGATGTATTTAACGCAGGAAATTCACGAAGCGCGCTTGTTAATGCCTTTACGATATAAGGCAAGAATGTAAGCTTGATGCCCTTTTGAGCAGCAACTTCTTTGAATTTCTTGCGGTGAGTAACTAGTTTTGTTACATCTACTTCATCCATTAAAGTAACGTGTGGTGCAGTATGCTTGGAGTTAACCATAGCCTTAGCAATTGCTTTACGAATTCCACTCATTTTTTCACGAGTTTCAGGATATTCACCCTGTGGAATTGATGCAGCAGGAGGTACTGTTTCAGTTACAGTTTGTGGTGCAGCTTCAGCCGATGCTGCTTGAGCAGTTGGAGCGGCAGCCCCTCCAGTCAAGAACGCATCTACATCGTTTTTCATAACCCGGCCATTTTTGCCTGTACCTGCAACAAGGCGAATATCTACGCCTTTTTCACGTGCATATTTACGTACAGAAGGCATCGCAATAATACGGCGGTCTGGGTCAACGTCAGCCTGGGGCTGTGCACCGGCTCCTGTTGCTGTGTCGGCTGCCTGAGGAGCCGCTGCCTCTTTTTTAATATCCTGGCCAGCTTCAAGTGTAGATTGAACCTGAGCTTCTGTTTTTTCTTCGTTTGCTGCTTCGTCACCTTTAAACTGAAGATCTTCATATCCAGGTGCGTCGAAGGTTACAAGTACCTGTCCAACAGTAGCGACAGTTCCTTCACCTATTAATACTTCAATAACAGTACCTTCTACTGGAGATGGAATTTCAACGACAGCTTTATCATTTTGGATTTCGCAAAGAACGTCATCTTCCTGAACCTTATCGCCGGCTTTTATAAACCATTTGACGATTTCGCCTTCATGAATACCTTCACCAATGTCAGGCATTTTAAATTGGAATGACACTATGATTCATCCTCCTATTTAACGTTAATTTCTTTATGATTGTAAAAAAACAGGAGGGAAACAGTTTCCTATTTCCCAGTTGCTATTAGAAAGTTAGAACTTTTTTAGCTGTTTCGATTACATCTTTGTAATTTGGAAGCCATACAGATTCTGCCTGTGAGAATGGGTACACTGTGTCAGCTGCGGCTACACGTAAAACAGGTGCTTCCAGACTTAAAATAGCACGGTCATTAATTTCAGCAACAACGTTTGCTGCTACTCCGGCTTGCTTTTGAGCTTCCTGAACCACCATCGCACGGCCTGTTTTTTCAACCGAAGCGATAATAGTATCAATATCAAGCGGACTGATGGTACGAAGGTCTATTACCTCTACTGAATGTCCTTCTTTTTCAAGCTCTTCGGCAGCTTTTAATGATTCATGAACCATTGCACCGTAAGTAATGATTGACAAATCAGTACCTTCACGCTTAACATCTGCTTTTCCAAGTGGAATAGTGTATTCTTCTTCAGGAACTTCCTGGCGGAAAGCACGGTACAGCTTTAAGTGCTCAAGGAAAATTACAGGGTCATTATCTCGGATTGCAGAAAGCAATAATCCCTTTGCATCATAAGGAGTTGAAGGTACAACTACTTTTAATCCAGGAGTTTGCGCCATTAAACCTTCTAAGCTGTCTGAGTGGAGCTCAGGAGTGTGCACCCCACCGCCAAATGGTGAACGAACTGTAATTGGCATATTATAGCGACCGCCTGAACGGTAGCGCGCACGTGACATTTGGCCGGCAATAGAGTCCATTACTTCAAAAACAAAGCCAAAGAACTGAATTTCAGGGATAGGACGGAAACCTGTTAAAGCAAGCCCGATTGAAAGACCTCCGATACCTGATTCAGCAAGAGGAGTATCAAATACCCGGTCTTCCCCAAATTCTTTATGAAGTCCTTCAGTTGCACGGAATACGCCGCCATTTACGCCAACGTCTTCTCCGAACACTAGGGTTTTAGGATCGTTGCGCAGCTCTGTACGCAACGCATCAGTAATTGCTTGAATCATTGTCATTTGAGCCATGACTTACTTCGACTCCTTTGCTTTGTAAATTTCATATTGTTCTTTAAGGTTTTGAGGCATTTCTTCAAACATAATAGACATTAGGTCTGTTACCTTTTGTTTTGGTGCCGCATCTGCTTTTTTAATTGCTTCTTTAATTTCTTCTTTTGCTTTTTCAATTACTTCGTTCTCTTTTTCTTCATTCCATAGTCCTTTGTTTTCAAGGAATTTACGGAAACGTACAAGTGGATCCTTCTTTTCCCATTCGTTATCAAGCTCAGAAGTACGATAACGAGTAGGGTCATCCCCAGCCATTGTATGAGGGCCATAACGGTAAGTTAAAGTTTCAATTAGTGTTGGGCCTTCTCCGTTAACAGCACGTTCACGTGCTTCACGTACTGCTGCATAAACTGCCAATGGATCCATGCCATCAACCTGAATTCCAGGAATACCTGCTGCAACTGCTTTTTGAGCAACTGTCTTTGCGGCAGATTGCTTTTCAACAGGAGTAGAGATTGCGAAACGGTTATTTTGAACAATGAAAATAGCTGGAGCTTTAAAAGCACCCGCAAAGTTAATTCCTTCGTAGAAGTCTCCCTGTGACGCACCGCCGTCACCTGTATATGTGATAGCAACCGATTTTGAACCGTTCTTTTTCATTCCTAAAGCAACACCAGCAGCCTGAACATACTGAGCGCCAATGATGATTTGTGGAGAAATTACGTTTACACCCTCAGGAATCTGGTTGCCCTGGAAGTGCCCGCGTGAGAATAAGAATGCCTGATAAAGCGGAAGTCCATGCCAAATTAACTGAGGAACATCACGGTATCCAGGTAAAATAAAGTCTTCCTTTTCAAGTGCGAATTGAGATGCAAGCTGTGATGCTTCCTGCCCTGCAGTTGGTGCGTAAAAACCAAGTCTGCCCTGACGATTGAGCGAAATGGAACGCTGGTCAAGGATACGAGTATAAACCATGCGTCTCATTAATTCCTGAAGTTGTTCATCGCTTAACTCAGGCATTGCCGCCTCATTAACGACTTCGCCTTCCTCGTTTAAAATTTGAAGCGTCTGAAATTGTTCTTCTACAGTCTCGAGCGACTTTTTCGCATCGAACTTTTGTGCCTTCTTTGTATTAGAAGCCATCTGGGTCACCTCTTCCTTTCTTAAAAGACATTAAAGTAATTTACATACACTCTTTTAGATTGCCCAAAAAAGCAAATAATGCTGAAGATTTTATGGTGCCGATTCTCACTTTATCAGGCAGCGGCGTTGTTCCCTAACGTTCCTGCACTCGTAGTCCAAAAAAACGGCACTTTATAGTTTTCCACACTTCATGCCGCCAAAAACACAATTTTGGAATTAAACGCCGAAAATACTGTATCAGTAGTTTATGTAAATATATTAATACAATGTTTTTTTTACATTCTGAGTTTACATCAAGAGTTAAACCCCGTCAATTACATTGCACATAAATTTTTCATCATACCCAAGTTGGAAACAAAATAAACTTTTTTAGTGAACTGTACTACAATAATTAACAAAACTGTATTACTAATTGTTCACTGTTTTAACACACCCACTCTCGTTTTAAAAAAAATGGCTCTACCCTGGAATAACTGTGAATAGCTTTTATTCCATTTATTTGTGTTGCCAATTTTTTTGCATTAGTATCTGTTAACTTCTTTAATAGAAAACTCGGCGATTCCAGGGCCTTTAGGCCGGGCAGCCCTTTTTTCCATAGGACATTTAACAAGCTTCCTAGAATAGGCACTGGTCGAAGTAAACACGAATGCTTTTTAGAGGAATGTCGCGGATTCCCTGCCAACAAAAACGTAATAAAAACTATTAGAAAAACTTGGCATTCGCTAAGCCCTTTTGGCTGATGCCCTATTTTTTCTTATGCCTTCAGAATTTATGGATATATATTCTGATTAGCCAAAAAGAACAAAAGGCGCAAGCGCCCCGGGTTAGCCCCAACAGGCATAAGACGAATCACGTAGGAAATCCTGATTTCTGAAGTGATTTGGCTTATGACCCCGAGGGGCTGGGCGCTGGAGCTGGATTACAATAACCTAGTTCAAGTTATCCACAAGGTAAAAATCTATAATTTCCTAAACGATAAGAAAATCGGCCGAAGCCGATTTTCTTATTAACTATTCTCTTTTACCTTAAAACCCGCTTTTTTATAAAAAAGTTCTTTTTGCTTGTTATATTTCTCGGTTAAATCATTGAATTTATCGTTGATCACAAGTATATTTCGATACGTTTTATTAATTTTATTAATTTGAGCTTCAAGTTCATCCAGCGAAACATTATCTTTCTTTAATAAACGGTATAGATCTTCATCCTGCTGAATGCCATTTAAATATTCAAGGTAGAGCTGGTCATGAGCAGCATATCTGTCCATCATAATATTGGAAAGTTTTAATGCGCTTGCTTTTAATTCTTTATCCTTTAACTCGTCTATAACATCATCTGTCTTTTTGAATTCATTTTTTGATGCCTCGATACTTTTTTGTTCCTTATCTATATGGTTTTTTCTCTCTTCTGCCAATGAAAGAGCTTGATCAGACAGCTTAGAAACTTCTTCATTCTTTTTCATGCCCAGCCCCATGATCTTATCAAAAAGTTCCTTCTCCTGTTTCTCTAACGCGGTAAGGGGATTCTGCTGATCCTCAAACCCTTTTTCTGCTGTAACTACCTTTTCCAGTATACTGTAGATTTTATCCTCAGGCGTTTTTTGCTGTCCACAGCCCGCGGCTATAATGATAGCTGTAAAGATTGCTAACGCTAAACGAAATTTCAGTAAAAACGACACCAGCTAATCCCCCTAACATTTAATACTTTCTAACTATATCTATTATAAATCTGTTTGACAATCCTCTGTTTTTGAACAAGCCGGCGCTGAAATAATACTTGTCCCTCCAACTTATTTTATAAATATTTTTTATTTTTATTACTGGGCAGGGGCCTATACAGACTATTGCCTAGGTTCATAATTTATACTACTGACCCGGCAAGACATAATAGAAAACCGGTGGCGGAAAAATAGGAGGAGGTTATTCTTATGTATGGTTATGGTGGATGCGGTGGTTATGGTGGATGCGGTGGTTACGCTTACCCAGCTGCAGGCGGCTGCGGATTTGGATTGGGCGGGGGCTTTGCTTTAATTGTCGTTCTATTTATTTTATTAATTATTGTTGGCTGTGCCTGCTGGAAATAATAGGAGTAGGGAGGAGGGGAATTCTTCTCCCTTTTTAATTCTACTCCGTAATTTAAATCCTAACGAGTTAACCTTCCCAAGAAATAGTTCACCATTATTAACTTTTTATAAATTGTTTGATAGTATTATGAATATGGAAGACATATATTAGCAAGTTTTTATACAGGAGTGAAATGATCATGTTAACGATGGAGGATATAATCCGAGATGGCCATCCAACACTAAGAAAAACAGCTGAAGAAGTTCCAATGCCGCCATCGGAAGAAGATAAAAAAACTTTATTGGATATAATGGAATATGTGCAAAACAGCCAAAACGCTGAAATTGCAGCTCAATATGGTTTGCGGCCAGGAATCGGACTTGCGGCCCCACAAATTAATGTTTCAAAAAGAATGATCGCCGTTCATGTCTATGATAATAAAGGTGTATTGTATAGCTATGCTCTTTTCAATCCAAAAATAGCCAGCCATTCAGTAGAGCGTTCCTATTTACTTTCAGGTGAGGGCTGCCTATCAGTTGATGAAGTTATAGAGGGATATGTGCCTCGGTTTGCACGTGTTACAGTAAAGGGCTATAACCTCGAAGGAAAAGAAGTGAAACTTCGTTTAAAGGGGCTTCCGGCAATTTGTTTTCAACACGAAATTGACCATTTGAACGGAATTATGTTCTATGATCTAATCGATAAGAATGACCCCTACAAACCAATTGAAAACGCTATTGCGATAGAAAGATAAGACATAAATTTAACCATACTTAATCCCAAAAATAAAGCCGCCAGCTGGCGGCTTTATTTTTGTAAAGAGGCCTATTGATTTCCATTACCAGGCAATCGGTTTCCGCGGGGCGGCGTTGAGCCAGTCCTGCTAACCCCGCATGACATTGAATAAGCTCATGATCAATACTATAAGAAAAACTAAGGCTTCCGCCAAAAGCAATTGCCTAATGCCAAGTTCCTACAATTCGCTTCTATTCTCCATTAAAGCTTTATATTAATTTCAATTTTATCAAGCCGTTTCGTATGCCGTCTTCTGCAACGTCACTAGTCACTAGATCTGCATGCTTCTTGGCTTCATTCTCGCCATTTCCCATTGCTACACCTGTACCAACAGCTTTTAACATTTCAATATCATTCAAACCATCACCAAATGCGTATACATCTTTCATTTGAAAACCAAGCCTGGAAATCATTTTTTTAATTCCTTCTGCTTTGGACCCACCCGCAGGAAGAATATCCACTGAATATGGATGCCATCTTATAAAATGGAAAGAAGAAAATTCGTTTCTATACTGGTTTTCTGTACCTTCCTCACAAAATAAAAGGGACTGATAGAGCTTTCTGCCTTTATAAAAACCAGCATCCTCTTCAGGATGAGTAAATTTTAATGTCCCTAAGCTTTCCTCAATATAGGGGTGCTGAGAAACGTTTGCTTTCATTGTTTTTTCATTCATGAATACAACTGGATGCGAATTGTGCATTGATAATTCCAAGAGTTTTTCCATTTCTGTTTCATTAAGCGGATTTTCATAAATAACCTGATTTTCGAATACAACATACTGTCCGTTAAAACTCACAAATGAATCAATATCCAATTCCTTACGAAGGTTTTCAAACATAAATGGAGCTCTTCCTGTAGCAATAGCCACAAAAACTCCATTTTTTTTCAGTTCTTCTATAGCCTCTTTCGTACTTGAGGGCAAATTTTTGTCATGATCAAGCAGTGTACCATCTATATCAAAAAAGACAATTTTTTTCATGAAAAGCTCCTTTTCTTGTTGATTTAAAACTAAGCTGCTGCTTTTTTTCCCGTTTTCCCTTTTACTTTAAGAGAAGAAATATAAACACCTGCGAAGATAACAGCCAATCCAATTATCATTGAGGCATGGATCTCTTCATTTAAAAGCAACGCTCCCCACAGTATTGCGGAAACAGGCGCCAAGTAAGTAACCAAGGATGCAAATTCCGGGCTTCCCTTTTGAACTAGGAAGTAATAAAGCAAGTAAGCAATTCCCGATCCCAGGACACCAAGACCTACAAAGGGCAAAATGACAGAGGCATCGAATAATCCTGCCAAGCGGCCCGGTCCTGTTAATAGCACCCAAACAAGGCTCATTGCAGCCGAAATGGCCATTGTTAAAAATGATGTTTCCAATACAGACAAATGGCTTAAGAACTTCTTGGAAAGATGTGAACCTACTCCATAGCAAAAGGTGGCACAAGACATTAATAGAACGCCAGATAAGTGACCCGCGTTAAAATCACCCGGTTTTATTTCCGATAATATAAAAATTCCAATAAAGCCTACTATTATACCTACCCATTGATTCTTTCTCAGAGGGGAAGAAAAAATTAAGAAGCCAATTACCAAAGTCCATATAGGTGTAATGGCATTAATAATGGAGGCAAGGCTAGAAGAAATTTTTGTCTCACTTGAGCAAATAAATAGCCAGGGAATTACATTATTCATCAAAGCGACAAAAGTTATTTTTCCCCAGGGCAACTTTCTTCCGTTCATTTGGCCTCTCTTCACTATCATATAAATAATTCCCAGGATTAAAAATCCAAAGAAACAGCGTCCAAAAACAATAACAGCTGGATCAAGCGCTTCAAGCAAAATTTTCATAAATAAAAAAGAAGTGCCCCATATTAGACTCAGAACTATTAAGGCACCATATAATTTGCTCATCCCCATCCCTCCGGTGTTTTTTTAAAAATATGTTTAATAATTTCTTTGAGGAAGCTTAAATAAGCCCGCAGCAAAGCCACTTAATGCCTTTAAAACTTCATTTTTAAATGTGTACCTATATAATATCAAAAACAGTAAACCTTCTCTTTAAAATTGTCAATTTATTAACGGGACAAGTTTTTCCATGTTTACCCATGAAATTCTTAATTGATTCATCATATAATAGTGATATATAGATACTTTTATTTTTTAAAAAACTTCTTTTCGGTATCCTGCCCACTTTACATTGGACAAGGATGGTATAAAATAAGAAGTAAGGAGATGATCCACAATGTTAAGGAAGCTAAGAGAAAAGCTTTTGAAACAGTGGAAAGAATTGCTCAGAAAAAAAACGATTGCCTGAAACTTTGAGCCCTTCAAACTTGCGAAGGGCTCCTTCCTTATTGTAAATTTGTAAACAGCAGCCGTTTTGCTTGCATTTTCATCTCTATCCATTTGATGGTAATCATCCTTATTAAATAAAATAAATGAAAAAGTTATAAAAATTTTATATAATAGAAAAAGTTATGTGGATTAAGGAGCGATTTAAATGATTTTTAAAGTTTATTTTCAAGAAAGCATTAGACAGGTACCTGTAAGAGAAAACACAAAATCAGTATTCGTGGAAGGCGAATCTGAAAGAGATGTTAGAAAGAAATTGGCTAACTATGACTATAATGTTGAATTTGTACAAGCAGTCAAAGGAGCTTTTTTAGAATATGAACAACAAAATGAAGACTTTAAAGTATTGGAGATTTGATAATTTATGAAATTTGTTAAAAACGATCAAACTGCCGTTTTCGCACTGGGTGGTCTTGGTGAAATCGGTAAGAATACTTACGGAGTTCAATTTCAGGACGAGATAATTTTAATTGATGCAGGAATCAAGTTTCCTGAAGATGAACTCCTTGGTATTGATTACGTAATACCGGATTATACATATCTGGTTAAAAACGAGGAAAAAATTAAAGGCCTTTTTGTAACTCATGGACATGAAGACCACATTGGCGGAATTCCGTATTTACTAAAACAAATAAATGTACCTATTTACGGAGGCAAGCTTGCTTTGGGCTTAATTAGAAATAAGCTTGAAGAGCATGGGCTTCTCCGTACGACTAAGCTGATTGAAATTAAAGAAGATGACATTATCAAGTTCAGAAAAACTTCTGTTACTTTTTTCCGAACTACCCACAGCATCCCTGATTCTTACGGAATCGTAGTAAAAACCCCTCCTGGCCAAATAGTTCATACGGGAGATTTTAAATTCGATTTTACACCAGTGGGTGAGCCAGCCAACCTGACCAAAATGGCTGAAATCGGTAAAGAGGGAGTTCTTTGTCTCCTTTCTGACAGTACAAACAGTGAAGTTCCTGATTTCACCATGTCTGAACGCCGAGTTGGTGAAAGCATTCAGGATATTTTCCGGAAAGTGGATGGAAGGGTTATCTTTGCAACCTTTGCTTCAAATATTCACCGTCTTCAGCAGGTCGTAGAAGCTGCGGTGACAAATGGAAGAAAAGTTGCCGTTTTTGGACGCAGCATGGAAGCCGCTATAGAAATCGGATTAGATTTAGGATATATAAGGGCTCCAAAAGATACATTTGTTGATTCTCAGCAAATCAACCGACTGCCGGCCAATAAGGTTACTATACTTTGTACTGGCAGCCAGGGTGAACCAATGGCAGCCCTGTCCAGAATTGCAAACGGAACGCATAGACAAATCCAGATCATTCCTGGGGATACAGTTGTTTTCTCATCTTCTCCTATCCCTGGCAATACCATCAGTGTCAGCCGTACCATTAACTCTCTTTTTAGAGCTGGTGCAGAGGTTATTCATGGCAAACTAAGCGATATTCACACTTCAGGACACGGCGGGCAGGAAGAGCAAAAGCTTATGCTTCGTTTAATAAAGCCAAAATTCTTTATGCCGATACACGGTGAATACCGCATGCAAAAAATGCATACAAAGCTTGCTGTTGATTGCGGAGTTGCTGGAGAAAATTGTTTTATAATGGATAATGGCGAAGTTCTTGCTCTTTCTCAGGATACTGCTCAAGTTGCAGGAAAAATCCCTTCAGGCAATGTTTATATTGACGGAAGCGGTATTGGTGATATCGGTAATATCGTGTTGCGTGACCGCAGAATCCTCTCTGAGGAAGGCCTAGTGGTTGTAGTGGTCAGCATTAATATGAAAGACTTTAAAATTGCAGCCGGCCCTGATCTTATCTCAAGAGGATTTGTTTATATGAGAGAATCCGGTGACCTTATCAATGACGCACAAACTTTAATAACCAAACATCTAAACAAAGTTATGGAAAGAAAAACAACCCAATGGTCCGAAATCAAAAATGAAATTACAGATACATTGGCTCCATTCCTTTATGAAAAAACGAAACGCCGCCCTATGATCCTTCCGATCATCATGGAGGTATAAAAAAAGAAGCAGGCCGCGTGCCTGCTTCTTTTTTTGTGGTTTGGATGAGATTAGGACTATTTAGGCGCTTAACGGGCGCCTCCACTTTTCTTTATTTCATTACTTTCTTTTCAAAACGGTTAATATCTTCATCGGTTCCAATTACGATCAAGACATCTTCAGATAGAATAGTTTCACTTGCCTGTGGAGAGACAATAATATTACTGCCTCTTTTTATGGCAACAATATTAAGGCCATAACGTGCTCTTATATCCAATTGAAGAATCGTATGACCGCCCAGCTTCTCATTCGCTATAATTTCAACAATGCTATGTTTGTCGGAAAGCTCAAGGTAGTCCAATACGCTGCTGGAAGCAATGTTATTAGCAATTCTTCTCCCCATATCCCTCTCAGGATGAACCACCTTGTCTGCTCCTATCTTTTTCAATACCTTTTCATGATAGTCGTTTTGCGCTTTGGCAGTAACATTCCTTACTCCCAACTCTTTCAAAATAAGAGTAGTTAGGATACTGTTTTGTATACTATCTCCAATTGCAACAATTACATGGTCAAAGTTGCGTATTCCAAGACTTTTTAATACTGCCTCATCTGTTGAATCTCCTACTACTGCATGAGAAGCAATAGCAGAGTATTCATTTACTCTATCTTCATCGCTGTCAATGGCCAAGACCTCAAGCCCTTGTTCTGAAAGAGCCCGGCAGATACTTCCGCCAAAACGGCCCAGGCCAATAACCGCAAAATTCTTTTTCACAAGGATTCCCCCAACAAAGACATGATTATTACTCTTCCATCTTAGTATAAAACAATTGTATGCAAATATCTTACTTTTGACCCCTTACATAATCTGCATTAAATAAAAAGAGGCGCATTAGCAATATTAATGAAGGCACCAGTAAAGCCAGGCCTGCAATAAAAACTGTTACAAGAGTGATTCCCATCGTATCACTTGTGTAGGCTGAATATACGGTAATATACGGATACAGTATATACGGAAGATGAGATGCGCCATATCCAAAGAATGCAAAGAAAAACTGAAGCATAACCAGGATAAATGCTGTTCCCAGTAACTTTCTCTTATAAATCAGGTAGACTGCGGCTAAAAAGAATAAAAAAGAGAAAGCAAACATCCACCATATTTCAAGGCTGTTCTGAAAGTGTTTAGGATTATGCTCCCTTAAAGATAAAAAAACTAACAGGCTTGCAATAATAGTAGGAAAACTCCAAAACAGCGCAAAATTTCTTAATAATTCCATAGCCCCACCGTCTTTTGCCCTGCCTGCATAATAGGTCAGAAAAGAGGCACTTATAAACAATACTGATACAATCGCCAAAAGTACAACTGACCAGGAATAAGGGCTTCTGAATAGTTCTCCAGTAAGGAATTGAACAGAATCTCCATTCTTTTTCAGGAAGCCTCCTTCTGAAATGGTAAGGGCTGTAGATAAGGACGCGGGGATTAAGAGGCCCGTAGCACCATACAGAAATAAATAAAATCTATTGGATTTTGGACCATAATTGCCAAACGCATAAAATGAACCCCTGATAGCCAGAAGGATCAAGGCAATGCTTCCCGGAATTAACAAAGCTGTTCCATAATAGTAAGCCGTTTCAGGGAAAAAACCGACAAGCCCTACAAAAAAGAAAACAAAAAAAACGTTGGTAACCTCCCAAACTGGAGAAAGGTATCGGCTGATAATATGATTAATAATATGGTCTTTATTCGTTAATTTTCCATAGTATGCAAAAAAACCAGCTCCAAAGTCAACGGAAGCGACTATTAAATAACCGTATAAAAATATCCATAATACTACTATTCCTAAAATTTGAAGCCTCATTTTCTATTCCTCCCAACAGTAGGTCTGTCCAATCAGGAAACACGCGAATACCGGCTGGCAAACTCTTCTTCTGCAGGTTTATTACGAAACATTTTTATCAGTACATAAACAGACATAACTCCAAGAACTAAATAAAGCAAAAAGAACATAACAAACGTTAAACCGACATTATCAGCTTTTGTTGCACCTTCTGCCACCTTCATGTATCCCCTTAAAATCCATGGCTGTCTTCCCACTTCTGCCAGGATCCATCCTAATTCAACAGCAATCATGGAAAGCGGCCCAGAGGCTATTATCAGGCATAAAAGCCATTTCGCACAAAAGCTCTTTCCGAATTTCAAAAGAATGAAATAAAGGGCAGATATGCCAATGCCAAACATGCCGATACTTACCATCAGATCAAACATGTAATGAATCCATAAAGGAGGCTGCTCGTCATCTGGTATTTTATCGAGTCCCGTTACTTTCGTATTTAAAGAACCACCAGCTAAAAAACTTAGCATTTTTGGTATTCTAATAGCATTTTCTACTCTATGCCCGCCTGCCAGAGAACCAAATAAAACAAGGTCAGCCCCCTTGCCAGTCTCAAAATGCCACTCAGCAGCTGCAAGCTTTTCAGGCTGTTTTTCAGCAAGAAACTTTGCGGACTCATCCCCTGCTAAGGCTGTTGCAAGGGAGAAGAGCAGTCCCATTGCCAAAGAAAGTTTTAATGATTTATAGTAATAAGTACTTTTTTTTCCTCTAATTATAGCCGCAGCTGCAATTGAAGCTAATATAAACGCTGCTGTCATATAAGAGGATGTTAATACATGGAAAATTTTTGATGGTGCGGCGGGATTAAACATGGCACGAAAAGGTTCGATATTTACAATAGCTCCATCCTTCAGCTTAAATCCCTGAGGTGTATTCATAAAGGCATTTACACAAGTAATGAATACAGCAGAAGCTGAAGAACCGAGAATAACGGGAATTGAAATTAGCCAATGGTACAGAGGTTTTTTGAAGCGATCCCAAGTATATAAATATATTCCAAGAAAGATAGCTTCAAAGAAGAACGCAAATGTTTCCATAAACAATGGGAGACTTATCACTTTACCTGCAATTCTCATAAAGCTCGGCCAAAGCATTGATAACTGGAGTCCGATACATGTTCCAGTAACAACACCAACAGCAACTGTAATAGTAAAACCTCTTGCCCATCTTCTCGCGAGCAGTGTGTAATGAGCATCATTTTTCCTGATTCCAATCCATTCTGCGATGGATATCATCACTGGAACACCGACACCAATTGTCGCAAAAATAATGTGGAACGCCAACGTCATTGTAGTCAGCATCCTGCTCAGGCTTACACTGTCCAATTCCATATTCAAATTCCCCCTGTCATAAAAAATGCTTATGTAGACTAGCAACTGTGATATCTTTCACAAGTCCATTAAGCAAGAATAGGCCCTCCAGTATAGAAATACCCGCGGAAGGTCGTGCTAAACTAAAGGACCTAAACAATAAGAATAAGTTTTCTAATTATTCTTTTTCTTTATTTTTTTATAAAAGAGAAACATGCTTGCGACCAAGATAAAAAGAACTGTAAATACAGGAATATTCCCGATCAAGAATACAGCAAGCCCTGATAACACTGTCAATAAACCATTGGCACTCAATACAAATTGTTTTTTAATTCTTTCCCATGTATTTAATTTTTTATCGAGGTGAGGCACAATGACTTTAGATTCATTTAAAGTGATGGTGACAGTTGAATAATCCGTTTGGTTTCTAAGAAAATTGATTTTCCCTTCCAGTTTTTCTATTTCCTCCTGGACCGAAGAAAGATCAGACGATATTTTCAATAAGTCCTCCGTTTTAGCGGCGTTTTTCATAAACTCCAACAACCGGGCTTCCACCGCCTTCTTCGATCTCAGCCTTGATTCCAGATCAACATATTCCTCCGAAACATCCTGCCCTGTCACCTGCCGATTAAGAACTTCTGATTTACCCTCGGCATCATTCAAAAACTCCTGGAAATGTTTTTGTGGTACTCGAATTGTAAGAGTGCCATTAATCTGCTCTTTGCCCTCTTTTGATACATTGGAGTCAATGACATAGCCGCCAAAAGCAGTTGCACGTTGTTCAAGCCATGTGACAGTTTTTTCGAAATTCTTTACCCGGAGCTCCAATTCTGCATGATAAATGACCATTCGATTTGGCATTTCTTTTTTTTCTTCCTGCTGCTGTTCTTTTGGTGGTGCAGAATTCTGTAATGATGATTTTGAACTGCTTCCTGCCTTATCCATTTTCTCAGTGGATACTTTACTATCTTCCTGATTAGAACTACAGCCTGAAAGCATTAAAAACACCAAAATAAAGATAGAGAAAAGTCTTTTCACATTGGCACCCCTGTTATCATTTATTTATAATGACGAAACCAAGGGGTGAAAGTTACATCCATACAAAAAATAAAAGTTGCCTGTTTTGCACAGACAACTTTTAAAAAATCCTTATTCGGTTTTCTCCAATTCGTCCAAGACACGGTTTACTCTTTTTTCAAGCATTTTCATACCGCTTCCTCCGGCCTGGAAATGGCGAAGGTTTCCTTCACGATCAAATACATAGTATGCAGGTACATATTGATTTTCAAAGGTTTCAGTCAGCTTATGCTCGCTGTCAACGAAAATTGGCTGTGTAATCCCATGCTCGGCAGCGACCTTCTTTATATCCTCTATGTTAAGGTCGTTTTCAGATCTTGGCATATGAACTGCAACAACATTAAGCTTTTCCTTGTAATCATCCCGGAATTGGTTAACCTGAGGCATAGCTTCCTTACAAAGGTGGCAGCTGATAGACCAGAAGTGGATTAATGTAGGCTTTTCACCGATCAACTCATCTTTTGACACTTGTCCGTTCAGCCACTCTGTAGCTCCGGCAAGTTCAGGCATTGGCTCACGTAATTTCATCTTGTACCCTCCCTTTCTTTATTACAAAGAAGGGCCTAACACATTCGGGTTAGGCCCAGCAAAACAAATTAAACGTTTAATGTAGCTTGTCCTGGCTTCCAGTTTGCAGGGCAAAGGCCGCCTGTTTGAAGCGCTTGAAGCACACGCAATGTTTCGTCAACGTCACGTCCGATATTATTGTGGTTAACTACAGAATACATTAGTTCGCCTTCTGGGCTGATAATGAACAAGCCACGAAGTGCAACACCTTCTTCTTCGATTAAAACGCCGTAATCACGAGCTACAACATGGTTAGTATCAGCAGCAAGCGGATATTTAACGTCTCCTAGTCCGTTTTCTTTGCGGTCTGTGTTAATCCAAGCTAAGTGTGTGTGGATAGTATCAGTTGATGCACCAATAACTACTGCATCAAGATCTTCGAATTCATCAAAACGATCAGAAAGAGCTGTGATTTCTGTTGGACATACAAATGTGAAGTCCATTGGATAGAAGAATAATACAGTCCATTTATCGTTTTTCATGTTTTCTTCAAGACTTACTTTTCCAAATTCCTTATTAGGCATTACTGCATCCATTTCAAATCTTGGTGCTTGTTTTGCAACCATACGTTCTGGCATGTTTATCCCTCCAAAAATTTTTTATGGCAAATTTGATTACCACTACTGGACAAATTCATTATAGAACAACAATTATTTTGAGTCAATATTAAATTATAATTAATTTAAATAAGTATTTATTATCAATTACAATTTAAAACTCCATTTATTGGTTTGCCCTATTTTTAATTTAAATAAACGAAATAAATGAAAGATTTTGTGTTACATATTTCCCTTAAATTCTACCACTCTAAGGCAAAATAGGAAAATAATATGCATATCCCAACCTTAGTTTCCTTTGTCCATTAAGTAGGAGGATATAAAAGCAACCGCTTTTTCAATGGCCGTTTCATCCGGATTCAGTTTTGAATGATGAAGGCCGAATGGTGAATTGACTCCAAGCCAAAACATAAAGCCTGGAATTTCTTTAAGCATGTATCCAAAATCCTCACCAGTCATTGCTTCCTTACATTCAACTAACTCCATATCAGGATTCTTTTTGGCAAAATCCATAAATTCTTTGGTAAGCTGATGGTCATTATACACCTGGTAATACATTGCACCATAATCGATAGTACATTCACATTCATAGCCAGCTTCAATCCCTTTTACCAATGCTTCAATTCTCTTTTTAACCTTTGCCATGGAATCAGGGGATAGTGTTCTAATTGTACCTTCCAGCCTTGCCCGTTCGGCAATAATATTTTGGACTGTGCCCCCTGTTATTTTTCCAACAGTTACAACTGCACTATCTAGAGGATCAATATTTCGTGAAACAATGGTCTGGAGCTGAGTGACAAGTGAACAAGCAGCAATAACCATATCGTTTGTCTGATGAGGATAGGCCGCATGTCCGCCTTTTCCTTTTAAATCTATAAAAAGCTCTGATGTATTAGCAAACAAAAGCCCTTCCTTCAGCGCAATGGTCCCTGCCGGGTACTCTGGGGCAATATGCAGAGCCATAATCATATCAGGCTTCCATGCATCCATAATATCTGATTGGAGCATCGGTTCGGCTCCGCCTGGCCCTTCTTCGGCCGGCTGAAAGATAAAGAGAAGATTGTCTTTAATTGGATTTTCAGCGAAAAAGGATAGGATTCCCAGCGCGATGCTCATATGAAAATCATGGCCACAGGCATGCATTTGGCCTAAATGAGTTGAAGAAAAGGATAATCCGGTCTCTTCTTCAATTGGCAGTCCATCAATATCTGCCCTGTATCCAATTGTTTTTGTTGGTTTTAAACCGTGAAGCATAACAAACAATCCGGTTTTCCATTTTTTAATTACCATTCTGTCCTGTGGAAGTTTCTGAAGGTATGATAGAAGATACTCCTGTGTTTTAAACTCCCTAAATCCAAGCTCCGGTATTTGATGAAGGTCTCTTCTTATTTTTACAAAAGTGTCCATATGTATTCCCACTTTCAAGATAAATGCGGGCGCTGTTTAGCGCACCTTAAAAATATTTTTCAATATAAGAACAAAAGGCGCAAGCGCCCTGGTTAGCCCCAACAGGCATAAGACAAATCACGTAGGAAATCCTGATTTCTGAAGTGATTTGGCTTATGACCCCGAGGGGCTGGGCGCTGGAGCTAGATTACAATAACCTAGTTCGGAGTTATCCACAAGGTAAAAATGTGTAATTTCCTAAACGAAAATAAAGCGTGGAGAGCTTCCACGCTTTATCTGGCCCTCGCTTAAGCCATATTTTAGTTTCTATTAAAGCTGACGAAGTTCCTGCTTAATTTCTGTTTTTGACTTGGTTTTTTCGTCAATGTCTTTTATTTTTCTTGCCGGTGTACCCGCAACCACTGTATAAGGAGCTACATCATCAATAACAATCGCACCAGCTGCTACAACAGCCCCTTTACCAATTGTTACTCCTTCAAGTACCACTGCATTTGCCCCAATCAGGACATCATCTTCCACGATAACCGGCTTGGCAGAAGGCGGCTCAATTACACCTGCAAGAACTGTTCCTGCGCCGATGTGGCAGTTTTTACCTACAGTAGCACGGCCTCCAAGAACAACATTCATGTCAATCATGGTACCTTCTCCAATTATAGCACCAATATTAATAGATGCCCCCATCATAATTACAGCATTTTCGCCGATTTCTACTTGATCTCGGATAATAGCGCCCGGTTCAATGCGAGCCTTAATATTTTTCATATCTAGCAGAGGAATAGCAGAATTACGGCGGTCATTTTCCACAACATAATCCTCAATTTTTGACTGATTTTCTTCAAGAACCGGAGCAATCTCTGACCACTCTCCAAAAACTACTCCAGTATTTCCAGTTATAAAAGTTTTTGCGGAACTTCCGAAATCAAGCCCGTCAAGCTCACCCTTAACATAAACCTTTACAGGTGTTGCTTTTTTGCTGTTTTGTATAAAAGAAATTATCTCATTTGCATCCATCATTTTCATGCAAAACCCTCCATTATGTATAAAATACCCAGTTTTTCTTCACAACAATTGGTGTAAAAAAATCTGATTTGCTAAAAAACACTTTAACAAATAAAAGAAGTTAAAACAAGATAAATTACTGCATCTTTTCTGTTTCTTCAATATGTTCTTTAACAACCTCTACAAAAGCCTGGACCTGTTTTAGCTGAAAAGAAGATTCATATCCCAAAAGCCATGTGTCTCGTTTAAGAGGCAAACCATGCTCATCATGAAGCGGGATTTTAAAAATATCTTTTTCAGCTCCGTTAAGTGTAATAGCAGGCAGGATTGCGTATCCAATGCCATTGAAAGCCATTTGTTTACAGGTTTCAATTTGGTCTACCACAACCGTTCTTCTTGGAGGAGTTTTAAAATGCCGAAGCCACCAGTCCTGAATCTCCTGAAAATAATTGGAATCACTTTTAAACTGAATAAAAGGACGTTCAGTTTCGAGGACCTGTTCTGGACTTGTTATTTCTTTATCCACCAAATAAAGGCTGTCCTGAAATAAATGTATTTTTCTCCCCTTCCAATCGGGAGTTCCTCTTATTATGCCAATTTGTACTTGATCATCATATATGCATTTAAGAATTTCGCTGCTCCATCCTGTTATAAGCGATATTTTCGCCTGAGGATATCTCTCTATAAATTTTTTTAAAACCTGTGGAAGCCAGTTGAGCCCCACTATTGAAGCTACTGCAATCTTTAGTGTGCCAGCCACTTCCGACTGAAGGGAATGGATTGTTTCCCTTACTCTTTCCTGCTTGAAAAGGACTTCGTCTACAAACTGGATGACATGCTCACCAGCAGGTGTCAGAGTCAATCCTTTTTGAGAGCGGATAAATAATTTGGCTCCCCAATCTTTTTCTATCGTCTGGAGACGCTGAGATAAAGCAGGCTGGGAGACAAACAGCCTTTCTGCCGCCTTCCTCATATTCATCTCCTGGGCAAGCACTGATAATAATTGAAATTCACTTAGTGATGACATCAAATTCCTCTTTTTATATTTTTTCATTAATTATAAAAGATTTCTTTTAGGAGTTCACTTAATAAGCAAAAAGAGCTCCATTTTAAACGGAGCCCTTACTTTTTCTTGGGAGGAACATAATTAAGATTAAACTAATAACAGCTGCAGCAAGTACAGCATAATAGACAGTATGAAGCGATAGTGTCAATCCATCCTGCAGTACTTCTCTTGCCTTAAGGGTAAGCTCATTTTTTCCTTTGCCCTTTAGAAGCTGATTGGCGGAATCTACATGGAGCTTTTTCCCTCCATCAACAGCATGTCCAGAAAAATAATTGCTCAGCCGGCTATTCAAAATTCCGCCTAACAATGCAGCTCCTATTGTATTTCCAAGATTGCGCATAAACATATTAGATGCTGTTGCTATCCCTCTTTGCTGCCAGTTCACTGTGCTTTGGATAGAAACGATGAATGCCGTAGAGGTAAGCCCCATTCCTACTCCTACTAGAAAGGAACCTGCAGCTGCCCAAAGGGGTCCAGAATCAGCTGTCATCAATGCAAAGAAAAGGCTGCCTGCTATAAGAAACCCTCCGCCTATAATAGAAGTCATACGATAGCCTATTGTGATAAGCATTCTGCCTGATAAGGAAGAAGCAATAGGCCAGCCGATTGACATTGCAGTAAGCGTAAAACCTGCTATAATTGGAGTCTTTCCCATGACACCCTGAACATAAGCCGGAAGAAAACTCGAAATTCCAATCAGTATAATTCCTGTTGTCAACGAGGTAAGATTAGCAATAAAAATAGATCGCTCTTTCCAGATATTAAATGGCATCATTGGTTCAGCAGCCCGATTTTCCTGCAGAACAAACCAGAACAGCGAAACTGCACACAAAGTAAATAATGCAAGGGACTGAAATGAGGTCCAGGCCCAGTGAGCGCCTCCCTCTACAAGAATAAGCATAAGGGAAGATATGGCCGCAGTTAACAGAACGGCACCAAGATAATCAATCTTATGCTGTCTTTTATCAACTTTTTCATTTAGGAAAAAATACAACCCAGCAATTGAGAGGATACCTAAAGGAATGTTGATCCAAAAAACATAGTGCCAGCTCACGTATTGAACAAGAAATCCTCCAATTGCAGGGCCTAAAACTGCTGAAATCCCCCATACACTTGATAGGTATCCCTGGATTTTTGCTCTTTCCTCCTGAGTATAAATATCTCCTACTATGGTAGTTGCTATTGGGGTAACAGCCCCGGCACCAAATCCCTGAATCAGCCTAAAAATAATTAGCATTTTCATGGAATCCGCAAAGCCGCATAATATTGACCCAACAAGAAATATGAATATTCCGACAAATAAGATCGGTTTTCTGCCAAACAAATCGGAAAGCTTGCCATAGATAAGGACTGTTACTGAATTCATAAGCAGATAAGCAGAGAACACCCAGCTATAAAGAGTAAAGCCACCCAATTCTCCTACAATTGCCGGCATGGCAGTTGAAACAATTGTCGCTTCTATAGCCCCCATGAACATAGCAAGCATTACGGATATTAATACAAGCGGCCGATTCGTTTGTTTTTCATCATTTTTAGCAAGAGCCTTTTTTAATGGGGCACCCATAACAACACCTCTTGATTTAAAATGGCTCCCTAAAGGGAGCCTAAGCTTCATGTTTATTTACTTTTCTGATATGCCTATTTAATTGGTTTAGGACTGTGCTTCTTGGAAGAATCCCCTCAAAATATCCTTCTTCATTTTCCACACAGAGAAACGGATGATTAATCAATAATTCAAGGCATTCTTTTATCGATGCAGTAAGTTTAACCCGCTTTACGCTTGTGTTCATAATTTCCTCTACCCGTTTTTCTTCTAGCTTCTCAAATTCAATTCTCTCAAGACCAAGAATCGAGTCCATAATTAAAGGAGTGCTGATCAATCCATGAAGTTTATAATGCGGATCCAAAACGGGAATTGCAGTATAACCACTCTTTGTTAAAACCAATAAAGCATGTTCAAGATTGTTGCCGAGTTGCACATGCGCAACACGTTCTGAAGGAATAATCAGAGCTTGAAGACTAACCTCCAAAAATTCCCCACTATGAAGACTTATCATCACCGAAAACTCCTCAATGTTTGTTTTACCACATATATATTCTAACACAGTTTCCGGGGTACTGTCCTAATTAAGATTATATTAACCCTTGCTTGTTTCAATATTTTTTAAAGTCATATGGCAATTTGGACATTCATAAATGACATTTTGGTTTGACTGGGCCGTAAGGACATTTTTTAACTCCGAAGTCTTCTGGCATTTGGGACAAATGACTATTGGCATCATTTTTATTCACCTCTTTAAGTTAGAATGCCAAACTCCCCGCTCGTACATTCAATTAAAAGAGGGAGCAAAGTAACCCATTGAGTAACATCATAGTAATTACCTAATAAATAGTAATCATGCCGTTTTGCTAGTAACTAAGCCGTAAGCTACTCAAATAAGCCGCAAGGATGAAAACCCTTTGGGAGTAGGAGCAGGACTTCAAAAGTGGAGGCACCCTTCCGTTTCCGTTAATCCTGAGAGTAAAAAGCAAAAAAAATAAGGAACCATAATGGCTCCTTATTGAATTAAGTCAAAGATTTCAATTGTGATCATATCGATATTATCAAATTGATAGCGTTTTGGCTTTTCTTTTTCGCTGTATACTTCCAATTCAAACGTTTCAGTTTTAGGATGGAATGTTACCTGGCATTTTCTTTCACCCTCAACCTCGAAATAACGCTGAGCAGGTTCTCCAGAACTAGCTTGTTCCTGAAGGTTTTTTAATCGTGTTAATATTCCTTGAAGTTGTGACAATGCTCTCTCTCCTTTCACACAAAAAAGCGTATACCCATAGGTTTCGCATTTGGCATGTTTCTATCCTGATGAATTATTTTCAGAATATTTAAATCGAATTCTTTACATCCCAATATTAACAGCATAAAATAATGACAGGTATTTGTCCAAGTAAAAATAAATAAAAGGAGGATTTTTTTGAAAAAAACTATTTTTATGGCAGAAAATATATACTTGATTGATGACTTTGATTTAGGGCTGCCTCAAAGAACTGGTAGTTATGTATTGGCTGAAGAAGAGCTAACAATTATTGAAACCTGTACCAGCCGGTCCATCCCCTATATTCTTGAAGGACTAAAAGAGCTTGGGAAAAGCCCGGAAGAGGTCAAACATATTATTGTTACTCATATCCATCTGGACCATGCAGGCGGAGCAGGACTATTGTTAAGTTATTGTCCAAATGCAAAGATTATTGTTCATCCAAAAGGAGCCCGACATTTAGCAAACCCAGAAAAGCTAATTGCTGGCGCAAAAGCTGTATATGGCGAAAGATTTGATGAGCTTTTCCATCCTGTTCTTCCCGTTCCTGAAGAAAAAATTCTGATTAAAGACCATGGTGATACACTTCAAATTGGCCAAGATTCCATCCTTTCTTTTTTCGACACTCCCGGCCATGCCAATCATCATATGAGCATTTATGATGAAAAGAGAAAATTAATTTTCACCGGAGATACTGCAGGCGTATCCTATCCTCAGCTGAATAAATATGGAGCTGAATTATTTCTTCCTTCTACTTCCCCAAATCAGTTTGATCCTATTAAGATGCTCGATTCGATTGGATTATATGAGGGAATGGAAGTGGAGTCAATCTTTTTTGGACATTTTGGTGCCACCAGCAATCCAGAAGAAGTTTATCGTCAAATCCGGTATTGGCTTCCAATTTTTCTTAATGAAACTCAGAAAGTATTTTCATCAATGGCAGACCCTAAAAAAGGAGCATTGCAGCTCAAGAATTCCCTTTATACTCTTATATCCGAATCTTTAAGGGAGATACGCATTCCTAGTAATGATGATTTTTTTACTATCCTTAATTTAGATTTATCCGTATCCTCAATGGGACTAATTGAATACTTCTCCAAACTGGAGATTAAAAAACAAAAAGAAACCGCCCTCTGAGCGGTTTCTTTTTGTTTTATAGGGATTCTTTAATAACTTCTTCAGGAATTTCATCATCAAGATACTTTGAAACCTTCCAAACTCCCGAGAAGTTTTCAAGCAGTATGCCTTCATAATGGCTTTTATATCCTACTGGCCCCTCATTACTTTCAGGGAAATATTCAAAAACATAAATTTTATCAGGTTTAATGACCACACGGGTATCATTTGAATATTGGTAAAAGGGAATATAATATTTCGCGAAATCAGAAGCGTATGTAAGATACTTACCATTTGTCTCTTTTAAATTTTCCTTAAAAAACGCCTTTTGGTATTCTTCTGAAAAATAAGGACTTAAAATCCCATCAACTTCTTCTTTTGTCCTCTCTTTTTCACTTAAAGCAGCCTGTGCCTTAAATGCTTCTTTCAGAAAGCTAAAAACTTCTCCACGGTCTTTTAATTCCATATTGGCATGGGGGTTTTGAGGGGATATCGGTATAAACAGACAAGCAAAAATTAATAATAGCAGGAATTTTTTCAATTTTCTATCCTCTCTTTCTGGACAAGCCGTTATTCTTTCATTTTATCAATATTTTTGCTAATGTTTTCTATACTTCGTTCGTAAAATAACCTCACAATTAGACATAATTTTCGTTATATTTTTAATACCCACTTCCTTGTCCTTTTAACCTTATAAATGGAAAAAACTTAAAAACTTCCCTTTTTACATTAACAACAAAAAAATAGGCCTCTTAAAAGAGACCTAACGGGACCAGCCAAAGAATATAAAAACAATGATCAGCAAAAGCAAAGCGAAGAAAATCCCATAGGATAAAAAAACAGGATTAATGAGATATACGTGGCGCTTAACTGGCTTAGCAAGCTCTGTATCAAGTCCATTCCCCGCCGTATTATGCCGTCTAGCCAGGACCCAGGTGTAAATAAGCGAAACGGCCAAAATTCCTATAACAGCAACGGAAAGAAACATTAAACTCATGGGTTATCCCCCTTAAATTCGTTTAATTTTAACCTTCCTCCCGTTCGATTTTTATATTCAGCTATCAAAGGATGAGATTGGAGTCAAATAGAAAATGATGGGAAATATCAATAAACAGAAATTCCTGGGAGCTGACCGGATAAGAAAAAGTCCTTACGGGTTCACCTGTTTCAATATCACTATACAGGTCTGACAAAATCCCTTTATTTTCATTTCTCATCTTGATTATATTTTCAAGAAAATACGGTCTCCAGCTCCAATTTTTATGAAGATATTCAGACTGAACAACCCACCCGCTTTCAGGGTTTTTAAAGTAGTTTGCAGAAAGTTGAAAACCATCTTCATCACATACGTACATTCTGAATGCTGCAGGGTCCATTTCACGCTTTATTTGTAAAAACAAGTCCTCGTAGGATGGTTTCTTTTGTTTAACAACAATTGACTGAACCTTATGATGAAAAGATTCGGCAGCCGAGTAAATAGCCTGAATTTTTTTCTTTTCTGAAAGAATAAATCCATGAAATTCCTGCTTCAATCTCTCCTTTAGCATAAAAGGTGAAACTAACTTAGGGGCTGGGTGTGATAAATAAAATCCCTGATAATATCTGCCGCCATTTTTCCATGCGAACTGAAGCTGATAATCCATTTCAATATTTTCAAATAAAAGCTCTGCACCAATTTTTCTTGCCAGCAGCGACAAAGTAAACATTATGTCCTGGAAAGAGGCTGATGTACCGGTTAATCTTAACGCAGCCAAATTGACCTTTAAGATATCAGGTTCCAATAAACCTAAAAGGTCAACAGTACTCTTTTCAAATTCTTTTTTTGATACCGCAATTTGAATGCCGTATGTACGGTAATAACTAAGCAAATGAACAACCTGCTGTATATCCCCGGAATAGCTGTCGTATTCAATTTCAAGAACAAACTTGTTTAATGGTAAGCCCTTTTTCTCCAATGCCAGAAGCTGTTCCAAAAACGGTTCACCATCTTGATACATCAATTGGTCTACTGACCGATTAATAAATAATTTTTGTCCGGGTTCGAACTGTGATGCGATTAAGGACGCTCTTTCAAGTAAAAGCTGATCCACCTCAAATTTATATTCCTCTGGAATTTCCTTGTCATTAAAAAAAGGACCCAAACTGTTTATTTGTTCCCCTTGGATATATCGTCCTAAAATCTCATAACCAATAATGATTTGTTCATCTGCACTAAGAATTGGCTGATAGTAAGGTACGACTTTATCCAAATTTGTAAGGATGTCCAAAGCATCCATGGCCGGTACCTCCACTCGTAAAATATGTTTAATTATAACATATTTACCTCGATTTCATTCCTTTCCAATAACAAGGCTTTATATTTCTGACACTATAACAAAACATAAGGATAGACCTGTTTGAAAGGGGAGTTTCTTTGAAAAGGTACCTGTTGGCTCTACTGTTTCCAATTTTAATCGGCTGCAGCGAACCCCAAGAGGATAGCACTAAAAGTACACCCGAAATAAAAACGAGTCACCCTTCTTCCCCAACTCAAAAGAGTGAGAAGAAAACTTCTGCTCCTTTTAAAGCTGCAGAAGTCCAGCAATCTCCGGCACCGGGACCTAGTAAGGAGCCAGTCAAAGGCAGACAATTGCTCAATGTTATCCAAATCAACCAGAACCCGGAACTAAAGTATGGCTGTGAAATAACTAGTTTGGCCATGATGCTTTCATATGCAGGAGTCAAAACCAATAAAATGGAATTGTTTCAGGTGGTAAAAAAAGACTCCGACCCTCTTGTTAGGTCACGTAATGGTGATATTTTACGCTGGGGTAACCCACACGATGGTTTCGTTGGGGATATGACTGGAAAAAGGGCTGGATATGCAGTGTTTGATAAACCTATTGAAAACATTGTCAACCAATACCTTCCAGGCAGAGCTGTTAATTTAACAGGCTGCCCTTTTGAAGAAGTTTTGGCTCATGTTTCCACGGGACGTCCTGTTGTTGTATGGACTACCGGTGACTTTCGCTTGCCGGACCGATGGGAATCCTGGTATCACGGTCAGCAATTAATTCGGACGCCACTAGACCTGCATGCCGTTCTTCTAGTTGGATATGACAGCCAGTCTGTTTATTTAAACGATCCGCTTTCTGGTAAAAAACAAGTACGTGTAAATAAGAGCCAATTTATCAATTCGTGGCATGCATTAAAATCAAGAGCTGTTTCTTATAAATAAAGAAAGCTCGGCAAATGCCTAGTGGTAAATGACGAAGCCCTCCTTGTCGTGAGTTGAGAATTTATGGATATAAATTTTGATTAACTAAAAAGGGCTGACTCTAGAAATGAGTCAGCCCTTTTTAGAAGTTAGAACGGATGCTGATTCAGCCATTGCCCACCGTCCATTGTGATACACTCGCCATTTATATATGCAGCTGCATCTCTAAAAAGAAAGTGAGCAAGCTCCGCAATTTCTTCAGGCTTGCCAAGCCTGCCAAGAGGAACGCTGTTAAGTGTCCGTTTTGCAGCCTCTTCAGATTCCCAAAGTTTATCAGCACCGCCTGTTCTTTCAATGGGCCCTGGTGCTATAGCATTTACTCGGATGCCATACTTTTTGCCCCACTCTACAGCCAGTGTTCTTGTTATGGATAAAACTCCTGCTTTTGCAGCGGCAGAATGAATAACTCCAGCACCAGCACCCCAGGCATATGTAGCTACCATATTGATAATACTGCCCTTTATCCCCTTTTCAATCCAATACTTTCCAACCTCACTGCTGCAATAAAAAGTCCCGTTTAATACAATATTTATCACCGAATTCCAGCCATTTGCACTTAATTTCTCAGCTGGGCAAATAAAATTTCCCGCTGCATTATTAACGAGATGATCAATTGATCCAAAGTGTTCATCTGTTTCTTTAACCATTCTTTTTACATCTTCAATTTCCCTAACGTCCATTTGGATGGTGAGCACCTGGCCCGCTTCTGTTTCTATTTCCTTTTTAGCTTCTTCAAGTCTTTCAGCTGACCTTCCTGTAATGGCAACTTTTGCCCCCGCCTCGGAGAACTTTTTTGCCATATACTTTCCCATTCCATTGGAACCGCCAGTAACAATAACTACCTTTCCCTTCATACAAATCCCCCTTTAAGTGAATGATTGTTCATTTATATTGTACCACTTAAAATATGAATATTCTAAATTTTATATTCTATCATTATAAATAAAGTCCCTATCCAGAAGACTAGGGACCGACTTGGCAATTTTATTTTTTTTTCAAAAACTTGCTTTCCACTTCATATTCAGGAAGTGGTTTTCCATAATAATAGCCTTGTACTTTATGGCAATTAGCATTAATTAAAAAATCAGCCTGTTGTTTTGTTTCCACCCCTTCAGCAATAACTTCCATTCCAAGGCTTTGGCCCAAGTGGATGATCGTGGAGGTAATAGCTGCGTTCTTTTCATTTATTAAAATATCCCTTACAAAAGATTGGTCTATTTTAAGAACATCAATCGGGGATTCCTTTAAATAATTTAGTGAAGAATAGCCAGTTCCAAAATCATCAATTGAGATAGTTACGCCCATTTCTCTCAGCCTTTTTAAAATAGGAATTGTTTCTTTTGTATCTCTCATGGCTCCTTCAGTAATTTCTATTTCAAGTGATGAAGGGTGTAAACGATATTTTTCGAGTCTGGCTTGTATACTCTTTGTAAAGGAAGGCTGCTGAAATTGTTTAGGAGAGATATTAACAGCAACACGGATATCCTTGTATCCCTTATCATTCCATTCTCTAATTTGTCTGCAGGCAGTTTCAATTACCCAATGGCCAATAGGAACAATAAGTCCGGTATCTTCAGCAAGAGGGATAAAGTCTCCAGGCGGAATATTCCCCAATTCAGGGCTGTTCCAGCGAAGCAGCGCTTCAAAGCTTTTTGTTTCCTGTGTTCTTAAATCAAATTGTGGCTGAAAATAAAGCTTTAATTCTTCCCGATCAATTGCTTTACGCAAATTGGTTTCAAGGTTAACAATATTCGTCATAACTGCATTCATTTCAGAGCGATAAAACTGATAATGCGCCTTTCCCTTCCTCTTTACACGGTACAAGGCTTCATCAGCATTTTTTATAAGAGTTTCAGCATCCCTTCCATCGTTTGGATAAATACTTATCCCAATACTCGGTGATATATAATACTCATTTGAATTAAGATAAAAGGAATCTGTGAACTGAGAAAGAATTTTTTGTGCAAAGAGCGCCGTTCCCTTCCGGTTAGTCTTTGTCAGCAAAAAATTAAATTCATCACCGCCCTGGCGATAAATTCTGCAATTCTGATTTTGTATATCGATAAGACGGCCGGCAACCTTTTTTAGTATTTCATCACCAGCCAAGTGGCCCAATGAATCATTAAGTAATTTAAATCGGTCAAGATCAATTGAAATCAAGGCAAATTCATTCCGTTGCTTCTTACAGTATTGAATTTCTTCATTTAGATGTTCTAACAGCGCCCTCCTATTTAATAATCCTGTTAATTGATCATGAAAGGCCATAAATTTTATAGTTTCCGCATTTCTCGCCTGCTCGGTAACGTCTCTCCCGATCACATAGAGACCTTTTACCTCCTCATCAATAACTATTGGCACCGTTTTCAAGCTCATGGTTAGTAAAAAGCCCTTTCGATGTATAAGCCTGCAGTCCATTGTTTCAAGGGCATATCCTGCCTCAGCTTTCACTAAAAGATCCCTAAACGTGCTGATATCTGGGTCCGCGATAAAGTCATAAAAGGAGCGGTAAGCTATTTGTTTTTCTGTAAATCCTGTAAGCTTTGAAGCAGCGGGATTTGAATAAAGAATCTGTCCATCAAGACTTAGAGAAAAAATGGCATCCATATTATTCTCCACTATTGACCTAAAACGCTGTTCACTTTCAACCAGTTCCTGCTTCTCTTTGACTGTCTCGGTCACATCCCTGGTAACGGCTATTATGTATCTTACTTCTTGGTCGTCTATTATAGGAGTAAGAATTGTTTCTCCAAAATAAATATCGCCTGTATCGGGAAAAAACTCACTTGAAAATGCCAATGTCTTTTTTTCCTTTAACACCTCATTATAATGCGGCAGCAGAAGATGAGCATGATGTAAGGGAAGTGCCTCCTGTATTGTCATCCCAATTACATTTGCTGAGAGTCCTGCATTACGCAGACCAGCCTCATTTACAAATATATATGTAAAACCGGAAGAATGTGCTTTCATTATAAAAACCATGTCCTGAATATGCTGAAATATTATATCAAATATGATTGATTTCATTTTTTCATAGCTAGAGTTCTTTTGGTTTTCCGTTGCCAGGAGACTTATTAGATTGTTCATCATAACCTCCAAAGATTTAAAATAAGAGCAGCAAAATATATTAAAATATAAATTCTTTCATTCATTTTACCTCGGACGGTACAAAATAAAAATAATTTTTTAGAAAAACTTGGTATTCGCCAAGTCTTTTCGGCAAGGAAAATAGTAAAATTTTATCATCCCTGCAGCTAGCTCACCCAATCCTGATATAGACAGGCTCAATCAATAGCTTATTCCATAAAATAGTGGGAGAAGAAAAATAAAATGAGGAGGTACTAGCAGATGAACCCTTATTACTTGCCGCCTGCCTATTACCGCAACCAGGAAGATACAAGATTTTTTCCCTTTTTTCCATTCGTAGCAGGATTGGCAACAGGAGGACTACTTGCCTTGCCATTTCTTTATAACAGGCCTTTTTATCCACCTATATACCCGGCCTACCCTGGCTATCCTGGATTCGGAATGTACGGCGGATTTATGCCAGGTACATTTCCATATGGCGGTGCAATACCCGGGGCAGTTCCATATGGCGGAGCAATCTAAGGTGCTGTATCCTATGCACCCCCAATTAATGTGGCATCCCAACAATATATCGTTCAATAAAAGCAGCAAAGCAGGCCGATTCTGGCCTGTTTTATTTTTTGTGGATTCAGTCCGCCTTTAATATAATAGACTTCAATGAGAGCTTAATAAAACCTCTTCTTACTTTAATTTCTATTTTTGAGAGTTACGAGTTATAATAGACCTTATTCAATGAAAATGAAAGGAGTTATAATGTTGGCACACCAAGGCAATACTCCCCCATCAAAATTAAATTTAACTGTAGAAAACCTCTCCCAGGCTATCTATGTCGTCAACAGACATGCTAAAACAGCTCCCAATCCAAAATCCTTATATCATTTAAAAAAAGAAGCTCTTAACAAATTGATTGGTGAAGGCAAGGCTAAAAAAGTGGGTCTTCATTTCTCAGAGAATCCGGGAAATAGCCAACAGCGATCGGATGTGCTTGTGGAATGCGGAAATTACACGTTTCATATTCCTCCAGTAAAAAGCGACTTTACTGATCTGCCTCATTTAGGAAAATTGGACGGGCTTTCCAGGAACCCGAAATCTTCCCTCTCTCTGCCAATGGCAAAAAGCCTGTTACAGTCTTATACAGGAATATCAAGCCAAGAGCCGGAAAGCCGGAGGGCGCATAATCACACAAAAGCCTTCCAAAAACCTATATTTAAAAAACTTGGGGAAAGATATTAATATTTTTTAAAAAATCCATAATAAAAAAGCCGGTTTTCCGGCTTTTTTTTGCTTTTGCTTTTAAATTTTTACTTTTGTTTTTTTATAAAATATGTTTATCAATAGCAAGAATCAACTTCGAAATTTCCGGCTTGCTGATCTGTTCTTCTGCTCCGACCATTTTACCTTTATGGAGAAGATCCTCTGTGATTAGTGAAGAAAAAATAATGACCGGGAGTTTAGCCATCCGGGAGTCTTCTTTAACCTTTTTAGTAAAATGATGCCCGTCCATTTTAGGCATTTCCACGTCAGTAATGATTAATTGAACTTCTTCCGTTATGTTTCTGCCTTCTGCTGCAAGGCTATCTAGGTAATCAAAAGCATCGGCACCGTTTTCAAAAAACTCCACATTCTGATATCCGGCTTCTGATAAGGTATCATGCAGCAATTTCCTCAATAAGGGTGAGTCCTCAGCAACAAGTAATTTCTTATCTGACCGATTTCTTGGTCCCAGCTTCTTTACTTCCTTCACATTAATTCCGGAGTCAGGGTTAATTTCCACAATAATCTTCTCGAAATCCAGAAGGAGACACATTTCTCCATTTATTTTGACCACACCTACTATTTGTCCATCATTATACATTTCAGATGGTTTTTCGATATCCTGCCAGGAAATGCGGTGAATTTGGGAGACATTGTGAACTTGAAAAACAATCTTCTGCTTATTAAATTCTGTCAGAATGAATTTTTCAAGCAGCGGATTTGGCGGAGGTCCCTGAAAACCAAGAGCCTTAGCTACATCAATTACCGGAAGAACCTCTCCCCACATTTCTATAATCCCTTCAATATGTGGATGAGAGTGAGGAATTGTAACGACCTTAACCGGATTTATAATCTCCTTAACCTTTATCACATTGATGCCGTATTTATTGGGCCCGATATGAAACTCGACGATTTCGAGTTCGTTGGTGCCACTTTCCAGCAAAATTCCTTTACCTATTTCCATTGCTGTTACTCCTTTAGTCTATGTAAATAATTAGATGCTTCACCGAGAAAAGCAGCCTGTTACCATATACTATACCATGAGAATTAACCTTGCTCACTTCATTTTTTGTATGATTTAAACAAATAAGAGTTTCGTTCATAACTGATGAGATTAAAATCCCATCAGTTATTTAGCCCTTAGGGTTTAAATATCTAACTTTTTGTGAACATTCTCACAAACCATGGACCTGATGCTTTTATAGGTTTACAATAAAACTGTAAATAAGAGTAAGAAAATAAAAAAAGAGGTGCAGTGATATGAAAGGAACGGCTATTCTTTTTCAGGAGGATACAGTTACCTTTATTGAAAATGTTGATCATTCCATTTTTGAGGAAATTAAAGAACAGTGCGGCTGCAGTCATTGCAATTGCAGACTGGAAAATAAATTAGTAGATTTTGGATCAGTCTCTCCTGTCTTCTGGCATGAAGATGAAGTTGACTGGGATTATGGCTACTAAAAAATAAAAGCCTTACAAATGATTAATTCAATCCTAAAAAAATAAATCACTCCCCTTCCCCCTAAAAACAGCATGGATTTCCTGTGCTGTTTTTAATTTACATGCTTCTTTCCACTCTTTGAGAAAAAAATGATAAAATGAGGTTACGATAAATGGGAAGGATGAATTAGTGACGTGGAACACTTGATTAATGAGAGAGTTAAAAATATAGAAATTTCAGGTATTCGCAAGTTTTTTAATATGGTTTCAAACACAGAGGATATGATATCTTTAACGATTGGCCAGCCTGACTTTCCTACCCCGGAGCATGTAAAAAACGCAGGGGTGAAAGCTATAGAGGATAATTTCACCTCGTACACCCATAATGCCGGGATGCTGGAATTAAGAGCTTCAGCAGCCAATTTTGTGAAGCAAAAATATGGCCTGGATTACAATCCAGCTTCCGAAGTTATTGTTACAACAGGAGCAAGTGAAGCAATTGATATTGCTCTCCGAACTATTTTGACCGAAGGGTCTGAGGTTATCCTGCCAGGACCTGTTTATCCGGGTTACGAGCCAATTATTCGCCTATGTGGAGGAATTCCAGTACACGCAGACATTAGGAAGAATCATTTTCGTTTTACTGCAGAAGTAATTGAAAGCTATCTGACAGATAACACACGATGTGTCGTTCTTCCTTATCCCTCCAATCCTACTGGGGTAAGCCTATCATATGATGAACTCGAGAAGATTGCTGCTCTGCTTAAGGATAAGGAAGTTTTTATTCTTGCAGATGAAATATACAGCGAGCTAGTTTATGGAAATAAACATTATTCCATTGCTTCATTTTTACGCGAGAAGACAATCGTTATTAACGGTTTATCGAAATCCCACTCTATGACTGGCTGGAGAATTGGGCTTTTATATGCACCAGAATACCTTTCAAAGCATATTTTAAAGGTTCATCAATATAACGTAACCTGTGCTGCTTCTGTATCCCAAGTGGCTGCTTTGGAAGCTTTGACAACTGGTATAAATGATGCCATTCCAATGAGAAATGAATATGAGAAAAGAAGAGACTATGTCCATAAGCGGTTAACTGAAACAGGTCTCGAGACAGTGAAGCCGGATGGAGCGTTTTATTTCTTTGTAAAAATCCCTGAATTTATTTCAATGAACTCCTTTGATTTTGCCCTTGACTTAGTAAAGGAAGAAAAAGTGGCAGTTGTTCCAGGAAGTGCTTTTTCCAGCCTCGGTGAAGGATATTTCAGACTTTCTTTCGCATGTTCTATGAGTACCCTTGAAAAAGGTCTAAATCGGATTGAAAATTACTTTAACAAACAGAAAAATTAAAGATATCTTCGTTTACTGGAAATAAAAATTAAAGGGTGCCCATTCTTAAACGGGCACCCTGTTTTTTAGCCTTTATATTCACCATTATTTTTAGGCGCTTTTTCTTTTTTAGCTTTATCCTTATGAATTTTATTTGTTGCCGCTGCTCCTGTTTCATGCGCAAACTCAGCATTTAAAACTGCGGAATCAAAGCCCTTCTTATTTTTCTGCTGTGGGTCATTCTTCTTTGTTCTTTTTGCCATGTTTTAATCTCCCTTCTGAAATATCGTAAATAGTATCATTTCTTCGGGGAATATTTATTCATCTAAAAATTAACAGTAAAAAGACCTGTCCGAATCGGACAGATCCCTCTTATTCTTACTCTTTCCAATATTTATAAAGGGCTTGGGTACCGCTTTCGGATTCTCCGCTTTCAGCCAATTGCTCATACATAGACTTTGCCAGTGACAGTCCAGGAAAGTCTACTTCCATCTTTTCGGCTTCATCCAATGCAATTTTCATATCCTTAATAAAGTGCTTTATATAAAATCCTGGTTCAAAATCACCCTTCAGCATTCTTGGAGCTAAATTGCTCAGAGAAAAGCTTCCAGCTGCTCCTGTAGAAATGCTTTTGAGGACGGTTTCCGGGTCCAGACCCGCTTTTTTAGCATAAACAAGTGCCTCAGAAACACCAATCATATTCGTTGCAATGGCAATTTGATTACACATTTTTGTATGCTGTCCTGAACCTGCCGGCCCTTGATAGACGATGTTAGTCCCCAGCTTTTCCAACAGAGGCCTTACCTCATCAAATGACTCCTTATCCCCTCCGGCCATAATAGCGAGACGGGCTTCCCTAGCCCCAATATCTCCTCCGGAAACGGGTGCATCAATGGCATAAATGCCTCTCTTTAAGGCTTCCTCATAAATCCTTTTCGCCAATGAAGGCGTTGAGGTGGTCATATCAATTATGTAGCTGTTTTCTTTAGCATTGGAAACCAATCCGTCTTCTCCCAAATAAACTTCTTCCACATCATATGGGTAGCCAACTATTGTAAATATTACATTTGCCTTTTTGGCAGCTTCCTTGGGAGAATCAGCCCATTGTGCCCCTTTTTTAAGAAGCTCTTCTGCTTTTTCTTTTGTACGGTTATAGACGATAAGAGGAAAGCCTGCTTCAAGCAAATGTCCGGCCATGCTTTTCCCCATCACTCCAGTTCCAATAAAAGCAATAACAGTATTTTCAGGTGTTAACACAAAAATCCCATCCCTCATCTTTTTATTCCATTTTAACACTTTGAACCTAATAGGCAGAAACTTTAAATAAAAAAAGCCCGGAACAGAAGTCCCGGACAAAGTGCTAATCTCCAATTTATGCACTTTACTATTCTAACCTCATCATGGTGTTTTAATCCAATATTAAGCCTTAAAAAGTTTTATATTTTTAAGGAAAAAACATGTCATATTAAATAGATTTAACCATACCGCCATCTACGAGGAAAGAACTGCCTGTCATATAGGAATTTGCATCCGAGACTAAAAAAGAAGCAACCTTTGCAAACTCTTCTGGCTCGCCATATCTTTTAAGAGGAATCGTTTCCTTCACCCGACTTTCCACTTCTTCTCTTTCAATACCAATTTTGTCTGCATTAACCTGATCAAGATGTTTTACTCTGTCTGTAGCTATTCTTCCTGGTGCAATTGTATTAACGAGAATATTATAAGAAGCAAATTCCTGTGCGAGAGTCTTGGTTAAACCGACTATCCCGGTTCTGAATGTATTAGATAAAATAAGGCCAGGAATAGGTTCCTTAATGGAAGAGGAAGCAATATTAAGGATCTTTCCACCCTGTTGCTTCAGATGAGGCAGAGCCTCCCTTATCATCCTAATATAGGACAGCAAATTGAGCTCGAAGGAATTCTGCCAGTCATCATCCGTCATTGTTTCGAATGATCCTGCAGGAGGACCGCCTGCATTATTAACAAGAATGTCAATCCGCCCAAATGTCTCAGCTGTCTTAGCAACAAGCTGCTGAATATCCTCTTTCTTAGTAATATCAGTTGTTTGATAGGATACCTTACCACTGCCAATCGACTCCAGCTGAACTGCCTTTTCCCTTAATTTCTCTTCTACACGTCCGGAAAGCATGACATTTGCTCCCTCTTTTAAAAGCTGCTCTGCAATGGCCAGCCCCAAACCCTGACTTGAGGCAGCAATTAAAGCTGTCTTTCCCTTAAGATTGAAATCCATATGTATCCTCCTTTATCAAATGTTATCTCTATTATACAGAAGCCATCAAAATAACGCCTTTTTTTAAACCTTTCCCTACATATATTTTTCCCGTCAATCAACAACCTCCTTTAAAGCTTTATATAGAGAAAACTGACTTTGGCAAAACTTTAAGGGTTTGGTTGTAAATTTGATTAGACTTTAGAAAAACTTGGCTTTCCCCAAGGTGGAAGCCCAAGTTTGGCTTATCACGCTAAAATCGAAAAGCACAGCTTTTTCTTCATGCGAAACCAAGCTGAGAAAGTTTTCCTTGTCTTAGAGCCTTTTTCCTGACTAGGACATCCTAGGAAAATCAGATGCTTTTCATCGTACGAAGTAATATCTTAGGAAGCCTTCCTTTTCCTGTCAATCGTGCGTTTATAGTTATAAATTCTTGTTAACACAAAAAAGGACCGGCTGTTTTCACAGCCGGCCAAAATTGGGGGAAAATGAGAATGATTAGCATACACTTAGTCATTTCAAAGTGCTTACTTATCTTTACCCCTATAAACATCCTTCAAACATTTTTTAATGTTACAAAATCATTACATTTGTGTTGCTTTTTTTACAGCGTTTATTACTTCTTCAGTTGTTCTCATATTAAGAACTTCTTTTGCTAACTTTTCCATTTGGGCTTTTCCAAGCTTGCTGATTTGTGAGCGTGCTTTAAGAATAGAAGTTGCACTCATGGAGAACTCATCAAGTCCAAGTCCAAGAAGCAAAGGAATTGCTGTTTCATCCCCAGCCATTTCCCCACACATGCCAGCCCATTTTCCTTCAGCATGCGCAGCATCAATGACCATTTTTACAAGCCTTAGAATTGAAGGGCTGTATGGCTGATACAAATAAGAAACACGCTCGTTCATACGGTCAGCTGCCATTGTGTATTGAATAAGATCGTTTGTACCGATACTGAAGAAATCAACTTCCTTTGCAAACTGGTCAGCAAGAACTGCTGTTGAAGGAATTTCAACCATGATTCCTAGCTCAATTTTTTCTGAAACCTGTTGGCCCTCAGATTCAAGCTTAGTTCTTTCTTCGTCGAGGATTGCTTTAGCAGCACGGAACTCATCAAGAGTTGCAATCATAGGGAACATAATTTTCAGGTTTCCATAAATGCTTGCTCTTAATAATGCTCTAAGCTGGGTACGGAAAATAGATTGTTCTTCAAGACAAAGACGAATTGCCCTAAAACCAAGGAAGGGGTTTAACTCCTTAGGCAGGTTTAAATAAGGCAATTCCTTATCTCCACCGATATCTAGAGTACGAACAACAACAGGCTTTCCTTCCATTCCTTCAAGAACAGCTTTATATGCCTCAAATTGTTCTTCTTCCGTTGGCATCTGGTCACGTCCCATATAGAGGAACTCAGTTCTGTACAGACCAACTCCCTCTCCGCCATTTTCAACTACACCCTTCAAGTCCTTTGGTGTACCGATATTGGCAGCAAGCTCAACGTGGTGGCCGTCAGAAGAAACAGTTTTCTCATTGACAAGCTTGGCCCACTCTGCTTTTTGGGCCTCATATTGGTCATTTACACGCCGATACTCTTCCACAGCTTCAGGAGTAGGATTAATATGAACCTCTCCTTTAAGGCCATCAACAATTACTAAGTCGCCATTTTGAATATCTTCAGTTGCCGTTTTTGTACCAACAACCGCAGGAATCTCCATTGAACGTGCCATAATTGCTGAATGTGATGTACGTCCGCCGATATCTGTAGTAAAACCTTTAACAAAGTTACGGTTTAATTGAGCAGTATCAGATGGGGTTAAATCTTCTGCAATAATAATAACTTCTTCAGCTATCATGCTTGGATTAACAATATGAACACCAAGAAGATGGGAAAGGACACGCTTAGTGACATCACGGATATCAGCTGCCCTTTCTTTCATATACTCATTGTCCATTTGTTCGAACATCGTAATAAACATGTCAGCTGTTTCTTTTAGTGCATGCTCTGCGTTAACATTTTCAGATTTAATTTTATCTTCAATTGGAGTTACAAGCTCAGGGTCGCTCAGAACTAGAAGATGTGCCTCAAAAATAGCTGCTTTATCAGCGCCAAGATCCACCATTGCACGATCACGAATTTGTGAAAGTTCATCTTTTGATTTCTCAAGAGCTGCATGGAAACGTCCGGCCTCTTCTTCGGTATTTTCGACTGTCTTCTTTTCAAAAGACAAATCTGGTTCTACCAGTTTGTAAGCCTTGGCAATAGCTATGCCATTAGAGGCAGCAATTCCTTGTAAAAAAGTCATTACTCTGCCAAACCTTCTTTTTTCAAAGTTTCTTCAAGAGTTCTTAAGGCCTCTTCTGCATCACTGCCTTCAGCGCTGATAGTAATATCTGCACCCTGGCCAACACCTAGAGACATTACTCCCATAATTGATTTAAGGTTTACTTTTTTGCCTTTATATTCTAAATGAATTTCGGAATCAAATTTACTTGCTGTCTGTACTAAAAGAGTAGCAGGTCTTGCATGGATTCCAGTTTCGGCTGTTACTTTAAATTGTTTTTCCATTCTAATCAAACTCCTTTATTATAATGAATGAAATATAATCTACTGCATAAATTGATGCTTGCTTCATTAACTTATACAATTTCATCTTTTTAGTCAACTAAACCAGCAATAGATTAAAAATTAAATAAAGTGAAAGGGCTTTATAATTCTTCGTAGATCATTTTCCTTGTCATCCCGCCATCCAGGACAATATTTTCTGCCGTTATAAAATCATTTTTCGGGTCGGTCAAAAATAAACAGCATCTTGCAACATCCTCTGGTTTTCCCACTCTTCCCGATAGATGCTGTTCATGGTCTAAACGAGATAATTCATCGTACTTTTCAGTCTGGATCCAACCCGGGCTTATACTATTAACAAGTATTTTATCTGGTCCAAGTGTTCTTGCCAAAGCATGCGTCAGAGCTATAATCCCTCCCTTTGAAGCAGAATATGCTTCAGTATTTGGCTCGGACATAAAGGCACGGGTGGAGGCTATATTTATAATATGACCTCCGGTTTCCTTCATATATTTCGCCGCCTCTTTTGAACATAAAAATACGCTTTTAAGATTAGTATTAATAATCTCATCCCATTGAGGAGAAGTCAGTTCCATGAAAGGAATGAACTTTGAGATACCAGCATTATTAATTAATATATCAATTTTCTCAAATTTCTCTGCAGCGGTTTGAAAAAGGGCCTTTATATTTTCTTCATCTTTTACATCTGTTTTAATAAATACCGCCCCGCTACCATCTGCTTTTAGTTCCTCTTCTGCTTGTCTTCCTCTTTCTTCATCAACATCCGCAATGATTACATTGGCTCCCTGCTTAGAATACATCTCTGCCACTGCTCTTCCAATACCGTGGGCAGCGCCTGTAACTATTACTGTTTTGTTTTTATATACCATACGTCTGACCCTCCCTTGCAACTGATTTATCCTTTTAAATTTCCCCAAAAAAAGGTCTTTCAAAACAAAAAAGACGCATCGCCTGTTTGGAATACGTCTTTGAAATATTATTAATGGTTAAATCCATAATCATAATTTGTATTAATGGCAAATTGTTGATGAAGATTTAAAAGGTTATCAAGTTCCTCACTTTTTTTCACTGTTTCACAACTTGTAAAACCTGTACAGAAGGCAGCTAGAATCATTTCTTCCCTTTTCTGCTCTATCTCATGAATAAGGTACTTATAACTATCAAACCGTTTCACCATTCACCCCTCCTTTGCCTCATGACTATTTTACTATATCATCGATTAATTAACAATATATTAGGAATAATTCATATTAACTCTTTATTAGCTTAAACCTAGCTTCTTGGAGTTTCCAAATAAACATATAAAACATCTCCTCCGCGCTGGGCAATTCCGCGAAAATGCTTAAAATCGTTCCTTTTCACAATCACCTGCCGAAATGGCAAAAAGTCATCCTTTTTCACAAAATACTCCGACAACTCACCTGAAGCCAGCCGGTCAAGTACTTCGTTTACGAATTGTTCAGTCATATGGATTCCCCCTATCTTCCTATTAATACTATTGTAAAATTTTTTTTAGGTAAAGCTAACAAATAAAATATATAAGAAAAAGAATTTTCAGATTAATTACTAACAAATTATTAAAATTGTCACACAAAAGCCTTTACGAACGAAAAAAAGTAGTGCAAACTGTAACTTATAAAAGATAAATACGCTTCCAGGGGAAAGGAGAAAGAATAAAATGAAAAAAGCTGAAGTGGGAAATATTATAGAATTTCGTGAAGGCCTTCAGGGAGTTGTGGAAAAGGTAAATGAAAACTCGGTAATTGTAGATTTAACATATATGGATAATTACAGGGATTTGGAGCTTGAACAAAGAACTGTTATCAATCACAAAAATTATAGAATTATTAAAGAAAAAGCCAATTAATCTATTAAACAGGAGCAGCCATTAGGACTGCTCCTGTTTTTGTAAGCGGTTCATTTCGTCTGATTCATAAATAAATATGCCTTTTTCTCCTTTGATTGCTTTTTCGGCCATAAACTTCGCAACCTGTTCTGCCTTTACTGGAGCATATTTTTTTAGGTTGCCCCTAAAGAGAAAGGGAAGGCGAATGGAAAGCACTTCTGCTGTTTTTTCCCCCAGCCTGAATTCTTTCCTGTTCCCAAGCAGCAGCGAAGGTCTAAAAATATAAACCCCGTTAAATGGAAAAGATTTTACCCTTTCTTCCATTTCCCCTTTAACCCGGTTATAAAAGAAACTGGAGTTACGGCTTGCTCCCATTGCAGAAACAATTAAAAACTGCTCTGCTTCCTCTTCAGCCGCCAATTTAGCAGCTAAAATCGGAAAATCCAAATCGACTTTTTTAAATGCTTCTTTGGAACCCGCATTTTTCATTGTTGTACCAAGACAGCAAAAAACATCTGAAACGTTAAAAACTTCCCTTACATCTTCCATTTGCGATAAATCCAAAATATATGTATCTAGTTTAGGATGCTTTTTCAGCACCTCACTTCTGCTAATAATACGTACCCTTTCATACTTATTATTCTCAAGAATATCATCAAGCAAATATCCTCCCACTAGGCCTGTTGCACCCAGGATTAATGCCGTCCTCCCCATTAGGTTTCACTCCTTTTTGTTTATCATAACATTTCTTGGAACCCTTACCCCGACAAAGTAAGATTGACGGGGCTTAGGGAATATTACGATTTAGCGATTTGTTTTACCTGGATCCTTTGATAATTCATTAAAGGATTTTACTTTACCATGCGGTTTCTGGTCCTGTTTGCGTACAGTCCATTCCCGTTCTTCTTCACTTTTAGATTTACTCATATTAAATCCTCCTTTCATAACAATAGCTTTTTCCATCATATTTGGTTTTATCCTTGAAAGCATAAATGCATTTAGGGATGGAGGAACGCGATAATACAAAAAGCTTTGGCTTGCTTCTCTTTTTTGATAAAATGATTTTTGTGTTTCTTAGAGGAGGATTACAATTAATGAAAGCAACAAAAAGTTTTTGGCTCCTGTTAGTAGGATTTTTTATAGCTCACTTCCTTATATATTTTTCTTTTCAGGACAAGTCGGTCTTTTGGTATATTTTCACAGCATCGTACTTACTTTTGATTACCTTTACGATCCTTCTGCAAGAAGTAGATGATGAAACTAGGTTAATACCCTATCTTTTTTATGGAATAATTTCAGGACTTTTTCTTTATGGTCTTTTTTGGACTGGTTTTCAGGCCATGCAGTGGATCTATCCTCCCGTGTACTCATCAGTTAATACACTGTACAACTTGTTCTCTCCCTATCAGTACTGGCATTACTTTGCCCTGTTTTTAATTGCAGTTCCAGGGGAAGAGATTTTCTGGCGCGGCTTTGTCCAAAAAAGGGTCAGTAAATACTTTGGTAAATTTCAAAGTGTTGCGGCAGCTTCTATATTATATGCATCTGTCCATATTTACTCCGGTCAATGGATATTGATCCTTGCAGCATTTCTATCAGGTCTAGTATGGGGACTCCTTTACATATGGAAACGAAGTATGCCTCTTGTTATTATCTCTCACCTTGTTTTCGATGCAATGGTTTTTGTTCTTTATCCACTTGAATAAAACCTTTTAAACAAGTCTTGTAACTTTTTACTTCCTCTTTTCGACAAATATAACATATAGGCAACACAAGGAGGAGTACAAATGAAATGGAATAGGCTAATGGCATCTGTTGGAATTGCTTCTATCATACTAGCTGGATGTGGAACAGCAGAAAAATCAGCCAGCAATAACAGAAGCAAGGAACATTCACAAAGCAAACAGACCGCTAACGCAGATCAGCAGGATACATCCGCCAAGCCTGAGGAAAAAAGGGATGACACCCAGCAGCAGAATTCTATGGTACGTTTAATGGAAACGAACCTGCAATATGAGTTAAACGGTGCAAAAAAAGAAAACACAGCATTTCTAAAGAAGTCCGGGAACAATTCATATTCACTATATGTGCTGCCTGAATATGAACTATCATCAGAAGAACCAAATCGTGATATTCTTTTTCTTAAGTCGGACGACTCTATTTTTATGCGTATTGAAACCCTTTCTCCTGATTTCGATAGCAAAATGGTAAAGGAAAATATGAAGTCAGAGCTTGCTTCCATTAATCCTGATGTAAAAGAAGTTCAGCCACCGGCAGAAGGTTTATTCCAGAATGCGATCGGATTGGAAACATCTAAGGATAATGATGTCGTTACTTCCTATCTTATTAATAATAAAGACCTAAAGGTCAAATTAAGCATTTATACTAAAAAAGACGCTGACCACAAGGATGCTTTTACCGAAATGGCCAAAACCATGGCTGCTGAACAATAATAAAAGGATGTGCAAAAGCCCCGGAAAACCGAGGCTTTTTTAATAATCCTGATTATCTGGCAGGATAAGGCTTCATCCATAATAGTATGATAAATATAAGACTCACGTAGCCAAACAGAGGATAAAGGAAAGAAAGCAATGTACCGTAATTAACCAGGCTAATAAAATATGAGACAACAAAGATAGCCGAGACAGTGATAAGAGTTGGAATGTCAAAATGTTTTTTCAGCTGCCTTTCAAGGCCATATATATTACCAATTACGGATGTAAAAATTTCTCCATAAACGACCAGAATAAATATCCAATATAATTGAGACGCTGCACCTTTCATCATAATGGCCATAGGAATTTCATACGATGTAAGCCGTGGAAGCATAATTAGAGTAAAATGGCTTGAAACCAGGATAAGAGTAAGCGCTGCTCCCCCTAGAATCCCCCCCCATTTTATTGCCCATTCATCCTTAATATCTGCTGCAATCGGCACCAAAACAGCCTGAGCCAAACCTAAATTAAATGCTGTATACGAAAAAGGAGCGACAACAGATTTCCAGCCATCATCTGCATGCGGAATAACGAACAGCTGATCAATAAAATTTGATTTACCAACTGAAAAAAACATCAGCATGACACTAAAAGAAATCATTATAGGTACAACAAAAGAATTAACAGCAAAAAGTCCTTTTGTTCCGACCATCATGGTCAGCAAGGATAATATGATGGTAACCATAATACCCAAATTCTTGGAGAATCCCAGCTGTTCCTCAAAAACTGCCCCTGCTCCTGACAGCATTACTGCAGTTACTCCCAAAAGCATAATCCCCATAATTATATTGATGGCGCTGCCAGCCCACCTGCCAAATAAATATTCATTTAATTCCTGATAGGACTTTGCCCCTATCCTTAATGACATCACCATTAATTTTGAACCCATATATACAAGTATATAGCCACTCACTAAAATACTAATAAATCCCACCAGCCCAAATCGCGTGAAAAACTCTACAATCTCTTTTCCAGTTGCAAAGCCTGCACCTACTACTGTTCCAACATAAACAGCCGCGACTTGGAAGGCAGCTCCCCAATTTCTCTTCACATAGATTCCTCCTCCCTTCCCAATATATGTAGGTATGGACAAACAAAGACATGGCTTTTTATCTTGTTCGTGGAATAAAATACCACAGGCAAATATCTTGAAAGTCAAAAAAGGTCAGAGTATACTGGGTTCATAAAGGTCAAATATAGTCAAAGACAAAGACCTATAAAGTTAGTTTAATTTTAAGGAGGTTTTTTACTTATGCTATGTCAAATGTGTAATGAAAACCAAGCCAACCTTCACGTTAATATGATTATAAATGGTCAAAAGACCGAACTTCAGATATGTAATTCTTGTTTCTCGAAAGAAAAGAAAGCTTTCGGAGCAAATTTTGGTTCTGGCATGAGCCCGTTCTCTGGCTTCCCATTTGAGGATTTATTTAAGGGAAACAACCTGGGACAAATGGGTAACGCTAAAAAATCCCCTGCAGCACAGCAGCAGAATGGTAATGGCGGTTTCCTGGATCAATTCGGCCGGAACATAACTCACATGGCCAAAGCGGGCCTAATGGAACCTGTTATTGGCCGTGATAAAGAAGTTATGCGTGTGATTGAAGTCTTAAATAGAAGAAATAAAAATAATCCAGTTTTAATAGGAGAACCAGGTGTTGGTAAAACAGCAATAGCTGAAGGGCTGGCAGAAAAAATTGTTGCCGGAGATGTACCTGAGAAATTGAAGAAAAAAGAAGTATATCTTTTAGATGTAGCTTCATTAGTTGCAAATACAGGTATCCGCGGCCAATTCGAGGAAAGAATGAAACAACTTATCTCAGAGCTGCAAGAGCGTAAAAATATTATTCTGTTCATTGATGAAATCCATCTTCTCGTTGGTGCCGGTTCTGCTGAGGGCTCTATGGATGCAGGAAATATCCTGAAACCAGCTTTATCAAGAGGTGAGTTACAGGTTCTAGGTGCCACTACTCTTAAAGAGTACCGCAAGATTGAAAAGGACGCTGCTCTTGAACGCCGCTTCCAGCCAATTCATGTACATGAACCATCAACGGCAGATACAATTGAAATCCTAAAAGGAATTCAGTCTAAATATGAACAATATCACCAGGTAAAATATTCTGAAGAAGCAATTAAAGCTTGTGTAACACTTTCCCATCGTTACATCCAAGACCGCTTCCTCCCCGACAAGGCCATTGACCTTCTGGATGAAGCCGGTTCAAAACTTAATTTGACTGCTGATTATAAAGATAGCAAACAACTAGAACTGCGTCTTCAGGAAATCGGACAGGAAAAAGAGAAGGCTCTTAATGAAGAAAATTACGAAGCAGCTGCAAAACTACGGGATGAAGAGGCCAAAATTGAGAAACAATTAAATACTGAAAATGCCTCAGGACTTCCTGTAGTGGAGGCAGAAATGATTCAAAATCTGATTGAAGATAAAACTGGCATCCCAGTTGGTAAACTTCAGGCAGATGATCAGGTTAAATTGAAAAATCTTGAAGATAAAATGAAACATAAAGTAATCGGACAGGAAGATGCTGTAAGAAAGGTAGCGAAGGCTATTAAACGAAGCCGTGCAGGCTTGAAGCCGAAGCATCGCCCCATCGGATCCTTCCTCTTTGTAGGACCAACAGGTGTCGGTAAAACAGAGCTTACTAAAACTCTTGCAGAAGAGCTGTTCGGTACAAAGGATAGCATGATCCGCCTTGATATGAGCGAATACATGGAGAAACACAGTGTATCTAAGTTAATTGGTTCACCACCTGGATATGTTGGCCACGAGGAAGCTGGCCAGTTGACAGAAAAAGTGCGCAGAAATCCGTACAGTATTATTCTGTTGGATGAAATTGAAAAAGCGCATCCGGATGTACAGCATATGTTCCTTCAAATTCTGGAAGACGGCCGCTTAACTGACAGCCAGGGAAGAACAGTAAGCTTTAAAGACAGTGTGATAATCATGACAAGTAATGCAGGAACCTCATTTAAACCTATCCATGTAGGATTTGGCCGAAATGAAGCCATCGAAGAAGCAAGCATTCTTGATTCTCTAGGAAGCTTCTTCAAGCCAGAATTTTTAAACCGTTTCGATAGCATCATTGAGTTTAAATCTCTTGATAAGGAACATTTACTTGAGATTGTTGAACTAATGCTTGGTGATCTCCATGAAACACTTAAAGAACAAGGTTTATGCCTTGAGGTGACAGAGGGAGTGAAAGCACGTTTAGCTGAACTCGGCTACCACCCTGCCTTTGGTGCTCGTCCTCTACGCCGTGTCATCCAGGAGCAGCTTGAAGATAGGATTGCTGATTTTATTCTGGATCAGCCTGAAGCAATTGCCTTAAAAGCTGAGCTTGTAAATGATGAAATTACCTTTACTGAAAAAGCACCGGTTGAATTAAATAAATAATTAATCCCATTGACCTAACAAAGCCTTGGAACAGAATAAAAAGAGAAAGCGAAGCCGGTAATAGCTTCGCTTTTTTTAATTATAAATTTTTATCCTCAACCGAACTTAGCCAGTTTTCGATTTCACCTACTACAGACTCTACACAGCCTTCTTCAAACGGAGAAATGAGGTTTGCTTCCTCAACCAGCTTTGTGAAACTCATGCTGCCTCCAAGCTGGCAAAGATGTGCATAATCCTTCCATGCTTCCTCCTGGTTTTCTCTGGAACGTTTCCAGAACTGGAAGGCACAGATTTGGGCAAGCGTATAATCAATATAATAGAACGGAGAGCTGTAAATATGGCCTTGACGCTGCCAGAAGCCACCATTTTCCAAATACTCAATACCATCGTAATCGCGGTGTGGGAGATACTTCTTCTCAATTTCTCTCCACTTATTTTTACGCTCTTCTGGAGTAGCATCAGGATTTTCATATACCCAATGCTGGAACTCATCAACAGATACACCATAAGGAAGGAATAACAGACCACCGCTTAAGTGAGCGAATTTATATTTATCTGCATCTTCTTTGAAGAAGAGCTCCATCCAAGGCCATGTAAAGAATTCCATACTCATAGAATGAATTTCACATGCCTCATAGGTTGGCCAGTTATACTCAGGAATCTCAAAATGACGGCTGGAATATACTTGGAATGCATGCCCAGCTTCATGAGTAAGAACATCAATATCCCCTGAAGTTCCATTAAAGTTAGAGAAAATAAATGGGGATTTATGATTTTCTATATAGGTGCAATATCCGCCACCCGCTTTTCCCTTTTTCGCTACAAGATCCATCAGATTGTTGTCATTCATGAATTTGAAAAACTCGCCGGTTTCCTTTGATAATTCATTATACATTTTCTGCCCATTTTCAATAATCCACTCAGGGCTTCCTTTTGGCGCAGCGTTGCCTGTTTGAAATTCAAAGTTTTCATCATAAAACTTTAATTCCTCTACTCCGATTCTTTGCTGCTGGCGTTCACGAAGTTTGGTTGTGATTGGAACAATAAAATCCTTCACCTGCTGTCGGAACTTTGCGACCATTTCTGCATTATAATCGGTACGCATCATACGATAATAGCCAAGCTCAACAAAGTTTTTGTATCCCAGCTTGTAGGCGATTTCTGTTCTTACTTTTACAAGTTCATCATAAATACGGTCGAACTCTTTTTCGTGCTCAGCAAAGAAACCTGAAGTAGCAGTAACAGCTTTTTTCCTCATCTCTCTATCAGTGGATTGGGCAAAGGGTCCCATCTGTGCCAGTGTCCGCTCTTCACCCTCAAAAGGAATTTTGGCAGATGCAGCAAGCTTTGTATATTCAGTCGAGAGCTTATTTTCCTTTTGTAAAAGTGGCACAATTTCCGGCTTAAAGGTTTTTAGCTGTCCTTCAGCAAGTGCGAATAACTGTCTTCCCCATTTTTCTTCAAGCTGTCCACGAAACTTTGAATTTACTAAAGACTGGTAATACTTTGTTACCAAACCTTCTACCTCTGGCTGAATTTCATCCATGTAATCCTGTTCATTCTTGTAAAATTCATCATTGGTATCAATAGAATGGCGGATAGAACATAATGTAAACATTGTTCCAATATCATGACGAATCCCATTTATTTGATTCATCACTTCACTTTGCTCTTCAACTGTAGCAGCCTGTTCAAACTTAACAAGCAGTTCATTGAAAGTTTCGCTAACCTCTTCCAGGTTGGGACGTTCGTATGTATAGTCCTCGAATTTCATTTAAAATCCCCCTTTTATTAAGTTCCAAGAGTCTTATTCGACACTAGACACCTAATTCCCTTCGATATACGAAAATAATAAAAAAAATACGGTTTTCACCGTATTTTTAAAACTTCCCTGCAGGGATCCCAAGTTTTTTTAGGAGCCTGATCGCTTCCTCTTTTTCCTGGATGTCCAGGCTGGACATCAATTCATGTATTCTCTGTGCATGTTCAGGAAAAATCCCTTCAATAAATTGTTTTCCCTCATCCGTTATCTGAGCATAGGTTACCCTTCGGTCTTTTGGACAGGCAATCCTTCTAAGCATTCCCTTTTGTTCCAGCTTGTCGACAACATATGTGATACTGCCACTGGCTAAAAGGATCTTACTGCCAATTTGCTGCATCGGCTGATCACCTTTGTGAAATAAAAGCTCCATAACTGCAAATTCTGTAGGGTTTAAGCCATGCTCTTGTATATATCTATTAACATGTTCATTAAGAGCTTTATAAGCTCTGGACAATACGATAAACAACTTAAGGGATTGTGATACTGATTCATTTTCCATAGAAATCAATCCTTTTGGGTAATAGAATTATCTCGAATTCAAAATTATTATATGAAAATAAATGCATCCTGTCAATTTACCTTGGAATCAACCGGGAAAGAACAGATTTATTCCAATACAGAATCTCCCCTAAACCTGCTGATAATGCTATAATAGACTCATATTTACCTACTAATGACCTAAGGATATTACCTATGAATATACATCAGAAAAATATTATCGTATATATTCTCCTCGTGATTCTCCCTTTTCTTCTGGGAACTGGTTATTTTTATCACGATCTTTTAAAAAAAGATACGCAGATTCGAAAGGAGAAAGCGGAATGGATAGGTACTATTCATCAGCAAAGCTGGGACGAGTTTATAACCCAAACTGATACCAGCTTGGATATCGTCTCCCTTTCCGCCAAAATTAATAGCGGTTTTCCTCAGAAAAACGAGCCACTATTAAGGGATATTCAGCAAAGAGATTCACGGTATGGCGGACTTTATTTACTCGATAGTGCAGGAATAAAATTAGTTGGTTCCAACTTCCTTCCAGACAGTTCTCTCCTTGCAAACAAGGATTATATTAAGGAACTTATACAGACCAAAGATACTGTGATTTCGAATCATCCTGAATATATAAGCAATCATCAGGAAATTATCGGGCTTGCTTCTCCAGTTTTGGATAATAAAGGTGAACTAAGTGCGATTCTTGTAGCCTATTTAAGAATAGGCTATTTGAAAAATATTATGAAATTAGTAACTCCGGATGCAAAGCTTTATATAGCAAATGCAGATCAAGAGCCAATTCTTAAGATTAATATTGATAAAGATAGTAAGCTTACAGGTACTGATTGGCTGGTAAAACCAATCAACAGGCTCCCCTGGACTATTCATGTCCAGCTGCCAGCTCCAGATTACAGTACGATTATTAAGACATTAATAAAAAATTTGATTCTTCTTTTAATTATATCCCATGTTTTCTATTTATTAATCAAATATGTGCTTTTAAAAAGGCAGGCTGAAAAAGAAAGACTTCAATATGAAGCACAAAAACTTGAATTGGTTGGCACACTTGCAGCCAGTACAGCCCATGAGATCCGGAACCCTCTTACAGGCATAAAAGGGCTTCTGCAGCTGCTCGGAGAGAAGTATAAAGATGCTAATGACCAATATTATTTTCAGGTCATTGACACAGAACTTCAGCGAATTAATGAAATTGCAAGTGAGTTTCTAATTCTGGGAAAACCTACTGCCCAAAACAGGGAAATAATCGATATGTCCGCAATTGTAAGCGAATTGCAGCCTCTCATTATTTCAGAAGGAAATTCCTATAGCTCCGTATGTTCCTGGGAGGTTCCCTCTGAACCAATAAGGATAGAGGGAATAAAGGACCAGATTAAACAGGTTCTTTTAAACCTCTCCAAAAATTCCTTTGAATCAATGAAAAGTGGCGGAACGCTCACAATCCGCCTATATAAAACAGAGAAAGAAGCAAAATTAGAAATTGCAGATACTGGGGAAGGAATACAAAAAAAAGATTTAGAAAAGATCTTCCATCCTTTTTATACCTCCAAGGATACAGGAACGGGACTAGGACTCGTGATTTGCAAGCGAATTATTGAATCAATGGGCGGTAATATTTCCATTGAAAGTACACTGTCTGTGGGTACTACAGTATTTATTTCGCTGCCACTCCTTTGCTAATGGAAATTAGTACTTTAAAGAATAAAAAGCTGCCCTTCAAATGAAAGGCAGGTTTTTACTTTTTTCTGAGATTAGGAGTTTACCGTCATTATTTCATCCTCTGAAAGATCAATGATGGCCCTGTTTGAAAGGATCCGATTTCTAATTTTATCCATCATATTAAGGGTATATTCATTCCTTTCTTCCAAAGGAATCTTTTTTTCCAGAACTGAATACAGGGTTATATCCCTGAGCCGTAAAAAAAGCGGAAGATGTTTGAATAGATCTGCTGGCAGTTCGTTATGTTTCTGATATCCAGTTAAGAACTTCTGGTAAAAGTTAACCGAAAACTTTTTCGCTTCTGCTTCGTCGTTCCCGGTGAAACCATAAAGAAGAGAATAATAGAGTGGAATGGCAATATCAGAAGCAAACCAGTGATAACTGCAATCATCAAAATCGAATACATGAACGGTTTCACCATCAAAGAAAAAATTACCGGAATGTACATCTGAATGAATAAGCCCATAATTGCTGTTATTCGCAGGAAGACTTTCCAGCTCTTTAATTATGGCGTTTGTATTCATGACAATATCATTCTCTGAAACATATTGTTCAATGTCCAAAAGCTCTTCTTCGTCCCAAGAAGGCCTTTTATGGCCTGAGGGCTTATAATTTTTTGTTACTGCATGCATTTTACCTATTACTTCACCCCAAGAAAAAAAGAGCTTATCATTAAATTCAGCAGATCCAACTTTAACCAAAGAACCTGGGGCTTTAGTATATAAGCAGGCATAAAAATTCGACCCGTCCTCAGCTACAGCAGTCTCCACCAAAAGCTGCTGCTTTGAACGAAAGCATCCCGGACAGGTGACTCCGTTTTTTTGCAAATAGTCCATCCATTCAAGCTCAGAATCGATTTCCTCTTTTTTTCTGTGTGAGCTGTGAGTAACACGAAGAATAGCAGGTTTCCCCCGGTAGGTAACTTCAAAAACATAATTTTCAAAGTCTCCCAGTTTTTTATACTCACCAGCTGCATCAAATCTTGCCATTAAATCTTGAAGTATATCACTTTTAAATAATCTCTCAACTGTTTCTTCCAAATTGCCCCACCTTTACCTTCTTATAAAAATATATAACCCATGATGCCAATATACCTTGCAAGATGTTTCCTGCAAAGCCGCGGCGCTGCATCGAAGCCCACAAAAAAGTCTAAACGATTAAAAAAAGCCTGGCTACCTAAGGCCTGCCCTCTTACTGTACTATCTTCCTTTTGTATTATAGAAGCTGCCACTGAAATAGCTGCCATCTGCAGCAGATGCAAAAGTACTCTCAGGCAACAAAGGTAGTGAAAATTATTACCCGCAACTGCCAGGCTGTAGAAAAAGACTCTGCTGACCTCCTTTGGCGTAATAAATTTACTTTTAATTCACAGGAATGGTGATACCTTCCAATTAGTTAAATTATAGTTTAAATTTCAGAAAAATTTAATAAAGAAATAAAAAAAAGAATGGGGCGTCCCATTCTTTACTTAATCTCTTTAATTTTCCTTGCAAGTTCTTCTTTTTCCTCATCAGAAAGCATTCTTTCCGCCATCGGGAAAAGGACATTTTCTTCTTTTGCAAAATGCTCGGTCAATGTGAAATACGCACTTTTTATTAATTGTGCTTGTTCCTTTATTTCATCAATTGATAGGACACGATCCTCCAAAGCAGTTTTTAGGAAGGACCCAATATAGCCTTTTGCCTGGTCATGCTCATATTCCATCACTGCAATTGGGCCAGATGTGGTTCCAATATAGGCACCCATCATTGGAAAAAGAACTCCCTCTTCCCTTTTTGAATGTGGTTCAAGCTCTGCCATAAACTCTGACACCCTGCGAATTAATTCAATAAAATTATTCTCTCTATTTAGATCCTTTTCAATTTGCTGAACAAGATTAAATTGAACTTCCAATTTATCTAATAATGACGGGTGTTCACTTTTTAATTGCTTTAAACCTACGGATAATTCACCTGTTGGCATACCGCCAAATGCATTCGTACAGCCGTTCATTTATATAGCTCCTCTCAAACTTTTATGAACTCAGTATAACGCTGGCAATAAAAAATAGTTGTGATGCCTGTCACTTTTCAAGTCTTTAATAATAAAATTTAAAAATTGGATATACATTTTACAAAAGACTCTGTAAAGCTCATTGTTGATTTTTCCTTAATTTGATTGAAGCAAAAGGAGCGAGACTCCTCGGAAACGCTATCGCATTTCCTTCGTGCGGGGGCGATTTCAAGGGAGCTATTCAATGTCCTGCGGGAAAAGCGGGCCAGGGGAGAAAAAAGAACGGAAGCGTCTTGTTCTGCCCCGACAAGCGCTGGAAGGCCTGACAATGAAGTCGTTCTTTACTTCAAAGTCAAAACCGAAGCGACCTCGAGGGGCTAGGCGCTGAGTTTGACAGGCTCCCGGACCGCCCGTGGAACGCGAGCGCCGGGAGCGGAAATCAACAGGCAAGATTAACAAAGCCTTTCCAAAAGCATTGGAAGCGTTTTTAAATTTCTTAAAATTTTAACATTTAAACCGAAATAATGCTGTAAATTCACATATAATGTAGTTATAGAAGCTATAGGGAGGGCTAAATTATGTACAATCCTAATTACCGGGATTTTTATCAGACAGCATTAATTCCAATTGGCTTAAAAGATCAGCTCGCACTTTTAGAAGCAGAAATAACTCCTTCGGATCAGGTCCGCTCCACACACTGGCTAATTGCTCTGGAAGGTGAGCCAGCGTTCGAAGATACAGAATATTATCATTGGAAGGTGAGTATATACCCAGCTGACTCGGAAGGATCTTTTTCATGGAAACATCCCTACTTTTCATCACAGCTGTTTGATTCGTTCAATAATGCCGCTGAACTGGCAAGATCATATGCAAGCTTTAGTATAAATGACGAGATTTTTGCCTCAGGCCTTCAAGAAAAAATAAGTTAATCCACACTTCAATATCCCCTTGCTTCACCTCTTTTTTGAACCTCCTTGTGAATAACCATACATATAGTGTTAATATGACAATTTTCCCCTTTTATGCTAAATTTCCCGGAAAATAAGTCACCTTGAATATCGTATCCCTCTTACCGTTTCAGTATTTCCCTGAAAGTTATTTATGTGTGCAAAAAAGGCTTCCCTCCTTTTATAGAGGGAAAGCCTTTTGTTTTTTAAGCCATTCTGAAAACGATTCCGTGTCCGCCTTTTGGATATTCCCATTTGATGTTTTGATACGGGCATCCGATCCGGCAGCTGCCGCACTCATGGCAGCCCTCATATCCTACCTGCATACGTTTTCCTTCCCATTTATATACCTCTGCAGGGCAAAACACTGTACAAAGCTTATCGGGGCAATTTGTCATGCAAACATCATGATCCAATATCGTTAAATGGGATTTCGTATCACACTTAAATCTTAGCAGATATTGTTTTTCCTCGATGTTTTTTGTAGACATTTATTTCACCGCCTTCCAGGCACGATACATGTCCTGAATCACACGGATTGTGCCTCTTTCTGCTGTAATGCTCTTCATAATTTGTTTTTGTTTGTCACGTTTTGGTGTACCATCTACCGTAAAGAATTTGCTCATTGCTTTATTCATCATTGGTACATATTCTTTAAAATATTGCGGGTGCTTTTCAAAGATATGGGCAGCATCTTTATATTTCTCTAGATCCTTCATGATAAAGCTTCCGTATAAAGCTTCACGGTAGCTGTTCAGGCTTGATTCACTGTAATTATTTCTTTCCTTTGCTTTAATTACTGCTTCTGCAGCCAATTTACCAGAATACATGGCCATATTAGAACCTTCACGGTGAATCGCATTAACAAGCTGTGCTGCATCCCCAACTACGAGGACACCATTTCCGGCAACCTTTGGAACAGAACGGAAACCGCCTTCCGGTATAAGGTGGGCCAGATATTCCGCTGACTCGCCTCCCTGAAGAATAGGTTTGACCAATGGATGGTTTTTAAGATAATCAAGCAGATCATACGGTTTCAGCCTAGCTTTTATCATGCTCGATAGCGTAGTTCCAACCCCAATATTTAAGCTTTCCTTATTTGTGTAAAGGAAGGCTGTACCAAGATTCCCCTTAGTAGAATCACCAAAAATTTCAATGGTTGTTCCCTGATTTTCCTCTAAGTTAAACCGGTCATTTATTTTTTCTTTTGGCATGTTGATAACTTCCATAACAGTGAGTGCTACCTCATCGGGTCTGAATTCCTTATGGAAACCAAGCTGCTTGGACAGAAGTGAGTTTACGCCATCAGCAAGAACTACTACATCTGCATAGAGCTCTCCATCAGGACGGTCGGTCCTAACCCCAATAACCTTGCTGTTTTCTACAATACATTCTGTAACCACAGTTTCATTAATTAGAAGCGCTCCTGCTTCAACCGCTTTTTGAGCAAACCACTGATCAAACTGTGCTCTTAAAATAGTAAAGTTGTTGTATGGCTCTGCTCCCCATTCCAATCCTTTATAACCGAAGGAAACAACCGACTCTTTATCCAGCATCCAGAAACGCTGCTCAATTATAGGCCTCTCCAATGGAGCCTCTTTCCAAAATTCAGGAATGAGTTCCTCTAGTTGTTTACGGTATAAAACTCCGCCCATAACGTTCTTGCTTCCCGGGTATTCGCCTCTCTCAATTAAAAGAACTTTTAACCCTGCCCTAGCGGTTTGAAGTGCACAGGCTGTGCCTGCAGGTCCTGCTCCTACAACGATTACGTCAAATTTTTCAGGCATAGCTGATTTCACCCCCTTGATTGATAGGAACTTGTTTAAATTCCTCGATTAATTTTGGAATGATTTCCATGGCGTCTCCTACAATTCCATATGTGGCTACATCAAATATAGGCGCATTTGGATCTTTATTTATAGCAATAATGATTTCTGAGTTTTTCATTCCTACCACATGCTGGATTGCCCCTGACACGGCAACAGCGAAGTAGATTTTTGGTGTGACCGTTTCACCAGTCTGCCCGATTTGCAAATGATGAGGAAGCCATCCAGCTTCAACAACGTCACGAGTTCCGCCAACACTAGCACCAATTGTTTCGGCAAGCTCATATAACAATCCGAAGTTTTGGAGGTCTCCCATGCCTTTTCCACCGCAAACTATGACATGTGCCTCTGCAAGGCTGGCTTTTTTTGTTACATCCTTCACAATTTGGAAAACCTTTGTCCGCATATCTTCTTCTGCAAGAGATATGGTTTCTTCGATAATTTTACCCGCCCGTGCAGTATCAGGTTCAAGAGCTTTCATAACCTTGGGCCTTACAGTGGCCATTTGCGGACGGTGTTTTTTACAGAGAATGGTTGCCATGATATTACCGCCAAATGCTGGACGGCTTGCCTCAAGCAGCCTGTTATCTACATCCACATCAAGCATAGTGGTATCTGCTGTCAATCCGGTATTCAGGTCAGTCGCTACTGCGCTGGCCAAATCCTTCCCATTCGGAGTAGCACCATAAAGGAAAATTTCCGGTTTATATTTTTCGGCAAGCAGCATTATACATTTCATATAGGATTCAGTCCGGTAATCCTTCAGAACCGGATGATCGATAACATAAACTTCATCTGCTCCGCCTGTAATAACCTCCGAAGCCAAAGGCTTTATTCCTTCACCAAGCAAAACTCCCGCCAGTGAAACATTTAATTTATCTGCAAGTTTTCGGCCTGCACCAAGCAATTCGAGAGAAACTCCTTCTATTACTCTATCGTTTTGCTCAATGAATACCCAGACCCCCTGGTATTCTTCCAGTTTCATTGTTACTCCTCCTTGCTAGTTCGATTGTTAATTTATTTGGAAGATTGAAGAGTTAAAAGCTCTTTTTTCTCCATTAAAATCCCCATTAGCTGTTTTACCTGCTCGTCTGATGAACCCTCAAGCCTTTTTCCGCCCTCTGGTTTTGGAGGAGTAAACATTTTACCTACGATCGTTGGAGAGCCCTTTAATCCCAACTGGGTGCACTCAACATTTTCCAAATCTGCTACCGTCCATATTACTGGTTCATATCGTACTGCCTTAATCATGTTGGGAAGCGGAGAATATTCTATATTATTAATTTCCTTTTCTACTGTCAGCAGACAAGGTAAATCTGCCTGGATCAATTCATTGCCATTTGTTGATTTCCTTTTGATTAAAACTGTTTTTTCCTGCTCGTTCACCTCTGTTACTTCAATTACATTGGTAACAGGAGGAATATCCATCCGTCTTGCAATACCCGGTCCAACCTGGCCTGTATCACCATCAATTGCATGTTTACCGCAAATGACCATGTCCACAGGAAGGTCCTTTCCGATTCTCTCCAGCGCCTTCGATAACGCATAGCTGGTTGCGAGGGTGTCAGCACCTGCGAAGGCCCGGTCAGAGATTAAATACCCTCTGTCAGCACCTATTTCGATGCTTTTCTTTATAACCGCTGTCGCCTGGGGTGGTCCCATGGATAGGACAGAAATAGTTCCGCCTGTCTTTTCTATGATTTTTACTGCCTCCTGGACCGCGTGTGCATCGTATGGATTAAGAATGGCAGGTGCACTGCGGCGGTCGAGTGTGTTGGTTTTGGGGTTAATTTTAATAATTTTAGTATCAGGGACTTGCTTGACACAGACGACAATGTGCATGTTAAACTTCCCTCCTCAATAGGATAAAAATATGAAAACGATTTCTTTTCCTTTATTTGAAAAAGCTTGATATTACGATATATGAATCGCAATATAGGCATAGTACAAAACTATGAAGTTTTTTCTTATTGTGTAATTCTGAGGATGTACTGGCGGTAACTTATAACGCTTACATGAAACAGGAATTTTTAATATTGCATTATGCTGTGGTCTAAAGAAGAAGAAGAGAAATATAGTAAAAATAAACCTACAATATTACTATAAAAAATATACAGATATAAACAATGATAAAAATCACATTATATAGGGAAAAACGTCAGATCAAAAAACTTTCAAAAAATGGACATAAAAAATGAGGAGAATTATTTCTTTAGTGGCGGACAAGCAAAAAGGGAAAAAAAACAAGCCAATAATTGAAGGAAGGGTTTGAAGATTTAAGTTTTAAAAAACAAATAAAGGCTGTCCAATTTAATTTCGGACAGCCTCTGCCAAACTTATATTTTATTTTAAAAGGCAGCCCTTGAAAGTCGGAATAAGATTTTTTGTACAACCATTTTAACATCTTCAAAAGAAGATTGTTGGGAAGCCTGCTGGTATTTAAAAATCAATTGGTCTATTTCTTGGCTGCATTTAATAGTTTTTTCATCAGTAAAACCATAATTCATTCCCACTTTTATCATTTCGTCTCTTTTGGAGTTTATCTCCGATAGCATACTTCCCAGGCGCCGATTACTTTTCTGATACAACTTTTTTCTCCCCCTAATTAAACCAATTGCCTGCCCTATGAAAAAAATAGGCTACCTGATGCATTATGACAACTTTTTTTAGCTCTGTAAATGCATTCGCAAAAGAAGACAAAACTTCCTATAATTAGCATTTTTCGACACACAAAAATAAAAAAAGAATGTTTTTTCCGACATTCATTTTAGCTATTTTGCTTCCTGAATATGTAATTAACTTTCTTTTATAGGAAATAAACTAGTTCGTTTAAATTGAATTATGTTTTTCTATTAATACGTTAAAGGAATATTTTTGGCAACTACTTTTTATATACATACCTCTGACGGAACAAAAGGCGCAAGCGCCTTGATCAGATAATGAAAGACTAAAATGCCACGTCCTCGAAAAAGCTTTGCTTTTCCTTCGTGCGAGGCGGATGCTTCCGAAGCGTTCCTTGCCCTGATTTCTGAAGTGATTTGGCTTATGACGCCGAGCTGTTCGAATCATCACCTATCGGTCATGATCCTCACAAGATATTCAAATAAGAATATTCTAGAGGATAAATGGCTGGGCGCTCCTCGAAAAAGCTAAAGCTTTTTCTTCGTGCGAGGTATAGCTGACGAAGCGTTCCTTGTGGAGCTGGATTACAATAACCTAGTTCGGAGTTACCCACAAGGTGAAAATCTATCATTTCCTAAATAATAAAAAATCGGCTGATAAGAATATCAGCCGATTTTTTTTTTTATTAAGCTTCCTGTTGTTCGTAAATTGGCACCCAGCCTTCAGTTGTTACAAAAATTCGGATTGCTACAACCTTACGATCTTCCTGAAGTGTAAAGTAATGGCGTACATTCTCAGGAACTGAAATTAAATCCCCTGGCTCTAAAAATACATCAAAGAATTCTCCGTCTTTTCCCTGAATAACAAATACTCCGTGGCCGCTTACAATAAAACGAACCTCATCATCAGTATGATGGTGCTCCTGCTGAAAGTTTTTTAAGAGCTGATCAAGATTTGGTGTAGTTTCGGACAAGGAAATAACATCCTGGGCTTTGTAGCCTCTTCTTTCTGAGATATCAGCAATTTCAACTTCAAATGCGTTTAAAATTTGATCTTTTTCTTCATCAGAAAGTGCATATTTTTCCTTAAGTGCTTCTGGAAGTTTATTAATATCCCATTTTTCATAAATAACTTCCTGGCTATTTAGAAAGCTAATTACTTCCTCTGTTCCATGAATTTTTTCTTTTCTGCTTTGAAATTTAATAAATGCCATTTTTTTATCTTCCTTTCTATAAATATGTTTTTTAAATAAATTGATGCGGCTTATGTTCAAGGAGGCGTAATTGATACCTAAACAAAAACTCGGAAGCTTCCAATATCTTTTTTGCCTCAAATGCATTTCTCCCCCACACTGTTATGCCATGGTTACGAATAAGAACAGCACCCTTATCTTCGTGTATATGGTTCGAAAAAGCGTTGGCCAATGTAGGAATATGAGCGTAATTTTTTATAATTGGTATTCGGAGTACCGCATCTTCCTCCCATTTATCAAAAGCTTTAATTAGCTCTTGCCCCTGAAAAGTAACCTCTCCCCGATCTCCAAAAACCTCAGAAATTACATTGTTATCAATCGTATGAACGTGAAGGCTGCAGCCAGCATTGGTCTTTCTGTAAATTTCTACGTGAAGGAGGGTTTCAGCTGAAGGTTTTAAATGTGTTTCCTCAACCGAATTGCCATGCTCATCTACCAACAGGAAATCCTCAGGTGTTCTTTTCCGCTTATCCTTTCCGCTAGCTGTTACAAAAAACTGCAGCGGCTCGTCGCTCACTTTAATAGCAAGGTTTCCGCTGGTACCCATAAACCAATCCCTTTGTGACAATTCATCCTTCACATCGGCGAGTTCAGTCCATCTATCCTTTAGCATTTAATTCCTTCACCTCAATCCTATTTTTTATTACTTCAATACAGTCAAGAAAAGTTTCGAATGGCTCATGGGTAATATTCCATTCATGACACTTTTCGAGCAAAAGATCCCTGGCTAGTACAAAATCCACCTGCTTAGCTGCTTCTAGATCTGTTACTGAATCACCAATGAGGATTTTAAAATCGTCCTGATGACCCAGTTCGCGAATAATAGAAGGTTTACAGCATCCACAGTCATTCTGGCAGGAAGAATCACACTCATGAGGCCAGAGAATTTCAATAGTCTCTTTCTCAAAGTTTGAGCCATTGCAATAAATACCATCAAATGGACCGAAGTCCTCCAAGACAGCTAATACAAAAAAGTCTATTCCGCCGCTTATTATATATAACGGAATGTTCTCTTCCCTGGCAAAACTAATAAACTCCTTAAATCCCTTGCGTATTCTGGCATTTTTAATGGCGAAACTGATAATTTCATCCCTTTTGGAACTCGGTATCAGCGAAAACAAACGCCCCACACCTTCACGAACAGAAATTTGACGAGAAAGGATTTGGTCCTTTATCTCTTCCCAGCCGTCCGGTGCAAATTCTTTCATTACAGCAATAATGTTATCTTTTTCAGTGATGGTTCCGTCAAAATCACAATATATAATTGGTTTTACCATAAAGAGTTCACCTCTGCATTTCCCCAGATATCAAGTGCCTTTCGCAGTTCAGGATACTTTTGTGACCCTTCAGCTAAAGTCTTTCCTTCCAGTTTCACATCAATTGCCTGCCTGAACGCAATACCTCCGCCGCGAGCTCCATCCGGATGTCCATGAACCCCTCCACCAGCATTGATAATAGAGTCAATTCCAAAATCACGGAATAAAAGCGGTACCAGGCCAGGGTGAATACCTGCCGACGGAACAGGAAAAACCCTTTTGAACTCATCTTGTTTTCTTAGTTCTTCAGCTATTTCTAATGTCCGGTCCCTCTCAAGAGCTACGGATCCATAAGGCGAAGGGAACAAAGATAAATCAGCACCGGTATAACGAAGAAGTTTTCCAAGAAGCAACGCATGAGAGATGCCATATACAGGTGATGAGGTAAATGCTCCACTTACAGCTGGGTGTGCCATCAAAGGCAAAGCAATCTCATCATCCTCTCTTAGCTCCTGAAGAACATCCAACCCGTAAGAAAAAACATTGAACAGCAGCAAATCGGCTCCCAGTTCAGCGGCCATGCGTGCTTTCGACTTCAATTCTGATGTTCTTCCTGTCAAATTAACTGCATACAAGGTTCGGTGGCCAGTCTGTTCATAAACCTCATCCAAAGCTTTTTTTCCTTCGCTAATCCTTTTTTCAAAAGGAGTTAATTCATTTTCAAAAAGAATTTCATCGTCCTTTACAAGGTCAATCCCGCCTAAAGCCTGTTCTTTCAGCTGGCGGACTAAAAAGTCAATATCTTTGCCAAGAACTCCTTTGAATATGCTCATTAACAGCGGCCGGTCATAAACACCTGTCTTTTTTCTTAAACCGTCAATTCCAAATCGAGGGCCAGGAAAGTTACTTTTAAGACTCTTGTCAAATTGGAGATCGAGCAGCTTAATTTTCCCATCAAGAGAAAGCTTTCCAAAAACAGTTGTCAGGATTGCAGGCAAATCCGCCGAGAAGTTAGCGGCAGGATAAGCAATTTTAATAATCGAATGGCCACCTTTTTCTGAGGGAGCCGCTTCAATCGATACTACTCTTCCCTTATGCTTCCTTAGCTGGCTTTTCTCAAGTTCCGGGAGGTTTGTCCACGAACCGACAGTTAGACCAAGTGCTATCTCTTCCGCCTTTTTTTCGGGATTTTTTTCATCATGCAATAAATAAACTGCAATTAACTCACTCATGTTGTAATCTTCCTTTCTCAAAACCAATAAAAAAACCTCTTCAGATAGAAGAGGTTAGCATACCAAACTAACATCTTCTTATCTTTCAGCTATTTGCTGCAAGAATTAGCACCGTGCTAAACCAGCGTTTAGTCGGTTGCCGGGCTTCATCGGGCTCGTCCCTCCACCTGCTCTTGATAAGAAAACAATTAATTAATTTATTTAGATTTTCATAATGTTTAAATTAAATTCAATTAGGATTATCGCAAGAATTTTTTAGGCTGTCAACTATTTTTTGAAAATTTGTAATGCACCTATTCTTTCAACAGCTTCCTTTAGCCTATCCTCGGAGCTTAACAGTCCAACGCGGACAAAACCTTCTCCGTATTCTCCAAAACCAATTCCGGGTGCCACCATAATATGGGCCTTTTCAAGAAGGATATTAGCGAATTCTTCTGAAGTCAGTCCTTCTGGAACCTTCAGCCAGGCAAAGAAAGAGCCTTTTGGTCCGCTAACTTCCCATCCTAAATCCTGAAGTCCATTGATCAAAGCATTCCTGCGTCTTTCGTACAATGCATTCAATTCACGAACACAATCCTGCGACCCGTTTAAAGCTTCTGCAGCGGCTTCCTGAACTGCCCCAAACAAACTCACATATAAATGGTCCTGCAATAGCTCAATAGCAGAAATGACACTTTTATTTCCGACAGCGAATCCTACCCGCCATCCGGCCATATTGTAAGTTTTAGATAAAGTGTAAATCTCTATGCCTACTTCCTTAGCCCCTTCAATCTGCAGGAAACTGAGCGGCTTTACTCCATCAAAGCCAATCGCACCATATGCAAAGTCATGTACAACGCAAATATCATTCTCATTAGCAAGCTGTACTGTCTTTTCAAAAAATTCCGCCGTTGCGGTGGCACCTGTCGGGTTATTAGGATAATTAAGGAACATCAATTTTGCATTTGTAAGTACCTCTGTTGACAATTCGTTATAATCCGGCAGAAAGGAGTTTTCCTCCCTTAAAGGCATGATCTCCATTTTGGCCTTTGCCAATGCTACACCAGACCAGTAATCAGGATACCCCGGATCTGGAACCAGCAGGGTGTCTCCAGGATTTAAAAGACATTGTGGGATTTCCACTAACCCGGCTTTTCCTCCGAACAGGATAGCCACTTCTTTTTCAGGATCTACTTTTACCCCATATTCTCTTAAATAAAATTGGGCTGCAGCTTCCTTTAGGTATCTATAGCCCTGAAAAGGTGAATATTTATGATTTATCGGATTGGCAGCTGCCTCTTGAAGTTTTTCCACAATGTGTGCGGGTGTTGGCTGGTCAGGATTGCCCTGTCCAAGGTTTATAACATCATGTCCATTTTCTATGTATTCTCCAACCCTTTTCACCAATGAGGCAAAAAATTGTTTTGGGAGACTGTTCAGTAAATCTGATTGTGCAAAGTTTTTCATTTCGACACCTGCTTTGGTTTTCATTTTTTTATTGGAAAATCTAGTGACAAATGATATAACGATAGTGGCGGCTTGTAAAGTGAAAATTTCAAAAAAACCAAACAATGCTGTAAATGAACTATACAGCAAAACTTGTATCTATAATATTTTAACACTCAAAAGGAGTGAGGAGCGTTGAAACTCAAAATAGCTTGCCTGCAGATGGACATTGTTTTCGGAGATCCTGAAGCTAATTATTTAAAAGCCAGGGATTTGATTGAGAAAGCTATGAAGGAAAATCCAGACATTCTGGTCCTCCCTGAGCTATGGACTACCGGCTACGACTTAACAAGGCTTGATGAACTCGCTGATCAGGATTGCAGGGAAACCATCCGCTTTTTAAAAGATAGTGCAGTCAAATATAATGTGCATCTTGTTGGTGGCTCGGCTGCCGGCCAAACTCAAGATGAAGTAAAAAACACTCTTCTCATCATTGATAACAAAGGGGAACTAAAAAAACAGTACAGTAAGCTTCACCTGTTTAAACTGATGGATGAGCATCATTACCTTGTTCCCGGTAAAGAAGATGGAATGTTTGAACTAGAAAACCGAAAGCTAGCCGGGGTAATATGCTATGATATCCGGTTCCCTGAGTGGATCAGAACCCATACTTCCCAGGGGGCTGAAGCACTTTTTGTGGTAGCCGAGTGGCCAAAACCCCGCTTAAACCATTGGCGTGCCTTGCTTATTGCACGGGCTATTGAAAACCAATGCTTTGTCATTGCCTGCAACAGGTCTGGTTCTGATCCTAATAACGAATTTGCAGGTCATTCAATGATCATTGACCCATGGGGGGAAGTGGTCGCAGAGGCTGGAGAAGCTGAGGAAGTCCTCACAGCGTCTGTTGACTTTGACCGTGTCGGAGAAATTCGAAAACTTATACCTATTTTCGCGGATAGAAGACCTGAATTTTATTAATTTTATAAAAATAGTTGACAGTTTCAAAAATTCACTGTTATTATTTTTACATTGTTTGAAATTAATAGTTTTTTTAAACTCTTATTATGAGCTGGCTGAGGGACTGGCCCTTTGAAGCCCAGCAACCGACTGTAATTCCATTGTGAAATGGGGCGCTATTTGCGCCGGGAAAAATCCCGTTAAGGCACGGTGCTAAATCCTACGGAAAGAATTTTCTTTCTGAAAGATAAGAGGTGAGAAGATACGTCTCTTCAAGCCTCTTTCTGATAAGAAAGAGGCTTTTTGCTTTTATCAGCGGAAAGCCTCCAAAAATGAGGAGGAATTTATAATGAGTGTAACGACTGCCAATACTTATAAACCATTAACTGAAGAAGCCGCATTTAATCTTGCAATCTCTAAAGGCCTTTTCCAGCCAAACAGCAGTCTTTCCTGCGAAGAAATCGGTGATGGAAATTTAAATCTTGTATTTAGAATTAAAGACTCTCAGTCGGGAAAGAGCATAATTATCAAGCAAGCATTGCCATACGCCAAGGTGGTCGGAGAAAGCTGGCCTCTTACACTTCATAGAGCCACCATCGAAGCGGAAGCGCTTAAAATTTCTGCAAAGATTTGCCCTAATTATGTTCCGGAAGTTTATTTCAGTGACGATGTACTGGCTGTAACGATTATGGAAGACCTTTCGCACCTTTCCATTGCAAGAACCGGCTTTTTAAGCGGTGAAACATATCCATTAATTTCACAGCACTTGGGGGAATTTCTTGCAAAAACTTTATTTTACACCTCCGATTACGGCCTTGGAGCAAGCGATAAAAAGGAATGGGCAAAAAAATTTATTAATCCCGAGCTTTGCAAAATTACAGAGGATCTGATCTTTACGGATCCATTCTTTAATTCTTCTAATAACTCTTTCGAAGAAGGATTGAGAAAGGAAGTGAAACAGCTTTGGAATGATGAGGAGCTTAAGTTCCACGCATCTGTCTTGAAAAAAAGCTTTTTAACAGAAGCTGAAGTTCTTCTTCATGGTGATTTGCACACAGGAAGTGTCTTTGCAGGTCTAAAAGAAACAAAAGTAATTGATCCGGAATTTGCTTTTTATGGACCAGCTGGTTTTGATATCGGCCAGGTACTTGCTAATTTGGCATTCCAGGTTATCGTAAATGAAAAGGAACGAAATACTTTCATCCAGCATATTGAAACAGTATGGAAGGTATTTGTAAAAGAATTCAGCCGCCTGTGGAAGGAAGAAAACAAAGAGGCCTTTGCAGTAAGCGATGAATTTTCGAACTACATTCTGGAAAAATACTTTTCTGATTCACTTGGATTTGCGGGTTGCGAATTAATCCGAAGAACGGTAGGACTTGCTCATGTGGCTGATTTGGATAGCATTCCGGAAGATGAAAGACGATTATCAGCAAAAAGAAAAACCCTTGAAATAGGAAAAAAATTAATCAAAGATCGCAGTAGCATCAAAAGCATCGAACAGCTTTCCCAGCTGCTAAGGGAGCTTGTATAAGAAAAAGCCTTTTCCTCTTTAAAACTATTGGCTTTGGTTTAACTATATTGTTGATATTTACTAGAATCTCCCTAGAATATTGAATGAGCATCCTCAAATAAACACTTCACGAAGGAAATGCGAATGCACTTTCGAGGAGTGTCACGGATTCTATGCTTAATCATTTAATCAGGCTCTTTTCGTAAACTTTGTTGTTTATAAAAGCAAAAAATAGACTCGCTTTTCGCGGGCAATCCGCGAGCCTGTCAAACTTCAGCACCTAGCCCCTCGAGGTCGCTTCAGTCCTGACTTTGAAGTAAAGAACGACTTCATCGTCAGGCCCTCCAGCGCTTGTCGGGGCTGAACAAGGCGCTTCCGTTCTTCTTTCTCCTCGGTCTCTAACGACCTGCGGGGTCTTGCCTGGCTTGCTTTTACCGCAGGACGTTGAGATTGCATCAGTGAATCGTCACCGCACGAAGAAAATGCAAATGCATTTTCGAGGATCTCGCCTATTTTTGCTCACAGTTTCTTCAATTTGCAACAATCTCTTAGAAAAGAGCCTTAATTTAAAACAACAATCAGACCTTAAATTTTTTTAAAAAAGGCAGCCTCTCCAGCTGCTTTTTAATTTTCTATCTTAGCCCACATTTCTTCTGGGTTAAGCTCATAGATACCATTTTCCCTGTACATATAATGGTTCATGATAAATTCCCGGCGTATTGTTGCATAATCTTCATGGAATTGTTTGATATACTCATTTATTTCTTTTTCCTGATATTTTTTTCCCTTTTTTAATCCGCTGACAATATGTTCAAATACATATAGTCTTTTTTTACGCTGTGCAGGAAGGCTTTTCAGTCTGCCGTCTTTTGTAAAAAAGTTGGCTAGTATCTTTTGTTTTTCCAGACTTGCTTCTACCATATTTTCCATTTCATCTCCTCTTTCCTCTAGCAGCTGTGTAAGAGCCTTAGCTTGCTGCTTTATCATTTTTTGATTTAGATAAAAATAAATCGTGTTTTTATCTCTTTTCTCGGTAACCACACTGATATCCCGTAGTTTTTTCAAATGATGAGTTATGGTAGGCGGAGTTAATCCTAGCTTGCCTGCAATTGCCTGGCCATGGAGAGGTCCTTTTGCCAGCAAGGATACAATCCGGACCCTTGTGGGATCTCCCATTGTTTTATAAAAAGCCACTAGTTTATCCAACTGCATCGAGTGCACCTCTTTTTTTATTATCATCTAATTAGATATATATCAAATTAAATTTCTTGCGTCAAGCACAATTTGGAATAATTATCCCAGTATAGGACCCTTCTAAAACAAAAAACACTTCATGAAGAAGTGTTTTCATTTCTTTCCTTTAGCCGGCTTGATCGGGAGTGAAATATGAAAGGTAGTGCCTTTGCCCATTTTGCTTTCTATTTCTACTTTTCCCCTGTGCTCTTCAATAATTTTGAAGCTAACCATTAATCCCAGTCCTGTTCCACGTTCCTTGGTTGTGTAAAATGGTTCGCCCAACCGTTTTATTTTTTCCACAGGTATTCCTGCCCCTTGGTCTTTTATAGAAATTAGGACCATATCTTCCTGCTGTTTTATTTCTATTGATATTGTTCCCCCATTAGGCATTACTTCAATAGCATTTTTAATGATATTAATAAAAACCTTTTTTAATTGATTTGGTTCGCAAAAAATAGGAGGAAGCCCTGCGTCCGGTTCCAATTCAAATTGGACATTGTGGAGAACAGCCTGGGCATTCAAAAGTTCAACTGTTTTTTGCATAATTCCCACAACATCCTTCTCTTGAAATCTCACGGCCTGCGGCTTTGCAAGAATGAGGAATTCATTAATAATACTATCAATTCTTTGAAGTTCAGAAGTAATAACCTGATAATACATGGCGTTCTCTTCTTTAATGCTCCCTTGCAATAGCTGAATAAACCCTTTGAGTGCAGTCATTGGATTACGAATTTCATGAGCAATGCCTGCAGCAAGCTCACCAAGTACATTCAGGGTATCGGATTTTCTCAACTGTTCCTCCATTTGAATTCTTTCAGAAATATCTTTAAAAACAGTAACATTTAATCCTGCTACCAAGGCATGCTGGGTTGAAAATTCAATATGGCGTTTCTCGCCATCGTAAGTGGTAAGATTTATCGAAGAGGCATCCTTGCCATTTTGAATAACCAAATCCACATGCTTTAAAAGGTCCTCTTTTTTTATATCGCAGTGGCTGACTAAATCCACTAAGCTTTGTCCGGCCATTTGCTCCTTTTTCAGTCCAAGCATGTCAATAGCCGAGCTGTTAATATCCATAATTTCAAAATGCTCGTCCCATAAAATAATTCCATCGAGAGCTTCTTCAAATATAATTCTAAAAATCTGCTCACTTTCGCGGAGTTCCTTTTCCATTTTGTTCCGTTCAGTAATATCCCGAAAAATGGTCATATGCAATCCATCAACAGAATGCATTCGGCAAGTAAATTCAAGCAGTTTCTCTCTTCCATCCTGAACTTTAAAATAAAGCTCATCTCTTACAGCACCAGAAGATTTAAACTCGGCCATTATTTTATAAAGCGAACGATTTTTTTCAGTTTTTATCGGGAGATCCATAAAATGTCTTTCTATTAAATCTGAGTTATCGTATTCCAATATTCTGCAAGCTGCTGAATTGGCATTTAGAATCCGCCCTTTTGTATCCCAAAAAATAATTCCATCCAGCGCTTCCAAAAACAGCTCCTTGAAAAGGTGCTCATTTTTTCTTACTTTTTGCTCGAGTATTCTTTTGTGTGTAACATCACGCATAATAGCCAAGTTGCAATCCATTCTTTCATTCTTGGAAACCACTGCTTCAAAATAAAAGGTACCTTTTGAATGTTGAATTGGTAATATGCCTTGTGCCTTTCCGGTATGTTCTATTAATGTTTGAATCCTTTTAAGCTTGTATCTTTTTTCTTTTGGAATAAAATCTTTAAGAGATCGTCCTTTCATTTCTTCTAGGGGAATATCGGTTATCCTGGAAAATGCCTGGTTGGCAGCCACAATTGAACCATCTTTTTTATACAAAATGATGGCATCTGCTGCAGATTCAAAAACAGTAGAAATTTCTCTCTCTAGTGCCGTTTTTTTAAATTCGTCATATTCCTGCTTTAAAAGGGCTATTTCTTGTTTTAAAATGGCAATTTCCTCGTTCTTGCTCACTACAATGCCCCTCCCCTGTATCAATTCCGTGGTCCTTAAGTTTTATTTCTATTATTCTATAATCTGCAAAAAAAACCTTTTATATTTTTGTCAAAAAATAAAATTTCATGTAAATAAATTAACCGCTCCCATAAGAAGCGGTTAAGAATAGGATTATAATTTAAATTTAGATATCATTTCGTCCAGTTGCTGGGAGAGATCAGAGAGTGAACGGGCATGTTCGGAAATGCTTTCCATAGAATAATTGGTTTGTGAAATGGATGCACTTGTCTGTTCAATTCCAGCGGCAGACTGTTCAGAAACAGAAGCTATATTTTCTATTGAAGAATTCATATTTGCAGAGTTTATAGATATCTGCTCAAGATTAGAGGAAATTCCATTAACTTTTTCTGTCATTAAATTGACTGCACCATGGATCTTTTTAAAGGTCATACCGGTAATCTCAATTTGTTCAGTACCTTCCTCTACCTCTTTATATCCTGTTTGCAACGAAGATACTACTTGATGTGACTCAGTTTTAATTCCATCAACAATCTTGGTAATATCAGAGACTGAAAATGAAACTTGTTCAGCAAGCTTTCTTACCTCTGAAGCAACCACAGAGAAGCCTCTTCCATGCTCACCGGCGCGGGCTGCTTCGATCGCTGCATTTAGAGCAAGCAAATTGGTTTGACCAGCAATCTCATTAATCACCTGAACCAATTTCGAAATCTGTTTCGTCTGATTATCGAGCCCCTTAACCCTTTCAACTGACTGTTTCATAATTTCATTAATCTTTACCATTTGGTGCTGTGAGGCTTCCATTAGCTGATCACCCTGGTTGGTCAGCTCGAGAACCTGGTTTGAAGATGAGTGAATGACATTTCCGTTTTGGACTGCCTCTTCCACCTTCGAAAGGTATTTTTCCATTAAATGAACAAGGTCTGCAGCAGTGCTAGCCTGTTCTTCTGCTCCCCCTGAAAGTTCCTGCATAGTGGAAGCAACCTGCTGGCTCGCTTCTTTAACTTCCTCTGCTGCTCCATTTAACTCTCTGCTTTGATTCGTTACATAGCTTGAAACACCCTGTATTTCCTGAATCATTGCCTGAAGTTTTTCTTTCATTGTATTTATGGCCCTGCTTAAGTCTGCAACCTCATCCTTTCCATCATATTCGACAGAAGCAACGGTTAAATTCCCAGATGAAATTTCATTTGATACATTGACAATCTGGCCAAGTTTTCGGGAAACAATCCGGCCAATAATTAATATAGATGCGATTCCCAAGGCAGCAGAAATACAGATTGATAGTATAAGCACAATAATCGTAAGCACCAGTTGAGACTTAGCAGAAGAAACTGAACCTTCCTGTTCCTGCTTTAAATCATTTCCGAGCTTATCCAGTTTAGTAATCGTATTTTCAATTAATCTGTCTGCTCTTAGCTTACCGGAACGATAATCCCTGACATGCTGAAGCCGCACTCCAGGAATAATTTGGTCTTTAAACAACTTGTTTAATTCTTCGTCATTTTTGTCAATTTCCGAAAGCAATTTTTTCTTTTTTCCAGATGTTAATGATCCTTCAAACTCTTTTTTTAATGTATTGAGTTTAGCAGTAAGTTGATAAAAATGGTTAAGGTGGCCAGGATTAGAGTCAATGATATAGTTCCCGATAATCCCGCCCTTTTGTTCAAAAATTGCTTCAGCCTCTGTAATCTTTACAGCTCTTTGACCAGTATCTCTCACCTGGTCAAGACTTGAACTTACCCTGGTTAACAGGACAAAAATAATAATAGTCGATAATGCAAACAGGACTATTGTGACAAACAAGGCAGCCCCGTATTTCTGCCCTATCTTCAGGTTTTGCCAAAATTTCCACTTAAATAAGGATTCAATTGCTTTTTCAATCCTATTTGTTCTTTTTTTCTCTTTGGGCTTGACTGTCTTTGTCCCAGACTTTCTTCGCAATAGCTTCACTGGTACTTCCCCCTCATGTTTCCTAAGCTGTTAAAGTTATGTAAAATTGAATATTTCTACTATTCTTTTCATTCATTATAATAGAAAAAAAATTATGAGGAAACATAATATTGCATAATCTGACAAAAATCAGCTCAAGCTCTAACAAACTAATCTCAGACCAACATTTTTACGGTTAATAGTTGTTAAACACTCTCTCATTTTTAAGAAAAATGCAGGCAGCAAAAAAGCACCCCGCAGGATGCTTTTAAGCCAAACTATTAGAGTATTAATTCTCTTTTTTATTTTTACAAAAAAGGATTTTCATTCTTGGCTTTTAGTTTTTGCCATCTTTTTTCAACCTCTGCTTCAAATTCGGAAAGCATTGGTTTATTTTCTTCCTTTAAAAGATGTTTTGTTTTTCCCATATATTCCAGCCATTCAGACAGCTCAATACGTTTGTTTTTATCGTCCGGATTATAAGTAATAGATGTAACACCTTGCTCCACTTCGTAAAGCGGGAAGAAACAGGAGTTAACCGCTGCTTCCATTATTTTCTCCCCAAATCGGTCCTCAGATTTCCAGTTTAGCGGGCAGGTAATCAGGATTTTCCCATAAACTGTGCCTATATTTTGGGCGTACCATTGAGCCTTGGCGCCTTTTTTAACCAAATCCTGAGGAAATGCTTCAGACCCTGTAAATACATAAGGAATATTAGTTGCTGCCATTATTTGCGCAGTATCTTTATGGTGGAACGCCTTACCTTTCTGTGTCTTGCCAATACTTGTCGTACTGGTCATATGCCCCATAGGGGTGGAGTATGACATTTGTGATCCTGTATTCATATAGCCTTCATTATCATATTCGAGCATAATCAGCTTATGACCGCGCAAGGCTGTTCCAATTGCCGAGCCCATGCCGATATCCATGCCGCCATCACCAGTGATCATCACAAAGGTTGCATCATCTGATAGATTGATTTCTCCGCGGCGTTTCTGTTCCATAAAAGCCTCAAGAGTACCTGATAATGTAGCGGCTCCATTCTGGAATAAGTTATGGATCATGGTTTGCTTATGCGAGCTATGCGGATAGGAGGTGGTCGTTACGTACGCACAGCCAGTCTGGAATAGAACAACTATATCTCCTTCAATTCCTTTGAAGAAGAGTTCAAGTCCTGCAAAAATTCCGCAGCCCGGACATGCCCCGTGGCCAGAAGCAATTCGTTTTGGCTTTGTGGTAAGTGCTCTTAGAGGAGGAAGTTTCACCTTAAGTTTGTTGATTTCCTCATCTATAGCCACTTCAATTAACCCCGTTTTATATGCGTCTCCATGCTGTGGCTCTATTACAGGCTTAAGGATGTTTTCAGGATTCCCCGGTACAATGCCATAATAATCGAATGGCTTTTCCGCATATCCCTTTTCCATTGCATCAATGGCGATTTCAAAAAACTTCTCTGCATCACTTGCATAAAAATCCTTTCCTCCAAGGCCGAATACTCTGCTTAACACGACAGTTTTATTATCTTTATCATCCTGAAGTGAAGATTTAATTTCATGGGTGAGGTTTGGACCATTAGCTCCGTAAGAATCTGCACGCTCACCTACAAGCAATGTTTTAACATTTGAAAGTGCCTCTCTGATTTCCTTAGCAGGGAAGGGACGAATGATATTGGGACTGATTACACCCGCTTTAATACCCTTGGCGCGAAGCTGATCGACAACGTCCTTAGCCGATTCAGCAGCTGAGTTCAAAAGGAATACAGCCACTTCAGCATCATCCATTTTGTATAGGTCTAGTACAGGATATTCTCTTCCTGATAATTTTTTATATTCTTCAGCAACCTCTTTAAACACTTCGCCAGCCTGATAAATAGCTTCTGATTGCTGGTAGTGGTTATTGATTAGATCATCACCATTCATATGGGCGCCAATTGTTACTGGTTTACGTAAGTCTCTTGCAAAATGGTAGTCTACAGGACATTCTCCAACAAATTGCTGTACAACTGTACGGTCTTTAAAATACTCGACCCGTCTCTTTTGATGAGATGTAAAGAAACCGTCATAAGCTACAATGACCGGCAGACGTACTTTGGAATGTTCAGCAATCTTTAATGCCATAACGTTCATGTCATAGACAGCCTGAGGTGTTCTAGCCGTTAATATAACCCAGCCAGTATTCAGTGCATAATACAAATCCGAATGGTCTCCTCTTATATCCAGCGGACCGCTTATGGCACGTGTAACAAGATTTAGCACCATTGGGAAACGTGTGCCGGCCTGAACGGGCATTTGCTCCAACATGTATAAAAATCCATTTGCACTTGTGGCATTGAATACCCTCGCTCCGGTTGCAGATGCACCATAGCAAATACCTGCCGATCCATGCTCTCCATCAGCAGGAATCAACTTTATATCGTGCTCCCCTCTTGCCTTCATCATATCCAGATACTGCGCAACTTCAGTTGATGGTGTAATTGGGAAGTATCCCATAATATGATAATTTATCTGCGCAGCAGCCATTGCAGCCATTTCGTTTCCTGATTCAAAAGTTGAAACCTGTTCCGCTGCATTTATAGTTTTTAAATCTTCTTCTAAAATTGCCATTATGCCAGCCCTCCTGCTACATAAGGAAAGTTTTGCTTAACTCTATGTTTATCTGCATAACCGATCATCTCACGCAGATCACTTAGTGCATCTGTCGGACATGCCTCAACGCATTTCAGGCATCCTTTGCAATATTGATAATCAATCCCCTTAAGGAACATTTGCTTTCTGCCCCTTTTGTCTTCTCCAGCTTCCCAAACAAAGCAAAAATCAGGGCAAACTGTATCACAAGAGGCACAATTAATGCATGTTTCCTGTTTGAACTCAGGAAGGAATCCCTGTCTCGATCCGCTTAAGTCCTTCTGGATGCTGTTTGCCTGCGCAACCATTACACCTCCAATATCCTGAGTCATATACCCAAGCCTTGGTAGCGGCCGGGTAAATTTTTTGCCTTCTGCACCTTCTGGACTTTTATAGGTTTTAAAATTAACTTCGTTATATCCTCTATTAAATGTTCTTATATTGGGTTCAACTAGATGAGGGTATTTTTTCTCGAATGTTTTACGGATAACGTTTCTCATTGAATCAGGATCAAGAAAATCACAAATTCGGAACATAGCTCCCAACATAGCTGTATTTACCTTTGTTTTTTCTTCAACAGCAATCGTCAGAGAATCGATAACTGCCAATGTTCCATATTCAAGCTTAAGGTCTTTTTTTATATCATCAGATTCCCTGGTCGAATTTACTAATACAATTCCATCTGGATTCAGGCCGCTGAGCACATTAACTGTTTTGTAAAGTGCTTCATGGAAAATCCCGATAACATGAGGCTGTTCTATTGGACTATGGTCTCTGATTTCTACATCAGGATCGCAAAAACGTACGAAGCTTTTCACTGGTGTTCCCTTTTTCTCTGATCCATATGATGAAAAGTTGGAGCCATTTAACCCCAAACCCAGCACACCTGATTCAGCAAGCATTTTGCCCGCCAGATTGGCCCCTAATCCACCGATAGATTCAAGGCGGATTTCAAAAAATCCATGTTCATTTTTACTAGGTAAGATAGACATATTCTCCCTCCCAAATTTGCTTTTTGCACATATGCAAAAAATTCTAAAAAAAATGCTTCCCCTCTGATATTGTATGGCAGCTATTTTTATTCTGCTGTGACAAAAGTCATTTTCCACCAAATATTTTTATAACACTTTTTTACCAGTGACAAAAACCCCCTAAAACAAAGGCTTAAAGACGAATATATAATTATATAACAGACATAAAGTTGTTGTATAACAGAGAGGGATTTTCTGAAAAACTATGGTTTGGAAGGTATTTCCTGTTTGTCTTTAAAATGGAGAGGTAATTTAAATAGGTAAGTAATCAGGGGTTTTATCTGGAGGATCACATGAAGCAGCGGGATTACTATTTTGATAATGTAAAATTCATTTTGATATTTTTTGTGGTTTTCGGCCATCTTTTATGGTCGTATAATGAAAACAACCATCTCATCTCAGCTGTATACAAGGAAATTTATACTTTCCATATGCCTGCGTTTATTCTTGTATCAGGATATTTTTCAAAAGGCTTCAATAAAAAAGGTTATATTTCTAAGGTTGCCAAAAAGCTCATTTTGCCGTACTTAATATTTCAGTTTATCTATTCAATTTTTTATTATTTCCAGCACCATAAATCTACATTTGAAGTAAACCCTTTTGATCCGCATTGGTCATTATGGTTTTTAATCAGCCTTTTCTGCTGGAACATTTTATTGATCGTTTTCACCAAATTAAAGGCACCTGTAGCCATCTCAATCTCTTTGGCTGTAGGAATGCTGATTGGCTATGTGGATTGGACATCCAGTTTTCTAAGCCTTTTAAGAACCTTTGTATTTTTCCCATTGTTCCTAATTGGCTACTACTTGAAAAAAGAACATGTCTATATACTTTTACAGCGAAAAATTAAAATAATCTCCCTGGTTATGATTTTAATCGTATTCGCAGGTCTATACTTCCTTCCAGGAATTCAGGAGGATTGGCTGCTTGGATCGAAGCCTTATGATAAGCTTGGTGCACCTTCGGGAATTGCTATGCTAAAAAGGCTTGGAATCTATCTTTTAAACTTTGCAATGGTTTTAAGCTTTCTGGCTATGATTCCACAAAAAAGATATTTCTTTACAAATCTTGGAAAAAATACTTTATATGTTTATTTGCTTCACGGTTTCTTTGTACGGGTATTCAGGGACAGCGACCTACAAGATTATTTCAGTCCTAGCATAGGTTTTATTCTGCTTGCAGGTTTGGCGCTTGGATTGACTTTACTGCTTTCAAGTAAGGTTATTACTTCCATTACACAGCCTTTTATTGAATTGAAAATGTCAAAGACCAAGCGATTTGTATACCGTATGGTTGATACGTTTAGAATTTAACTTAAAAAAGCATGAACCCCAAATGGCTCATGCTTTTTTTTAGTTATAAATCATTTATAACGATATATGTTGCTCTGACGGGTCCATGGACACCTACCACAAGATTAAGTTCAATATCTGCAGAGTTGCTTGGACCTGTAATAAATTGAACACAGGAAGATACCTGATTTCCTTTAAGATGTTCTGACCGCATTTGTTCAGCAGCCTGCGTCATCCGCGGAACTAACGAACTTTTTGGTATTAGGGCAATCAGATTTTCGGGCAGGAAGCTCACCATTCTTCCTTTATCCTTATCTGCATATAATACAATTGTTCCTGACTCCGCAAGTGTTAATTCGCTGACGACAAGTCCTATCCCTGCTCTTTCAGCCCGGAGAATATTTTCACGCCCTTGGGTATAATCCCATTCTTCAAATTCTATTTCTGAATTTAAAAGGAAATCCAATCCCCACTCTTTAAACCTATTATCCTTTCCGGCAAGCACAGAACCTCCATATGCCTCAATTTCATTCTTTAAAACGGCAGAAAGATTATTTTTATCAGTAATGTAAAGGCTGGTATGAATGTTGAGGCACTGATCCTTTAAGATAGTCAGCAATTCGTCCTGAGAAGCATTCTTTAGAACTTCTTTTTGGGGCTGAAACCTCCATACGGGCCTTTCAACCTTCCCCGTTATAGGCTGACGGCCAAGCTGTGAAGAAATTTGATTTAGAAATTTTTCGCGGTTCGTAATACTCCCGGTCATTATGCGTCGCCATCCTTTTCTCGGTTCTTGAACCAATCCCGGAATCTTTCTTTGTGAGGGGCAGGAAATTCACGAATTTCTGTCCAGGCCTTAAGCGGTCCTGGTCCTTTTGATATGGTGTTGCCGGACACAAATGGATTCATCGCCGTAGGAGCCATTTTGGTCCCAAGTTTATACAGGAAGGGAGATGCTGCACCAAGACCAAAAGCTTTCATAGCAAGCTTTTCTGAGATAGGGGCCTTCCCTTCCTTTTCAACAATTTGCTCACGATGCTTCAGAAGCAGTCCATGTAGCGGTATTTTTACTGGACATACCTCGGTACATGCCCCACAAAGAGTTGAGGCATAGGGCAATTCTTTATTTTCCTCATATCCTCCCAGAAGCGGTGTAAGAACAGCTCCGATAGGGCCGGAATAAATAGAACCATAGGAATGTCCGCCAATATGACGGTATACAGGACATGCATTTATACAAGCACCGCAGCGGATACATTGCAATATGGACTGAAATTCACTTCCCAATATATTTGAACGGCCATTGTCAACTATGACCAGATGGAATTCCTCCGGCCCATCAGCCTCATTTTGTTCCCTCGGACCTGTTAAAACGGTAATATAACTGGTCAGTTTCTGTCCAACTGCACTTCTCGTCAGCAAACTAACAAGAACCTCCAGCTCAACAAAGGTAGGAACAATCCTTTCCATCCCCATTACAGTGATTTGTGTCTTTGGGAGAGCAGTTACAAGGTCTGCATTCCCTTCGTTTGTAACAAGGCAAAAGGACCCGGTTTCTGCTACTGCAAAATTACAGCCTGTAATGCCAATATCTGCTTCAAGAAATTTTTGACGAAGGACAGCACGGGCGTGAGCCGCTAATTCTTCAGGCTTTTCAGTTTTCTGATAACCCAGTTTTTCTGTAAAAACATCTCTGATCTGTTCTTTATTTTTATGTAGAGCGGGTACAACTATATGAGATGGAGGATCATGATCATCAACCTGGAGTATATATTCTCCCAAATCCGTTTCCGTTACCTCACACCCAGCCTCTTCCAGGTAAGAATTCAAATTGATTTCTTCTGTTACCATTGATTTTGATTTAACTACCTTTTTTGCTCCTTTGCTTTCCACCACGTTTTTTATGTATTCATTTGCTTCAGCCGGAGTTTGGGCAAAAAAGACATGTCCTCCCCTGCTTGCTATATTGTCACTTAATTCCTTCAAATAGTAATCCAAATGTTCTAATACATGCTGGCGAATTTCCTCGCCATGGGATCTCCAATCTTCCCAATTCCCCAACTGATCAGCAGCATCCTGCCTTCTCGAACCCATCCTTTCTTGTGCACCGGCAACTGCCTTTCTCATAAAAGAATCATTGATTCCTTCCTCAACCCTGTCTTTAAAGTCATTTGAGCCTATTTTCATCGGCATGGCTTTCCCTCCATTCCCATTCTTTAACGGCTGTTTAGAATTTCAGCAATGTGAAGAACTTTTATTGGTTTTCCTTTTCTCTGTATACGGCCGCCAATATTCATTAGGCATCCAGCATCTGCGCCAATTAAATACTCTGCTTCTGTTTCTTCAATATGGCAAACCTTCTCATCTACCATCTGCTCGGAAATTTGAGCCATTTTCACTGAAAAAGTTCCTCCAAATCCGCAGCATTGTTCTTTTCCAGGAAGTTCTGTGAAACGAAGCCCTTTTACGTTTTTAAGAAGGACCATTGGTGCTTTCCTGACCCCCAGCAATCGGGTCATATGGCAGGAAGTATGATAGGTAACAGACGCATCAAAAGCAGCACCAACATCTTCCACTTTAAGAACATCAACGATAAACTCAGTTAGTTCAAAGGATTTTTCAGCTACCTTAATAGCCTTTGGTTCCCATTCAGGGTCACCTTTAAAAATATGAGGATACTCCCGAAACATGGCGATGCAAGACCCGGAAGGAGAAACTATATACTCGGCATCCAAAAAAGTCTCTATCATCCTTTTCATTGCTTCCTTTGATTCTTTTAAGTATCCACTGTTATAAGCGGGCTGCCCGCAGCAAACCTGGGATTCAGGAAATTCCACTTCACAGCCGAGATGCTCAAGCAGTTCAACGGTGGCTTTCCCCACATTGCTCTGAAAAAGATCAACCAGGCATGTAGCAAATAAAGCTACTTTCATCTTCCTCACCTCATAAATCTTCATTTGTTTTCTTTTGTGGTCAATGAATCTTCTCTCTTAGTAATCATACCTGAATATCAAATAGACAGAAAAGAAAAACATCTCTTATTCCTTGAAAATATTCCAATAATCTTCTTTTTGTTAACAAAGAGCTCTATTTCTTTTTTATAAAAAAAACGATATAATAGAATATTGGTTTTATCCTAAAAAGGAGTTATAGAAATGAATATTATTTGTTCCACTTTGAACGCAAAGTATATCCATACCAATTTGGCGATCCGTTATTTAAAAGCATATGCGGAACCCGAATTCAAAATAAACCTAAAAGAATATACAATCAAAGACCCCGTTATGAATATTGTTTCCGATCTCATTCAGCAAAAACCCGATATAATAGGATTCAGCTGTTATATTTGGAATATAGAAGAGACAATCAAAGTAATAAATATTATTAAAAAGATTAATCCTTCCATTGAGATAGTTCTCGGCGGTCCAGAAGTTTCTTATGATACTTTGGAATGGATGGAAAAAGTACCAAGTGCAGATTTTATCGTAATGGGTGAAGGTGAAGAAACCTTTAAACAGCTTCTTAGCGAATTGGACGGCGAGAACCAGTTTGATAAAGTTCCAGGAATCGCTTTCCGAAATGAAGGTAAGATTCGTATTACTCCCCAAATGAATAAGCTGGATTTGAAAGAATTGCCTTCTCCCTATCGTTTTGATGAGGACCTGTCCCATTTAGGCAAGCGGGTAACATATATTGAAACTAGCAGGGGCTGCCCATTTAGCTGCCAGTTCTGTCTCTCCTCTATAGAAGTAGGAGTAAGATATTTTGACAGGGAAAAAATTAAGGACGATATTCGGTTCTTAATGGCTAATGGTGCAAAAACCCTTAAATTCGTTGATAGGACCTTTAACATTAGTAGAAGTTATGCCATGGAAATGTTCCGTTTTTTAATTGATGAACACCTTCCTGGGACCGTTTTTCAATTTGAAATTACTGCCGACATCATGAGACCAGAGGTAATTGAATTTTTAAATGCTGAAGCCCCTCCAGGCCTTTTTAGATTTGAGATTGGGGTTCAGTCAACCAATGATTATACAAATGAACTGGTCATGAGAAAGCAAAACTTCACTAAATTAACCCGGACTGTAACCCTGGTTAAAGAAGGCGGAAAAATCGATCAGCATCTTGACTTGATTGCAGGACTTCCAGAAGAGGATTACCATTCCTTTAGAAAAACCTTTAATGATGTCTTTGATCTAAGGCCTGAAGAGCTGCAGCTTGGCTTTCTTAAAATGCTAAGAGGCACGGGGCTAAGGATCCGTTCAGATGAACATCAATACACATTTATGGACAATGCTCCCTATGAAATTCTCGGAAATAATGTTCTTTCCTTTGATGATATCATTAAGATCAAACAGGTTGAGGATGTGTTGGAGAAGTACTGGAACGACCACCGAATGGATTATACTGTTGAATACCTGGTAACAAAAGTGTTTGATACTCCGTTTGATTTCTTTCAGGATTTCGGTTCCTATTGGGACAGTCAAGGGTGGTCCAGAATTGGACATCAGCTTGAAGATTTATACCGCAGACTTTTAGAGTTTCTAAAGTACCGGAATATTCCGGACTTGGATATTGCGGAAGGATTAATGAAGTACGACTATTTCTCAAGCCAAAAATATAAACCAAGAAAACCTTGGTGGGAGCCAAGCTTTAATAAAGATGAAAGAGCCGGGATTTATAAATTGTTAATAGAAACACCAGAAAATGCTGGTCAGAATTTTGTACAGTTAGGTCTGGGAGAAAAAGAGCTATACAAGCACACCATGCTAGAGTCATTAGCGTTTGACCTTAATAAATATTTAAAAACAGGAAAAATCTCAAAAACAAGATCCTGCCTGGTAGTATTTTTTGAACCTGCCAATGAGAAAACCTCTTCATTTAATTTTGCTATGTAAGAAAAGCGCACGCGCCGTTCAGCGAAGCAACTACCTGAATGAACTTCCTATAACGGCTTCTCTGAATAGACAACGTGCAGCATTGCGACGAGCTGAACATAAGCTTCTTTGAAAAAGCTGTGGCGCAAGAGCACTTGAGTTCGATGTTGACTTATCGTAGGGAGAAGCGGGATGGACTAGCTGCACCAAAGTATCACCTAACGGTCATACTTGATGCAAGATAATCCAGGAAGCTAATCAAGGATGACAACTCGCTGGGCGCTGGGGATAGACAATTTAAAAGGTAAAACTTTATTTTTCTTACCAATAAAAATAAGCCGGCTCAGGCCGGCTTATTTTCTTTTTTCATTTTTGGTTTTATTTTTCTGATTCATATATGGTAATTCATATAATTTAATTCCATTTACATCACCGAACTCAACACTAAATTCCACATTGGTGTTTTGAACTTTTTCCTTATTCGATTCATTCATTACGAGCGCCCCTTTTTTCCAAGCTTGGAATTTCGATTTGCACCCTTTATTGCTTCTTCGCCATGTGAAAATTCAGCTGAGAACTCTGATTCTTGTACATTTTTATGAGGTGTTTTTGTGTATTTTTCAACAGCATTTCTTTCAGCTTTTCGTTTCGCCATTTTAACCCCTCCTAGGCATAAAAATTTAAATCTAAATATATTTTGCACAGGTTGAAAGTTACCATTCCCAAAACAGCTTCCTGATTTACTAGTTCCTTCTAATCATAAAACAAAAGATTAAGCAAAAAATAAAAAGAAAAGGAGCGATTGGGATGAGTAAGAAGCATAATAAGGATCAGGTCAGTTTAAATGAAACCCTTCCGCATCAAATAAACGCCCCAAGCTTTAAAGGAACTGGAATTAGCATGAAACCTCCATTTGTAAACAAGTTCGGAGTTAAAATCGGGGACTGTCTTTATTCTTCGCCGGATTCCCCTTTGGAAAATTGGTCAAGTGAGACAGACCCAGCTATTATGTCAGGAGAGGAATGGGTCCATCCAACGAATGATATCGGCTGGAATTCAGCAGAAAATAGAGATCTTCTTGAACACCAAAGGAAACCTCAGGCTTATCCATTTATGCACCCGACCAAGGATGTAAGTCACGGGAAAGATTAAGATATTTTTAAGCATACGTGATTTGCCATAAACGAAAAGTATTACCACTTATGAAGTTAAGATAAAAGACCAAAATATATATACAGAGAAATTTTCTCTGTAATGCAAAAAGGAGATGATTCTTATGGCAAGAAGCAGTAACAAGCTACTAGTCCCTGGGATTGAGCAATATCTTGACCAAGTAAAGTATGAAATTGCTCAGGAATTTGGTGTTCAGCTGGGATCTGATACCGTTTCACGCGCTAACGGTTCAGTAGGCGGAGAAATCACAAAGAGACTGGTACAACAAGCTCAAGCTCAATTATCAGGAAGAGAATAAAAATTAAATATAAATGGAAAAAGTCCGGCCTAAGCCGGACTTTGTTATTTCCCGTGTTTTTGGCCTTCTTGGCCGCCATGGGTTTCTTTATTTTTAAAAGCATTACCTGACTGATGATGTTCTCCACCTGTTGAACTGCCATACTTCTTCACTTGGCCAGGGGCGGTATGTGGGTTACTTCTTGGTTTTTGGATAAAAGTGCTTTTTTTTTCAGGCGCATGATTTACTTCATGATTCTGCCTAATTTGCTGGCCATTATTCTTCTTAATCTGTCCTGGTGGTACCGGTTTAACCTTAGCAGGTACACTTGGCTTAACCGCATTCGAAGTTTGTGGCTGTGCATTCAGTTCTTTCTTTAATTGTCCAGGCGGAGGAGCTGGTACAGCAGGAACAGCTGGGACAGAAGGTGGAACAGAAGGTGGAGTTATTTGTGGCTGTTCGGTAACTGCCGCCTCTTTGCTTTTATCCTTTATTGTAGGTTTATCATCCTTTTTCTTTTCAAACCTTATAGGAATACTTTTTTCCTTGTACTTACCTGCAGTCATCCCCTGCTCATGAGCAGCTTGCAGATCCCTTTTGTTTCCTTTGACAACTGCAATTTCCAGATCGTCTTTTTTTATTGTTTCTTTTATTTCCTGTAGATTCTCTGTCAGCTGTATTTCAGCGTTCTTTTCGCTTTTTTCAGCCCGCACAGTTGAGATAACTACGAGTGACTTTGATTTTGTATAACCTTGTTTTTTTATTTCGTTTAAAATTTGTTCTGCAACAGCAGCTACATCCCTTTTTTGCCAGTCATTCAGATTCTTTACGATCTTTTTACCATCCTTATTAAACGGTGTTAATTCCAGAACCTGCATCTTTTTATTTAAAGCGAGTTCAATGCTTGGATTAACATCAATGGACATATAAGCATATGCCTGATTGCCCTTGTACAATGGTACGTATGAAGCTGCAAGAAGAAATATAGCAGCAGCTGCCGACAGTAAGACTTTCCCCTTTAAAAATCTTACTAATGAAATTGACCTTTTTTTCCCTTCGTTCACTTCAAGAGGATAAAAATGTACCTCTTCTCCAAGAACATATGGTTTTGGTTGTTTACGGGCACGCAAAAACTCACCATCAGGAGTTAATAATGTTAGAAAAACATCATCTATTTCCATAATGATTCCTTTTTTCATGTTTCCAGCACCCCCTTAATATAATCCTTTAGGTAAACATAATCACTTGTAAAAATAAGTGCCATTGCAATAATATATTTTCTATTTCTCTCTAATGTTTTTCTGCTTACATCGACCAACTCTTCAAGCTGCTTAATGGGCAGCCTCTTCTTTGTAAGTAATATTTCCCTCAATTCTTTCTTTTCAACCAGAAGTTTTGCAGCCATTATTGCATTTTTCCTGGCGTCAGCATGCTTAGGGGAATTTTCAAGCAAATCATTAAAGCTTAATTCATACTTGGTTAAAAGCTTTTGGAAATGCATAATTTCATCCCTGCGAAGCTCTTGCTCGGTTTTTCTATTATATTCATCAATTGAAAGCTCATTTTCAAACGAAACACTTTGCGAATCGTCGTCCTGAAGGTCGCTGTTATATTCGAAACTTATTGTTTTGTTTCTCGACTGCTTTCGGATATAATCAATTACACGCCTTTTGATCAGGACTTCTCCAAAACTCAGCAGGGAACTGCCTTTCTCTGGAGAATACTTATCAATTGCTTCATTAAATGCGATAAGGCCGATGCTAAATTCATCGTCGGTTTCGTGTATATACCTTTTACAAACAGCCGAAACTGTTTTTGCTATAAAAGGTTTATAGGAATCTATTATTTCATTCCTTAGGGAATCTTCTCCCTGTTGTATTAATGCTACCGATTCTTCTAATGTTGTTTTTCTCTTTTTGGTCATGAACAATAAGCCCAGCATTGCCTCACCTCACTAATCACCCAATTATACCATACGGATGATTCTATTAACTTATGGGGGTAAAAGCTTTTAGAAAAGATAGCCCCTAGAAAGGCTATCTTTTCCTGTTTATTGTTCATGTTTAAAACAACTGCTTAGTTATGGCTGTGTTCTGAACCTTTTTGCTGACCTTCTTCGTGTGCATGATGCAATTCTTGTTTAACAACAGGCTTTACTTGTTTAACTTGTTGTTTTGCAGCTTGATGAGTCTGTTTAACTTGTTGTTTTGCAGCTTGATGAGTCTGTTTAACTTGTTGTTTTGCTTCCTGGCGAACTTGTTTAACTTCTTGTTTTGCTGCCTGGCGAACTTGTTTAACCTGCTGCTTAGCTTGTTTTACTTGTTGTTTAACAACAGGAGTTTTCTTTACTTCAGCTTTAGGAGCTGGAGCGGTAGTTGTTGTTGCAGGTGCTGTAGTTGTTGTTGTTGCAGGTGCTGTAGTTGTTGTTGTTGCAGGTGCTGTAGTTGTTGTTGTTGCAGATGCTGTAGTTGTTGTTGGAGCAGTTGTGTCAGTATTAACAGGTGTAATAGCTGTAGTAGTATCTGCTTCTTTTTGTGCAGTTTCTTCTGTTGTTGGTGCTTCAGGCTTTACTGTGTCTTCTTGATTTTTCTTAGCAAGATGTTTTTCTAACTTATCTGCTTTCTTTGCTAGATGAGCATAAGCTCTTTCAATATTTCTTTGTAAAGCAGCTTTTGCAGTTGGGTTTTGAACTTTTTCCAATGCAGCAGTTAAAGCAACGATGTTTTGTGATAAAACTGTTTTTACATCTTCAATAGCTGCTGTATCATCAGTTTTAACTTGGTCTTCAGTTTTTTGCTCATCTTTTGCTTTATCTTCAGTTTTTTCTTGGTCTTTTACTTGGTCTTCAGCTTTTTCATCATCTTTTACTTGATCTTCTGTTTTTTCTTCGTCTTTCACTTGATCTTCAGTTTTTTCTTCGTCTTTCACTTGGTCTTCAGTTTTTTCTTCGTCTTTTACTTGGTCTTCAGTTTTTTCTTCGTCTTTTACTTGGTCTTCAGTTTTTGCTTCGTCTTTCACTTGATCTTCGTCTTTATTTTGGTCTTCTTTTTGGCTATCAATAACTTTATTAGCGCTATTCATTTCTTCAATAGCTTCTTTTAAAGTTTTAACTGCAGCTTCTTCATCACCCTTTGCAAAAAGAGCTTGTGCTTCACCTAAGCGCTCAGAAGCAAAATCAGCTAGTAATTTCGCTTCTTTAGCATCATCAAAAGTCAGGGCTAATTTGATTTGCTCAAGAGCAGTTTTAAGAAAGTAGAAGAAATCACCAGGTACTAGAGAGGGAGTTTCTGTTTTTTCAGTTGTAACAGCAGTGTCAGCTGAAACATTGTCGGTATTAGTAGAAACAGTTGTATTAGCAGAAGTTGTTGTATTTTCATCTGCAAAAGCATGTCCTGCTGAGAATGTAAAGGATCCGGCTAGAACTACTGCCAGAGCTCCCTTTGCGATCTTATGTAATTCGTTACTGCTTGTAAATTTTTTCAATTTCCTTCACCTCATAATTTATTTTTTGCGGCCGCTTTTTCACTAAATGATTACGGAGGAGATAAACCTGTTTGTGGGGGTTTAAAAAATAAATAAATGACAAAAAAAATACCCCCACAATGGAGAGGTACAGTACGAATCTTCATTCCTATAATGTTAATTTACTTTATTAAGTGTTAGACTTCCATTTTTTTACTCCGCGTTTAAGTAAAAGTGAACGAATAAGAAAACCGAATAAAAGGCCAGGTATTAAAGAAAGCATAGGGAAAAAGACTATTCCAGGCTGAATCCCGAAAATAGTAGCCTTTCCCCCATATATGGTTCCTACTGTTACAAAATAAGCACTAAAAACAAACGGCAAAAAGGAAAGCTTTTCGTCAGGTGGCATGGCGTAACGGTATGCATCCCACATCGCAAACATATATACACAAGGATAAAACATCAGCCACTGAAGATTGGCAGCCTCAAATGCCAGCTTCATTTGTCCTTGAAAACTATATAGAATGGCTAAATTAAAATGACTGTTAACATTTATAATAAACTCCAATGCTATAAATAGAACTCCCTTGAGATATTTACCGGCCAAAAGCTGGCTAAATCCCGGCAGAGCGATATTCCATAACACGGCTTCTAATTTACTAAGTTTTTTCATGACCCAACCTGCTTTTTTCCTGGCGTTTTTTTGTTCTGATTCCTATGTTGTCCATTCCGAGGCTAATTTAAAGCCTTTTTATAGAAAACTATTTCAAGTTAGATTTAACAATATTTTTGTAATAAGCTTATAAAAAGAAGCCGTCCCAGGCATTTCCGGACAGCTCTGTACCCTGACTATTTTTTTAACAGTTTTAAATAATTTCGGCCAAACTCAGTCCAATTCCGTTTTCTTTGAAAGTAACTTTTAAAAAGCTTTAAGAATAACGGGTATTTTCCCTCATATGGGTACCATTGGATTTCATTTACCTTTTTGCCGCTATCCTCGATAATAGCTTTTTCATGGCAAAAAATTCTTAATCCTGCATCACCATGGTATCTGCCGATCCCGCTTTGTTTAGCGCCCCCAAAGGGGAGACCATGATTAGCTACTGTGATAATGGCATCGTTTATAACGACAGCTCCCGAAACTAGTCTTGATGCAACTCTTCTCGCTTTTGTCATGTCCATGGACCAGACACTTGCATTAAGACCGTATTCCGTTCCATTTGCTAAGGCAATTGCTTCTTCCTCCGTATCAAAAGGAATAACTGGCAGAATAGGTCCAAATGCTTCTTCCTGGATAATCTTCATATCCTGTGAAACATTTGTTACAACCGTTGGCGGCAAAAACATGCCCTCTTCCCATTCTTCAGGCCGTTTTCCTGTTTCGAGTAATGCCCCACGGGAGAGCGCTTCTTCAAGCTGTTCCCTGACAATCTGTATTTGTCCTGGGAAAGTCATCGAACCAATATCACTATTTTCATCTGTCCCCATTTTAAGTCCTGCAACCTCTGTTCTTAAAAGCTTCATAAACTCCTTATAAACAGAACGTTCGATATATAATCTTTCTGCACTCATACATACCTGGCCGCTGTTTGTAAATGCTGCCCAAACTGCACCCTTTGCTGCCCGTTTTAAATTAGCATCTGCAAAAACTATCATCGGATCTTTTCCACCTAATTCAAGAGTTGTAGGGATTAACTCTTTTGCAGCAGCCTCCTGAATTATTTTTCCTGTCCGGACGGAGCCGGTAAAAAAGATATAATCTGGTTTCCCGGCTGTAAAAGCTGCCCCTACTTCTTTCCCCCCATGTGCCACCTGAACGGTTCCTTTTGGAAAACCGATCTTATCAAACAGTTCCTCTATACATTTCCCGACCAGTGGTGTAACTTCGGAAGGTTTTAAAATGACAGAATTACCTGCAGCTAACGCACTAACCATAGGAACTACAGCAAGCTGAAGAGGATAATTCCAAGGGGAAATGACCAATACCACTCCTCTTGGCATGTATTCAATAAACGACTTTTTACCAATTAGAAGAAGCGGGGTGCCCGCTTTTTGCCTTCTTAATATTTTTTCTCCGTGCGAGCATATATGGCTGATTGCATCCAATGTAGGCATAATATCGGCAACAAGTGCTTCAGTCATCACTTTTCCGGTGTCATCGGATATAATCCTTGCAATATCCTCCATATGGTCGGCCATATACTCCTTGAGTTTTCTTAAATATTGCAAGCGTTCCCGAACTGAAAGCTGGCTCCATGCTTCAAAAGCGTTTCTTCCCCTTTGATAAAAATCCCCTACAAGTTCTGCAGGTGTCTCTTCAATTGCGCCAAGATACTTTCCCGTTGCCGGTGCATATACTTGAAGCTTTTCCTGAACTGAATGCATACTCATTCACCTAACTTTAAATGATTTTTATTTGATAAGCTGGATTGGTCTTATTTTCTAAATAAAAAGAAACCATCGGTCCAATGCCTTCCCTGAAATCCGGGCATTTAATGCCGGAACCTTTTAGATCTTCCTGTGCTTGTGAACAATCGAATTTTCCCATCCAGGTGAAATAATCCAATGCTTCCTTCTCCACACCGAGGAATCTTCTCACTGGTTTGAGAGATAGACCAATCTTTGCCATAGAAAGAGGCAGACTTCCTTTAGGCTGTTTTTTCATTAATTCTTGCATTATCATTGCATAAAGTTCAGTCACTGTATAAGGAGAAGGATCTGTTAAATGATAGGTTTTGCCAGCTCCCTTTTCCAGAAATGACAAATAGGTAGTAGCTTCAATTATATAATCAACCGGCACCAGATTTACTACAGCTTCTCCCCGTCCTATGGTTGGGATTAAAGGCAAAAAACGAAGACGGTCCAAAAAGTTCATGATAAAATAAGGTCCATCAAATTTAATTGTTTCTCCAGTTTTAGAATGCCCTTTTACAATGCCGGGACGTATAATAGTAACCGGAACTTCTTGCTTCATTTCCTCTACGAGCAATTCGGCTTTGTATTTTGTTTCCTCATAATGGTTTTTAAAAGCCTGAGGAAGCACCAGTTCCGTTTCATATAAATCGCCTTCTCTATTGCCTGCAACGTAAGCGGTACTGAAATAAGTATACCTTTTTAAATTTGCAAGACTCCTAATCCACTCATTCACATTTTTGGTTCCGATTACATTTACTTTATAGGCAATATCACGCGGAACAGCGAGATCATATATGGCGGCAAGATGGAAGACGTTTGCAATACTTCCTGATATTTCTTCTCTCTTAGCATCTGAAACTCCCAGATTTTCTTTTGTTATATCCCCTTCAATAATTTGGAACCTTTCTTCCTGCATTCCAAATTCTGAAATGATTAGTTTCTTTTCCAGTTCTGCTTTTTGTAGCATGGCAGGAAGCACAAGAACATAAACAGAACCTTGATTGTTGCTTTGTTTTAATACTTGGCGAATTAGTTGATTACAAATAAATCCCGGAAACCCTGTGAAAAAATAACCGTTTTCCATGAAAATCCTCCCGAAAAATGAATAGTTATTCATATTTTAGCCATAGCAGTAAGAAATCGTCAATTTTTTGACAGAAAATTCAGCCTTTTTTCAAAAAAATTTTTCCGTAGTATTATTATAGTAAATTATTTTAAGTAGCTGCTGTTAAACATTTATGTTAATTTGCACTCTCGGCGCTCGCTTTCCTTGGTCGGTCAAGCAACTGCCTGTATATAACTTTTCGAAAAGTATTACGAACAGCTACTTGCTGCTTTGCGACGAGCTGAAGGTTGGCTTCTTCTAACACTAGTCTCTATGGAGCAGCAAAAAGGGACCTCTTCGTTGCTTTGTGGTCCCTTTTAAACCCTTTTCCCGCTCGGTCTCTCACCTTTACTTCAATCAAAGAAGCGCAAAAGCATCTATATAGTTATAAGTTGATAATTACTAAAACGATTTATAAATTAAAAATTTGCAACGTTAAATGGGTGAGTGTAAGCTGGTTCAAAAACTGGCTTTCCGATTAAGTAACCCTGCGCAAGTTTAACTCCTATGCTCTTGCAATATTCAAGCTCTTCCAATCTTTCAATTCCTTCTGCCAAAACGATAATACCTAATTCATTTGCCAATTGAGTTACTAATGTGAGAAACTGCATCTTCCTATCATCCTGCTCACAGTAACTTATATATTGACGGTCTATTTTCAGAAAATCCGGTCGAAGCTCTTTCAGAACATCGAGGGTGGAAAAACCAGCACCGACATCATCAAGTGCAACCTTCATTCCTTCTTTTTTATATGTATTTAAAACCTTTTTCAAATGATTTATATCCTTTATTTCCTCCGATTCAACCACTTCAAAAACAAGATCTGCTGGATCAATCTCATATTTTTCAACAAGGCTGAAAGTATGCCTAAGACAAAAATCCGGATTATAAATGGTTGATGGCAAAAAGTTAATAAAACTTTTTACTCCTGGTTTAAGGAATCGTTTTTTCGCTAATATCGCGGCTTCTCTTGCCCGCTGGTCCAGCAGGGAAAGCATTCCTGCCTTTTCAGCTAATGAGAAAAGAGTCCCGGGAGATATCTGTTTGTTTCCGTGTGTACGCAAGAGGGATTCAAATCCAAAGATTTCTTCGTCTTTTTGTAAATCAATAATTGGCTGCTGATAGCTGATAAGCTCCCCTGATTCAATAATTGATATAATATCTTGATTCTTAAGTCTTATAAGTAAATTCCCAAGAGTTATTGTTAACAAAGGATGCTTTCGGCGGGAGCATAAGGATGATTGTGATTCCAGCAAAGTGTTCCCTATTTCTTCAATTTTTTCAATTAATTCAGTATGGCTTTCATAAGCATAGCACCACCATCCCTTTCCAGCATCCCAAAAGTCCTTCCTTTTTAGATCCTGGGCAGATTTTATATATAAATAACCTTTTTCTTTAAGACTAAATGGTATTCCACATTGGATGCAGCTCATTTAAAAACCCTCCTAAACACCTACATTTTGCATAATTTTAGCAAAAAACATTAGCAATAGATACTTTGAATGTGCCAGAATGTTAGAAAAACCGGCAAAGCCATTAGGGCTTGCCGGTTTTTAAATGCTTTTCTATTCGTGCATATCCATAGGGTTATATAGTTTTACCTGAGGATTTTTTTCATTGAACCATCTTAGGGCAAATTCATTTTCAAATAGGAAAACATAGTTGTCAAAACGATCTCTAACAAGCAGGCTTCGTGAGCTTGAAAGATTTTCGTCAACCGTTTCTCCTTCAACCCAGCGAGCTATTTTAGAGCCCTGGCGTTCCATTAGAACTTCCGCATTGTATTCTGCTTTCATTCTGTGTTCAAATACTTCGAATTGAAGCTGGCCAACTGCTCCAAGAAAATAATCATCCGTCTTTACTGTTTTAAACAGCTGAATGGCACCTTCCTGTACAAGCTGCTGTATTCCCTTATGGAATGATTTCTGCTTCATAACGTTTTTAGCTGATACCCTGACAAATAATTCAGGAGTAAACTGCGGGAGGCGTTCAAATTGGAAATCATCTTTTCCTGTCGTAATCGTGTCCCCAATCTGGTATGTGCCTGGATCATAAAGACCGATAATGTCTCCACTGACTGCTTCATCAACCGTGTTCCGTTCTTCGGCCATAAAAGATGTGGATTGAGCCAATTTTATCTGTTTGCTCAATCGAGGGATATTAACGGACATCCCTCTTTCAAACTTTCCAGAACAAATTCTTACAAAAGCAATCCGGTCCCGGTGGGCAGGATTCATATTGGCCTGTATTTTGAAAACAAAGCCTGAAAATTTATCAGACATCGGGTCAATTTTTCCAGCGGATGATTCGCGTGGCGCTGGTGGTGGCGCAAATTGGAGATAAGTTTCCAGGAAGGTCTGTACCCCAAAGTTTGTAAGCGCACTGCCAAAAAAGACAGGGATTAGCTTTCCATCCATAACTCTCTCCGCAGAAAAATCGTTTCCCGCTTCATTTAGGAGCATAATCTCTTCTAAAGTCTGGTCATAAAGGCCAGTAACTTTTAATGGATGGTCACCTTCTATTTCTCCATCTTCATTTAGAGAAATGAATCTTTTTGACTCATCTACCCTGAATTGCTCGACACGATTATAGAAACGATCATAAATACCTAGAAATTCTTTTCCCATTCCGATGGGCCAATTCATTGGATATGATTCAATGCCAAGAACCTCTTCGAGTTCAGCCAAAAGCTCTAGCGGTGTTTTACCCTGGCGGTCAAGCTTATTTATAAATGTAAAAATAGGAATTCCCCGCATACGGCAAACCTTAAAAAGCTTAAGTGTCTGCTCCTCTATACCCTTGGCAGAGTCAATAATCATAACAGCGCTGTCCACTGCCATAAGTGTTCGATAGGTGTCTTCACTAAAATCCTGGTGTCCAGGCGTATCCAATATGTTGACACGGTATCCATCATAGTCAAACTGCATTACACTAGAGGTAACCGAGATTCCTCTCTGTTTTTCTATCTCCATCCAGTCACTTGTTGCAAATTTACCAGTTTTCTTTGCCTTAACAGTACCGGCATCACGAATAGCTCCGCCAAACAGCAGCAGCTTTTCAGTAAGTGTTGTTTTACCCGCATCCGGGTGAGAAATAATCGCAAACGTCCTACGTGACGTTACTTCTTCTATAAAATTCTTACTCATTTGCTTTTCCTTTCTTTTGACAATAAATAATTTTTGTCCATAACTTCAATCTTATCTTTACAAGCAAAACTTTGCAATCCTTCAATGAGCAGACAGACTATTTTTCTAATGGAAACAGCAACTATTTTTTTCCATATAAAGATAGATTATAATAGAAAGAGGGGTGCCTTGAATGGATTCAATTACTCATACTTTATTCGGTCTCGCCTTATATGGTTCAGTTGATAAACGGAAAATGGAACGGAAACAAAAACTTGCCTGGCTGGCAACATCAGTCGGTGCCAGCCATATTCCGGATATTGATGTTGTCTCTCAATTATGGGATCTGCATGGCCAATATCAGATGTGGCACCGGGGTTTGACCCACTCCCTATTCTTTACACCTGTATGGGCCTTTCTCTTCTATATTTTAGCCATCTGGCTCTTTAAAACCAGGGATATAAAATTATTTTTCTTCGGGTGGCTCGCTGTCCTCATACATATAACGAGTGACCTCTGCAACGCTTGGGGAACCGGTTATCTTGAGCCTTTTTCGCACCAAAGGATATCATTCGGGACCATTCCGATTGTGGACTTGGTTTTTTGGGTTATCATTTTGGCGGCTTTTCTTTTAACTAGAAGGAATCAAACCCGTGCATCTTTCTACTACCGGGCTGGTTGGGTGCTAATTGCCGTTCATGTTTTTATCCAAAGCCTTCAGGGGTATTTTCTATTTAGCAGTTATGAAAAACTGCACGAACAAATCGCGCTTTCAGCAGACTTTGTTCCCACTTCTTTTACGGTTATCGCCAAAGATCACACGAATGTTACTATATACAAGGACGGCCTTTTTGAAAAAAGGAAGGAATTATATAAACTTTATTCGGCGGAGAATACCCATTTAGATAATTTGTTTTCAAAAAAACCTGAGGCGAAAACCTTATACCAATGGAGCCCTTTTGTGGTGATTGTTAATACTCACCACAGGCTTGGTATTTATGATCCCCGATTTTATCGAAATGGCCAATCCTTCCTATATGAATATATCAGTAAAGTAAAATAATATTGGCAGCCTTAAGGCTGCTATTTTTATTACTACTTTTACGGAGATAGTTTTCCTCACTAACCTGCAAGCCTTCTTGCTTTTCCAGCGATTCCCTTGTTTAATATTACATAATACCTATTTATTGTATTTAAGATTTTCATATAATGGAGATAGACTTTTGAAGGAGCTGAATTCATTGAATCAAAGTTCAAAATTAGTATCGAAGTTTATTCCGCTCATTGGCGTATTTATATTGTTAATTGGTGCAGCTGTTTGGATAATCCAACAATCAAATAAAGAAATCTCTGTTCCCTTCTCATCCATGGCGAAAACAATTCAGAATCAAAAAGGAGAAACGGTTACCTTGACAGAAAACTCAGATGGTTCATTGCATCTTCAAACCAAAGATGGCAAGTATGTCTCTAATGTCCCTCCTAACAGTCAAATGGTTGATAAATTAGTAGAAAAATACAATGTTGATTATTCGTTTAACAACAGCAGCAAATTTGGTAAATGGATTATGGGCGGTGTCCTTGTTTCATTGGCAGCCGCTGCTCTTGCATTCCAAAATAAAAAAGGCGGCGGCATGGGTCTTTCAAACCCAATGAAAAACAGCCTGTCCAAAGCTAGGCCTCTTCCATCTATCTCAATGCATGATGTAGGCGGATTGGGAGACGAAGTAAAAGAGGAAATCATGCAGACTCTTTCTATTTTAAAACAGCCAGAAAAATCGGCTAAATTAGGAATAAAACCTCCTAAAGGAATTCTCTTATATGGACCTCCTGGTACGGGAAAAACTCTCCTTGCCCAGGCAATTGCAAAGGAAATGAATGCAAATTTCTTTTCAGCAAGCGGATCTGCTTTTAATGAACTTTTTGTTGGTGTGGGTGCTAGCCGTGTTCGCGCGCTATTCCAAAATGCACGCAAGCAGACACCCGCTGTTATCTTTATTGATGAAGTAGACGCTCTAGCAGGCAGACGTAAACAGCATGGCGGCGAAGAAGCCGAAAAAACTCTCACTGAGCTTCTAGTTCAGCTTGATGGCGGTTATCCAAACGATGGAATTCTTTTCGTTGCAGCAACAAACCGTAAAGATATGCTAGACGAAGCTTTCCTACGTCCCGGACGTATTGACTTTTCTTTTCAAATCCCTCTTCCAGATACAAAAGGAAGACGTGAAATTATTGCAATCCATACAAAAGGCAAGGCTCTTGCCAGTGACGTTGAAGGATCACTTGACGATTTAGCTGAAAGCACATCAGGATTTTCCGGTGCCGATCTTCAATCGCTTTTTGAAACAGCAAGCAGAAGAGCAGTTCGAAATGGTCTTGAAGTTATACAGAAAAGCGACCTTGACCACGCGCTTGATCGGACAATCCTTGGAAGCTCTTCAAGAGCCCTTCAGGATCATGAAACGAAAAACCGTGTTGCGATTCATGAAGCGGGTCATGCTATTGTTTCCGAACTAACTAAGCCTGGCTCAGTCCGGAAAGCCACCATTATTCCACGTGGTGAAGCATTGGGTTATGTTGCACCAATTCCTAAAGAACTGCACCTGTCTACATCCAGCGAACTTCTTGACCGGGTATCCATGATACTTGCAGGAGGGGTTGCTGAGCGGATGTTCCTTGGTGAACATAGTATTGGAGTAAGCGGAGACGTAAAACAGGCTAAAAACCTGATCGAGCAAATGGTTGATACAGGAATGCTGCAGGATAGCTTTACCCTCACCTTTAACAAAGGCGAACGGGAAGCAAAGATGCAAGAATTGTTCCAGGAAGCACTTGAAAAATCAGAAATGCTGATTCAATCTAACCAAAGCCAATACCTCAAATTGGTTGAAGCATTATTGAAGAAAGAAACACTTGAAGGCTCTGAAGTGGAAGAAATCGTTAGAGGAGCAGCAATTAATTTCGATGAAATAGTAATGGCATAAGAGAAAAGCCAAAGAGCCTGTTTAAGCTACCTAAGATTTGATGAAAGGCGTTGCCACTTCCTGTGGCAACGCCTTTCTGATTCTCTTCCTGCCCAGTCCTCCATTCGGGTGATGAAAAGGGAAAATGAAATGTGAAAACACATTGTGCATGGGCCAAAAGCATAAGATGAGCCGGTGAGAAGATTGTTCTTTAATCTTCCGAAGGACGGCTTATGGCCACGAGCCCCTAGGAGTTACAGCTAGACAACACGAAGACCCATGCTGAATAGCATCCTGAAAATTACTACTTTTAAAAAGCATCAAGCAGCTTTGCGTCGATCTGATCAGCAGCATCTCCGAATATCCTATGGCGCAGGAGCACTATTTCGATATTGGCTTATCATAGGGAGGATTGGGATGGACACTCTTTGCACATTACAAAGCTGAAAACTCACTAAGCTCTGTAGCTAGAAAATAGTAACCCAGTAAGCAGCCAGGTGCAGAAAGCATCTGGTTTTTCTTTTGATATTTAGGATAAAGGATATAGTAAATTGCTTCATGAAGAAGCAAAAATAAAATAAATTAAGGTTTAGTACTCGCTTTGGAGGCAATTTCATATGGAAGCAAAAACTTGCAATGAGTCTAGAGTTATAAGAACCAGCAGAATATTTCCCAACGACGTAAATAACCACAATACCCTTTTTGGGGGAAAACTGATGAGTGATATGGATATGCTTGCATCAATATCGGCAACAAGGCATTCCCGCAGTGAATGCGTTACAGCTTCCACTGACTCGGTAGACTTTCTAAGTCCTATTACGCCTGAATCCTCAGTGTGTTTTGAATCATTTGTTACATACACTGGAACGTCCTCGATGGAAGTTTTTGTTAAAATTATTGCAGAAAGTCTACTGGGCGGGAATAGAAGAATTGCGGCAACTGCATTCTTTACCTTTGTAGCACTTGATGAAAATGGAAAACCCAAAAGGGTTCCATCTGTAATTCCTGAAACCGAAGAGGAAAAGAAACTTCATGAAACAGGTAAAGAAAGAGCAGATCAGCGCAAGACACACCGCAAAATGAGTAAAGATCTTGCGGATTACTTAACCACAAAAAAACCTTGGGAATAATAAAGCTAACCTTTAATGAGCAGCCATGCGACGAGTATAGGCTGTTTTTTCGTATTCAGTAAATTTTTACTAGCCATAGTCTTACCACTCTATAAGAAAAATAACTATAGAGGTGAATTTTAAATGAAAAAGTGTAAGAATACTTTCATTATTGTACTGGTATTTTTATTATTGGCTGGCTGTACTCAAGATGAAAAGCAAAAAAATAAAAACACATCAGCAAGTAAGGATTTAGGGGCGGAACCGCAGAAGGTAATAAACCTCCCTCCCCCGAACGAAAGTGACTACTCTCAAAAAATGGGCAGCCAAAATAGTGAGGAATTTAATTTGATGAATACAGGTACTACAATGACAGACGCTCAGCTTAAAACATACCTATATAATAAATTTCAAACTCCAAAGCTTTGGGGCGAGTTTCTGCCTGGCATTATGACAAGTCTCAATACAGCAAACAAATATATTGCTCTTACTTTTGATGCCTGCGGAGGCCCAAATGGGAGTGGTTATGATTCGCAGCTTATCTATTATTTAAGGCAGCAAAACATTCCAGCTACCCTCTTTATCAACAGCCGCTGGATTGATTCAAATTATAATACCTTCATGGCTTTAAGTAAGATTCCTTTATTCGAGATAGAAAACCACGGCACCCAGCATCGCCCTCTTTCAATGAATGGCCGAGAAGCATGGGGAATAAAGGGAACTCAAAATGTGAATGAAATCACCGATGAAGTGCTTAACAACGATCGTAAAATAAAAAGGCTTATAGGAAGAACACCCTATTTTTTTCGTTCAGGCACTGCATATTATGATGAAACCGGAATAAGAGTTGCAAAGGAAATTGGAGAGCAGCCGGTTAATTATAATGTTCTCGGAGACGCCGGAGCTACCTTTAAAAAGGAGCAGGTCCGAGATGCCTTGTTTAAGGCCGCACCAGGTTCAATTGTGCTTATGCACATGAATCACCCGGAGGGAGAAACCTTTGAAGGATTGAAACTCGCAATACCCGAGTTAAAAAACAGAGGATTTAAATTTGTCAGGCTGGCTGACATCCAACTGAAATGAAGCTAAACTCTTGTATCCTTTCCAGATTAAATAAGAATATAATCCTACATTCGCCAGGTAATTATTAATCATATCTCGGGATAAATCGATCATTTTAGAAACTTAATCAATCATTTTGCACTCTTTATTGATCATTTTCAGAAACGTATCAATTAAATTGTCGATCCATATAAGAAAAGCGCAAGCGCCCGTTCAGGGACGTATGGACTGGGGCCCACTTCGACTGAGATAAAGGATACACGAAATGCAAAGCATTTCGATGTTGACTTATCGTAGGGAGAAGCGGGATGGACACTAGGCGCTGGGTGCTGGAGCTAGACAATTTAAAAGGTAAAACTTTATACTTTCTTATTTAAAGAACCTCCCCTCACGAAGAGAGAAGGTTCTTTAATTTTAAATTTTCAAATAAAAGAATTTGCGATTCATATGGTCTCAAAGTTAATAGTGATACAGAGCCTGTTTCCTCCCAGCTATAGTTTCCAAGAATGTGTTTATAGCTTTGTCTTTGGAGCTCTCCAGGAATTTCAAAGGATGGTTCATTTCCATAGAAATTGCAGACTACCAGCAATGTCTTGCCATTATATTCTCTTGTATAAGCAAAAATCTCCGGATCATTTTCTTCAATCAAATTATACTTTCCATAAACAACTATTTCATGATCTTTTCTTAATTGTATCAGCTGCTTAAAGTAATGGAAAACTGAATTTTTGTCCTCCACTGCTTTTTTTACATTGATTTCTTTATAATTTGGATTTACTTTAATCCATGGTGTTCCTGTTGTAAAACCCGCATTCTCCGAATCATCCCATTGCATAGGTGTCCGTGCATTATCTCGGCCCTTTACATAAATACTTTTCATGATGCTTTCAACCGAAACATTCTCTGCCACTTTTTCTTTATAAAAATTAAGTGTTTCAATATCACGATAGTCTTCAATTGAAGAAAAAGAAACATTTGTCATTCCCAGCTCTTCCCCCTGATATACATATGGGGTTCCCTTCATCATATGGATGATGGTTGCAAGCATTTTGGCAGATTCCAGCCGATATTCCTTGTCATTACCGAATCGGGAAACAACTCGAGGCTGGTCATGATTGCAAAAATATAGACTGTTCCAGCCAACCTCTTCAAGGGCATTTTGCCATTTGGTTAAATTTCTTTTTAGATCAAGCAGATTAAGTGGTTTTAGGTTCCACTTTCCTCCCGGGCCGCTATCAAGATCAACATGTTCAAACTGGAACAGCATATTGACTTCATTACGGCTGGAGTCTGTATAAAGACGGGCGATTTCAGGGTCTGAACCAGGCATTTCGCCCACTGACATGATGTCATACTTTGAGAGTACTTCCTTATTCATTTCCTGAAGGAATTCATGAATTCGCGGACCATTCATAAAATGTGGGCTGCCGTCGCCATAGCGGTGTCCTGGTCCAGCCTCTCCATCTGGCAGACCTTCCTCTTTGGATATAAAATTTATAACATCCATTCGGAAACCGTCAATTCCCTTATCCAGCCACCATTTCATCATGTCATAAACTTCATTGCGCAGTTTCGGATTCTCCCAATTTAAGTCAGGCTGCTTTTTTGAAAAGATATGTAAAAAATATTCATCTGTAGCTTTATCATATTTCCAGGCTGACCCGCTGAAAAAAGAACCCCAGTTATTCGGCTCTCTGCCTTCCTTGCCAGGACGCCAAATATAATAATCTCTATATGGGTTATCTTTTGATTTACGGGACTCAACAAACCAGGCATGCTCGTCAGAACTGTGATTTACAACCAAATCCATAATTAACTTCATGTCGCGATTATGTACCTGGGCTAGCAGTTCCTCCCAATCAGCCATTGTTCCAAAGTCATCCATAATATCACGGTAATCACTAATATCATATCCATTATCATCATTCGGTGATTTATAAACCGGGGATAGCCATATTACGTTTATACCTAATTCCTTTAAATAATCAAGACGTGAGATTATCCCTTGAAGATCACCAATTCCATCACCATTGCTGTCCATAAAACTTCGTGGATAAATCTGGTATACAACACTTTCTTTCCACCATTTTTTCTCCATATATCTATTCCTCCTAACGGTGCACCTTTTATTAAAGATACCTTCTTTTAAATGAGAAGAAAAGCAATTACTCAAAAACCTCCCCCTGAAAAAAGGAGAATACTTTTCAAAAGTTTAAATCCGCTATTTAGTGGAAAATTACTTAAATAAGCAATAAGTTTTTACCAAGAAGGGTTGTGGTGATTTTGTTTGGTTTTAAAAAGGATCGCATTGAAAAAGAACAGCAAAAATATGAATTAAAAGCTAAAGATTATATTAATAACCCTAAAAAGACACAGGGTCTTTTAAAAAGTGCAGTAAAGAAAGCAAATGATAAAAAGGGGACTCTTGGGGAAACATGGGACAAGCTCCAGCTTTTTTTCGACCTAATTAAAGCGTGGACAAAGGGCGATTATCGGGATATTTCGAAAGGAACAATTATGACTGTTATTGGAGCTGTAATTTACTTTGTCTCTCCTATAGACATTATACCCGATTTCCTTGTTGGTTTTGGGATCTTTGATGATGCAGCAGTTATAGGATTCACACTAAAGAAAATTTCAGGGGACCTGGAAAAGTTCAGGGAATGGAGAGATTCTTCTTCGCCTTTAATAAATGCACAAAACCCTCTTGAGTAAAAATCAAGAGGGCTTTACATGGTAAACCTGTGATTACCAATATCATTAATGGCTGGTCTTGAATAAAGCCAGCTTTGTTTAATTTTATGAGGGTTAAAAAAGAACAGGGCTTTTGTAACTTCCCCATCTTTTGCAATTGCTTCATTTACTGCTTTTTTGGCATCCGGTCCGGCAGGTTTGTTAATCATTCCATTATCAACTGGCTGGAATTGATTCTTTTGATATATTACCTGCTTTATGGTATCGGGAAACTTATCACTTTTAACACGATTAAGTACCACTGCTGCTACAGCTACTTTACCTTGGTAAGGTTCCCCTTTCGCTTCAGCTTGAACAAGTCGTGCCAAAAGTTCTTTCTCCTGTGGGCTAACCGATTCCGGCACAATCACTTTTTCCCCATTAGGCAATTTTGTATTCCCGTCATCATTACTATCTTTTATTTCCTGAGCAGGAACTCCGTATTTTACCGCGATTTCTTTAACGGTTTCTCCTGACTTTGCTTTATGAACTTTAACTGTATCTAAAGTTTTTGCAGTTGCGCGGGTTTCAGGAAACAGATTGGCAAACGGGAATAAAAAAGAAATAGCGGCCGTAAAGATGGCTATCTTTTTCATTTGTCTTCCTCCCTTATCCTTTATTTTTCCACCTCAATAACCGTAACATGGATGATATGTTCAACCCAACCCCAAAAACTTACCAAGGAAATGGAGGAAATACCAACCAAGATAACCAATTTGTAAATTGTGTTTAAAATACGACTCTTTATGAAGGTTAATGGAGGATTTTTGAAGAATCTCTCACCACTCGTTAACATCCATATTTTGCTGAATCAACACTAAGTTTTAACACATGCTTATAATAAAAATTTGGCTGCCAATTGGCAGCCAATATAGGGTGTATTTAGCCCTTTGTTCCTGATGAAATATTGGATCCTTCGATAAAATAACGCTGGAAAAAGAAGAAGATTAAAACAATCGGAATAAGAACCATGACTGACATAGCCATTAGATAATGCCATTGAGTCTGAACAGTTCCTTTGAAGGTCTGGAGACCAATTTGCAGGGTATAAAGCTTTTCATCATTAATGTATAACAGCGGTCCAAGTACATCATTCCAAGCACCGGTAAAGGAAAAAATAGCTACTGTAATTAAAGCTGGCTTTGTTAAAGGCAGCATAATATGCCACCAAATCTTCCAATGGTTTGCGCCATCAAGTACTGCCGCTTCCATCAATTCATTTGGAATAGACATCATAAACTGTCTAAGTAAAAATATAAAAAATGCACTTCCAAAAAATGCAGGAACAATTAATGGAAGATAGGTGTTAATCCAGCCAAGCTTTGAAAATAATATATATTGTGGAACCATGGTTACAAATCCAGGTATAAGCATGGTCGATAATACAATTGTAAACAATACATTGCGCCCTTTAAAATTAATTTTAGCAAAAGCATACGCTACAATTGAATTAATAAACACGCTTCCCAATGTACCGCAAGTGGCAATAAATAATGTATTTAAGGTCCATCTTGTAAAGGGGGCGGTTTGCCATGCTTTTAGATAATTTGAGAATTGGAATTTAACCGGCATAAAAGATGGTGGAAATTGAGCTATTTCTGCCGGGGTCTTTAAAGATGTTGAAATCATCCACCATAATGGCGAAAGAATAATAATACTGCCTGCCGCCAATAAAAGTGTAATCAAAAGGCTTTTTGATTTTTTTTTGAAACTTCTCGTTTGATAGAATTTTGGTGAGACATACTGACTCATTTTTTGTCTCCTCCCTCATAATGAACCCATTTTTTTCCGAATTTCATATTAAAGACCGTCAGGGCCATCACAATAATAAACAGGAGCCATGCCATTGCAGAGGCATATCCCATGTTGAAGTTTTTAAAAGCATTGTTCCACATATGAAGATTATAGAAAAGCAGGGAATTTGACGGGCCGCCGCTTCCGTTTTCCGTCATTACATAAGCTTCCTGGAAAATTTGAAATGCCCCAATCGTACTGGTTACCAAATCAAAAAAGATAACTGGCGAGATCATTGGAAGGGTAATATAGCGGAACTTTTGAAAGGCAGTCGCTCCTTCAATCTCTGCTGCTTCATACATTTGCTGTGAAACACCCTGAAGGCTGGCCAGATACAAAAGCATACCTCCGCCAACACTCCACATTTTCATCAACAGTAAGGCAGGTTTTGTCCATTTAGGATCAAAAAGCCATGCCGGGCCATCAATTCCAAACCAGCCCAAAAACGTATTTACCAGACCAGCCGACGGACTTAAAAGCTGCATCCATAAAAAGTACACGGCAACACCGGATAAAACCGCAGGCAAATAATAGATCGTACGGAATATTTTCATGCCGTACACTTTTTGATTTAAAAGAACAGCGAGAAGGATTGCTCCTGCTGTTGTAAGAGGAACAGAAAAAATCACATAATATAAAGTGTTCCATAAGGAAGTCCAAAAAAGTGTATCTACAGTAAACATCTGCTTATAGTTATCAAGCCCAATAAAATTCATAGTTGAGGTAATGTTATAATCTGTAAAGCTCGCTGCTAGTGAAAAGAGCAAAGGTCCAAGCGTTAATCCAAGGAACCCGATTATCCATGGGCTAATAAATAGATAACCCCATATGTTTTCTCTCGTTTTCTTGGATAGGCCTTTTTTGGCAATGGTAGGGGTATCTGCTGCTGTGGAAGTTTTTTCGATGTATTTATCTTCGAGTACATGTACTGATTGAGAAGGTTTCATTCCCCTTTTCCCCTTTCTTAGAACTTTAAGTAAAGAGAGAAGGCAAAACCTTCTCTCTTTAACTTACTTTTTCATTTTTTTAACGTCTTCTTCCGCTTGTTTTAAGGCCTTTTCTGGTGAGACTTTCCCAAGCATAACGTTGTCTATATATGGATTAATTCGATTTTGATAATCCGGATATTCAACTGGCGTAGGATAAAGGTTTGTTACTTTCAAATTGTCCACTGACATCTTATAGATATCCTTCGCTTGTCTAGAAAGTTCATTGGCAGCAGCTTCTGCTCCCTTTTTGTTTGCAACATTGTCATAGTTTTTTAAAGCCCAGTATTTTTGAGCTTTTTCACCTGTCAGGTACTTAATAAACTCCATAGCTTCTTTTGGATGCTTTGAACCCTTAGGTACTTCCGCTACGAAGCCGCCGCCATCCGCCCAATGTTTACTTTGATCATTATAAGCAGGGATTTGAGCTACACCAAAGTCCATGTTTTTACCATAATCACGAATTTGAGTATAGAATGTACCGACATCAGCCCACATTGCTACTTTGCCAGCAATAAATGGATTAGCCTGCTGGCTTCCGAAATCTGCCTGGAAGGATTGAACGGTTTTATCTCCTAAACGTTCTTTCCAGCCCTGAAGCCATTTTAAAGCCTTTACTTTTTGCGGTGTATTAATGTTTAACTTACCATTATCAATAAAGCCTTTTCCGCCATCAGCACTTGCCATCCAAGATGAAGCACCAATACTTCCCCATAACGGATAAAAACCAATTCGTTCATACCGATTACCGTTTTTCTTGTCCAGCTTTTTAGCGTATTCCTCAAGCTCAGCCCAAGTTTGTGGCGGCTTATTAGGATCTAGCCCGGCCTCTTTAAAGGCTGTTTTATTATAGAAGAGTAATCTTGTATCAGTATTAAAAGGTACTCCATAAGGCTTGTCCTTATAAAGAACGGTTTGCCATAAGTGCGGATAGAATTCATTCTTGAACGAATCATCTACATATTTACTTAAATCTTCTGCCTGGTTGTTTTTTGCACGCTGTGCAACAGTATTGATGTCATTAATAACTACATCAGCAGGATTTCCTGCAGCAACAGATGCCAAATTCTTTGTCCAGATATCCCCCCAAGGCAAGAAAGTATGTTTTACTACAATTTTGTCCTGCGAATTATTGAAATCCTTCACGATTTTATCAATAATTGGCCGGCGAGTTTCTGAGCCCCAGAAAGACCAGAAATTAACGACGGTTTTTCCGTCTTTAGTTTTTGCCTCGGCTTGATTTGCTTGTTCCCCTGAAGAACAACCAGCCAGTAGGCTGATAATAAAGAAAATTGAAATAAATAAAGCTAATCCCCTTTTCATGTTTCCGGGTTCCTCCCTAAAAATGTAATTATCTATTTGACTATATTTAAATACCCGGCGAAATGACAAATAAACCAATAAACCTACAAATTTTTTAAAAGCTTTAAACAAAGATTACATTTTTATCAATATTAGGTAAAATCTGTTTAAAGATAAAAAAGGCAGGGTATATACATCCCTGCCTCTTTCCATTACCCAATTACCATCTAAAGCAAGCTGCGCCAACAATAATTAATAGAATAAACAGTACTACGATTAAGGCAAATCCGCCACCGTAGCCAAAGCCACCGCCATAACCATAACCGCCGCAGCATCCGCCGCCGCCCCATCCATAACCATACATATTTATTTACCTCCTTTTATTTTTTAATACCAACCGCCGCAGCCCCAAGAAGCACCAATGATAATTAAAAGAATAAACAGTACCACCAAAAGGGCAAATCCGCCGCCGTAGCCGAAAGCGCCACCAGACATTTTCATTACCTCCTTATTTGAAGTCTATATATCCTATTCAGGTTAAAGAAAATGTGCTATTGCCGGATATATAAAATAGTGAAAACGCCCAATTCGTTAGTTTTTTTAATTTGTTTTCCCTCATGTGAGATATGTGAAATGCATCGATCTATAGGGTTTAAAAACTTAAAAGTGTAAATTCTCACCGTCCTTAAGATTGTAAAGACAAGAAATGCACAGACTAAAAAAACGCTCCCCGGTTAGGGAGCGTTCGGTTACAGCTTAAAGTTGAATCGTATGATGTTTACCTTGATTAATGCCTCGATCAAAATGACAATGGCTGGACCTGCAAACAAACCAATAAATCCAAGCAACTTAAAGCCTATATAAAAACTGATTAGGGCAGATAACGGTGAAATGCCAAGGTTGGTTGCATACATTTTTGGCTCGATAATCCTTCTGACAATAGTTATGACCAAAAAGAGAATGATTAGACCAATTCCTAAAAATTTCTGACCCTGAAGAAGAGAAATAATTGCCCATGGAACGAGTACTGAGCCTGTCCCAAGAATGGGAAGAATATCGACGATTACTATTAATAATGCAATCAAGGCAGCATATTTAACTCCTAGAATCGCCAAACCTAGCAATGCCAAAATGAAAGTGAGAAGGCTTAAAAAGATGTGTGTCTTGATCAATCCTACCCCAGCCATTGTAAGCTGGTTAATGACAATGGACAGCTTTTCCTTTGTCTGAGGAGTAAGATGGGCTTTCACTTTTTCTTTTATATTCGGCAATTCAAGACTGAAAAGAAAAAGAGCGATCATATATACAAGAAGTTCAATCAAAAATCCGGGAATGCCAGTTAAAAAGTGAATTAAGAACTGAACGGTTGCCTGTAAGAAGGAATCAAGAGAATTAATCGCATTATTTATTGACTTTTCAACAGAATCTATTGCATCGGGCGGAAGTGTTTTAGAATAAGACTCCCATTTTTTTATTAAAGGTTTTATCCCGGTAGAATAAAGATCCTTTACATACGTTGGTGTTTTCTCAGAAAGCCTGAGGGCCTGCTGAAAAAGCAGCAAAAACAAATTATATCCGATAACGGTGATACCCAGTAAATAGGTAAAAAAGGAAGCGAGTACGGATTTAACTCTGCTCAAATTTAACTTACGCTGATAATAACTAACTAGCCCTTCCAGCAAAATCGCTGTTAAAAAAGCAAAAATTAACGGAAGACTATACGGAATAAAAAAGATAACCCCCGCCACGGCCGCCAGTATAATAATCCATTTTTTCCACATAATATTTCTCTCCTATAAAGCTATTCCGCCTCCAAACAGAGTGCAGCAAACATGTGTTTATTATATCTTTTTAAACGGTGGAATGCTAAGTTTTTGACAATTTAATATTTCGCCTTTATTATTCACTAAAATAGTCTTGCCGGGTGTGGAACGAAACAATATCCATTTTTACAATGATCGGAGTGCTGATAGTGGGGAGAAATAAAAGATACGGATCTATCTTTTTAAGTTCTTTTTCAAGAGGAAGCTATAAAAAGGGAAAATTAAAATTTCCAGTACCCCCTTTTTTTAAAATTGGCCACAGAGGCTCTGCTGGTTATTGCCCGGAGAATACCATAGCTTCATTTGATCATGCAATTGAGCTAGGAGCAGAGTTCCTTGAATTGGATATCAATTTGACGAAGGATGGAAAGCTTGCGGTTATTCATGATAGTACCGTGAATCGAACCACTAACGCCAAGGGTAAGATTTCCGACTTTACAATGAACGAATTAAAAAATTTGGATGCCGGCAGCTGGTTTCATTCCAGGTTTGCTGGTGAAAGCATCCCTGAGCTTCAGGATGTTTTAGAAAGATACAGTGGCAAAGCCGGTCTGTTAATCGAAATAAAAAAACCCTATCAATATCCCGGTATAATAGAAGTACTTTCTGAACAGTTCAAAGGGTATACTACCGATAGATGCAGGTTTATCGTCCAATCCTTTGACCGCCAAGCCATTCAGCATTTTCATTCTTTGTGCCCTTCTATTCCAGTCGGTGTTTTGATAAAAAATTCTGTCCGTGGAATTACTGAAACTGAGCTAATGGAAATATCCCAATATGCTTCGTATGTAAATCCTAAGATTACTATGGTCAATCGGTATCTTGCTGATATTATCCATAGTCTTGGAATGAAAATGCTCGTATGGAACATAAATAATAAGCGGGAAGCGATCAAAATGAACCTACTAAACGCCGATGGAATTATCAGCGACTTTCCAGATTTGCTGTAATTTCTTATCATGTAAAACGGCAGCTGTCTGTAAGACAGCTGCCGTTTTATTTATAAGATCTCTTTTTTCAAGTTAGCTTTAGTAGAGCTTACAATTTATTGAATTTTCAATAAGGAAGATTAATTGTACTCCTCACCCGGTCGTCTTCCAAGCTTTCAAATAAGCATCCTATTCATCTGCTTGAATGTTGAGTTCTTTGTTTGAACCTGCCATTTCAGTGAAGGCTACATTTTGCATTTTAACTGCTGTCTCATATGGCTTTCTTCCTCTTAAATCTTTATCTAAGAATACTGTAAAATTTATCCATGTTCAAAATTGGCCGGAATCCTATTATTTTTGTTTTTTTGAAAAGATGGCGGGTATATAAAAACTAGTGAGGTGATATTCAAATGGAAAAAGACAAAAAAGAACGATATATGGCCAATCCTCCAAAAGACATGGACAGTCCAGAGCAATATCCCACAGATAAAGAAAGTCTATTTGATAAATTTGAAAGTGAACAAAATGTTGATCCCATTCCTATGGAGGATTTAAGGGAAGAACAAATTGAAGAAAAAGAAGAACATGTGTCTAAGCATACTTCTTCAAGTGATAAAAAATACAAAACAGGTATGTAATTACAACTTCAAGGAGGCAGATATCATGGAACAAAAACAAAACGATAATCAAAATAATTCAGTGGAACAAAATTTAAAGAACCAGCAAAATCAGGATATAGAGCCAGAACGAGACCCTAAAAAACCCCAGGAAGAATGTAGCAATAACTAAAAGAAAAAGGGCATAAGGCCCTTTTTCTTTTAGTTTCTGTTAATAAGGAATTCTTGGATTTATTATTTTTTTATATTTGTTAAATAGCTTTTTGTGCGAATGCCTGACCTTCTTAATCTCGCAGTGACATTGACATTAATTTCAGCATTTTTAAAATAGTATTCCCAATTATTTTCTACCTTTTTATAGTCTTGATAGTCCTGCTGTCTTACTTTTTCCCCAAATCCAAAAATATCAAGACCATACTGTTTCTGTACCTTAGTAATAGTGTTCAGCAAATTCTTTTTTATTGTCTTTTCCAATAGGTCTTCATATTTCTTATATACTTCAACCTTAACCAAATCTGCAGCACATTGGGTCCCGTTAAGATACGCTTCAGTCCTAACTCTGACAGTAATCCTTGCTTTGCCATTATCCAGATAGCCCTCTACTTTAGTACCGTTATCATATACCCTTGCATCAAAATAGTGATTTTTTTTACATGGAACGGTTAAGGAGGTACGCCTTAATTTATCCTCTATCCATATATAATTTCTTGTATCATTTAGATTTAAAAATCCTTTTAATTTTTGAGCTTTAAAAATGGCCATCGAATCAAGAGTAACAATGGCATCTGGTGTAACCTTTTGCATATTCTCAATACTCTTACCTTTTTTGGGATTGCCCTTAATCGTAACAGCAGCCATTACAGGTTCACGTCCTGTGGAAGTCAGGGCTTCAATCATATCATTTAAACGAACGTCAGGGTCACCGCCCCAATTTTTTACCATCGAATCAAGCTGGGCGTGCAGCTTAAGGGGGGATGATTTTTGAAATTGGTAAGTAACTCTTAAAATGTCTGATGCCTTAACTCCTCTGGCAATAAGGATATTAAAATCATCCCGTATCTCTCTGTCTCTTTCCAAAAAGTCAAGAAAATCAAGCATTCCCTTTTTCGCAACCTTCTCACTAATGATGAGTGTTTTCATATGCGAATAAATTAAATTCCTGGAAAAAGCAACATTCATTTTTTGAGCCAAGCCTTCCAGTGAGTCTCCTTCCAAGCCGTAGACAGTGGATGGGGCAAACCCGCTAGCGGTCCTGTTATTCAGTTCCTGTGCATTAACAGCTTCTATGGTGAGAATATATTTTCCCTTTTCCCCCTTGTCTACTGCCATTCCTGTAACTACTGATATTGTTGAAAGTTCGCGCTGGTCCCAACAGCCTGTTAATAGAAAAACAGAAAGAAAAGCGGCCGCAAGTCCACATTTTCGGTTATACATTATCCTATTCTCCCTTCATTGGAGGCGGTGAAGGACTTGCAACTGGATTTGCCTTGATAGCTTTTTCCGATTCCAGGTATTTTGGTCTATTATTCATGGCCCAGTATGGAAAGCGAATGAAGACATCCTTCTGGTCTTCCAAAATGAAAGGGGCCAAAGGAGAAAGGTAGGGTATCCCAAAAGACCGCAGTGAGCAGAGATGGGCCACCATTAAAATAAGCATCAGGAAAACGCCATACAGACCAAGTATTGCTGCAGAAATAATAAGCAGGAATCGAATTAGCCTTGAAGCAGAGGAAAAACTGTATACCGGAGCAACAAAATTTGCAATAGCGGTAATCGCCATAATAATAATCATGATATTTGAAATGATCCCTGCTTCTGCAGCAGCCTGACCAATTACCAGCGCTCCTACAATGGACACCATTTGCCCTACTGCTTTGGGCATTCGTATGCCTGCCTCCCGAAGAATTTCGAAGGTTATTTCCATTAAAAGCACCTCAACTACGGCTGGAAAAGGGACTCCTTCGCGCTGGGCAATGATACTCAGCAAAAAGCTGGTTGGAAGCAATTCCTGATGATAAGTTAATACTCCAACATAAACAGAAGGAGTGATAAGGGCAATCATAAAGGAAAGATAACGAATAAACCTTAGGAATGAGCCTAAATATAATGGCTGATAAAAATCCTCAGAAATCTCGAAGAAGTTTACAAACACAGCGGGAACCATAAGGGCAAAAGGGCTTCCATCCACCAGAATGGCTACTTTGCCATCCATTATATTCGCTGCAGCACTATCTGGCCGTTCGGTGTTTAGAGCCAATGGAAAAAACGTAAAGGTTTTATCTGTAATAAGCTCTTCAATATTTCCAGAATCAAAAATGGCACTCACTTCAATGCCATTTAATCTATCTTTTAATTCCTTTAACACTTTTTCATTTACAATGCCGTCCATGTAGCCTATAAAAACCGAGGTTTGAGTGTCCTTACCAATGGTGAATTTTTCAAATGTTAGTTTTGGATTTTTAATTCTTCTTCTAATAAGGCTAATATTAGTAGATACAGCCTCAATAAAACTGTCTTTTGGCCCTCTTATTACCGTTTGTGTGCTAGGTTCCGCTAACGCTCTTTTTTCAGTATTTAACATATGGAAGGAAACAATTTCTGTGAGCCCTTCTATGACAATAACGAGGCTTCCATTCAGAATAGCTTGTGAGACAGACTCGTCATCCTTAAGAGATTTGCATCTAACCCCTCCAAATATCTCTCTGGAAAAAGAACGAAACTCATCCAATGTGTTAAAGGGTTGTGCATCCTTTTTACTGGCAAACAATTTGCTCGTGGTTTTAATCATTTGTTTCGGATTAATCATGCTTTCCAGATAAAAAAGAATACCAGCCCGTCCATTGATAAATCCCTCAATCACCCGAAAATCAGAAGATTTACCAAACGCACCTGATAAGGTCTTCTTCAAGCTTAGCAAGCTGTTGGATGGTTCCTGCTTCACTATTTCCTTGCCTTCTTTTATTTCTCCTATTTTTTTAAGTGCCCGGGTTTTTCTTAGCCTTCTGATTGGAGCCATAATTCCACCCCGTTTTATTTTTTTTACCTTTCCTTTGCTTCCATAAAAGGATAACCAGCATTACAGCAGGGATTCCGAATTGGAATGGTAAATGAAGAAAGTAAGGGACCAATTTTAAACCTTCCTGAAGATGGTCAGCAAAGTTTACAGATATTAATACGGAATAAAATGCCACGAGCATCGCAAAGGGAATGGAAAAGTAGCGGAATGGTTTCTTATATATATATTCCAATCCTTTTAAGGCCCCATATAAAAAAACTGAGCCCTTTACTAGAATCCCAAGCATCATAATAAAAACAACAATAGCATCAATTCTTTCTATAAAGTTGCCGATGGCTACCTCCCTTGCTGTACTTAGCAAAGGGAAATTAGAACGAAGAATTCCATCCACGCCAAGCGTTACAATCATTAATATTGAAGAAAAAATCAGGAGAAACGATGCCACCCCGACTCCTATTAACGATGCCTTTTGTCCTTTTTTAGTATCAGTTACATTTAAAAAGATAACTGTAAAAACAATTAACTCCCCAAAAGGAAATGTCAGCAGACCAGGGAACAAAGATTTTAAAATAGGCTTAAATCCTTCTCCCAGAACCGGAAGCAATCTTGTCATTTCAATCTGCCCACTTACCAACAGAAAAATGGTTAACAAAAATATAAAACCAAATAAATAAGGGGTGAAAATTTCCGAGGTTCGGGCTAAAACCTCCAACCCAAGGTACAAAATATATCCAATAACAAAGCAAATGGTCAGTGAAATGATTTCAATCGGGGTATTAGGCATGAGGGCTGATGCCATTAATTCACCAAAATCTCTTATAACCCTGCCGGAATTGTACAAAAAGTAAACAATATATCCATGGGAAAGAAGAATTGCGAACTTCCTTCCAAAACAGAACTCCAACAGCTCATAAAGTGTTTTCCCCGGGAGACGGTTCATTAAAAACCAATAAAACAGGATAGTGCCGCCACCAATTAAAGTTGCAATTAAAATAGCGATCCACGCGTCATTTTTTGCATCTGTTCCAATCCCTATTACGATTGCACTCCCGAGAAGAAAATTAAGCAGCAAAGCTTCGAGTTGTGTAAGTGAAATATTTTCTTTAAGCATTAATTTTTATTCCCCTTTGCCTGATTACCCTTTTTCTTATTCCGATAGAGTCTGATATCCGTCACAATACAAAAGGCGAGACCAATAAGCAGTCCGCTTATAAGATAAACCATATCCATGCTAATCTCGTTGAAAAGAAGATATTTCAGCCCCTCCCAAATAGAGTAATGGTATAGGGCAGAATCAAATAAAGCAGTCAGGACCCATAAAGAGGAAAAGGTAAGAAAGTATGATAAGGTAATCATAGAAACACCTATTTTTTAAGTGGATTTTCATTATCTCTCCTATCTTTCCAATCCCTTCCGGATTTTATCCCGCCGATTGACCTAAAATAAAAAAACCTCCCGAGAGGAAGGTTTTCAGCTGATTTATTTAATATTATGCAATTTGCATTTATCATAGAGAGTAGTTTTACTAATTTGTAAAAGTCTTGCAGCTTCCACCTTATTTCCGCCGGAAGCATTAATTGCCCTCAGTATGGTATTCTTTTCAGCAAGTGCAATTTCTTCTTTTAAAGATTTTAGTTCTTCCCTTTTTTCCTGGCAGATTGAGTCAATATGGATTCTTGTTTCCTGCATTACAGGCTCTATATCCCTAAGGTAGAGTGGCAGGTGAAAAAGATCAATCATCTTTCCATCCAGGACATTTAACGCGCGTTCAAGAACGTTTTCTAATTCACGTATATTACCGGGCCAGGAATGAAGCTTAAGCCTTTCTGAGGCTTTTTTTGAAAGCTCGATTCCCTGGCGGTTGAATTTTTTCTCAAGCTTTTTTAAAAGATTAAGAGCTATAGGAACAATATCTTCTGTTCTTCTCCTTAGGGAAGGAATCTCGATTTTTATAACATTTAACCGGTAATATAAATCAGAGCGAAACTCTCCCACCAGTACCATTTTCTCTAAATCCCGGTGTGTCGCTGCAATAACCCGCACATCAATGGGTATTGTTTTTTGACTGCCAATTCTCTGAATTTCCTTCTCCTGCAGGACTCTTAAAAGCTTGCTCTGCATGGCCAGCGGCATATCACCGATTTCATCAAGAAAAATAGTTCCATAGTTAGCCACCTGTAATTGTCCTTTTTTTCCGCCCCTCTTAGCTCCTGTAAATGCACCTTCTTCATAGCCAAATAATTCCGATTCCAATAAATGATCGGGAATCGACGCACAATTGATCGGCACAAAAGGAAATGCAGCCCGTGTACTGTTATTGTGGATAGCATGTGCAAAGAGTTCCTTTCCAGTTCCAGATTCTCCTAATAGCAAAACACCTGACTGGCTTACAGAAATTCTCTCGGCAAACTGCTTTACAGCCATAAAGGATGGGCTATTTCCGATAATATCATCGAAACTATACTTACTTTTCAGCTCATTCTCGAATTTGGTCTTATAAAATTTAAGCTCCTGGATAAGAGGCTGAATTTTCCTGTTATAATCCCGCCATTCATCTGGAGTACGAAACATAACAGTCCCGAAAGCACCGACAAGCTCTCCGTCAACAATCAAAGGGTATCGGTTTGCAATCATTTCGCTTCCATTAATCGGCTGAACTGAAGCTAATTCTGCCTGTCCAGTGCGCGCAACGATATGCATCCTAGTGTTTTCAATAATTTCCCCCACATAACGCCCTGTTGCATATTCAACAGTTGTACCAAGGAAATCACAATAGGAATCGCTGATGTAACGGATAACTCCATCACGGTCAACAACCACAATTCTTTCAGCTGAGAGACTAATAATTTGTTCTATCCATTCATATGGGATATGGTCGATACCTAATTTCATAGCAAATATCCCCTTTACTCGTTCAAATTATTACCATTATATCAGAGGTCTATGGGATAATCCGATAAAATTTTCAATCTTCGAAAAATAAAAGGACCCCATTAATCGGGATCCTTTCGTTTATTAGGTTACTGGACCGTGTATCCTCCGTCTAAAACAACAGCCTGACCGGTTACTCCGCGGGCTTTATCACTGGATAGAAAAACAGCATAATCAGCAATTTCATTAACAGATAAGAGCCTCTTTTGTGGAATCAGCGGATAAAGGACTTCCTCTAAAACACTTTCAAGGGCTACATTCCTAGTTGCCGCAAGGTCTTTCATTTGGTTCCTTACGAGCGGTGTATCCACATAACCTGGGCAAAGGGCGTTTACCGTTACCCCATGCTCTGCTCCTTCAAGAGCGGCAACTTTAGTCAAACCAATAACACCGTGTTTGGCACTATTGTAAGCAGATTTTCCGGCAAATCCAATAAGGCCGTTAATGGATGCCATGTTTATAATTCTTCCATACCCCTGCTTCTTCATGATGGGAAAAACAGTTTTTATTCCAATGAAAGGAGCAGTAAGCATGACATTAATCAATAATTTAAATTTTTCAGTCGGGAAATCCTCAATTGGTGACACATACTGAAGTCCTGCATTATTGATCAAAATATCCAATCTTCCATATGTTTGATGAGCATGTTCCAGACTCGCATTAAACTCCGCTTCGTCCGTTACATCACAAGGAGCAGAAAGAGCATCATATCCCTGCTCTTTTAATTCCTCTGCTGCTTTGTCACTGCTTTCTTTATTTAAATCAGAAATAACCACCTTTGCGCCTTCATTTGCAAATGACTTAGCTACTTCAAGGCCAATTCCACTTCCGGAACCGGTAATAAAAGCTACTTTTCCTTCTAGCAAATTCCCCATTCTTCTTCTTCCTCTCTTAATCAATATTTAGATTTGCTAACCGACTGCCAGTGATTGTAACCTCACTGTTAGTCTGTGGTTACACAATTCCAAACAATGAATACAGAGCGATAATGAAGAAAACAGAAACTGTTTTAATAACCGTTATGGCAAAAATATCTTTATAAGATTGTCTGTGTGTCAGACCAGTTACCGCAAGTAACGTGATAACAGCACCATTGTGCGGAAGTGAGTCCATACCACCTGATGCCATAGAGATAACCCGGTGCATAACCTCTGGAGGAATATTGGCTGCTTGGATTGCCTGATTATATTTTTCAGACATTGCGCTTAATGCAATACCCATACCGCCTGAAGCAGAGCCTGTAATACCTGCCAAAGTAGTTGTAGTAACAGCACCATTCACTAACGGGTCAGAAAAAGTTCCGGAAATTCCATCACTAACCGTTTTAAAACCAGGAAGTGAGGCAATAACTCCTCCAAAACCATATTCTGATCCTGTGTTCATAGTTGCAAGGAGTGCGCCTCCGATACTTAAATTAAGACCTTCTTTGAAATTAGCTTTTACCCGTTTCCAATCATATGCCATAGTAGCAAAAATACCTACTACTAACGCCAACTCTACTGCCCAGATTGCAGCAACTGCTGGTACATCAACAGCATAGGTTTTTAATCCGATTGCTGAGAAATCAAAGCCATTAGGGTACCATTTTGGAATATAGGTTACAAATACTTTATTCATAACACCTACTAGTATTAGTGGAACAAAGGCCATGATTTGTTTGCCAAGTGATTGCTGGGTCGAAAAGTCAGGAACAGACTCCCCTTTCTGCAAAGCTGCCTGGCCGTCTGCAGCCGCCGCAGTTTCAGTTCCAAAACCAAAATAGCCTTCTCCAGCTTTTTCTGCCTTCTTGCGTCTTGATTCCAAATATAAATAACCAATTAAAAAGACAAAAGCTCCTCCTAAAATACCCAATACAGGAGCTGCATATATATCCGTTTTAAAGAAAGCAATCGGTATTACGTTTTGAATTTGCGGAGTGCCCGGCAATGCATCCATTGTAAAGGTAAAGGCACCTAATGCAATAGTTCCTGGAATAAGTCGTTTTGGGATATTTGCTTCTCTAAACAAGTGTGCAGCGAAAGGATAAACAGCAAATACAACAACGAATAAACTTACGCCACTATAAGTCAAGATGGCTCCCAAAAGAACGATAGCCAAAACGGCTCTCTTTGCACCAATTGCTTTTACGATTGTTTTAGCAATTGATTCCGCAAGTCCTGACATCTCAACTACCTTACCAAAGATTGCACCTAATAAAAATACAGGAAAATAAGATTGAATAAAGCCGACCATCTTAACCATGAATACACCAGAAAAGAATGGCAGAACGTAACCTGGCTGTGTTAATAAAACAGCAAAAAGTGCGCATAGTGGAGCAAACAAAATAACAGAAAACCCGCGATACGCCACAAACATTAATAGTCCTAATGCCAATAAAATTACAATTAAATCCATTTAAATCCCCCTTAATCGTTCTTTAACTCTAACAGGATAGTAAGCGTTTACAAATCTCTCAAGCCTTCCTCCTTTCTTACTGCTTACACTAGTTTATTTGCAAGATTCGTGCCAAAAATTTTGTATCTTTTAATTGTCAAAAAAATGAATATATTTCCCTTTAATTAAAATTCTCTTTCCAGACATAAAATCCGGTTTTCCGGAAAAACCAACTAATCAGTCCGGTTTTCCGGAAAAATTCCGTCAGATCGGAATTTCATTTTTCTTTAATGTAGTTGGAGACTTCTATAAGATTTAAATCTGGATCTCTAAAATATATAGAAGTTATTTTCCCCAGAGCTCCAGTTCGTTCATTCGGTCCTTCTTCAATTATAATCTTCTGGTCTTTTATTTCTTTTAAAATCTGATCAATGGGAGTTCCACAAATGAAACATAAATCAGCAGAACCTGGAGTCGGCTTATTTGCCTTCGGTTCAAATTCATTTCCCCAGAGATGAAGATTAATCTTTTGATTTCCAAATTTAAGAGCCTTTCGGTTATCACCGAATGTAATAATTTCCATTCCCATAATGGAGGAATAAAAGGTACAGGTTTTTTCAACATCCTTTACAGTTAAAACAAAATGATCCAGACTCTTAATATTCATGACACTTTCCCTCCTTTTCTTTTCTAAGGTATTCACCGGAAACTTCCAATTAACCTTTTATTTTTAATGACCTGAAGAAGAATTGCCGAGTACATTTATGGGTACCCCCATCATTTCCGGAGCAGGCAGCTGTTAACTAAGAGGCTTCAAAAACAGGTTTGGATCTCAGAGACTATTTAACACATAAAAAACCTGACCCATTTGACGAGTCAGGTTTTTAAACTCTCTTTAATTCTAGCCTCCGAGCTATTTGGGATAGACCAAAATTTACTATAAAATACATTAAGGCAAGCATGATTAACATCGGGATTACATAGCTGTTTTTTTGGCCATAAATAATCTGGGCATTATGTGTTAATTCTGGCAAGGCAATAACGACTGCAAGGGAGGTATCTTTTAAGAGAGAAATAAACTGGCTTACAATTGGGGGCACCATTCTTCGCAGTGCCTGGGGAAGAATGATATATCTAAGGGTTTGAATAAAATTTAATCCTGAGGAACGGGCCGCTTCAATTTGACCCTTGTCTATAGAATTAAGCCCTCCCCGAATAATTTCAGCGAGCATGGCAGATTCAAATAATGTCAATGCCGTTATTGCTGCTGCTGTGATGGGCATCTTCAGCCCAATTTCCGGTAATGCAAAATAGGTGAAAAATATAATTAACAGCAGCGGCAGGTTCCGTATTGTTTCTACAATAACTGCAAGCAGCGATGAAATAAAAGTTATCCTAGAATATCTTACAGTTGCTATAGCCCCGCCGATGATAAAACTTAGGATAATTGAAATAATAGCAACCTCGAGTGTAACACCAAAGCCCTTTAATAAAAACTTAAGATGCCCTGCAGAATATGCGCCGGCAAAATCCATTACAATCCCTCCCTTAATGGCTCCTTGCGAGGCGCTTTTCAAGATAATGTACGCCGAGACTCAAAGGAATAGTTAAAACTAAATAAAACATGGCAACAAACAAGTAAACATCGAAGGTTACAAACGCACGGGCTGATATTAGGTCAGCCTGATACATCAGGTCCAGGCCTGCAACAACTCCTAAAATAGAAGAGTTTTTAACCAGATTTATAAACTGATTGCCAAGCGATGGGATGACTATTTTTATGGCCTGTGGCAATATAATCAGCCTCATGGACTGGTTATAGCTTAAGCCAGATGACCGGGCCGCCTCCATCTGCCCCTTTGGAACAGACATAATCCCAGCTCGGATAGCCTCTGCTATAAAGGCTGATGTGTAAATCGACAATGCCGTTGTTCCTGCTTTTAATCCGTCAAGTTCTATACCGATAGAAGCTAATCCAAAATAAAAGAAGAACGTAATAATAAGCACTGGTATGTTCCGGAAAAATTCTACATAGCCGGTACCAAGCCAATTTAGAACTTTAACCGGGGATATTCTCATGACCGCGACTATAACACCAAGAAAAAAACTGGAAACAAGGGCAATCACACTCGCAATAATAGTATTCTTAAAACCCTCCAAATAAAGGCCAAAATTATCTGTTAAGATTGAAAAATCCATTGCCTCACTCCTTTAAAAAAACTTGGCCTGCTCCAAATCTTTTTGGCGGATGCCCTAGTTTTTCTTATCACGCTCAGAACGGTACATCCTCGAAAAGGCTATGCTTTTTTTTCGTGTGAAGCAAAGATAACGAAACCTTTCTTGTCCTGTGCCATTCGCCTGACTAGGACATGATGTTCGTCGCGCGTTAGAATTATGGATTAAATTCTGATTAGCTAAGCTAATCAGGATGGGCTGAACCCACCCTGTAGTTACGAAGTTCAGTTGACTTATGATTACTTCTAAACCTATTTAATGCTTAATCCATTTACTCTTTATCTCCTCATATTTGCCCGAATCTTTTACTGCCTTTAGTGCTTTGTTAAGCTTATCAACTAAGGCTGTATTTCCTTTCTTTACTGCTATTCCGTATGGTTCCTCGGTAAATGTGCCACCCACCAATTCATAATCCGGATCCTCATCCGCCATTCCATAAAGGATTGCATCATCTGTAGTTAATGCGTCTCCTTTGCCGGATTTTAAAGCTGTAAATGCTTCGCCATAATTTTCGAACTCAAGGACTTGTGTTTCAGGTGCTTTTTCCCTGATATTAATAGCTGAGGTGGACCCTTTTACCGCCAAAGCCTTGGTCCCTTTCTTTAAATCTTCAATGCCCTTAATATTGCTGCCTTTTTTAACAAGCAGCGATTGTCCTGCCTGAAAATAAACATCAGTAAAGTCTACTTCCTTTTTTCTTTCCTCAGAAATGGTCATAGTTGCTATAACCGCATCTACCTCTCCATTATTCAGCATCGGTATTCTCGTTTTTGAGGTAACCTCTTTAAACTCTACTTTATTCTCATCACCCAGCATTTCTTTAGCAAGGGCATGGGCAAGGTCAATATCAAAGCCTTCCACTTTTCCTGTACTAGGATTCTTATAACCAAATAAGCGGGTATCATTCTTAACACCAAAGATGATTTTATCTTGTTTCTTAATTTTGGCATCTACATTTTTTGCCCCTCCCCCCACCTTCTCTTTTCCGCATGCACCCAGCATCATAACCGCTAAAATAGAAATTAGGGTCAATTTCAAAAAACGCTTCATTCCTTTTCCTCCCTATAACAGTTTAATGATTTAAAATACGGCTAAGGAATATGCGGGCCCGTTCTTCACGGGGATTTACATAAAACTCGGCCGGTATTGCCTCTTCCAGAATTCTTCCTTCATCCATAAATACAATCCTATCTGCTACTTCTTTGGCGAATCCCATTTCATGGGTAACAACAGCCATTGTCATCCCTTCATTGGCCAGCTTTTTCATAACATCCAGAACTTCACCAATCATCTCAGGATCCAATGCTGAGGTTGGCTCATCGAATAGCATAATCTCTGGCTCCATAGCAAGCCCCCTGGCAATAGCCACCCTTTGCTGCTGCCCACCGGAGAGCTGGGCGGGATAGGCATTCGCCTTATCCTGTATTCCTACTTTTTCAAGGTAAAACTCTGCTGTTTTTATTGCTTCATTTTCAGATTTCCCAAGAACCTTTATCGGGGCAAGTGTGATATTTTCCAGGACCGTTTTATGGGGGTATAGATAAAAATGCTGAAAGACCATCCCAATACCACGCCTTAGCTTATTAATATCAGTTGTTTTATCATGAATAGGGACGCCATTAACGGTTAGAGATCCAGAAGAAATAGCCTCGAGTCTATTAATGCACCTAAGCAGGGTGCTTTTCCCTGAACCCGAAGGGCCAATAATGACTACAACTTCCCCCTGATTAATGGTAAGGTTAATATCTTTTAAAACGTGAAAATGACCAAAGTATTTATTAACATTATCAAAGACAATCATAAATTTTCCCTCTCCCATTTTGCGTCTACTGTTTAGTGTATTTAAAATTTTCAGATAATAACACTTAAAAAAGCGACTCCATGCTCTATACATTACACTGAGAAATATTACCCCCATTTTTTACCTCACAAACCAAATTATGATAATTAGTTGTAAAGTCAATTGATTATTAAATTTTTAAAATTATATAAATTAGTCTTATTGTGTGATTCAATCAAAAAAATGAATCGTTTCTCCTATTCTTTTATTCAACGAATATTTTTGGGCAGCTGGAAATATTTATAAAAGAAACAAGCTTTAAAGTAAATGGAGATTTTAAAGGAGAGATGTATGAGGTGCTGATTGTTAAAATTGTTGTATCCCTTGGGCTTTTATATACTTCATTTTCATTCTTATTTAACCAGTTCAATTCCAGATCACCACTTAAAAAGGTATCATTTAATCTTTTAGTACTTATCGGTTCCATTCCCCTTATCTATGCTCTTTATTGTGAAAGAATAAATAATAAATCATTAATGAATCTGGATATTGGCTTAGCCTTTAATATTACCTGGATCGTCACCTTCATTTCTCTGCTTTTTGGAATTTCTATTATTCTAGTCAATAAACGTTAATTTGCATTTGTTAAATGAAAGCTAGGTGATTACCATCCTTATAAAAATCGTCACTGTATTCCTTGGAAGTCTATTAATTGGAACAGGTATCAATGGCTTTTTAGTCCCTCACCATTTATTGGATGGCGGCATTGTTGGACTTGCCCTAATTATTCATTACCAATACAGTATCCAGGTTGGACTATGTATGATTTTGCTTAGCTTACCCCTATGTATATTTGCATGGTTTGTAAGTCGCCATTTACTCTATACCAGCCTGCTGGGTCTTATAGTTTCCTCCACTTTTATTGATTCATTGGCACCCTTGCAGCACTTTTTTATGCTTCCTATTTTATTGAGTTCAGTTTTGGGAGGCTCTATCATCGGATTGGGAATTGGACTGATGCTCCGATATGAGGCAAGTACGGGAGGAACCGATTTATTAGCTTATATAATATCTAAGTCTTCTCCCATCAATATCGGTCTTATGATATTTCTTCTTGATGGATTTGTAGCTTTATTGGGATATAACATACTGGGATTAAAAAGCTTTCTCTATTCAGCATTAACCATACTAATAGTAGGCGCAGTAACCTCCAGATTTACAGTGGTACAACACAGGAAAGCTTATTTTTATTGGAGAGGTTTTCCTCTGATTTAATTTAAGGGGAACTTTTCCATTTCGGTGTTGATAGGAGCATTTTTCAGCTTCACTTTTTCTTTGTTAGAATCATAATGGCGTACATGGGGGCTAGTAAAATCACATGTTCTCTATTTTGGGACCAAAGTGATGTTAATGTGATCTGGTAACTTCACATTTTCTCTTTTTTTAGATCAAAGTGATGTTAATGTGATCTGGTAACTTCACATTTTCTCTTTTTAAAAATCAAAGTGATGTTAAAGTGATCTAGTAACATCACATTTCCCTTTTTTTAAACTCAATTTAATGTCAAAGAAACATTGGCAGGTAAATCAAAAAACTCTGTCCTGAAAGGGACAGAGTTCTCGATATTTATGTATTTTTAATTAAGGGTAACACCAATAGCACGGTTTGCAATATCTTTACGATAAAATGCTTCAGAACAGATAATTTTCTTCATTTCTCCGTATACCTTTTCTTGTGCCTTGGCAATTGTGTTTCCTTTGGATCCAACGAGAAGGATGCGGCCTCCGTTAGTAATCCAATGTCCCTTACCAGCTTTGGTCCCTGCATGGAAAAGATAAGTGCTTTCATGAAGAGAGTTCAACCCATTAATGATTTTTCCATTTTCATAGGCTTCAGGATAACCCCCAGATGCCAGAACAACGCCAACCATTGCTTCTTCATGCCACTCAATCTCAGGAACTTTCCCTTCCAAAATATCAAGAATTATTTCTGCGAGATCGGACTTCATTCTGGGGAGAACTACCTGTGTTTCAGGATCACCAAATCGCGCATTAAATTCAATCACTTTTGGTCCGTGCTCTGTTTTTATCAGGCCTGCAAAAAGGACTCCGCAAAAGCTTTTCCCTTCCTTTACCATGGCGGCAGCGGCTGGTAATAAAATAGTTTCCAGAGCTTCTGCAATGGTTTCTTCACCAATTTGAGGTACTGGTGAATAAGCACCCATTCCACCAGTATTTGGTCCCAAATCATTATCATATGCACGTTTATGATCCTGAGCTATTTGCAATGGGATAACGGTTTCTCCATTGATGAAAGCCATAAAGGAAAACTCTTCTCCCTGTAAAAACTCTTCAATTACAACCTTATCCGCAGAAGAACCAAATCTTTTATCCAGCATCATCTCTGCCAGACTATCCAAAGCTTCTTCCAATGTAAAAGCAACACATACACCTTTTCCAGCCGCCACGCCATCTGCTTTTATGACAATGGGAACGCCCTTTACTCTAATATATTCAGCCGCCTCTTCGTAATCAGCGAAGGTGCGGTAATCCGCCGTTGGTATTCTATAACGTTTCATTAAATCCTTTGCAAATCCTTTGCTTCCTTCTATCAAGGCTGCCTCACGGCTCGGACCAAAAACACGGAGACCTTCTGCGGAGAAACGATCGGCGAGGCCTTCCAGCAAAGGAACCTCCGGGCCGATAATCGTTAATTCCACATTATTTTTTTTAGCAAACTCAATAAGTTTGTCCTGCTCATTTTCCTGGATATTAACGGTCTCAGCTGAATTTCCAATGCCTTCACTGCCAGGTGCGCAATAAACGGTCTCAACTAGTCTGCTTTCCTTTAGTTTCATGCAAATCGCATGCTCGCGGCCACCGCGGCCAATTACCAGCACATTCACAAACGGCACCTCCATGGCTATTTTAATGTCTAAAGTGTCGAATTCCGGTTAATACCATTGCAATACCATATTCGTCGGCTTTTTTGATGGAATCTTCGTCGCGGATAGATCCGCCAGGCTGAATAATAGCTGTAATCCCGGCTTTTGCTGCAGCTTCTACTGTGTCATCCATTGGGAAAAATGCATCGGATGCTATAACTGCTCCATTTGCTTTTTTACCTGCTTGTTCGAGGGCGATTTTTGCCGCACCGACACGGTTCATTTGGCCAGCGCCGATTCCGTAAGTCATATCTTCTCCATTAACTACGATTGCATTAGACTTAACATGCTTCACCATTTTCCAGCCAAACTCTAAAGCCTTCCACTCAGCTTCAGTCGGTTCTCTTTTTGTCGCTACCTTGATTTCGGCATCCTTTATAGAGAATTCATCGTTATCCTGTACTAGGAGGCCCCCTTCGATAGATGTTAAGCGAATCTCTTTCTTCGGTTCACCCTCAAAAGGAATAGCCAGCAGGCGGACATTCTTTTTTCCTTTTAAGATTTCGAGAGCTTCCTCCGAGAATCCGGGTGCAATAATAATTTCAAGGAATATTTCGTGCAGTTTTGAAGCAGTTTCACGATCTACCTCACGATTTAATGCCACAATACCTCCAAAAATGGAAACAGGATCTGCTGCAAAAGCTTTAGTAAAGGCATCATAAATCGTTTCTCCCGTTCCCGCACCGCAAGGATTCATGTGCTTTACAGCCACAGCTGCAGGTTCAGAGAATTCCTTAATAATTTTAAGGGCCGTATCAGCATCATTAATATTATTGTAAGACAGTTCTTTTCCATGAAGCTGTTCCGCATTAGCAATCGAAAAAGATGAGCCTAGCGGCTTTTGGTAGAAGGATGCTTTCTGGTGCGGATTCTCGCCATATCGCAGCCCCTGCTTCAATTCATACGTAACTGTTAATTTTTCTGGTGCTTCTTCAGAAGTTAATCCTGTCATATATTCAGCAATCAGAGCATCGTAAGCGGCAGTATGTCTGAAAACCTTCGCTGCTAATCTCTGTTTCGTTGCAGGCTGCACCTCTCCGTACTCATTCAGTTCACCTAATATTGAAGGGTAGTCTGCGGGATCTACTGTAACAGCTACATATTTATGGTTTTTAGCTGAAGCTCTTAGCATGGCAGGCCCGCCAATATCAATTTGTTCGATTGCCTGTTCAAAGGTTGTACCTGGCACCTCAATCGTCTTTTTGAAAGGATAAAGATTTACACAAACAATCTGTATAGGAACAATTCCATGCTCGTTTAACTGCTCCTTATGGGATGGATCATCCGCCTTTGCTAGAAGCCCCCCGTGAATCATCGGATGAAGGGTTTTTACCCTCCCTTCCAAAATCTCCGGAAATCCAGTTATTTCGCTTACACTTTTAACGGAAATGCCATTCTCCTGAAGGGTTTTTTTAGTTCCGCCGGTAGAAAGTATTTCAAATCCCAGTTTTTCCAGACCAGCCGCAAATTCAATGATTCCTTCCTTATCCGATACGCTTATTAATGCACGTTTCTTCATCATGACACTCCTCTATATACTAGTTAGTAGTTTTTGTAAGGTTACAGGATAAAGCTGATGTTCAAGGCTATGTATTTTTTCCTGTAAGCTTTCCCGGGTTTCATTATACCCAATTTCTATTGTTTGCTGGGCGATAACGGGCCCGGTGTCCATTCCTTCATCAACAAAATGAATGGTAACACCGCTTCTCGATGCACCTGCTTCAAGCGCCTGGCCGATAGCATCTTTCCCAGGAAAAGCCGGGAGCAAAGAGGGGTGGATATTGATAATTCTCTCCGGATATTCAGATAAAAGAGTTGGTCCTATTAATCTCATATATCCAGCCAGAATAAGAAAATCAATCTCCCGCTCTCTTAGCTGCTTTAGAATTTCCCTTTCAAATTCTTCCTTATTGCTATAGTTTTTTGATAAAAAAACAAATTGATCAATTCCCAGCTTTTGGGCTCGATTTATGACCTGAGCGCCTGGCCGGTCACATACAAGCAGTTTTAACTCAGCCTGCAGTTTACCGGAAACGACTGCATCGGCAATTGCCTGGAAGTTGCTGCCGCTCCCTGACGCAAAGACTGCTATCTTTTTCATAGCATGTCACCAATATCTATGCCCTTGCCCGATTTAACTATTCCAATCTTATATGCTGCCTCGCCATGCTGCTCAAAATGAGCTATTAGATTCGGAACATCTTCAGGAGCTGCTGCTATTACCATGCCAATTCCCATATTAAAAATATTGTACATTTCCGACCTCTTCAGTTGGCCTCTTTGTTCCAGGAGATGAAAGATTGGTTGAATTGGCCATTGGCCTTCATAAATTTCCGCTCCAAGACCATCCGGAAGCATGCGGGGGATATTTTCTATAAATCCGCCGCCGGTTATATGGGCCATTCCCTTAATTTTGAACTTTTCTAAAGATGTTAAAATTGGCTTTACGTAAATTTTGGTAGGTGTTAGCAATTCCACTGCAAGAGTGCAGCCAAGTTCTTCAACCATACTGTTAAGACCAATTTGAGCGTCCTCAAGGAGAATTTTCCTCACAAGGGAGAATCCATTGCTGTGAAGCCCGCTCGATGAAAGGCCGATAAGTACGTCTCCTTCGTTAATATCAGTTCCAGTTATAATTTTTGATTTTTCACAGGCGCCTACAGCAAAGCCTGCAAGATCGTATTCCTCTGTAGCATACATTCCCGGCATTTCTGCCGTTTCTCCTCCAACGAGAGCACATCCTGCCTGTACACAGCCTTCTGAAACTCCTTTAATAATCATTTCTATCTTTTCTGGAAGTGCTTTTCCGCATGCGATATAGTCTAGAAAATATAAGGGTTCGGCACCCTGAACCACAATATCATTCACACACATCGCAACCGCATCAATCCCAATGGTATCATGTCTGTCTGCCATAAATGCGAGCATCAGTTTAGTCCCTACGCCATCAGTACCCGATACCAAAACTGGCTCCTTTAAATGAAGTGCAGAAAGGTCAAACATTCCTCCAAACCCCCCAAGGCCACCCATTAATCCCGGGCGCCAGGTTGTTTTAACATGTTTTCTCATTCTTGAAACCGCCTCATAGCCTGCTTCAATATCTACCCCAGCCTGTTTATATGCGTTTGCCATTTTGTGACCTCCTGGACCCCTTTATTAACACTTTTGAATTGGAACTTCCATTGTTTCTGGATAGATTTCTGTTGGATAGTTGCCTGTAAAACAAGCAAGGCACTGTCCGCATGAACTGCCCTCGCCTTGATGCCCGATTGCTTCAAGCATTCCTTCTACACTTAAAAAGGTTAAAGAGTCTGCTCCAATGATTTCCCGTAGTTCCTCAACTGAATGTCTTGAGGCGATTAGCTCTTCCTTTGTGGAGGTGTCAATTCCATAAAAACAAGGATTTTTAATAGGCGGTGAACTGATAACAACATGTACCTCCAATGCTCCTGCCTCTTTTAGCATAGAGACAATACGCCTGCTTGTAGTACCGCGGACAATGGAATCATCTACCATGATGACTCTTTTGCCCTCGACCACTCCCCTTACAGGAGAAAGCTTCATTTTTACCCCTTGCTCTCTCAGTGACTGAGATGGCTGAATAAAGGTTCGGCCTACATAACGGTTCTTAATAAGCCCCAATTCGTAAGGAATTCCGGTTGCTTCCGCATAGCCAATTGCGACTGAAATACTTGAATCCGGAACCCCGGTCACGACATCTGCTTCGATTGACACTTCTTCAGCCAGCCGTTTTCCAAGATTCTTTCTGGCTGTATGGACATTTATCCCATGAATATTGCTGTCCGGCCTGGAAAAATAAATATATTCCATCGTACAAATTGCTCTTGTAGTGTTCATGGAGAAGAACTCTGATTTAATCCCTTCATCAGAAATAATCAACAGCTCACCAGGAATCACATCCCGAACAAACTCTGCACCAACAATATCAAAGGCGCAGGTTTCTGATGCAACTACATATGCATCACCTAATTTACCCAAAGATAACGGACGCAGACCGTTTGGATCGAGTGCCACAAGCATTTCTTTCTCCGTCATAATAAGAAATGCATAAGCACCCTTTAACATTGTAAGGGCGTTTTTAACCCTATCCTTTATTTCGTAAAATCCGCTTCTTTTAATTAAATGTGCGAGAACCTCTGTGTCTGAACTAGTCTGAAAAATACTTCCCTGTGCTTCAAGCTGATGTTTTAAGGAATTAGCATTTACAAGGTTCCCGTTATGGGCAAGGGCAAGGCTTCCACTTTGAGAGCGGAATAGCAGCGGCTGGACATTTTCATAGCCGCTTCCGCCTGCCGTGGCATAACGCACGTGCCCTATACAAGCTTTTCCGGTTAATCCCTGAAGTGCCTCTTGGGTAAAAACCTCTGTCACAAGCCCCTCATCTTTATAGCCTTTCAGCTGCTCTCCATCGGAAACAGCCATGCCTGTTCCTTCCTGCCCCCTGTGCTGCAGGCTGTGAAGTCCATAATACGTAATTTGCGCAGCATCAGGATGTCCCCAGATACCGAATATGCCGCATTCCTCATTTAAACCCTTTATTTCAGCAAGCATGGGATAGCCCCTTTCCAGATTGTTTCAAGGTCTTTAACGTCCGCTTTAATCAGTTCCTGGTCTCCCGAGAAGACTGCAAGAGCTGCAGAGTCGTTTACTTCACCAATCAGTACGCAATCCTCAATCATTGCCTCTATTTTAGATTGGTGTTCTTTTTTGACAGATAAAAGGTATCGTGATTGAGTTTCACTGAAAAGATTAGTGACAGGATCCCCTTCAATCTGGACCTTCACTCCAAGCCCCTTTGTTCCCATTAGGCATTCAGCCAGTGCAATAGACAAGCCGCCCTCTGAAAGATCATGTGCCGAGGAAATAAGCCCTGAGCGGATCGCTGCTAGAATTTCTGACTGTCTTTGCTGTTCTTTTTCCAAATTTATAGCTGGCGACTTTCCATAAATCCTGCCGGTAGTAAGCTTTTGCAGCTCGCTTCCTCCAAATTCAGCTGCAGTTTCACCTATTAAATAAATAAGGTCCCCTGCATTTTTAAAGCTTTGAGTTGTTATATGGTTAATGTCCTCCACAAGGCCGACCATTCCAATAACGGGTGTTGGATAAACCGCTGTTCCATTTGTTTCATTATAAAGAGATACATTCCCTCCAATGACCGGAGTAGCAAGGGTACGGCATGCCTCACTAATTCCATCCGCGGCTTTTTCAATCTGCCAGAAAATTTCAGGCTTTTCTGGATTACCGAAGTTCAGGCAGTCAGTAATCGCAAGCGGCTCTGCACCTGAGCAGACGATATTCCTTGCTGCTTCTGCAACGGCTATTTTCCCTCCCATTTCAGGGTCAAGATATAAATAACGGGAGTTACAATCCGTTGTCATAGCCAATGCCTTTCTTGTGCCGCGGATGCGTACAACGGCTGCATCAGAACCAGGGGATACAACGGTACTGGTCCGGACCATATAATCATATTGGCTGTAAACCCACTCTTTGCTTGCAATGGTTGGCTGTGCCAATAGCTTCAGAAATGTATCCTTATAATTTTCAACAGAAGGAATCGCTTCTCCGATACTTTGGAAATCACGGAAATACTTTGGTTCTGAGGAAGGCTTATGATATACAGGAGCTTCTTCAGCAAGTGCATCCGCTGGTACATCAGCTACTACCTCACCGTGATGAAGGAGTCTGAGCATTTTATCCTCTGTTACCTGCCCAACCCTGACAGCTTCCAATCCATATTTTAAAAAGATATCGCTAATTTCCTTCCCTCTTCCTGCTTCCACCACCAAAAGCATGCGTTCCTGGGATTCTGACAGCATCATTTCATATGGAGTCATACCAGTTTCACGCTGCGGAATAAGGTCCAGATTCATTTCTATTCCCATGCCTGCTTTGCTGGCCATTTCGGCTGAGGAGCTGGTTAGCCCTGCTGCTCCCATGTCCTGAATTCCGACTAAAGCGTCTGACTTAACTGCCTCAAGACAAGCTTCCAAAAGGAGCTTTTCCATAAATGGATCGCCAACCTGTACGGCTGGTCTTTTCTCTTCCGATTTCTCAGTCAGTTCTTCTGAAGCAAAAGTGGCACCATGGATTCCATCTCTGCCGGTTTTGGCCCCAACATACATAACGGTATTTCCCGCGCCATGTGCCTGGCCTTTTTTAATGCTATCGTGGTCGATTAATCCAACACACATGGCATTTACCAAAGGATTCCCTTCGTAGGAAGCGTCGAATTGTATTTCTCCTCCAACAGTTGGGATACCGATGCAGTTACCATAACCAGCGATTCCGGCAACTATTTCTTTAAAAAGATATTTTACTCTTTCGTTATCAAGCTCCCCGAAACGCAGAGAGTTAAGAATGGCTATAGGTCTTGCACCCATGGAAAAGACATCTCGGATAATTCCTCCTACACCTGTTGCCGCCCCCTGATAGGGCTCAATTGCCGAAGGGTGATTATGGCTTTCAATTTTAAAAACAACTGCCTGACCGTCCCCGATATCAACGATTCCTGCACCCTCACCTGGCCCCTGGAGTACCCTCTCACCAGTTGTTGGAAATCTTTTTAAAACAGGTTTGGAATTTTTATAACTGCAGTGTTCTGACCACATTACTGAAAATAGTCCTGTCTCCGTAAAATTAGGCAATCTTCCTATGATTCTTTCAATCATCGAAAACTCCTGATCAGATAAACCCATATCACGATAAAGACGGTCTGCTTTAATCTGCTCCGGACTTGGCTCAAGCTTTAATAACATTTGCTTCCCTCCAGTTTTTGACGATTGATTTGAAGAGCTTTAAGCCATCTGCTCCTCCAAGCAAAGAATCTACTGCTCTCTCAGGATGTGGCATCATCCCCAGTACATTGCCTTTTCTATTCGTAATGCCAGCGATATTTTCAATGCTGCCATTGGGATTTACACCTTCATATGAAAAAACAATCTGCTTGTTATTTTTAAGTTCCTTTAAGGTGTCTGTGTCGCAAAAGTAATTGCCCTCACCATGAGCAATAGGAATTGTGATAATTTCTCCATTTTCATACCCCGTGGTAAATAACGTTTCATTGTTTTGTACTTTCAATTGGACATCCTGGCAAATAAACTTCATATTTTCATTGCGAAGCATAGCGCCAGGAAGAAGGCCTGTCTCGAGGAGGATTTGAAATCCATTGCAAACACCCAGAATAGGCTTTCCTGCATCAGCTGCCTTGATAATTTCCTTCATTACATTGCTAAAACGGGCAATGGAACCTGTTCGAAGATAGTCTCCGTAAGAAAAACCACCTGGAAGAAGGATGGCATCATAGCCATCAAGACTTTCACTGTCATGAAAAATATAATCTGCCTCTTCACCTAATTCATCCTTAATGGCATGAAACATATCAAGGTCGCAATTGGATCCTGGAAAAACTATCACAGCAAATTTCACAGGGCCACACACTCCTCAATTTCATAACGATAATTCTCAATTACAGGATTAGATAGAAGACGGCTGCAGATTTCATTAACTGTTTCCTCAACTTCTTTGCTGCCTTTTTCAATTTCAAGCTCCATATATTTACCGATTCGAACGCTTCCAACTTCTCCGTAATTCATGGAGTGAAGAGCATTTTTAACAGCTTCACCCTGTGGATCCAATACACTTTCCCTTAAAGTTACATAAACTTTTACTTTATACATGCTGCTTGCCCTCCACTTTCATCAAAATTTTTGTATATGCTTCTGTAAGGCTTCCTAAATCCCGGCGGAAAACATCCTTATCCAGCTTTTCATTGGTAGCTATATCCCAAAGCCTGCATGTATCAGGTGAAATTTCGTCTGCTAGAAGAATATTGCCGTTCTGGTCTATCCCAAATTCAAGTTTAAAATCAACAAGACGAATACCAAGTTCTTTAAAATACAGTGATAAAACCGAGTTTACTTCCAAAGCTTTATCCTTAAGTTCCTTTAATTCTTCAGGTGTGGCTAATTCCATTTCTCTGATATGGTCCTCTGTCAGTATTGGGTCACCAAGATCATCGTTTTTGTAATAAAACTCAACCATTGGCCTGGTGAAAGCTTTTCCCTCTGGAATTCCAAGCCGCTTTGAAAGGCTGCCGGCAGCCAGATTTCGAACTACTACCTCAAGAGGGATGATTTTCACCCGTTTTACCAGCTGTTCTGTTTCAGATAACTTGCTGATAAAGTGGGATTTAACACCTTTGTCGTTAAGCATTGAAAATAGCAAACTAGTAATCTGGTTATTCAGCATGCCCTTACCTGCAATACTCGCTTTTTTTTCACCATTGAAAGCAGTCGCTGAGTCTTTATATTCAACCCATACTATGCCTTCATCCTCGGTGGAATAGATTCTCTTTGCTTTTCCTTCGTATAAAAGCTCACCTTTGTTCATGCCAACTTCATCCCTTCTGCTTTTTTTTCATTCCAAATCAGACTTACTGCGGCGGACGCCTCTGCCTTTTCTAGAGATTCTTCTAAAATGGTGATATGACCCATTTTCCGATTTTCTCTAGGCTCTTTTTTTCCATATAAATGAATCTTCCAATCTGCCGGTGCAGGGATCGTTTCCAAAAGGGGTTCAAGATGCTGGCCTAATATGTTATACATAACTGCCGGTTTTAAAAGCTCTGTACTTCCCAATTCCCAGCTGCAAAGAGCACGGATATGCTGCTCAAACTGAGATGTTTCACAGGCCTCAATGGTATAGTGGCCAGAATTATGTGGGCGTGGAGCCATTTCATTTATATAAAGTTCACCATCTTTTCCAACAAACATTTCAACAGCCAGGGTCCCGACCAGCTCAAGATAATCAGCAAGCCTGCCAGCCATTCTTTTGGCTTTATGCTCTGTGTCATCCGAAATTAGAGCAGGCACAATGGTTTTATGCAGAATATTATTTTTGTGGACATTTTCAGCGGCAGGGAAGAATTTCATCTCTCCATCTATTTTTCTAGTAACGATTATTGATATTTCCTTTTCAAACTCAATCCATTTTTCAAGTACACATGATCCATGTGCCAGTAGTATTAATGCATTTTCTATATCATCTTCACGCCTGATAACATATTGGCCTTTTCCGTCGTAGCCTCCTTTTGCGGTTTTTAAAACCGCTGGAAAACCACCGATTCTATTTATTTTCTGTCCCAATTCCTCCTCTTCATCCACTCTTTCGAATGGAACAGGATAAAGGCCCGCCTCGAGGATTGCTTGTTTTTCGTTCAGCCTGTCCTGAGTAATTTTCAATACTCTTTCTCCCTGGGGAACATAGGCATTTTGACAAAGCCAATTAAGTGCTTCAGCATCTATATTTTCAAATTCATATGTAATAACGTCGCTAATTTCTGCCAGCGTGCGAATTGCCTCCATATCGTTATACCCGCCTGTAACTTCGATGTCAGCAACCTGGCCGCATGGTGAATTCTCCTCCGGATCAAGAACAGCTATTCGAAACCCCTGTGCTTTAGCAGCCAGTGCCATCATTCTGCCAAGCTGGCCACCGCCGATTATCCCAATTGTTTGTCCTGGTAGAATCACTTTATTAGACAAGCTCCTCACCGCTTTCCATTACTTTGCTTTTCATTTCTTCTCTGACTTCAGATATTCTGGCTGCCACATTTGAATCAAAAGCACCCAATATCTGAGCCGCCAAATACCCTGCATTTTCAGCTCCTGCTTTTCCAATGGCTGTTGTTGCTACCGGAATCCCGCCGGGCATTTGTACAATGGATAACAGAGAATCCAGACCGTTTAATGCTTTTGACTGAACCGGAACTCCGATTACCGGCAAGGTAGTGAGAGCAGCAACCATCCCCGGCAAATGTGCGGCACCACCGGCTCCGGCGATAATAACTTTAATGCCTTTTTCTCTCGCCTTTTCAGCATAGTCAAACATATAAGAAGGAGTTCTATGAGCTGAAATCACTTTTTTTTCATACTCAATATGAAGCTTTTCCAATATTAAGCATGTATTTTTCATAGTCTCCCAATCTGATTTGCTGCCCATAATGACTGAAACATCCGGCAAAACTTCCACTCTCCCTTTAATTATGGCTATGTTAAACGTCTCTGTGGATTTTCACTCACGATATATAATCAAAAAACCAACATTATCCGTAACACAGCTTTAAAATAAAAAAGCCCGAAATGGATTGTCTTCTCTATAAGAGAAAGCAACCATTCCGGGCAATAGAAAAAGTATGCAAATAAACAAGCCTATGCATACAGCTTATATGCAGAATAGAAAAACTCTCCCTCATAGTCCGGCTATTTACGGCAGCCGGGTAGAGACTCATGGGCCATATTCCCATTATTATACGAGGTACAAATTATTTGATTAATACTATCATAGCAATCTAAAACGGGTAATGTCAAACCAAATTACGAACATTCAAGATGTTTTTACTTAAAACGTTCGATTATGAATCATCTTTATTTCTTTTTAATATAATCCTCTGCAAAAGAATATGCAAGCCATTATCCTTTTATGATATATCTGTTAATGGGCCGGCCTATCCCTCCGTATGTCACATCAAGGATGACCTGCCCGCTGCCTTCTAAGTATTCCAGGTACCTTCTCGCTGTGACCCTGGCAATCCCAATTTCATCCGCTACCTCCTCAGCTGACAGGGGAGCTTTGGTATTTTTTAAATGAGCATAAATTTTTTTAAAAGTAACCTCATGCAGACCTTTTGGCAGCTGATTTGGGGCTGAATTCTCCTGCGGCAGTGTAAGGAGCAATGCATCTAATTCTTTTTGGGACACATTTTCAAGCCTGTTTATTTTTTCATTGTAGTTTCTGTAATTTTTAAGAGCCATTTTCAATCGATCAAACTTGAAGGGCTTCATGATATAATCAAAAGCCCCATTCTGAAGGAATGCCTTTACGGTTTCTATATCACTGGCAGCGGTAATCGCAATGACGTCCACTGAAATTTGTTCAGCCCTAAGGAGTGTCATTGTTTCGAGTCCATTTAGATTAGGCATATACACATCGATTAAAACTAAATCAGGTCTTTTGGACTTTATTAGCTCCATACCTTCTTTACCATTTGAAGCAATACCTGTGACCTGAAATCCCTCAACCATACTCACAAATTGCCGGTTAACCTCCTGAACCATTGGATCATCTTCAATCAAAACTACATCAATCATAAGTGCCTCCTATTTTCATGGGGAAGGTAATCGTGAAGGCTGTTCCCCGGTTAACGGTCGAGTCCACATGGACATCCCCTCTCCCCTTTTCGATAATCTGCTTAATAAGGAACAAGCCAATTCCATGGCCCTCTGCCCTTTTTGAAGAAAAGCCGTATTCAAAAATATGCGGAAGGTCCTGCTCTGAAATTCCACAGCCATTATCTTCAGCCAATATAGATAAAAATTCGTCGGTTTGTTGAATGCTCAGATAAATCTCGTTCTCCCCGCTGTCCATACTTTTAAAAGAATCAAAGGCATTTTCAATCAGATTGCCAAGAATCAATACAAGATCATGATGATCTAAAGTATCCGGAAGCTGCTGCAGAATGCTGCTTCGGTCAATTGACACTAGAATACCAAGCTCCTTCCCTCTCGAAATCTTACTTAAAAGGAGACCAGAAATACTGTCATTCTTTATATTTTTACTTAGAAATCTAGTTATTTCTCCATGTGTTTCCGAGACATCAAAAACATATTCGAGCGCCGTTTCATTTTTCCCCAGCTGAATAAGACCCGCAATCGTATGAAGCTTGTTCAGATATTCGTGAGTCTGAGCCCGAAGTGCACTGACAAACGCTTTTACTCCAGTAAGTTCTTCTGCAAGCTTTCTTACTTCAGTACTATCCTGGAAAACAGCAATTGCGCCAATTGTCTCTTCATTGACAATAATCGGGAAACGGTTGCTGATTATTGTCCTGTTATTAATATAAAGATCTTTATTATAAATACCCTTATTGTATTCAAGTATTTCCGGCAGATAAGTATCAGGCAAAATCTCTCTGATCGGCATGCTAATAACATTTCCTGTAATTCCTAAAATTTCATAGGCTTTGCGGTTAAAGAGAGTAATTTTTTCATTGCTGTCGATAGCAATAATACCTTCATGCATAGCGTTGAAGGTTTCCGTTCTTTCTGTTACTAGTCTGGCAATTTCATATGGCTCCAGATAAAACATTTGCTTCTTAATCTGTGCTGCCAGGAGCCAAGCCCCCCACCCTCCAAGAAACAGGCACATTCCACCTATTAAAAGCAGCTCTTTTTTTATTGATAGAAGGGTTTCCCAAACACTTGGAAGACGATACCCTGCGATAACAACTCCCGCCTGCTGATGGTCCTTATCCATGATGGGTACAAAAGCGCGAATTACCGTCCCTATTTCACCTCTCGCCTTAGAGGTATATGAGCTTTCCGCAAATGCCGGGCCTTCATCCTCTCCTTTTGAAATGGTGCCTCTCATCTGAGGAAGCGGATGTGTCAGCCTTTCATGATCCATATTTAAAATCACAATATACTCTGCTTTGTTATTCATTCTTATTTTTTCAACTATGTTATTTAGTGATGCCGACGGCTTCCCCGAATTAAACATATTGGGCAGAACTCCAGGAAGCTCCGACACATTCCTGGCTGTAATCATGGCCCTTTCCTTCAATTCGTTTTCATTTGACTGGATAAATTCATTTACTAGAAAAAGGCCCAGGAGAAGCAAAGTAACGAAAACAATAAAAAATGTTAAAATCGTAATCTTCCAGTGGATTGGCATTCTGCCAAGATTTATTTTCAATGCGCTCAACCGCCAGTATAAAAATCTTTTTTACTATATTGTAGCAATCCCAGCTGATTTCTTAAATCATTTAATAGAAAAAGTGATATTATGAATTTGAAAAAAGAAATCATCCTAGTGCAATTTTATACTTTTATAAAGATAGTAATTGAGAATTGGAGTTTTCTAGAATGAAATGGTATATTCTCTCATCATGCCTAATTTTATCTCTTCTTATAATATTTGTAATGAACAGTACGGAGGTTTTTTTTGACCGCAGTAAAATCCCGGCAGACGATGAGCAAAAAGGATTAAAAGATCAAGTAGTTATTCGTTTCAGCCATGTAGTTGCTGAAAATACCCCTAAAGGTCTTGCTGCTCAGAAATTTGCTGAGCTCGTCCAGAAAAAGACTCACGGAAAAGTTAGAGTAGAAGTTTATCCTAATGGGATTCTTTACTCTGACACTGATGAGCTTAAAGCTCTTCAGGATGGGAAAATTCAAATGATTGCTCCCTCTTATTCTAAACTGACAGATATTGTCCCGAGCCTCGAGGTGCTAGATCTGCCATTTATTTTCCGGGATGACCGGCATGTAAAAGCTATTTTCACCGGCCAGGTCGGCCGTCAGCTTCTAGGTATGGTGGACCAGCAGCAAATCAAGGGAATGGCTTTCTGGAGTAATGGATTTAAGCAAATGACTTCAAGCCAAACGCCTCTTATTCACCCTTCTGATTTTAAAGGTCAATCTTTCAGGGTAATGCCTGGCAAAGTGATTACAGAACAATTTAACCTACTGCACGCTAAACCTGTCGTTACTTCGTTTAACGAGGTTTATCAATCTCTGGAAAATCACAAGGTTGATGGACAGGAAAATTCTATATCTAATATCTACTCTAAAAGGATTTATAAGCTCCAGAAATATATGACTATCAGCAATCATGGATATCTAGGATATATCGTAATTATCAATCAAAAGTTTTGGAAAAGCCTCCCCCCTGAGATTCAAGACGAGATTCAGAATGCTATGGAGGAAACTACTGTTTGGATTTTACATGAATCTACGAAAATGAACACTATACAGCTTAAAGAAATTAAAGATAGTTCACCTATACAGATTCATTCTTTAAGCAATGATGAAAAAAAGGAATGGATGAAGGTTTTCCATCCTCTCTATCGTGATTTTAACGATGAGAAAAGCAATGACTTAATAAAAAAAATACAGAATACTAAATAGCACAAAGAGGGGGATTTCCCCTCTTTTTTATCTGTTCTGTTGATTTTTGCTTCCGGAGCTCGCTTTCCGCGGGCGGATCACCTAGCCCCACGAGGAAGCTTCAGTACCAGACGTTGAAGTAAAAGAACGACTTCATCTTCAGGCCCTCCATCGCTTGTCGAGGCTGAACAAGGAACTTCCATTCCTCTTTCTCCTCCGCTCTTTACGACTGTGGGGTCTCCCCCCGCTGGAGTTTTGCGCTGCGGAACAATCAACATATTGCAAAATCACCCATAAGTTTATACACGCCTTTATTTAAAAATTTCCCATGACCAAAATGAACAAAACGAACAATAGCACCTAAAACACGACTTTTCTAAATATTTGGCTAATATTAAAGAAAGGGATGAAAGCGTTACCAAATCAGACAAAGGGGGACTTTAAATGAAAAAAGCACTAAATAATCTTACGGTGCGCGTTCTTATTGCAATCGTTCTTGGTATCATCACAGGAATTATCTTTCCTCAGTGGGCCGATTCACTAAAGCTTCTTGCAGATGCATTTATTAAATTAATCAAAATGGTTATTGCGCCAATCGTATTCTTTACTGTCGTAATAGGAATCGGAAGTATGGGAGATATGAAAAAGGTAGGGCGAATCGGGGGAAAAGCCTTGCTGTACTTTGAGATTGTTACGACATTTGCTCTTGCAATAGGTCTTCTTATTGTGAATGTCATTAAGCCTGGTCAAGGGTTCAATACTGCTGGAGCTAAGGGCGGAGATATCTCACAATATACTGAGCAGGCAAAAGCAGCGAGCCACGGAGCAGTTGAATTCTTTATGAATATCATTCCAGATAATATCATTGCGGCTATGGCAAAAGGCGAATTGCTTCCTATTCTCTTTTTTGCAGTTTTGTTTGGATTTGCACTTGCCGCTATGGGCGAGAAAGGGAAACCTGTTGTTACACTTTTTGAAAAACTGGCAGATGTATTCTTCGGAATTACAAACATGGTTATGAAATTTTCACCAATCGCTGCTTATGGTGCGATGTCTTTTACAATCGGAAAGTTCGGCGTAGCTTCGCTGCTTTCACTTGGAAAATTAATGGGCTCCGTTTATATTACAATGGCCTTGTTTATCATAGTTGTTTTGGGAGCAGTAGCAAAGTTCTACAAGTTTAATATCTTAAAGTTTATCGCTTATATTAAAGAAGAAATTCTGCTTGTTTTGGGTACTTCATCATCTGAATCTGCATTACCAAAAATGATGGAGCGACTTGAGAAATATGGATGTTCGAAGTCAGTGGTAGGGTTAGTTGTTCCAACAGGCTACTCCTTCAACCTTGACGGAACTGCTATCTATCTATCAATGGCGGCTATGTTTATCGCACAGGCTTATGGTGTTGATATGTCTATATGGCAGCAACTTACTCTGATGGGTATCCTAATGCTTACATCTAAGGGCGCTGCAGGCGTAACCGGTTCTGGCTTTATCACACTTGCTGCTACTTTAGCTGCATTCCCAAGCATTCCAGTTGAAGGTATTGCCCTGCTTCTAGGTGTTGACCGCTTTATGTCTGAAGCACGTGCCATTACAAACCTTATTGGTAATGGGGTTGCAACTGTAGTAATTGCTAAAACCGAAAATGAATTCCATCCACAAACAGTTACTGAAACCGAACCATTAAATCCATCTATAAAAATAGCTAACTAAATCAGAAATGTGCAGACACAGAAGCTAGACAATTATAAAGAAAAGCCGTTCTCATGTGGAACGGCTTTTCCTTATAATCTTTAAACTTCCTGAGGCAATGCAAGCCCCAATCCATTTGCAATACGAGTTCCGTAGTCTGGATCTGCTTTAAAGAAGTGCAGTACCTGGCGAAGTTTAATTTCTTCACTTTCCACCGGCTTCATAGCGCCAACAATATTGTTAACAAGGCGCTCTCTTTCCTCTTCACCCAGCAGCCTGTATAAATCTCCTGCCTGTGTATAATGATCATTATGATCGTATCCAACGCTGTCAGCTGCACCAGTTACTGCGAATGGTGCCTGTTTATTTTCTGGTGTTTCTTTTGGCCCTCCAAAGCTGTTTGGTTCATAATAAACAGCTCCCCCGCCATTATTATCAAACCTCATTTGTCCATCACGCTGATAATTATTTACCTCATTTCGCGGACGGTTGATTGGAAGCGCCTGATGATTTGCCCCAACACGATAGCGGTGGGCATCATGATAGGCGAACAAACGTCCTTGAAGCATTTTATCCGGTGATACATCAATACCTGGCACCAAGGTTCCTGGTGAGAATGTAGCCTGTTCTACTTCCGCAAAGTAATTTTCCGGATTCTTGTTAAGTACCATACGTCCTACTTCTACTAACGGATAATCCTTTTGAGACCAAACCTTCGTTACATCAAATGGATCAAAGCGGTACGTATTCGCATCCTCCAGCGGCATGATTTGAACATACAGCTTCCAGGCCGGGAAATCACCTTTTTCAATGGCATTAAACAAATCCTGTGTATGATAATCAGGATTTTCTCCAGCAATACGAGTTCCGACTTCCTCTGTCAGGTTTTTAATGCCCTGCTCAGTCTTAAAATGGTATTTCACCCAAACTCCATCACCTTCAGCGTTAACCCATTTGAAGGTATGGCTTCCAAAACCATGCATATGGCGATAGGTTGCCGGAATTCCCCTATCTGACATAAGAATCGTTACCTGATGAAGTGATTCAGGTGATAAAGACCAGAAATCCCAAATCGCTGTAGGATTCTTTAAATGAGTGACCGGGTGACGCTTCTGTGTATGTATAAAATCTGGGAATTTAATCGCATCACGAATAAAAAACACGGGTGTATTGTTGCCAACAAGGTCATAGTTTCCTTCTTCAGTATAAAACTTTACAGCAAAGCCTCGTGGATCCCGTACAGAATCAGCTGAACCGTTTTCACCTGCTACAGTTGAGAATCGGACAAACAATGGTGTACGTTTTCCTACCTGGGATAAGAAGTTTGCTTTTGTATATTTGGAAACATCGTTCGTTACTTCAAAATAACCATGTGCACCGGCACCTTTAGCATGTACAACTCTTTCAGGAACACGCTCTCTGTTAAAATGGGCAAGTTTTTCAAGAAGGTGAACATCCTGAATTAAAGTCGGACCCTGTGAACCAGCAGTCATTGAATTTTGATTATCCCCGACAGGTGCTCCCCAGCTTGTTGTAAGCTTTTGATCGTTATTCGTCATTTTAACATCTCCTCTTTTATCTAATTTCCTTCTATAAACCCAATGATAACATCTATCAATTAAAAATCAATACTTATCTATAATAATTTTAAATAAATAACTGGTATAAAATTATTAATACTAGCCTTATAGTTATAAATCTATTCAATATGTACAAAAAGTATCACAGGTTTTCATTGAAAAAATTCAGACCTTTGGTGTAGAAATGTTCCTTCGAAAGGAGAATGCTTGGCTGTCTTTTGTCTTTTATAATAAATATATTACCAGGAGGGGGATTATTATGAGAAATGCAAAGTTATATGAAACACATGTAAATACGTCGAACTTGGAAACTGCAGTAGAATTTTATAAAAGGCTTGGCCTTGAACTAGCTCATTTAATTGAGGAAAGAAGAGTAGCTTTCTTTTGGCTTGGTGATCCAGGAATTAAAGAACAAATGCTGGGTGTGTGGGAGGTTCCAGAAGAAGAATTTTTCCGATCACACTTCGCCTTTTATGTTTCCCTTGAAGAGCTGCTGAAGGTGCCTGGTTTCCTGGGAGCAAGAGGCATCTCCGTCGTCTCTTCCTTTGGGCTGGATGAAACAGAACCAGTCGTGCATCCTTGGATGCCAGCTGCCGCCTATTATTTTAAGGATCCTAATGGAAATTCACTCGAGTATTTGGCTTTGATTGATGGGAAACCAAGGCCGGATATGCATGTGGTACATTTAAGCGAATGGGAGAAATTAAGTAAAAAAGCCGATAACGGGTAAATGCAAAAGGCTGTCTCGGGTTTAAGCGAGACAGCCTTTTTGATTTTTAGAATAATATAAAGATCCGGAGCATTGCTGAGTAACAAAAGCGGGCAGAGCTTCAAGAAGAATGTATTTTAGAAGCACGCTCAATGACTAAATCCTCTCTAGTTGACTGGTAAAATGTCGAGGCCCTCTCTGGGATACCACTTCATAAAGGGACCACCAAAATGTCCGTTATACCGCCTCTATTGGAAGAAATCCCATAAAGGGTCCATTTAAATGTCCTCTAGAACCCCTCTTAGAAAAAGAACTTTAATAAAGTGTTTTCATCAGGAATCCAGCCTTCTGTTCAGTTCCTCTTTAAGAACCTGGGCGTGGTTAAAAATAGGATCCTTTGCAGCAAATAAAAGAGTAACGGTTTTTTCTTTGCTTAATTGAACTAAATCTTTTAATTTACGCTTTTTGTTTCATCATTTTGCAATTCATACAGGTATTTTTCTTTAAACTTTTGAAAGCGTTCAGGGTTATGATTAAACCACTTTCTCAATTCTGTATCTGGTGCAATATCCCTTTCCCAAAAAGACAATCTTGCTTCCGCCTTGCTGACTCCTCTTGGCCAAATACGATCTATAAGAACTCGCTCTCCATCCTCTTCACTATAAGGCTCATATATCCTTTTTAAATAGATTCCAGTCATAGTACACCTAATTTATATTTTTTATCCATGACCTTAGTTTACTCCATTTAAGCTGGTCTAATCGCATGCCTTTTTTCAACCCTTAACGCTACAAAAAGAAATGAACAACCTGCCGTAAACCTTATTAGTGAAATTAATATCATAGCAGAGTCCATTCCATAAAGGTTCAATAGGTGTACACCAAATTGTGGTGCTATAAAGCCAATCACAGATAAGAGAAAATTATAGTTGGCAATATAAGAGGTTCGATTTTTTTCAGGTGAAGCCTTTAAAAGCTGATTGAAAAGAAGAAGGTTTGTTCCTGAAACAAAAAGCCCTATCCATAGATTGATTAACGCAATATACACGAGATTAACCGATAAAATAGTCAAAGCAGGAGCTGTTGCCATCCCTGCTGCAGCAACGAATAATACCATCGTGTTGCCCCAGCGGTCTGCTGCTTTTGCCCACCACTTGATGCTGACTATTTGGGCAAGCTGATTCGTTACTGAAAATAAACTGAACCATAATGCAGTAGCGTGAGCTTCTCTAATATGATAGATACTAAAAAGTGACCAGGCCATTTGTGCTCCAAAGTTAAATAAAAGACCACAGATCACAAAGGATAGATATGGCTTATAGGTAAATACTGCAAATGATAATTTTCGTTTTGAAAACTCATTCTTTTCTTGTTTGGCGGATTGGATTGGATCTATTTTGTGCTTCATTAGAAAGTAAACTTCGGCCAGGGCAAATAAAAAGCCAGCCACAAATAATATTTGATAAGGGAAAGCGCTATTTTTATCAAAGTGCTGCAGGTATAATCCTGTACCAAAAGTTACTGCCATTGCAGTAATCGTCGTTAATCGATTGCGGGTGCTAAAAAATTCCCCTCTTCTCTTTTCTTCCACGACATCCCCAATCAGCGACTGCCATGAAAGCCCTGAGAGCGCTCCTGGAAAGTTTAATAAACCTGTTAATACCACTAGGGCCCATGCAGCCCAGGAATGTGATAAGAACGGAACAAACATAATGAGCATAAAAAGAAATCTAGTAAAAAAAGTTGTTCCTACCGCTATATTCTTTATATTTTGGGAGCGATTTAACCACATGGTACCGGGTATAAGTGCAAGCATGCCAATGATGGATGGCAAAGATGTTATAAGACCCATCTGCTGGTTGGTTGCTCCAAGAACGCTCAGGGCGAAAAGTGGAATATATCCATTTACTGATGTAGTAGATACCGTAGAAGCTATTCCATGTTGTATACTTAATTTTTCATTTGCTGTTAATTTCAATGCTGATGTCTCTCCTTTTTCAATGTGCCGAAATGGATTGTATATCGGCGCTTTTCTAAAGGCAATACAAGCAGCAAAAAACAGTTATAATAGCATACCTTCTCAATTGAGAACCAATTACTTTTTTCACAATCAGGAAGAAAAAAATTCCCCTGCTCTGCAATTTAGAGAAAGGGAATCCGTTTTAGATATTTTTCTGTTGAGCTTTTAGAAAAAAGCTTAGCAGACTGAATCTTGATTTCAGGGCTGGTTTTGGCATTTCAATTTCTGCATTGCTATATCCGCAAGTAAAACATAGTTTATCATGTCCTATTGTCTCCAGAGCCTTTGCTATGAGATTATTCCGATTAGCATTTACAGTTTTTATCGCAAATCGAATATCCATCAGTAATTCAAAAGGTGCATTCTCACATAGCAGCAACTCCTCCGCTTTTTCCAGAAAAAGTTCTCTGTCCATATCTTGCTCTTCTAAGATTTCTGTAAGTCTTTTCTTAAACTCTTCTCTAATAAAAAGCTTCGCCAGACACTGGGGACAATATCTAAGATCGAAATTAACCAATCAGATGCACCTTCCTGAATATGGAATTATTAATATAATTATAAAACTATTCAGAATAAATATCTCTAGGTAATTGTAATTAAAATTAAAAAGACTGGATATAGTTATCCAGTCCCTAGTAATTTATTAGTATGCTTCTTTTACGCTAAGTCAGAACCAGTAGTAATCGCATGCTGAGTTGGAAAATCACTGATGATCCCTGCATATTTTGGCATTATTACATGCTGAGTTGGAAAATCACTGATGATTCCCGCATATTTTGGCGTTATTACATGCTGGGTTGGAAAATCACTGATTATCCCTGCATATTCTGGTGTTACTACATGCTGGGTTGGAAAGTCACTGATGATTCCTGCATATTCTGGTGTTACTACATGCTGGGTTGGAAAGTCACTAATAATCCCAGCATATTGTGATAACTGATGATGGAATGTTACTGTTGCTCCTATAGAAACCGATGAAGTAAGAATTCCAAATGCACAAATTGAGGCTCTTAGAAGTTTTTTCATATTTTATCCCCCTAAATTTTTTAATTGTGTAAATATTATCATAATAGAATAACTTTTTCCATTTCTTGCTTAATAAAGTCTACATATTTTGAATGATTTTGTATTTCAAAGACTTGGAGTGATTTTCCTAAGTTCTCTTTCCCTTCTTTCATTTTTCCAAGGCTTAGGAAATTAAATCCAGTTTGATAAAAGAATTCTCCAAATAAATACATAACCTCATCATTAATACATTGGCTGATTCCCTTTTGACTATACGTCAAGGATTCTTCAAATCTCTCTAGACCTGATAATGCCTGTGATAGGCCAAATAAAGCTCTTAAACGAACCCTTGGAACAGACATGCTTGGCAAATTATCCATATCCTCTAAGGCTTCTTTTAATAAATTAATTGACTCCTCAAAATTGCTTGCATCTTTTTCTATTAAAGCAATCGCAACTAATATCTCGATTTCTCTCTCTGTTAAACCTTTTCTTGAAGGATTTGTGATTTCAATGGCTTCATAGAGTTTTTTTATAACTTCATCTTTATTGCCTTTACTATCTCCCTCAAGATAATACTCAGAAATTGCTTCATGCCATAATAAAAACTGTTTACTAGACGGATGTGAAAATATCGGGTTTTCCTTTTCCTGTAACACGATATCATGGATAGCAGAATAATTCCTATCTCTTTTATACTTTTCGATTAGATCAAATACAGCTGAAACATAATTGACAGAACCAGCTGAAGCAAAGTCAAAAAAGTCGCTTACTTCGACATTTAACTTTTCTGCCAATTTATAAATTTGATCAAGGGCAGGATATTTTTTGTTTTTTTCAATTTCGATAAGATCTTCTTCTGAGCATACTCCCTGAGCTAATTCTTTAATCTCGATTCCCTTGTAAACTCTTAATGAATGCAGTATTTCACCAAAATTAATGTTTTCTGTCCCCATTATTTATTGGCTCCTCTCTCTTTAAACTCTATCTCTATATATTTTGTTATGTTGAATTTATTAGAGGTATTACATTATTATTCAACTTGCTCTGTCGTATTCCCTTCAAAATCGACAAAATCCTTTTAAAGATGTTGGGAAAAATTTTTTACACGAGGTCAATTTTCCATCATTTTAAAAGATAGCCGTCTATAAAAGTTCATGGAGTCATTACTTACATCACCCAGCTTTTACGGACTTCTATAGAAAATTCAATAAAAGCATTACTTTGAGCTGTACTTATGATATTTAACACAACAGGCTCATAGAAAAATTTTCCTCATTAAAGCAGGGTTACTCTCTAGGGGTTATTCATTAATAAATTAGCTTTACCAAGCATGAATACCCCATCGCAAATGGCTCACTCTATTTTTCCCAATTCTACAAATTTATTTAGCGCGATCAGGGATTGGACTACGTCTGTAAATCCCCTCCTGGAATGATTAAAGCCTCCTATTCATCCGCTTGCAATTCATATCTGGAATGACATTTAAGCATGCCTCCGATTTGAAGGGCCTTCTCATCTGCATGCAGTTCATTGGTGTCTCTGAGCATGGAGGTGGCTGGATAAATTTCAAAAACACTTTTTCCATTCCTCTCCCCTTTAATTAATTTTCATATTATCTAATCTTTTGGTCAATAATGGAATGGATAATTCTTTGTAAAGGATGGGTAAAGATTGGAAGATGTGTTTGATTCGATTTTTCGTACTGGTGTTTCTTTCATTATTTTGATGGTCATTTCCACATGGATAGGAAAACAGGTTAATTCCCATAACAATCATTATAATTTTGCCTTATCGATAACCATTGGGTCATTTATAGCGAATATGAGTTTTCACACTACATTACATTTCACTCCAATGCTGATGTCCTTCTTTACTCTCATATTACTGTATTTATTGGCATCTATTATTTCATCAAGAAGCAGAAAACTTCGGTTATGGTTTTCTGGAGAACCAACGGTTGTTATACAAGATGGAAAAATTCTCGACTCAAATATGAAAAAGATAAGATATTCCCTGGACGATTTAAACCAGCAGCTTAGAGAACAAGGGATTTTTAATTTTTCTGAGGTCGATTATGCTTTGTTGGAGGTAAGCGGCAAATTATCTGTGATGAAAAAACCCCAGCATCTGGCCTTGACCAAACAGGATTTTTACCAAAGGAGAATTGAACAGGAAAACCTGCCTTTAGAAATTATCATGGATGGAAAAACTGTTGAGAAAAATTTTAATTCACAATATACAAAATCTTGGCTTGAACAGGAGCTTTCGGAGAGAAAACTGAAAATGGAGGACATCTTTTATGCGGTCATTTCTTCGAATGGGGCTCTTATCATTGATGTTTATGATGATAATATTAAATCCCCTTTAGACAAGGAATAGAGGCTGTCTATGCTTCGACAGCCTCTATCCTTTATACCCATTTCTTTTGAAACGCGGAAATGCTTTCGTATTCTTCCTGCAGCAATCTAGATAACCTTATATAAATCGGGGTCAAGTCCTGGTAGATGGCGACATTTTCACAATTTGGAGTGTGATGAAAGGTTGCACCTACCATCTTATCGACCACTTCTATTGATTCCACTTCCCCAAGACTATAAAGGCCAAGAATTGCTGCTCCGAGACAGGAGCTTTCAAAGCTTTCCGGAATGTATACCTCATGATTAAAGATGTCAGCCATCATCTGGCGCCAAAGTTCAGATCTAGCAAAACCGCCAGTAGCATGAATTTTTTGCGGCTCACCAATTAACTCTGTTAAAGCGAGAAGAACCGTATATAAGTTAAATATAACACCCTCAAGGACAGCTCTTATAAGATGTTCCTTTTTATGATGCATACCCAATCCGAAAAAAGATCCTCTAGCATTAAAGTTCCATAAGGGAGCTCTTTCACCAGCCAAATAAGGATGAAATAGCAGCCCGTCAGAACCAGGAGTTACCCTGTCAGCGATTTCAGTTAATACCTCATACGGGTCCTTGCCTAGTCTCTTAGCTGCAGAAACCTCCGTATCACCTAGCTGATCCCGGACCCATCTGAAGATCATGCCGCCATTATTAACAGGCCCTCCAATGACCCAATGCTTTTCAGTTAAAGCATAGCAAAAGATCCTGCCCTTTGGATCGGTCATTGGCCTGTCTACGACAGCCCTAATTGCCCCGCTCGTGCCAATGGAAACTGCTACAACACCTGGCTGAATGGCATTAACACCAAGATTGGATAAAACCCCGTCCCCTGCTCCTACTACAAAAGGAGTTGACGGAAGCAGATTCATTTCTTTTGCATACTCTTCTTTAAGCCCTTCAATCTTGTAGGTGGTAGGTACTGGTTCAGACAGTTTTTCAGGTGTAATCCCTGCTATTGCCAGTGCTTCACTGTCCCAGGTTAATGTATGTATATTAAACAATCCTGTTGCAGAAGCAAGGGAGTAATCAACAAAATACCTGCCAAATAACTTGTTAAAAATGTACTCTTTTATCGAAATAAACTTATATGTACTGTTAAACACTTCTGAATAATCATTCCTTAGCCACACTAATTTTGAGAGCGGGGACATGGGATGAATAGGGGTGCCTGTACGCAGGTAAATTTCATGGCCGTTCATTTCAGTTTTGATTTTTTCCACCCATTCAGAACTCCTGTTATCTGCCCAGGTAATACATTCTGTCAATGGTTTTCCAGCTGTATCAACTGCTATAACACTATGAAGCACAGAACTAAATGATACACACTGGATTTTATCTGGGGAAACATTGCTTCCCTGTATAGCTTTTTTAATTGAATTTATAACAGCCCTGAATATTTCTTCCGGGTCCTGTTCAGCTGTTTCAGGTGTAGGCGAGTGCAGCGGATATTCAATACTATAGTTGGAAACTACGGTACCATCCTTCGAAAATAAAACTGCTTTTGCACTTGTTGTTCCAATGTCTACACCAATTACATATGTTGTGTGCACAATCTAATGCCTCCTCGAAAAACCTCTTCGATTCCATGTCAAAATCTATCTTATTTATTAATTATACATCATTAAAAATTATTTTCTTACAGCAAACGTTTTCAATAAAATTTTTTTCATCCTTTAATTATGCTATACTCCAATTAGGAACGCTAGAAAGGGAAATAGCAATGGCACAAAATTGTTTAGGAACTATTCGTTCCATTTATCCAAAGTTAAGCGAGAAAGAAAAAAAAATTGCAGATTATATACTGGAAAACCCGGAGATTGTGATCCATCGGACTATTAATGAAGTAGCCGATGATTTAAATCTTGCAGATGCCACTGTTTTTCGTTTCTCAAAAAGGATTGGTTTTAAAGGGTTCCAGGCCATGAAAATCTCTCTTGCTTCAGAAATAATAAGTTCTGACCCTAAGAAAGTGAGCTCTCAAAACGATAACAATGATAATGATAACCTTAGCCAAACTATATTTAAAACTACCATAACATCCCTTGAAAATACTCTCGAACGTCTGGATGATAATGCTTTCTCTAAAGCTGCGGATTTGATTCTAAATGCAGATAGGGTGCAATTTTTCGGAACAGGCACCTCTTCCTTCCTTGCACTCGATGCCTTTCAAAGATTTTCAAGTGCAGGAATAAAAGCATCAGCGTTCCTTGAAACTCAGTTTCAGTTAACAACAGCTTCTCAATTATCCAAAAATGATGTGGCAGTTATTGTCTCAAAATCGGGAAGCAGTCAAGAAACAGTCTCTATCCTTGAAACAATAAAAAAAACCAGTGCCTCATTGATTGGCATAACCGGTTTTTCTCAATCACCGGTTAGTTTAAACACAGACGTAGCTCTCTATTCTTTTACTGATCGAACAGATGAGCCTGCTTCACTTTCTTCGAGAATTGTGCTGTTAACCCTGCTGGACGCCTTATATATGACTGTTTTATCACAAACAAATCATAAATGAACCTAGTTCTTTAACCGCAAGAACCTCACCTATTAAAGGTGAGGTTCTTTACATATTAATGTACCCATTTCTTTTGGAATGATGCTATTCTCTGGTAGTCTTCATTTAACGACCGAGAAACATGGATATAAATAGGGGCAAGCTCCTCATAAATCTCAACATTTTTTTGGATAGGCTTATGATAGTGGCTTGCTCCTACCATTTCAGAAACAACATTTAAAGAGTCCACCAGTCCAAGACTATACAAACCTAAAATAGCTGCTCCCAAACAAGAGCTTTCAAAACTTTCCGGGACATATAACTCCTGGTTAAATATATCAGCCATCATCTGCCGCCATAACTGAGACCTTGCAAAGCCACCAGTAGCTTGTATCTTTTTAGGTTCCCCGATTAACTCTTTAAGAGCAAGAAGGACCGTATAGAGGTTAAAAATAACACCTTCTAGGACAGCACGGATAAGATGCTCTTTTTTATGGTGAAGGCCTAGCCCGAAAAAGGATCCTCTCGCATTTGCATCCCATAAAGGGGCACGTTCGCCGGATAAATAAGGATGGAACAGCAATCCATCAGCTCCTGGTTTTACCTTTGCAGCAATCTGGGTGAGAACCTCATAAGGATCCATTCCTAATCTCTTCGCCGTTTCAATTTCAGAAGCTCCAAGCTGGTCTTTTACCCAACGAAAAATCATGCCTCCATTATTAACAGGACCGCCTACAACCCAATGATTTTCTGTTAAAGCGTAACAGAAAATACGTCCTTTAGGATCTGTTACCGGTTTTTCCGTTACTGTGCGAATTGCACCACTGGTTCCGATTGTAACGGCAAGTGACCCTGGTTCAATCGCATTGACTCCCAGGTTTGACAGCACCCCATCACTAGCCCCTACCACAAAAGGAGTGTCAGCCAACAGGTTCATTTCATTCGCGTACATAGCGTTTATACCCGTAAGGCTGAAGGTTGTAGAGACAGGATCAGATAATTTATCAGCAGTTACTCCCGCTACCTTTAATGCCTCCTCATCCCATTTTAATTCCTTCAAATTGAACATTCCTGTTGCTGATGCAATAGAGTAATCAATTACATATCGTCCAAACAGTTTATAAAAAACGTATTCTTTAATAGAAATGAACTTTGAGGCTTTTGAGAAAATTTCCTGTTCCTCATTTTTCATCCATAATAACTTGGAAAGCGGAGCCATCGGGTGAAGAGGTGTACCTGTCCGAAGATAAATATTATGGCCATCCATCTCATTTCTTATTTTCTCAGTCCATTTTGCACTTCTATTATCTGCCCATGTAATGCATGGTGATATTGGTTTTCCCTCTTGATCGACTGCAATGACACTATGCATAGCAGAGCTAAAGGAAACACACACAATATCAGAAGAAGGAACTCCGCCTTTTATTATTGCTTCTTTAATCGTTTTTACCACTGCATTCATAATTTCTTCAGGATCTTGCACAGCCGTATCAGGTGTAGGAGAATAAAGCGGATATTCAATTCCATGGCTTGAAATAACTTTTCCTTTATCAGAAAATAAAACTGACTTTGTACTGGTAGTTCCGATATCTACACCTATGACATATTTTGAGCCCATAATTTTTCCTCCTTAAACCTACAACACCAATAGGATGTTCCTTTTAGAACTTTTTAATTAATCTATGGTGCTTTTCACACAGCAAAATTTCCTTTTAAAGCAGCAGCCACTTTTTTAAAAAAGTTACCAAGAATATCTCAGCATTAACAATATCCACACATCTTCTTTTAACTGAAATCCTTCTGAAAAAATATTTCATTTACTAATTATTATGCGAAAATAATTTTAACACAAAAAATACTATGGTGAAAATTTTTTTCGCAAAAAGAAAAAACTGGCATGGGGTTATAATTATTACCCCATAGCCAGCTTTTCATGATATTAAACAAATAGATCTAATACTAGAGCAAGTCCGAAAGCGACAAATGAAAGAATTGTTTCCAAAACAGTCCATGTTTTAAAAGTTTCAGGTACGCTTAAACCAAGATATTCTTTAACCATCCAGAAACCAGCATCGTTAACGTGTGAGAACATTAATGAACCGGCACCAGTAGCAATAACAAGAAGTTCAAGATTAACACCAGTCATATGCTGAATTATTGGAGAAACAATTCCTGCTGCAGTTGTTAGGGCTACTGTAGCAGAACCAGTTGCGATACGGATTAAGCCTGCAATAATAAACGCAAGTACTAAAGGTGACAGTGAGAAATGCTGAGCCATATCTCCAATTGTAGTACCAACACCGCTGTCAATCAGGATTTGTTTAAATCCGCCACCAGCACCGATGATGGCAATGATAGAGCCAACTGGCAAAAAGCATTCTTCAATCAAAGTTTTAACTCGAGTTTTATCCAATCCTTGACGGAAACCAAGGAAATACATTGCTGCAAAAGCTGAGATTAATAAGGCGATTAATGGACTTCCGATAAATCCAAGGAATTTTGCTAACCCAGCCGATAGGCCAATATATGGAGCAAATGCAGAAAATACCATTAAAATGACAGGAAGCAGGATGACGAAGAAAGATATTCCTGTGCCAGGAAGCTTTCTTTCCACTTCTTCAACTTTAATAAGTACAGGTTCTCCTTCTGGAATAACGCGTTTAGAGATCCATTTTGCAAATACCGGCCCTCCAAGAATGGCCGTAGGAATTGCGATAATAAGGGAGTATAAAAGAACTCTGCTCATATTTGCATTATAAATTCCAATTGCAGCAATGGCTCCAGGATGCGGAGGAACCAATCCATGAACAATGGATAACCCTGCAATTGCTGGCAAACCGATAAGAAGCAGATTCTGCTTAGAAGTTTTTTGTAATGAAATAACCAATGGAAGAACTATTAAAATTCCTACTTCAAAAAATACAGGAAGACCAATAATGAATCCTGCAAGGAGCATTGCCCAAGGCAGCCTTTTGATTCCAAAGGTACGTACAAAGAAATTGGCTACCTGAACCCCTGCACCAGACTCGGCCATTAACTTACCTAAAATAGTACCAAGTGCCAAGATGCCTACTAAGTGTCCAAGTGCTCCTCCGACACCTGTTTCAATGCCGCTAACAATCTTATCCATAGATAATCCTGAAAAAATAGCCAGGAATAATGTTGCAACTGTTAAGCTGATAAACGCATGCCACTTAAACCATGAAACCCCAATGATAACAATAACAATAGCTAATAATGTAACGATTAAATGAGACATTATTATTTCCCCTCCTCTTTTAAAAACAAATATGGGCTTAGCCCACGTCTTTCATTATCCCCAACCAATTTTCTTTTTATATGGCTCAATAAATGAAAGCACTTTCAATCCCTATACTTATTATACGAAATAAAATTTCTTTCTTCAACATAAAAGTGAAATTTTTTTTCTTAAAAATTTTTCCAAAAAAAATCCTTACCCATTTTGATTGGGATTCTTCTCGTTTAACTGCTTATGTATTTAACAAGTGGGCTTTTTAATGAGTTTTCAAATATAACTGGCTTGAATCAAAGAGAAGTGAAATAATTTATCCATGCTGTCAGAGTCAGTAATACTCCCAAGCCTTTTTTCATTTAGGTGAAAAATTTCTGCAGCCTCCCCGGAGTACTCAATAATTTTGGCACTTTCATGTATCATTAAATATGGAACTGCAATGAATAACTATGATAGGACATTTTTTCTATCCTCTGTACCCTTCGAATTTAGCCAAGTATCCAGAGTACCCAAGTCATTCATAATTTCTACCCTATTTTTATCTATTTTTAAATCATAGCCTCTTTCTTCGAATATAAGAGTCACAATCTTCAGACCAAAATAATCCTTTTCCCCTTCTACACATAAAAACATTGCTTTTTTTGCCGATGCTTTCCTTTTTCCTCGGCTGGAGAATATAGTCTTGAAATAATGAAATCACAAACACCAGTCGCAACATGCTCCTCAGCAACTGCAAAAAGCCTCCCAATAAAAACTTTTTCGATAATAATCATCCAAAACTATCTTTTGGTGTCATAGATGATTCTATAAATACAGCTTGACGGCTTCCCCTTTTAAAGCAGATCCATATAATGCGTGAACAATCTTTTGAAGAATCACTCCCTGGTGAGGTGTGGACAGGTTCTGTTTTCCTTCTAATATGGCGTTTATAAAATGATGGATTTCCTCTTTGTACATATTTTTCTTAGGAAGAAAAACAGGCTGAATATCAATTAAAGTCCCGTGCTTTTCCTGAAAAATCTTTAAAGGAAAAAGATTTGCTCCGCCCTTTTCACCCAATAGGGATACCTGCATTTCTTCCGATGCTTCCACATTGGCAGCAAATGCGGTTTCGAGTAATAGGGAAGAACCATTTTTAAATGTAATCATACCTCTGGCCATATCTTCTACAGAAAAATTCTCCCAATCCCATTCTCCAAGAAGGCCTACTCCCTTCCGATTCCCAAGCTTTTGATAGGCTGTACCAAAAACAGTATCCGGCTCCGGGTAACCCATTAAATACAAAGCACTATCAAGCATGTGAACACCTATATCAATAAGAGGCCCGCCTCCCTGAAGCTCTTTATTAGCAAATACTCCCCAGCCCGGAATCCCCCTGCGACGAACAGCTTTAACTGTGCCTGCGTAGATTTCTCCTAATTCATCTTCTTGAATAAATTTTTTTAATGTTTGAACCTCTGGGGAATACCTATAATGAAAGCCATAAGCTAATATCATTCCGGTTTTCTTTGAGGTAGCTTCCATTAATGCTGCTTCTTCAGGAGTAATTGCTGGGGGCTTTTCACACAGAACATGACATCCGGCTAACAATGCAGCAATAGTTTGTTCAGCATGAAATTTATTGGGAGTACAAATACTTACCGCATCCAACTTCATTTCATTAAGCATATCCTGGTAATTTTCAAACACATGCGGAATAGAAAATTGTTCTGCCACTACCTCTGCTTTTTCTATATTATGATTAGAGATTGCTACCACTTCAACTTCCGGCCCATAGTTTTGATAATTGGGGATATGGGCTCCAGCAGCAATACCACCCGCCCCGATAATTCCTATTCTCATACTCATATACATTACTCCTTTTAAATAAACACTAATATTTCTTTACGTTAAATAATACCTCATATGTTGCGGAAATGTTGGGGTGATGACTAATGAAATAACGCTGGCATATGGAACAATATTTTAAGATGTCATTTAATCTGAGAGATGCTTATCGGGCTGAAAGGAAGAATACCCCAATTGGTTTTACGATAATTCAACAAAGGTATTAAAGAGAAATGTTTTAATAGCTATAAGTAGTTTCGAGCATAAATTCATATAGCCGTGAGGGATAAAGGAATTTGGTGTTACATAGGATAAGGGAATGGGTGACGGAGGTAGCGTAAATTCCCCTGTGATCTACTTGTTTCTTGACAATTCAAGTATAAAAGTGTTGGACGATGTTGCGGGTATTTTTTTTCCGAAAAGTTGTACCTAGACCACAACAATTATTTATAGAGCCTAGATTTCAATGAAAAAAGACAACCCATACAGGTTGTCTTTCGTTTGCCTGGCAACGTCCTACTCTCACAGGGACGCATGTCCCAACTACCATCGGCGCTGAGAAGCTTAACTTCCGTGTTCGGTATGGGAACGGGTGTGACCTTCTCGCCATTGCTGCCAGACTATGTTTGAGGTTCATTCCCTCAAAACTAGATAATGTATAGAAGAAGAAGTAAACCGAATATCGCTTGTATTACTGACTTGGTTAAGTCCTCGATCGATTAGTATCAGTCAACTCCATGCGTCACCGCACTTCCATCTCTGACCTATCTACCTGA
>NZ_JAAOEO010000029.1 GCF_011393025.1 Neobacillus terrae | reverse complement strand
TTATACATGAGTGATGGACTTGGAACGTCGTTTGCGTTAATCGTGGTACTGTTTATTCTCCTTATCATTGTAGGAACTTCTTTCGTATTCTACTAATTGTACGGAAAAAAGGACAGATTGGTTAGTTTAATCTGTCCTTTTGGTTTTTATCCGTTTTTCAACTAACCTGATCATTACTCTAATAAGAAAAATGAGTCTCCACGTATTGTAGAAACGCACCCGTTCAACAAGGAGAACATAAAACAATCTAACAATTTAAGACATTTTCAGTGCTATATATTTAAAGAATTTGTTGTAAACTACGGAAACCGGCGTTGTTCATTAGGCCTTATTATTTCTTCTGCTCTACGTACTCGGCGTTGCTCCAAACCTATTTTGACAGTAACACAATACTATCCTCCCCACAACTTAGCTTTCCTAATATCCAGGATGGTAATAATGATGATGTGGATAATGATGATGATGTGGATAATGATGATGATGTGGATAATGGTGGTAATAATGATGATGTGGATAATGGTGATACTGTGGATAGTACTAATGATGATAACCTGGTGCGTTGATTGTTAAGAAGTACCTAATAGAATCTGGTTCGTATCTTTCTAAAATATCTGGAACCCAAACAGCCCAATTTTTACTTGTAGATAATTTTTTCTTTTCCAAAGTCAAATACTCGTTTGAAACAATATGCGTAGGCAATGGTTCTTTTCCAAGACCAGCAAGAATTCCAGCCCATATAATCGAATGAAAAGGGATATTATCTTTTCCGTGAACATAATAAGATTGAGCAGAGGTATTCCAAAACGTTGAGTCATCATTATTTGTTTCCTTTGCCCATAGTTTACTTGCTGTATAGTATCCTGATAAAGCCTCAATCCAAACATAGATTTTCTTATCTTCATATCCAACAATTGGAACACTTACCCCAATAGGCAAATCCCTCGAAACGGCTCTATCTTGCAATCCTTCCTTTAAATACCGTTTCGTAAGAGAAATAGCATTTTCCCTCCATAGGTTCTTGTCCTCTGCTTCTTGAGTATAGTTTTCCAAGACATTTTGGAAAGAGCTTAAAGAAAAGTAAAAATGCTCTGTGAACCTTGTTATAGGGGGATTCCCGCATATTTTACATTTTCTATCAAGCAATTCAAATGGTTCTAACACGCTTGAGCAAGCATCACATTGGTCACCACGAGCATTTGCACCACAATGAGGACAAATACCCTCAACATAACGATCAGGTAAAAATTGCTGCTCATATTCACAATAGGTTTGTTCAATTTCCTTTTTATAGATGTAGCCTTTATCAAGCAACTCTAGAAATATCTCTTGAACGATTTTATGGTGATATGTTGTGTCTGTTCTTGTATATGTATCATATGTGAATCCTAATCTTGCAAAACAATCTGCAAATTCCTGGTGATAACGGTCCGCAATCTCTTTTGGCGTTACACCTTCTTGCTTTGCCCTAATTGTAATAGGAGTTCCATTACAATCGCTTCCTGAAACATATAAAACTATTTCTCCCCTTAAACGGTAATATCTCGCAAGAATATCTCCAGGTACAAACTTGTAATATGACCTAAATGTAATGAGCCATTCGCATAAGCCCAAGCCCCACCAATAAAAACACTCATTAATAAAAACCTCCCGATATGATTTTAATTTTGAAAACAAAAAAACCTCGCCTTAACTGTAATAGTTAAGGACGAGGTTTGAATTTCCACGTGGTACCACCTTAATTTGCAAATAGCTCACACTATTTGCCTCAACAAGTACGGAGTATTAAATATTACTCTTATACTGTGACATTGATAACGAGTGCCAAATCCCGTCGTAAGCTACTAATACAAAAAGTACGTTCAGTACGAAGCTCAGAGACCATTGTTCAAATGAATGTTTTTGCTTCTTTTCAGCTACCGAAGCTCTCTGGTGAAAAACAATATCATTTTACTTTTTCTCTTCATTTTATTTATTTGATAATTACCAATAGTTTATTCAATAATTTTCTTGAAGTCAACGTAAATATTCTGAAGTATGTTTATATTATAAATATGTTAGGACACATCTTTAACTAAACTTCCCGTTAGCACAATAAGAAAACGCAGCTCCGTTAATGAGGTTAATGAGCAGTATGACCATACTAATCATTACGAAATAATAAAACCCAATTGGTCAGTTTATTGTCACTATCTTTACAAAAACTTTAAGTTTACTATTAAAACATTTTGGTAAAATAATTTTTATATGTTTGTATATCATTGTAAAAAGGAGGTTAAAAATGTCTTCCTTATCAAAACAGTTTCTCGAAATACAGCTCAAAGTTTTCAAAGAAAGACTGTTTGATCTCAAAACAAAGCATGGCATATTTAGCAACGAAGCAATTAGGTTCTCCAAAAGGCTTCATGAACTTGAAGAAAAATACAACAGGTTGATAAAATCCAAGATTGATTAATTATATATATGAATAGAGGATACTAAGTTAAGTAGACATCACATTCAGTCTGTTTTTTTATTTCCTCGCTACATAGTTGAGGGTATACAATTAGCTTATTAAAAAGTAAATGTATAATTTTCTTCGTTTTGTTAATAGTACTTAAGGTGAGTCTGAAATTCTGACGATGTTGATTTTACTCACAGCCCTTTGTCTCTTGGTCCTATCTCGGCTTCCCGCACAGGATTGGATAGGACCACCCCTCATTCAATATCTGGTGGTATTGAATTATGACTTGCTTTACTACATTTTTTTCAAGTTCCAAAAACACTCTTCATAGTTTAAGGTGTAGTCAGCCTACTGAAGACCTTAATACATAAGAAATTTATGGAGGTATGCACCCACTTTGCTTCCACTTAGAATGAACACAATAATTAAACTAATGATTGTATTTTTCCAACTTGCCCTGGAAATCTCGGTAATTAACAGTAAGGGTCTTATGAGACATAAATATACAGTTTCTCTTATTGAATTAATCTCCCTCAATAGTTCCATAAAATGGCAGCTAAATCTTTAACATTTAAACCTGTTTGTTAAGGTCAAGGTTAACCCACTAAGTAATCAATAATTAAAAATTTTATTACACAAAATACATATTCTTTTAATAATTTTACTTTAAAATAAATTTTAGTGGGGATAGCATGAGTGGCTATCACTGTATTTGGCGTAGGCGGAGCCAAATACTTGCGCAAAAAATAATTGATTTTATAAAGAGCTACTGCAGTGGAACAGATTTAAGTGGCATAAAGCAACACTTTTAAAATTATTACTTCTTTTTCCCCGTTGGTCTTAGACTAACCTGCCACTTAGCTCCAAAAGAAAAGGAGCTGCCGCTGCAACCCCTTTTTGAACTCAAGCCCCCTTTAGTTCAAGAAGGAATTTTACAACTCACCCATTAACCAGATTTCTCCAAAATAAATTTCTCCATCATCATCAGATATTACTTCGTTAAAGCCTTTAACATTTAAATTCTCTGGAATATGTATTCTCCATTCACTTTCAAAATTCCTATCTTTAGAAATGGGATTCCACTTCTGATATTGGTCATTCCTCTCAAAGAAACCTTCAAAGTGTGAATTACCCAAAAACACTATAATTTGCGAATTCCATAACCCTGGTAAATCTATTGCAACCACTACACGAGTTTTTTAGAAATAATTGGATTTATTTTAATCAAGGTTTCAGCCCTAGATAAAAGGGTTTTAATACATAGCTTTCTTATTCCAAAGGGTGTTTTACTTGAAGAAATAAAATCTTTTGCAACTGGCAAGTGCAAATGCCAATATCTGTTATAAAAATCTGAAGGGAATTTATTTGTTTCTTGCACCAGTCTATTAACCAAATTTCTTGTTTTACGGTTTAAACCTCGTATTTTTTTATCACGCATTAATTAACTCCTTTTTTGTTTTCAATTTTAAATATTTTAATTAGAATAAGCCATCAATCCTTTTTTGCTCCCTTTCTAATAAATAACTGTACTTTTCAAACTTTAAATCATCGTTTTAAATGTTCTGCAAAATACCTTGCCTTGTAGAATTTATTAAATGAATCGTGCTCACTTTCAATTTCTTTAAACGCAGTCTTTAAGTCAGTATTTTTCAGAAACCACACTAATCCATCACTTAGAAAAGATTGTTTAATATTATTTATAACTTCCTCGATATTAGAGCCATCAGGATCTATCCACCAAATATCATTCCGCTTTTTTTCAGCAGGATTATCAAGTGAAACGGTATAAATAGATTGGTCAAGGTTACAATATAGCTGTTTTTGGAGCATCTAATATTTCTTAATCTTGCCCTTCCCTTAAAAGTTGCATAGTTTTTTAGAACCAGATACCAATCTTCCAAAAATAAAACAGATTCAACTCTTTTAACATCAGATTTATTCCACAAAATTTTAACTAAAGCTGCTATGTTCGTTGTTTAGTGATGAACTTCTCTTATCTAATGGCTGGTACTATCTCTTCTAACCCAATGGATATCCTGCTTAGTGAATCTTTCATCTTATATCACCTCCATATTAGTATCCATTGTTTACATACTCTTAACAAAAAAACAATAAACGCTTGGACGGATCCAAGCGTTTTTGGTTGGTTTAAATAATCATTTTTTTATTTTCATTTAGATTTAATTCTTGTTCAACTAAGCCATCCATTTCACGATTTTTCTTGATTTTAAAATGGTAGATTAAATAACAAATCACGACAAAAGGAACTCCTAAATAAAGCGCCAGACGCTGCTCAGAATCAAATGCTAAACTTGCCAGCACAAGACAGTTTAAGGTTAAGCCAATAATCGGCAAAATAGGAAAAAGTGGTGTCTTAAATTTTAAATCCTCCACTTTACCGCCTTCACGAATAAATTTCCTGCGGAAGGCTATTTGTGAAGCAGTAATAGAAATCCATCCAACTTGCGCACCAAGTCCGGCAACCGATAACAGCCAAACAAAAACTGTTTCCTCTGCAAAAAAGCCGGATAATAAAGATAATAGTGCAATCCCAATGGTTAAGACAAGCGCGTTAAACGGAACTCCTTGCTTGTTGACTTGTGCCAGCTTAGGACTTGCCATCTTCTCTTTTGACATCGCATATAACATCCGAGTAGCAGCGTATAAACCAGAGTTAGCTACAGAAAGTAACGCAGTTAAGATAACAAAGTTCATGATATCTGCTGCATACGGAATTCCGATGCTGTCAAACACAACAACAAATGGACTTTCAATCACCCCTGCTTGTTTCATTGGGATTAAGCTTGCTAAAACAAATATGGCTAAAACGAAGAAAAACAACGTACGCCAGACGGTTTGTTTAATCGATTTTGGAATGGTTTTCTCAGGTTCTTCGCTCTCCCCTGCTGCAATCCCAATTAATTCAGTACCTTGAAACGAAAAGTTTACGGTTATCATAGTAATCAAAAGAGCTGTAAATCCATGTGGCAACAGACCATGGGCTGTGAAATTCGTTAAAAATGGTGCTGGTTGCTCACCCTTCATGTGGATTAATCCAAACATCGCTGCGCCCCCTAAGACTATGAACGCTAAGATTGCGAAAATTTTAATACTCGAAAACCAAAATTCCGTTTCGCCAAAAGCACGGGCAGATAGTGCATTAAGAGAGAATAGAACAATCGCAAAAATAGCACACCATACCCAAACAGGTGAACCAGGGAACCATCTTTGCATGAGCTGACCGGCAGCAAGTAATTCCAATGCAACGGTAACGGACCATCCTAACCAATACAGCCAGCCTAGTGCAAAACCTGTACCTGGACCTATAAATTTTGTGGTATAGGTTTGGAAAGATCCTGAAACCGGCATTGCGACCGATAATTCCCCTAAGCAAAGCATGGTTAAAAACATGATAAAGCCGCCGACAATATAGGAAAGAATTGCACCCATTGGACCAGCCTGGCTAATCGTATAACCAGAACCCAGGAATAATCCTGATCCAATAACCCCTCCTAAAGAAATCATGAATAAATGCCTAGACTTCATTGTTCTTTTTAATTCATGCGATGTCTTGTTTTCTTGTAAATTCATTAAATTTCCCCCTTTCCTAGTGGCTCTGTTAACTTAGTCTGTTGATTTCCGCTCTAGGCGCTTACTTTCCGCTCCAATCAACAGAGTATAAACAACAATATCCGTTTAACAGAGGCTTACTAACAAGAATGCGCTTACAATATTTTTCTCTCCCATTTCCCTTTTGGAAAGGAAACATTCAACAGGATTATCTCCCTGTTGATAAAAAGATCTCTGCCGCTTTATTATTACCAGCGTCTAAATCTTTTTTAATTTTTTCACTATTCCAATCATTTTCTTGCAAGTATTATGCCAAAACCGAAAACGCTTATTTGTAAACACTTTTTTAACTGTGTGCCAATTTTTTTTGCATTATTTAAAAATAACTTTGCATTTAAAAACGCAAAAATCCCCTTTCCACCTTATGGAAAGGGGAACACCTGCTCAATCACTACCAGTTATAATCAAATCGTCTATTATTACTGCTAGGACAGTTTCTGTGTCGACCTTTTGTCCGTCCTGTCAATCAAGTGACATGTCCGCTAATGCCAATCGAAATCTCTTCAATCATACCGTTATTTGATTTAATTAAAAATAATCTCTCCCATTCATATACATGGTTGTCTTTTTTATTAGAACTTTTTCAACGATACCAGAAAATGTACTGTAAACAGTTCCTTAAATCCTTGGCAAGCTGTTCACTCCTCATTTTATGATTTCGTATCGGCATGACGAAAAGATTATTCTAAACCCAGCCGCGGAAGCTGGAGGCTTCAGCTACTTTTCTGATCCCAACCATATAAGCTGCTAAACGCATATCTACTTGATGTGACTTAGCAGTTTCATATATCGTTTCAAAGGATTTTTTCATCACTTTTGCAAGCTTTTCTTCTACTTCTTCCTCAGACCAGTAATAGCCTTGATTATTTTGAACCCACTCAAAATATGAAACTGTTACTCCGCCAGCACTTGCCAAAATATCTGGAACAAGTAAGACACCGCGTTCCGTTAAGATCGTTGTAGCCTCAAGCGTTGTTGGCCCATTGGCAGCTTCCACCACAATTGAAGCCTTAATATTTGCAGCATTTTGCCCTGTAATCTGGTTGGAAATAGCCGCAGGAACAAGAATGTCACAGTCTATCTCCAACAGTTCTTGATTGGTGATAGTTTCGGTAAATAATTGCGAGAATGTCCCAAAGCTGTCTCGTCTATCAAGCAAGTAATCTATGTCAAGACCATTTGGATCGTAAATACCGCCATATACGTCTGAAACAGCTATCACTTTTGCACCTGCATCATGCATAAATTTAGCTAGATAACTACCAGCATTCCCAAAGCCTTGAATGACCACACGGGCACCTTTTAATTCATTACCCTTTTTCTTTAAAGCTTCTTCAATACAGATGGTTACGCCAGCTGCTGTGGCAGTTTCACGGCCTTTTGAACCTCCAAGGACTAAAGGTTTTCCGGTAATAAAACCTGGTGAGTCAAACTCGCGTAAACGGCTGTATTCATCCATCATCCACGCCATAATTTGCGAATTAGTATAGACGTCCGGTGCAGGAATATCTTTTGAAGGCCCAACAATTTGGCTGACCGCCCGTACATAGCCACGGCTGAGTCTCTCTAGCTCTCTAAAAGACATTTGCCTTGGATCGCAAATAATTCCACCTTTACCACCGCCATATGGAAGGTCGGTAATTCCGCACTTTAGACTCATCCAAATTGATAATGCCTTAACCTCTTCTTCATCCACCTCTGGATGAAAGCGGACGCCGCCCTTTGTTGGCCCTACAGCATCATTATGCTGTGAACGGTATCCTGTAAAAACTTTAACCGTACCATCATCCATTCTGACAGGAATTCGAACCGTCAATAAACGAAGCGGATCCTTTAAGAGCTCATACATTTCGTTTGTATACCCTAACTTATTTAATGCTTTTCGGATCACTGTTTGTGTGGAATAAAATAAATTTAACGACTCTTGTTCCTTCTGTTGTTCCTTTGACATATCATCAACCAATTGATTCGCAGGCATTTATGCCACCCCTTATTATGCTAGAGTTATATTTTTATGATAAAACGGTTTGAATTTTTTCAATAGCCCAATCAATTTCCTGTTTCGTAATAATGAGTGGAGGTGCAAAGCGGATAACAGTATCATGGGTTTCTTTACATAATAACCCTGCTTCTTTTAATTGTTCGCAATAGGGCCTTGCTTCTTCAGTTAATTCCACTCCAATAAACAAGCCTTTTCCGCGGATTTCTTTAATAATGGGATGGTTAATCGTTTTTAATTGGTCAAGGAAATACTTTCCTAAATCAAGCGAGCGTTCTGCTAGACGTTCTTCCTCAATAACATCTAAGGCAGCAAGTGAAACGGCGCTAGCAAGCGGGTTTCCTCCAAATGTGGAACCGTGAGAACCTGGATTAAATACACCTAAAACGTCAGAGTTAGCAACAACACATGAGATTGGGAATACTCCGCCTCCAAGTGCTTTTCCTAAAATCAGCATATCTGGCTCAACATCTTCCCAGTCACAGGCAAACATTTTTCCCGTACGAGCCAAACCAACTTGAATTTCGTCTGCTATAAATAATACATTATTTTCTTTACACAATTCAGAAGCTTGTTTTAAGAATCCTTCAGGAGGTAATATGATTCCTGCTTCCCCCTGGATAGGCTCCATTAAAAATGCTGCTGTATTAGGTGTAATCGCTGCCGTCAATGCCTCTAGATCACCATATGGAATTAATTTAATGCCAGGAAGCATTGGACCAAATCCACGTTTGTACTCTGGATCTGATGATAGCGACACAGCTCCCATGGTCCTGCCATGGAAATTCCCTGTGCAGGCAATGATTTCAGCTTGATTTTCAGCAATACCTTTTACATCATAACCCCAGCGGCGTGCTGCTTTAAGTGCGGTTTCAACTGCTTCAGCACCTGTATTCATTGGAAGTGCCATATCTTTATTTGTTAGTTTACAAATTTTTTCATACCATGGACCAAGCTGGTCATTATGAAAGGCACGTGATGTCAGCGTTACTTTATCTGCTTGATCTTTCAACGCCTGAATAATTTTCGGATGGCGGTGCCCCTGGTTAACAGCAGAATAGGCGCTCAGCATATCCATATAGCGATTGCCTTCTGGACTTTCCACCCAAACACCTTCTGCTTTCGAAATAACAATTGGCAGTGGATGATAGTTATTTGCACCAAATTTATTTGTTTGTTCAATAATGTCCGTCATTTTCGTCGTAACCGTCATGTTCGTTTCCCCCTTTATTCTTAGGGAGCACCATTTTATGCCCCATCCCTTACAATCTTAAAGCATTTCTGATGTTGTTTTTGCCTGCATATGAAGCAATAAATAATCTGGTCCTCCTGCTTTTGAATCGGTTCCAGACATATTGAATCCGCCAAATGGCTGATAGCCTACAATAGCACCCGTACATGTACGATTAAAATAGAGATTTCCTACGTGGAATTCTTGTCTTGCTCTTTCAATGTGCTCGCGGTTATTGGAAATAAGTGCTCCTGTTAAACCATAATCAGTGTTGTTCGCAATTTTCATCATATGTTCAAAGTCACGCGCCTTACAGAAGGTTACCACTGGTCCAAAAATTTCTTCCTTCATAAGGCGGGCATCCTCATCCAAGTCAGCTAGTATGGTTGGTTGAATAAAATAACCCTTGGAGTCATCCCCTTCGCCGCCTGTCATTAATCTGCCTTCTTCTTTTCCAATTTCAATATAGCTCATGATCTTTTTGAATGATCTTCCGTCAATAACTGGTCCCATGTAAGTTTCTTGTAATTCTGGATTACCAATCGTAAGTGTTTTTGTTAGCGCAACCGCCTTTTCAAGGACAACATCATACACATCTTGGTGAACAACAGCGCGGGATCCAGCTGAACATTTTTGACCTGAGTACCCAAATGCTGAGTAGACGATTGAGGCTGCAGCAAGATCCAAGTCCGCTTCATTATCGACCACAACGGTGTCCTTTCCACCCATCTCGGCAATCACACGTTTTAACCAAATTTGTCCTGGATTTACTTTTGCAGCACGTTCATAAATACGGCACCCTACTTCGCGCGAACCTGTAAACGATACAAATCGAGTTTTCGGATGATCTACTAAATAATCACCAATTTGAGCACCGCTGCCAGGTACAAAGTTTAGAACTCCTTTTGGCAGTCCAGCTTCATGCATCAGCTCTACAAATTTTGCAGCCACGATTGGTGTGGAATTAGCCGGTTTTAATAGAACCGTGTTTCCAGACACAATTGCTGCAACGGTAGTTCCAGCCATAATTGCAAGCGGGAAGTTAAATGGTGAAATGATGATTCCCACTCCAAGGGGAATGTAGTTAAATTGATTATATTCTCCTGAACGGCTTTTTACAGGTACGCCCTCTTTAATGCTTAACATTTGTCTAGCATAATACTCGATAAAATCAATTGCTTCAGCAGTATCTGCGTCTGCTTCCTTCCATGGCTTCCCTGCTTCTTTTACTAGATAGCTAGAGAATTCATGTTTACGGCGGCGCAGCATTGCAGCTGCACGTAAAAGGATATTGGCGCGATGTTCTGGGCTCCATCTTTTCCAAGTTTCAAATGCTGATAAGGCTGCTTGCATTGCTTTTTCAGCAAGTTCTTGATTTGCCATTGAAACACTGCCAATAACCTCTTCTTTCTTGGCTGGATTGATTGATTGCATTTTTTCTTCTGTTGTGATGGATTCACCATCAATGATAACTGGGTAGTGTTTTCCGAGTTCGCTTTCGACAAAGGCAAGTGCTTCTTTAAAAGCCATTATATTTTTTTCTTCCGTAAAATTAGTGAATGGTTCATGTGAGTATGGATACATTGTTTTTCCCCCTTTTGTTGTACGTAAAAATATATTGCAAGTTCCATGCCAACTTTATTTTTGCAGTTTAAAAGCTTTTTTAAAGTATTAAGAGCCAATTAGTTTTGCGCAAAAATGATTTTTTTAAATAAAATAGCAAAATTATTTTGCATCAAAACATTTTCTTTGATTTAATAGATGCATAGAGGAAAAACAAGGGGTATAACACAATGGAAAAATCAAAGAATGACTTAGTCTATTTAAATGGGATGTATAAGAGGATCTTGGACGAAATCGATGTAGGGGTCCATGCAGTCGATGAGACAGGTAAAACAATTATTTATAATAAAAAAATGATGCAAATGGAATCGATGGATTTTCAGGATGTTATTGATAAAAATTTGCTGGACGTGTTTATGTTTAAAGACGACCAATCTAGTACTCTAGTAAAAGCGCTCCAAGAAGGAAAAGAAACTAGTAACGTAAAACAAACCTATTTTAATAATAAGGGCAGAGAAATTACTACCATTAACAACACAATTCCGATCTATTCTGATTATGAACTTCAGGGTGCGGTGGAAATTGCTAATGATGTTACAAAGCTGGAGAAATTAATCAAGGGCAACATGAAAAAAGGAACTTCTAAGTATACCTTTGATAATATTATTGGGACCAGCACAACAATAAAGGAAGTAATTGAAACGGCTAAACGTGCAACCAGAACCTCATCCTATGTATTGATTGTTGGTGACACCGGTACAGGGAAAGAACTTTTTGCACAAAGCATTCACAACGGCAGCGCGCGGCTATCAGGACCTTTTATCTCACAAAATTGTGCGGCCTTACCAGATAATTTAATTGAGAGTCTTCTGTTCGGCACAAAACGAGGAGCGTTTACAGGGGCTACGGATACCCCTGGATTATTTGAACAAGCGAACGGGGGCACCTTGCTGCTAGATGAAATAAACTCCTTGAATTTAAATCTTCAAGCAAAATTGCTGCGAGTCCTTCAGGAAAAAACAATAAGAAGGATTGGGGATACAAAGGACATGGCCATTGATGTCAGAGTGATTGCCAATATGAATGAAGATCCAATTGACGCGGTTGCTAATAATCGGATGCGAAAAGACTTGTATTATCGACTAGGAGTAGTAACCATCTTTGTGCCGCCTTTAAAAGATCGTAAAGAAGATATTCCATTATTAGTGGAAAAATTTATTGAAAAATACAATGAACGGTTTCAAATGCAAGTAAAAGGATTATCGGAGGAGGTCAACCATTCTTTCTTCGAATATGATTGGCATGGAAATGTACGAGAACTGGAGCATATTATAGAAGCTGCCATGAACATCATGATGGACGGGGAAGATTTCATCATGTACCGCCATTTACCCTACCAGTATCGCAATAAAATGCAGATGAAAGAAAGAATGATGCCCCTTTCAACTGTTGAAACTTTTATGAAAGAAACGGGAGATGTTACTGTACCATTAAAAGAACAACTGGAATTATTTGAAAAATCCTATATTGAGCATGTCCTGAAGAAAAATGATTTTAATATTTCTAAAACAGCGAAGTTACTAGGATTAAGTCGTCAAAGCTTACAGTATCGATTAAAGAAATTAAACTTTGAGGTAAATCCTTTATAGCAATAAGAAAAAAGATAGAACGTACATTGGGCATTTATATAGTCCAAAGTTCATTCTTTTTTTAAAATTTTTTTCGAGTTAAGTACAAGCTCTGTGTCATATAATATAGCAGGAGCAAAATAATATATATCAACAACTTAGTAAAAATTTTCCTTTTTGATAAAAAAACATGCAAGCATAAATATCCCATTTTCCCCCAAACTTTGAAAAACGATGAGGTGAAGAAAATGGGAATACTCAACTCATTTAATAATAGAAAGAGGCAAGATATCAAAATCATGTCTCTAATATGCAAGTACCAAGGCAAATGCCCTGATTGAGGGTATAGGGTATACCCTTATAATGAGTTTGCCTACTTTAATTCATTTGGATGCCCAGGGTGCCACTGCAGCGGCCATTATGTGTCATTATCTTAGCTGTCGGCTTTAATGTGGTAAAATCGGTTTAAACCGCTGGGTGATTCCATTCATCCGCAAAACTTCTTTCAAAGGAAACAACAACACAGTAAAACAAAACGCTTAATAAAAAAATAACCTTACTCCAATCGGGGTAAGCTTATTTTTTATTGTCTAGCTCCAGCGCCCAGCGATTTTTAACCTGGAAAAGCTTCTTTGAATTTCTTGCAACAAGTATGACCAAAGGTGATACTTGTTGCAGCTATTGTCCATCCCACTCCTCCCTACGATAAGTCAACAACGAATCTTGCTTAGCTCCGTGTTTCCTTTATCTCAGTCGAAGCGGATGCCTGCAGGACTAGGAAAGCTTCGTCAGGCTATACATTGCACGAAGAAAAAGCTTTAGCTTTTACGAGGAAGCAGGTCAGAAAGGCATTGCCACAGGACGTGGCGAAATTAAGCATAAAAAACAAATGTTAATGCCAACGATTAAAGGAAAAAAGGCTCTATTCTTTATTGAAGTAAAGCCCTTTTATTGTAAGTACAATATTTCACAATCTACCTGAATCATGCGGCTTTAGAAACTAATTAATATGCCGTGCCTTGGCTATTTTCACAAAAGAAAGCGGCGGATAAAATGATCCGCCGCAACAAAAGAATGATACTAAAATACTAGTAAAAAACACTGTGTTTTTTTTTACCTTTGCCTTTTCCAGGCACCTTATTTCTTGGGAGCTAGATAGGCCTTTGGCAGCTTGTAACCGCGTTTCTTCATTACACTGCGCAGCAGGTCCGGGTAATCAGTGATCATCCCATCAACCCCATCATCCATCAGCTTTTCCATCGTAGGCTCGTCATCGACCGTCCACGGAATTACCTTCATGCCGTACTTGTGGGCTTCCTCGACCATTTGCTTCGTCACGTAAGGCTTGTAGTTCGGATCGGTTACCTTGCCGCCCTGAGGATCACCATGTACTGGAGAAATAGCACTTGCACCTAACGAGTGGGCTGCAGCGACAAAATCGCCTCCGAAGTCATCGATGTCGATTCCCCCCAACCATGGTGAAGCGCCAGGCTTACCAGGCTGCAGGAATTGATCACCGTTAGTCAATGCGACAAGCGGCAAGCGCGGCTCAACTTGGTGCATGCGCATGAGTGATCCCCAGTCGAAGCTTTCGATCGTTACGCGGTTAATCATTCCAGCTTTACGAACCTCGTGGGCAACTATCTGTACAAACTCTTCACGGGGGGCCGTTTCATTCGGTGCTCCGGCTTCCACTTTGGTCTCGACATTCATGTGTACCTTGTTGGCGTGGTAAAGCTTGACAAGATTGAACACCTCGCTCAAAAGGGGCATGCGGGCGCCAGGATTCAGCTGCTGGCCAGGGAATGACGCCTGTCTCAGCGAGCCGCAGTCCAATGTACGCACCTCGGCCAAGGTGAGGTCCTTTATGTACTTGCCGACATATGGGTACATGGGATCACCAGGAAACGCCGGACCCGTGTCCTGACACTTGGAACCCGAAACCTGACGATCGTGGGTAATTACAGCCTGATGATCTTTCGTAATTTGCACGTCCATCTCAAGGGTGCTGACACCCACTTCGAGGCCCTTTGAGAAAGATGCAATCGTGGACTCGACGGTAAGCCCGATACCTCCTCGGTGCGCCTGCAGATCGAACTCTTTCGGACTGCCTGCAGTATAAGACTTTGGCGCAGTTTCTGCAGCCGATGCAGGTGTTACGGCCACTTGTATGGCAGCTGAACCCGCCATAAGGGCCGCCATCGCTGCAACGATCAATTTCTTCTTTTTCATTTCCTCTACTCCCTACTTCTCTTTTAATCTATTACTTCTATAAGTATAGAAGAAGGATGTAAATGAATGATTAATCCTATAATAAGAATAAGTAAATAAAAATAAGAAAATTTTCATGGTTCTTTTGGTATATCTTCGCTGCTAATCCAGCAATTATTATCCAAAGAAGGAACGTTAGTTTGCATAGAAACAGGAATAATTCTTTGTTCAACTAACCTGCCCTTTAATTGAATAAGATAGCTTGCTTCTGTTGAAGCAAAGCCCCCTTAGCGTAATAAAAAACCTTGAACAGATACAAATAATGTGAATAAACAAACGCTAACAAATAACCAACCAGTTGAAGAAAAAATAAATATTATTGATTGGCTTTTTGAATTAATGCCCTAATTAACGGATGAACAATATTTTTTAATGCTGAACGTTCAGGCTGAAAAAGCGTTCCAATAAAGAAAGGATGGTTAATTAGTTGCATTATTCGAGTTTCCCCATCTGTATCAACCCCTGCAATTCGCATACCTGCCTTCTCTAGCAAAGGAGCAAACTCAGGATTTAGTCCATAATTACAAATTCCGTACTGTTCTACAATCTCAAAATCACCATAAATATCTGCAACTTTTGAGCCGTGTGTAAGTATAAAAGTATGCGTTTTTTCACTAACTGAACAAGTGAGAGGTGCAACCAACATTAATGAGGAAGTAGGATTCTCCACAACATGATCTGCTTCTGAAAGTCCCAAAACATTCCTAGCGAACTCAATAATCATATGCTGAAAACCTCCACACGTTCCTAGAAATGGTACCTTATGTTCTCGTGCATATCGGATACCATTTAAGGCTCCTTGCATACTTTTATAAGGACTTGCAGGAACTGTCCAAAGTGCTTGAAACGTTGATAGTTTTTGTTCGAAACCATTCTCTAATGAAGAAGTTGGTATCCACTCAATTTCAATTTGACAACCAAGATCATTTGAAGCCAATTGAATAGCTTGAAGTATAGCAATATGTGCTACAACTTCTGCGTCAAAATCACCAATTAATCGAATTTTACTCATAAAAGCACCTCTCCTATTTTTTAATATTTTTCATAACATAAAAAAGTATTATAATACTCCCAACTATTCCCATTTAAGTAAGTTATTGTTATTCTGCCCTTTTGTACAATAAGAAAAAAGAGCTACCGCTTCAACACCAACTTAAACTCAAGTCCCCTTATTTGAATAAGACTAAAGGATTTCAGAGAATGTAAAATAAAATATTTAACATGACACCTTTTGGTGTTATAATAAAAAACGAAACCAACAGGTGTTATAAATTAGATTTGTAGGAGGTAAAAGGAATGGACAAGCAAGGACAAGAAAGGTTTTTAGATTTTATTTTACAAAGAGTGCAAAAGGGCAAGGAAGATGAAGCAAAAGAAATACTTACAGAAAACTTCAGGAAACAAAATGAAGGCACTTTTTCACAAGAAGATATTCAAGTGTTTATCCCTAAGATGATTAGCCTATTAAAACCAGAAAAATTAGAGGAAGTACAAGCCGTCGTGAAACAATTTTCTGGAGACTGGGGAAATAAATAAGGTTAACCAATCTAAACACGATGTTTTCCAAGCAATTTCGGACCCTACCCGTCGCACTATGCTAAAACTTCTTTCTGGAAGGGAAATGTCAATAGCTGAAATAGTAGAATGTTTCTCAATAAGCCGTACAGCTGTAAATAAGCATCTTCATATTCTATCTGACTCTGGTCTTGTAAGAAGTCGAAAGGTAGGACGTGAAACGCGTTATATGCTGGAACCAGAACCGTTAGTTTTCATACAAGATTGGCTGGCCTTTTTTGAACATTTTTGGGAGGAAAAGCTTTCATCTCTTAAAAGATTTATAGAGGAAAACAACGATTAGTTATAAGAGAACCGAAATTGGTTGTTAACAATTTTGGTTCTCTTATTTGTTTAATGTCCTTTTTCAACTATACTACCCGTTTGTTTACATACATTACTGCACAAATTCCCCTATACAGTTTCATTACGGAATGAACTGTCAAATGAATATTGGATTAGTTAGATAAAAATGTATTTGCCTAAAAATAGCCCACAACATAAGGGTATGAAAACCCTTTGTAATGATACCTTTTTTGCTATTCTTATTGTAAGTAGCTAAGGACTTAAACCCATAAAATATAAATCTTGTGTTTATTTGTTAACATTTCAGTTTTTTAATCGTTATACAAGTGAAAGGAGGTTTAAGGTGCTTAATGAACAGATGTATCAACTGATGCAAGAAAAAATGAAACAACTAAATAGATATTTAATTCGCCTTGGAGCAAACCGAAATGACGCAGAAGATATAGTTCAAGAAACCATCTATAAAGGGATTTTATACATTGACTCAATTGATCCTGAAAAGTTTTCTGCTTGGCTTTATAAAGTGGCTTTGAATCGATATTACGACCTATGTAGAAAGAAAAAAAGGATTGAGGTTCCAATTGAATCGGTAATTATTGAAGACTCTGGAATTCCGGAAGACTTATTAATGCAGAAAGAAATTCGAGAGGAAATTGAACACGTATTAGAACAATTAACCCCAATACATAAGCAACTTCTCATTTTGAAATATGAATTGGATTTATCTTATAAAGAAATAGCTAGTTTGCTTGATATCAAAGAGGGATTGGTAAAGACTTATTTATTCAGGGCGAGAAAACAGTTCCAAAAAATATATCGGAGGGATAAAGAATATGAATGATGAAAAATTTAGTACCAACGAAGTCGGAGATCTAACAACACTCGTAAAAAAAGCGAGACGGAAAACAATCCTTAGAAACACCATAATCTCTTTAATTGTTTCATTACTAATTCTTATAGTTGGATATATAGGTAATTTACAGTTGCTCTACAAAAGTGGAGATGACACCTTACGCGATATTTCAAGGTTTAAACAGATTACTGGTCCAAATTTATATGAATCTGGATATCAACAAAACTTCGGATTATTTAATGGATCTCTTGAGTACCATACCTATAAAATTATTGAAGGTAAACCAGTAATATGGAGTAATGATACTTTTGAGTTTAATATTTTGGGTAATTTTTCAAGATTCCCCGGTAATTACTCACCAATTCAAATTAATAATCCTGTAATACAGAAAGAAAAGTTAAGTTATTATATACCCTACAACTCTCAAACTGGTCAAAGAGAGATGCTCTTTTATCATCCAGAAATTGATTATGGAAAATATATAAATGATTTATCTTTGCTGGAGGAAATCGACAACCGATCCCTAGTTGAAATGGGCATTTCTTTTGATCAAAGTTACTCTCTGGAGGAAGTTAAAAAAATGTTGCCATCGAATGTTCACCCAGTTTGGTTTTGGGTAGACACTTGTTCTGAGAAGGAATTGCATAAAACAGAAAGTTTATATGATGGAGATAAAATACCGGAATCAGCTGATATGGTGTATGGCTTTGGATCTGGTATTGATAACAAAAAAGTGAGCGAACAGGATTTTTTATCCTCAATTGAAACTGGACTAAGTGTTAAAGGCAAATACTATAGTGAATATAAAAGAATCTTTGATAATTTGAGAAAAGATAAAAAGAACCCACTGAAAAGTGATGTAAAGATCATCGGTGTTGTCGTAACTGGAACAGCCGAAAACTTAAAAGCCTTAAAAGATCAAAAATATATTAAAGCAACTACTCTAGGTGTTGTTACAGATAAATACTAGTATTAGGAACTAAATAAGGAAAATATTAACCCAATTAATATTCCTTTCTTTAGGAAGAAGCCAAAAAAGCGAATCCTTTAAATGGTTTCGCTTGTTTGGTTTTTTCAACCTCTTCTTCAACTAACGCACCCGTTTGTTTAAGTACATTAGTTCACAATGTTGTTATTTCTTATTGTGAAAAAGGTGCGGCGGGGCGAAGTTTTAGGATTAATGTGGCCTAATGTAGATTTTGATGCTGGGACAATTCATATACAAAGAAGCTTAACGAGAGTAAAGGAAAAAGGGCTCATTTTAAAGGATGTAAAGACAGAGAGTTCTAATCGCATTGTAGTTGTTTCAGATTATATTCTCGACATTCTGCGTAACCGGAAGGAATTTCAGGAAAAACAAAAACAACTCCTTGGACCGGGCTATCAAGATCAAGGGCTTATTAATTGCCTAGATGATGGTAAGCCCCAAGATCCAAGAAACTTGTTACGACAGTTCTATGGTCTACTGAAAGAGGCAGGTCTCCCAAAGTTTACTTTTCATCAATTACGCCATTTACATGCTACTGTTCTAATGGCAATGGGGGAAAACCCGAAAATTGTGGCTGAGCGGCTGGGACATTCTCGGGTACAGGTTACTTTAGATACTTACTCTCACGTAAGTACTGAAATGCAACGCCAAAGTGCCAATCGCTTTGAACAGATGATGCTTAAGGAATAAAAAACGGTTAGTGCAGTGTTAGTGCAATGTAACAAATTAGCAGCTATAGTAAGAACTAAATGCACAAAACAAAAAAGTCTCAAACCCTTGATACATAAGGGTTTGAGACCTCCTATAATTGATGATCTGAGAGGGATTCGAACCCCCGACCCCTTCTCTGTCAAGGTCAATTCTGTACATAGAGGATATAGAAACCCTCTTGGCTTTATATATATATTCTACAAAAGAAGAGATTCGCCATAGTCCAGCTTTTGTATAGTTTCTAAATATTACTCGCATGGTCTTAATTTAGACTAAAACACTAATTTCATGTATAATCTTGTTAAAAAACTCCCACACTATTCGGTTAGAGTTTTCTACATCTTTATTTTGCTAACGCAACCTTTAATGCCTTTAAAATCCCAGTTGCAGCTTGTTCGCCTGTATCCACTGCTCCGTTCATAAAACCTTGATAATCTTGTGAGCAATGCTCGCCAGCAAAAAATACGTTTCCTTCAGGTTCTCCTTCCACTCCACTAAAGGACGTATATTGCCCTATTTTCCAATAAGAATAGGAACCTTTTGTCCACGACATGCCCGGCCAATAAACGATCGCTGAAGTCCCGTTCCATTTTTCCGTTATCCCTGGTAAAACTGGCTCTATTTCATCTAAAAATTTGTTTGTTTGATACCTCAATGTACCTTGATTTAATGCCTCTCCTATTAATCCACCTGTATATTCTACTAAAATACCACTTTTCCCATTTTGCGATCGAGTTACTTCCCATGTATTTTGATAGCCGGTGTCTGCGTAAGTTAAGCCGTTATTTCCAAGTTTACACCAATGCCTATCTGAAAATTGAGCAAGTAGTTTAGCATTTGTTCCCATACCTTGTTCATTAATTGCTTTAACCTTCAATGGTCTAAATCCTGCTCTCGAAAAATCAACATTACTGCGCAAAACAGAAAAAGGTACAGTCATGACGACGTAGTCCACAGTTACATTTGGTTTTCCGTTAAATGACAATGTGTACGTTTCATCTAAATTTTTTACAAGCTTATTTAGTTTATAACCTAAGTTTATTTGAGAACTTAATTCTTTCCCTAATAAGGAGGCGATTTGATCGTTTCCACCGCGAACACGATATTTTTCATCAGACGCTCCAAACAATTCCAGCTGAGACTGATCTGTCCCACCTAATAAATAAATCAAATTTAAACTGCTTTGCTGTGAAGATTCTACTCCATATTCAATCGTATATGCAACATCTAATAATTTTCCTAAATTTGAGTTTAGTCCTCCAGGTACATACGCTTCAATCCAATCGGTAATCGACATATAATCAAGCTGCTTCCCTCTCATTGTATATTGATGATAGGTAGTAGGATATCCAGCGTCTTTTAAATCCTTATTTAACTGAGGCATGATGGCTTGAATATCAGCTGTTGCTTGATCATATGTATAAGGTCGTCCTTTAAAATAAAAAAACGGCTTAGTACCTGATTGTTCAGCAGCTAGTAAATTATCGAGTGATAAACCTAACTCATTTGCCAGCTTTCGGATCGCCTTGTGGTCTGTATCAATTAGTTCTCCACCATTTTCAGCAATTTGATGATCTGCAAAATAATCTCTTCTTGTCCAGCAACGGCCGCCCACACGTTTCGTTGCTTCGTAAACATTCGCCTCAACACCATATTTTTTTAACCGATAGGCACAAGTTAATCCTGCTAAACCACCACCTACAATCGCAACCTTAGAACCTGCAGCTTGTGCAGTAAGTGTATCAAAATTCCATACAAATGAAGGTACTGATGCAGCTGCGGTTAAAACAGCTGCTCCTTTTAAAAATTGTCTGCGACTGTAACCATATTGTTCAAAATTCTCTTTCTCATAAGCTTGAGCTGCTTCAGCTGCCGCTCTTTTTAACATACGTAGTATAGGAGTATGCCCCATCTCTTTTCCCCCTCTCATTTTTCACAATTTTCTTAAAATAATTGTAAAAGAAAAGAGACAAGCTATATAGAAATTCTTTTCATCATTTCTCTACAAATACTACCATAATTTAGCAAAAGATATGAATCTTCAGATTGATACGTATACTAAAACGATAGGACACCTTTTAATACTTTTATTTTAATCTTTCATTTTTCGCCTCAACTACTTTTTATATTAGAGCTGACCCTTTGTTTGAGTCAGCTCTTTTTGGAAATTATTAATTTAAGATTAGATAAAAGCTGGACCTCCTGTAGTTAAACCAAATCCAAACAAACTAAATATGCCAGTGGTTGCCGTAATAAAGGAAAACGAAATGGCAAAGTTGGAAAAAAAATTAAGATTTCTATTTATCTCTTATTTGTAGCCAAGACTTGCAAGGTCCGTAACATCTTCGTCAATGGAATGAAGGTGTATGAAATAGTTTTTTTACTTATTGACCAATGACAATCCCATCTTCCTCTTTCCATGTCACCCTTACACGATCGCCAGGTAGGCAGAGATGATCTCCTTTACTCGGCATCATAGCTACAATTCTCTGTCCTTGCTGCAGCTTTACCACCGTTCGAATAAAGGAACCTACATAAATGACTTCTTCTACTGTTCCTGAGAGAAAGTATGGAGCCTCCTCACCATGGGCCAGAAGCTTTACCCGTTCAGGTCGAACCGACAAGTAATTCTGTTTAGTTAGTGATTTAGGTTCTCGTATTCTTCCGCCTACTTTCGTCCCAAACAAATTGACAACATTAGTCTCGTTTGTGGGGGAAATTTGAATTTCAAAAAGGTTAGTGTCACCAATGAAATCCGCTACGAATTTGGTAGAAGGACTTTCATAGATTTCTTTTGGAGATGCAACCTGTTCGATTACTCCTTTATTCATAACGGCAATACGGTCTGAAATGGTCAGGGCTTCCTCTTGGTCATGGGTTACATAAATAAAAGTGATTTCCAATTTTTGCTGGAGATGTTTTAATTCGATTTGCATTTGCTTTCTTAACTTCAAATCAAGTGCTCCCAAGGGCTCATCCAAAAGTAACACTTTTGGATTGTTAATTAAGGCCCGCGCAACGGCCACACGCTGCTGTTGACCACCACTAAGTTGACGCGGTTTTCTGTCTCCGAAGGACTCCAGCTGAACTAATCTCAATGCTTCTATCACCCGGGCCAAGCGTTCAGACTTCGAAACTTTTTTCATTTTTAATCCGTAAGCGATATTCTCATTAATCGTCATATGTGGAAACAACGCATAGTTTTGAAATACCGTATTTACATCCCGTTTATAGGGAGGAATACGAGATACAGATTTCCCATCAATCCAGATTTCTCCGGCATCAGGATCCTCAAACCCTGCAATCAATCGAAGAGTTGTTGTTTTCCCGCATCCGCTTGGACCAAGCACGGTCAGAAATTCTCCAGGCTTAATATCCAGATTAATGCCTTTAACAATGTGCTCGTTTCCGAAGCTCTTTTCCACATTCTCAATTTTTATAATGTAATCCACATCCATATCCCCTTTAGACTAATCCACTTCTCGATTCAACCGTGTTACAATCACAATCATAACCACAGAAAAAAAGAAGATGAGAGTCGAAATAGCATTGACTTCGGGTGTAATTCCTCTTCGAAGCATGGCCCAGATTTGAACAGGCAGAGTTAACTCCCTTCCTGTCAAGAAATAACTAACAGCAATTTCATCAATCGATAGGGTAAAGGATAATAAGGTAGCCCCTATCACGGCTGTTTTGATGTTCGGCAACGTGACATAAAAGAATGTCTTCAAACGCGTTGCTCCTAAATCCATTGAGGCTTCCTCAATGGCCCGGTCCAATCTCTTGAGCCGGGCATAGACCTGAGTCATGACCACCGCAATGAGGAATGTACCATGTCCGATTAGAATTGTAGTTAAGGACAACTGGACTCGCATCATTACAAAAACACTCATCATTGCTACACCTGTGATAATCCCCGGTAAAATCATGGGCAGGAGGACAATCCGCTCAAATATGGTTTTTCCTGGAAAACTAAAGCGGTCCACCACAAAGGCTGCAGGAATCCCAAGGAACAAACCGATAATCGTTCCTGTAACAGCCACTAAAATACTGTTCTTTAACGATGCCAATAATGCACTGTCATTCATCATTACACCATACCATTTTACAGACCATGTTAGAACTGGAAAACTATTGACCGCATTCCCATTAAAGGAATAAACAACTACTACAATCATCGGGAGATAAATAAAAAGAAAAATCAGTACAGCTGAAGCTTTAAGACTAGTCGAGATCCAATCGAAGCGTGATGTCTTCTCCATCTTTACCTCCCCTTTTGTTCCTTGACATTTTCAAAACTGGATGTTCTTTTTTCTAACCGATGGGTAACTTCAAGGATCAGCAGAACTAAAACGAGTGTTACGATTCCAATGGTCGAACCTAATGGCCAGTTGTTGGCAACCCCGAACAAACTGTATACAACATTCGAGATCAGCATGCTGCTCGTTCCTCCTAATAATTGAGGAGCTAAAAAATCTCCCATGGCCAATACAAAGGCAAAGGTAGCGCCAGCAATCACCCCTGGCAGGCTTAATGGCAATATAACTTGGAAAAAAGTTCGAAATCTACCCGCCCCCAAGTCTTTCGATGCTTCTTGCAGATTACGGGGGATATGCTCTAGAGAAGTGTAAATCGACATGAGCACCCATGGTGTATAAATATGCGTTAAAGCAATCACAACAGCATATGGACTGTACAGAAAGACCTCTAATGGTTTGTCAATAATCCCTATACTGATTAACAAACTGTTCAAAATCCCATCCTGCCCAAGAACAATCTTCCATGCGTACGCTCGAACCAAATAGCTGACCCAAAGTGGAATAATCACCAGTGTATACATGAGCTGTTTATTTTTCTTGACTTTAAAGTTGATGAAGTAGGCCAGAGGATAACTGAGCAAAACACTAAAGATTGTGACTAGAGACGCTATTTTTAACGTTTTCAGGAGTGTCCCATAGTACAAATCGTTCGTAAAAAATTTTATATAATTATCCCAGGTAAACGTATGAACAATAGTTCCAAAATCCACCCTCCAAAAGCTGTTCAAGAAGAGGGCGACATAAGGTGTGAATAGAAAAACAGACAACCAGATAAGTGGGGGAATGAGTAAAATCAATAACCTCGGTTTAAACCGATGCTTCTTCTTTTTTTTTTCAATGCTCGTATTTCGAACCGGTGTAGATATGTTTACAGACATACAACTGCCTCCATTAAGCGACCCGAAAATCGCAATCTGATCACCAGAAATTGATTTTTTTAACTCTGGTAACTTCTTTACTGTGCTTTTACCTCATTCCAAATCTCGTTGTACTTATCTCTGTTTTTTACAAATTGCCAAAAATTAATCTGCTTCATATAATTATCCATATCATCGATATGAATAGCCTTAGCTTGCTCTTCCGTCATATATTTCACTGCATCCTTATTTGCTACCCCATATCCTGTAGCATCACTAACAAGCTTTTGCGTTTGAGCTTCAATCACATAGTTGATATACTTCTCGGCCAGCTTCTTATTCGGGGAAGAGTTGACAATCATCAGTCTGTCAATCCAGCCGGTAATTCCTTCTTTAGGAATAACTTCTTTTAAGTTTCTTCCAGAAGGGTTGACAGTTGTCGGAGTAAGCGGCCAGCCTACTGCTAAGACAACTTCCTTATTGGAAAAGAGATCATTAAGTTCCCCGGCACTCGACCAATATTTACGAATTTGCGGCTTTAAATCTATTAATTTTTTCTTAGCATCCTCCAGTTGTTGATTCGTCATGTTGTATATAGCAGATGGATCGTTTTTATCTAACCCAACCATTTGACCCACTAAGTAAATATTTGAAATATCATCCCATATGGAGACTTTGCCCTTATATTTTGCGTCCCAAAAAATATCCCAGCTATCCGGCGGGTCCTTAATGACATCCGCATCATAAATTAAAGAATCCGGCCCCCAAGTAAACGGAATGCCATAAACTTTTCCACCCTTTTTGACATCATTCATGTCGACCAGCTTTGAAGCTAAATTTTTATAATTCGGGACATTGTCTAGATTAACGGGTGCAACTAGTTTCTCCTGCACTAGATAGCCGGCTACATCAGAGGATGGTGATATTACATCGTAAACGTTCCCGCCACCGCCTTTCAATTTTGAGACAAGCTCATCACTTGATCCAAAATATGTAGCTGTAACTTTCACCCCATATTTTTTTTCAAATCCCTTTACAAATTTAGGATCAGCATACCCTTCCCAAGTGAGCAGGTTGAGTGTTTTCCCATTACCCTTTGATGCTGCAGGCTGGCTGCTGCTTTGCTTATCTCCTCCGCACGCTGCTAACACCAGCATACAACTCAAAGCGAGCCAAATTATCGACCAAAGTTTTTTGTTCATAGACTTTCCTCCTCAGTTCAATCTACCTATAATAAATGCAATAATCGTTCGAATATTCTGAAATTTTATAAAAACACTGAATTCACCTGATTTATACTTTTTTAATCACTTATTTCTTATGATTGCAATGCACCTCTGCATTATAAAAATAATGAATTACACATAAACAGCATTATCGATACCTATATTTGCAATGCATTATCAGTAATTATTAAGACATTACGTCATATCTATCTTGTTTAACTTACCTACAACAGTCGATTGGTTAATCTAAAAGATCTGCAATTTTGTACGTACTAGTTGCCATCGTGCGTGCTTTCTTGATTAATTCTTTTTTATAGAAAATATATTAATTTATATCCAAACCAATCGATATATATTTTACTTCTAAAAATTCTTCAATTCCGTAATGTCCGCCTTCTCTGCCGAGACCGCTTTCTTTATAACCTCCGAATGGAACCTGGACAGCTGAAGGCAAAGCATCATTCAGTCCGATGATCCCATATTCTAACTCTTCTGTAATTCGAAAGGAACGATTTAAATTTTCGGTATAAACATAGGCAGCCAGTCCATAAGAAGAATCATTTGCCCGTTCAATCACTTCTTCTTCAGTTTTAAAGGTCGAGATTGGTGCTAAAGGACCAAAGATTTCATCCTTCATACACTCCATATCGTCGTTAATGTTGGTCAGGATGGCAGGAGCATAGAAATAGCCATTCTCGTTAACAGGCTTTAGACCGCTATACGTGACCTTCCCTCCCTTTTTCAGGGCATCATGGACGAGACCTTCTACTTTTTTATAAGCGGATTTATCAATTAACGGTCCTATATCAGTTCCTTCTTCTAGACCATTGCCGACTTTAAGCTTCTCAAGTTCTTTCTGAAAGAGTTGAATAAATTGCTCTGAAACTGTTTCTTGAACATAAACCCGATTCGTACAGATACAGGTTTGGCCGGCATTTCGAAATTTTGATTGAATAAGTCCGACTGCAGCTTTCTCTAAATTAGCATCTTCCATGACAATAAACGGTGCATTGCCGCCAAGCTCAAGTGAAACTTTTTTTACATTTTCAGCTGCACCTCTCATCAAGACTTTTCCAACCTCTGTTGAACCAGTAAAGGTAATTTTCCTTACTCGAGGATCCTTTAACCAAACTTCACCAATTTCAGTGGATCTTCCTGTTATAACATTTAACACTCCGTTTGGAATTCTTGCTTCATGAGCAAGCTCTGCCAGTTTTAGAGCAGTAAGTGGTGTTTGATTTGCAGGTTTTATAACAGCTGTACATCCTGCTGCAAGAGCAGGAGCTACTTTTCGGGTAATCATCGCTGCTGGGAAATTCCAAGGAGTGATCGCTGCAATCACTCCCACCGGTTCTTTTCTTACGAGAATTCGTTTATTTGGGTGAGAGGCAGGAATAGTTTCACCATAAATCCTTTTCCCCTCTTCTGCATACCAGGAGATAAACCCATTGGCATACTGAACCTCTCCTAACGCCTCTTTTAATGGTTTCCCTTGCTCAATCGTCATAATTCTGGCGATTTCATGTTTGTTTTCTTCAATTAAATAGAACCATTTCATCAAAAGCTGATACCGCTCATCAGCAGTTTTTTTCGACCACGTTTTAAATGCATTGGATGCAGAATCAACAGCCTTTTCCGCTTCATATACTCCACCTGTCGGAACGGCACCTATGACTTCATTCGTCGCAGGATTAACTATTTCCGTAAAAACCTCATAATCATTCCCAATCCATTTTCCATCAAGATACATAGGATAAATTTGATAGTTTCGCTCCAGGATTTCCATACATTACCTCCTAACTGACTCTCCAGGATCATTTACTACTACCGCTTCAATGGCTTCCTCCAGTATTTGCAATCCTTCTTCAAGCTGATCATCGGTTATTGTTAATGGCATGAGAATTCGGATTACGTTCCCATAAATTCCTGCACTTAGTATCATAAGGCCACGCTCATTTGCTTCTTTTATAATTTTATTGACTGCCTGTTTATCTGGTGTCATATCATGTTTACCTTTTACAATTTCCATGGCGCACATGGCTCCTAATCCGCGTACATCACCAATGCACTCAAAGCGTTCAGCAAAAAGCTTCATTTTTTTAAGGACACTATCCCCTAAAATTTGCGCTCTTTCATTAAGATTTTCACTTTCAATAATATCTAAGACCGTCAGGGCAGCACGGCAGCCAAGCGGGCTTCCAGCGTAGGTTCCACCAATTTCTCCGACATCAGCAGCATCCATTACGTCCGCCCTGCCGATGACACCACTTATTGGTACGCCAGCACCCATTGATTTTGAGATTGTAATCAAATCAGGAACGACATCGAAATGTTCAATGGCAAAATATTTACCGGTTCTGGCAAATCCAGTTTGGATTTCATCAGCAATAAATAAGATTCCATGTTGAGAGCAGATTTCTCTTACCGTTTTCACAAACGCGGCATCCGGTATAATAAAACCGCCTTCTCCTTGAATGGGCTCCATTACAACAGCCGCAATGCTTTCAGGAGCTGCTTCGGCAAGTAAAAACTGTTCAAACTGCTCAATTATCATGGCACTATATTGCTCTTCGTTCATTCCATCAGGGCGACGATAGAAATAAGGATAAGGAGCCTTGTAAACCTCTGGAGCAAATGGTCCAAATCCGTATTTATAAGGCTTCACTTTACCTGTCATTGTCATCGTCATCAACGTTCTGCCATGGAAACCGCGGGTAAACGATACGATTCCTTGCCGTTTTGTATATTTGCGTGCGATTTTCACAGCGTTTTCGACGGCTTCAGCTCCACTGTTAAAAAATGCTGCCTGTTTCGCAAATTTTCCTGGTGCCAGCTTGCAAAGTCGCTCAGCCAGTTTAATATACGATTCGTACATCATGACATTAAAGCCCGTGTGAATAAATTGGCTTACCTGCTCCTGCAGGGCTCTTACAACCCTTGGATGTGTATGCCCTACATTTAGCGTTCCAATCGCACCCGCAAAATCGATATAAGTATTGCCATCAACATCTTCAACAAGAGCTCCCTGTGCTTTTTTAACAAAGGAAGTGCAATTATTACTGATTCCTTTAGGCACATATTTATTTCTAAACTCAAATAGCTCGTTTGATTTTGGACCCGGTATCGCTGTTTGGAGCTTAACAAATTTCTTTTCCATGTTAACTGCTCTCCCCTGTATAAAAATCATCCTTTAAAGAATGAAATGTTATTCTTTGACTGTAGATAATACCTGCTTGAAGGTGCTGACTACTTTATCGACTTCTTCATAGCTAATTGTCAGTGCTGGTTCTATTCGGATGGTCTTTGAGTTAATTAAAGTTCCGGCAACTAGTACGCCAAGGTCAAACATTCCTTTTGATACTTCATAACCGATTTCATCTTTATGAAACTCAATACCAATCATTAACCCTTTTCCACGAATTTCTAGAACTTTATCCTCATGACCCTTAGCAGCTTCTTGCAATTCTTCCAGGAAATATCCTCCGACTTCCGCTGCTCTTTCTGGTAATTTTTCTTCAATCAAAACGCCAATTGTTGCAATCGCAGCAGCACATGCCAATGGATTTCCACCGAAGGTTGTTGTATGCATAAATGGATTAGGGAACCAGCTCTTGAATACTTCTTCCTTAGCCACAATCGCACCAGCCGGCATCACACCTCCGCCAAACGCTTTTGCTAGACAGATAATATCAGGAACCACTTCATATAAATCTGCAGCAAACATTTTGCCTGTCCGTCCCATTCCAGTTTGTACTTCATCAAAAATTAACAACGCCCCAAACTGGTCACAAAGCTCTCTGACTCCTTTTAAATAGTTTTCAGGTGGAAGTATGATTCCCCCTTCACCTTGGATTGGCTCAAGAATAACTGCTGCCACGTCTTCCCCGACAGAAGTGCAGACCTCGAATGTTTTCCTCATCATATCAATATCACCAAATGGCACATGACGGAATCCAGGGATTAACGGAAGGAACGGTTTTCTGAACATTCCTTTTGCGGTTCCAGATAATGAACCAAGGCTTTTCCCATGGAAAGCACGAGTTGTTGAAATAAAAGTTGTTCGCTCACTGTACATTTTGGCAAGTTTTAATGCTGCTTCAACACTTTCTGTTCCACTGTTTGTAAAAAAAGCGTATTTCAGGTCGCCTGGTGTAATATCAGCTAAAATTTTAGCTAAGATCGCACGCAGCGGGTCGAGCAGGTCCTGGCTGTGAAGAGCTTGACGCTTTAATTGGTCAGTAACTGCCTTCACAACCTTTGGATTGCGGTGGCCAACATTATAAATCCCGAATCCGCCAAGACAGTCAATGTATTCTTTTCCATTTACATCTTTAAAGCAGGCTCCATTATCCGACCATTCAACTGCAGCGAATTGTCCATCTTTTGTGACAGTTTTCCGATAGGCTAAGAACCCTGGGTTTACATGTTCACGGAAGCCATCCACTGTCTCCTTTGTAATCCAGGCTGCCTCTTCTTCACTGATTTGCTCTTTTTCTATTAGATTTAAAACCTTATTAATATAATCCGTAACATTATGTTTTTGCTCATTTGTTGCCTCTCGACTTAGATCGATACCCATTTTACTTGCTCCTTTTTAATTAGTTTGAAAACCAGCCTATTGGTTCAACCTGTAAATTTACATTGATTTGTTTAATTTCTTGGAATTCTTCTAAGCCAAACGTACCTAAACTGCGGCCAATACCGCTCTGTTTATAGCCGCCCCAAGGCGCTTCATTATAGGTTGGATGGTATGAATTTACCCAGGTGATTCCAGAGCGAAGTTTCTTCACTACTCTGAGACCTTTAGCGCCATCGTTTGTAAAAACGCCGCCTGCTAATCCATAAACGGTTCCATTTGCAAGCTTAATAGCTTCTTCCTCATCCTTAAATCTTTGAATCACCACTACTGGACCGAAAATTTCCTCTTGAACTATTCTCATCTCCTGCTTTACATCCACTAATACTGTCGGCTGAACAAAGTAGCCATTTTCTAAACCATTATCGACAATTCGGTTACCGCCGCATGCAACGGTTGCCCCTTCCTTCTGACCTAGCTCAATATAATGAAGGACTTTTTCTAAATGCTGCTTGCTGACAAGCGGGCCCATTTCTGTCTTTGGATGATCCCCAGGTCCAACCTGAATATTCTTGGCTCTTTCTACAAATCTCTCCACAAACTTATCGTAAATGCTTTCCTCTACGAGAATTCGTGATCCCGCGGAACAAACTTGACCAGAACCTGCATAGATTCCAAATAGTGCGTAATCAACAGCTGTTTCAAAATCTGCATCGGCAAAAATGATATTCGGGGATTTTCCACCTAGCTCTAAAGAAACCTTTTTCATTGTGTCTGCAGCGGTTTTCATAATGTGTTTACCTGTTTTCGTTCCACCGGTAAATGAAACCATGTCGACCTCCGGATGGGAAGCGATTTCATGACCAACTACAGGACCTGCTCCCATAACCATATTGGCGACTCCTTTTGGCAGGCCAACCTCCTCAAAAATTTCAAATAGCTTTGTTGGAGTAACAGGTGTTAATTCAGATGGTTTAAAAACAATCGTATTCCCTGCTGCAAGTGCCGGGGCTATTTTCCAAACGCTCATTAAAAGGGGGTAATTCCAAGGAACAATTAAGCCACAAACACCTATTGGTTCTCTGACTACCATCGCCTGCATCGGATCTGCAACATGATAGGTCTGGCCATCCGGATTTCTAATCAAACCTGCATAATAGCGGAAGCAAGAAGCTGCATCAGCAACATCAAAACCTGCTTCTCTTAACGGTTTACCGTTATCCATCGTTTCAAGTTGTGTTAATTCATCAGCGTATTCGTCAATCTTATCGGCAATTTTTAATAAATAAGAGGCCCTTTCCTGTGCAGAAATATCGGACCAAACACCAGCTTCAAATGCGTTCCGTGATGCAAAAATGGCAGCCCTTGCATCAGCAACGGATCCTTCCGATGCATAGGTAATCACTTCTCCCGTTGCGGGATTATAAACGGGACGCGTTTCACCACCCTTTGCCTCCTTCCATTCACCATTGATATACATCTTAAGATTGATTACGCTATTCTTTAGTTCGACCATTATTCATCCTCCTTTAAAATTCCTTACTTAATCAGATTGCAAGAACCGTGCCAATTTTCAATCTCCAATTAAATAACTATTTACCAGGCTATGTCAAATTTGCCTGTTGTTTCCCGCTCAAGAAACTCGCTTACCGCTCCAACAAAATCAACAATGAACTTTAACATAATTATTAATTAAAATAATCGGTTTAAGGTTATTCATTTTTGCATAGATCTATTTTTATTTGCATAAGAAAAAAACTGCTTCAGATTATTAAATCTGAAGCAGTTTTTTTAAATATTTGTTTCCAATTTTAAATTTTTTTCGTTTAGAATTTTTTGGTATTTCCGGCTGACAGAGGACTGGCTGATACCAAGAGCTTTAGCAGCTTTTGTAGTTGTTTTGTATTGCTTCATCGCCATTACTACCAGCTGCTCCTCAATTTGATCAATTGCATCTTGCAATGGAATAACTCTTGTGATTAAGGGTTTCATTTTTTTATATTCATAGCCTGTCGATAAAAATTGACTGACAAACGCTGCATCAATGGCCTGATGGTCTGCGGTAACGACCAGTCTTTCAATAATGTTCTGCAGTTCCCTTACGTTACCCGGCCATTGGTAAAATTCAAGCACGTTAACAGCATCTGGTGTTAAATGGTAATTCCGTTCGTACTTTTCATTCAATTGCTGCAGAAAATGAAAGGCGAGCAGTGAAATGTCCTCCGTCCGCTCTCTTAGAGGGGGAATGTGTATCGGAATCACATTTAACCGATAAAATAAATCCTCGCGAAAGGTTCCTTCCTCCACCATTTTTTCCAGCTTTTTATTTGTGGCCGCAATAATTTGGACATTCACTTTAAAAGGGGTAGTACTTCCAACAGGGATTACTTCTTGTTCCTGCAGCACCCGTAATAGTTTTACCTGAAGGTGCACTGGCATTTCACCTATTTCATCAAGAAATAAGATGCCTCCATCTGCTTGTTTGAAATAGCCGTCCCTGCCGTTTTTATCTGCCCCGGTAAACGCTCCTTTGGCGTAACCAAACAGTTCACTTTCTAGTAAATTTTCTGGGATTGCTCCGCAGTTTAATTTTAAAAATGGCTTATGTGAACGCCGCCCTAATTGGTGAATCGCCTGGGCAATGATCTCTTTTCCGACTCCGGATTCTCCGTATAAGAGAACAGTGGAGGAGAAATCAGCAATTTTTTGGCACTGGTTCACGATTTTTTCCATCTTTGGACTGCTATATATCAGTTTTTTTAAGAAACGGTCCTTGCTCTTAAAATCTTCTAACTCTTTCTTATATTGCTGGGATATTTTGCGCATTTCTAGGAGTTCACTTTTTAAGCGGGTGGTCTCGGTGATATCACGGGAGGCTAAGATTATTCGGTGAAGTTCATTATTCTCATCAAAGACAGGATTTCCAACCGCTAAAATTTTCCTGCCTGTTCTTGTTTCCTGAACAACGGAAACTTTTTTCTTTTTCTCTAACACAAGCCTGGTGACTGACGGGGTGAAAAGGCCTTGATCCTCGAGCTCGAGTATGCTTTTACCGATCAATTCCTTTAAATCAACTTTCCAAAAATCTTGAATGACATTATCACTATATCTGATTAATTCTCCCTTAGCATTTACAACAAGGATCTCATCGTAAATACTCGACAAAATGGCATTTAAGTCTTTGTTTAAATCCTTAATATATTCGATTTCCAAAGCCATTTCCTCAACCATCGGCAAATCCTGAACAACGATAACAGCTCCATCCACCTGCTCATCATAATTTTTAATCGGACTGTAATCGACAAGAACGCCAATTCCATTAGTTATTTCCAGATGGTTAAGCAGTGTCTTGCCAGTAGAAAATACATTGTCGATATATTCACCGCTGAAAATATTCCTGCCTGGAGAATTCAGTATGGTATCCTGGGTGGACCTAATCATTTTCAAACCTGCTTCATTACAATTAACAATTCTTTTTTCTTTGTCTAAAATAAAAATCCCCATCGGAATAGAGGTCAGCAATATTTTAAGCAAATCGACACTTTTGTTTTCCTGTTTAAAGAGCTCGGCCAAAACGTCTTCCCTTAAAATATATCCTGCTGGACATCCAGCCTCATCTTTTATCAGCGCAAATGGCTCCCCGATAATTTGGAATAGGGTTGGAAATGAAATCTGTTCACTCAAAAGACAGATACTGTCAATCGGTTTTGCATGTTCCAGCAGAATATCATTCGAATATTGATTCTTCTCAAGCTTCTCCAGCAGATGATTATTAACGGCTGTATAAGCTAATAACTGGTTCTCATTTTTTAAAAATACAAAGGGTTCTTTAAATTTATGTAAGGTCATCTTTAAATCTTCGGCATCAACTGTGACGGATACAAGAGGCTTTATCTTTTCCTTCGCTACAGAAAACATGTTTCTTCCCCTCCATTCTCTCAATCTAATATTATCACTTTATTCTTAGTTCTTAAAAGTGAAAAAAGAAGATGGGCTATCCATCTTCTTAATCACTACCGGTAACAACTAAATCTTCCTTAATATATGCTAGTACCATCCCAGGGATTACGTGGTCCCCTTCTTGTACCTCTATTGATTCAACTACACCGCTAAGACTTGTTTGAATCATTTCTATTGTACCTGAGTCCGTTTTAATAATAAATAAGCGCTCCCATTCATAAATTCTTTCTGAATTCTTAATCGAAACTTCGTCCACTTTTCCATAGCATGGGCTAGTAATGACCCCGAAATGCACTTTTATCTCCTCCTTAATTATTAGTACTGCTCCTCGAATGGTCTTGTTTGTAAAATGAGTTCAAAGAATTCCTAGAATTCTGGAATATCTTCTTTTTGAATCCCAAGTTTTTCAGCCCAATGATCGACTGCAAAAGTATCCTCCTGACAAAGCAGCACCATGTTTCCCGTTTGAATGGAAGTAACCATTGCCTTACCGAAGAAATGCTCTGAATAGCCAATCGTTAAATCATACCGGTGATTATTGGAAATGAGGCAAAAATAGTGCATGAGCTGCTGCGCGCTCATTTCAGAAATAATATCGAGCTTCATTACGTTTTCCTCCTTTTAATATTTTTACCATCCTCTTAGCCTTAAGCTTCAGCTATCTTTTGAAGACCCTCTTTATAGAGGCGGCATTTCATAAAGCACGAAATTTTATTGTTGTGCTGTTTACGATGTTGAAGCTGTTGGTCATTTTTTCTTTAAGTCGTGCACTAATCTTCGTTTGCCCTATTATCCTTTCGAACCGGAATACTGAATTCTAAATATCTCATTGGCTTTTTGAAATTCATACACCCTAAGAAGGATAATCCAATCTCTAAGCAGCGATTTTCCTAAAATTCCATTAAAGAATGATCCATGTTCTTTTAACTTTTACCCCAAAAGATTCAACCGCCATGATAACACCTCATTTATTATGTTGTAATAGTAGATAGCAAGTTCTGTGCCAACTGAAAAAGCGTTACAATATGGATTTTTGTTAGTGTTTTTAGAAGAAAGTATGAAAAAATGATTTATCTATTCAAATTTGCATAATGGAGAATAAAAAGAAACGCATTCCCGAGTTAGGAATGCGTTTTGTTCTTTATAGTGATGATGATCGATCCGCTTCTTCAAAAGCAAAATCAGCAATTTTGAGTCTAAAAAATCTAGTTTGAATGAGCATATAAATAAACCCTATTACAACCCAAACAATACCGCCAATGAGGGCGTCCTTTTGCAGGTTATACCATAAAATCCCTGTAGAGCCTGCCCCAAGGATTGGCATAATGATATAAGCAAAGAAATCCTTACCCGTCTTGTATTTCTTTAAGCGAAAGACAAAGTGAGCAATAACCGATAAGTTAACAAAAGTAAATGCAATCAGTGCTCCGAAATTAATAAAGGAAGAGATTAACTCAAGACTAGGAGCGATGGCAAGCAAGGAAACTATTCCTACAAGAATAACGTTAAAGGAAGGAGTCCTGAATTTAGGGTGAACATATCCGAATAGTTTCTTAGGCAGTACGCCATTGCGCCCCATTACGTACAAAAGTCTTGATACGCTTGCATGAGAGGCAAGTCCGGAAGCAACGGTTGCTGCGAATGCCCCTGATAAAAATATTAGTTTAAAGACCGTTCCACCAACAAAAAGGCCTATCTCCGGTAACGTATCGTCCGTATTTTTAAAATTTGCTACATCTGGAAATAACGCTTGTGTAAAATAACCTGCAATAAAGAAAATGGCTCCGCCAATAAACACGGTTAACATAATCGCTCTCGGCAGTGTTTTTTGATCCTTTGCTTCCTCCGCGTACATGGTTACGGCATCAAACCCAATAAAGGAGAAACAAACAACGGTTGCCCCGGTTAACACAGCCCCAAGCTGGACGTTTGAATGAAAGAGTGGTTCAGTAGTAAAGATTGTTCCCTGTCCCATGCCTTGGGATAGCTTAACAAGGGCAAGAACAATAAAGGCTGCAATTAATACGACTTCAAAAACAACCAGTAACGAATTCAAATTAGAAGTTTGTCCCATACTCCATACATTAAATGCCGTCACCACTGCAACATAGACAACAACCCAGATCCATGCAGGTACATTTGGGAATACAGATACCATGTAAATTCTAATAATTAGAGCATTCACCATGGGAAGAAGAAGATAATCAAGCAACGCTGCCCAGCCGACTAAGAAACCCAGATGCTGACTCATTGTCTCTCTCGTATATGTATAGGCAGATCCTGCACTCGGAAACACCTTTACCATTTTTCCGTAGCTGACAGCAGTAAACAGCATCACCACTAATGCAGTTATGTACGCAAGCGGAACGACACCGTTTGTTTCATTAGACACAATTCCGAATGTATCAAACACTATCGTAGGGGTCATATAACCTAATCCAAGAAAGACAATGGCCCATAATCCCAGCGACCTTTTAAGAGTAACATTCTCCAATTTAATCATCTCCTTTTAGAATTGTTTTCGCAAAAGAAAGCACGTACTTTTTTTGCTTAAAAGTTCCGTCCAATTAACCTCCTTCTATCCTAAAATATTTACTGACTATTTTAAATAGTTGCAATTTTCATGCCAAAAGTTATTATATATCTTCCATGTTTTTCCTCCGTTAATTTATGAATTTTTGCATAGTCTACTCTAAATTGCATAAAAAAAGCGGACTCCCTTTAGTCCACTGTTTTATTTATTTTGCAAATGCGGCCTTCACCCTATAAAATGGCACCATGTTATTTGAACAGTAGTTACTAGCTAACAATCAAAATCATTAACATCAAATAAGCCAAACAATAATAGTGTTCTCAGAACACTAAAAAAGCCTCAAAACCTTGATTAAAACAAGGTTTGAGGCTTTTTATTTTATGATCTGAGAAGGGTTCGAACTCCCGACCCCTACCCTGTCAATTCTCTAAACGCTTTTTTATTCAGAGTTTTTGTTTAAATTGATTCCATTAAGTCCGATAATTCAAGAGCAGAATGTTTATTTATGCAAATAAAATCTGTTAATTTAATTTTTTCTAGAAATTCTGTGCAATATGTGTGCAGTATGCAAGATGATAAATAATTGAGAAAAGGGTAAGGTGTATAGAGTAAAAAAGTAACCCTCCGTCCAAACCAGGGCGGAGGGTTACTTACTTGGTAGCTTCAGTTATTATAGAAGCCACTGCACTTTATGTATTTCCATTATACTCTTTTATTCATTGCAGTATACAATGATAATTTAACTTTGAGATAAGGGCAGGGTTGTTTATATCTTTTTTTTCCTATTCATTCCACATGCGCAGAGTGTATGTGGCAACACATGAGATGTTGGTGGGTATAATTAATTAATGAATAAAATGTTGTATATAATGTGCTTTTTTAGGATTGATACTTTTTGCATTAAAGCCCCCGGTTACTTTAAGTGCATTCCTTTACAAATAGAATGCTCTAATAATGCTCTCTTTACATTTCAGACTCTTTTAAGTGATTATCAGCTCTTGTATAAATCGATGGTTAGTAGATAACTGTAAATACTCCTCGGTAATTTCTTGAACTATAATGTGATTCTTAAAAATTAGCTTTGTAAATTATATGGCTGATTGAAGCTGTATTTTAAACCACCACGAGACTTTCTAATCCATAAAACAATAAGCATGATAACGATGAAACGGAAAGCTACCCCTACAATTCCACCTTCTGGACCAAATAATCCACCGGAAAGCCAGGAGTCATCTAAAAGTTTTAATTTTAAAATTCCTTCTACTTTAAATCCACTAAGAGGGAAACCTAAAATTGGTGCTTGTACATAATTCCAAGCGAAATGTAGAGCCCAAGGAAGCCAAATTTTCCGTGTATAGATAAAAGCCAGTCCATACATAACCCCACCTAACCCATTGCTGAACGCAGATAACAGGGTTGCATGGTCATTATCAAAATGAACATAACCAAAGTAAATAGACGTAATTAGTATTGCGAACCAAGGTTTTCTGAATACCTTTACGAGAATAATTAATAAGATACATCTGAACACTAATTCTTCATAGCCTGATGATAGTAATGTGAGTCCTGTATAATAAGCAAAGGTATTTAGATGAAAGCTGACATTCGTTATCTCTACTAATCCCAAAATTATACTTGCTACAAATATACCCATTATTGCAAAGCTAGTGATTCCTATACCAGCCAAAATATCATTCCTTGAATAAATATCTGGAGTAATGGGAGCAAAGAGTGCTTTCCACTTTCTCACTTTAGCCATATTGCTCTCCTTTTGTTCGAGACTTTTATCCTACTTTATTATACAATATTAACCTTACAAATTAGTTTATATTCGGTAAAATTAATAAATTATGGGATCGCAGAAGCAATCCCCTTCTTTAACTCAAGCACCCGTTAGCTTAATAAGAAAGCAATTTTTTAAAAAATTTATTATTTGTCTAACTCACACTGGTCTTAATCTATTTAAAGAATTTCATACTTTTTTAATGCATAATGAATACCATCTTCACTGGATTTTTTCGTAACGAAATCCGCCACATTTTTTAATTCTTTACTTCCGTTACCCATCGCTATACCAAGACCTACGAGTTCCAGCATATCAATATCATTTTCACCATCTCCAAAAGCAATTGCTTCTGACTTATCGATATTAAAAAATTCCAAAGTTTTTAGGATTGCTAGAGATTTTGATACATCATCCTGTAAAACATTTAAGACATACGGGTGCCATCGTCTAAATGTTAGATGCGGAAACCTTTGTATGTACTTCTCAACTGTTTCATCATTTGCGAACAAACATAATAAGAATACGTCTTCATTATGAATTAAAGGACGACTTTCAGGATACTCATTGAGAGACAAAGTTTCCTTTAAAGCCGTTAAGATCTCCTTCTCTGTTATACCGTTCATACTAAATTCTTCTGTATAGAATGACAATCCGTTATTTTCTAATTTTGCAAATTCCATAATTTCTTGAATTATGCCTTTATCCATTGGTACTTTATGAATAACTTCTTGTAAGTGTTTCACGTAACCGCCATTTGCTGTTATAAATGTTTCTATACCTAATTCTTTCAGTTCCTTACACATTGAGAGTGGTCTTCCAGTTGCCGCCACAACCTTTAACCCTTTTCTTTTCAAATTTTTTATTGCTTCAACTGTAGAGATAGGAATACTGCCATCTTCGTGATTTGTAATAGTCCCATCAACATCGAAAAACACAATTTTATAACTCATAATTATCTCCCTAAATAGTTTCAATAAAAAAAGGCTGTCTAAGCAGCCATACGATCTTCAACTAACGCACCCGTTAGTGGAATAAGAACCATCCTTAAATCTCAAGGAATCTCCTTGTGTTTACCTCTTCCTGTCCTGCCGTG
>NZ_JAAOEO010000028.1 GCF_011393025.1 Neobacillus terrae | reverse complement strand
GTTTTACTTTTGGCCTGATTGCCTGTAGGAGCAGGACCTGATTTTAAAGCGCCAGTAGGTTCTGCCATTTTTGCAAATTCAGTCATTAAACTTTTTGCATCCATTCCTTGGGCTGGAGTTGTTTTACTTTTGGCCTGATTGCCTGTAGGAGCAGGACCTGATTTTAAAGCGCCAGTAGGTTCTGCCATTTTTGCAAACTCAGTCATTAAACTCTTTGCATCCATTCCCTGCTCTTTGTAGGTTCCCTGCTCTTTATGGTTTCCCACATTATGGCTTGCATGGTCATTATCACCGGCCCGATCAAGTAAAGCGGTGAGCGGACAGTAACGTACAATACCCTCGGCAATTTTCATACCAGCCATCATGGCAACAAGCAGGGTTGAATTCTTCCTTGGCCTCTTAGTTAGTTTGGCAGTAGCCCACGCAAGAAAAGTAAAGCCGAGAGTAATCCGAATTAAGGCATTGATTATGCCTATATTAGGCTTAATTTTCAATTTGTTCACTCCTTCACAAAATTTTATTATTTATCGCCAATTCTTTAATGCGGTAATTTGCGAATTATGGTAGGATAGAAACAAACAATTTTGTAATCGCTTTCTTTATTCGGAAAAAATACTCTTTTTTTATAGATAAAGGAATTACTGGGGAGGGATCTGTCATGCTCGAACAGCGTTACCGTTGGAAAAGTAAACATTTAAACGAACATCTGGCTGTTTTGAATGGAACAAAGCCGCCGGATATCCTATTGAAAAATGCAACATATTTAAATCAAACATTTCGGCAGTGGATGAAGGCTAATATCTGGATTTCAGGTGACCGAATGGTTTATGTGGGTCAAAAATTACCTGAAGTGCTGGAAAACTGCGAAATTATTGATTGTACCAACGAAATATTGGTGCCCGGCTATATAGAACCGCACGCCCATCCTTTTCAATTATATAATCCCCACTCATTAGCTGCTTATGCGTCACAATTTGGAACAACAACACTGATAAACGATAATATGGCGCTAGTTCTTCATTTAAAAACGGAACAATCCTTTTCGTTATTGAGTGAGCTTCAGAGGATGCCTGTCAGCATGTTCTGGTGGTGCCGATTTGATGCTCAGACGGAAATTTTAAATGAAAGTGAAGTATTTTCAAACAGCACAATCAAATCCTGGCTGGAGCTGGACTCTGTTCTCCAGGGAGGAGAACTGACTGGCTGGCCGAAGCTGCTGGACGGAGACGATATGATGCTTCACTGGATTCAGGAAGCAAAGCGGATGAGGAAACAAATTGAGGGGCATTTCCCTGGAGCCTCCGAGAAAACGCTTGCAAAAATGATGCTCCTTGGTGCAGATTGTGATCATGAAGCCATGACTGGTCAGGAAATCTACAACCGTTTAATGCAGGGATATATGGTCTCACTACGCTATTCATCAATACGTCCAGACCTGCCAGCTTTACTTGATGAAATGAAGGAGCTTGGTATCCAGGCATACGATAGAATGATGTTCAATACGGACGGATCATCATCAAGTTTTTACGAGCAGGGACTTATAGACCATATGATCAGAATTGCCATAGAAAAAGGCATTCCTGAGATTGACGCATATAATATGGGGACAATTAATGTTGCCCGTTATTACAATATTGAACATCTGCACGGTAACATTGCTACTGGCAGGGTTGCGAGCATTAACTTTTTATCGGATAAGTCGAACCCAACTCCTGTCTCTGTCCTTGCTAAAGGCAAGTGGGTTAAACGAGATGGGAAACCGGTAAATGAATTCCTACCTATTCAATGGAAGGATCACGGGCTAAAACCAATGGATCTTGACTGGGAGCTTACATCTGATGATATGCAGTTTTCCATGCCATTTGGAATCCAGATGATGAATGCTGTTATTACTAAGCCATACTCCATTTCCATAGATGTATCATCAGAGGAATTATCAAAGAATCATGATGAATGTTTCTTTATGCTGATCGACAGAAATGGAAAGTGGAGAATTAATACACTATTAAAAGGCTTCGCTACGGATTTAGGCGGACTGGCAAGTTCTTTTTCCAATACAGGAGATATCATACTCATAGGTAAAAGTAAAAACGATATGCTTAATGCCTTTAATAGAATGCGCGAGCTTGGCGGCGGGATTGTTGTTGCTGAAGAAGGGCAGGTTGTATGTGCAATTCCATTGAATGTAGGTGGAATCATGACAGACTTGCCGGTTGAAGCTTTAATAAAAGAGGAAAAACAGCTGTTTAAGGTGCTCAAAGAAAGAGGTTATGGATTTATAGATCCTGTATACAGCCTGCTGTTCTTTTCATCTACACATTTACCGTATATTCGGATTACCCAGCAGGGAATGTATGATGTAATGAATAAAATGATACTCTTTCCGTCAATAATGCGTTAAAATAGTAAAGAGCGAGAAACAGCAAGAGGTATGCAGCCAGAGAGTTTAAATAGGGGTGCATAGAATGATTAGAAAATGGACCGCGGCGGCAGCTGCATTCGTTTTGCTGCTTTCAGGCTGCAGTCAAGCAAAGCTTGCGAAAGAGCCAATAAAGAAACCACAAGAAAAGGCTCCGGTTGTAAAAACAGCGGATAAGGATGACCAATATCACTTTCCGCTTACAGGTATTGGTACTGAAACAAAACCAGAGGACAGAGCAGTTGCAGTAATGATTAACAATCACCCAAAAGCAAGGCAGCAATCGGGTCTTAATAAGGCCGATATTGTGTACGAATTACTTGCAGAGGGAGATATAACCAGGTTCCTGGCTGTGTTTCAAAGTGAGAAGCCAGAAAAGGTTGGGCCTGTCCGAAGTGCGAGAAGTTATTTTGTCAAACTAGCTAAGAGTTTCAACAGTCTTTATATTGCACACGGATATAGTCCGGAAGCAAAAAAAATGCTGGAATCAGGTTATATTGATAATCTAAATGGCATGGTTTATGATGGATCTTTATTTAAAAGGGCGAGTTTCAGAAAAGCGCCTCATAACTCATATATTACCTATGAGAATATTTTAAAGGGCGCGGCAATGGAAAAATACAGAATGGACGCTCCGCCTGCACCATTCACTTACATGAGTAAAAAAGAAAGCGCTAAGATTACCGGAAAAGACGCTGTTTCAGTAAAAGTATCCTATTCTTCAAACCCTCAGTTTGATTCGAAGTATGTTTACGATTCAGCGTCAGGTAAGTATAAGCGTTTTTCAGATGGTGAACAAACAGCTGATCTTGAGTCCAAAGAACCTGTATTGCTCGATAATATTCTTATACTTGAAATGGTACACAAAGTAGTGGATAGTGCCGGGCACCGTGATATTGATCTACAGTCCGGAGGGAAAGGCTATCTATTACAAAAAGGAAAAGTAAATGAGATTGAATGGAAGAATGTTGAAGGAAGAATTGTTCCTTTTGTCAATGGAAACCAGTCCCCTCTTGTCCAGGGGAAAACCTGGGTAAATATTGTTCCTGCTGATCCCGGTCTATCAAAAAGTGTAACATTTAACACAGATTAGATATAAAGGAGAACGAGTATGCAAATAGATAAACTTAGGGGTAAAGAGCTAGATCAGCTTTTTAATGCAGTTCTGTCCTTAAACGACATGGAAGAATGCTATCGCTTTTTCGATGATTTATGTACAGTGAATGAAATTCAATCACTGGCTCAGCGTCTTGAAGTTGCAAGAATGCTGAAGGAAGGGAAGACCTACCACAAGATTGAAACTGAAACGGGAGCAAGTACTGCTACCATTTCCCGTGTAAAACGTTGTTTGAACTATGGAAATGACGCATATGAAATGGCCCTAGAGCGAATTAAAGAACTCGATCAGGCGCCAGTAGAAGAAAAGTAATCAGGAAAGCCGAAGATGCCAATCTTCGGCTTTTTTTTCAGTGTTTTTTTATAGTGAAAGGTGAAGATTTTGAAATGGGGTAGAAGTTTTAGGGAAAGAGGGTGATGTTTTAAGAAAAAGGGTAGAAGTTCATCACCAAAGGGGTGAACCGTAATCTCAAAAAAGAAAAATTATGCCCCTTGTCCCCAGAACTTTTTTAATCTAGGTATTCTATATTCTGGTTATCATTTCTAATCCCCCATTTTCTTTTTGAATCGTGCTCCTAGTGCTATAATGGTGAAATGGAATAATGAATGGGAGGATTTTGGGATGTATGATTTTCGCGAGTGGAAGCATGTGTTTAAACTCGACCCCAATAAAGAGATAACTGACGAAGATTTAGAGAGAATTTGTGAGTCGGGAACGGATGCGATAATGGTCGGAGGAACAGATGGCGTAACGCTTGAAAATGTTCTTGATTTAATGGCCAGGATACGCCGTTACACAGTACCATGTGTTCTGGAAGTATCCAGTGCGGAAACTGTCACCCCAGGGTTTGATCTGTATTTTATTCCAACTGTTTTGAACAGCAGAGATCCCCGTTGGATAACCGGCCTTCATGCAGAAGCAGTCAGGGAGTTTGGGGAAATTATGGATTGGGATGAGATTGTAATGGAGGGCTACTGTATCCTTAATGAAGAATGCAAGGCTTCAGTGGTGACTTCTGCCCAAACCTCACTCTCGAAAGAAGACGTCAAAGCTTATGCAATGATGGCAGAAAAAATGTTCCATCTCCCAATCTTTTACATGGAGTACAGCGGTACTTATGGTGATATAAGTATTGTTGAAGATGTGAAAAAGGTCTTGCAAAAAACCGTTCTTTTTTACGGAGGCGGGATCAAAACAGCTGGACAGGCAGCAGAAATGGCTTCTCATGCAGACGTTATAGTGGTAGGAAACGCTATATATGAGAACTTGGAAGAAGCTTTAAAAACAGTAAAAGCTGTTAGTTAATGTAGTTGAAAAAATGTGGGAGCCAGCCTTGCAGGATAGAGGAGCTCCAGATAAAATAAAAGCAAGAACAAATGTTTGTATGGTGGTGAGAGGATGCAATTTTTAACAGACAAGCTTTTAAACGGCTTGAACCCAGAACAGCAAAAGGCAGTTAAGGCAACGGATGGACCTCTTTTAATTATGGCGGGGGCCGGATCTGGAAAAACACGTGTATTAACACATCGAATCGGTTATTTAATGGTAGAAAAGGGTGTAAATCCTTATAATATTCTTGCAATTACGTTTACAAATAAGGCTGCCCGTGAAATGAGAGACAGGATTTCAAAGATGATGGGCGGGGCGGCAGATCAAATCTGGATATCTACCTTCCACTCTATGTGTGTAAGGATTTTGCGCAGGGATATCGATCGCCTTGGCTTTAATCGGAATTTTACCATCCTGGACACAACGGACCAGCAATCAGTGATTAAAGGGATTTTAAAGGACAAAAACCTTGATCCGAAAAAATTTGATCCGCGTGCCATCCTTGGTTCGATTAGTTCCGCAAAAAATGAGCTTATTGAGCCAGAGGAATATGCAAAATCAGCAGGTGATTATTTTTCAAACACTGTAAGTGAGATTTACACAGAATATCAGCGCAGACTCCGCAAAAACCAGGCGCTTGATTTTGATGATTTAATCATGGCAACAATCCAGCTATTTACCCGTGTTCCTGAAGTTCTTGAATACTATCAGAGAAAATTCCAGTATATACATGTTGATGAATATCAGGATACAAACAGAGCACAGTACCTGCTCGTTAAGCTTTTGGCTTCCCGTTTTAAAAATCTTTGCGTAGTTGGGGACTCTGACCAGTCTATTTACCGCTGGCGCGGTGCGGATATTGCCAATATCCTATCCTTTGAAAAAGACTATCCAAATGCGAATGTCATTTTACTCGAACAAAACTATCGTTCCACACAAACGATTCTTAACGCCGCTAACGGAGTTATTGCAAAAAACATGAACCGTAAGGCAAAGAATCTTTGGACGGAAAACCCCTCGGGTAATAAGATTATCTATTATCGTGCTGACAGCGAGCAGGGAGAGGCCCAATTTGTTGCCGGAAAAATAAAAGAGATGCAGCAAAACGGAAAAAGATTATCCGATATTGCTATTCTTTATAGAACGAATGCACAGTCCCGTGTAATGGAGGAAGTACTCCTTAAGTCGAACATCGACTACTCAATTGTCGGCGGAACCAAGTTCTATGACAGAAAAGAAATTAAGGACATGCTTGCCTATTTGCGTCTTATCTCCAATCCCGATGACGATATTAGCTTACAGCGTGTTATTAATGTGCCAAAGAGGGGAATTGGTTCTACCTCTGTTGATAAAATTGGTGACTTTGCAGGAATGCATGATTTGTCTTTATTTGATGCACTTGAATCTGTTGAATTGGTTGGAATTAGCCCGAAAACAGCGAAAGCAGCTGCTGAGTTCCGGGATTTGATTAAGAATTATTCCAAAATGCAGGAGTTCTTATCTGTAACCGAATTGGTGGAGGAAATTCTCGAGAAATCCGGCTACACGGAAATGCTCAAGGCGGAAAAATCTCTGGAAGCCCAGAGCAGACTTGAGAACCTTGAAGAATTATTATCTGTAACCAAAAACTTTGAAGAAACAAACGAAGATAAAAGCCTGGTTGCCTTTTTGACTGACCTTGCTCTTGTAGCCGATATCGATTCAATGGATGACGATGGCGAAAAGGCAGACGGAGTGGTCCTCATGACACTTCACTCAGCAAAAGGACTTGAATTCCCGGTTGTCTTCCTGATTGGTATGGAGGAAGGAGTCTTCCCTCACAGTCGTTCTCTCATGGAAGAGGTGGAGATGGAAGAAGAGCGCCGTCTGGCGTATGTAGGTATCACAAGGGCCGAGCAGCATCTTTTCCTGACTAATGCTCAAATGAGAACATTGTTTGGACGCACCAACATGAATCCAGCTTCCCGTTTTATTAAGGAAATACCGGAAGAGCTGCTTGATGGTGCAGAACCTGAGCAAAGTGGTTCACCATTTGGAAGCCGCGGTTCTTCATTCGGTTTCGGCAGCGGATTCAGCAAAGCCGGAGCATCTTCAGGAAACGGTACTGGAACCCTTTCTAGACCTGCAGTTAGAAAGCCTGTCAGCCGCCCAATGATCTCATCCACTGGAGGAGATGAAATTGGCTGGAAGGTTGGCGATAAAGCTGCGCATGGCAAATGGGGTACAGGAACGGTCGTAAGTGTGAAAGGTGAGGGAGAAGGCACTGAATTGGATATTGCGTTCCCAAGCCCTATAGGTGTTAAACGCCTTTTGGCAAAATTTGCTCCTATTAACAAAGCTTAACGATGTCGATTTTTCTTTTAAGAAAGGGCTGGATATATGGACTTTAAGACAGCTGAAGCTAAAATCAATGATTTGAGAAATCTTTTAAATCAATACGGATATGAATATTATGTTCTAGACCAACCTTCTGTTCCTGATGCTGAATATGACCGCCTGATTCGGGAGCTTATTGAACTGGAGGAGCAGTTCCCTGAACTGCAATCTTCGGACTCCCCAACACAGCGCGTGGGTGCAGCGGTCCTTGAAATGTTTGAAAAAGTAGAACACAGGACACCAATGCTTAGTTTGGGGAATGCCTTTAATGATCAGGATTTGCGGGATTTTGACCGTCGCATCCGCCAGGTTGTCGGAGATGATTTTTCATATGTCGCTGAACTGAAAATTGACGGGCTGGCAGTCAGCCTGAAATATGAAAATGGTGCTTTCATTCAGGGAGCTACCCGCGGTGACGGCACCATCGGGGAAGATATTACTTCAAACCTGAGGACTATTAATTCCATCCCGCTTCGCTTAAAAGAAAATGTCACACTCGAAGTCCGCGGTGAAGCATATATGCCAAAGCGTTCCTTTGAAGCTTTAAATAAAGGAAGAGAAGAAAGAGGTGAGGAGCTTTTTGCCAATCCTCGTAATGCGGCGGCAGGTTCACTCCGGCAGCTCGATCCAAAAATTGCTGCATCAAGAAAGCTCGATGTCTTTCTCTATGGAATAGGTGATATCGGGACAACTGGCATCCGTTCTCATAGTGAAGGTCTGGATTACCTTGATAAAATAGGCCTTAAAACAAATAAGGAACGAAAAAAATGCGCCAATATAGATGAAGTGATTGAATATATCAACGGCTGGGTCGAAGAACGCCCTAATCTAGCTTATGACATTGATGGTATCGTTGTTAAGGTTGATTCGTATGAACAGCAGGAACAGCTTGGCACAACTGCAAAGAGCCCTCGCTGGGCAATTGCCTTCAAGTTTCCTGCGGAAGAAGTCGTTACAAAACTTTTAAATATTGAACTGAGTGTGGGCCGGACTGGGGTTGTTACACCTACTGCGATACTAGAACCTGTAAGAGTTGCAGGTACAACCGTACAAAGAGCTTCGCTTCACAATGAAGATTTAATTCGTGAAAAGGATATCAAAATTGGCGATAAGGTAGTGGTGAAAAAAGCAGGCGATATTATTCCTGAAGTAGTCAATGTCCTTGCTGAACAGCGGACTGGTGACGAAACGGAATTCCTTATGCCAACTCACTGCCCAGAATGCAGCAGCGAACTCGTTCGCCTTGAAGGTGAGGTAGCTTTGCGCTGTATTAATCCTAAGTGCCCAGCTCAAATCAGGGAAGGGCTAATCCATTTCGTTTCAAGAAACGCAATGAATATTGACGGACTGGGCGAAAAAGTTATTAGCCAGCTTTTTGCGGAAAAACTGATTGAGGATGTAGCCGATATTTATAAGCTAACCCGTGAGCAGCTATTGGCACTTGAAAGAATGGGAGAAAAATCAGTCACCAATCTTCTTGAGGCAATTGAAGCTTCAAAGGGTAATTCACTGGAGAGGCTGCTTTTTGGACTTGGAATTCGTCTTGTTGGTTCCAAAGCAGCAAAGACTCTTGCCCAGGAATTTAGCAGTATGGACCGTTTGGCAGAAGTTTCAAAGGAAGAACTCACAGCCATTAATGAGATAGGCGATAAGATGGCGGATTCCATTGTTACTTTTTTTGAGCAGGAGGAAGTGAAGGAGCTTCTGAACGAGCTGAAAGAAGCAGGCCTTAACATGGAATACCTTGGCGCTAAGCCAGTCAGTGCGGAAGAATCGGATTCCTTCTTTGCAGGAAAAACGATTGTTCTGACTGGAAAGCTGGAAGTATTGACAAGAAATGAGGCTAAGGAAAAAATTGAAGCTCTTGGCGGAAATATTTCGGGCAGTGTCAGCAAGAAGACTGATCTGCTGATTGCCGGGGAAGATGCGGGTTCGAAGCTTTCAAAAGCCCAGGAGCTTGGTATTGAGACCTGGAACGAGGAGAGACTTCTGGAGGAATTAAATAAGTAAGAGGTGGGAACAGAGTGAAAAAGCTTTCAATAATTGCTCTTGCCTTTCTTCTTCTTTTAAGCGGATGTGCACCTAACTTTCAAAAGAAAGATGAAGTTGTCCAAACAAAGGAAAAAGCAAAGGAAAAAGCGATTATTCCAAAATACAAAATTTCCGACAAGTACTACCAGACACTCCTTCCGTTTAAACCGGGAGAGGCACGAGGCTTGATCGTAAATAATTTAAATACAAGATATGATATTAATGAGTTTGAAATGGGCTTAATGCGAATTGCTCAGCATAGTTTCGATCCTGATAAGTATGTTTTTCGGGAAGGCCAGGAGCTGGATCGCAAAACGGTCAAGCTCTGGCTTAATCGTAAATATACAAAGGATCAGCTGGCTAAAGAGGGATTAAAGGAATCTCAGAATATTGGCCTTAACCCGCTTAACGAGGGGAAAGGTGATTTAAAAAACAGCCTGGCCAATCACCCGATCTATCTGTCACATATCCTTGAGCATGATTATATGATTAAGGGTGACAATGATACAGTTAAACTTGGCGGAGTAACCATTGGTCTTGCTTTAAATTCTATCTACTATTATCAGCCAGTTCCTTTTGGAGACACTTTCGAGAAAAAAATCCCAAAGGATGAAATGGTACGCGAAGGGCGTAAAATCGCGGAAGAGGTGCTCAAACGGCTAAGAGCAATGAAAGACCTAAGTGATGTTCCGATTACCATTGCGCTGTTCGGGCAGGAAAGCCGTACATCGGTTATCCCGGGAACATTCCTTGAATATACGGATGTAGACAGCGGAAGTTCCAGCATTGACAGCTGGGAGAAGGTAGATGAAAAGTATTATTTATTCCCTTCAAACCAGGCAATGGAAGATCACCGTGATGATGCAACTGCTTTTCTTAACTTTAAGCAGGATGTAGAAGAGTATTTTCCAAACTTTAATGGGGTAATTGGCAAAGCTTTTTATGAAGGCGATCAGTTACAGGAATTGAATATTACCATTCCAATTCAGTTTTATGGCAAGGCAGAATCAATTGGATTTACCCAATATGTAGCGGGCCTTGTTATGGAGCATTTCCCTAAATACATTTCTGTTTCTGTAAATGTTACATCTGTTGATGGTCCTGAAGCTCTTATTGACCGGAAAGCAGACCAGAACGAACCATATGTTCATATTTATTAACAGCAGGCCTGGAGATTCTCTCCAGGCTCTTTTTTACATGGAAAATAAAAAAGTAAAACCTCTTATTTCCTTGAACTATCAAGTGCCAAATTCACCTGATTCAGTTGATGCAGCTGAGGTTACTGGTATAACTGGTAAAGTTGGAAGTTAGTGTAGCCCGGATATCAAGCCGCTAAACTTTGTCGGTGCAATAACAGATGGAAAACTAAAAATTGAGGGTAATGGAAGAAGAGGTAAATGATTGAAAAATCAGTCTTTTCGCAATCGTTGGAAGGCTGAAAAGAAACGTGATAAAATGGAAAAGTGAGTGTAAACGTTTTATTACATAGGAGGGGTTAGAATATGGTACAGCCGTACAAGCATGAGCCTTTCACAGATTTTACAAACGAGAAAGAGCGCAATGCCTATCTTGAGGCACTGAAAACAGTGGAAGGATATCTTGGCCAGGATTATGATCTAGTCATTGGCGGAGAGAAAGTTTCTACCGAAGATAAAATTATTTCTTACAATCCATCCAATAAAGAAGAAGTAATCGGACGCGTGTCCAAAGCAAACCAAGAGCTTGCTGAAAATGCAATGCAGGCTGCGGTTGAAGCTTTTAAAACATGGAAAAAGACCAAAGCTGAAGTTCGTTCTGATGTTCTTTTCAAGGCAGCGACTATCCTGCGCCGCCGCAAGCATGAGTTTTCTGCTCTTTTAACAAAAGAAGCAGGGAAGCCATGGAGAGAAGCAGATGCTGATACAGCAGAAGCAATTGATTTTCTTGAATTCTATGGCCGTCAGATGTTGAGATTAAAAGATGGTATCCCAGTTCAAAGCCGTCCAAATGAACATAATCGATATGATTATATTCCACTTGGAGTAGGAATTATCATTTCTCCTTGGAATTTCCCGCTTGCTATTATGGCTGGAACTACTGTTGCGGCAATTGTAACAGGAAATACAGTTCTATTAAAACCGGCTTCTACTACTCCCGTTGTAGCAGCTAAGTTTGTCGAAATTATGGAAGAAGCAGGCCTGCCTGCAGGCGTATTAAACTTTGTTCCAGGCAGTGGTGCTGAAGTGGGTGACTACCTTGTAGACCACAAGGATACTCGTTTCGTCAGCTTTACTGGTTCCCGAGAAGTAGGACTTCGTATATTCGAACGCTCCTCTAAAGTAGGCGAAGGCCACTTATGGATGAAGCGCCTGATTGCAGAAATGGGTGGGAAGGACACGATCGTAGTAGACAGCGAAGCGGACCTTGAGCTTGCTGCTCAATCTATTGTAGCTTCAGCTTTCGGATTCTCCGGCCAGAAGTGTTCAGCATGTTCACGTGCTGTTGTCGTAGAAGACGTTTATGACCAAGTCCTTAACCGTGTGGTTGAATTAACAAAAGATCTTACAGTAGGCAATCCAGAAGAACAGAGGATTTTCACTGGCCCTGTTATTGACGGAAGTGCATTCCGCAAGATCATGGAATATGTTGAAATTGGAAAAGGCGAAGGCAAGCTGATGGCTGGTGGCGAAGGCGATGATTCCAAAGGCTTCTTCATCAAGCCAACTATCTTTGCTGACCTTGATCCAAAATCCCGCATCATGCAGGAAGAAATCTTTGGTCCAGTTGTTGGCTTCTCAAAAGCTAAAGACTTCAACGAAGCAATCGAGATTGCAAACAACACTGAGTATGGTTTGACAGGTGCAGTTATCACTTCAAATCGTGCGCACATGGAGCAGGCACGTGAAGATTTCCATGTAGGAAACCTTTACTTTAACCGCGGCTGTACTGGCGCGATCGTTGGCTACCAGCCATTTGGCGGATTCAATATGTCAGGAACTGACTCCAAAGCCGGAGGCCCGGACTATCTGCTTCTTCACATGCAGGCTAAAACAACTTCTGAATCGTACTAACAATAAATTGAAGAGGCATCCTGCTTAAGGCTGGATGCCTCTTCTTTTTTCACAGAAAAGGTAGCTCGGCATCCTGTTTAATATAAAAAAGTAGAAGTTTTGGAAAAGGAGGGTGAAGTTTAACGAGAAGGAGTAGAAGTTTCGAAGAAATGAGTAGAAAGTCTACGCGAAAAGGAAGAAGTCCAAGTTAGAGGGCTGGATGGGGCAAAGGCCTTTTAATCGGAAAAGTAGAAATTCTGAAAAAGGAGGGTGAAGTTTTACGAAAAGGAGTAGAAGTTTTGGAGAAAGAGGTAGAAGCTTTGGAGAAAGAGGTAGAAGTTTCGAGGAAATGAGTAGAGGTTCTTCACAAATAAGGGGAAGCAAGCTTACTGAAAAAGCTGCGACTTCCTCTTAAAGAACGTAAAACAGGACCGGCGTCTGCCGATCCTGTCTTTAAGATTCTAATTGTAAGTTTTTCAGTACGTTTTTCAATGAATTTTCTGCACGTATGTTGTTTAAGTTGAATCCCAGGTTAACTGCAGTTTGTGCGACCTCCGGACGGATGCCGAGGAATGTAGTAGTCACACCGACTAGTTTTAAGGATTGAACAACCTGGATCAGTTTGTGGGTAACCATAGTGTCGACGGCAGCAACACCAGAAAAATCAATTATTAATTGAGTTATTTTTAAATTAACACTTTGTTCCAGTGTTGATTCCATTATCCATTTGGCCCTTGCTGTATCAATGTCCCCGATAAGCGGCAAAAGCCCTATATGATCGGAAATAGGAATGATAGGTGAGCTTAATTCCATGATTAAATTGGATTGGGCTTTCAGTCTGTCTAACAAGATATCCATAAACACACTGGTAAATGTCTCAAGGACGTAATCAAGTGTATAGTTAATTTTTCTTTCCCATTCAAGGAGATCATCGATGGTTATTTTTAAATCGGTCTCTTTTATAAATTTTCTGATTTTTTTCCAATATACTTCGCGGAAAATTCCCGAATTCTTGGCAACTTCCGTTAAGGAGGTATTAGATTTTACACGGTCTGCGGCTGTTTGTTTGGTCCATTTTGAAATGCTGTCTTTCATTTCCTCTGTAGTCTGGAGCAAGCATTGAGCAACAACCTTCACATATCCAGTGTTTTGGTCAGTTACTTTATTTGCTACCTCAGGAGGGGCATCAGCAGAGTAATCAGATCCTTCTTTGACCTCTCTATAGCTTGCCCAGTCTTTAGTAACCTCAGATGCATGTTCGATTAAATATTCATAAAGGGCTTGTGTATTTGGATTCATAAGTAATTCCCTCATTTTTTTATGTCAAATTCGTGCCTTCCTATAACAATTTTCTGCAAACTAGCCTCCCATGTCAAATTTTTGTCCGAAAACTAGTCGCTTCTGTTTTATGACAATCCTGTGAAACCAATCACACATAGTGTTATCGATGTGAACTTCGTCACAATTTTTAGCCGGTCTCCCGTTTACAATGTAGACATGAAGAAATTAAATATAAAAAAATGACAGGGAGAGACCCGTTATGAATAAGAAAAAGTTAGTCATGATTGGCAACGGCATGGCAGGTGTAAGAACCGTTGAAGAAATCCTAAAGCTGGCTCCAGAACAGTTTGACATTACGATTTTTGGAAAAGAACCACATCCAAACTACAATAGAATTAAATTGTCCACTCTTCTTCAGGGGGACACAAATTTTAATGACATTATTATGAACCCGCTTGATTGGTACGAGAAAAATAATATTAATCTATATACTGGCGAAGCGGTAACTGAAATTAATAAAGAAGACAAAACTGTTTTTACAGATAGAGGACGAAAAGTAGAATATGATGAGCTTATTATTGCCACTGGCTCAAATTCTATTATCTTACCTATTCAGGGAGCTGAGAAAGAGGGAGTAACTGGTTTTCGAGATATAGATGATTGTGAAAAGATGATCAAAGTCTCTGGCAGCTATAAAAAGGCAGCGGTTATCGGCGGAGGACTTTTAGGTCTTGAGGCAGCTAGAGGGCTGTTAAACCTAGGAATGGAAGTTAAAGTGATTCACTTAATGGCCGACCTAATGGAACGGCAGTTAGACCCAACTGCTTCCGGTATGCTGAAAAAGGAACTGGAAGCTCAGGGAATGGAATTTTTAATGGAAAAACAAACGATTGAAATCCTTGGGGATGACCGTGTAACAGGGCTTCGCTTTAAAGATGGATCCGAAATAGATGCCGACCTTGTGGTTATGGCTATTGGAATCAGGGCAAACAATGCTGTAGCCAAAGAAAATGGCATTTATATCAATCGCGGCATTGTTGTGAATGACTTCATGGAAACAAATATACCGAACGTATACGCTGTGGGGGAATGTGCCGAACACCGTGAAATTGTTTATGGGCTCGTCGCTCCTTTATATGAACAGGGAAAGGTACTTGCGGCCCGTCTTTGCGGAAAGGAAAATGCATCATATCAGGGATCTGTAACTGGAACAGGATTAAAGGTTTCAGGTGTTGATCTTTACTCTGCTGGTGAAATCCAGGATGATGAAACGACTAAAGCAATTAAGGTCCACAATGAATTTGATGGTGTATATAAGAAAATTTTAATTAGGGACAACAAGATTGTCGGCATAGTACTTTACGGTGATACAAACGACAGCACCAAGCTGTTTAGGATTCTTTCCAAAAAAGAAGATATCAGCGGTATGACAAGCGTTTCTCTTCTTCAGTCAGAAAATAGTGGTGAAGAGGGAGAAAATATAGCAGCGATGCCAGATGATGAGTTGGTTTGCGGCTGTAACGGCGTAACCAAAGGTACAATTGTAGAAGCCATACACACTCAAGGCTTGACCTCGGTCGATCAGGTAAGCTGTTGTACGAATGCCGGACGCTCCTGTGGAAGATGCAAAGGGATGGTTGGAAGGATTCTTTCCCATACCTTAGGAGAATCCTTTAAAGCAGATCTTCAAAAAATCAGCCTTTGCAGCTGTACAACTTTATCCCGGGATGAGGTAGTAGCGGAGATCAAAGAAAAAGGCTTAACAAACATTAGAGAAGTCATGAATGTCCTAGAGTGGAAAAATGAAGAGGGCTGTACAAAATGCCGTCCTGCCCTTAACTATTACTTGGGCATGATTTATATGGATGAGTACAAGGATGACCGTGATTCCCGTCTTGTTAATGAAAAAATGCACGCTAATATTCAAAAGGATGGAACATATTCTGTTGTTCCAAGAATGTATGGCGGTGTGACTACTGCCGAAGATTTGAAAAAGATTGGCGTGGTTGCGGAGAAATATAATGTTCCGCTTGTAAAATTAACTGGCGGACAGAGAATAGGGCTATTTGGTGTAAAAAAAGAAGACCTTCCAGCCATTTGGGAAGAATTAGGAATGCCTTCTGGCTATGCTTACGGCAAAACACTTCGTACCGTTAAGACCTGCGTGGGTGCTCAATTCTGCCGATACGGCACGCAGGACTCCATGTCACTTGGAATCAGGCTGGAGAAAAAATTTGAACGCCTTGATACCCCACATAAAGTAAAAATGGGTGTATCTGCCTGTCCAAGAAACTGTGCAGAGGCTGGTATTAAAGATATCGGTGTTGTTGGTATTGATGGCGGCTGGGAAATGTATGTTGCGGGAAATGGCGGTGTCGACCTGAGAGCAGGAGATCTCTTGTGTACCGTGAAAAATGAAGATGAAGTGATGGAAATGGCCGGTGCCTATCTCCAATATTATCGTGAAACCGCAAGATACATGGAAAGAACTTCCAAATGGCTGGACCGGGTAGGACTCAAGAAAGTACAAGAGGTACTTGCAGACGAACAAACACGTAAATCCCTGAATGAACGAATGGATAAAACACTTCAAAAATACATCGAGCCATGGAATGATGCCATCGAGCACGAACAAATACTTGAAAAGTATTATAAGGTTACTGAGAAAAATTAATAGACAGGAGTGGCTAGTATGATAGAAACAATGACAAGAGTAGCAGCTGCGAGGTATTCTGAACTTGCAGCCCGCTCCGGAAAAGAAGTTCGGATCGGTGACAAAAGAATTGCTCTTTTTAAACTGACAAACGGCGATGTTAGAGTGATTGAAAACCAAAGCCCGCATCCAAAGGGCGGGGTTCTTTCAGAAGGTCTTGTTAGCGGCGAATATGTCTTTTGCCCGGTCTATGACTGGAAAATCTCTTTGATTGATGGTAAAGTTCAGGCACCGGATACTGGACAGGTTAAAACATATGAGGTATTGATAGAAGATAATCAAGTTTATATATTGCTATAAAATAAACACCAGGCAGGAGTGCTATCAGGATGAAAACAGGAAAAGTATTTTTAGTGGGGGCAGGACCAGGGGATGTATCACTGATTACCGTAAAAGGAATGGAGTCAATCAAGCAGGCAGAAGTCATTTTATATGACAGGCTGGCAAATCCAAAGCTTTTGGATTTTGCTCCTGCAGACTGCGAACTCATTTATTGCGGTAAATTGCCGGACCGCCATATTTTACGCCAGGAAGGAATTAACAGCCTGCTGGTTGAAAAAGCACTCGAAGGCAAAACAGTAGTCCGCCTAAAAGGCGGAGATCCGGGTGTCTTTGGCCGGGTTGGCGAAGAAGCACAATCCCTTGTTGAGTTTAATATCCCATTTGAAATCGTTCCTGGTATTTCATCCGGCATTGCTGCTCCCCTTTATGCAGGCATCCCTGTTACACACAGAGAATTTGCTGAATCCTTTGCCGTTGTTACTGCACATGATAAATCTAAGGCTGGGAAGCCGCTTTTGGATTGGGAAGGACTTGCCCGCGGAGTAGATACAATCGCTTTTTATATGGGTGTTGGTAATCTTCCTTTTATTTGCGAGAACCTGACTCAGCACGGAAAACCAGCAGAGACACCTGTTATTTTAATTCAGTGGGGAACTTTCGGGCGTCAAAAAACGCTCCAGGGAACATTAGAAGACATTGCTGAAAAAGCTGTTAAAGAACAGTTCAGTAATCCTTCGATCATTCTGGTCGGTGCGGTAGTTTCCCTACGAGAAAAATTAAAATGGTTTGAGAATAAACCTCTTTATGGCCGGCAGATCCTTTTAGCCAGAACGAGTATAGGCCAAAGCAGCCTGGTAAAAGAACTGATGGAACAGGGGGCCGATGTTATCGAATTTCCTAAATGGAAAAGAGAATCGGTTGCTGCCGATTTAGATAAAGCAATTGCTGCGGACAATATATTATTTACTTCCACCGAAAGTGCTGAAGAGTTTTTTAAACAGCTTATAGAAAAAGAAATAGATATACGCAGGATTACCGCTGAATTCTATGTACTCTCAGGAAAAACGAAAAGATTTTTAAATAGCCGAGGATTTCAGGCACAGCTTTGGGAAGAAGTCCCTGAATCAGGAAATCTCCTTGTTGTTGGGGATGCTTCCATTTTGAATACAACCCAGTATGGAATCTTTGAGCCTCTTATTACAGTAAAAAAAGAAATTGACCGCAGCTACAATGTCCTTTTTAAAAGAATGTTTGATGAAGCCGAAATAAACACAGTATTGTTTCCTAGCGCTGCATCCGTCAAGCCTTTCCTTAAAGAGGTTGATTCTGCAGGCCTCAATGTAGACGAATTGCTTGCTGGAGCGGAAGTTGCCTGCCTTGGGAATGAAGCCAGGAAAGAAATTGAAGCGGCTGGATTGAAGATGGACATTATACCTGGGGAGCCGACAAAGGATAGCTTGATTAATAGCCTTCAATATTAGTACTTATGATCCTGTGGGATTTAATGATAGACTTATTTCATTTAGAAAAGCTGGGTGGGAAAATGAATTCACAGTATCCTATTATGCTCCATTTAAAAGAAAGAAAGGCAGTTGTGATTGGGGGCGGAAATGTCGCTGAGAACAAAGTAAGAGGCCTTCTCGATTGTGGCGCACATATAAAAGTCGTGAGCCCTGAGATAACAGTGGGGCTCGCTGAACTTCACAAGTCTGCTGAAATAAATTGGTTTCCGAAAATTTTTTCACCTGAAGACCTTGAGGGTGCCTTCCTTGTTTTTGCTGCGACAAATAATAGAGAGGTTAATCAATTAGTCGGTCATTATGCGAGCAGTGAACAGCTTGTGTTGATCGCCGATGATCCCGTAAACTCCGACTTTCAGCTCCCGGCAACAGTAAGGCGCGGACATTTATGCCTGGCTGTTTCAACGGGTGGGGCCAGTCCTGTTCTGGCAAAAAAGATTCGCGATCATCTGGCGGACGAATACGATGAACGGTACGAGGCGTACCTTGACTTTCTTTTTCAGGCCAGACAGCAGATTATAAAAGAAATTAAAGACCCAGCAGCCAAAAAGAAGTTATTAGCAGCACTGGCGGAGGGAGAATTCCTAAACAGCACTAGCAGAGACGAAGACTTTGAAAAACTGTATCAGCAATATAGATAGCACTCACCTTCATTGGAGAGTGTTTTTTAGTCCCAAGGAGTCATTTATCCTAAGCACATTTTTTATAACTTTTCAAAGGCAAGCAATGAATTATATGCTTGGTTATAGGATAAAGAGAAACCTTTGAGAGAGGTGGAAAAATGACTTATACAATTGTAACAGGCCCGCATCATGGACAATCGGGTGCTTGTCAAGCCAAGTATTATAAGAACTCTACTCCTTATAATTTGACCTCTAAGATACCCTCCCCATACCACTCTGCTTAATTGCAATCCAATGAACCCATCTATGAAGCAGCCAATGGGCTACCCTGGTTATTATGGTACTCCATATGGGAGGCCGCCGGGAGTTTCTTATCCTACTTATTATTAAAGCTAAGGACGTGTGGCTCTCACACGTCCTTTTCTATTGTTCTAAATATCCCTAAATACCTGTCCCTGCCGCCCGATTGAACGCATGCCTTAAAACTTAATAAAAAAATTCTAAAAATTTTATTCAAATTAGTTTCCTTTTTGAAAAACCTGTTATATAATACAAACATATTAAACAATCTGTATTATAACAAAAGGGGGGAGCAAAGAAACCAGTATATAAAGTGGGCAATGCACAATCTCTGAGAGCTGTTACAAAACAGAAAGCAAGCTTGTAAACTTTTATAACAGGAACAGACTTTATAACAGTACATCTTCAGGAAGACATCTCCTTTAAATCATCACCAACTTCAGGCAGTTTTTTAGATTTTGGAATGACCTATTTCCATAATGGAAAAAAACTGATTGAAGATGGCAGAGGCCTTACATCTGCTTACTTATACTTAAAAACCACCACCAAGAACAGACCCCAAGCTGGACCAATAAAATTAATAATTTAATATTTTAGGAGGAAAATCAAATGACAAATTCAAGAGCTCAGCAATTACAGGAAAATTGGGAAATGGATGCGCGCTGGATGGGAGTAACCCGTCCTTATACTGCCGAGGATGTTATCAAACTCCGTGGCTCCATTGATATCGAACATACATTGGCTCGCAAAGGATCCGAAAAGCTTTGGAAGTTACTTAAAGAGGAAGATTACATCAATGCTCTTGGAGCTTTGACTGGCAACCAGGCCGTTCAGCAGGTAAAGGCTGGCCTAAAGGCTATATACTTAAGTGGGTGGCAGGTTGCTGCGGATGCTAACCTATCTGGCCATATGTACCCTGACCAAAGCTTATATCCAGCAAATAGTGTTCCAAATGTCGTTAAAAAAATTAATCAGGCACTGCAGCGTGCAGACCAAATCCACCATGCTGAAGGTGACAACTCTGTTGATTGGTTTGCACCAATTGTTGCTGATGCAGAAGCAGGTTTTGGCGGCCAATTAAACTGTTTTGAGCTAATGAAGGGCATGATTGAAGCAGGGGCATCAGGTGTTCACTTTGAAGATCAGCTTTCTTCCGAGAAAAAGTGCGGACATCTTGGAGGAAAAGTACTGCTTCCTACACAAACTGCCGTGCGCAACCTGATTGCTGCTCGCCTGGCTGCGGACGTAATGGGCGTCCCAACTGTTCTTGTTGCCCGTACAGATGCAAATGCTGCTGATTTGATTACCAGTGATATAGATCCTGTAGATGCTTCATTCATTACAGGAGAACGTACAGCAGAAGGATTTTTCCGGACAAAAGCAGGATTGGATCAGGCAATTGCAAGAGGCTTGGCCTACGCTCCATATGCAGATTTAATCTGGTGTGAAACTTCTGAGCCAAACATTGAGGAAGCCCGCCGTTTTGCAGAAGTAATCCATGAACAGTTCCCTGGCAAAATGCTTGCTTACAACTGCTCTCCATCCTTTAACTGGAAAAAGAAATTGGATGCAGAAACCATCGCACAATTCCAGCAGGAGCTAGGAAAAATGGGCTACAAATTCCAATTCGTTACACTTGCAGGCTTCCATGCACTAAACCACAGCATGTTTGAACTTGCACGCGGCTACAAAGAGCGTGGCATGGCTGCTTACTCGGAGCTTCAGCAGGCTGAGTTTACCAGCGAGCAGCACGGATACACAGCAACCCGCCACCAGCGTGAAGTGGGAACAGGCTACTTTGACCAGGTTTCTATGGTCATCTCTGGAGGAACATCTTCAACAACTGGACTGAAGGGATCAACCGAAGAAGCCCAGTTTACTGCGTAATATAAATAAATTAGGCCTTCTCCTAAGGGAGAGGGCTTTTTCGTCGGTAAGGAAATTATAGATTTTCACCTTGTGGAAAACTCCGAACAAGGTTATTGTAATCCAGCTCCAGCGCCCAGCCCCTCGGGGTCATAAGCCAAATCACTTCAGAAATCAGGAAAAGGAACCCTTCGGAAGCATCCGCCTCGCACGAAGGAAAAGCTTTAGCTTTTCCGAGGATGACTACGTGATTCGTCTTATGCCTGTTGGAGGCCCACAGGATGTGGGTCAGGAAGGCGTTGCCACAGGACGTGGCGATTTTAGCCTTTCATCATCTAACCAGGGCGCTTGCGCCTTTTGTTCGTGAAAAAATGTCTCAAACGGGTTGGTAAATTCATTAATCAGTTGGAAAAGACTCACTTTTCCACTGCATGTCTCGATACTTTTTGTGCACGCTTAATAAAGAAGATTCATACATAGTAGTAGTTCCGTGAAGGAGTTGAGGAGATGGGGAAGCAGACGGTTGATGAGATTTTGCAGCAGGGGATCCAGGGGCAAAAGGAATTTAAGCCCGAGGAAAGACGCAAATTTTTGGGCACGCTGAGGGAAAGAATTATTTTGGTGCTTACCCAAAGTCAGGTAAGGGAGCCTGGTGTGTATGGGGAAGTCGAGCAGCAGATGAAAACCAATCCGAATGCCCTTCTTTTTCTAAATGGAAACATGGACTACAACGAGTTTTCCAAATATAGAAAGATGGCAGACAAGAATAAAATTAAATACAAAATTGTGGCGAACAAAGAACACGAAACCGATATTGGGCTTGTTCTGGCGATGGAACATGCTATTGATAAGGAAGAAATCTATATAAAAAAAGTCGAGTCGATTACGCAAAAACCGGTTAAAAAGAAAAACGTTCTTTCGCTTTTTGGGAAGATATTCAAAAAATAATTCTTAGCCGTATTAGCAGGCTAAGAATTATAACCAAAACGCTCCAACAATATTATTAAAACCTGATATTAAGACTATTGCAGAGGATTTTTTACAATAAGTTGTAAAAGCTTGAGGAACAAATCCCCAAGCTTTTATTTTTTCAAATATTGTTCTGGGTTTATGTCCGGACCTTCGATTATGATGGCTGACATCCCTGTTTCAGAACCGGATTCATGGTTTTCACCAGCTGTCCAGAACACGGCAGTTCCCTTCGAAACAGGAACCTTTTCTTCCCCGTCAATTCGAACCCAGCCTTCTCCTTCTACGACTAAAAATAGCTGTGGTCCAGGTGCTTCGTGCATACCTAATACACTTCCAGCATCAAAATGCATGCAGCCTGCAGCGGTAAAGCCTTCCTTACGGATTATTGGTGTGATGCCTACGTTTTTACTTCCAAATGCAGGTATGTCTCTGCGCTTTTCACGATCAAATCGATAAAATTCCATTCCTCTCAGCCTCCCATTCCATATTATACCTTTTTTATTATGTTCTTTGGACACCTTAAATCCCAATTACATTGCAGTAGCGAGGAAAACTCTGTTATTATCATTAATAATAATGACAGAACAGGAGGGAGAAAAATGTCCCGGATCACAATTGAAGAAGTAAAGCATGTGGCTAACCTGGCGCGGCTGGCAATAACCGAGGAAGAAGCCGAGATGTACAGGAAACAGATGGATGAAATTATTCATTTTGCAGAACTGATAAACGAGCTGGATACAGAGAATGTAGAGCCTACCTCTCATGTGCTCGATATGAAAAATGTCCTTCGTGAGGATGTTCCGAAGAAAGGCCTTCCGAGGGAAGAGGTCCTTAAGAATGTTCCAGAGCATCAGGACGGCTATATAAAGGTCCCATCCATTATGGGAGAATAGGGAGTGAAAGTAGTGGGTTTATTTGAACAAAGTGCAACTGATCTGCATGAACTGTTACATAAAAAAGAAATCCGAGTTTCAGACCTAGTGGATGAATCCTATAAACGGATCAGCGAGGTCGACTCAAAGGTACAGGCATTTTTAACACTTGATGAAGAGCGGGCTAGAGCATCTGCAAAAAATCTGGACGGACAGGCACCTCAAGGATTGCTGGCCGGTTTGCCAATCGGCATTAAGGATAATATTGTTACGAGGGATCTTCGGACAACCTGTGCAAGTAAAATCCTTGGCAGCTTTGATCCAATATATAATGCAACAGTTGTTGAAAAGCTCGAAAAGGCAGGCACCATCACGATCGGAAAATTGAACATGGATGAGTTTGCGATGGGATCTTCCAATGAAAACTCAGCATTTCAAAAAACACGCAACCCATGGAACCTGGAAACCGTTCCTGGGGGATCATCTGGTGGATCCGCTGCCGCTGTGGCTGCTGGAGAAGTACCTTTTTCGCTTGGATCTGATACAGGCGGATCAATCCGCCAGCCAGCTGCATTTTGCGGAGTAGTTGGGTTGAAGCCTACTTATGGAAGAGTATCCCGTTTTGGGCTTGTAGCATTTGCTTCATCTCTTGACCAAATTGGACCAATTACGCGTACAGTTGAAGATAATGCATATCTGTTAAAGGCAATTTCAGGCTTGGATCCAATGGATTCAACCTCTGCGCCAGTGGATGTTCCTGATTTTTCTGCAGCTTTGACGGGGGATATTAAAGGATTGAAAATTGCTGTTCCTAAGGAATATCTTGGTGAAGGCGTAAGTGAAGCTTCAAGACAGTCTGTTCTGGATGCCTTAAAAGTGCTTGAAGGAATGGGCGCTGTTTGGGAGGAAGTCTCTCTTCCTCACTCGAAGTATGCCCTGGCAACTTATTATCTGCTGTCATCGTCCGAAGCGTCCGCCAACCTGGCGAGATTTGACGGCGTACGTTACGGTTATCGTTCTAGTAATGCAGATAATCTGCTGGACTTATATAAAAATACAAGGGCAGAAGGCTTCGGTGACGAAGTAAAACGGCGGATTATGCTGGGCACCTTTGCTCTGAGTTCAGGTTATTATGATGCCTACTATAAAAAAGCTCAAAAGGTAAGGACTTTAATAAAAAAAGACTTTGACGATGTGTTTAGCAAGTATGATGTCATTATTGGGCCAACAACTCCAACTCCTGCTTTTAAGGTTGGAGAAAAAACGGACGATCCTCTAACCATGTATGCGAATGATATTCTAACAATACCAGTTAACCTAGCAGGGGTTCCTGCTATATCCGTTCCTTGCGGTTTTTCGGGAGGATTGCCTCTTGGATTACAAATCATAGGAAAACATTTCGATGAAGCTACAGTTTACAGAACTGCTCATGCTTTTGAACAGGCAACAGACTTTCATAAACAAAGACCGGTGTTATAGGGGGTGAAGGAAATGGAATTTGAAACAGTAATTGGTCTTGAGGTTCACGTTGAATTAAAAACAGACTCAAAGATATTCTCCGCCAGCCCAAACCACTTTGGGGCGGAGCCAAATACAAATGTTACGGTAATTGATCTTGGATATCCAGGTGTTCTGCCAGTTTTGAATAAAAAGGTAGTTGAATTTGGAATGAAGGCATCAATGGCACTGAATTGTGAGGTTGCCACCCACACCAAATTTGACCGTAAAAACTATTTTTATCCTGATAACCCTAAAGCCTATCAGATTTCTCAATTTGATAAGCCGATTGGCGAACACGGCTGGATCGAGATTGAAACAGAAGCCGGCGGGAAAAAGAGAATCGGGATCACTAGAATCCATTTGGAAGAGGATGCAGGAAAGCTTACACACGGCAAGGGGTATTCGCTCGTTGATTACAACAGACAAGGAACCCCACTAATTGAGATAGTGTCTGAGCCGGATATCAGCACCCCGGAGGAAGCGTACGCTTATCTTGAAAAATTAAAGTCCATTATCCAATACACAGGTGTATCGGATTGTAAAATGGAAGAGGGATCACTTCGCTGTGATGCGAATATTTCCATACGTCCAGTTGGGCAAAAAGAATTCGGTACAAAGACTGAATTGAAAAACCTGAACTCTTTTAACTTTGTAAGAAGAGGTCTTGAATACGAGGAAAAGAGACAGCGTGAGGTTGTTCTTTCCGGTGGGGATATTGATCAGGAAACCCGCCGCTATGATGAAGCGACTAATTCCACGATTCTCATGAGGGTAAAAGAAGGATCCGATGACTATCGTTATTTTCCGGAACCTGATTTACTCGATCTCTTTATTGACGACGAATGGAAAGCAAGAATACAGGCTGAAATCCCCGAGCTTCCGGATCAGCGCAAAAAGCGGTATATGGATGAGTTGGGACTGCCAGGCTATGATGCAGGAGTGCTCACAGCTACCAAAGAAATGGCGGACTTCTTTGAAGCTTCAGTTGATGCCGGAGCGGAGGCAAAGCAGGCCTCCAACTGGATCATGGGCGAATTATCAGCCTATCTAAACGCGGAACAAAAAGAATTGCAGGACATAAAGCTTAAGCCAGCAAGTCTTGCGGAAATGATCAAGCTTATAGAAAACGGCACCATCTCCAGTAAAATCGCTAAGCAGGTCTTTAAAGAACTATTGGAGGAAGGCGGAAGTGCAGAGGAAATCGTTAAATCCAAAGGACTTGTACAGATTTCCGATGAAGGAGCACTTCTTAAAATCATTGGGGAAATCATCGATGCTAACCCGCAATCCGTTGATGATTTTAAAAGCGGAAAGGGAAAAGCAGCAGGATTCCTGGTTGGTCAAATCATGAAAGCAACAAAAGGCCAGGCAAATCCTCAGCTAGTAAACAAGCTGTTAAATCAGGAACTGTCTAAAAGGTAATCTATAAAAAAGTTGTCGGAAAAGTGATGAACTTATTTCGACAGCTTTTTTTCTATTTCCCGTGAAAATAAATGATTAGATCAAATTAAAATCAAAATTTAATCAAACGTTTGATTAAATTAGTGTATGTGGGATTAGACTGAAAATTGTCAGCTTTTGCTTGCAAAAGTGTATTAAAAATGGAAGCTGGGCAGTGGTATAATTAAATTGCAGCGGGATATAGCTCAGCTTGGCAGAGCACTAGCATGGGGTGCTAGGGGTCGCAGGTTCAATTCCTGTTATCCCGATTTACGAGGGTCCTTTCCGCTAAGGAAAGGACCCTTTTGCAGTTTAGGAGAGTGACTGATATTGGAACGATTTACAGAAAGGGCCATTGCAATCATCAAAGAAATCCCTTCAGGAAAAGTAATGACCTATGGGCAGGTCGCTCACTTTGCAGGAAGCCCAAGAGCAGCCAGACAAGTAGTCCGGATTCTTCATTCAATGAGCCAGAAATATCAGCTGCCCTGGCATCGGGTGGTGAACTCTAAAGGGGAAATTGGCTTGAAAGAGGAAGGCCAGTTCATCCAAAAGATGTCTCTTGAAAGCGAGGGAGTAAAGTTTAATGGGGATTTAATCAACCTTGAGGTTTACCAGCACTGGCCTGAGATAGATTAAGAATAAAAAGGCACGGAGTTCCGTGCCTTTTTGTTTTATGATGGTATACAAATTTTTCTTTTTAAAAATAGTATGTGAATATTTTTTTCGGAATTCAAAACTACTTTAAGTCCACCACTTTATCTCCTAAACTAAAAAGCTGAGACTTTCTCCATAATTCCTTTAAGGATATCAATTGATTGAATAACATCATTACTCTTTTCAATCGAGTGGTTAACATCTTCGATTAAATAACAATCCAAATTCTCTTTTTTATTAAGTACATCAAATCTTTCAGGCGAATAATTGGGATCCTCCGTACCTATATAAACCTGGCCCTTGTTGCCTGCTTTCATTAAAGCTTGATAAACAAAGTCTTCGCTGATAAGCGGCGTGAACCATATTAGGTTTGCAGAATCAAATATTGGATTTTTTAGAAGACCAGAAAGAGCAATCGTTCCAATCGATTTTGCTGCAATATAGTAATAATCATAGTGGTGCTCGGACAATACTGAATTGACCACTGTTTGTACATCTTCAGTAAATGTTTCATCGCTTAGTGCTTTAGGATACTTGTAATTTACCTGAAGAACATCAATCCCTCTCGTAAAAAAGCTTCCGGCAGTGTAGTGCAGCAACGGAGCCTGGGCTGTATATCCAGCACCAGGCAATATAATAGCTAATGTATCCGCCTTTTTTTCTTGCTGGAAAAAAGTAAAAGGAATCTCTATTGAAGCCTTCACTGTTTTACTAATAATCTTCAAATTTATCACTCCTCTTAAGGAAATTATACGATATTTCAGAAAGCTTTCTAGATAAATTTGTAAGAGTGAATTTTAATTAGTGCTCAAATTGGGTCGCCAAAGGGAAAAGGGGTAACTAAAGATCTAGTATCGTTACCCCAAATGGGTCACCAAAGAGAAAAGGGGTAACTAAAGGTCCAGTATCGTTACGCCAAATGGGTCGCCAAAGGGAAAAGGGGTAACTAAAGGTCCAGTATCGTTACCCCAAATGGGTCGCCAAAGGGAAAAGGGGTAACTAAAGGTCCAGTATCGTTACCCCAAATGGGTCGCCAAAGAGAAAAGGGGTAACTAAAGGTCCAGTATCGTTACCCCAAATGGGTTGCCAAAGGGAAAAGGGGTAACTAACGCTCTAGGATCGTTACCCCTAAAGGGTTAAAGGGAAGGTGGTGACCAAAGGACCCCCCTAATCAAGTCCCAAAAAAGAATAGTAACTAACCTTGCCCCAAAATAAAAACTGTGCCAGTAACATCGGCACAGCCTCAAATATATTATTCGTGTTTTAGTAATCTGACGCTTTCATTGAATTCTTTTTCAATAGCATCATTTTTCTGGTAGGTGATCATGCTGACAATCACAGCAACAATTAAGTTAAATGCAAAGCCTGGTACAATTTCATAGAGTGTTTTTCCAAGGCCAAGATTGCTCCATAGAATAACCGTTATAGCGCCAACTACCATACCCCAAAGCGCTCCCCATTTGGTCAGCTTTTTCCAATATAAGCTTAGAAGGATGACAGGACCAAAGGAAGCCCCGAATCCTGCCCATGCATAGGCAACAAGTTCTAAAATGGTATTGTTTTGCTTAAAAGCTAGTGCAGCAGCAATAAGAGCCACAATGAAAACTGCCAGGCGCCCAAGAGTAACCAGTTCTTTGTCACCGGCATTCTTTTTTACAACCACTTTGTACAAATCCTCTATCAAAGCACTGGAAGTAACAATTAATTGGGAAGATACAGTACTCATAATTGCAGCCAGTACAGCAGCCAGTACAAATCCGGCGACAAGTGGATGGAAGAAGATTTGTCCAAGCTGGATAAAGACAGCTTCAGCATTATCTAATTTATAATGGGTGTTGTTGTGGAAGAAAGCGAGCCCAATTAGTGCTGTGAAAATCGTACCTAAAAGTGAAAAAATCATCCAGCCCATACCGATGCGGCGGGCGCTTTTCGTTTCCTTAATAGAAGTAATAGCCATAAAGCGGACAATGATATGCGGCTGGCCAAAATACCCGAGTCCCCAGGCCATTGCTGAAACAATTCCCAGGAAACTAGTCCCTTTAAACAAATCAAGAAGTGTGGGATCAATAGCACGGATTGTATCAAAGGTTTCCGAGGGGCCGCCAGTTTTAAAAATCCCGATGATAGGCACGAGCATAAGCGCTATAACCATCATTAAGCCCTGGATGAAGTCGGTGTAGCTGACGGCAAGAAAGCCGCCGAACAAAGTATAGGCGACAACGACACCACCGACAATATAAAGTCCTGTGTGGTAATCAACGCCGAAGGAGCTTTTGAAAAATACAGCTCCGGAAACCAAACCGGATGAAACATAGAAAGTAAAGAAAATAAGAATAACAATACCGGATACAATTCGCAAAAGCTTTGTATCATCTTTAAAACGGTTTTCAAGGTAACTTGGAATTGTAATTGAATCATTGGCCACCTGGGTATAAGACCGTAAGCGAGGTGCTAACAATCGCCAGTTAATATAAGCACCGATAGTAAGGCCAATAGCAATCCAGGCTTGGGCAAGACCTTTTGAAAATATTGCTCCAGGCAATCCCATTAGCAGCCATCCGCTCATATCAGCCGCACCTGCACTCAATGCTGTAACGGCAGGGCCTAATGAACGTCCCCCAAGCATGTAGTCCGTGAGATTGCTTGTTTTTCGATAGGAATACCAGCCGATAAAAAGCATTCCGGCCATGTAGATCCCGATCGAGATCATTTGAAGAACCTCATTTGACATATACTTTCCCCCTTTGTCATGATGGAATAGGTTTTAAATAATATTAATTTTCTAAAAATAATCCATCTTCTATATTTATATATGAAAACTCATTTTTCTGTCAATTTTAATATTTTCTCGGAATAGTAATTAGTCTATCTGGAAAGTGAAATGTTTTAAAGACAGCAAATAATTGTAAAAAAGGAAGAGAAAGCGATATCATGTGAATAAAGGAGGAGTGCAAAATGAGTCTGAATGAATGGTTTCAAAAAGGTATGACTGCAGAAGAATACATCAACGGAATGACAAAAAATAAAGAAGAAATGTAATCAATTTACAGACAGTTTGAAGTGAACCAAGAGGAGAAGGGAAAGCTTCAAGCTTTAAGGGACAAGGGTTTAAGAACAATCGTAATAACAGAGGATTGGTGCGGGGATGCATTGCTAAATAATCCGATTCTGATGAAAGTCGCAGAGGAAGCCAATATGGAGGTGCGCTTTTTACTGCGCGACCAGAATCTAGAATTGATGGATCAATATTTAACAAACGGAACTTCTAGGGCTATTCCTATTTTTATTTTCATCGATCAGGAAGGGAATGAAGCTGGCGTTTGGGGTCCCAGAGCACCGCAGATGCAGGAAATGGTTGATAAGGGCCGGTCAGAGATTCCTGATAAAGAAGCACCTGATTTTCAGGAAAAGCAGATGGCTATGTACAAAGGCCTTATGTCCTCTTACTTAACAGAAGAAACGATTTGGCGCGCAGTCTCTGCAAGCATCATTAATACCTTATCTAAATGAAAAAAGACCCCGTTGAATGGAAAGTCAGCGGGGTCTTAATATTTCTACAATTTTTTAGGCGGAATTCTATCCTTTTTTAACTTTTTATCATTAATTTTCGGTTCAATGCCAAGAATGAGATTACGAATATTGGATCGGTGTAAATAAAGAAGTAACAAGGAGAAAAGGAGGAATAGTATTTCGAACCCTATATTCTGTGACCAAAGAGAATAGGCCAGCAGGGAAAGTCCAACTGAAATGGATCCCAAAAAAACATACTTTGTTAAAAAGATGACTGCAAAAAAGGCAAGATAAGCAGCAGAAAAGAGCGGCAGGCTGATAAAAATTAGAGTGCCCGCAGTGGTTGCAATCGCCTTTCCCCCACGGAATCCGGCGAAAATCGGAAAGCAGTGGCCAACCACCGATGCCATTCCAAAATATAGGGATTCATATTCGAGGTGGAAAAGAGCGGGCAGGCTGGCGGCAAGTACTCCCTTTCCAACGTCAAAAATTAGCACCACTATCGCAGCTGTTTTTCCAAGAACCCGGAGCGAGTTGGTTGCACCCGGGTTTTGGCTCCCTAATTCACGAATATCTACATCAAAAGCTATTTTTCCAACAAGAAGAGCCGTCGGGAAACTTCCAATCAAATAGGCGGCAAGTAATAATCCTAGGAACATCATTATTTTCCCCACTTTCTAAAACAAGCTCTGACAAGAATAAATATATTCATTTGTAGTAGGACAATATGCTTTTTTAAAAAAGAGAGGATCGAATGGGATGACAAACTTTGGTGAGGTTGCAAAAAGCTATGCAAAGTCAAGAAATGATTTACCGGATAACCTGATAAGAAGTCTTAATGTCCGGGGGATTGAATTAGAAGGGAAAAAAGTGGCGGACATTGGCTGTGGCACAGGGGTCCTAACAAGGGAACTGGCTAAGAGCGGTGCGATTGTAACCGGAGTGGACCCTTCTGAAAAGCTGCTTGAACTGGCAAAGAAAGAAAACAGCGAAATCATTTTTAAAAAGGGAAGTGCCGAAGAGACAGGACTTGAATCAGGAATCTATGATATTGTCACGGTTATGCGGGCCTGGCATTGGTTTGACCGCGAGAATACCATAAAGGAAATGAAAAGGATTCTTAAGCCAGAAGGCATGCTCATTGTAATAGACTCTGGATTTTTATCGGGTCATCCTGTCGTGGAAAAGACCTTCGTTGTTATGAAGGGATTTATCAAAGAGATTAACCCGGCAGGGTCAAAGGCTGAGTCGAGACAGCGGATTAATGGAATGCCTGTTGAATGGTTTGAGGAATGGCGCCAAAGCGGCCTGGAGACAAGCGATTTTTACAGACTATTATATAATGTGGAATTTTCAAATTCTGAATGGGTGGAAAGAGTGGCTTCGCTTTCCTATTTGGCTGATTTGCCTGAACGGAAGCGAGAGCAAGTTCTGGAAGCGCTTAAGGAAGCCCTCGGGAAAAAGTGGGGAGAAACGGACCTTCACATGATCCCCCATGATTGCAATATTTGTGTTCTCCACATGAAAGATTAAGAGAGGGTCCTCCGCGGCCCTATTTTTACTTTTCATCTAATAGGCTTTTCTCAATTTCAACCTTTGAGAGAGCAATATGAGTAACTGTTTCTGCATATCCTGTAATTTCATTAATAAAAGTCTCAAGATCCTGCAGGGCCTTAACCCTTAATTTAACGATATAGCATGCCCGTCCTGCTATACGGTAGCAAAACTCGGCATTTGGATTAACGGCAATAATACGGCGGAACTTTTCGTATTCTCCCTGCCTCAGTGTTACCTCCATAAAGCAATCCACCCCATAACCCATCTTTCCATAATCAATTGAAATGGTGTAACCGTTTATAATCCCTTCGCTTTCCATCTTTCGGACACGCTCTGTAACGGAAGGGGCGGAGAGATTAACTTTCTTGGCCAGCTCGCGCATAGACTGGCGGCTATTGGCCGAAAGTTCAGCAAGAATCCTTTTGTCGGTAGCATCTAAAATCATTTGAAAGGTCACCGCCATATTTATCGTTTTATTTTAAAAGTATTTTCTGAAAAATTGTTTCACGTGAAATACTATTTCTTTTACCAGCATTATACTATAAAAGGGAAAGGATGGGATGAAATGCCAAGAATTTTTTTGCCAGAAAAAGAAATGTCCAACTTTGATACTGCGCTTTCGCTTGTACCAGAAATAAAAGACCTTTATGACAGGCTTTATCACTTTTTATGGGAAGAGGTTGACCTGCCAAAAGATGTGAAGGAAAAAGTTCGCCTTCTGCTTGCTAATATTAATGGCTGCCAGACGTGTATGAGCCTTTCCTATACAGGTGACCCAGTCTGGAACGGGCCAATTAAAAGGGCTGTAAATAGCAGTGACTATTCAGGTTTCATGGAGTTTGATCGGAAGCTGTTCTCCTTTATAACAAAATACCGCTGGGATCCTAAAGAGATAACGGATGAAGAAACCGCCTGGCTGGGGATGCACTTTACCGAAACCCAGATTATCAAACTGCTGGCACTGATTAATTTGTTTGATGGATTCCATAAGATGATCGTAAGCCTTGACCTTTATGATTTTTGTTCAATAGGAGGAAGTAGATAATGAAAAGAGGTCTTTTGTTAATAGATATTCAAAACGCTTTTTTAAATCCCTGGTGGGGAGAAAGGAATAATCCTGAAGCTGAACAGAATGCCATAAAGCTTTTGAAAAATTGGCGGGAAAAAGGCTGGCCTGTTTTGCATGTTCAGCACACTTCAGAAAATCCGGAATCCCTTTTTTATAAAAACGGTCCCGGACACAGCTTTAAAGAAGGGTTTGAACCTATTGCTGGTGAGCCAGTCTTTCAAAAGTCGGTCAACAGTGCGTTTATTGGCACTAACCTGAAGGAACATCTGGATGCAAACGGACTACAGTCACTGGTTATAGCTGGTCTTACAACTCCCCATTGTGTTTCCACAAGCACCAGAATGGCAGGGAATTATGGATATGATGTTTATTTAGTTGAGGATGCTACAGCTGCTTTTGAATTAAAAGGGATCGATGGAAAAGTGATGGATCCGCAAACGCTTCACGATACAGAGCTTGCCATCCTTAACGGCGAATTTGCAAAAGTAAGGTCAACCCAAGAAATACTGAATATCAGATAGTTGCATATCTTTTTCATAAAGCATGCAAACTATAAAGTGTGGTTCTCAATCCTTCTTAAGGAGCTGCATATGAAAAATAGTTTGAGGAGTGTATTTATGGGAATTTTAAGCGGAAATCCACAAAATGAACCTTTGCATTACGGAGAGGTATTTGGGGTTTGGAGCTATCTGTCCACTGCAAAGGCATTAAGATCCGGTTACCAGACCACTCTCAACCATGCTGGTGACGGTGACTTGAAAAAATTGATTGAGGAAGCAATTGGCGGGCTAAATCATGAGATCAGCCAGACAGAAGGACTTTTAAAAGAAAATGGCGTGGGACTTCCGCCAACCCCGCCAGACCGTCCAGCAGCTGATCTGGAAAGCATTCCTGTTGGAGCAAGGTTTATGGATCCTGAAATTAGCGCCGGAGTCTCCATGGATATTGCTGCCGGCCTTGTAGCCTGCAGTACCATTATCGGACAATCCATTCGCGAGGACATTGCGATGATGTTTGGCCAATTTCATACCGCTAAAGCGATGCTTGGAGCAAAATTTTTAAGACTGAATAAAGAAAAAGGATGGCTCATTCCGCCTCCTCTACACCTGAATTCACCAGGAAAAGAATAAACTTAAGCCAAACGATCAAGAAAGTCTTCCGTCGGAATACAGCCGGCGGATTTTCTTTTTTTGCAAAAAAAGAAAAAAAGGTTATCATAGTAAACGGGATTTTAAAAGTAAACACTATAATTTATGCCTGTGGAGCATTGCGGGAAGGCTCCCTTTGAGATAAGATAATAATTGGAAGAATATGCAATTGACAGGGCATCCGAAGAATAAATTTATTTCGATAATAGGATGATGAAATGTGAAAAGAGCTAGAATTATTTATAATCCAACATCGGGGCGGGAGGCTTTTAAGCGTAAGCTTCCGGAGGTGCTTCAAAGACTTGAAGAAGCGGGCTACGAAACCTCCTGCCATGCTACAACCGGAGCTGGGGACGCAACGAGCGCAGCAAAAATAGCTGTTGAACGCCAATACGATGTTGTCATTGCTGCTGGCGGAGACGGAACAATCCATGAGGTAGTAAATGGTTTGGCAGAACAGGAATACCGTCCAAGACTCGGAATTATCCCAATGGGAACAACGAATGATTTTGCACGTGCCCTTCAAATTCCAAGGGATATTGAAGGAGCAGTTGACATCATTATTAAGGGCGACACGATTCCAGTAGATATTGGAAAAATCAATGAAAAATATTTTATAAATATAGCCGGCGGCGGCCGAATTACCGAGCTTACCTATGAGGTGCCGAGCAAACTGAAAACAATGCTTGGGCAGCTTGCCTACTATTTAAAAGGCATGGAGATGCTCCCTTCAATTAAAGCCTCCCACGTCAGAATCGAATACGACGGAAAGCTTTTTGAAGGTGAAGCGATGCTTTTCCTTGTGGGACTGACCAACTCAATCGGCGGGTTTGAAAAATTGGCACCGGATGCGTCAATTAATGATGGACTTTTCTCTTTGCTTATCTTGAAAAAAATAAATCTGGCCGATTTTATCCGCATTGCCTCTCTTGCCGTTCGTGGCGAGCATGTTAATGATGAAAATGTGATTTACACACAGGCCAATCGAATTAAAGTTAGTACAACTGAATCTGTTCAGCTTAATTTGGATGGTGAGTTTGGCGGATTTCTGCCATCAGAATTCGAAAACCTATACCGCCATTTGGAGGTATATGTTCCAATTGATGATATCAGGCCGCTCGATAAGCCGACTGACTGGGTCCCGGGAACAAGATATAGCTGATAAAATGTAAAGTAAGCCTGCTCCGTGATGAAGCGGGCTTTTTATATAGAAATCTTCAGTAATATTGGATAGATGGGAAAAAGTAATGGATAGACTTTAAAGGTCATCGATAGAACCGAAGAACTCCGGGAATCTGGATGTGTCTTTATCTCTCTTTATAAAGGAAATATTCTTATAAAGAGAGAATTAAATGGTATAATGACACCATTCAAGACAGGGTACATATTTACTGCGGATAAGGGGGATTTAGTTTGGAAAAACGGGCTTTATTCAATATTGATTATACTTTTGATTTTGTTGCAGATGCCGGGGAACTTACATGCGGCAAACCCGGACAGGCTATTGAAAAAAAGATAGTAGAATTGACTGAAGAGTTTATTAAAAATGGAGATTACACGGTTTTCGCAATTGATGTTCATGACAAAGGTGACGAGTACCATCCGGAAACCAAACTGTTTCCGCCTCATAATATTCGCGGTACCAGCGGACGGGATTTATTTGGGGAATTGCAGCCTCTTTATGATGCCAACAAGCATCTTTCAAATCTCCATTACATCGATAAGACTCGATATTCTGCATTTGCCGGTACAGACCTTGAAATCAAACTGAGGGAACGCGGAATTACCGAGGTCCATCTTGTAGGAGTCTGCACCGATATTTGTGTTCTTCATACAGCAGTAGATGCTTACAATAAAGGTTTTAAAATTGTTGTCTATAAAGAAGCAGTAGCTTCTTTTAACCTTCCTGGACATGACTGGGCATTGGGTCATTTCGAGCAATCGCTCGGCGCGGTGGTTAAATAGGCTAATTAATGTTAAAATGGGTTAAAATGTTGAATAACCTGGTTAGCATTCTGGAGGTCAGTCATGAAACATATATACTCGGATGATAGTTTTACCTTACATACGGATTTATATCAAATCAATATGGTAGAGACCTATTGGAGAGACGGAATCCATAATAGAAAATCAGTCTTTGAACTCTTTTTCCGCAAGCTGCCGTTCGGAAACGGCTACGCTGTGTTTGCCGGCTTGGAAAGAGTAATCCAATATATAAAAGATTTCCGTTTTACGGAAGATGATATTCATTATTTAAGAGATGAACTCGGCTACAAGGAAGATTTTTTAGAATATTTGAAGGATCTTCGCTTCACCGGAAGTATCCGCTCCATGAAGGAAGGCGAGCTTGTTTTTGGAAACGAGCCAATCCTTAGGGTAGATGCTCCCCTTGCCGAGGCACAGCTTGTTGAAACGGCTTTGCTAAACATTGTGAATTACCAAACATTGATTGCAACCAAAGCCTCACGCATTAAGCAGGTTGTTGGAGACGCTGTTGCAATGGAATTTGGAACACGCCGGGCTCAGGAAATGGACGCAGCTATTTGGGGAACACGCGCTGCTTATCTTGCGGGTTTTCAGGCAACTAGTAATGTGAGGGCGGGTAAGCTCTTCAATATTCCAGTTGCCGGTACGCATGCACATGCAATGGTTCAGGCCTATAGGGATGAGTACCAGGCATTCAAAAAATATGCTGAAAGCCATAAGGACTGTGTTTTCCTTGTTGATACCTATGACACTCTTCGTTCCGGAGTGGAAAATGCAATTAAAGTAGCCAATGAAATGGGCGATAAAATCAACTTTAAAGGAATCCGCCTTGATAGTGGAGACCTTGCCTATCTTTCAAAGGAATCACGCAAAATACTGGATGCTGCTGGATACAAGGATGCTATGATCGTAGCATCAAGTGATTTGGACGAGTATACCATCTTAAATCTTAAGGCCCAGGGTGCTAAAATTGACAGCTGGGGAGTCGGTACGAAACTAATCACTGCTTATGACCAGGCAGCTCTTGGGGCGGTCTATAAATTAGTTTCGATCGAAAGTGAGAAGGGAGAAATGGAGGATACGATTAAAATTTCCTCCAATCCTGAAAAAGTAACAACACCGGGCTTGAAGAAAATTTACCGGATCATCAATAACGTAAATCACCATGCAGAAGGGGACTATATCGCGCTGGAAAACGAAGTGCTTCCTGAAAAGCGTCTGAGAATGTTCCACCCAACGCATACTTATATTAACAAGGTTGTTACTAATTTCACTGCAAGGGAATTGCATGAGAATATTTTCGAAAATGGTGAGCTTGTCTATGAAAATCCATGCCTTGAAGAATCAAGGGAATACCTGAAGGCGAATTTAGATTCACTTTGGGATGAATACAAGAGGACCATGAATCCAGAGGAATATCCAGTTGACCTTAGTAAAACCTGCTGGGAAAACAAAATGCGCAACATCGAAGAAGTAAAAGAAAAAGTAGATGCAATGAAAAGCGAAGATTAGTAGTGAGCTGGCCTAGAAGGGTCAGCTTTTTGTTTTCAATAGACTATCCACTGTTTCGCAATGTACTTTTATTTATGTTAAAATCCTTTTATCCAATCAGGAAAAGGAAGTAGAAAATGACTAGAACCGTTCCAGTTCAAAAAAATGATTATATAGAAGCTGTTTTTGAGGATTTGACCCACGATGGTGCAGGTGTTGCCAAGGTTGATGGCTATCCGGTTTTCGTTCCGGGAGGACTGCCGGGAGAAAGGGCTAAAATTAAAATTATAAAAGTTAATAAGGGCTATGCAGCAGGCAAGCTAATTGAAATCCTTGAGAGAAGCCATTTTCGCATAGAGATTTCAAGGGAGAATGCTCATAAATATGGAGGCTGTCAAATTCAGCATATCAGCTATGAGGGACAGCTGAAGTATAAGGAGAACATGGTGAAACAGGTTCTTACCCGAATCGGGAAGCTCGATGATGTAAAGGTCCACCCTATATTGGGGATGGAAGATCCTTGGCATTATCGGAACAAGGCGCAGGTTCCAGTCGGAGAGAAGGATGGAAAGCTGATTGCTGGATTTTTTAAACCGAGGAGCCATGAAATCGTTGATACAGATGAAAGCTTAATTCAGATTCGTGAAGTGAATGAGGCCATTCAGGCTGTAAAAAATATAGCTGATAAGCTTGGTATTCCTGCTTATCACGAAGAGTCTCATAAAGGTGTACTCCGCCATATTATGGCCCGTTACGGAAAACAAACTGGTGAGTTAATGGTTGTACTGATTACCAAAACACCGGATATTCCACATAAGAATCAACTGGTGGAACAAATCATTGAGCGTCTCCCTCATGTGAAATCCATCGTTCATAACGTTAACTCGAAGCGGACCAATGTCATTATGGGAGATAAAACAACCGTTCTTTGGGGAAATGAAGTTATCTATGACTATATAGGAAACGTCCGCTTTGCTATTTCAGCACGTTCCTTTTATCAGGTGAACCCGGACCAAACGAAGGTGCTTTATGAAAAAGCCCTTGAATATGCAGAGCTGAGTGGCGAAGAAAATGTAATTGATGCTTATTGCGGAATCGGAACCATCTCGTTGTTTTTGGCCCAAAAAGCGAAGCAAGTATTTGGAGTTGAAATCGTGCCACAGGCTATAGAAGACGCCCGCCGAAACGCAGAATTGAACGGAATTGAAAACGCTGAATTTGCAGTGGGAGAAGCCGAGGTTGTAATTCCTAATTGGTACAAAGAAGGAAACACAGCTGATGTTCTCGTCGTCGACCCGCCCCGCAAAGGCTGTGATGAAGCTTTGCTCCAGACCATCATTGAAATGAAGCCTAAAAAAGTCGTTTATGTATCCTGCAATCCAGCTACACTTGCAAGGGATCTTCGTATCCTTGAAGATGGAGGATACAAGACAATTGAAGTGCAGCCGGTAGACATGTTCCCGCAGACTACTCATGTTGAGTGTGTCTCGCAACTCATTTTAAAAGAAGGCAACTAACCCTTATGGGAGTTGCCTCTCATGTTTCTTGTAATGGATTTACAAAACTATATTTGATGTGAATTGTTCCATCTAATTGACAGGTTACTTTTTCCACTAATGAATTAAGTATTTGAGGCGTCAAATCCTTAAGGTTAAGCAAGTCACTAAGCTTTTCTTTAAGGGTCGCAATATAATCCTTATTTTCGCACTCAATCAAGTCTTCATTTAGTTGCGCCTGTTTAATCAGGAGGGATTCTACTTTGGCATCAAGTGTTTGCTTTAATTCCATTAAATCTTCTTTCGTTATGATGCCTTCGGTATACAGAGTCACATGCTTAAGCTTTTGATTCCGGGACATTTCAATCTCTTTTAAGATGGATTTCAATTCTTTTTGAACGGATTGTTTTTTTGAATTTAGTTTACCAAGCATTGTTTCCATAAAGGTCCCGTTGCTTATTGTAGTGAACAGTTCCTTTAGGTCTTCCAAAATCACATTCTTAAGTTCCTTTTCCCGAATGGCGACTTTACTTTGGCAGAAATGAGCTCCATGTTTAATGTTGCCGCCGCACCTATAGCCTTTTTGGTTTGCTTTGTACCACATTCCTTTATTGCATTCTTCACAATAAAGGACATTGGTAAATAGATGCTTCTGTGGAGCGGTACCAGTTCTAGTTCTATTTGCCATCATTGCTTGTACTGTATTAAAAAGTTCCTTGGCAATGATTGCTTCATGGGCATCTTCTGTAATGATATATTCCTGCTCACTTGTTTGGCGTCGTTTAGAAGAGGTTACCGATATTGTTTCAGACCTTCTTTGGACGAGGTCACCAACATAGTGCTGGTTACTTAAGATTCCTTTGATAGTAGAAGAATGCCATAGGTCCGAAGCATTGGCTTTGTTTGCTGCCTGAGCGGGAGTAGGGATTTGTTCTGCTGTTAAATTTTTTGCAATGGTATCCATACCCGTTCCGCTTAAATAGTCCTGAAATATACGGCGGACGACATTGGGAGTATCATCGTTTTTTATTTTAAGCATTCCATTTTCCAAACCATATCCATAAGGAGGATGTGAACCTACAAACTTTCCCCTTTGCGCTTTAACGCGCTTGGCCTGCTTATTCCTCCGGCTGCTATTGGCTGATTCATTTTCATATAACCAGGCATATAATCCAAAGTTATTGGTATTGCCTTCAATAGTATTTATGGAATTGTCCATGCACACGATGTGAATTCCATGGTCGTTACACATATCCCGTAACTCGTATGAAAGCTTACCATTACGCGCCAGACGAGATAACTCTTTGGATAAAATCACATCATACAATCCGTTTTTTCCATCTTCAATCAAAGCTTTTAATCCGGGCCTATTTTCCTTAGTCCCTGATTTCTTATCCGTATAGACTTTAACAATCTCCCAATTTTCTTGCTTGGAAGTGTAGTCCCGGAAAATATCGATCTGATTTTCAATAGACGTCCGTTGGGAATCCAATTCTGTTGAAACACGAGCATATATTACACATCTCATGCACAATCACCACCTAGAGTAATTTTTTCATGAGATGCTGGTGAGTTTACAGAATTAGTATTCACCATTTTTTCTATTTCTAATGTTAAAAGTTGCTGCAGAACCGTCCTTACATCAACAGCTTTTTCAGGCCCTGCATATGACCTTATTACCTTCATTATTTCCCTCTCCCAGTATTTTTTCTATGTTGGTTATTTTTCGGTTTTTCGTCCATACTATGGATATCAGTTTCTGTTTTTCATCCATATTGGTATACCAATACGGATGAACTACCGAACATTTCTTAAAGGAAAGCCCTGTAGACAGGGCGCTTAAGAAATGTCGGTATTTTGTATTCCGGTGGTTTGAATATGATTCGGTAGTTTATCCATTTGTAGCCCTCGTTGTTTCGGGAGTTTATCCAGTGGAAGTAATTGTTCAAAGAAGTTCTCGCAAAAGATAAGCTTTGGTGGCTTTTCCGGCGATATTAAAATTTCATCGACAAAGTAAAGAATGATTAACCGCTTCTCTGTAATCGCCAGAGAAGCATCTAGTAGTTGATTGAAGCGATGGGAAAAGAAATCTGAATCGAGCGCTCCTTTCAATTCATCGACTGACTTTGAGTAGGAAACAAGGTTATCAATTGAGGTTTTGTACTTTAACTGCAAGAAGGCTGCTGCTTCTTCGAGCTCCTTGTCACCTTGTTCTTTTGCAATACAACCCTTTGAATGGGCTTTGTCAATAGAGTTTTTTAAATTGGCTATATTTTTTTTGATGGTCTGTTGGAATTGTGTAAGGTATGCTTCTGATGTTGTTTTCATTGTTTGTGCAGTTATAGAAGATTGCACATGCTTGAAAGTTTGAGGTAAAAGCTTTTCGTGTAATTCATCGATGGCTAGTTTGTAATTACAGGTCCGACATACGTAATATTGGTATTGATATGCAATGCCGTTTCTTTTAGTTGAGCCGTTTTGGGTGGCTAGTTTATCACCACAATCAGCGCATTTAAGTTTATTTAAAAAGAGGAAAGGTGTATCCAGGCGGCCATAATTACTTTGAAGCTGAATATTAATGTCACTAATTTGTTTAAGAAGGCAATCAATTAAGGGTTCATGGAAATCCTGGAATTCGTATTTCCTTTCAGTCTTTGATTTTTGAATATCCCATATTAGCGTTCCGGTGTAGACAGGGTTCTTTAAAATGTTTTCTATCGTGCTTGATCTCCATGCTTTGCCAGATGGTGAAGGAACTTCAGAATCGTTCAGAATGGTTGCTATTTTTCCCATTGATACACCCCAGCTATGAAGGTAATAGATAAAAGTGACAATCTCGGAATCTTCATTAGGAATAAGCGTTTTATTAACCTGCTTATATCCAAAGGGAACTTTGGAGCCTGGCCGTGTCTTTTCCTCGGCTTCTAAATGGGCAATCAAGTTTCCAACAGCGCGGCTTGATTTAATTTCTGACTCTTGTCGGTAAAGTAAAAGAGCGATTTTGTTTTGTTCATTATCTGGATTAAAGGGATTTTCGGAATTGGTTGTATATACTAAAATATCCGGAATAACTTCCTTTAATGGTCGATAAAAGTCCAGTACAAACGTGTAAGCTGTCCGGTCCATTCGGGATTCTTCATAAAAGATTACGGTAGGAATTTTTGTTTCGATCATCATTTCCTTGAGTCGCATCAGCTCTTTTCGCTGATTGGCTCGCTTGTTATATGCGCTCGTAACATCTTCGATAATGATAAATTCATCCGGGACACTTAGTCCTTTTCTCCGTGCATACTCCAGGATGTGGGCTTTCTGTATTTCAACACTATTGTTTTCCTGCTGTTTATAAGAGGAACGGCGGACATAACCAAATGCTAAAGTCATACTGTATCATCTCCTTCGAAAACAATTGCCTTTCCCATATCCTCAAGGTAATCAAAATAGAAAGCATCTACTTGAATGTTATCCCCATAAATATAAATTGCATTTATGAGCATGTCACAGAGCATTAAGGGATTGGTTTTAGTTTGGTTTTTTAGTGTCCCTTCAATAATTTTTATTACGGATTTGTTTTTCTGGAGTGCGCTTTGATATTCTTGGATTTGTTCCAGGCAATTATAATACTCCTGTTTTAAAAGCTGTTGTCGTTTATATAAAGGGTCTTGCTTCCAGTCGGCAGAATACTCATCAGATTCAAGGACTATTTTCTCCGTAATCCCACTAAGATTTAGGTCAATGATATCCATTTCCGCTTTCAATTTCTTTTTAATTGTTCTGTAACAACGGATAGAGTGGTCGATAAGTTTTTCTTCATCGAGGTTTTGAATGATTTCACTCAAAATGCACCCAACTAATTTAGATAGGTCTGAAAATGAAATATTTACATGGGGATGCAGTTTGGAAGAACAAATATAATGTGCGCCGTTAGATTCTTCTTCAATCTTGTAAATAAGAGGCTTCCGGCAGTAACCGCAATAGGGAATGTAAACGTTTTGGGCCTTAAGCGATTTTTTTCGTTCAAGAAAAGATTTAAAAAATTCTCCTTTGGCTCTCTGGAGTTGTAAAAATTCTTCAATAGAAATATAAGAGGTGACATGATGGAGCTTGTTTGTTCCCCTTTCCAGGTCATATGCTGCGTAAAATGGATCTGTAGCCATGGAGATTAATTGCTCATCTGTTTTTTTGAATCTTTTCCGATACTCCTTCGTGATCTTATATAAATCATCAAGGGAACCAATTTCCTTAAGAGCAGCAAAGTATTGTTGTACGCTTTCCTTTTTGGAGGAGTCATGTAAGAAATGCTTTGTCTCTTTTTGTTTTTGGTAACCAAATTTTTTCGCGGGATATCTTAATCTTGCCTCCCGGCTTCTGCGGGCGATGTTTTTCCCCTCAATGTCACTAAACATGCTCAGTAATCCTTCTACGAAAACGTCATCACTTGCTGGCATGTTTCCATTCCCCACAGATGTGTAAATCACCTGGACATTATACTTAGCACGTAAGTCATTAAACTCCATGCCTTCGTAAAAATCACGAAACAAGCGGCTGCGGTCAAAGGCATAGATAGTGTGGACTTTAGTATCCTTTATCAAAGAAATGAGCCTTTGCATCTCTGGCCTTTCATTGATGGCTTTTTTGTTTGCGGAAGTGGCTATTTCATTGATAATTATAATTTCCTCATCCGGCAATTTCTCTCGGTAGGGGAGGTCAGCTGCCTCCTGTGTTATGATATCTTGTCCTGCTGTACTTACTCGCCGGAAGAAAACATGTTTTTTCTGAGTGTCAATAGATTGCATCTAATGTACATCCTTTCTTTCTCTGGATAATTCATAAAGCAATTTTGCCTGCATTCTGTGTGGAATATTAAGCTCTCCAATTAGAAGGCGTGTTATCAAGTGTTGAATCCACACTTTTGAAACCGGATTTGATTCGGGGATAGAGCTTATTTGTACTCGTCGTCTCATTTAAATCACCTCCACCCGTTATCTTTCTCAGGCAGAGGCATAAATTATTCCGCTATTCTTTTAATAGGTGCTCCTCGAAAAGGTCAAAGGAGAGCTGGACACTCCCTTCCTGGCCGCCTTTTTTAATTACAACGGTAATAAGTCCACGGTTCCGGCCAGGGAAAGGGTTACTGGATATTTGCTGTTTTTTCATTTCTAAGCCTCCTTTGATTCTGGTACTCTTTAAAGCCCTCATATAAAAAGGGTGAAAGAGTACCTTTTTCCAAAGGTCTTCTTAATTTGCTGATAAAGGGGGAGTGGTTGGCGCTCATGAAAGCATACCCCTATCTCTCAGACGCCGGATTGCAGCCTGTGTATTGTTGCGGATCTTATTTTCACGATTTTTTTTCGTGGTTGTTTTCATGGTGTTTATTCCTCCATTTGTTTTTTTATGTTCGGTAGTTCACCCACCGGCAAAAGGAACATAACCATTTCTGAGGAAAAGTCAAGAGGAATTTTTATAGCCATAAAAAAAGAAAGCCCCGCCGGAATATAATACGACGAGGTTTTAGGCAGTTTAAATTATAGTATTATTGTTTATCTTTCTTAAACTAAAGCACCCGTTAGCCATCCATGAAGCGCAAAAATCGGCGCTTCACCACAGAGAATGAAAATGGTCACAATCCGTCAATACTGATTCTACGGCTGGATGAGGAAGGTCGATGAACTATGGTGCGTTAGAGCCCATCCGTTAGTCTGA